>NZ_JBEFOC010000007.1:0-1446455 GCF_045063755.1 Nonlabens sp. Asnod3-A02
CATTAGATGTAGCACCAGCAACGGATAGCACAGAGCCAATCAGTTTTGAGTATACACTAACAGATGAAGATGGCTTAACAGATGTAGGTCAAGTAGATGTTACCTTCACGCAGTTAGCACCAATAGCTGATGATGAAGTAGCAATAACAGAAACATCTACACCTGTAAATATTAATGTGTTAGATGGCGATGTTGATCCAGATGGAGATAATGCTAACTTAATGATAACAGCGATTACAGATCCATTAACAGGAACAGTAACGCCAATAGCACCAGGTTCAACAGTAACGTTGAGTGATGGTACAACGGTGACTTTGAATACAAATGGAACTTTAGATGTAACGCCTAGTGTTGGAGTTACGGAAGTTAATTTTGATTATACCCTAGAGGATGAAGATGGACTTACAGATATCGGTAGTGTATTGATTAATGTTACTATTGATTGTGATGATGTAATGTCAGGTTCTGTTGATGTGTGTATGGTTCTTAATGCTGACCCATCTAATGCAATTGGATTATTAGACTGTGATGGTGATGGTGTTGATAATGCGACTGAATGCCTAAATATGACGGATCCAACAGATCCATGTGATTATACTTCAGGAGCTGCAACATTGCCAGCAACCGATATGGGTGATTGTGATGGTGATGGTGTCAGTAATGCAGATGAGATAAATGGACCGGATGGTGATCCAACGACACTAGACGGAACAGATAGTACAGATCCATGTGACTATGATGTTGCAAGTGTGACATTACCAGTAACTAGCACAGTAGATTGTGATGGAGATGGAGTAACTGATGCAGACGAGATCAACGGACCTGATGGAGATCCAAGCACACCAGATGGAACAGATCCAACAGATCCATGTGATTATGATGTTGCAAGTGTAACAGTACTAGTTACAAGTACAGTAGATTGTGATGGAGATGGAGTAATTGATGCAGATGAAATAGCAGCAGGAACTGATCCAAACGATGCATGTGATTATAATGTATCAGATATTAGTGTGCCAGTAACAAGTACAGTAGATTGTGATGGAGATGGAGTAATTGATGCAGATGAAATAGCAGCAGGAACTGATCCAAACGATGCATGTGATTATAATGTGTCAAATGTAAGTGTGCCTGTAACAAGTACAGTAGATTGTGATGGAGATGGAGTAACAGATGCAGATGAGATCAACGGACCAGATGGTGATCCAACAACGCCAGATGGAACTGATCCAAACGATGCATGTGATTATAATGTATCAGATGTAAGTGTACCAGTAACAAGTACAGTAGATTGTGATGGTGATGGAGTAACTGATGCAGATGAAATAGCAGCAGGAACTGATCCAAATGATGCATGTGATTATAATGTAGGAAACATAAGTGTACCAGTAACAAGTACGGTAGACTGTGATGGTGACGGAGTAACAGATGCAGATGAGATCAACGGACCGGATGGTGATCCAACAACACCAGATGGAACTAGTCCAAACGATGCATGTGATTACAACGTATCAGATATAACAGTACCGGTAACCAGCACAGTAGATTGTGATGGAGATGGAGTAACTGATGCTGATGAAATAGCAAATGGTACTAATCCTAACGATCCATGTGATGGTGGTGATGTTAATAATGTAGATTTATCTAATACTACCTCCGACTGGTATGTAGCAGATTGTGATGGAGATGGCGTTCCTAACGGTGTTGAAGTTGATCTAGATGGGAATGGAATAGTAGATGCTAATAATACCGACCCTAATGATCCTTGTGATTATAATGTAGTTGTTCAAGATCTTAACAATGTTTCTAACCAATGGTTAGTTGCTGATTGCGATGGTGACGGTGTACCTAACGGCACAGAATTGTCTGATGGTACAGATCCTAGAGATACTTGTGATTATTTATTGAGTAGTCAGGATATCGTGTTGGTGACCAGTCAATGGTTAGTTGCTGATTGTGATGGTGATGGTGTCATTAACGGTGATGAAGTTGTTGATGGAACTAATCCTATTGATCCTTGTGATTATATACTTTCTAATCAAACAGTACCAGTTTCTGCTGCTTGGAATGCATTAGATTGTGATGGTGATGGGGTTTCGAACGGTACAGAGTTAACTGATGGTACTGATTTACAAGATCCATGTGATCTAGTATACACAAGTCAAGATACTACAGCATCTGTATCTTGGATTAATTCAGACTGTGATGGTGATGGAGTTACTAATGGTGATGAAGTGATAGATGGAACTGACCCAGTTAATCCATGTGAGTTCATGCTAGATAATGTAACGGTTCCACAAACAATGGAATGGGAAGCATTAGACTGTGATGGTGATGGCGTTAGTAATGGTGTTGAAGTATCGGACGGTACTGATCCATTAGATGAATGTGATCTAATAATATCTAGTCAAGACCTTGTTCCTAACTCAGCATGGGGATCATTAGATTGTGATGGTGACGGTGTAACAAATGCAGATGAAATTGCAGATGGAACTAATCCAACTGATCCTTGTGACTTTATAGTGGGTAGTCAGACTATTCCAGTTTCAGGTGACTTTAATGACGCAGATTGTGATGGTGATGGTGTTACTAATGGTGATGAAATCATCGATGGTACAGATCCTAGTGATCCATGTGATTTCTTAACAGCTAGCCAGACAGTTAATACATCTGAAGCATATGGTCAGTTAGACTGTGATGGTGATGGAGTTACTAATGGACAAGAAGAGATTGATAATACAGATCCTCAAGATCCTTGTAGTTATGAAGCGATTTCACAAAATCTAGTTGCAGCAACTGGTGAATGGGATAACCTAGATTGTGATGGTGATGGAGTAAGAAACATTGATGAATTATTACCTCCTAATGGCGGTACTCCTACAGATCCTCAAGACCCTTGTAGTATCGATGTTGATAATCAGACTATGACACCAGATCAGGCTTGGTTAGATGCAGATTGTGATATGGATAATGTACCTAATGGTGTAGAGTTAGCTCTAGGTGATACAGATGGTGATGGAATCCCTAACTTCTTAGATGTCGATGACGACAATGATGGAGTAGCAACGGTTAATGAAGATTATGACGGTGATAGTGATCCAACTAATCAAGATTCTGATAATGATGGTACTCCTGATTATCTAGATACTGATGACGATGGTGATGGTCTAGATACAATCGATGAAGGTGCAAACCCTGATGGTGACCTTGATCCTAATACAGGTGATACTAGTGATATCGATAATGATGGTATTCCTGATTATCTTGATGAAGATATTAGAAGAATAACAGTCTTTAATGCTGTTACTCCTAATGGTGATAATGAGAACGATTTCTTCTTCCTTCAAGGAATAGAGAACTTTGATAATACCGTTAGAATTTATAACCGTTGGGGTGTAGAGGTTTATAATGCAAATAATTATGACAACGCTTCAACACGATTTGTTGGAATTTCTGATGGTAGAACAACAATATCTTCAGGAGAGAAGTTACCTACAGGAACCTACTACTATGTTATTGAATATATCGATGACTTTGGTGCAACTCAACAACTAGCAGGATATCTATATATCAGATAAATAAATCTTACCTACCCTAATTCAATCAGTTAGGGTAGGTTAATTGAAAAATAATATAGCATGAAGAAATTATTAACTTGTTTATTGTTATTCGCTTTCGCGAAAGCGGTTACCGCACAACAAGATCCTCAATACAGTCAGTATTCTTATAACCCAATAGTTGTTAATCCAGCTTATGCGGGAAATCGAGGAGTAGCTAGTATCGTAGGTTTACACCGTAGTCAGTGGGTAGGACTGGATGGAGCTCCTAGAACTCAAACACTATCATTTCACACACCTATTTCTAACAGTCGTGTTGGTCTAGGGTTGAGTATAGTTAATGATGAAATAGGGCCGTCAGATGAGACTTATGTAGCTGCAGATTTCAGTTATACGATACCAGTAGGAGACGAAGCTCGATTAAGTTTTGGTCTTAAGGGTGGTATTCATGTTCTTAATGTAGATTTCACAAAGTTGAATATCTTTAATACAGGAGATCCTAGATTAACAGATAACGTAGATAATAAGCTATCTCCTACAGTAGGTTTAGGGTTGTATTATCATACTGAAAAATTCTATATGGGATTAAGTGCACCTAATTTATTGCAAACAGATCATTTTGATGAGAGCAATGATTCAGGAAGTTCAACTTATATTGCTCGTGAAAGAATACATTATTTTGCAACGGCTGGTTATGTATTGGACTTAAATGACGACATTAAATTTAAACCATCTACTTTAGTAAAGGTGGTTCAAGGTGCGCCATTACAGGTAGATCTATCAGCAAACTTTTTGTTTAATGAGAAGTTGACATTAGGAGCAGCTTATAGATGGAGTGCTGCGGTAACAGGTCTAGTAGGTTTTCAATTAAGTGATCAAATGATGATAGGATTTGCCTATGATAGAGAGACTACAGAGTTAGGAAATGCCGTTTTTAATGACGGTAGTTATGAACTTTTCATGAGATTTGAATTATTTAACAGCTACGATCGTATCATTACACCTCGTTTCTTCTAAGAAAAATAAACACAGCATACATTATGTTTAAAAAACTATCCATATTACTAATTGTTTTCAGTTCGACTTTATCTTTTTCTCAAGAAAATAAGATTAGTTCTTCTAACGAAAACTTTGATAACTACGCATTTATTGAAGCTCAAAAAATGTATCTTGAGATTGTAAACAATGGTTATGAAAGTGTAGAGCTCTTCCAGAAATTAGGAGATACTTACTATTTTAATAACGACTATAAGAATGCTCATAAATGGTATTCTAGACTTTTTGAATACAATCAAGATACCATATCAAAAGAATACTATTTCAGGTATATACAATCATTAAAAGCAGTAGGTGATTACACTAAAGCAAATGATTTACTTGCAAAATATAGAAGGATAAATGGAGATGATAATTATATAAAAGAATATGCTAGTGATGTTAATTATCTAGAATTAATAGAGTTACAGTCTTACAGATTTTCTATTGTAAACGAGCCTATTAATACAAAAAGTCAAGATTTTGGAACAGCTTATTATCGAGGAACAAATAAAATAGTGTTTGCAAGTGCAAAGGATAGCGCTTCCTTAGTAAGTAGAAAACACAAATGGAATGAAAGACAATTTTTAGATCTTTATGAGGCAGATATGGATAGCCTCACTGGAGAGTTAAGTAATGTAACTAAATTTGGTAATGGAGGAGATGAGAAGTTGAACACTAAATTCCATGAAAGTAATGCTGTTTTTACGAAAGATGGAAAAACGGTTTATTACTCTAGTAATAATTATTTCAATAAAAACTTTAAAAAGAGTTCTGACGATGTAAATAAGCTTAAGATATTTAGAGCTCAAAAGACATCTGATGGATGGGGAAATATCACAGAATTAAATATTAATAGTGATGAATTTTCAACAGCACACCCTGCTTTAAATTTAGATGAGTCTCGACTTTATTTTGCTAGTGATAGACCTGGAAGTAAAGTGGGTTTGCAGGGTAGAGTACTTTCTGATATATGGTATGTAGATTTAAATGAAGAAGGTGAACTTTCAGAGCCTGTAAATGTTGCTTCTATTAATACTGCTGGAAATGAATTGTTCCCATTTATTTCTGATAATGGGGATTTATATTTTTCTTCAACTGGACACATGGGGTTAGGAGGTCTAGATATTTTTGTAACGCCATTAAATAAAACTTACAATAAAGAGAAAGTAACAGTTACAAATATAGGTAAGCCGGTTAATGGTCAACATGATGATTTTTCATTTATCATTAATGACAGTACTCAGATGGGATATTTTAGCTCTAACAGACCAGAAGGTAAAGGACTGGATGATATTTATAGATTTGTACAAAATAATCCTCTGGTATGTAAAGACATCATTCAAGGTGTTGTTACCAATGAAAAAACAGGATTGTTAATGCCAGACACACAAGTTAATTTACTAGATGCAGATAATAAAGTAATAGAGTCTGTTGTAGTAGGTAAAGACGCAGCCTATAAATTTAGTGTAAACTGTTCTAGTGATTATTCTATTAGAGCTTTAAAAGAAGGTTATTCTCCTGCTGAGGCTAACACAACTACGCCGAATACAGTGGCAACTATAGATTTACCATTACAAATAAGCAAATCTATAGATGACAGGTTAAAAGATGTGAAAGAAGGAGACGACCTTAATGATATACTAGATATCAACATGATCTACTTTGATTTTGATAAACATAATATACGTCCAGATGCTGAATTAGAATTGCAAAAAGTATTGCGATACATGAAAGCATATCCTACAGTTAGTATAGATATACGTTCTCATACAGATAGTAGAGCGCCAGATGGATATAATATCAAATTAAGTGATAGAAGAGCAAAATCTACTAGAGCTTATTTGATAATGAAAGGAATATCTGCAGACAGACTCACAGCTAGAGGTTATGGAGAGTTTCAGTTAGTAAATGAATGTGCAAACGGTGTAGAGTGTACTGAAGAACAGCATCAATTAAATAGACGTTCTGAATTCATAGTAACTAAAAGATAAAACAAACCTCATCTTAGAGTTAGACTTTAAACTTTAAACTTTAAACTTAAAAAGAAGTCTATATTAAGTTTAGAAAATCATCTATAATAACTTGTGTTTAATAAGCTTGTTGGTTTATGTTTAAGAGATCAACAAGCTTGTAACAAGTTTCTTGAAAAAGAAATAGTAATTATTATCTTTATTGCTATAGTTAGAATTTCAAACGTATGTTTGTGAATTCTATATATTTGATTCATTTCTAAATAAATAAAATATGATAACCCTTAAAGATCTGGCTGCCACCTTAGGAGTTTCAGTTTCGACTGTTTCTAAAGCTTTAAAGGATAGTCCAGAAATAAGTAAAGACACGATTGCTCGTGTAAAAGAAATAGCAAAAGAGCTTAATTACAGGCCTAATACACTAGCACTTAGCCTTAAGAATAGAAAAACCAAGACTATAGGTGTTATTATTCCTGACATCTTGAATGTGTTTTTTGCACGAATACTTTACGGTATAGAGCAGGAATCTAATGCTTTAGGTTATAATATAATTACTTGCCTTTCAAATGAATCTTTTGAGAAAGAGAACAACAGCCTTAATCTTTTAGCAAACGGTAGTGTAGATGGATTTATCATGTCTGTAGCACAAGAAACACAAACTAATGGAGAGGTAAAACACCTCAAAGACACCATTAATCAAGATGTTCCCATCGTGATGTTTGATCGTGTGGCAAATGATGTAGACTGTGATAAGGTAATCATAGATGACTTTAATGCAGCTTTTAGAGGCACCGAGATATTAATCAAAGAAGGTCGTAAAAAAATCATTTTAGTAAATACATTAGGAGATTTAAGTGTTGGAAAACTTAGAATCTTAGGATATAAAAAAGCTTTAGAAAAACACGAGTCTTATAAAGGAGAACCTGTAGTCATAGATATAGAAGATGACAAAGCAATTCTTAATGACCAGTTAGAGAACATCATAAGGGAACACAAAGATATGGATGGTCTATTTTGTATAGATAATGTATCTGGTGTGATGTCTGTTAATATAGCACAACGTATAGGGAAAAAAGTTCCAGAAGAACTATCTGTAATAGGGTTTGCGTCAGATGATATTTCACACTTGTCCTATCCACATCTTTCTACTATTACACAACATGCTGAGGCTATAGGGCAGCAATCTGTACGTATGTTAATAGCTCGTTTAGAAAGTAAGGAAGAGGCGATACCTACATCTACAGCTACAGTAGATTTCACCATAGAATTAAGAGGTTCAACCTTAGAAAAGTAATGATATCTAGATTCTGGTGTGTCCAGTAATAGATATCATAATAAATAGAACATTAATTCATTTTGTAATGAATAACCAGCCTTAACTACTTAGTAAATGTTTAAGGAATCAAAAGGGTTTCCTTTTGTATTTTTGTTATATAAATTATTAGAAATCATAGAACAAGTAATCTTAGTAAACGAGAACGACGAGCAAATCGGTCTAATGGAAAAAATCGAAGCTCATGAAAAAGCACTATTGCATAGAGCTTTTTCTGTCTTTGTAGTAAATGATAAGAATGAAATCATGCTGCAACAGCGAGCACTAGATAAATATCACTCACCTGGTTTATGGACTAACACCTGTTGTAGCCATCAACGTGAGGGAGAATCTAATATAGAAGCTGGTAAAAGAAGGCTCATGGAAGAAATGGGTTTTGTGACCGATCTAGAAGAGCTGTTTCATTTCATCTATATAGCACCTTTTGATAATGGACTAACAGAGCATGAATTAGATCATGTGATGATAGGCCATTATAACGACGCCCCTCAAATTAATCCAGAAGAAGCAGCCGCATATAAGTGGATGACAGCACAGGCCATAAAAGAAGATATGGCACAGCAACCAGAGATTTATACCGAGTGGTTTAAAATCATTTTTGAAAAATATTATTCCCACATTTCATGATATTAACTGCCTACCGAAAAGCTCATTTTAACGCAGCACATCGTTTATATCGCAAGGACTGGAGTGATGAAAAAAACGCTCAGGTTTTTGGACTATGTAGCAATAAACATTACCACGGCCACAATTATAATATTGAGGTAGGAGTGACAGGAGAGGTAGACCCAGAGACAGGTTATTTAATAGATCTCAAAGTTCTTAAAGACATTATTAAAGAAGAGGTAGAAGACGCCTTAGATCATAAAAATCTTAACGAGCAAGTGCCAGAGTTTGCTTCCTTAAACCCAACTGCAGAAAACATAGCATTTGTAGTTTATAATAAAATTAAAGCAAAATTAGATCCTAAATTTGATCTAGAAATTAAGCTTTATGAGACAGAGCGCAACTTTGTAGTCTATAAAGGACTGTAAAATATATAGATGTATTTCTGTTCCGCTTTCGCGAAAGCGGACTAATTATCAAGAATTTAAAAGTGAAAAAGCAGATAGTTACTATTACGATTCTATGCTATCGTGTAACTCTTTTATTCACTATTTTTGCAACAAATTAAATTATTATGGCAAGTATAAAAAATCTTAAGCAAGACATCAATTACGTATTAGGAGATATCATAGAAGCAGCACTTATCACTCAGGCATTAAGCCCAGAGAAAACTGCAGAGTCTGAAAAGATCGTTGATGATTCTATCGAAGTATTTGACGGTTTAATCGCTAGAGTAAACGACCGCAAAGTAGAAAACCGTAAGGCTCATCTTACTGCAGTACGTTCTGACTTAGAAACTCAAGGAAAAGGACTTATCGATAGAGTTAACGCTCTATAAATTATCCTTAGCGTTATTTATTAATTCAGACAGTTGTTTTCCATAAACAGTTGTCTGAATTTTTTTTGGCATACTTCTATACACGCTATCTAGTAAAATAGGATTTGCCTCACTAGCCTCACTTACTAGTAAATATGGGGCCACCACTTTATCATTATGTAATTGTGCATAATTAATAGCGTGTAACACCTTTTTTCTTAAGTACCTGTCATAGGCAGTATTGATAGAATCTGTCACTGCTAGAGTTCTAGTCTCATCAGTAAGAGACATACTTCTTTTTACTAGATCGGTATAAACCACATTTAGTTTTTTACTATTTTTTAAATAAGTAGCATAAATATCTTGATTTTTAGAACCGCTAAAAGCAGCGTCGTTTACAAAATTATCCCAGGTAGAATTCATGGTCATTGTTGTGTCCTCTGCAAAGAACAAAAGACGGTCATTAAACTCAGTTCCATCCTTTACATCTAGATGTAGGTACATGATTTCTGGTTGACTTAATGATGCTTTAAGATTAAAATCAGATTCTCCATCAAAAACTACAGAGTCTACATTTACCAAAGTAGAATCTTGTAAACGCTGTAAGAATATTTTTCCGACCTTAATTCCATCTACAGTTCCAGAAATAGAAAAGTTGCTAGAGTTAGAATCACTACAAGATGCTATAAGAGTAATAGCGATAAGAAGGAAGAATACTTTTTTCATGGTAAATTTTTAATGGCTGCAAATATGCACTATATGTTTCAATTATTATAATGTAATTACATGCTAGATTCAGCAATCATACGCATTAAAGTTGTACAAGCTAGAGCTCCTACTGTTCCTACTACATAACCGAAAACAGCTAATAAAACACCAACTGTAGACAGAGATGGATGAAATTCTGCCGCTACTACTGGAGCACTTGCCGCTCCTCCTACATTTGCCTGGCTGCCTACGGCAAGAAAAAAGTATGGTGCTTTGATTAGTTTTGCCATTAATATAAGAAGTCCTGCATGAATAGCCATCCAGATAAGTCCAACAACGATGAGTCCTGGATTATGAACAATTCCTGCAAGATTCATTTTCATACCTATTGTAGCAACTAAGACATAAATGAAAATTGTACCTATCCTACTTGCTCCAGCACCTTCGTATTTTTTCAACGGAGTATAAGAAAGAATAACACCTATTATAGTTACAATAGCGATAAGCCAAAAGAATTGCCCACCTAAAAAACTAAAATAAGATTTTGGGTCTGCAATCCAACTAAAATTTTCAGGAAGAAAATCTGATAAGAAATCTGCGATAAAGTGTGCTATTCCCATTGATCCAAAACCTATTCCTAGCATAACCATCATGTCAGTTAAGGTTGCTTCTCTTTTAATGCTATTTTGATAAGTCGTTACCTTTTCTTTTAATTTTTCAATAGAACTAGAATCTGCACCAAACCATTTGTCAAATTTTGCGGCTTTTCCTATACCTAATAATAAAAGTCCCATCCAGATATTGGCTACTATAATATCTACGAGTACCATATTACCATATAAGGTTTGATCATAGTTATACACTTCTAACATAGCTGTTTGATTTGCACCGCCACCTATCCAGCTACCTGCAAGAGTAGAAAGTCCTCGCCATACCGCTTGAATACCTTCGCCTCCTACTGTTTCTGGTGATATGCTTCCTACTATTAAAACAGCAATAGGTCCACCTATGATAATTCCTACTGTTCCTGTAAGAAACATAATCAGTGCTTTGGAACCTAGATTAAATACAGCTTTTAAGTCTATGGAAAGAGTCATGAGAACAAGGGCTGCGGGAAGTAGGTATCTTGATGCAACAAAGTAAACACTAGTTCCATGTTCGATTATTTTGCCGTCGTCAGCTTCAGTTTGCCACTCTGCGGCAATAAGTCCGGTAGAACTTAAAATACTAGGTATGAAATAACACATTAAAAGAGCCGGTACGTATTTGTAGAATTTTGCCCATCGGCCTTCTTTTTTAGAAGAGGTAGCAAATACAAATGCAAGAGAAATCATGAGTAAACCAAATACAATAGCGTCGTTGGTTATAAATGGTTCTGCGGTTTCTACTTCTGTGAAAATCCTATCTCCTAAAATCATAAATTCGTATTTTGAATAGCTGCAAAATACGACTTTATAAGAAGTTGTTTAGGGTAGTTTCGCTTTCGCGAAAGCGATATAGGGAATTATTTTATATTAAAAACTATTTTACAAATGCTGTAATTAGTTCTAACAGTCTTTGATTTAATGGGAAGTTGGGGTTTATGTAGCTTTTAGAAGCTTCTATCTCATCATTTCCCACGGTCTTAAGAACATGGTTCATGTTTTCTATAATCTCAAATGTAGCAGTAGGTGCGGCGTCTTTTAAAAGTTGCGCTTCAGTAGCATCTACCTGCCTATTCTTACTGCCGTTAACAATAAGAACAGGAGCAGAGATGTTTTTTAACTCTGTTGCAGGATCATATTGCATCCATGATTTCATGAAGGGCTGCACCTGTGGACCTATAATAACATAAAGATCGCGTTCTATGTCTACTACCGGTTTTTCAGATTTCTTTACTCTTTCAAAGGTCTCTGCAGCTACCTTATCTAGACCAGGTTGTTGTTGTGCTATTTGTTGTACAATAACGTTATCAATAGATTGTCCTGCACCATTAATAGATATAAAACCATCTACATCTTTATTAACCGCAAGCATAGCTACTAGAGAGCCTTGTCCATGACCGGCTAGGTATATTTTAGAAAATCTACGGTCGTTTTTGAAAAAATAAACAGACTCTTTTGCGTCTATTATAAAATCACTGAATAATGTCTTATCACTAGGTTTGCGATTTTTTATTTGGGTTAAGATACGCTTGTCATATCTATAAGTAGCAATACCTCGAGTAAGTAAAGAATCTGCAAGTTGTAAATAAGCGTTGCTCTTTGTTCTACGTTCATTACCATTGCGATCTACAGCACCTTGATCGCCTATGATGATGACCAGTGGTACTTTTTCATAAGTATCTGGTGTGAGTAATGTTCCTTGAATATTTTTATTAATATTTACCTCAGTAAGATCTTCGGTAGGTTTTTGTGCATTTTTTTTAGAAAAAGCATCTTGCGCTATAGTCACAAGAGGTAAAAGAAGTAAAAGGAATAATGACTTTTTCATGATTTGGCTGTTCTCTATTAATAACGTCCAAATCTAGGCAATAGGTATGCCATTACATATATTCTATTAAAAAAATCTAATTATCGTTTTGCAATCTTATTACCAGTACTACGTTGCATACTGCACTTAAAACGACTCATTTCCGGATCTCGCTGTGCACGATGTTTAGTCGCACGACCTTGCACACGCTGGCGCCACATTCTAAAACTGCTTTCCTTCATCTCATTGCGCATGATCATGATCACTTCTTTTTCTGTCACGCCGAATTGTGCCTCGATCGCATCAAATGGTGTGCGATCTTCCCAGCCCATTTCTATAATGCGGTCTATCTGACGATCGTTTAAATTTGCTAAAATGTCTTTTGCTCTAGTTCTTGCCATAAAATTAAAGTCGTTAAAATTTCTAATAATTACAGATTGTATTTAACTAAAAGCTGTTTTATTATCGATTTAACAGATTACAGAAATTGCCATAATTCTCGCGATGTTTTATGATGAGACTCTAATAATTATTTTACCACGTTTCTAAATGTAAGATTGATGCGTAGACCTACCTTTCTTTTAGTTTTAGCAATCTGATGTTTATAAGTATGCTGCGTTTGTTTTCCCATAATAAGCAGGCTGCCATTTGCTAGAGGGAATTTAAAACGCCAGTCTTTGTTCACATTATGTTTTAGGTGAAAAAATCGTTCTTGACCTAGACTTACAGAGGCGATAGTAGGGTTAGTGCCTAGTTCTTTTTCATTATCTGCATGCCAGCCGTTAGAATCCTGACCATTACGGTATTGATTTATGAGACATACATTAAAGGTGGTGCCGGCTGCTTGCTCCACATCTTCTTTAATCTGTTTCAATGTGTCTGTCCATGGTAATGCATTGAATTCTATACCGCTGTATCCATATGCGATATCTGCATCTCCATATAATTGGGTTAATCTTGGCTCGTCATGTGTTTTACCGAATAGCTGTATTTTATTTTGTCGCCACGGTGTTTCAGTTAATAAAGTGTTTTTTAAAAGTTCCGCTTTCGCGAAAGCGTAAAAAGAACCATCATAACGCACCGATGCATCTGGAATCTCGGGAAAAGTATCTGAAAACAACTTGTTATGCATGCATATAAAAAACAGGTTCAAACTAGCAAGATAATGAGACTGTCACGTATCTTGCGAAAGATTTAAAACAAATTTATGTATACTTCTCGCATAGCCGGAATGGGGAAATTTGTCCCTGAAAATGTGGTTACTAACGATGATCTTTCTAAAGTAATGGATACTAACGATGCCTGGATACAGGAACGTACAGGAATCCAAGAACGTCGTCACATTAAAAAAGGCGATGGAAATTCTACAGCTACCATGGGTGTTAAAGCTGCAGAAATAGCTCTAGAAAGAGCAAAAATATCTAAGGACGACATCGACATGATCGTGTTTGCAACCCTATCTCCAGATTATTATTTTCCTGGTTGTGGTGTGCAAGTACAAGAAATGATGGGTATTCATACCTGTCCAGCTCTGGATGTAAGAAACCAGTGTAGTGGTTTTATTTATGGACTGTCTGTTGCAGACCAGTTTATTAAAACAGGAATGTATAAAAATGTACTCGTAATAGGATCTGAGAATCACAGTGGTGGTTTAGATTTTTCTACACGTGGTCGTGGTGTGACGGTAATATTTGGAGATGGAGCAGGAGCAGCAGTTCTTACTAGATCAGAAAATGAAGGTCAGGGTATCCTTTCTACGCACTTACATAGTGAGGGAAAACATGCACTAGAATTATCTCTTAAAGGACCATCTACTATGCACTGGGTACCTCAATTAATAGAGGAGAATCCGCAAGAAGATATTCCTTATTATCCTTATATGAATGGTCAGTTTGTATTTAAAAATGCAGTGAGACGTTTTAGTGAGGTGATTATGGAAGGCCTTCAAAAAAATAACCTAGAGGTAGGTGATATAGATATGCTTGTGCCACACCAGGCTAACTTGCGTATATCTCAATTCATACAGAAGAAATTCCAATTAACAGACGATAAAGTCTATAACAATATCCAGAAATATGGTAACACTACAGCTGCATCTATTCCTATCGCTCTTTGTGAGGCATGGGAAGAAGGTAAAGTAAAAGAAGGAGATACGGTGGTTCTTGCTGCTTTCGGTAGTGGGTTTACTTGGGGTAGTGCTATTATTAAATGGTAACAACATCCATAGGTGCGGACTTAAGTCCGCACCTATAGTTGAGCAAATTGATTATTTTTAAAGATGTCCATAAATAATCTTCAAGTTTATATTCACATTGTATTTTGTACAAAGAATCGAGGTGTGTTAATTTCTGATACAATAGAGAAAAAGGTATACCCATTTATCTGGTCTGTTATAGAAGATAATGATTGTACTCCTTTAATGATTAATGGTATGCCAGACCATGTCCATATATTATTAAAAATGGACTCAAAAGTTTCATTATCTGATTTGATGAGATTCATTAAAGGTAAAAGCTCTAGATTCCTTAATGAGAATTACTCATTTTTAAACGGCTTTGAATGGCAGCGCGGCTATGGTGCGTTTTCCGTTAGCTCAAGTCAGGTATCTCAGGTCGCAGATTATGTCAAAAATCAAAAGCATCATCATGGGGAAGGTTCTATTATTGAAAATCTCGAGCTTTAAACCATGTTTCATCCATAGGTGCGGACTTAAGCACCTATGAATAGAAATGATATAAATACAAAATCCCGAGCCTGCAAGCTCGGGATTTCTAAATCGTATAATAACACTAACCATTAATTATGAATTATACGATTATGTGTGTCTTTTAAATTTAAGTCTTAAACGTAAAAGACATTAACCTTTGAATTCTTCTTTTTCAATAAAATTCAATTAACCAAATAAATCAGAAGGGTTTATCACGTCCTTCATAATAAAAGACGATCTATTTTGTATATTGTTACATATTAAATCATAAAAATGTCTAAAAAAACTCTAGTACTAGGTGCGTCACTTAAAGAAGAACGCTATTCTAACATAGCTATTTACCGATTGCGCAAGTTTAATATAGAAACTGTCGCTATAGGATTGCGTGAAGGGCTAGTAGATGACGTAAAAATACATAAGGAACTTATACCTTTTCAAGGAATAAATACGGTAACCCTATATTTAAATGCGCAAAGGCAACCACAATACTATGATTATATCATAAGCCTTAAACCAGAGCGTGTTATTTTTAATCCAGGAACAGAAAATCCTGAATTCTATCAAAAGCTGACAGATCACAATATTGAACATGAAGTGGCGTGTACACTAGTTATGCTGGGGACACATCAATACTAACTTTTTGATTACTAAATGCCGATGCGATTAATAAACCTAAAAAGGTGATGAAACCATTGAGCAATAGTATAAAGAAACCAAATTCAAACCCAAAGTAATAATCAGCGGCGGTGCTTAATGCATAGGCTATGAATGGCGATGCAATAGCAATAAACGGAATAAGTCTATGGTTGACTTGAAGCTTTGTCAGTATCCCAAATCCAAATAATCCCAATAAAGGACCATAGGTATATCCAGCAAAAACAAAAAGTTTTGTAATCACACTTGCATCTTTAATGATATATTCAAAACTCACGATGACAAGTATAAGGAGAATAGAAAAAGCAACGTGAACGAGTTTGCGCATCCAGCTTTGTTTTTTCTTATCATAGTTTTTTTCTAATCGTAATATATCTACAGAGAAGGATGTGGTGAGTGAAGTAAGTGCGCTGTCTGCACTAGAGTATGCTGCGGCAACCAGCCCTAGAATAAAAACGAGTCCTATACCTATTCCCATGCCGCTTTGTACGGATATACAAGCAAATAAACTGTCTTTGTAGCCACCTGTTAATTCCGCTTTTGCAAAAGCGGTAAGCAAAACACCTAATCCTAAGAATAACAAGTTCACAAAAGTCAACACAATAGTAAACCAAAACATGTTTTTTTGAGCATCTTTAAGGCTGCGACAGGTCAAGTTTTTTTGCATCATATCTTGATCCAGTCCTGTCATTACAATAGCAATAAAAGCACCTGATAAAAACTGTTTAACAAAATGCTGACCACTTTTCCAGTCGTCAAAAAAGAAGATTTGCGATAAATCACTATCTGCTATAAAGCCAGTAATCTCACCGATACCATTGAGGTTAAGACTGTCTGAAATGTAATAAATACCGACACCTACGGCTATTAACATAAACAAAGTCTGTAGTGTGTCTGTCCAGACTATGGTTTTGATTCCAGATTTAAAAGTGTACAACCAGATAAGAATGACGGTAAGGGTAACCGTTTGCCAAAACTCCACACCCATACTTTCAAACACAAATTCTTGCAACACACCAGCAACCAGATATAGTCTAAAACTAGCACCTACCACACGAGAAAGTATGAAGAAGCTAGAACCGGTAAATTGAGCAGCACTTCCATATCTATCGTTGAGGTAACTGTAAATAGAAGTGAGGTTCATTTTATAATAAAGTGGTAATAGCACAGTACCTATGACTAAATAACCGACTACATAACCCAGTACTACTTGAAAGTAATTCATGGCACCTTCTTCTACCGCACCAGGAACTGAGATAAAGGTCACACCACTAAGCGATGCACCTATCATCCCAAAAGCGACAATAAACCAAGGCGATGATCGATTACCTCTAAAGAAAGTGGCATTATCACTTTTACGACCAACAATAAATGAGATAGCAACAAGTACTGCAAAGTAACAAGCTATGGTAATAAGTATTTGAGTAGAAGTCAAGACTTTTAATTTTTAATGCTAAGGTAAGAAGGTTCAAGTTCAAACTTAAATCTAAATCTAAATTGAAAATAAAAACTGATGTCAGTTCGAGCGCAGTCGAGAACGCTTATTTACGAAAATAGACTGTACGATCTAAAAAAAAGGTTTCGACTGCTGCTCAATCAAATTTTCTAAGGCACAGGATCATAACCTTTTCCGCCCCAAGGATGGCAGCTAGATATTCTTTTAATTGCCAGCCAGCCACCTTTAAAAGCACCGTGTTTGATCAATGCTTCTTTAGAATATTGAGAACAAGTAGGAGAGTAGCGACAACTAGCAGGTGTAAAAGGCGATATCACCGACTGATAAAATCTGATAATCAACAAAAACGGATATGCTAGTATTTTTTTCAACTCTTAAGCGTGAATTTATTTAGGTCTGTAATAGGTAATAGGTTCAGAATTTCCCCAGAGTATTTTAAGCTCTTTCGTGTCCATGGATACCAGTCTTCCAGAAATTATTTTTTTATTTATGAAAAAGAAAATACTGTCTTTTTTTAACTCGTAAGGAATCAAAATACTTAAATCCGAATCTTGCATCTTAAAATCTTCACGAAATATTCTGAAATCACTTTTATTCTTTTTTCCGTTAGTAAGCCATTTCCCTTTGAGAAGTTCCATTTTAAATTGTTGCCCTGTGAAAATCACCTCAGTTTGTTCAACAGATTTTGATTTACATCCCATTAAGGCAAAAGCAACTATAAGTAAGTATTTAGTCATGGCTCTTTAGGTTAACTTATTGTAATGTTTAAATAGTTCAATTCAAGTTTCATTAATGAATAGAAAAAATCCCATTCTTCAGGACTAGAGAAAAGGTCTTTCCATTCTTAAAAATCAAAAATCCTTACTCCACACTATAACTGGTCCCGTCAGCGCCATCTTTTAAAGAAATTCCAGCCGCAGCTAGTTCGTCTCTTATTTTATCACTGGTGCTCCAGTCTTTATTAGCTCTTGCCGTTGCTCTCAGGTCGATTATTAATTTCATCGCACCATCCATTCCTTTATTAAGTGATGCGCTTCCTTCTTCCTTGGTATCTTGTAAACCTAAGACATCAAAGAAAAATGCGTTCATTGTTTCTTGAAGGTCAGCTAGATCACTTGCTGTGATGGTTGCATTTCCATCATTGATAGAATGAATCATCTTTACTGCATCAAAAAGCTCTGCAATAAGAATAGGTGTGTTAAAATCATCATTCATGGCAGCATAGCATTTTGCTTTCCATGAAGATAGATCTATAGAAGAGGTTTTAGATACAAGTAATTTATCCATAACCTTCATTGCTTCTGTAAGTCTGTTAAAACCTTTTTCTGCAGCAAGAATTGCGTCATTACTAAAATCTAAAATAGATCTATAATGAGCCTGCATCATGAAAAAGCGCACGACACTAGGTGCAAATGCTTTTTGCATAAAGTCGTTTTCTCCAGTAAAAAGCTCTACTGGTAAAATGCTATTTCCAGTAGATTTAGACATTTTCTGACCGTTTAAAGTCAGCATGTTTGCATGCATCCAGTAATTTACAGGGCTGTGGCCATGTGCGGCCTCACCTTGCGCTATTTCACACTCGTGATGTGGGAATTTAAGATCCATTCCACCACCGTGTATATCAAATGTTTCTCCTAGGTATTTAGAACTCATTACTGTACATTCTAGGTGCCAGCCAGGAAAACCATCACCCCATGGGCTAGGCCATCTCATAATATGCTCTGGACTCGCTTTTTTCCATAAAGCAAAATCTGCTGGGTTTTCTTTATCGCTTTGAGCAGCCAGTTCACGAGAGTTGGCCATCATATCTTCTAGATTGCGACCACTTAATTTACCATACTCATGGTCTTCATTAAATTTAACCACGTTAAAATAGATAGAGCCATTTTTTTCATAGGCATATCCATTTTTCATGATCGTTTTAATAATCTCTATTTGCTCTACTATGTGGCCTGTAGCAGTAGGTTCTATACTAGGTGGGTAGGCATTAAATTGCTTCATTACCGTATGAAAGTCCAGCGTGTATTGCTGTACTACTTCCATAGGTTCTATTTTTTCTAACCTTGCTTTTTTAGAAATTTTATCTTCACCTTCATCTGCGTCATCTGTTAAGTGGCCGGCGTCTGTAATGTTACGTACATAACGTGTTTTATAGCCTAAGTGTTTAAGGTATCTAAATACCATGTCAAAACTGATAAACGTACGGCAATTCCCTAAATGCACATTGCTGTAAACGGTAGGTCCACAAACGTACATTCCTATGCGACCTTCAGTAATCGATTTGAATACCTCTTTTTCGCCTTTTATGGAATTGTAAATCCTTAATTCATTGTCTTGATAAAGCGCCATGACTTGTTTTTATGTGATGTTGATGGTGTTGATCTCGCTTTCGCGAAAGCGGAATCTCAATGCTAATTATTCTCAAAAATAAACGTAAATATCTAATAGAGCTTAATTGCTAGTTTAGATTTTAAATTTATTCTAAGTAAATGGGTGATTTAAAACTTGGTCTCCATTTTAATGTAATCTAGGAATTCCCTTTTTACTTCTGGATCTTTAAATTTACCACCGAATTCTCCTGTAACGGTACTGCTCTCTATATCTCTAATACCACGACTGTTAACACAAAGGTGTTTTGCGTCTATAATACACGCTACATCTTCTGTATTCATTACTTTTTGTAACTCACGTACAATCTGTATATTAAGACGTTCTTGAACCTGTGGACGTTTTGCATAATAATCTACGATGCGATTCATCTTAGAAAGTCCTACTACGCTACCGTTAGAAATATAGGCAACGTGTGCACGACCTACTATAGGTAATAAATGATGCTCACATGTAGAATAAACCACTATGTCTTTTTCTACCAGCATCTCATTATACTTATACTTGTTGTCAAAAGTACTAGCGTTAGGTTTTTTATCTGGGCGTAAACCTCCAAAAATTTCATTCACAAACATTTTTGCAACACGATTAGGTGTTCCTTTAATGCTGTCGTCTGTCATGTCCATACCTAGAGTTTCTAGTATGCTATAGACATCTTTTTTTATAGATTCTATTTTATCAGCATCGCTTAATTCAAATGCATCTGGACGTAAAGGGGTTTGCTCGTTTGAAGAAAGGTGATCGTGATCTTCAATATTATCTAATAGGTCGTCAATTTTCATATAGGTACTGCAATTAATAGCGGCAATTTATTTTAAATGCAAATTTACACATTGAAAGGCATAAGTGCATTGTTTTGTTAGATTTAGACTAAGATTAACTATGTTACGTTAAGTAATAGTTAACAATATTTCTCATATTTGTTGTTTAGAAAAAAGCCCACTCATATTCAAAACTGTAAATGATGAAAAGAATCTTATTTTTTTTAATCCTAATTAGCTCTTATTTTTCTGTAGCACAGACTAATATAAATATGCCTCAAGGTACTAATGGCGGTAATGGATTTCGTTTTGTAGGTTGTGGTTTAACGGTGTTTAATGATAGTCAGGGTAATCAAAATTACCTGAATAATGAAGATAATATTTCTGTTTTCTGTCCTGCTATTGATACAGATAGAATGCAGTTGGATTTTTTACAGGTCGGTTTATTAGCTGGTGATGTGGTAACTATCTATGATGGAGATTCTACAGCAGCTGCAGTATTAGGTACTATTACTGACACTACTGCAGCGGCAGGTTTGTTTGAAGCTAGTGCAGCTAACGCTACGGGATGTCTTACAGTAAGATTTGTCTCTAATGGTTCTGGAGTGAGTTCTGGATGGAGAGCAAGAAGAACTTGTTTTGACCCATGTCAGACGATTACGACCTCTATAACTACTACTCCAGCAATTGATGCAGATGGTATACTAAGAATATGTCAAGGAGATACAGTGACCTTTGATGGGTCTGCAACTTTTAGTATCGATGGAACTGGTGCAACATATGAATGGGACCTAGCAAATGGTAATGGGTTGAATATGGGGCAAGTTCAAACAGAAACATATACAGCGTCTGGAATATATCAAACAAGATTTGTTGTTACAGATAGTAATGATTGTACAGATAGAGATGAAATAGATTTAGTAGTTCAAGTCTCTACAGATCCTGATTTTACAGGTACCATGGCAGACGATACCGTCCTGTGTTTTGGAGAATCCACCACTCTTAGAGGTGTAGTTACTGCGCAGGAGTTTGCTATACCAGTTTCTCCACCAGTAACAGGTTTAACATTTTTACCTGATGGTAGTGGTGTGAGTTATGTAACATGTATTGATGTAGATTTATTTGCTCCTGGAGCATTAATTTCTAGTGCCAGCGATCTTGCGGATATTTTTGTGAATTTAGAGCATAGTTGGGTTAACGATTTAGAAATTATTTTAACGGCACCTAATGGTGCATCTGTTACATTATTACCTAATCCTAATGGAGGAGGTGGAATTTATTTTGGTCAAGCAGTTGATGATACTTCCGGAACTCCTGGGGTGGGATTTGATTATATCTTTACGGAAAGAGTTACCGCTACGCAAACCTTACAGCAAGTAATTCCTTCAGTTGGAAATGCGCAACCTATACCTGCTGGAGAATATCTGCCAGAAACAGCTTTTTCTGGATTAATTGGTTCTCCACTAAATGGGCAATGGTGTCTAACTATAACTGATAATTTAGGTGCTGATGATGGGTATATATTCTTTTGGGGTCTTAATTTCGACCCAGCGATTATTCCTTCAGATCTTTCTTTTACACCTCTTGAGAGTACCGCAGCATGGCAAGCAAATCCAGATATAGCTATGAATACAGGTGATATCGTTTCTGTGACACCATCAATGGAGGGTTTAAACTGTTATGATTATGTGTTTACAGATAATCACGGTTGCTCTTATACAGAGCAAGTATGTATAGATGTTGTTGCTCCTATACCGTCAGGTGCGCCTAACGATATTGTTATTTGTGATCCTACTGGTTCTACCGCGGTAGTTGATTTAACGGTTAATGATGCTCCTATTTTAAATGGTCTTAGTGGTACGAACTATGTAGTTAGTTATTTTGAAACTCCTACTGATGCAGAAAATAATACCAATTCTATCACTAACCCTACTGCTTATACCAATATATCAAACCCTCAAACTATATATACAAGAATTACAGAAGGAGCGAGTGGTTGTAATAATTTAGATTCTTTTGAGATAAGAATCGGGAATGTTGTTTTTACACCTGTGGATGATCTGGTTCTTTGTGATGATTCTACAAACGATGGTTTTGAAGTTTTT
Source organism: Nonlabens sp. Asnod3-A02 (assembly GCF_045063755.1). Lineage (NCBI taxonomy): Bacteria > Pseudomonadati > Bacteroidota > Flavobacteriia > Flavobacteriales > Flavobacteriaceae > Nonlabens > Nonlabens sp. Asnod3-A02. Next base: position 22,549 of record NZ_JBEFOC010000007.1, read on the forward strand.
GATCTTACTTCTCAGTCTGCTGGGATTTTAAACGGACAAGATCCTGCAGATAATATTGTTACTTTTCACACAACACAAGCAGATGCTGATAATAACGTAAATGCTATCGTTAATCCTGATGCTTACACAAATGTAATTTCTCCTGTAGAAACTATATATGTGAGAATAGAAAACAGTACAGATGCTACTTGTAATGCTACAGGAACATTTGATATAATTGTTGCTCCAGCACCACAAACAGTTGTTTTACAAGATCTAGAATTATGTGATTTTGCTAATGATGGTGTAGAGCTTTTTGATTTAACGGTTAATGAACCTGTTATTATAGCAGGTCAGGCTCAAGGAACTCCGGCTGCCCCTTTAAACTATCTAATAACTTATCACACCTCTCCAGCAGATGCTTTAACTGGAGTAAATCCTATTATGAATCCTGATGCTTATGGTAATACATCTTCTCCTCAGACTATTTTTGTGAGGGTAGAAAGTGATCTTACATCAAATTGTTTTAATGCAGACATGAGTTTTGAAATAGCTCTTGTTGCTCAGCCAGTTTACAATGTAGTGGATGACATGGTAGTTTGTGATGATGTTACCAACGATGGTGTAGATATATTTGACCTTAATAGTCAAGAGGTAGGTATCCTAAATGGACAAGATCCTGCTTTGTTTAATGTTGAATTTTATGAAACTCTAGCAGACGCTCAATCGGGAACTAATGCCATAATTGATGAAGCAAATTATCAAAATACGTCTAGTCCTCAAACGATATACGTTAGAATAGTTAATAGTGTTAATTCACTTTGTGATGATAGTACAGGGTCATTTCAGTTAGTAGTAAATGCATTAGCTATCGCAAATCCTTTACCAGATGTTGAGGTGTGTGATGACCCAAGTAACGATGGTTTAGGTGGTTTTCAATTTGATGCTTATACAGCACAAGTATTGCAAGCGCAGGACCCTTTAATGTTCATCGTTTCTTATCATGAATCACAAGCAGATGCTGATAGTGGAGCAAATCCATTATCTACTACATCTTATACTAATATCTCAAATCCACAAACAATATATGTACGTGTTGAGAGTTTGGAAAATGTACTATGTACTGCTTCTACAACATTTAATTTAATTATCAATGAATCACCTACTATAACCAGTGCTCCAGACCTTACTCTATGTGATGATCCTAGCGGTGATGGAGTAGAGTCTTTTGATTTAACACAAAATGACGCGACTATTTTAAATGGATTAAATCCTGCAGATTATACAATTACTTACAGTAATGCATCTGGCGCAATTACTTCGCCTTATGTAAATGTTTCTAGTCCAGAAACGATAACGGTATCGGTAGAGAATAATGTAACAGGCTGTTCAGACACGACTACATTTGATTTAATAGTAGGCGATGTGCCAGTCACTATTCCTGCTTTTTTAATAGAAGAGTGTGATGAAGATGGCGATGGCGCTGCAACATTTATCCTGAGTGAGACAACTACTCAAATAACAAATGGACAAATAGGTACACTTGTTACCTTTCACGATGCTCAAGCAGATGCTTTGTCTGGTATGAATGCTTTGAACGATGCTGGTTATGACAATACAAGTAGCCCACAAACTATTTATTATAGAATAGAATTTACCGCAACTGGCTGTTTTGCTATGGGAGATTTTACCATAGAGGCGGTAGATGCGCCTATAGCTATTGTACCTAACGCATTAGAATCTTGTGATAATGGTAATGGAACGGCTACGGTAGATGTTAGTCTGGCAAGTGCTGAGGTAACAACAGGACAAGTAGGTTCTACGGTGGTTTATTACTTAAATCAAGCAGATGCAGATAGTCAAGTAAACGGAATCACTGGAAACTTTGATTACTCTTCAGACACTACTTTAATAGTAAGAGTAGATGACGATAATACAGACTGTTTTAGTTTCACAACTCTAGATCTTATATTTAATGAACTTCCTGCTCCTTCTTTATTAGATCAGTATGTGCTTTGTCTGGATGAAGTTGGTAACCTAGTAAATGGTCCTGTAACCTTGGATACAGGTTTAAATAATACAGATTATTCCTTTGAGTGGTCACTAGATGGTACGGCAATAGCTGCAAGTACAGCGTCTATAGATGTGTCTGAAGGTGGTGATTATGAAGTTATAGCAACTGATGTTGTTACAGGTTGTTCTAATAATGAGATGACTAATGTGCGCATCTCTAGCGTTCCAGATGTATATGATATCGATATTACTACAGATCCTTTTGATAAAGACCATCAAGTAATAGTAACTGCTGAAGGTCCAGATCAATACTGGTTTAGGCTAGATGATGGTCCTTATGTGAATAATGGTACATTTAATAATGTAGAGCCTGGACCGCATACGGTAACCATAGCAGAGAGAAGTGGTTGTGGCGAGATAGTGGTGGATATATTCGTATTCGGTTATCCAGATTATTTCACGCCTAACGCAGACGGTATTCATGACACTTGGAACATAGTAGGTGGAGATCGCTTACCAGGTACGGTTCTTTATATTTTTGATAGATATGGAAAGCTAATTAAACAACTGGATGTAGCAGGTCCAGGATGGGATGGGAATTATAATGGCCAGCCTTTACCTAGTACAGATTATTGGTTTAAAATTGAATATGCATTTGATGGAGAGCAAAGAGAGGCTTCTGGTCACTTTGCAATGAAAAAGTAAAAGATCACTACTCATAAATATAAAAAGCACATCGATTAAGATGTGCTTTTTGCATTTATAAAGGTCGTGTTCCAGATAAGTTATTTTTAGTTAGATATCAGTTCCGCTTTCGCGAAAGCGGAATTACTACTATCTTCACAATAATTAATTTACCCTATTGATGGGTTTTAATAGTTCTTTTTATCGTGTCTTTTATATCTTCTTTGTAGTCTAATAGGTTATTACCTATACGGTGTGTTGTAAAAAGATGCTTTGATACATTGTTTTATTTCAGGTCGATTTTACGCGTTAGTATCTTTGTTTAGAGATTTTAGGTCCATAAAAAAAGCATCTACTTTATAGTAGATGCTCTGTGTATTTTTGTGTGTCGCTATAGGAGAAGCGAGAAGCTATTTATAAATTAAAACCTAAAGTTACCACAATATTATCAAGCTCATTAAGAACGCCAGCTGGTGTGTCTAGACCACTGTCAAATAATTGCTGACTGTAATCTCTTTCAGAATGGTCATAAGAAATATCTAGAATAGTTTTACCCCATGAGTAACCTAAGCCTAGACTGTAACCTGTAAGATCGTCCATGATAGCTTTATTATCATAAGGAGATTCTTCTATACGGTATCCACCTCTTAATGTCCAGTTATTTATACGGTATTCACCACCTATTCTTACACTCGATGCTCTAGAAAGGTTGCTGTCAATAAAAGCGTTGTTGTTTACGAATAGATCGCTATCGTCTGGGCTAAATTTAAGTTGGCTATAATCTCTAGAAGTGTAATCCAGGCTTAATAGTCCTTTTTTACCAAATATATAAGCGATGCTACCAGTAACGCTTCCTGGTGATCTTAATTCATATGGAGCAAATACGTTTAAGACATTAGGTGATACAGTCGCTATTGCGCCATCATTGCTTATGGTTGTGATTTCTTGAATTTGTGTTTCTTCTATGGTGTACCATGTAGGTGATTCATAAGTAGCACCTATTCTTATGTTGTCAGTAACTTTACCTATCAACCCTAGTTGAAAAGAAAATCCATTACCTTCGGTAGATAAGCGGTTGTCAAATCTCACGTCGGTTATCGTAGCGTCAGTATTAGAATTTCTTTCTTCTATACTTGTAAATCTCTCTGAACTTATAATGTGAGAGTTGAGGTTGATACCTAGATTCCATTTTTTATTCAATTCTAGAGCGCCGTTAAAACTAAATTTGCTGTTGTAACCAGTTGTTTCAACCAGGTAATCTTGATTAAAACTGCCTGTTCCAGTAGCGCTGGTGTAAACAGTGTTAGTTAAATCAGTATTTCCATTAGGGCTGTCTGTGGTAGAATTGATTAAAAAAGATTCATAACCTAAAAAGCCTTGCTGTGCACCGAATCCTAAATCCTGTCCTAAAAAGCGATATAGATCGCTTGTTGTTTCACCTTCGGCAGTTCTAACGGTAAAATTGTCTACGGCTATGCCAGATGCATTATTTAAAAAATATTGTGATATAGAGGTAGGGCTTGTTCCTATTACTCTTAGAGAGTTGTCAAAGTTTCTAGTCGTGTCGTAATTGAGACTCATCGCAAATTTAGTCACCGTTCTGTTCTCAGGCGTTTGAAAAACTAACACGCCACCTGCTTGATTTATATCTATGTCAGATTCATCAGAAAATGTTGTTGTGCCAAAATAATTTGATGTGTTATCACTACCGGTAAAATTTAAAGAAAAACTGGCATAATTATTTGCAAAAACTACAGAACTTGCAGGGTTAGATCCTATGGCACTAAGGTCGCCACCTAATGCTCCAAAAGCACCACTTAAACCTCTATAGCGAGCTGTTCCTTTTAAATCCCGACCTGTATAAAGTAATCCATCACTTACGCTCTGGGCGCTACTAAAAAACGCGCTAGCAAATAGCGCGCTTAAAATTAAAATATTTTTCATGTTTTAAATGTTTGAATATTAACCTCTTCTACCAGAAGATCTACCACTTGATCTAGAACCGCTTGAAGATCTTGAGCTAGAGCTAGATGATCTTGCTCTACTAGAGGAACGGCTAGAAGATCCAGAAGATCTCATCGTTCCCGTATTACTTCTCGTAGAGCTTGAGGATCTCATTGTTCCCGTATTACTTCTCGTAGAGCTTGAGGACCTCATCGTTCCTGTATTACTTCTCGTAGATCTCGTGGTCCTCATTGTTCCTGAATTACTTCTTGTAGAGTTAGAGCTTCTTCTTGTAGTAGTTGATCTAGAATTACTAGCTCTGGTTGAACGATTTCTGCTGTTAGTAGCGCTTCTAGTGGTAGCGGTAGAGCGACCGCTTGTAGTATTGTTTCTGCTATAAGTGGCGCTTCTTCCATTGTAAGTAGAACGACCTCTAGAGTTTAGTAATTGTCCTCTAGATCCTCGATTAGAGTTTTGATAAGCATATCCGCTTACGTTATTACGTCTGTTGTTTCTGTAATATCTATTATATCCATTACCAAAGTATCCTCCATAGTAACCGCCATAATAATTGCCGTAAAAACCATTGTATCCGTAGTTGTTCCATCCATAGCCGAATCCGTTTCCGTAAAAACCTGCGAAACCATAATTATTCCAACCAAATCTATTGAAACCGTAGAAACCACCATTCCAGCCCCAGTTATTGTATCCAAAACCGTTTCCGTAGAAACCATTTCCCCAACCGAATCTGTTATTCCAGCCACTGCTGTAATAATTAACAGTTACCTCTGAAGGGTTAGTACCCCATCCAGGCTCACCACCACCATAACTAGCTGTGTAGTCAGGGTCAGATTCGTTATAACTGCTTGATGAGTAGTTTTCTACATCTGTAAAAACAGCTTCTTCAGAAAAATTATTTCCATGGCTATCTGCACCTTCTTGAAATAAAGATTGATAATAAGAAGAGGAATTATCTTCATATCCTACTGGTTCAGGATTTTCTGTAGTAGTATTGTAATCGTTATCACCATAAATTCCATCATTGTATGAAACACTTTGGTAAGAACCGCAAGAAGTGATTACAGCAGCTAGTAAAATCATTGCTGCTGTGTTGTAAAAAGCAGTATTTCTTAAGTTAAGTTTTTTCATGATATATTTATTTGATAGCGTTTGATAAAAATAAGTAGTTTTGTCAAGCATAAAAAGCAATTAACAAAGTTCTAATAATAGCACAAGTTTTGTGCCAAAATAAATATTATGGGTAAAAACCTTACGACTCGTAGCGAAGACTACTCTAAATGGTATAACGAATTAGTAGTTCAAGCAGATCTAGCAGAAAATAGCGCCGTAAGAGGTTGTATGGTTATTAAGCCGTATGGTTATGCTATTTGGGAGAAAATGCAAGCAGAATTAGATCGCATGTTTAAAGAAACTGGCCATCAAAATGCTTATTTCCCATTACTAGTTCCGAAAAGTCTTTTTGAAGCAGAAGAAAAAAATGCTGAAGGATTTGCAAAAGAATGTGCTGTTGTAACACATTATAGACTGCAAAATGATCCAGATAATCCAGGTAAGTTAAGAGTAGATCCTAATGCAAAGCTAGAAGAAGAGCTGGTAGTAAGACCTACTAGTGAGGCTATTATTTGGAATACCTACAAAGGTTGGATCCAGTCGTATAGAGATTTACCATTGCTTATTAATCAATGGGCAAATGTTATGAGATGGGAGATGAGGACCAGATTGTTTCTCCGTACTGCAGAATTTTTATGGCAAGAAGGACATACAGCTCATGCCACTAAAAAAGAGGCTATTGCCGAGGCAGAACAAATGAATGATATCTATGCTGATTTTGCAGAGAACTTTATGGCTATTCCTGTTATTAAAGGGTTAAAAACAGAAAGTGAACGTTTTGCTGGAGCAGATGAGACGTATTGTATTGAGGCTTTAATGCAGGATGGAAAAGCGTTACAAGCTGGGACGAGTCATTTCTTAGGTCAAAATTTTGCAAAAGCCTTTGACGTAAAGTTCACTTCTAAAGAAGGGAAGCAAGAACATGTGTGGGCAACATCATGGGGTGTGTCTACTAGATTAATGGGCGCGCTTATCATGACGCATAGTGATGATCAAGGATTAGTACTGCCTCCTAACTTGGCACCTAATCAGGTAGTGATTGTTCCTATTTTTAAAAATGAAGAACAATTAGAGGCTATTTCAGAAGTAGTGAACGGTATTGTTAAAGAGTTAAGATCTTTAGGTGTAACCGTTAAATTTGATTCTAGAGATACTTTAAGGCCTGGAGCAAAATTTGCGCAGCATGAATTACAAGGTGTTCCTTTAAGAATAGCTATAGGTTCTAGAGATTTAGAAAACGGTACGGTTGAGCTAGCACGTAGAGATACACTTTCTAAAGAAACTACTTCTATAGACGGAATTGCAACTAAGGTTAAAGATTTATTAGCCGAAATACAGCAATCGCTTCATGATAAGGCATTGAATTATAGAGATACTCATATTACTGAAGTAAATAGTTTTGATGAGTTTAAAGAGGTTCTAGAAACTAAAGGTGGCTTTATTTCTGCACACTGGGATGGAACTATGGAGACCGAGGATAAAATAAAAGATCTTACTAAGGCAACAATTAGATGTATACCTCTAGATGCTGTAGAAGAGCCTGGAGAGTGCGTGTTTACTGGGAAGAAGTCTAATAAAAGAGTGCTTTTTGCAAAGGCGTATTAATTAAAATCAAAAAAAAATTGATTTTTTTTCATTTTTCTATTGCGCAATTAAAAAAAGGGACTATCTTTGCAACCGCTTAAACGAGCAAACGCAATGGCCCGTTCGTCTATCGGCTAGGACGCATGGTTTTCATCCATGTAAGAGGGGTTCGATTCCCCTACGGGCTACAAATTAAATCGATCTATAAAAGGATCAAGTTTTACAAGATATGGCAAATCACAAAAGTGCTTTAAAAAGAATTCGTAGAAATGAAGTAGCGAGACTTAGAAATAAGTATCAGCACAAAACTACGCGTAATGCAATCAAAGCGTTAAAAGAAACAGAAGATAAGACAGCTGCTCAAAAGCTTCTTACAGAAGTAACTTCTATGCTTGATAAGCTAGCTAAGAATAATGTTATACATGCTAACAAAGCAGGTAACCTTAAATCTAAGCTTACAAAGCAAGTGAATGCTATGGCTTAATTGTAAAGCAACCTCATTATTAAAAGCCTTTCAGTTTTCTGAAAGGCTTTTTTTTGTGCTTAATATTCTAGCTTAGCTATATGAAAGTTTCGCTTTCGCGAAAGCAGAACTGATAACCATCTGTATATGTATTTCTATACAGTGATAGATAGTATCAAAACAACGCTCTTTTAGAGTTTAAATAATATGATTTAGCTTTACTTTATATCACAACGTAGGGTGAAAGTTTAAAACTAAAGTTCTGTCGTAGTCTTTCTTCTTCTTCTTCTTCTTCTTCTTCTTTACAACAAGGTTGATACTAGTGCTAAAATATGAATAGGTTATTATTTTCATAGATCTCCTTCTATAAACTCTAAAAAGAATGAGCCAGCAATTAAAAGTAAGCCTTACGCATAGTATCGCTGAATAATAGATGGAGACATAATTAATATCTAATATGTTTTAAACTAAAAAAAAAGCCCTTACGATTTAACGCAAGGACTTTACTGGCTAGATTTAAATAAATCTATTGGAGTCTTATTCCAAAACTTACATACTGCGCGTCTACTGATCCAGATTTAAACACATTATTTAAATTCATACGACCGAAAAGGGTGTAGTTTCCATATCCTACGAAAGCATCAACCCCATAAACCCAAGGATTAGTGTCAAAAGCATTTACGGTAGTTTGTTTAATTTTGCGTCCATTTTGTTCATATTTAAGCTTTATTCTGGAACTCATGTTAAAACCTACAAATCCTCCCATTCCAGCTTTCCATTTCCCTCTTTGATTGTAGCGTATTCTGCCGTCTTCAAATTCTTTTTTTGAAGTACCGCCAAATTCAATGTTTAAAGGAAATACTAATTGATCTTGCCTAAAAATCGCTTTGTTTGTATCAAAGCCTATACCAACCAGTTGAGTTTGATCTGTATTAGGAGAAAATATTCTACCTCCATTTAACTCTGTTTTATGCGATTGATATGTAATACCATAATTAAACCTCCATTTTTGATTTTTACTGATGGCAGTTTGCCATTGATAGCCAAATGAAATGTACGTGTTGTCGTCTGCCCAGCCAAAATCATCAATACTAAGATTATCTCCTGTCATAAAATTGTATCCACTACCTGCAGTAAGACGAGATGTTGTTTTTATCTCTTTTTGATATTTTCTGCGATAATCAATATTTACACTTACGTCTACATTTTCTGGAGATACAAGTGATGTTGTTATTTTTGCGAATTCAATTTCTGCTTCTGTTTTGGTTTTATGAGCCATTATTCTATCGGCAACGTTTTGCGCATGATTTCTTTTAAACTCCGTTGCTTTTTCCTCGGTCATTTTCCCGTTTTTAACTCTTTCGTTTATTCTTTCAATTTGTTCTTTTAGAAATGTTTTTTCATTTGAAGCGTAAATTTCATGTTCTTTCTGCAACCTGTTAATAGTTAAAAGCTTGGATTTTTTCATTTCTTCATACGTTCCATCTCCAAAGTCTGCGTAGCGCACAGCTTTTCCGTTTACAGTATCGATTTTTATTTCATAATCTTTCTTTTTTTGCGCCAGACTTGTAAAGCAAATGGTGAGTAAAACTAATGTTGATAATAGTCGGTTTGTTTTCATAATAGTGTTTTTTAGATATAAGTATGGCTGTCCGTTGTTTATAACAGCAGTTTTTAATTTAAAAAAGGGGTTAATTATTTCTTACTAATAAGTGTAAGAGCTTCGGCCTTTAGATTACCTAGTTGATTAAAGATGGCGTTATTAATCTTGTTCCTGCGGTCTGCTTCAATATCCCATTCGCTTTCTCGTACCAGTTGGTCTATATTATATTCTTTAGTTGCAATTACTGTCTTGGGAGTATTTTGCATCGCTTCATTTAAAAGCAATTCCATTTCTTCTTCGGCAGTAAGTTTCTTAGGTGTTATTTGTGCAATAGGATTAGATAATAAAGGATTGATGCTGTTGTCTTCTATAGAGGAGTTTGTTTTTATCTTCTTTACAGTTGACTCTTCATTTACTATTTGCTTATTTACTATTGTTTTGGAAACGCTAGCAATGTGAGAAGATCTTTTTTGTTTTCTTTTTTCTGATACGACGGTAGGAGTTGTGTTTTTGATTAATTGTTTCTCTACAGAGCTTTCTGTTTTTTCTTCAAAATCTAATTTATTTTCTAAGGCTATATCGCTCTTTTTACCGGTTGATTCTTTAGTAGGAGTTGTGTCTTCTAAAACGATGGTGTTTTCATTATTTTCTAGTGGTATAGAATCACCATTTAAAAACGGATATAAAACCACACCTAAAATAAAAATAGCCGCAATAGCACCCAACCAATATATAAATGGTTTTTTCTTGTTCTTTTCTTCTTGATCTAATCGTGCTGCTAGTTGATCCCATGCGCCAGCGCTAGGTTCTATCTCACGATTATTAAAAGAGTTTTTTATGTTTTTAAGCTTCATAACGTTGCTTTCTTATTTGTTGTACTTCGGCCTGTAACATTATTCTAGCCTTGCGATACTGCGTTTTACTCGTGTTCTCACTTATGTTTAAAGCTTGTGCAATTTCTTTGTGTTTAAAACCATCTACGGCGTACATCATAAAGACGCTCTTGTATCCATGGGGTAAATTATCTACACATTCTTGTATAAGATCTAGTGGCAAGTCAGATTCTTCTTCGTCTTTATCTTCGCAACCTATTTTTTGCTCATCGATCTCATCCTTAAATTTAAAAGGATCTTTTTTTCTCAGGTGATCGATACATTCTCTTACCATAATCCTGCGCACCCAGCCTTCAAAGCTGCCTTCGTGAGAAAAGCTGTCTAATTTTGTAAAGGTTTTAAAGAATCCATTTAACATGATTTCTTCAGCAGTCTCTACTGGCGAGATATACTGACGGCACACACTCAACATCTTAGGTGCGTGCTTATCAAAAAGATGCTTCTGCGATTTTCTATCGCCTTGGGCAGCTTTTTGAATCAGCTTTTTCTCGTTAGTATATAGTTGTATCACTTTCACAATTTACATGCTTTCTACTTATAAAGACGAGAGTGTTTTAAAAAGGTTGTCTGGTAGTTGGAACTTTTTTATATGTTTATTGGAATTCCGCTTTCGCGAAAGCGTAACAAAGCAAAAAAAATCCCTTACAACTATGATTGCAAGGGATTTATTAATGAGATTGTAAAGTGTGATTTTTTATTTATTATCTCCTTTATAACCGAAACGTCTCAACTGTTTCTCGTTGCTACGCCAGTTTTTATTCACTTTTACATACAACTCGATATGAACTTGTTTACCGAAGAATTTTTGTAAATCTTTTCTAGCCTCTGTACCTACACGTTTAATAGCAGTTCCTTTATGGCCGATGATGATTCCCTTTTGAGTCTCGCGTTCTACCATGATGACAGAGCGTATTCTGATGATTTTTTCATCTTCAAAAAACTCTTCTGTATCTATTTCTACAGAATAAGGAATTTCCTTTTTGTAATGAATCAAGATTTTCTCTCTGATGCTCTCGTTAACAAAGAAGCGTTCTGGCTTATCAGTTAAAGCATCTTTAGGGTAAAATGCAGGAGAAGCAGGTAAGGTTTCTACAATGCGAGCAAGTAATTCTGGAACACCAAAGTTTTTTAAAGCACTAATGGCAAAAATCTCTGCGTTAGGTAGTCTTTCTTTCCAGTGTTCTAGAGCTTCAGCAAGTGATTCTGGATCTCCCTGATCTATTTTATTAATAATTACAAAAACAGGAACTTCTGCAAAGGTCAATCGTTTTTCAAATGCCTCATTTTTTAGTTCTTTCTCGCCTAGTTCTACCATATAAAGAATACAGTCTGCATCTTCAAAAGCATTTTTTACAAACTCCATCATACTTTCTTGAAGCTTGTATGCTGGTTTTATAATACCTGGTGTGTCACTAATTACGGCCTGAAAATCTTCTCCGTTTACAATACCTAGAATACGGTGACGTGTAGTCTGTGCTTTTGATGTGATAATAGATAGACGTTCACCTACCAGTGAGTTCATTAACGTACTTTTACCTACGTTAGGGTTACCTACTATGTTTACAAATCCTGCTTTATGTTCCATTTTGCAAAGATAGTCTTTAGGGAATTATTCAAGATTTTAATGCTGGAATTTTTTAGTGTTCTGGGTTTTCTATTAATTCTCTTAAGAATTGATTTTCTGTCTGTAAGGCATCGTTTTGTAGGGTTGTTATTTTTGCAATAGATGCGATAGCAGGATATCCTTTAAAGTGATAGTCTAGGTAAGTGATTTCTTTACCCTCACGATTTTGAACAGTTTCTACAGTGAAATGTTCTTTCATGATTTTTTCTGCTTTTGGATAAAAGAAGAGTTGGTCTTGTGTGGTCGTATTGAAATCTGTTATAGCCTCGATTATTTTTTCACCAGTGGCAGCAGGTGTGCCGTCTTGATTAAATAATAAATTATCTAAGTTATCTCCCATTTTAGAATAATCAGTTGTTTCTCCTATATGATCATGAATGCTCGTAATAATCTCTTTTAATTGATTATCTAGGGTAGAAATTTTGTCGTGAAACTCTAAGGACTGGCTGTAAATTTGAGCATATTTATCTGGTTGTGTCATCGCTTTGTTTTCAATTTGCGACATTAAGGACAGATTAGAGGCTATTAAAGTGTCGTTATCAAGTAGTTGATTTTCTGTTACTGTAGAGAATGATTCTAGAACCTCTTTATTGTTTTTACAAGAGATGAGAGAAATCGATATGATAAGAGTAATTATAATGTTTTTCATATGATAAAGATACAAGTTATTAATAGGTCAGTGAGTGGTATGAAAAATTTATATAAAAACTGTTGAAATAGAGGTTTTTTAGTTTAAAAGTTAAATATCATAGGGATTGTTATAAAAACTATCTTAAAAATGAGATAAAGTAGTTAAACCATGTTAATGAATATGGGTTGGGGTTTTTATAGTATTAGATTTGACCCTATGATATTATTACAACAAACCGAAGAAGCAGTAAAGAATTTACCTGAATTGAAGGACAGTGGAACCTTGATATGGGGTCAACTCACTGGCTGGTATAATTCTTTTGTGCGTTTGCTACCTAATTTAGGAATAGCAATTATAGTTCTCATCATTTCTTATTTTATATCTAAATATGTAGATAAAGGGGTGCGCAAACTTTTAGGCAATAAAGCACAAGAAAGTGTCAAAAGGCTGGCAGGTAAAGCAGTGGCCATTATCGTTGTTTTGGGTGGGATATTTATAGCTATGAGCGTATTGCAATTAAATGATGCGGTACAAGGTATAATAGCTGGTGCTGGTATCTCTGGACTGGTAATAGGTCTAGCGTTACAAGGATCGCTTTCTAATATAATAAGTGGTATCGTGCTTTCTTTCCGTAAACAGGTTAAAGTAGGTGACTGGATAGAAACTACAGATTTTTCTGGTGAGGTGATGGAAATACAGTTAGATAAGTTTATTATTAAACAGGCAGATAATAATCTAGTTCTCATACCTAATAAAACGATTATTGATAACCCCATGAAAAACTGGACGCTTACACCACGTATGAGAATTACTCTCGAGTGTGGAGTAGGTTATGAAAGTGATCTAGAGGCAGTAAAAAAACTGGCAACAGATACTATAGAGGGCATGTTTAAGCAACAAGGTAGTGAAGAGGTAGAGTTTTTCTACAATGAATTCGGTGATAGTAGTATCAACTTTATGCTGCGTTTTTGGGTAGATGCAAAAAAAGCTAAACAAAAACATATAGCTTTAAGTGATGCTGTAATAGGAATTAAGAAAGCATTTGATAAAGATGGTATTAACATACCGTTCCCAATAAGAACGTTAGAGTTTAATAATAATTTACAAATGAAAAATATTACAGATATACAGCAGTAATAATTTTACTAAATTTAAAAGCCCCAAGAGTTGATTCTTTTGGGGCTTTTTGGTTTTAAAGATTTTGTTTAAAGATCTTTTTTAATTTTTAGTATTGCGAGTAGAGTGCATAAGTTCTAATTTCCAGATACTATCTTTCTTTACAGCAACAACACTTTCTAACCAGCTAAGATTTCTCTCTGTAGAATCTTTAGTTATGGTAGCATAGTTGTGATAAGCGAGCCATATTTTGTTGCCATCCTGCTTTGCGCTTATACGCTCAAAATTATTGACACGTTTTGACCCATTATCTCTCATTGCAGCCATTTTACACCAATTTGCAATGGTGTCGTTAGTCCATACTTCTCCATGTTCTAAAAGTAGAAAATCATCTGTATGGTATTTTGAAATAGCATCTGCTTGATGGTCTGACCATATATCGTCAAATATATTCTGTATTAAAACTTCTACCTCATCTACATCTTTTGAACTGGTAGTAGATGTATCGCTAGTTTTAATTTGAACGCAGCTAGTGAAGAAGATGGTAATGATTATAGCTTTAAAGATGTTTTTCATAATTTTTTATTTTGCACTTTAACAAGATCGATGGTTAAATGGCGTTTGAGTTATTTAATTAAAGATCCTTTAATTAAACTTTCTACTACTTCAGGGTTTATTAAAGTAGATATATCACCTAATTGATCAGATTCTTGATGTGCAATTTTCCTTAAAATACGTCGCATAATTTTACCACTACGTGTTTTAGGAAGTCCCTCGGTAAACTGTATGAGATCTAATTTTGCAATTGGTCCTATTCTAGAAGTAATCATATCATTGATCTCTTTATAAAGATTATCTTGATTTCTCTTTTCACCAGTTTCTTTTAAAGTAATGTAACCGTAAAGCGCGTTTCCTTTAACGTCATGTGGGTAACCTACTATAGCACTTTCTGCAACTGCTGGGTGCTCGTTAATGGCATCTTCTATAGGTGCGGTACCTAGATTGTGACCACTAACTATAATAACGTCATCTACACGACCAGTGATTCTATAATAACCTACCGCATCTCTTAAAGCACCATCACCAGTAAAATACATATTATCATAGGCGCTGAAGTACGTTTCTCTATAACGATTGTGATCGCCATAAATAGTACGTGCCATAGATGGCCATGGGAATTTGATACACAATTTACCTTCTACTTGATTTCCTTTAATTTCTTCACGATTGTCATCCATTAATGCTAATTGTACTCCAGGTAGTGGTAGTGTAGCAAATGTCGGGATGGTAGGCGTAGAGTAGGGAATAGGGCTTATCATAATACCGCCAGTCTCCGTCTGGAACCACGTGTCGGCTATAGGGCTTTTCTTCTTTCCTATATTCTCATTATACCAGTGCCATGCCTCTTCATTAATAGGTTCTCCTACGGTACCTAAAACCTTAAGAGAGCTGAGGTCATATTGAGACGTGAATTCTATTTTTTCCTTAGCCAGAGCTCTTATTGCTGTAGGAGCGGTATAGAACTGAGTTACCTTATGCTTTTCTACTATGTTCCAGAATCTCCCGTAATCTGGGTAAGAAGGCACACCTTCAAACATTACAGAAGTAGCACCATTACATAATGGTCCATATACTATATAACTGTGCCCAGTTATCCAGCCTATATCTGCCGTACACCAGTACACATCATTTTCTCTATATTGAAATACATTCTTAAAAGTATAAGCAGTATACACCATATAACCAGCTGTTGTATGTAACATACCTTTAGGTCTACCAGTAGATCCAGAAGTATAGAGAATAAAAAGAGGATCTTCGGCCTCCATAATCTCTACTGGGCAGTCTGCACTAGCACTTTCTAATAAAGGAGCGATCCATTGATCACGTCCTTCTTTCATTTGTACATCATTACCAGTTCTATTAACTACCAATACAGTGTCAACATCGCAATTTTCTAGTGCTTTATCCACTAGCGATTTAAGATCTATCGTTTTTTTACCTCGATAACTACCGTCACTACATATAACTAGTTTACAATCACAATCGTTAATACGCGATGCTATTGCAGTGGCACTAAACCCAGCAAATATTACTGAGTGAACAGCGCCTATTCTTGCGCAAGCGAGTAGAGCGACCGTTAATTCTGGTATCATAGGTAAATAAATACATACTCTATCTCCTTTTTGAACACCTTGAGATTTTAAAACGTTTGCAAATTTACACACACGTTCATGTAGCTTCGTATAGGTAATGTGTTGTGCAGGCTCATTAGGATCATTTGGTTCAAAGAGAATAGCCGTTTTATTACCGCGAGTGGTAAGATGTCTGTCTAGGCAATTCTCTGTAATATTGAGTTGTGCCCCATCATACCATTTTACTATAGGTGTATTAAAATCCCACTCTAGAACTTTATTCCATCGCTTGCGCCATAAAAAATGTTCTTCGGCTACTTCTTCCCAGAAATGTTCTGGATGTCTAACTGATTTTCTATATACCTGCCAGTATTCTTCTAAATGTTTTATGTGATAATTACTCATAGCTTTGAATTTTGGGTCATTAAAAATATGTAAAATAATTCTCGATCTAGTTCATTATAACAGTATATTATTAATCTATGTGAAATTGAATCTATACATAGAATTAGAATTACTTTTGTAAACTCAAAATATACGTAGTGAATAACCTGGTCCGCATCTTATTTTTATTGTCTGTAGTTGGTAGCGTTAATGCTCAAGATTCTTTAAACACTAATAATTCACGAGTTAAAAAAGGTGATTTTTATGTGTATTGGGGCTGGAATCTTTCTGGTTACAGTGATAGTGATATTACTTTTAAAGGAGATGGATATGATTTTACTCTAGATAATGTACAAGCATACGACAGGCAAAGTGATTTTGACCCTGGTAAATATTTAAATCCAGGATCTATTACGATACCTCAATATAACTTTAGGATAGGATATTATGTGAGAGAGAACTATAGTATATCTTTAGGTATAGATCATATGAAATATGTGGTTGCAGAGAATCAGACAGTTAATATTAACGGTTTTATAAACGATACCAATTCCTTATATAATGGCGTCTATAATAATGAGGCTATAGTTTTAGAACCGACTTTCTTAACCTTTGAGCACACAGACGGTTTAAATTATGTGAATGTAGGGTTGAGACGTCACGACGATCTTTTTCAATACAGAAATTTTGAATTGAATACTTTATTCGGTCTAGAAACAGGGGTTTTAGTTCCTAAAACTAATACCAGATTATTAGATAAACAGCGATACGATCAGTTTCATGTTTCTGGATATGGTGTTAATGCAGTAGGTGGTATACAGTTGACCTTTTTGAAATATTTCTTTGTACAGAGTGAATTAAAAGGTGGTTATATTAATTTACCAGATGTTAGAACCACTATGGACGAGGCAGATTCTGCTAGTCAGAGTTTCTGGTTTTATCAGGTGAATATGGTTTTCGGAGCTAGATTTAAGGTTTTTTAAATTTGTTCTTGTTCCGCTTTCGCGAAAGCGGATATCTCAAAAATATATTCTTCTTAAAAAGATCTTATCTATACAAAAAACTGAATAGATCTATATTTTTTCTTAATAAATCATAATTTTTTAACATAACTAAAAAGACTGTTTTTAGTTATAAGTGTTTGTTTATCAAGTCTATTAACAAAACACTTACATTCTTTAACAAAAGCATAGGATATTAAAAAGACTGTGGTGAAAAGTAGTTCCGTTACTTAGCCACAACAAAATAATCAAATACCCTATTATGAAAAAGTCAAACTTAATTCTCGCAGTAACTGCTGCAACTATTCTTGCGAGTTGTGTATCTAAAAAGAAATACACAGAATTAGAAGCAAACTACAACAACACAAGATCTGAATTGCAAAAAACGCAAGTAGAGAAAGAAGATCTAGAAGGTAAAATGGCGCAAATAGAAATGCGTGTAGAACGTTACAACACAAAAATAGCATCTCTTAAAACAGAAAAAGATGGTATGATGGTGAGTACTCCTAATGGAGAACTGGTACTGTCTGAGAATAATAAAAATGCAATGCGCAAGACTCTTAAAGATGTACCTGCTTCAAAACTAGCTGGCGCAACAACTTTAAAAGATTCTTTAAATATTGCTATTGCTCATAACATCTCAAAAAACATAGGTGCACAAGACAGTGAAGATTTAAAAGTATCTATAGAAGAAACTGTAGTGATGATTAATATAGATGACAATCTTCTTTTTAAAGACAGTAGTTATAGAGTAGGTAACGATGCAGATGATATTCTTGCACGTATCGCAAATGTGGTAAAGTCAGAACCGTCTCTAGAAATTCTAGTAGAAGGACATACAGATAGCCGTACCGTAAAAGGCGGTAGTTATATTAAAGATAACTGGGACCTAAGTACTGAAAGAAGTGCTGCTATTGTTAGAAGATTAGAGAAGAAATTTGGTGTAGCACCAGATCAATTAATTGTTGCTGGTAGAGCAAGTTATGACCCTATAGTAGCAAATGATAATAAAGAGAATATGGCAAAAAACCGTAGAACTCAAATCGTTATCATGCCTAATCTTGATAAGTTCTTTGCTATGTTAGGTAATGATGTTGCCGTATTAAGTGAAAACGAAAAATAAGAAGTAATTATTTCTCGATAAGTTAAGTCCCAATCTACATAGTTGATTGGGACTTTTTTTTTATGCAATATATTTTAATAGGACCTTTAAAATAGGAACTAGCCGGAGTTGTTTATTTAAGCTGGAGTTATGCATATTTTATTAATGTAGTGCTTACAGAGTCTTTAAATAGTTATTATAGCGATAATGCTGTTTCTATTTGAGTCTGTTTTCAAAATCTAGAGCATTAAAAAAGGCTCTCTAATTAATTTAGAGAGCCTTTTGTTAGTTAAATAATGTACACTAGTTGATTAAAATAGGCTTACCGTAACCTAGCTTTTCTAGTTTGTCAAATTGAGTTGCTTTGTCACCTACTATTAAATAGATCATGTGATCTGGTGTGATGTATTTATTGGCAAGTTCTTTAATATCGTCCATGGTTAAATTATCCACTACTTCTTGACGCTTAAGAGCGTAATTTACAGGCAGTCCATCTTCTTGAATATTTGAAAGCATGCTTAATTTTGCTCCTTGAGATTCAAATGATCTAGCGCTAGATTTAATCATATAACTTTTAGTCACTTGTAGGTCTTCCTCATTGAAATTCTCACCGTAATTATTTAAAATATCTTTTACGAGTGCTGTAGATTCATAAGTTACATTAGACCTAACACCACTATTTACACTAAATATACCTGATAATGGAGAGCCGCTATAACTTGATCTTATTCCATAAGTATACCCTTTACCTTCACGTAATTGCTGTGTGAGTTGTGATGCAAATCCACCACCGCCCAAACGATAATTTAAAACTTGTACTTTATAAAAATCTTTATCAGTAGATGGGATTGCTGGATGCCCAAAACTAAGAATAGATTGTTTTGCATTAGGTACATCATAAAAATAAACACTCGATTTTTCTGGTGTTTTTACTGTCGCTAATTCTGGAAAGGTTACTTCTTTTTTAGTCCATTTATTATTTAAAGTACTCAAAGAAGTCTTTACTTGATCCTTGTTAACATCACCTACTATTTTAAAGCTGGCTAGTTGTGGTGTTAGGTAGCTGTTGTAATACTTTTTTAAATCATCAAGACTTATACTTTCTACACTCTCTTTAGATCCTAGATTGTTTTGTGCTAGAATATGGTCTTTTCCATATATTAATTTGTCAAATTCATTTGCAGCGATAGCTCTAGGACTTGCTTTTTGTTGCTGTATCTGACTGAGAGTTTGTTGCTTTATTAAATCAAATTCTTTTTGATCCCATCGCGGCTCTAATAACATTTCATTTACAAGACTCATCACCTCACTATAATTGCGAGATAGTGAGCTAGCGTTTACGGCTATACTTTGATTGCTAGAATATATGTTGATATTTGCACCTAATTGATCTATAGCTTCTTCTAGTTGAGCAGGTGTTTTTGTAGCTGTACCTTTGTTCATTAAGTCTGCTAGCATATTTGAAACACCTATCTTTTTAATGTCTTCTAATAGCATACCTCCTTCTACCTCTAACTGTAATTGTACTAGAGGTACTTCATTATCTTCTATAGCTAATACTTCAATACCAGAAGATAAAGTTTCTGTATAAACGTTAGGTATAGCTAGTTGAGGTGCAGGACCATACATAGGCTCTATTCTTTCAAAGCTAGATGGAGTGCGTTCATAAGTAGCAGTGATACTAGCGTCAAAGCTTTCTTCGGCACCATCTACTATTTTTTCTTCAGCTACCTGAGCAAGGGTGGATTCATTTACAGCAAGGTCTATACTTCCCTTAGGTACAAAACTGGTCATCACATAGTTTTTATCTTTTATATAAGTTTCATAAACGCGTTTTATATCTTCTACAGTAACTGCTTGCATGTTTTTAACATCTTGAGTTAAGAAACCGGCATCTCCTGCTAGAATTTCATATTGTGTAAGTTGAAATCCTTTACCTAAAACACTGGATAGACCTTTGTAAAAATCTGTTTCTTGACTTGTTTTAATACGATCTAAGTCACTTTGAGAAATACCATCTTTTTCAAATAATGCCATTGCCTTGTTTACACTAGTAAGAACGCTATCTAGATCTTTGCCATCATATGCTCTTGCTACTAGACCGAATTGTCCAGCGAGTTCTGTGGTGTAGCTGTAAGCATATGCCTGGTCTGCTACTTGATCTTTTTCTATTACAATCTTATTTAAAGGAGCTTTTTTACCATTAGAAAGGTAAGTGCCTAGAATATCTAGAGCATAAGAATCTTTGTCATAATTAGGTACTGTAGGCCATGTCATAGCCAGTCTAGGTGTTTGGGCAAAATTATCTTCAAAATACAATTTCTTAGATTCATTTAATACAACTGGTTCTACAACAGTCTTTTCTACAGTTTTACCTCTTTTAATTTCTCCAAAGTATTTTTCAACCCATTCTAGAGCTTGCTTTTTATCAAAATCTCCAGCAATAGTTAATACCGCGTTATTAGGAGTGTACCATTCATTATAGAAATCTTTTACATCTTGAAGCGATGCATTTTGAAGATCTTCTAGAGAACCTATCACTTGCCAGTTGTATGGATGTCCTTCTGGATATAGATTTTTACCTATCACATAAGATTCATGACCATAAGCATTGTTATCTACACTCTGGCGTTTTTCATTTTTTACTACTTGCTTTTCTTTGGCTAGTACAGGTTCTGTAACTGTGTTTATGAAATAACCTAGTTTATCTGCCTCGGCCCAGATCATTTTTTCTAGGGCGTCTTTAGGAACAGTCTGGAAATAATTAGTCACATCACGACTGGTAGAGCCATTTGCTCCAGAGCCACCTATTCTAGCACTCATCTCATCGAGCCCACCTTTGCCTAGGTTTTCTGATTCTAAGAATAAGAGATGTTCAAATAAATGGGCAAACCCTGTTTTACCAGCTTTTTCTCTTGCGCTACCTACATGTGCAGTAAGCGCAACAGCTACTACAGGATCAGATTTATCTTCATGAAAAATAACGGTTAGTCCATTTTCTAGAGTGTGTTTTTCAAAAGGTATTGAAATATCGTTAGTGACGCTTTGTTCTTCTTGAGTCTCTTGTGTATTTTCTTTACAAGATATGAAAGCGGCTAGAAATAGTGCTGGTACTAGAAATTTAGTTAATTTCATGAGTAATAGATTTGGTTCAAGTGACCAAGGTACTTATAGTAATAAATCAGCAACTGTTAAAATTAGTTAAATTCAATTATAAGGGCATAAAAAAACCGCTCATAGAGCGGTTTTATCAAAGTATGTGTCATCTATAAGTTATGATCGTGAGCAAAATCTTCTAAAGTTTTTACTTCATTAACCGTTGCTTGGATTTCGTCTTTTTGAGCTTCTAGAACTGAAACAATAGTAGGAGGTAACTCACTTCTATGTTCTAGCACTTGATCATATTCTTCAATGGCAGATTTTTCACCAGTCAGACATTCTTCTAGAACAGACTCGTCTTTATTAAGACTCAAGGCTGCTTTAATATTCATCCAGCCTCTGTGCATGTCTCCAGCAAATGTACCGTCATTTTTAGGATTTTCATTCATTCCTTTCATCTCTCCAGCTAGTGCCGCTGCAAATTCTGTACGTCTTGCACCTTGTTGTGCTAGCCATCTCTTTAATTGTACATGCTCTGTAACCTCGGCAGCATTTGCATACCCACGTTGTGCATCATATGTTTTTTCTAATAAAGAGTTGAGATATTGTTCTGTTTTTACATTTTCCATGGTAGTTAGTTTTTTATTAAAGATACAGATAGAAATAAGTCATTTTTCTTAAAAAACTGTGAGTTGAGAAAGGTTTAACTTCTTCAAAAAGAACGAGTAAAAGAAATCTTAACTTCATAAAAAAAATAAATCCGCATTAAATATATATTTAATGCGGATTTAAAAATTAGGATAACAAAGATTATTTATCTCCTTTTAATTTAGCGTACTTATTACGTTCATCTTGTAACTGTCTACCTAGTTTTTGTTCTTTTTCTATAGACTTGCGTCTTAGATCTTCTAGTTCTTCCTCGGTAGTGGCAAGTTGTTTATTTGCAGCCTTTGTAGTAGCGTTACTGTTTTTAAACCTTAAACTCATAAATACAAAAAGAAATGCGAGTAGTCCTACTATAGACCATACTACAGTATTGTAAAAACTTTTATTAGTCTGTATGCCTAAGAAATTCATGGAATCTTTTTCAGCGTTCACATCACTTAGTTGTGTGTTGATGCCAGCTAGTTCATTTTCTAAAGATGCAATTCTACTATCTTTAGTAACTATAGAACTCTCTAATGAGGTGATGTTTTCATTAAGTTTTTGAATGCTTTCATTAGCATTTTTACGCAATTTATTGATGTCAGTCTCTTTAACGACTTTGTATTCTTTAAAATTATTAGACTCATCTAGCAATTGTTTAAACTGGCCGTCTATAGAAACTGCTGTCTGATTAGAGTCTTGTGCTTGTATAGTAAAGCTTAGTGCTAGTACTAGGGTAAATAATATGTATTTCATTTGATAGGGTATAAAAGAGAAAACGAGATGAATCGTCGCTCATTGTGTAGTCAGGTATTTTATAATGTTAAATCTTTGTGAGAGTAATTATAACCCCTTTTCTAAAGAATTATAAGCGTCGCAATGTTAGATTTTTCTATAAGGTTTGTAGTGATTCTGCTTTCGCGAAAGCGAGAATAAAAAATGCCCCACCGTAAAGTAGGGCATCATGAATTATGTTCTAGAATTACTCATTCATAGTAGCAAGAAACTCTTCATTATTGCGAGTTTGCTTCATTTTTTGAGAGATAAATTCCATAGCTTCTACAGGATTCATGTCTGCAAGATACTTGCGTAAGATCCACATGTGTTTCATAGTCTGCTCGTCTAACAATAAGTCATCACGACGTGTAGAAGAAGAGGTAAGATCTATAGCAGGGAATACACGACGGTTAGAAATGTTTCTATCCAGTTGCAGTTCCATGTTACCAGTTCCTTTAAATTCTTCAAAGATAACTTCGTCCATTTTAGAACCAGTCTCTGTAAGAGCAGTAGCTATAATAGAAAGAGAACCACCGCCTTCTATATTACGTGCCGCACCGAAGAAACGTTTAGGCTTGTGTAAGGCATTTGCATCAACACCACCAGAAAGTACTTTACCACTAGCTGGTTGTACCGTGTTGTAGGCACGTGCTAGACGTGTTATAGAATCTAGTAAGATCACTACGTCGTGACCACATTCTACCATACGCTTTGCTTTTTCTAGCACTATGTTTGCCACCTTTACGTGGTCGTGTGCTTCTTTGTCAAATGTAGAGGCGATTACCTCTCCATCTACATTACGTTGCATGTCTGTTACTTCTTCTGGACGCTCATCTATTAATAAGATTAATTGATAAACCTCAGGATTATTTGCTGCTATTGCGTTTGCAATATCCTTAAGTAACATGGTTTTACCTGTTTTAGGTTGTGCCACTATCATACCACGCTGTCCTTTACCTATAGGGGCAAAAAGGTCCATGACACGAGTAGATATACTAGCGCGTCTGTCTGCTAGGTTAAATTTTTCTTCAGGGAATAATGGTGTTAAATGCTCAAAAGAAACACGATCACGTACTACTTTAGGGTCTAGACCATTAATTTGAGATATTTTAATAAGTGGGAAATACTTTTCTCCTTCTTTAGGTGGGCGCACCATACCTAATACAGTATCACCTGTTTTAAGACCGAAAAGTCTAATTTGAGATTGCGACACATAAATATCATCTGGACTCGCTAGATAATTATAGTCACTACTACGTAGGAAACCATAACCGTCAGGCATCATGTCTAGAACACCTTCACTCTCTATAATACCATCAAATTCAAAGTCAGGATCGCGGTAACGGTTGCGAGTGTCTTTGTTTCCTTTAGGAACATTGTTTTGAGTATTATTATTACGTGTGCTTTTTTGACGACTGTTGTTACGGTTGTCATTTTTTGCATCGGCAGTATCTTTCTTAGAGTCTGCAGTATCTGCAGTTTTTTTAGAAGAGGTATCTGTAGTGTCTTTTGCGGTATCGCTAGTTTCCTTAACGGTTTTCTTAGCCGTTTTTCTAGGCCTAGGTCTAGGATTAGGTTTGCTAGGGTCTTTGCGTCCTTTAAGAGTTTCTTCAGTTATTTCAAAATCTTCTTTTTCTTCAGATTTTGTTTCTTTTGTTGTTTCTTTCTTAGATACTCTAGGTTTGCGTTCCTTCTTTACAGCAGGCTTTTTGGCAGCTGGTTTTTCCTTTACAACTTTTTCAACCTTTTCTTTAGCTTCTTCTTTTACAGGAGCTGGTGTTGTTTCAATATCTAGGCTTTTTACAACGTCTGGATTTGCTGCTTGTAGATCTAGAATTTTATAAACCAGATCTAGTTTACGTAGTTGTTTGAATTTAGGAACGTTTAATCCTTTTGCGATTTCCTGTAACTCAGGAAGTTTTTTAGATTTTAAATCAGCTATTTGAAACATGTATCGTTATGATATATATAATTTGTTATCAGGGGGAAAATGAAAGTCTAAAACTTATCAGAAAAATTTTAAACTGCTAGATAACCTATAAAGAGTAAGTTACCTTAATAGCATTGCAATGATACATTAAAAAATTAATATCTGTTGTTCTTTTTGCTTGTTATGTTCTATTTTTGCTTTGCTTTTGAAAAATAGCAGTAATGATACAACGCATACAGACCATTTATTTACTTCTAGCCGCAATAGTCTCTGGTGGACTTATTTGGGTAGTAGAGCATTTTAACGATGGAGAAGGAAATGAGTTTGTAGGTATGGATGAAAGTTTGTACTTTGGTATCTTTACAGTGAGCGCGTTAATGTCGGTAGTTGCGATGTTTTTATTTAAAAACAGACAGTTGCAAACAGTGGTTAACCGTTTAAACTTGTTATTAAACCTTTTTATACTAGGTGTTTACGTATATCGAGCGCTAATGATGTCTGGAGAAACGGCGGTTTCTGAGAAAGGCATTGGGATGTTCATTCCTATCCTATCTATCGTTTTACTTGTCTTGGCTAACAAGGCAATAAGAAAGGATGAACAGCTTGTAAAATCTGCTGATCGATTACGATAAACGCAATAAACTTAGTAATATTAGTGAAAAAACCTGCAGGGCGCCACCTTGCAGGTTTTTGTTTTTTAGGGTTTTATCTGTTCCGCTTTCGCGAAAGCGAATCTTAAATAAACATTTTTTAAAGAATTGTGATTCTAGATTAAAATAAACAACCAGCAATAAGTAATGTTTAATCCCTCTTTTTGCTACATTTAAAGCATGATAAACGTTATAATCATTGATGACGAATCTCACGGAAGGTCATTGCTCCATAATTTATTAGAAAATGAACTGGGCGATCAATACCAACTTAAAGAAAGTTGCTCTTCTGTAAAAGAAGGTGTTAAGGCTATACAACAGCATAAGGTAGATCTAGTGTTTCTAGATATTCAAATGCCAGAAGAAGACGGTTTTGAATTGTTTAATTATTTTGAGAATATAGATTTTGAAATCATCTTTGTTACTGCTTTTGATCAATATGCGATCAAAGCTTTTCAATGCAGTGCATTGCATTATTTGTTGAAACCGATAGATCCTGTGCAGCTGCATGAGGCAATTGAGAGGTACAAAAAGTCTAAGGAGAATAAAAAAGCCATACTCAAAAAATTTGACGTCTTTGCAGAGTATATAGAAGGACAACAAGAGAAAAAACGTATTGTTTTTAATACTACTACAGGCTTTGAAGTAGTAGTTATTAAAGAACTAGTACATATAGCTGCCGAGGGTAATTACAGTCAATTATATTTTAAGGATGGTAGTAATAAGTTGGTTACTAGTTCGCTCAAGGGAATAGAAGATTGTCTGCCAGATTCTTATTTTCTTAGAATCCACCACGGACACATTATTAATTTAAACGCGGTGGAAAAATTTACTAAAACAGATCGTGAGGTTACCCTAATTAATGGGAATACTCTAAAAGTAGCAGAGCGAAAGTTGAAATTATTCTTAAGCCGCATCAGTGAAGCAATCTAATTTTCTGATTTTTTTATTCTTTACTATAAGTGTCTTAGGGCAAAGGCATCCATCTGTTTCTTATACAGAACAAAATGTGTTGCCTAATAATGCGGTGCGCTGCCTTTTTAAATCGGATGACGGTGCATTGTGGATAGGTACTGATAATGGGCTAGTGCGCAAGTATAATAATCAGTTTACTACCTATTATAAAGAAGATGGACTTGCACAAAATAACATTTGGGCGGTTGCACAAAGTAAGGATCGTACCTTGTGGATAGGTAGTTATGGAAAAGGGTTATCTACTTATAGAAAAGGTGTCATTAAGGAGTATGAGTATAATGATCAATTAGTACATCTAGAGGTGACTCAATTAATGATTCATGAATCCTATTTGTATGTAGGAACTAGTAACGGTGTCGCCATCATCAATATTAAAAATGGTAAACTGGTTAAAAACTTAAAACCTAAAATGCCTTTTGAGGATAGTTTTAGGATTCAAGATTTTTTCTTGATAGAAAATGAGGTGTATGCGGTGAGCTATTTACAAGGGGTGTTTAAGGTTCAAGAAAATGGCGCGACCTTTAATCTGTTTCAAATTACAGATGCAAAAGAACTTTATGCGGCACAAGTATATCGTGGACAGTTGTTTTTAAGTGGTAAAGAATTCTATAAAAAAATAAATCTAGATAGCGTTGTACAGCCAGGTGTTTATAAAAAGGCCTTAAAAATAGAAAGTTCTATCCTTTGGGATTATGCAGTGGCTGATAATTTATTTTATGCAGCGGCTTGGGGTATTTATCAAAACTATGGAGGGATTTATAAATGGGAGAACGGAAGTTTTAAGAATAAGAACAAGGATTATGGAGTGGAAAGCACGCAAGTCACTAGTTTACAATATGACCAAGAGGTAGACCGCTTATTTATAGGGACACTAGATCATGGGTTGTATGAAGTTTACTTGAATGAAACGATACGTTTTGAAAGTGTACCACACGAGAGTGTGATAGATCTAGCACATCTAGAAGAAATTAATGCTTATTTATTTAATGATGGTTTAGTAATAGGGGAGACTTCTATAAATGCATCTAGGTTTAAAGAATGGCAATCAGAATTTGTAAAAAATCATCCCGAGCAATTGCCAAAGCATAAAGACTTTTTCTATGAATTAGATTACGATACACCTGCTACAAACATCGTTTTTTATAGTCTCAAAACGAATAACAATGAGTTTTGGATTAATACTTCTATAGGTTTATATGTATTTAGTAAAAAGGCAGAGTTAGTTAGGTATATGCCGTTACATACTCTAGAGTTTAATTTTACAGATTCAGGTGATTTAATAGAGACTAATTTTTATCATGGCTCACGAGTTTATGATGAGTTAGAGCCGTTATCGTATACATACTTTGATAATGTGGCCGATGTGAATAACCCTGGGCATGTGGTAGGTAGCGCACAACAAAAGGATAAAACTTATTTCACATCTATATTTAGTGGGTTGTATGCTTATAAAAATGGTGTATTCACTTCGTATGTGAAAAATGAGTTGTGGCAAGAAAAGCGCTTGCGACACATTACTAGATTGGATAAAGATCGATTAGCGATTTCTAATGAAGATGGTGATGTTTTTATAGTGGAAGACACGATACCTATTCGTGTTAAAAAGATCAGCCGTAATTATAAACACGGTAATACTATTAATTTTCTTAGTTCATATAAAGGTAGGCTTATAATAGGCACCTCAAAAGGTGTTGTGTTGTACAAAGATGGCGTAGAGATTTTTATAGATAAAGAACAAGGCTTAGATGATAAGGTAACCAGTTGTATGGTAAAAAATGATACTTTATTTTTAGGAAGTGGTCACGGGCTATTTAAAGTAGCGTTATTAGATGTTTTAAATAAGCCAAATAGAGTAAAAAGCTTAAAAATTATAGATTTTAAAGTGAATGGTGTAGTCCAGCAGCCATTGAGAATGAAACAGTCCAGCCTGGATTATAATCAAAACTCCATACAGTTAACACTTGCTACCAATCAACATCCATTTCCAGAAAAATTACAGTACAGTTATCGAATTAATGAGGACGAAGACTGGATTTCCATAAAAGGATCTGTAATTAATTTGCCTTATTTACAGCCTGCTTTTTATGATATTCAAGTAAAGATAGAAGACGCATCTACTGGTGCTATATTTCAAAAATCTGTAATTAATTTTATTGTTAACGATCCGTTTTATCAAAGTACTTGGTTTATAATTTTATGTTTTAGCATTGTTATAGGAATTTTATACACGTACTTCAGCTTAAAGCGAAAAGGTGCAAAACAACTATCAGAAGAGAGAGAAGCTATTACTAAGCGTGTAGAAGAAGTGAAATTAGAGGCGCTATTATCGCAAATGAATCCGCATTTTGTTTTTAATTCACTTAATTCTGTACAGTATTTTATCAGTAATAATGAGAACGATCGTGCAATGAAGTACTTAGGGACTTTTGCAGGATTGATGAGGGCTAATTTAAATAATAGTACCAGGCAGTTTATAGCTCTAGAAGAAGAAATAGCATACTTGAAGAGCTATACTCAATTAGAAAATGCACGTTTTGACGATCGTATTTCTATCCTTTTTAATATCGATAAAGAGCTGTCATTATCTCAAGTTAGTATTCCCAATATGGTGTTGCAGCCATTTGTCGAAAATGTATTTGTACATGCATTTCCATCTAGAATAGAATCTCCTAATTTAGAAATAGAATTCTCAAAAATAGATGAAGATCATTACCGTTGTGTAGTAAAGGATAATGGTATAGGAAACGCAAGCTTTACAAAAAATAAGCATCATGTTTCTAAGGGAATGCAACTTGTCCAAGAACGCTTATCATTTTTAGGATACGACCCTGAAAAAGCGCTTAGAATCCTTCATACTAGTAAAGGAACAACTATAACACTTGATTTAGAGCTGTAACAGTTATTTAATAATCACCTACAGTTATGTAATGGGCTGGATTTTATAAAACCATTAAGTTAACTTTATTTCTGTAAGATTTTTGTTGATTTCAACCTTGTGTTTTTTTAACAAGAATTGAATTATGAAAAGAGTTTTTTATTGAAACACACAACCGGCCAAAACGAAAATTAGGGGTAATATTTTAAAGTTGGTTTGTGTGAAAAACTGGAAGCTTTGCTTCCAGTTTTTTTTGCTTCATACTATTATCGATCTTTTTCTATAACTTCTAGATTTGAAATCTTTCCATCATTTATTTCAAAACGTAACATGGTACGTTTTTTATGAAATCCATGCATTCCTATCGCACCAGGATTCATGTGTAAGCATTGAATCTTTTTATCCATATTTACTTTTAAAATATGGCTATGCCCACAAATAAAAACCTGTGGCGGATTTGCATATAGTTCTTCTCGTATTTTGGGGTTGTACCTTCCAGGATAACCACCTATATGAGTGATCCATATATCCATACCTTCACAAATAAATCTATTGTTTAAAGGGAACTGCATTCTTGCTTTATCGTCGTCTATATTTCCATAAACAGCACGCAGTGGTTTTAATGCAGCAATTTGATCCGTAACGTTTAGATCCCCTATATCACCAGCATGCCACACCTCGTCAGCTTGTTTTATGTATTTGATTATAAAATCATCTATATGACTGTGCGTGTCAGAAAGGAGTAATATTTTCATATTGCAAATTTAATAAGCAAATAGCTATGGTTAATTTCAATTCTCGTGTGATTTCAGAATCAATTTCAAATTCATTCCACTTATCTTTGTGGCGATGCAAGATAAACCACGTTATTTTATAGAGTTAGCCTATGATGGTACAGCCTATCACGGCTGGCAACGACAGCCCCAAAGTATTTCTGTACAAGAAGTACTAGAAGATGGTTTGCAAAAAATGCTGCGTGAGAAAATTGCTATTCAAGGCGCAGGAAGAACAGATGCTGGTGTGCATGCCGCATATATGGTTGCTCACTTTGTATTTGATGGAGATATAGATATCGAGCATTTAGTATATCGCCTTAATAGATGGTTGCCTAAGGATATAGCTGTTTACGATATAAAACCAGTTACCGATAAAGCACACGCACGGTTCCATGCTTATAAACGTTCTTATGAATATCATTTTCTATTGAGACCTAATCCATTTGATGTAAATCAGGCTTATGTGTTATTTAGAAAGCCAGATTTTGAATTGATGCAAAAAGCGGCAGATATTCTTCTAGAATATAAAGATTTTGAGTGTTTTTCAAGAACTAATACCGACGTGAATACCTTCATTTGCGACCTTACAGAAGCGCGTTTTGAATTTAAAGAACACAAGGTGATTTTTCATATCACGGCAAATAGATTTTTACGTAACATGGTAAGAGCAGTAGTAGGGACATTGCTAGATGTAGGTTACGGTAAAAAAACGGTAGAAGACATGCATGAAATTATTGCTTCAAAAAATAGAAGCAATGCAGGAGCAAGTGCGCCGGCAGCAGGTTTATTTCTTACACAAATTCATTACCCTAAAGAGTTGTTTTTATAATGGGAAAGATCCTTTATAAAGAAACTCAAAAATTTGACCAGTGGTGGCTGTGGTTAATTGTATTAAGTTTATTTATCATTCCTTTTTTACAATTTAACTGGTCAGAAGATCTTTTAGATCAACTTACTACTGATAAAATTATCCCAAGTATTTTACCTGTTGTCATTTTGGTTTTATTTTTAACACTTAAAATGACTACGGTTATTACCGAAGATAAAATTACAGTACGCTATATTCCGTTTGTAAGAAAAGAATTTAATTGGAGTGAATTAAGCTTTGCTCAAGTTATAGATTATGGTTTTGTAGGTGGCTGGGGTATTAGACTTTGGACCTCTTATGGTACAGTATATAATGTTAAAGGCTCAAAAGGTCTACACATTAAAACAGCTAGTAACCAGTATGTAATTGGCACACAAAAAGAAAAAGAATTACGTTCTACAATAGAACATTTACTTAAATAAATATGGCATCTACAACAGGTAATGCATTTAACATGTCTCTTTTTAGAAGACTACTTTCTTATACTAAGCCTTATAAGCTTACTTTTTACTTTGTAGCGTTAAGTGCAATTCTCATTGCAGTAGTTGCTATAGGAATGCCTTATTTAATAAAGGTTTCCATAGATGAACATATCATACCTCGTCAGTTTGACGGTTTTACAACTGTTATAGGCATGATGACAGCCGTTCTAATTATAGACGTTTTACTACAGCTCAGCTTTATTTATTATGCAAACTGGTTGGGACAGCAGGTGATAAGAGATCTACGTGTAAAACTCTTTACTCACATGATGGGCTTTAAGATGCAGTATTTTGATAAAAGTGCTGTAGGTAAATTAGTTACTAGAGCGGTAAGTGATATAGAAACTATAGCGAGTATTTTTTCTCAAGGATTGTTTGTCATCATTTCTGATTTGTTGAAAATGGTGGTTGTTCTTGGTTTCATGGCCTATTCTAGTTGGAAACTGACCTTAATAGCGTTAATAGTCATGCCTTTTATATTGTATGCCACTCGTGTATTTCAAAAAGCTATGAAAGTTGCTTTTGAAGAAGTGCGTACTCAAGTAAGTAATTTGAACTCTTTTGTGCAAGAACGTGTTACTGGTATGAAAATCGTACAAATCTTCAATCGTGAAAAGGTAGAGTATGAGCAGTTTAAAGAGATTAATGATAAGCATAGAAATGCGTGGGTAAAAACGGTATGGTACAACTCCATTTTCTTTCCTATTGCAGAGATGGCTTCTAGCATAACCATAGGTCTAATAGTTTATATAGGTGTGGTCATGAATTTAGGTGCAGAAGCTACAACTGTGGCTGTAGAAATAGGTACTATCGTCATGTTCATTGATCTATCACAAAAATTATTTAGACCATTACGCCAGATAGCAGATAAGTTCAATACCCTACAAATGGGAATGGTAGCCGCAAATCGTGTTTTTGCTATTCTTGATACAGAATCTCAAATAGAAGATCAAGGTGATCTAGTGGCTGCGCATCTTAAAGGTGATATAGAGTTTAAAAATGTAGACTTTAGCTATGTAGATAACGAGCTCGTTTTAAAGAATCTTAGTTTTAAAGTTGCCTCTGGTGAGACCGTTGCCATTGTTGGTGCTACTGGTGCAGGAAAATCTACTATTATAAATCTGCTTTCTCGTTTTTATGAAATTAATAGTGGAGAGATTTTGATAGATTCCGCTTCCGCGAAAGCGTACCAGTTATCATCTCTTAGATCACAAATAGCTGTGGTGCTACAAGACGTATTCTTGTTTGCAGATACTATTTTGAATAATATCACATTACAGAATCCAGATATAACAGAAGACGATGTCATCAAGGCAGCTCAAAAAATAGGGGTGCATGATTTTATAATGACCTTGCCTAATGGATACCATTACAATGTAAAAGAAAGAGGAGTGATGCTTAGTTCTGGACAGCGACAGTTAATAGCCTTTTTAAGAGCTTATGTTTCTAACCCAAGTATATTAATTCTAGACGAGGCAACAAGCTCTGTAGACGCATACAGCGAGCAATTGATACAAGATGCGACAGACATTATTACCAAAGGACGCACTTCTATAGTAATTGCACATAGACTCGCAACCATCAAAAAAGCAGATAAAATTATCGTGATGGATGCAGGAGAGATAGTAGAAATAGGCTCGCACAGCGAGTTACTTCAAAAAGAAAATGGTTATTACAAGAATCTTTATGAAGTGCAGTTTTTACAGCAAGAGGTGGCTTAGACCACACCAGTAGCTCCAAGAATAATACCTATTAATATACTCAGTATACCAAGTATAATACCTACAACTATCATGAGTGTTATACTTACTATAACAGAGATAAGGGCTTTTAAAATTAAAGATTGATTATCCAGGTTAAAACACCTTTTGTAACAATATATAATATAAATAATCAGTAAAGGAAACCCAACAAACCCTACATACATAACTGCCTGAGGGAAAATAAGTACGGTTATAATGGTAAAAGGAGTTGTCACAATTACAGAGTGGCCATATGCATACATGTAGAAAACCATCTGTTCAGTAAAATTAAAATAGCGTTTTCCCCACAAGCTAATTCTAGCTATTAAGGCCAGAAAAGGAATAGTGAGTAATAAAAAGAATCCTTGAAAATCAAATGCGTATTTCCCAAATACTTCATTAAACTTATTGGTCATTTCCATTTGCTCAGGACTGTAATTCATTTGCGAATAAGCCGCTTGTTGTGATGCTAGAATTTGATCAAAAGCTCCAGTGTTCTTTAAAACAAAAGTGTAAATACCAGTGACAAAAAGAGCTAATAATAAATATCTCATCGCATCCATATAGTTAACACGACGTCCATTCATATAACCTAATATGACAGCTTCTGGTTTCTTAAATAAGTCTATAAAAGTTCTAAAAAACTTAGTGTCTATACCCAAGTACATATCAGTAAAATCGTGAGTTACCTGTTTCATGGTAATGCGATTTTCCAACCATTTTGCACCACAATGTGAACAGAAATTCTGTTCTAAGTATATCATTTGAGAGCAGTTTTTACAATTTCTTTCCATAGATTTTTAACTTCTAGACGATAATAGGTTTTTTATTTTTGTGGTAAAAAGGCACTTAAATCATAGCCCAAAACTTTATCTGCAATAAGCAATGTTATAATTGTTAATATTATCAATAAGAAAAAAATAAGAATCGCCATTACACTTAATACCAATACAGCAATTAGCGATTTTAAAATAGTTGTTTGAAGATCTAACTGAAAACATTTTTTATAACAATAAGCATTGTATATAAACATTATAGGATAGGCCATGAAAGACCAATAGGTAAATACTTCTGGACTTATCCACAAGATAATTAAACTGATAGGAGTTGTTGCAATGGTAATTTGCGCAAAGGTGTATAGATAAAAAACAATTTGCTCTGTAAAATTAAAATAGCGTTTTCCCCAAAAAGTAATACGACCTATAAGCGCTAGTAATGGAATACTAGACAATGTTATTATTCCTAAATAATCAAAAATAACGTCAGATGTTTTTCTTTGAAACTCCATCATATTTGCATCATTTCCATGACTTCCTTGCCGTGCCCAGCCACTTTGAAATTCTTGTAGGTATTGATCCAGTGCTCCAGAGCTGCGCATGATAAACATATAGATTCCTGTAACAAACAAGGCTAGTAACATGTATCTCACCGCATCCATATAATTAACACGGCGTCCATTCATATAGCCTAGTATGACCGCTTCTGGTTTTCTAAAAAGATCTAGAAACGTACGTACAAATTTAGTGTCTATACCTATGTACATATCGACAAAATCGTTACCTACCTGCTTCATTGTAATGCGATTTTCTATCCATTTTGCTCCACAACCAGAGCAATGAGATTTCCCTGCATAAATAAGGTCGGCACAGTTTTTACAATTTCTTTCCATAGATTTTAATGAGCAGCAGCTGTATTGAGTAGGTCTGAGTTGAAGAAGAATAAGAGAGCAACTGCTATAATAATTACAATGATCATTAAAATAGCAGAGATAACGTTGAATACGATAATAGCAAGCAGTCCTTTTAAAACAGTTTGTTGTATATCTAGTTTAAAGCACCTTTTATAATACCAGGCTACTTGTAAAAAAATAAAAGGTGTCAGTGCGAGTGATACCATTTGATAAGGAATGTCAAAACCAATCATAAGTGGCGTAGCCACAAAAGTAACTATGTTAACAAGTGCGAATACATAAACGTATAAAATCAAATGCTCTGTAAAATTGTATTTTCTAATATCTAAGAAGATTATATAACCTGATAAAGCATAGGCCGGTAAGAAAAATGTAGTAAAAGCACCTATGTAGTCATAAAAAAAATCTGTAAAATTTTCTAAGCTTTGACCGGTATTATTTTGAACATTTGTTATTTCGGCTACATTCATCCCTAGAGTGTCTGGTGCAAAATGTCTTAATAGAAAAATTTGTAAACCTACTAGAGATAAACTGATTAAGTAAAAGTTAATGGGGTTTACATATTTCTTGCGTTGGCCACTTATATAGCCATTTATTACATCTTCAGGATAGCGCAGTAAACCTAAAATGGTAACTAGAAAAACATTGTCAGTTCCTAAATATCGATTAGATAACTCGGCTGTTATTTTACGAGGGGTTAATCTATATTCTACCCATTTAGAACCGCAATGCGAGCAATAATTTTGTTGCGCATAAAGTGATTTTTTACAGTTTTTACAATTACGTTCCATTAAGCGAGGTGAGATTTGATTTTGGCAGCTAGTTCATCTGTGTCAGTATATGATTCAAACTCGCCTTCATGAACTAGAGATATTTGACCAGTTTCTTCACTTACTATTAATGCGATAGCACTGCTTCTTTCAGTTAAACCTAAAGCCGCTCTGTGTCGCAACCCAAAACGTTGAGGTATTTTTCTGTTTTCAGATACAGGTAATATCACTCGTGTAGCTGTAATCTTATTACCTTCTACTATCATCGCGCCATCGTGTAGCGTACTGTTCTTATAGAAAATACTTTGTATGATAGAAGAGTTTACTAAAATGTCTTGATCGTCTCCAGTGTTTTTAACAAATTCTAAAGAGCCATCTCTCTTAATACCTATTAATGCGCCAGTTTTAGTAGAGCTCATTTTTTTACAAGCTTTAACGATCTCGTCCACAACCATATGATTGTTGTCTTGTTCTTCTTGAAAAATGCGTAGTTGTTTAAAAAATCGCCTGCGAGAAGTGAATTTTGTAGAACCTAGCATTAAAAGAAAACGTCTTATTTCTTGTTGAAATACCACTATTAGAGCAACCACACCAGCACCAGTAACAGCGCCTAATGCCTGACTCAACATTTCCATTTTCATGAAAACCGTTAATTGATAAATCAAGTAGATAATAAAAATTCCTATAAAAATATTGAGCGCTGCGGTACCTTTAACCAGGCGGTATAAGTAAAAGACCACAGCTGCGACTAGCAGTATGTCTATTAAATCTATTATTCTAAATCCAGGAAGTTCCATGTAGCTAAAATATAATTAATTTACCGTTAACTGGTTATACAACGCTATAGTTTCCATCGCTTCTTTAACATCGTGCACACGTAAAATTTTTGCGCCTTTCATTAAACACACCATGTTTAGGGCTGTTGTTCCATTTAAAGATTCTTGTGCGGTGCTGTCAAGGGTTTTGTAAATCATTGATTTACGAGATATTCCAGCTAGAATAGGTAGTCTGTGAGCTTTTAAAAGATCTAGGTCAGAGAGCAATTCAAAATTTTGTTGGGTAGATTTTGCAAAACCAAAACCTGGATCTATAATTAGGTCATCAATTCCGCAAGCTCTTGCAGCAGCAACACGTTCAGAAAAATAACGATTTATTTCTACCACCATATTTTCATAATCGGTCATGGTTTTCATGGTATGTGGAGTACCACGCATGTGCATCATGATGTAGGGGATTTTGGCTTTTCCCACAGTTTGTAACGTGTTTTCAGATAAAAGACCAGCGCTTATATCGTTCACGATAGTCGCT
The DNA here is from genome assembly GCF_045063755.1 of Nonlabens sp. Asnod3-A02. NCBI lineage: Bacteria > Pseudomonadati > Bacteroidota > Flavobacteriia > Flavobacteriales > Flavobacteriaceae > Nonlabens > Nonlabens sp. Asnod3-A02. Next base: position 59,420 of record NZ_JBEFOC010000007.1, read on the forward strand.
CCGTGATTAATAGCCTTTTCTATTACGCTTTCGCGAAAGCTGTCACAACTTAAACCTTTAATATCAAAACGAGCTGTTATCAAATCAAGAACTGGGATAACTCTAGATAACTCTTCTTCTACAGAAATGTCAGTACCATCTGGTCTGGAGCTGTAGCCACCTACATCTATAAATGTAGCACCTGCATCTAGCATGGTTTCTACTTGATTTAAAATAGCAGCATCATTTTTAAGTTTTCCACCATCATAAAAAGAGTCTGGTGTACAGTTCACAATACCCATGGTGTGAGGTGTAGAAAGGTCGATTAGTGTGCCCGTGCAATTTATAGTCGCCATGAAATATGGTTAATTGAGTTTTAAATGCGAAATTTACGCAAAATTTATAGCCCTTATGTCGCAAACCAGCCAGCAATATGATGCAGTTATCACACGATGTCGTGATTTGTTTTCTAATAAAATGAAGGATTATGGTAGTGCATGGCGCATTTTACGCTTGCCATCACTTACAGATCAGATTTTTATTAAGGCACAACGCATAAGAGGTCTTCAAACTCTTGCAGAAACAAAGGTGGACGAAGGCCAGGAAAGTGAATTTATAGGCATTATTAATTATTCCATAATGGCACTTATACAACTAGAAAAAGGTGTGGTAGAGCAACCAGATCTAGAACTAGAAGAGGCTGTTGCATTGTACGACCATCATGTTGCGATTACTAAACAGTTAATGATGGATAAAAACCATGATTATGGTGAGGCATGGAGAGATATGCGAGTAAGCTCTTTAACTGATTTGATTCTTCAAAAATTATTGAGAGTAAAACAAATTGAAGATAATGAAGGTGCCACACTAGTGTCAGAAGGTATCGATGCAAATTATCAAGACATGATTAATTATGCTGTTTTTGCGATGATTCATTTATCATGAATTTTTCCTCAAAAATATTAGAAGAAGCGGTAGATCAAGTATCGCAATTACCAGGTATAGGTAAACGCACCGCATTGCGACTGGTCTTGCATTTAATGCGCCAGCCAGAGCATAATACTGATGCGCTATCTGATGCTTTATTAAAGATGCGACACGATCTTAATTTTTGTAAAAAATGCCATAATGTAAGTGATGTGGAGATTTGTGAGATTTGTGCCAGTCACAACCGCGATCAATCCATAGTTTGTGTGGTAGAAGATATACGAGACGTGATGGCCATAGAAAACACGAGTCAGTATCGTGGCTTGTACCATGTTTTAGGCGGTAAAATAAGTCCTATGGATGGAATAGGTCCACAAGATCTTAAAGTGAGATCACTGGTAGATCGTGTGAAAAACGATGGAGTTACCGAGATTATTTTTGCACTAAGTCCAACCATAGAAGGTGATACGACTAACTTCTATATTTTCAAACAACTCGATGGACTAGAGGTGAATACATCTACCATCGCGAGAGGAATAGCCGTAGGAGACGAGCTAGAGTTTGCCGATGAGGTAACACTAGGAAGGAGTATCTTACATCGCGTTCCTTATGAAAATTCTTTAAAAAACTAATTCTTGCAATTATCCATAATCATACTTAATTACAACGCAGCAGCTTTTCTTGAGCTTTGTGTTTATAGTGTGATGCGAGCTGTTAAAAATCTAGATGCAGAGATTATCGTAGCCGATAATAATTCTACAGATCACAGCCTTGAGATGTTAGCCTCTGTTTATGGTGATCGTATAAAAGTGATAGCACATAAAGAAAATCATGGTTTTTCTAAAGGGAATAACCTTGCTGTAGAACAAGCTCAAGGAGAATACCTGTGCATTTTAAACCCAGATACGATAGTAGGAGAGAAGGTTTTTGAAGAGTGTCTCGCTTTCGCGAAAGTGGAAGCCAAAGCAGGCTTTTTAGGAACCCAACTTATAGATGGAACTGGTAAATACTTGCCAGAAAGTAAAAGACATGTTCCTACACCTAAAGTAGCGAGACAAAAAATGCTGGGCAATGACAGTAACTATTACTTTAATGAAGTTGGTCAAAATGAAAGAGGCAAAGTAGAGGTGCTGGTAGGTGCTTTTATGTTTTGTAAGAAAGATGTTTATGAAGATTGCGGTGGTTTTGACGAGCGTTACTTTATGTATGGAGAGGACATCGATTTAAGTTACACGGCACTTCAAAAAGGGTATGATAATTATTACCTAGGTGACCAGAAAGTGATTCACTTTAAGGGAGAAAGTACTGTAAAAGATAAAGTCTATTTAAAAAGGTTTTATGGAGCCATGGGGTTATTTTACGATAAGTATTTTAAACAATCTACCTTAGAAAAAAAGGCAATTGACCTTTTAATAAGTAGTATGATAGTCATGAAAGGCACAAAAACGACCGAAATTGCCCAAGAAGAAAAAGAATTCATACTTGTTACCGAAGATCCTACGCTTAAAATAAAAAATGTAGACTCTAGAACGTCTATAGAATTGCTTAAATCTTGCAATAGGCTGAATAAGAGTGTGCTTTGGGATTTGAATTCTTTAAAATTTGAAGAAATGATAAATTATATGTCTAAAAATACAGAAGGGACTTATAGATTTCTAAATCAGAATAAAACCTTCTATATAGGCAGTGATAGCAGTAAATCACGTGGAATAATGAAAATTGTGTAATAGATCTTTGTAAACACTGCAAAATCGATAAGTGATTCTTAAAATATTCCCATATCAATGAATAATCCGCAATTGTAAACTGTTTAATTAGTACTTTTGCAAAATAATTAAAACGTAATAGTACCTTATTAGTTATGGCAAAATTTGAACTTAAATTACCTAAAATGGGAGAATCTGTAGCTGAGGCTACAATAACTTCTTGGCTTAAAAATGTAGGCGACACCATAGAAATGGACGAGCCTGTTTTAGAAATAGCGACAGATAAGGTGGATAGTGAAGTGCCTAGTGAGGTAGATGGAACTCTTGTTGAGATTTTATTTCAAGTAGATGATGTGGTACAAGTAGGCCAGACTATTGCAATTATAGAAACTGACGGTGATGATAGTGGAGCGACAACTGCTGCTCCAGAAACTACTGTTACTGCACCTAAAGAGGTAAAAGCTGCTGCGACTGAAGTAGAAAAGCAAATCTCTCAGGTTACAGAAAATGTAGATTATACAGATAGTGATTCTTTTTACTCTCCACTTGTAAAGAATATCGCAAAAGAAGAAAATATATCTCTTACAGAGTTAGAAGGAATTTCTGGTACAGGTAAAGATGGTCGTGTTACTAAAAACGACATTTTACAATATGTTGCAGATAAGAAAGCAGGTAAAACTGCTGCACCTGCAAAGACTGCTGCTCCTGTAGCAGCGGCGGTTTCTAAACCAGCTGCAAAGGCTGTTCCGGTGTCTGTAAATGGAGAAGATGAAATTATTGAAATGTCACGCATGGGTAAACTGATTGCTCATCACATGGTGGCGTCAGTACAGACTAGTGCACACGTTCAAAGTTTTATTGAGTGTGATGTGACTAATATCTGGAACTGGAGAAAGAAACATAAAGATGGTTTTAAACAAAGAGAAGGTGAGAACCTGACCTTTACACCTATTTTTATGGAAGCAGTTGCACAAGCTTTAAAAGAATTCCCGATGATGAATATCGCGCTAGATGGTGATAGAATCATTAAACGTAAAAATATAAATCTAGGTATGGCTGCTGCTTTACCAGATGGTAACTTAATTGTGCCCGTTATTAAAAATGCAGACCAATTAAATCTAGTAGGTATGGCAAAGTCAGTAAACGACCTAGCTAACAGGGCTAGAAATGCAAAATTAAAACCAGACGATACTCAAGGCGGTACGTATACGGTAACTAATGTAGGTACTTTTGGATCTGTGTTAGGAACACCTATCATCAATCAGCCACAAGTAGGTATTCTTGCTCTAGGTGCGATAAGAAAAGTGCCTGCTGTTGTTGAAACACCAGAAGGTGACTTCATCGGTATAAGAATGAAAATGTTCTTATCTCATAGTTACGATCATAGAGTAGTAAATGGTGCGTTAGGTGGACAGTTTGTTCAACGTGTGGCACAATTGCTAGAAGCGTTTGATGTAAATCGTACGGTTTAATTTTAAGCTGTTGTATTATAATTTAAAGCCAGTTCTTATGAACTGGCTTTTTTTGTTTTAATATTGTTGTATGAATAAGTTTTTTAAAACTTCGGCTTTGCTATGGTTGCCATTTTTATTCTTGCTTCTCTATTTGAGTTCGCAAATCGCTAAAATATTGGAGTTTATATTAACAGCTTTCTTTTTATTTAGTTGGGTTTTAGGGGTGTTTGGTGTTATTCTGGTTTTTTCAAATTGGCAACGTTATAAGAGTATACTTTTTTTTAGTTTGTTTTTTATTTTAATGCCTTTCGTAGTGATTCTTTATTTTGTATCTCAATTACATTAACAAGAATACGATTAAGCGATTCTCAGACAGCAATTCTAATTAAACCTCTTACCTTTGTCCCATGGAAAAAGATCTTTACTTACAGCAAATAGATTATTTTAAAGGAGCGCAAGTTTTACATTATTTTGAATTTGTAGAACCTCAAGAAATTAAAGACGAATATTTTGCTGTGCATGAAATTCATGCCGTAGTAATTTGTGATTATGAAGGAGAAGAAACTATGTTATTCTATCTAGATGATGGTCTAGAAGTAGCATTAGAATTTGAATGTGTAATTCCTAAACAAGCTAAAGAGCAAACAGCTCAGGATTTTGCTGGTATAGACATTCAGTGGAAAAATAAATAAAGTAAATTCTAACTAGAATTTTATAGAAAAAAAAGGCTCTAAATATCAATTTGATTTTTAGAGCCTTTTTAGATTCACCCAAAACCCCTAAGGTTCAAAAAAAACTCAATCAAGTTTTCTTTTTTTGTAATGTACCATAAGTCTCTGTTTTACCTTGACGATTTATTTAAAATCGGCAAACTTATTTTTGTGCTTATCCGATGTTAAGATAATTTTGTTGATATGCTTGCGCTATTTTTATACTGTCGTGATGGTCTAGAATATGTTTTCTAGCGGCTTTTCCTATTTCTAGAATATCTTGTGGGTTATCAATGAGAAGAGATAATTGATTTACTAAATAATCGACATCTGGTCTAGCATCTATTACAGGAACAGAGGCTAGATCATGCGCTTTTAAATAAATAGAACTACCGCCAGAAAAAACTACTTTTCCCTGCGCCATAGCTTCTAATGCATTGTAACCTTGGTCATAACACAATACTTGATCTAGTAAAATATGAGCGTTTTTATATTTGGTAATATATTCTTGATAGGGTAGGCTTTCTGCTATCGTAATAAAGACTTTATTACCGTATTTTTTCTTTACAATTTCTAACGCTTCTTCAAAATAGTTGATTCCCTTTTTCCAATAATTACCTCTGTTGATTCCCATAAATATTTGAATTTGTGAGAGATCTGTATTTAATTCTAATTGAAATTTTGAATGGTTGATAGCTGCAGGAATTATAGCTGTTGCCTTATCCTGCTGTTTTAGGGCCATCGCATAATCTACATTACTAGGTATTATGTTTTGAGATGCTTCTAGTACTTTATAATAATTATCTCGGTAACCGTTACCTAGATATTTATACGTGTGAAACAATTGCTGTTTTTGAAGATTTCCTCTGTGTACCGAGTCTAAAATATTGTAACCCTCATGTTCTTCTGTAAGAAATCGGGCATATTCGTAGTCGTCACCACAGGCTATTAAAAAGGACTTTTGATTATTTTTAATTAGAAAATCCAGCATGATACGTTCTACAGCCGGCTCGCACCCAAATGGGTTGGAATTGATAAACTGTACGATATCGTAGTTTTTTAGAAGGTTCTCGCTTTCGCGAAAGCGTGCCAACTTCAACCTATCTTCTAGATTATATCCTGTCAGTTTCCACCAGCCTACTTTTATTTTGCGATGTAGCCAGCTTTGTTCAAAATACGTACTACCTACTTCAATATCTACAGGGAAACGCTTAAAACCATCACCATCGCCCACAATGTTTACTTCATGACCTAGCTGTTGCAGACCATGTTTTAAGGAATTATGAAAACCACTGTATTCACCTACGAGCAATATGCGCATATAGAAGTATATTTGAGGTAAAGATAAGCAGTTGCCTACATACACAAACCAAGATCTAGAAATTCTCATTTCGACTATGAATCGTAGCGACTTTTCATTTCTAGAAACTATGTTTAAGCAGCCTCTTGATAGTATAAATACTCATGTGTTGATTGTTAATCAATCTCTTGATAGTCAGTTGATCTCCATTCATGAGAACATTAGAGTGATTACTATGCGAGAGATGGGTTTAAGTAAAAGCCGTAATCTAGCTATTGAAAATTCTACAAAAGATTTGTGCTGGATACTCGACGACGATTGCATTATTGAAACTGATGCAATAAGTAGAGTAGTAGCGGCACATAACGAGTATCTGGATGCGGTACTAACCTTTAAAACTATCACACCTAGCGGTAAAGGTTTTTATGATTATAAGAAATCTTTTTACAGGCATGATCTTAAAACAATTATCCCAGTACTATCTCCAGAAATTACTTTTAAAAGAAAAGAGATCGTACAGTCAAATTTAAGGTTTGATGAAAGATTTGGTCTCGGTGCACAATTTCAGGATTCTGAAAATTTAGTTTTCTTAGAAGAGGTTCTTGGTAAAAATTTAGAAATAGGTTTTGTTCCAGAGACTATAGTGCAGCACGATGCTATTACTAGTAGTGATGAGGTACTGTCATACCGATTAATTTATGCACGAGGTGCCTTAGCGGGCAGGAGAAATGCAATTACAGCAGTTTTTTATTCTTTTAAATATGTTTTCTTTTTGTGGCGCAAAGGTTATGAAAGATCTTTAAGTGTTTTATGGCATAAAATGATGGTGTTTCAACAAGGAACAAATGATTATGTGAGTGGTTTTAAAAGACCTCATGAGAATGATGTGAAACAATAGTATATTTGATTTATGGATTATAAGATTATAGACATTCCTAAAATTACAGACCCTCGTGGTAATCTCGCGGTACTAGAAAAAGATACGATTCCTTATAAAATAGAGCGTGTTTATTATTTGTACGACGTGCCTAGTGATTCCCATCGCGGTGGTCATGCACATAAAGAATGTCTAGAATTATTGATCGCTGTATCTGGTAGTTTTACGGTAGAATTAGATAACGGTAAAGTAAAAGAAACAGTAACTTTAAATAAACCAGATAAAGGTTTATTAATATCTACCATGGTATGGCGTGAGCTTGCCGACTTCTCCAGTGGTGCGATGTGCCTGGTTCTTGCTTCTCATGAATTTGAAGAGTCCGATTACATAAGAGAAAAAGAAGATTTCTATCTAGCGACCGGTTCTAATTCTTAATCCAGAATTAGATAGTCTGTGATGTACTCTCTTTAATAATTTTAATTGCCAGCTGCTTAATTTAAGTAACTTTTGTTGTTTTGCTGTTAAGTTAGAAAAGTCCATTTTACTAACTAACTGTTGGGCTTTTTCTTTTTGATTTGCCATGATTAACTCTATGGCAAGTGCATATCTATTGATGTCTAGAAATTTCTTTAAGCCTTTATGTTGGGATGTGAACTTTTCATAGATATCAAAATCAGTATAAGTTCTGTTTTCTAAATTTATAAGATGAGATCTGTTTACTGCTGTTTCATCTTTTATGACAGTAACTGTAGGGTTAAATGCGATCTTTTCATGTAAAGCTAGTTGTACATAAAAATCAATATCTTCAGAATGTGTTATCTCTTCATTATAAAGTGAGGTAACGCTAGTTTTAAACCCAAAACTAGAAGAGAACAGTGTAGAATTAAGATAGTTGTAGGTAAAGAAATCATCTAGTTCTCTAGAAGTGTCAGTTTCTAAATTAGAAAATAGAGTTGCTTCAAATGTAGTAGCGCTTTTCTTTATTTTATAGTTGTTAGCAAACACCGTAGCGTTAGGAAACTTTAAAATGCTTTTAGTTAGTTCTTCTACATGGTTCGTTTCCCAATAATCGTCTGCATCTAGAAATAGGATGCCATCATAATTGTTAGATTTTGCATAAGAGATGCCTTTGTTTCTAGCGTTGCTTACTCCTTGATTATCTTGTGATATGATCATGACAGTATCACTCTCAAACTTGGTTGCGATAGATAGGCTAGCGTCTGTAGAGCCGTCGTTAATAATTAATAAATCGGTTGCAACGGTTTGTGATAGAACAGATGTAATAGCTCTTTCTATAGCAGCTTCTTTATTGTAAAGCGGTATAATAGTTAAGAATCTATGGTCCATCATCTACTTATTCTTGAGTAAACTCCTTTGGTGATTAAGAGAAGCGTTTTTAAAACAGAATTTCTATTCCTAGCATTTTTGTAATACAGTTTAAAAATATGTTTTCTAAAGGTATGATCTTTTTTTACAGCGCTGTATCCGCCATCGCTAAAATAGGCGATATCTCTATCGATGAATCCATGTTTTATGGTTTTATGAAAGAACCATTCCATATTGTGTGCCCAGTCTGCATGTACATGGTAGGATAAGTCATAGAAGCCAACAAGGTCAAAAACGTTTCTTTTAAAGAAAATAGCTTGGTGCGATATATTTTTATGAAAAATAGCTGCGTCGGTAAATTTACCAGCATAATGATTGCCTAGTTTAGGACTATTTACATTTCCATAAATAACATCTACAGGATGGAGTAATGCATGTTCTTTTATATCACTAAGTGCGTTTTTATCTAGAAGGTAATCGTCAGCTCCTAAAAAGTATAAAAAACGACCTTGAGACATTTTCACACCTTTATTCATAGCGTCATAAATACCGCGATCCTTTTCAGAAATAGAACGCAATACAACAGTGTCGTCTCTGTATGATTCTATCAGCTGTAACGTGTTGTCAGTAGAACCGCCATCTACTATTATAATTTCGTAGTCTTGTGAGGACTGTATTTTAATGCTGTTGATGGCATTATCGAGAACCCTTTCTACATTAAAAGTAGGTATGATGATACTGAAGAAAGGTTTCTTTTTTTCTGACATGGAAAATAGCTGGGTTATACCGCTTTTTGGACTACTTCAAAAATTTCTCCATCATCACATTTAAGTGTTTTAGATGGGTATTTAAGAATTAAGGCATAATCATGAGTTGCCATAAGTATGGTATTTCCATTCTTATTAATTTGTTGAAGAACTTCCATGATTTCCACACTGGTTTGTGGGTCTAGATTTCCAGTAGGTTCGTCTGCAATGATAAGTTCTGGCTCGTTAAGTAATGCTCTTGCTATCGCAACACGTTGTTGCTCACCTCCAGAAAGTTCGTGTGGATATTTAAAACCTTTAGTCTTCATGCCTACTTTATCTAGTACTACCTCGATACGTGTAGACATTTCTTTTTTACCTTTCCAGCCTGTTGCTTTAAGGACAAATTTTAAATTGTCGTTGATTGTACGGTCAGTTAATAGCTTAAAGTCTTGAAAAACCACTCCTAGTTTACGTCGCAGGTGAGGAATTTCTTTTTCGCGCAAGCGAGATAAATCATAGTCTACTATAGTTCCTTCTCCTTTTTTAAGCGGTATATCGCCATAAAGGGTTTTCATTAAAGAACTTTTACCGCTACCAGTCTTACCTATAAGATATACAAATTCTCCTTTTCCTATTTCCAGATTCACATTTTTTAGAATGAGGTTATCTTTCTGGAAGACATCTACTTTGCTTAATGATAAAACGTGATCTGACATGGATAAAATTATTTGATGTAAAGTTAATCAAGATGTGGATAAGATTATGAATAATTAATGAGGTTTTAAGACGTTCTAGCTTAGGAAATCATAATTTTACTCTAACAATTAGAATCCTTCTTATTATGAGAAAACTAACAATGGCGCTGTTGTTTATAATCAGTATCACTGGTATAACTAACGCACAACAGTCCAAAATATTTACCGACGACCTGGCTATTTACAATCAGGCGATAGATCTTTATCAAGAAGACCAGTATCTGGCCTCGCAAAGACTGTTTGAAAAAGTGCTCGACGCCTCTAGTGATGAGGTGATTAAAGGGAATGCATCTTATTATATCGCAAACTGTGCTGTACGTTTAAACCAGCGTAATGCAGACGCGCTAGTAGAAAATTTTGTAGAAGAATATCCTACATCTACAAAGAAAAACTCTGCTGTTATTGATGTGGCAAATTACTATTTTGATAATGGTGATTATAGAAAAGCCGCAATATGGTATCAAAAAGTAGATAAGAGCACGCTTTCGCGAAAGCAAGCTAACCGTTATTACTTTAATACAGGTTATACTCTTGTGCAGTCTAAAAAGTATGATGAGGCAAAACCTTTTTTAAACCGCGTAAGTGATGATCCTGAATACGGCAGTAAAGCAAAATATTATCTAGGTTACATAGCTTATGAAGGTGATGAATTGCAAGAAGCTAGCGATCTTTTTGATGAAGTAGGAGAATCTCCAGAGACAGATGAGAAACTTTCTTATTATCAAGCAGACCTAAATTACAAATTAGGAAACTTTGATAAAGCAATAGAGCTAGCAAAAAAACAATTGGCTAAATCTAACCGCAAAGAACAATCAGAATTAAACCGTATTATAGGACAGTCTCTTTTTAACAAAGAAAATTATACAGAGGCCTTACCTTATCTAGAAAAGTATCAAGGTGTACGTGGTAAGTGGAATAATAATGATTATTATCAGCTAGGTTATGCTTATTACAAGCAGGGTAACTTTGAAAAAGCGGTAGAGACTTTTAATAAAATTATAGACGGTGAGAATGCTACTGCTCAAAATGCCTATTACCATTTGGGTCAAAGTTATATTAAACTAGATCGTAATGAAGATGCTCTTAATGCTTTTAAGAAAGCCAGTGAGATGGATCTAGATGCTCAAATAGCGCAAGATGCTTCTTATAACTATGCAAAGCTTAGTTATGAAAATGGGAATCCATACGATAGTGTGCCAGCGGTTATTCTTGCTTATTTAGAAAAATACCCTGCAACAGATAAGAACGAAGAGATGAATGAATTTCTAATAGACTCTTATTTTACTTCAAAGAATTATAAAGAGGCAATTAACTTATTAGAAGATGGCAGAATAAAAGGGAACGAAGCAGTTTATGGTAAAGTAGCTTTATACTACGGTCTTAATTTATTTACAGCTGGAGAATATCAAGATGCCTTAGGTAATTTGAATAAAGCAATAGATAACATTACAGATCCTGAACTTAAGAAAAAAGCAACTTTCTGGAAGGCAGAAAGTATGTACCAGCTCAATGATTTTACAGGTGCTTATTCTAATTTTAAAGCAGCAAATAAAATGAGTACTGCCATAGAAGAAGACGATTTATATAATTATGATATGGGTTATACAGAGTTTAAATTGAAAAAGTATGACGCAGCAATTTCTTCTTTTACCGCTTATACAAATCAGTCGGACGCAAGCAACGATCGCATTAGGTTAAATGATGCTTACTTAAGAATAGGGGATGCAAATTTCGTGACTAAAAAATACTGGCCAGGAATGGAAGCTTATAATAAAGCTATCGAGATGAATGGTTTTAATTCTGACTATGCAGCATTTCAAAAGGCTATTTCTTATGGATTTGTACAGAAAAATGACCGTAAGATAGAAGACCTAGAAGGTTTTGTTACCAGATTTAAATCTTCAAAATATAGAGATGACGTGATGTATGAATTAGGTAATACTTATATCAATACCAACCAGGTTTCTAAAGGTATTAGTACCTATGATAAGTTAATTGCAGAATATCCTAATAGTAGTTACACTTCTCAGGCAATGATGCGCAAAGGATTACAGTTATATAATGATGGTAATCTAGATGCGTCTTTAACGGTGTTTAAACAAGTAGCAAATAAATATTCAGGTACTCCACAAGCAGTGCAAGCTATAAGTAGTGCGAGACAGGTGTATATAGATCAAGGTCGTACTAACGATTATGCCGTATGGGTAAGAGGTCTAGATGGAGTTGAGGTTACAGATAATGAGCTAGACGACACGGCTTATGAAAGTGCAGAGCAGCCATTTATTCAAGGTGATATGAAAGGAACTGCAAGAGAAATGGATAAGTATTTAAAGCAATTTCCTAATGGTAAACATGCTTTAAAAGCACACTTCTACCTTGCACAATCCTTATTCTCACAAAACAAGAAGTCAGAAAGTATTTCTCATTATGAGTTTGTAACTGCCAAAGAAAGAAGTGAGTTTACAGAACAAGCACTGGCTAGGTTAAGTGAAATTCATTTAGGGACTAAGGATTATGTAAAAGCTATTCCTGTTATGAAACAGTTAGAACAACTGGCAGATTTCCCTCAGAACATCATTTATGCACAATCTAACTTAATGAAGGCTTATTATGAGACAGAGAAGTATGCTGAAGCTGTTACTTATGCAAACAAAGTATTAAGTGATTCTAGTATCGAGAATAATGTAAAGTCTGATGCCGAAATTATTATCGCACGTTCTTCATGGAAACAAGGTGATGAAGCCGCTGCAAAAGCAGGTTATGAAAAAGTAAGAGAGACAGCAACTGGTAGTCTTGCTGCAGAGGCTACTTATTATAAAGCCTACTTTGAGAATAAAGAAGGAAATCACGATGCAACTATTGCTACAGTAAATGGTTTAAGTAAGAACTATGGTGGTTATAAGTTGTGGAGTGCAAAAGGTCTTGTGGTTATGGCAAAAAGTTATGCTGCCTTAAATCAAACTCTTAATGCAACTACTATTCTTGACGCTGTGATTTCAAATTTCACACAATATCCAGAAGTAGTAGCAACTGCACAAAGCGAGCTGAATAAGATTAAAAATGAAGCTGCAAAAACAAATTCATCTGTCGTACCGACAAGTCAAAACTAGCAAACAATGAATTTCAATATAAAATATATAACACTAGCAATAGTAGCTTTAACAGCAACTGTCGCTACTGCACAAACTACAGAAGAAGAGGAAGACCGTTTAAACGGTGGTACGATTACGGTGGTAAAAGCCTATGATCCTACCATAAGCGATGCTTTTAAGGTAAAAAGTAACCCAAGTTTTAGTGATACAACTAAGGTGAAAAAGAAACCGGTTACTTATAGTATTTTCTCTATTCCTGTAGCCAGTACATTTACTCCGGCCAAAACTGGTCTGTCTAGATTAAAACCTACTCAAAAGGCTAAGTACTTTAAAAACTATGCACGTTTAGGATTAGGTAATTACATTAATGTTTTGGGTGAATTTGCTGCCAACTTTGAGTTAGATAGAGATAGTGATCTAGGAGTTTTCTTTAATCATAACTCTTCTCAAGGTGGTATAGACGAAGCTATTGCAGACGATTCTTACTCGGACACCTCACTAGATGTTTCTTATGGAAAACGTACCAGAGATATGAATTGGGGAATCACAGCAGGTGCTAGATATCAAACAGCAAACTGGTATGGAGATTATGAAAACGGACTTAACCTATTGACAGAAGATACAGACGTTGCTTTTAACTACCTATCTTATGCTTTAGGCGGTAAAGCAACTTTCTTTGACGGTGTTTTTAAAGGTGTAGATGTAAACTTTACTGGTACCACATCGAGCAATGACGGTAGTGAGATACGCTTTAATGCACAACCTCAATTAGGTTTTGATATTTTGGATACAGAGGTTGCACTAGGAGTAGAGCTAGATTACTTGAGCGGTAGTTTTGATACACAAGGTTTAATTCCAGCAGCAGACGAGTACACTTACTTAAAAGCAGGATTAAATCCATCGATTAACCTTTATGGCGATAATTATAAAGTAAAATTAGGTGCGACGGTTAATTACCTCAATAACAGTGAGGCATCAGAAAGTGATGTGTATGTTTATCCAGATGTGGTAGCGAGTTATATCGTAGTAGAAGAAAAATTTATTCCATATGTTACCTTAGGTGGTGGTCTAGATATGAATTCATTACAGCAATTTGCCGCAGAAAATGTTTTTCTAGCACCAGCAATAGACGTGATACCTACTAGCAGATTGTTAGATGCTCAATTAGGTTTTAAAGGTAAAATATCTGAAAACTTTGGGTACAAAGTATTCGGTGGTTATAAGATAGAAGAGAGCAAGTCTTTTTATAATAAAGGTGTAGGAGCAACCACAACTACAGGTCTAGAAGCTTATGAATATGGAAACGTGTTCTACACACAATATGCAGATTTAAATACAACACTTTATGGAGCAACATTAAGCTATGATGTGAATACCGCATTTAACCTTAGTTTAAATGCGACCGGTTTTAGTTATGACGTTTCAGAAGGAGATGCTTTTAATAACGTAGCTTCTCATTTACCAGAATTCACTGCAGACCTTGTGGGGAATTATGAGATCAATGAAAAATGGAATGTAGGAGCAACACTTTACTTCGTTGGTGAGAGAGAGGCCTTCAGAAATGGAGTAGGAGCAGAGACTCTTGATTCTTTTGTAGATCTTAACCTAGACGTTAACTATAAAATCAATCCTAAATTAACTGCCTTTTTAAGAGGTCAGAATCTTACAGGTGGTAACTATGAATATTACTTAGATTACCCAGTTCAAAATTTACAGATTATGGGTGGAGCAGTTTATAAATTTGATTTTTAAAATTGTTTTAATTCCGCTTTCGCGAAAGCGGAACAATTAAATAGCTAGTAAACTCATTCAATTAAAGAACTCACTCAATTAACTTTTGAGTGAGTTTTTTTTATGTTTAAAAACTATAATTGTCAGCATGTATACAAGCTGCAGTAATTAATTGTTTTAATAGTTTCTGTGGCTTATTTTCACATCATGAAAAAAATACTTTCCTTACTAGCGCTTGTGTTGATTATTTCTTGCCAAGAGAAAGAACAAAACACAGCAGACCTCATTATTGAAAATGCTCAAATTTATACTGTAAATAAGGACTTCTCCACGGCAACTGCTATGGCAGTAAAAGATGGTAAAGTTGTTTTTGTAGGTAGCCAGGAAGATTTAAAAGCTCAAAACTTAAAGGCTGCTAAAACTATAGATGCTTCTGGTAAGTTTATTTATCCTGGTTTAATAGATGCTCACTGTCATTTTTATGGTTTAGGACAACAATTACTGCGTGTAGATCATCGAACGAAATTAATAATCTAGTTTATTAAAACTACTAATAAATTCTTCATCATTATAACAGTAACCGCTGTTGCATTATTGTCAGCTATATTAAATTGGAAAAATCAATTTGTAATAGTCGGTGTGATCTATTATGGTACAAATAGTTATTTAACTTTTAAAAGTAATAATAAAAGAGAGGTTGTTAAGAACACCTTGTTGCTAATTGCACCGTTTTTCATTTTATATACTTTAATGGTTTTTTACAAGTCACTATGGCATGTATTGCCTATATGTTTAGTATCTATATTTAGTTCTTTTTTTGCTGCAAGGTTTCCAATCGTTTTTGGTAGTCATCATAAAAAGATCTTTTCAGTTTTTTATGTACTCATAATAATTTCATGTGGCTATGTTTTTATGCCTAACTGGATTCATTATACAGTTTCCCAACAGAAAATTATTAAAACCGAACTATCAAGTAATGTCTTATTTAAAGACATGAAAGATAATTCTGTAGATTTAGATAGTTTGATTAAAGGAAAGGTTGTTGTTTTAGATTTATGGAGTAGCACTTGTGTTTCATGTATTAGATATTTTCCCAAATATCAAGAGATGGCAGATAAATATAAAGATTCATCAGTTTTGTTCTTGACAGTGAATATGCCTATTCCTAAAAGAGATGCCAGTATTAATGTTAAACAATATGTAGCAGAATATTCATTCAAAAATCTTTTTGCAGATAATTCTATTTGGGAAGAATTTGATGTCAATTCAACACCTACATATTTGGTTTTTAATAAAAAAGGAGAAGTAATTTATAAAGCATCCAGTATTAAAGAAAATGAATGGTATTATTTAAATTCGTTTGAGGATATGATCGATGGTTTGATAAAAGAATGATATCTAAAATTTTGAGTGAGTTTTCTTGAAATTTATTTTCTTTTTGATGTCTAGATCTTATTTTCACATCATGAAAAAAATACTTTCCTTACTAGCGCTTGTGTTGATTATTTCTTGTCAAGAGAAAGAACAAATCACAGCAGACCTCATAATTGAAAATGCTCAAATTTATACTGTAAATAAGGACTTCTCCACGGCAACTGCTATGGCAGTAAAAGATGGTAAAGTTGTTTTTGTAGGTAGCAAGGAAGCTTTAAAAGCTCAAAACTTAAAGGCTGCTAAAACTATAGATGCTTCTGGTAAGTTTATTTATCCTGGTTTAATAGATGCTCACTGTCATTTTTATGGTTTAGGACAGCAATTACAGCGTGTAGATCTAGTGGGTACGTCTAGCTATGATGAGGTGATACAAGAGGTTGTAAATTTTCAAGAGAAGAATAGCAAAAGCTTTATTATAGGTCGCGGCTGGGATCAAAATGATTGGGATGTAAAAGAATTTCCTACTAATGAAAAGCTCAATGAATTATTTCCAGACATTCCAGTTGCCTTAACAAGAATAGATGGTCATGCGATGATTGCAAACGATGCCGCTTTGAAATTAGCTGGTATTACTGTTGATACAGATCCATTCGGTGGAGCTATTGAAATTAAAGAAGGAAAGTTGACCGGAATACTAGTAGATAACCCTATGGAATTAGTAGAAGCGGTTTTCCCTGCAGAAACTACCGAAGAGTCTATTAAATCTTTAATGGATGCTCAGGAGATCAACTTCGGTTATGGAATTACTACGGTAGATGACGCTGGTTTAATGCGTTCTACCATAGAACTTATCGATAGTCTACAACAAGATGGAACTTTAAAAATGAAGATCTATGCGATGATTTCTAACACGCCAGAAAACTTAGATTATTATTTAAATAAAGGAGTGGTAAAAACAAATCACCTAAATGTAAGGTCGGTAAAGTTCTATGCAGACGGCGCTCTAGGTAGTCGCGGTGCTGCAATGAAAGAATCCTATTCAGATAAACACGATCATTATGGAGCTTTATTGAGTAGTGTAAAAGATTTCAGAGGTATTGCAGAGCGCATCGCAGCTACTGACTACCAGATGAACACACACGCGATAGGTGATAGTGCTAATTATGTGGTTTTAAAAAATTATAAGGAATTACTTAGTGATAAAAAAGACAGAAGATGGAGAGTAGAACACGCTCAAATCGTTGATCCAGCAGATTTTGGTTTTTTTGATACAGAAAATATTCTTCCGTCGGTGCAGCCCACTCATGCTACTAGCGATATGTATTGGGCAGAAGATAGAGTAGGAGAAGAGCGCATTCAAGGAGCTTATGCTTATAAGAAGCTTTTGGGTATGTCTAATATGCTAGCTCTAGGAACTGATTACCCTGTGGAGCAGGTAAATCCGTTTTTGACCTTTTATGCAGCAGTAGCAAGAAAGGACACCAGCGGTTTTCCAGAAAATGGTTTCCGTGCAGACCAGGCACTTTCTCGTGAAGAAGCACTAAAAGGTATGACCATTTGGGCAGCTTATTCTAATTTTGAAGAAAATGAAAAAGGAAGTCTAGAAATAGGAAAAGCAGCCGACTTTATTATGTTAGATAAAGATTTAATGGAAGTTGCTATAGAGCAAGTTCCTAATTTGAAAGTTAGTGCTACTTATAGTAATGGTAAGTTGGTTTACTCTTCTAAATAAGAATCTTCCTTAAGTTTCCAATCTAGATATCTATGTAAGTCGGTCTCGATCCATCCGGTTACAAATGAAAGTACAGTTAGGTCATCTATAAATCCTAATCCTGGAATAAAATCTGGGATAAGGTCTATAGGGCTAAAAACATATAATAACCCAGTAGTAATAGCAGCAATGGTAAACCATGGGATGTTCGTATAAATGCCTTTACGATAATCTTTAATCATCATAAACATGATCTTACCTAGCTGGGCATATTTTTTTAAAAAGCCAGAATTTGCAATAGTAGAAGTAATACTTTCTTCTTTTTCTATAGCGTCATCCACATCTGCGACAGTAGTCTGTTCTACGGTCTCTAGAGTGTAATCTTCGTCAGGTAAATTTATTTTTTTTCTGAATAGTTTCATGAGGCAAATATTTGATCAAAGTCTTTAAAGGACTTAAATTCTAATGAATTTCCGCTTGGGTCTTGAAAGAACATAGTGGCTTGCTCGCCTGGCAGTCCTTCAAATCTTATATACGGCTCGATTATAAACTGGATGCCTTTTTCTTTTACCGCTTTCGCGAAAGCGTGAAAAATATCCCATTCTAGAACGACACCAAAATGTGGAACAGGAACGGCCTTACCATCTACGGCATTAATGGCTGCTTTTTGAGCCTCTTCTGTCACATGTATAACTAGTTGATGGCCGAAGAAATCAAAGTCTACCCAATGGTCAGAACTGCGTCCTTCTTTACAGCCTAATGTATCGCGATAAAACGCACGTGTAGTGGTGATTTCTTTAACAGGAATAGCTAGGTGAAAAGGAGTTAGTTTCATTTAGTTAATTTTTTATGGATGTAATAATAAAGCCAGGCGATGGGAATGTTACCTACTACAACTGGCAGTAAGGTGTATGAAAAAGAAATGACAAATGATTTTAAGTATTCTTCTGAACCTATAGTAAGTATCGCATAAATACCGAACAAGATTAAAAAGATAAATGAAATTGTTCTAAAGTAAGCGTTTAAGTAATCTCTAACCATTTTTATGAAATTAAAAAGCCAGCTTAAAGATAAGCTGGCTTTTTGAATAAATGTGTTATGTTATTTATAAAATACCATCCACGATTCCGTATGCTAAAGCTTCATCAGCTCCTAGCCAGTAATCACGGTTAAAATCTTTCATCACTTTTTCAAAAGTCTGTCCACAGTTGTCTGCAAGGATTTGAGCACTTAATTCTTTAGTTTTAAGAATCTCGTTTGCAGTGATTTCAATGTCTGCACTGGTACCACGAGCACCACCACTAGGCTGGTGTATCATTACACGACCGTGTTTTTGTATCATGCGACGTCCTTTAGTACCGCCAGAAAGAAGTAAAGAACCCATAGATGCAGCAAGACCACTACATACAGTGCTTACTGGGCTTTTAATTTCTTGCATCGTGTCATAAATAGAAAAACCAGCAGTTACATAACCACCTGGACTATTAATTACAAAAGTGATTTCTTCATTACTTAAAGAATCTAGGTACAATAATCTGTCTACACAATGTCTAGCTGTTTTATCATCTACCATTCCCCAAATGAACAATTTGCGTTGTTCAATGTAAGTTTCGTCTATTTTATCTTGAAGTTTAAATGCTTTGCTCATTCAATTTTAATTTGGGTTAAAAATACGGAATCTTAAAAAATAAATCTACTCAATTAACAAGACTATATCTTCTTACCTTGTTTGCCATATTCGTTTTTGTAAATTTTTACGAGTAGTAAAAATAAACTTACTAATAAAGGTCCAAAGATAAGTCCTATAAAACCGAATAGAGGTACACCGACTACTACACCTATAAGTGTAACTAGTGGATGTACGTCGGCTAGGCGTTTTTGCACTACCAGTCTAAATAAATTATCAGTAGAACCTACAACCACGGCGCCATAAATCAGTATTCCTATAGCAGCGGTGGTGTCTCCTTGTGAGAATAATAAAATACATACCGGTAATATTCCTAAAGCTGTTCCTACAAATGGAATCATACTACCTATTATGGTGATTACAAACCAAAAGAATGGGTTATCCACGCCGAATATGAAGTAACCTATCAAAGCAACAACACCTTGAAGTAAGGCTACTAGCGGTATGCCTATGGCGTTTGATTTTACTAAGTCTATATTTTCTTTACCTATATTCTTTGTGTTTTCTTCTTTAAGAGGTAAGTACACTAAAGCTGTTGCTAACCATTTCTTACGCTCGGTTAACATGAAGTATAATAAAAAGAACATGATCCCTACAGAGATGGTTACGGTAAGGCTAGAGTTTGCGAGATCTTGGATGTTTTGGGATATCCATGTACTTACTTCACTAGAATTTATGTTTTCAGAAATGTTCATTCCTACTAATTCTTCAGCTTTAGAAATCTCTGATTTTATAGCGTCGGTTATAGCTGTACTGTTCTGGATAGCTGTCTTTACTTTAGAAGTAAGCATCAATCCTATTCCTGCAATAGGTAATAGAATAATCACAAACGATAAAAACATAAGAAGCGTTGCGGCTAGTGCAGGTTTCCATTTTCTTTTTTCAAGCTTCTCTTGAAGTGGTGCGAGCAAAATAAATAAAGTAACAGCACCTAAAACGCCTCCTAAATAAGGAAGTAGTTCCATGCCTATCAAGAATAGAATACCTATTATGATTAATAGGATGAATAGCTGGCGTATCTTAGTAGTAGGAATCTGATCAGTCATAAGGGTCAGTTATTTCTTAATGAAATTGTTAGCTCTTCTTTACTCTTTTGAAATTTTACCTATGTGTAATAAATGCGGTTAATTTATTTTTAATGAATTTATAATTAATTTGCTTAGTAATCAATCATTATAGGTTAATATAAATGTAATTAAGGTCTCGCCAGAAACTTTAGAACCTCTTCTATCACTTCTGGAGTGTACAAACTATGACCACCAGTTTGAGATGTATAAGTGCTGGAATTAGGCATTTTTGCAGCTATTTCATCCATTGCAGCATAGGGTACAATCACATCCTGCGGATTATGGACAATTAGGGAAGGGATTTGAATTTTCTCTGCAAAATCTGCAGCTACAAAATCTTCTATTAGAAAGCCAAAAGTATTTTTAAGTAAGTTGTTTAAACTACCATAAACAGAGTTGTTGAAGCTAGTTATGTTTTGATAACCGCGCATAATAACTTCTAGTTTATTAGGGCTACCTAATAAAACTAATTTCTCTATAAAATTATGTGGATGATTTGATTCTTGATATATAGTAGCCATGGCGCCTACACTATGAGCGATTACTATTTTAGGCTCATATAAATCAATAACCGTCGTAATAACTTTTGAATATTTTACAGCGGTAAATAATTCACCGTCAGAAGCTCCGTGGGCAGGTGCGTCTATAGCGATTATGTTATAGTCTAGTTTCTGTAATGGTTCAATAAGGTATTTCCATCTGTAAGCGTTAGATTCCCAACCATGATTTAATAAGACTGTAGGACCGTTACCTTTCCAGTGATAGAGCTGAAATAAGCCATCTTCAAAGGCTATCTTTTGTGTTCTAGCCGTACTAAGAAACTCTTTTTGATGTTCTGCAATTTTACCTCTTCTAGGTATGCTGAATACTTTGAGCGCTAGACTTGCTGCCTTTTCTTTAGAGAATAGGTGAATCGTATTAAAATAAAAGCCATACAGTTTAGGTATGGCTTTTTGAAGTGTTTTTTTCATGAGTATTTAAATTACCAGGATACAAACATATAAAGTGGCTTGGTGTCTTCTGGAATCATCGTTTTTTCTATAGAAGCACTA
The DNA here is from genome assembly GCF_045063755.1 of Nonlabens sp. Asnod3-A02. NCBI lineage: Bacteria > Pseudomonadati > Bacteroidota > Flavobacteriia > Flavobacteriales > Flavobacteriaceae > Nonlabens > Nonlabens sp. Asnod3-A02. Next base: position 80,917 of record NZ_JBEFOC010000007.1, read on the forward strand.
ATGTCAAATTTCACATCGGTAGGTAAATCATCTTTAGATATAGTGAAATAAAAATTTTCTTCATTTACCCATATTACAGCATCGTCGATCATGTTATCTACACTACTTATTTTATATGCTGTACTTATCTCTTTATAAGTACTGTTTTTAGTAATACCTTTTAAAGTAGTAAAACGCTCGTCACGTATAATAATATTCTCAATAGTAGCTGTACTATCTAGCGCTTCACTAGGTGTAAGAGTTAATAAATGTGCTCCACCTTTTTCAAAGATCTCTATTTGGTTTGCGCCATTACTAAATTCATCTCCTTTGACCGCTCTTACAATACTATCGTTTGCATAAATGCTATCTAATTGAAATACTTTCATGTCTTTAGTCAGGTGACCTACACGATCTTTATTCCATTCAAATGGATCTTGATCTTTAGAGCAACTGGCTAGTACGACTATTACGGCAATTAACGCTATTACTTTTTTCATATTTTTATTTAAAGATGTAAAATTACAATTGCTAGAGAAACTACACGAGTTTTGCATTATTTATTTTAAAGTTCTTATTAGTATTTTAACTCTTAAATTATTTTAACGCTTTACCTAAAATTCCCATTACTCCTCTAATAAAAGAAGCGCTGGTTAATACTTTTAGGATAGGGTTCTGTCTGGTGCTAGTTCTAGAAGTAGAAGATTTACGAGCTTTTGCTTTTTCCTTTGCCGCCTTTTCTTTGATCTCCTCTTCATTTGCCTCTTCTATTTTTTTCTGTAGAATTTCTTCAGCACTTTCTCGATCTATTTCTTCATTGTACTTATCAGTAAGTTCAGAATCTGCAATGAGATCACTTAGTTCTCTGTCAGATAGAACATCCATGCGACTTTCTGGAGCACGCAATAGGGTTGCAGCTAGAGGACTAGGTCTTCCTTTCTCATCTAGTGCGCTTATTAAAGCTTCTCCTATACCTAACGATGTGAGTATTTCGGCAGTGTTGTAATAATCTGTTTCAGGATAATTTTGTGCGGTAAGCTTTATGGCTTTTCTGTCTTTTGCAGTAAAAGCTCTTAGTGCATGCTGTATTTTAAGTCCTAGTTGACTTAATACCCCTTCAGGTATATCTGTTGGGTTTTGAGTTACAAAATAAAGACCTATTCCCTTAGAACGTATTAATTTTACAATACTCTCTATTTGACTAAGTAATGCTTTGCTTGCGTTGTCAAAAATTAAATGAGCCTCGTCTATAAATAAAATAAGCTCAGGTTTATCACTATCACCTTGTTCAGGAAAAGTAGAATATATTTCAGCCAGCAGGCTTAGCATAAACGTAGAGAAAAGCTTAGGTCTGTCTTGTATGTCGGTAAGTCTTATTACATTAACATATCCGTTACCGTCACGATCTTTTCTTACTAGATCTTTAACATCAAAACTACGCTCGCCAAAAAAACGTTGAGCACCCTGTTGTTCTAGTTCGATAAGTTTTCTAAGAATTGCACCAGTAGAAGATGTAGATATGCGGCCATACTCTTCTTGGAATTCTTCTTTACCTGCTCCAGTAGCATATTGTAATACCTTTTTTAAATCATCTAGGTCTAGTAGAGGTAACTTATTATCATCACAATACTTGAAAACTACTGATATAATACCGGCTTGCGTTTCTGTAACATCAAGAATCCTTGATAAAAGCACCGGGCCGAATTCGCTCACGGTAGCTCTCATTTTAATTCCGTCTTGTTCAGAAATAGTCATGATTTCTACAGGTGATTTTCTTTTTTTGAAATCTAGACCTATTTTCTCGTGACGCTCATCTATTTTTTCATGTCCAGGACTTTCTGCAGCTATACCAGAAAGGTCCCCTTTTATATCCATCAATAGAGTAGGTACGCCTTGTTGTGATAGTTGCTCGGCTATTATTTGTAACGTTTTTGTTTTCCCAGTACCTGTGGCACCAGCTATTAAACCATGACGGTTCATAGTTTTTAATGGGATTTTTACATGTGCATTTGTTAACGTCTCGCCGTCTAACATTGCAGCACCCATAATGATAGCATCGCCTTTTGGGCTGTAACCGTCAGTTATATATTTGAAAAATTCATCTTTTTGGGACATGAAAAAAGTGTTTCCTCAAAAGTAATTCAAAAATTTGGGTATAAAAAAACAGTTCTGCAATAACGAAGAACTGTTTTTATCTTGTCTTTAAAACGGTTTGATTTAATCGGATACTCTTAAGATCCCTATATCACAAAAGTCTAATGGTTCTACTGTGTCGCTATTAGTTAGGTAAAAACGTAGGTCGAGCACTTGACCAGCTGTAATTTTAAATTGAAACACCCCAGAAGCACCCCAGTAATCGTTGCTTCCAGGTATATTAGCATATCCACGACACAAGTATCCTTTGCGACTTGAGCTTATAAAAACGCCTAATATGTATTTGTGGTCACCACTATTAACATTGCGCAAGGAAATTCCTCCACTTATTTGATAAGTTCCAGATTTCAGTATTCTAATTTTTCCGTCAGATATAACGTCAAAATAGGTAGGATCTGAAGAGAGGATTTCTCCAGGGTCTTCACCTATAGGAAATTGATGAAAATTTGAATCAGTTCCTATGTTCTCAGTTCCGTTAAAACTTTTGTATAATGTTATTTGTGGTATGGTAGGAACTGCCTGGTTCTCCCAATTTGAATTTGTATAAATGTGTAATGATTTTGTATCTGTATTAAATACAATAGAGCCTTCTAGAGGCGTTGGGATTAAATTCATTGCGGCAGTATCCATTCTAGGAGGGACAAAACTGCCAGTTGTACTATCTATTTGTAATGCAGAGCCGTCATCAGGGGTTGAAGTATTGACACCTACTTGGGCTGTAATAATCTGGCTAGAGATTATTATAAGTAAATAAAAGAATTTTTTCATGAAGAAAGTAAAGAGTGAGTATGGTTAAGTATTTGAATAAAATATAGTTGAGGAATTATATTTTTTACAAATGTATTAATTTATCATATGTTACTCTGTTATAAATAATGTAAAAGCTAACGTATCTTTGCAAGATGCTAGAGAAAACAATACAGCAACAGGTTGAAAAAGGTACTATGTTGCCTTTAATGGAAGAATTTTACACCATTCAGGGTGAAGGATATCATACTGGTCGCGCGGCTTATTTTATTAGAGTAGGTGGTTGTGATGTGGGATGTCACTGGTGCGATGTAAAAGAGAGCTGGGATCCAGAAAAACACCCACCTACAGGTGTGGATCAAATCGTGGCAAATGCAGCAAAGTATAGTAAAACTATAGTAGTGACAGGAGGAGAACCTCTTACATGGAATATGGAGCCTCTTACTGCAGGTTTAAAAAATGCCTCTCTTGATGTGCATATTGAAACCAGTGGAGCCTATCCGCTCTCTGGTCATTGGGACTGGATTTGTTTATCGCCTAAAAAAGCAAAAATGCCACTTCCTGAAGTCTATGAAGCAGCACATGAGCTTAAGGTAATCGTATTTAATCGTCATGATCTCGCTTTCGCGAAAGCGGAATCTGAAAAAGTATCTTCTACATGCAAGCTTTTTTTACAGCCAGAGTGGTCTGTGCGTGAAAAAATGATTCCATTTATTACCGAATTCGTTATGGAAAATCCAGAATGGCAAGTCTCTTTGCAAACTCATAAGTATTTAAATATACCTTAGGGATTTACCACGGTAAAAGGTACGCTAGCGATAGTGTCGTCCCAACCTAAGAATAACATACCTCCATTGTTTTGTTCTACAAAGCTTATAGAGAAGGACTCTATTTCCTGTGGTGATGGAAGTACGTCCATAGTGGTGGTGATTAGGTTTTTAGAGGCGTCATATTCAAGTCCAGATTGTGTGGTGTCTGTGTTAAGTATAAATTTCCAATTATTTTCACTCGGAATAGTGTAAAGAGAGTAGGTGCCTGCTTTTACTAGTTCATTATTGAATTTCACATCCTTATAAAACGCGATCTCAGTCGCTTCATTTGCGCCAGTTCTCCATACTTGGTCATAAGGAACTAATTTTCCGAAAATTTCTCTGTCACGTTTAGATGGGCGGCTGTAGATTACTCTAGCAACAGCGGCTTTATTTGCGTCGCGATACATAACCACATCTAGTGGGCTTTTATCTAGTTGAGAGAAAGTTAGGTCGCTCTCATTTTGTGCAAAGGAGAAAAATGAGCAGGTTAGACAAAAGAGAATAATTTGAATATTTTTCATAGTATGAGTTGTTGATTATGATAGACCTAAATTAATCAATATTAATGCCATATGCCTATTAATAATTTGTTAATAACTTAAGCTGCTATTTTAATGGTTAAGGCCTATAAACATTAGTGGTTTCTTATATTTGTGTATTACGCAAATAGCAGTAAAAATCATACGTATTTATGAGCGAAGAAAATAATAAAAATTACGGCGCAGATCAGATTCAGGCGTTAGAAGGAATGGAGCATGTGCGCATGCGTCCATCCATGTATATAGGAGATGTAGGAGTTAGAGGTTTGCATCACTTAGTTTATGAGGTGGTTGATAATTCTATAGATGAAGCGCTTGCTGGACATTGTAATAATATTACTGTACAGATAAATGAGAATAACAGTATTACCGTGACTGATGATGGTCGTGGTATTCCTGTTGGGATTCATAAAAAAGAAGGAGTGTCTGCATTACAAGTAGTAATGACTAAAATCGGTGCAGGTGGTAAGTTTGATAAAGATTCTTACAAAGTATCTGGTGGACTACACGGTGTTGGTGTTAGTTGTGTAAATGCACTTTCTGATCATTTAAAAGCGACCGTTTACCGTGATGGTAAAATATGGGAGCAAGAATATGAGCGTGGTAAAGCTATGTATCCTGTTAAGGCTATAGGTGAAACAGATAAAAGAGGTACTGATGTTACTTTTACTCCAGACCGTTCTATCTTTCAACAGACTACAGAGTATAATTATGATACTCTAGCAAATAGGTTACGTGAACTAGCATTTTTAAATAAAGGAATAAAAATTATCCTTACTGATGCTAGAAGACAAGATGAAGAAGGGAATAATATTACTGAGGTATTCCAGTCGGAAGAAGGTCTTAAAGAATTTATACGTTTCTTAGATGATACTCGCCAGCCTATTATAGAAGATGTGATCTCTATGGAAGGTGAGAAAAATGGTATTCCTGTAGAAGTAGCGATGATTTATAACGACAGTTATTCTGAAAATCTACATTCTTATGTAAATAACATTAATACGCATGAAGGAGGAACGCATCTAGCTGGTTTCCGTCGTGGTCTTACTTCTACATTAAAGAAGTATGCTGATGGTTCTGGTTTATTAGATAAATTAAAATTTGATATTGCAGGAGATGACTTCCGTGAGGGGCTTACTGCTATTGTTTCTGTAAAAGTTCAAGAACCACAATTTGAAGGACAAACAAAAACGAAATTAGGTAACAGAGAGGTAACAAGTGCTGTTTCTCAAGCGGTGTCTCAAATGCTTGAAGATTATCTAGAAGAGCATCCTAATGACGCAAAAATAATTGTTCAAAAGGTAATACTTGCTGCTCAAGCACGTCATGCGGCGCGCAAAGCTCGTGAGATGGTGCAGCGTAAAACGGTAATGAGTGGTGGTGGTTTACCTGGTAAACTTTCTGACTGTTCTGAAACTGATCCAACTTTGTGTGAGGTATTCCTTGTTGAGGGAGACTCTGCAGGTGGTACGGCAAAACAAGGTCGTGACCGTGAGTTCCAAGCTATCCTGCCGTTAAGAGGTAAAATTCTTAATGTTGAGAAAGCGATGCAGCATAAAGTTTTTGAAAATGAAGAGATTCGTAATATTTATACCGCTCTAGGTGTTACTATAGGAACTGAAGAAGATTCTAAGGCATTGAATCTTGAGAAACTACGTTACCATAAAATTGTTATTATGTGTGATGCCGATATTGATGGTTCTCACATTGCAACTTTAATTCTTACTTTCTTCTTCCGTTATATGAAGGAGTTAGTGGAACTAGGATATATTTATATAGCAACGCCGCCTTTATATCTTGTGAAGAAAGGTGCTAAAAAACGCTATGCATGGTCAGATAAAGATCGTGATGAAATAGCAGAAAGTTTCGGTGGTGGAGCAGCTATTCAACGTTATAAGGGATTAGGTGAGATGAATGCAGATCAGCTTTGGGATACTACTATGAATCCTGAATTTAGAACATTGCGTCAGATTACCATAGATAGTCCTGCAGAGGCAGACCGTGTGTTCTCTATGTTAATGGGTGATGAAGTACCACCTCGTAGAGAGTTTATAGAGAAAAATGCGATTTATGCAAATATTGATGCATAGATAAAGTACGTGATAATTTAAAAAAGCTCTCTTTTATAGAGGGCTTTTTTTATGTTCTGTTTTTAAAGGGTACTTTTACGGTCGACTTTTTTAAAAGGTGATTTATTTATGTTTAATCAATTATAGTTTAAATTTAAGAATATGAAACTGAATAAAAATATAGTAATTATCGTGCTGTGCTGTTTTGGATGCTTATCACAGGCGCAAAATGGCTTTTCTGATATTCTTGCGGCAGGTGTAGAGGCGGCAGATAAATATGCAAATTCTTACACTGCTCCAGCAGCTGAAGCTTTTACCTATAATCTAGCCTCTGGATGGTATGAAAGTGGTAAGGTGTTACAACCAGGTAAGTTTAAATTACAAATTAAAGCTCAAGGTACTTTTGCGCCAGATGAAAAGAAGTCATTTGTTCTAGATCCATTAGAGTATGAACGTATCATACAGGATAGTTATAATAATACAGGTAATCCTTCAGCAAATATCTCGGTAACTTTTGGTGATGGTAGTACGACACCTAGGTTAGTAGCCAGTGCTCTCGGTGAAAATAATCCAGATGAGTCCTTAATAATAAGGAGTAGAGAATCAAATACAAATTTATTACTACAAGAAGATATTATAACGCTAGCTCAGGGAATAGGTAGTACAGGTCTTGATGTGGTGCCATCGGCATTTTTTCAAGTAGGAGTAGGTCTAGGTGCTGGTCTAGAGGTTAAAGCCCGTTTTATACCAAAAATAGAAACAGATGAGGTAGAAACAGGTCTTTACGGTGTAGGTTTACAGTGGGAACTGACACAGTTTTTTACTAATGAAGATGGAGTGAATAATTTGCCAGTTTCTGTTTCTGTTTTAGGCGCGTTTACAAGGTTGGATGCTTCTTATGATTTTGAAGATGGAGCTGTAGTAGAAGGTAGTGACCAGTTATTAGAAACTAAAACAAACGCTTATAATTTTGCGGCAATAGCAAGTACAAACTTTAAAGTTCTTAATTTTTATGGAGGTCTTAATTACGTTTCAGGAAATTCTACAACAGATTTAAAAGGTACATATACCTTTAGATCTAACACGGTTATTTTTCCAGTTTCTAGTACCGTTGAAGATCCTTTGTCATTAAAAAGTGATGTAAGTGGTGTTTTAGGAACCTTAGGTGCAAAATTAACTTTGGGAGCATTTAATATCAATGCAGATTATAGTTTTGGAGAATATGACACAGCAAGTGCGTCTATATTTTTCAGAATTTAAGAGTTTATACATTAATTATCCTTTTTGGGATCTTAACGTCCATAGTTTTAAGGCTACTTTGTCTTTAATTATGGGTGTTTTGTTTATTTTTGCTTAGAGCCATTTTAGGCCTTAAATTATACTATAAATTAAATCATTATAACATGAAAGTTACCGTAGTAGGAGCAGGTGCAGTAGGCGCTAGTTGTGCAGAGTATATTGCAATCAAAAATTTTGCAAGTGAAGTAGTATTAGTAGATATCAAAGAAGGTTTTGCCGAAGGTAAAGCAATGGACTTGATGCAAACAGCATCATTAAATGGTTTTGATACTAAAATTACTGGAGCGACAAATGATTACTCAAAAACTGCTGGTAGCGATATCGCTGTTATCACTTCAGGAATTCCACGTAAGCCAGGAATGACTCGTGAAGAATTAATAGGTATTAATGCAGGTATTGTAAAGTCTGTTTCAGAAAGTCTAGTAAAGCATTCTCCAGACGTTATCTTAATTGTGGTTTCTAACCCAATGGATACCATGACTTACCTAGCGCACAAAGTAACAGGATTACCTAAAAACCGAATTATAGGTATGGGTGGTGCTTTAGATAGTGCACGTTTCAAATACCGTCTTGCCGAAGCTCTTGAAGCGCCGATATCTGATGTAGATGGTATGGTTATAGGTGGTCACTCTGATAAAGGAATGGTGCCATTAACACGTCTTGCAACTCGTAATTCTGTGCCAGCAAGTGAATTCTTGTCTGAAGAAAGATTAGATGAGGTACTTCAAGCTACTAAAGTAGGTGGAGCAACTCTTACAGGTCTTTTAGGTACAAGTGCATGGTATGCACCAGGTGCTGCTGTTTCTGGACTAGTACAGGCTATCGCTTGTGACCAGAAGAAAATATTCCCATGTAGTACTTTACTAGATGGTGAGTATGGACTTTCTGACCTTTGTATAGGTGTGCCAGTTGTATTAGGTAGAAATGGTATCGAGAAGATCGTAGAGATAAACTTAAGTGATGCTGAAAAAGCTGCTATGCAAGCAAGTGCAGAAGGTGTAAAAGCTACTAACGCACTTATCTAGAGATTAGATACATTTTATTATATAAACCGCTCCATGTGAGCGGTTTTTTTATGCCTTATGTTTTCTAAGTAGCTTATGTGTGTTTTAATTGTTTTTCTGTATTCCGCTTTCGCGAAAGCGGAACTTGTAATCATATTTTAATTGATAAATAAATAATTGAAAATCAATAAATTATGTAGTTATTATGACTGCTAGACTTTAAATAAATAGGGTTAGTGTAAAAGCAGATGTAATTCTTTATATTTGGCACGTGAATGTAAAATGGTACATAGGCGCACTGATCGCTATAATCTCTTATTTTGTTGTAGAACAACAAAGTGTAGATGTACCTAATCAAGAGGTTCTACTTACATTTATACAAGGTGAAAACACTTCTTCTAAAGATCTAGCAATAGAAACCGTAAAGTCTCAATTATTGAGCTTGGGTGCTAGAAACGTTACCATTACTAGTCTGGAAAATGGTTCTTTAAAGGTGTCTTATTATAGTCATCTAACTATTCAAAATGTAAAAGAACAATTATTTAAAGATCTAGGTGATTCAACAGATGTAGCAACGGCATTATATCATTTAGGAGACAAGCCTGTAAAAGAGAATATACGAGATTATCAAATAGATGTTTATGAGATTCAAGAAAATGTCGTTTCAGGATTTGATAATGAGGGTAAGTGTTACTTTGAATTAAAACAAGATTATAATAGAGGCTCGCAAGTTTTAGGCTTTGTAAGTCCTGTTGTTACTATTGATAGTCGCAATCAATTAACTGCGATAGCGGTAAAAGTTAGAGGCGACGTCTTATTTGCTTTTAATGATTCTACTTATAAAATTCCAGAAGTAAGAGCAGGCCCTATTTCTTAGGTCTGGTTGTTAACCAGTTTATTCTACATAAATAGATATTCATGTATTAATGGGTGTCTAAGAAAGGTTATCATTCTTTTGATGATAAATATTTCGTTTTTAAAGGACAAATGAATTGTCCATATAAAAGGTAAATCTCATATTTGCCGACTTTTAAATTTAACCTAAAAATATAACAACATGCAAAATAAAGGATTGATCCGCTTTTTCGCGATCATTTTTGCAATAGCTAGTATTTACCAGCTTACCTACACGTTTATTACTAATAAAGTAGAAGGTGATGCTGATGTTTATTCTAGTTCTAAAGTAGATGAAAGTGCTGTAAACGCATCTTCATTAAAGAGCGAGGCTCAAAAACATTATTTAGACTCTGTAGCATCACAAGATGTATGGGGTGGATTTACAACTTATGCTGACGCAAAGAATCAAGAACTTAAGAAAGGACTTGACCTTAAAGGTGGTATTAACGTAATTCTTCAAGTATCTGTACGTGATCTATTAACAGGAATGGCAGACGATTCTACTGATCCTAATTTCAATAGAGCACTAGATGCAGCAGATGAAAGAATTAAAGATGGTCAGGATGACTACTTTAACTATTTCATTGAAGAATTTAATAACATAGATGGAGCACAACTTGCGTCTCCAGATATTTTTGCAAATCAGGAAATGCAAACTCGTGGAATCGAATTTGACATGAGTAATTCTGATGTAGAGCCTATTCTTAGAGAAGAGCTTAAGGACTACATGACTAGTGCATTTGATGTACTTAGAAAGCGTATCGATAAATTCGGTACTACACAACCTAACTTACAGCAATTAGGTACTTCTGGTCGTATTCTTATTGAATTGCCTGGTGAGACTGATGTAAAGCGTATTAAGGATATCCTTACTAAGGCGGCACAATTAGAGTTTTGGCATGTGTACCAACCTAATGCAATTGCTTCTTATTTAAACGAAGCAAATACCTACTGGGCAGCAAAGCTTGCAGCTAGCGCGGCATCTCAAAAAGAAGCTGTTGCAACAGACGGTATTGCAGCACAAACTGAAGTAGCTATAGATTCTACTGAGGCTGGTCTTTCTACGTTATTAAATCAAAATAATACGGACAAGCCAGAAGACGTCGAGCAGTCAAGTGCAGACTTTGATAAGAGTCCTATCTTCAGTAGAATGTTTCAATCTCCAAATGGAGCACTTGCAGCTTTTAAAGCAGAAGATAAAGACTTAATAGATAGTTATATCAATGACCCACAAGCTAGAGGTAAATTAACTTCAGAACAACGCAATGTGAAATTTGCATGGGGACTTCCTGTTCTTAATGAAGCGTTAGGTTATGAAATTATAGATTTATATGCATTAAAAGGTAACTCTCAAAATGAAGCGCCACTTACTGGTGGTGTTATTACAGATGCAAGCCAGCAGTATGGTAACTCTGGACTACCAGTAGTGAGTATGTCTATGAATGGTGAAGGTGCTAAGATCTGGGAAGATATGACTGCTGAAGCTTATCAAAACCAATCTCAAGTATCTGTAGTTTTAGATAATACAGTGTACAGTGCGCCTAATGTAACTAACGGTGCTATTTCTGGTGGACAGACTCAAATTTCTGGTAACTTCTCAATAGATGAAGCAAAAGATCTTGCAACAGTTCTTAGAGCTGGTAAATTACCTGCAAAAGCAGAAATTATTCAAAGTGACGTGATCGGACCATCATTAGGTCAAGAAGCTATTGACAGTGGATTATGGTCATTTGGAATCGCTCTTTTATTAGTATTAGTATGGATGTTCTTCTATTATGGTCGTGCAGGTTTATATGCAGATATTGCTCTTTTAGTAAACATACTATTCATATTTGGTGCTCTTGCATCTCTTAAAGCAGTTCTTACTTTACCTGGTATTGCAGGTATTGTATTAACTATAGGTATATCTGTAGATGCTAACGTACTTATTTTTGAAAGAATACGTGAAGAACTTGCAAAAGGTAAATCACAAGCAGACAGTATTAAAGATGGTTTCAACAACGCATTAAGTTCTATTCTAGATGCAAACGTAACTACATTCTTAACGGCTGTAATTCTTTACATATTTGGAACAGGACCTATTCAAGGTTTTGCAACTACATTGATGATCGGTATTCTTACTTCATTATTTACAGCAATCTTTATTACAAGATTATTTGTTGATGGTTATGTAAGTAATGGAAAAACTATAGGTTTCTCTACAGCGATTACAAAGAACTGGTTTAGAAATGTAAATATCGATTTCTTGAAAAAGAGAAAGATGGCTTACATTATTTCTGGTGTTTTAGTTGTAGGAAGTTTAGTCTCTCTAGCAACTAACAAGTTGAACATGGGTATTGACTTTACTGGTGGACGTACTGTAATTGTAGGTTTTGCTCAAGATGTTAATGCAACAGAAATCACAAAGCAACTAAGTGCCGAAGATATCTTCGGTAGTGCTGAGGCAAAAACTTATGGTTCTGGAAATCAATTAAAAATTAGTACGAAGTATGGTATTGATAGAGATGATAGTGAAGTAAGTCAGGAAATAGAAGATAAATTATATCAAGTTCTTAAACCTTATTTACCTAGCGACATGTCACAAGCTCAGTTTGCTGATGTGAGTAACGAAAACAAGAAGCACGGTATTAGATCTTCTTTCCAGGTAGGTGCATCTATTGCAGATGATATTCTAACAGGTTCACTTTATGCGATTTTAGGATCTCTTATCGTGGTGTTTATTTATATCTTAATACGTTTCCGTAAGTGGCAATTCTCATTAGGTGCAGTAGCAGCTGTATTCCATGATGTTATTATTGTATTAGGTGCGTTCTCTGTATTATACAAAGTGTTGCCATTTAACATGGAAATAGATCAGGCGTTTATTGCAGCGATCTTAACCGTTATTGGTTATTCACTGAATGATACAGTGGTTGTATTTGATAGAATACGTGAATTCATCAACGAGCGTACTAATTGGGAATTCCCTAGAACGGTTAACTCTGCAATAAGTAGTACTATATCACGTACATTAAATACATCTTTAACTACATTAATTGTATTGCTTGCTATCTTCATATTCGGTGGTGAGTCTATACAAGGATTTATGCTAGCGTTAATTATCGGTGTAATAGTAGGTACATATTCATCTGTGTTCATTGCAACACCAGTGATGTTTGATACCATGACTAAAACAAATGGAAAATTGACTCCTAAAGAGCCAAAACCTGAAAAAGAAGAGCTATAATCTATCTTTTTAATAATTTATTTAAACCGCTTGATCACATCAAGCGGTTTTTTTATGCGTTATACCGAATAAATACGTGTTTTATCTAATTGTGTAAATTTGTTTGATAAACAGTTCATAGAAATTATAATTTCTTAATAATGGGTTAATGAATTTGATTATTTTGCAGTTAGTTATAACCATATCCAAAACGCAATACTATATTTATGAAAAACTTTATTCTTAGTTGTATAGGCATACTATTTTTTACAGCCTTCTCAACCGCACAAGACTTTCCTATGACCGACGGTGAGTTTGTTACTTGTTCAGGTAGCTTTACAGATTCAGGTGGTATTACTGGTGATTATGCTGTTAGTGAAAGTTTTACTATTACTTTCTGTTCTCCATTTGAAACAGATGCTATGCGAGTAACTTTTAATTCATTTGACACACAGTTCGGTGATATTCTTCTTGCTTATGATGGAGATAGTAATACAGCTCCTTTTTTAGGTGTTTTTCAGGGGACAACATCTCCAGGAACTCTTCTAGCAAGTGCTACAAATACCTCAGGGTGTTTAACTTTTACTTTTATTTCTAATGGTGCAGGAACTTCAACTGGCTGGCAAGCTGCTGTAGAATGTTTTGACACATGTCAAACTATTACTACAGATATAGTAACCGTACCTGCAATTGATGCAGACGGTATCCTTAGATTATGTCAAGGTGAAGTTGTAGACTTTACTGGTTCAGCTACATTTTCAAATGATTCTGCTGGAGCAACCTATAAATTTATATTACCTGACGGTACAGAGGCTTCGGGAACTACTTTACAACAGACTTTTAATGATCCAGGTGTTTATAGAATAGACTTCGTCGCTACCGCACCAGACGGTTGTAGAGATAGATCTTTAGAAGATGTTGTGATACAAGTATCTACTACACCAGACTTTACTGGTACTGTAGCTGCAGATACTTCTATCTGTTTTGGAGAATCTACGAACATTACTGGAATGGTTGTAGCAACTGAATTTGCATCACAAGTTGCACCTCCAGTTTCAGGTGTAACATTTTTACCAGATGATAGTGGTACAACATTTTATGAAACTTGTATTGATGTAAGTGGTTTTGCTCCTGGAGCAACGCTTAGTAGTGCAGCAGACTTACTAGGCTTCTTCATTAATATGGAACATAGTTATTTAGGAGATTTAGATATTACCTTAACTGCTCCTAACGGTGCAGTAATTGATGTAAAAACCGGTGGTGGTGGAAATACATTTTTAGGTGTACCTATTGATGTTGATTCAGATTTAACTCCTGGAGTAGGATTTGTTTATAATTTTACGGAAGCACCTAGTGCTACACAGACTCTTTTACAAGCTTCTGGAGCAGTGTCTACACTTCCTGCAGGAGATTACCTTGCAGAAGATCCTTTCTCTACATTTGCAGGAACATCTCTTAATGGATTATGGTGCCTTAGAATTGTAGATAACTTAGGTAGTGATAACGGTTATATTTTTGAATGGGGTATCAATTTTAACCCATTAATTGTTCCTGACGCAGAAAGGTATACTCCTGGTGAAGTTTCTCAAGAATGGGCTGCAAATGCAGATATTACCGCAACAAATGGAAATGTTATTACCGTGACACCTACTACTGCTGGGCAACATTGTTATGACTACATATTTACAGATAGTTTTGGCTGTACATATACAGAAACCATTTGTATAGATGTAGCTTCAGAAATTACAGTTGTTGAGCCTAATGACATTATAGTATGTGCTCAAACAGGTTCGGCGGCTCAAGTAGATTTAACAGCGCGTGATACTCAAATTCTTAATGGACTAGATTCAGTTGCGTTTAGTGTTACTCCATTTGGTAATCAGGCAGATGCAGATGCTGCATCAAACCCATTAACTAGTATAACAGCTTATGATGTTAGCACTAGTGAAACTGTGTTTGTTAGAGTAGAAGAAGTTGCAACAGGTTGTTTTGAAGTTGTAGAGTTAGATATTGATTTCTCTACAGCAGCTTATACAGCTGTACCAGATTTAGAATTATGTGATGACCCAACTAATGCAGATGGGGTAGAAGTTTTTGACTTAACTTCTCAAGATAATGGGATTTTAGGAACTCAATCTAGTACAGAATATGGTGTAACTTATTTCTTATCTCAAGCAGATGCAAATGCAAACTTGAATGAGATCTTAACGCCTGGAGCTTTTGATTCTATGGGAGAAACGATTTACGCAAGAGTTTCAAACCTTCAAGATGCAAACTGTTTTACAACTGGTACATTTGAATTAGTAGTAAATGCAGTACCTACCATAGGGACTGGTTTAGACGTTACAGAATGTGATGAGTCGCCTATCGATGGAGCAACATCATTTGATTTTACAGTAAATGACAGTGCAATCTTAAATGGTCAGTCGGCAGTAGATTTTACGGTTAGTTATCACGCAACTCAAAGCGATGCAGACGCTGGTAGCAACTCGATATCTACATCGACAGTAGTTGCTGGAGGTACTATTTATGCAAGAATTGAGAATAATATTACAGGTTGTTATAACACGTCAACTTTTAACTTTGTAGTAGAAACTTGTGAGGTAGAAGTTCCAGAAGGTTTCTCACCTAACAATGATGGTATTAACGATACGTTCTCTATTCCTGGTGTAGATCAGTTTTCGAATTTTGAAATGAAAGTATTCAATAGATTAGGTTCAGTCGTTTATGAGACTAGAGCAAATAACTATGCTGAGTTTACAGGTATTCCTAATACAGGAGTAGCCGCTGGTGATGGATTACTTCCAGTAGGGACTTACTTCTATGTAATTAAGTTTAATGATCCAGATACTGAAGATATTGCAAGCTGGATGTACATTAACTATTAAATATAGATACTAGTATCGCTTTCGCGAAAGCGGAATAAGTACTAATAATCTTAAATACAAATGCCTCTCTGTAATGGAGAGGCATTTTTTATTTTCTATTGGTTAATCAACGTTGTTTTATTTGACTTTTAAGTGTCTGTTAATCAATCAATAAAACTGCTATCGCAAGTTTATAAAACCGCTAGTGTTCATTTCTAACGAGTACAGAGTATGAGTAAAAAAGAATAGTTTAAAAATAAATAAGAAGCCTTTAAGATGTAGAGATTTTCATGATTGATTATATTTATATCTTCACTCTGTACGGTACTAGTTGCAAACTAGCACTATTGCCAGTAGGAATCAACCGCTCTCAATCCTAAAGATTTACAAACAGCTCAAAAGTCAGATTTGGTCAACTTATTAAAAGAAACCAGCTTCAATAATTTTGTCTATAAAAAATATGAAGGCACAACCATTGAAGAACAAAAGAAACGATACGAGCGATTAGATCAAGGAAAAGATGAAAAAGAAATAGAAAAACGAGCACCAGTAGATGTTCCTATCTACTTTTACCATCCAGACCATTTAGGAACTACAAATGCCTTAACAGACGTAAACGGTAATATGTACCAGTTTTTCCTTAACTTACCCTTTGGAGAAACTATGGCAGAGCAAACCTCAATATCTTATTACCAGACCGAGTTCAAGTTTAACGGTAAAGAACTGGACAGCGAGACCGGTATGTATTATTATGGAGCACGCTACTACGACCCTAGTTTAAGTATATGGATGAGTGTGGATCCATTAGCAGAACAAATGCGAAGACACTCACCATACAACTACGCCTTTAATAACCCTTTACGATTTACAGACCCAGATGGTAGAGCGCCAAATGATATAATTATAACTGGAAATGCTGCTGCTATTGAAAAGTATAAAAATACTGTTTTAGCAGCTACAGGCGGACATTATTCTGTGAGTTTAGATAGTAATGGTAAAGTAAGTTTAACTGATACAGGAATAAGCAATTTAGGTCTTGAAATGACAGCAGAGCAAAAAGCTTTTCACAAAGATTATTCTGCTGTTGTTAATAGTTCAGATGTTATTAACCAAGAAGTGGTTGAAAATGATGTAAACACCGTAGTCGACAGTTGGGTTACAGGAAAAATTGATATTGCAGATGTCGCAGAGTTTGATAAAGACAAAGGAGCTGCATCAAGTGCTGGAGCGTTAATTCATTCAACTGTAGAGCAACACGAAAAATCAAAATTAGGGTTGTCTTCTGGAGATATTGGAGCTACTACAACAGATGCAAGTGGTAATACTGTATATACTGATTATATGAGTTCACATAAAACAGGTATTTCAGCCGAAAATAGAGCAAATGGTAATTTTAGAGGAGTTGGAGGAAATGAGGATATTTTTTTAGAAAGCAATGGTACTAAAACTCAACAGACTTTAACAACTACACC
The DNA here is from genome assembly GCF_045063755.1 of Nonlabens sp. Asnod3-A02. Lineage (NCBI taxonomy): Bacteria > Pseudomonadati > Bacteroidota > Flavobacteriia > Flavobacteriales > Flavobacteriaceae > Nonlabens > Nonlabens sp. Asnod3-A02. The sequence continues at coordinate 97,961 of NZ_JBEFOC010000007.1, forward strand.
TGCAGGAGGAATAAATATTAATAAAACTAAGATAATTTAAGAATGAAATTAATTTTTAGGATAATATTGTGTATAGTACTTTTTATTGGTTGCTCAACATCAAAGATTAATAAATTGGGCAAATGCAATGAAAACCTTTCTTTCAAAAAAGAATTTGATAAAAATATAGAACAAGTTGAAAAGTATGTAAAAGGAAATGGAAACAGATTGGAATTTGACAAATCATTAATTTTTATTTCCAAATATGTTAAGGTATCTAATGACAAAATGTTGAATTATAACAACTCGTATACCACTATAGAGGACTTTACCAATGACAAAAAAGCTTGGTTAGAATGGTACCAAAAAAATAAGTGTGATAATTTACAGGTAAAATAGAGTATAAAAAAGCCATCTAAATTAGATGGCTTTTTTATGCTTTAAAACTTCGCTTTCCTCGCTGGCGCTCGTTTTTAACGAGTGCTAACCTAATGAAGCTAGTAAACACGATACCACGTCGCGCGCGTTTGCAACGCGTTCGTTAAAGTCTAGCATTTATAATGCGCAACTATTTAATGAGAAAGTGTTTAAAAAGAAAAACTAGATACGGCTTTTTCCACGTCGCGCGCGTTTGTAACGCGTTCGTTTTAACTAGGCATTTGAAATGCACATTTGTAATAACAATAGAAGATAAGTCAAAACAACTTTTTAACGCGACGCATTTGTTAAATATAACATTTGTAGTGCATATGATGTAAGAACAATGTACTTACAACACGATCCTACGATAGATTTCAATTGTTGAAAAGTGGTTTTGTGTAAATAGTAATTATTCTTTATTTGTGTTCCTCTTTCGCGAAAGCGAAACTCTTAAGAACATTATTCCAAACAAAAAATGCCTCTCAATATGAGAGGCATTTTTTTATATGATAATGAAAAGTTTTAATTGATTTCTTGCCATTTGAAAAGATCACCTTCTTTAAGATTCCATTTCTTTACCATGCCCGCTTTTACCTCGAGTACGTATTGTGCCTCACCTTTACTTTTTAATAAGGTCTCGTCTTTGGGTACCGCGTTAGTGTAGTAACTGTCTATGCGATTATCTGCAGTTATGTAGATAATGTCTAGAGGTACGTCTGTGTTTTTCATGTAGAAAAATCGAGGTCTAGCATCGTTAAAAACAAAAAGCATTCCTTGATCTTCAGTAAGCTGTTCTCTATACATCATACCTAGTTGTATGGTGTAATCGGTATCGGCTAGTTCTAGCTTTAATTGCTGTAGAGTGTCGTTTTCTTTATTAATAAGCACTGCTTGTGCCTCGTTCTTAAAGGACCAGTCACGAGCTCTCATTTCTGCTTCTTGGTCAGGTTTGCAACCGTGCAAGAGACAGGTTAATATTAATGTGCCTAAAAATAGTTTACGCATCGCTTTTCTTTTCAAACATACCATCAGGTCGGAACATAAGAAATAGACCCAATAGAATAAAAGGAACACTTAAAAGCTGACCTGTATTAAAGTGCATGCCTATAAGTTCAAATGCATCGGTATCTGTTTGTGGTTCTTTTACCGTTTCAATAAGTAGTCTTACCGTAAATAAAAGAACAAAGAATAACCCTAATATATACCCCAGTTTATTGCGCTTATCTGTTTTCCAGTAGACTAGGTAAAGAATTATAAAAACGCCTACATAACAAATTGCTTCATATAACTGTGCAGGGTGTTTGTAAGGTATAGCTTCTAATACATCTGCATATTGAGGGTTGTTTACCAGTGCGTCGATAGCCTTATCGGTATCTAATATTTTAGTTTGTTGTAATGCAGCTCTCACATTATCATCACTGGTGTCGCGTACAAATTTAAAACCTGCAAAAAAGTCGCCGCTAGGTTTTCCATTTATCTCGCTATTCATAAGGTTACCTAAACGTACAAAAGTACCTCCTATAGCGGTAGGTACCACGATACGGTCCAGTATCCATAACATATTTTTCTTTAAATGCTTGCGGCTGTAAAAGAACATAGCGATAATAATACCTATAGCTGCTCCATGACTCGCCATACCTGCGAAACCGGTCCATTTAAATGGAGATGTCTCAAATGGTAAGAATACTCTTAAAGGGTCTGAGAAAAAGGTAGATGGCTCATAAAATAAATAGTGACCTAATCGTGCACCTAGTAAACAGCCTATAACCGTGTACATAAATAGCGGATCTAGTTTTTCTACACTCACACCATCTCTTTTAAAGATAGGTTTGATAATGTACCATCCTAAGACAAATGCGATAACATAAGAAAGACTATAAAAATGCAATGTAAAAAAGCCTAAATCAAGCCCTTCTAACGGATTCCAGATCACTTTAAGTGAGAACATAAACGGTAATTTTTAAGTTGCTAAATTACTCTTTATCGTTTAAAATAGCGACTACTTCATCTTTCAATTATTTCCACTTGATATTGCAACCTATACTTGGTTTTTGTGGCTCTGGAACTTTTTTATTACCCAAAAGTGCGTCCATAGATTCACGTAATGACCTGCCGGTAAGCGGTATTCCGTTTCCAGGTCTAGAGTCGTCTAGCTGGCCGCGATATACTAACTTTAATTGATCGTCAAATAAATAAAAATCTGGTGTACACGCCGCGTTATATGCTCTCGCTACTTCTTGCGTTTCATCATATAAATAGGGAAAAGGGTAGTCGTTCTCATCAGCATGTTGGTTCATGCGATCTGGTCCATCTTGTGGATAGTTAACGACATCGTTACTAGAGATCGCTATAAAGTTAAACCCTGTAACTCTATAATCATTTGCTATTCTCACCAGTTCTTCATTTACATGAATTACAAACGGACAGTGATTGCATATAAACATAACCACCGTACCTCTAGCTCCTTTTTGATCTTGCAAGTGGATCATGTCACCACTTACGGTGTCTAGTAGAGTAAAGTCTGGTGCCGTTGTTCCTAACGGTAGCATGGTAGATGGGGTTAAGGACATGATAGTTTTTATTTATTAGTAGTAAAAGTATGATTTTTGTTACGCTTTCGCGAAAGCGAGACCAATAACCATCATTTTTCTTTTGCTAAACTTATTTTAAACCTTCTTCTAAAGGATTTGTTTTCTTTAAATTGAAAATAAAAACTATGAAAAACGGATACAATACACTATCAGAAGCGATAGAAGACTTGCAAAAAGAAGGTTTTACAGTAAACTTTGATCTAGTAGAAGATGGAGTGCATTCTAAAGATTTGAAAAAACAATGGAAAGCAGGAGAGATAGAAGTGGTAAAGTTTTATAGATTTGAAGGAATGAGCAGCGCAGGAGATAACACTATTCTTTATGTTCTAGAGTGTAAAACAGGTGAGAAAGGATTACTGGTAAATGCTTATGGAGCAGATGAATATATCTCTCCAGAAATGATAGAAAAATTAAAAATGAATTAATGGAGATATCTTGGGGTGATTTTGAAAAAGTAGATATGCGTGTAGGTACGGTGATGACAGTAAGTGATTTTCCAGAGGCACGTAATCCAGCTTATCAATTGCAAATTGATTTTGGCGATTTAGGTGTTAAAAAAACCAGTGCGCAAATTACTAAGCGATACGATAAAAAAGACCTGGTAGGCAAGCAAGTTATAGCGGTAGTTAATTTTCCTAAAAAGCAAATAGCCAACTTTATGAGTGAATGCCTAGTTCTAGGAGTAGTAGGAGATGATAAAGATGTTATCTTGTTACAACCTAATGCTCATGCAAAGAATGGCGATCGAGTAGGATAAAGATTCTTTATGTAGGCAAAGCCTAAACTAGAAATTTTCAATAAAAAAAATGCTTCTGAAAGTATATTCAGAAGCATTTTTTATGGAGTCAGAATTCAAAATTTACATTTGCTCAGCAAAGAAAATAGCGTTCATTAATAATTTATTAGTTCCGTACCAGAATGCTCTAAACTGAGTATTATCTGTAAAACCTATCACGTCACCACGGCCATAATTATTATGCTGAAATGGCACCGTGCTCTTTAAAGCCTCTAGATTTATATCAGAAATATAGCCACTCATTAAAGGGCTGTCTGTATACTTGATAGGATTGCGGTAACTGTCTTTATTTGGTTCTACAAATAGTGTCGTGTTTCTAAACATAGGTAACTGGTCATCTTTAAAGCCAAATGCAATAGGATGCGATCGGTCTAACTTCGTTTCAAAAATAGCTCCACCTATACGTTGCGCGCCGCTGTGATCACGTCGTTGCTCAAAGGTGATGTTCTTTGCAGGGTTTTCTGTTTTTTTGAATTTAAGAGGTAGCAATTTAGAACTGCTCATCCATCTTAATGCGCTGCGATACCCTATTAAAGTACCACCATTGCGAGTCCATGTTTTTAATTGGTCGATCACCTCATTTTCTGGACTTCCATAAGTCGCAGGAACAATAATGGTATTGTAACGACTTAAATCCTTACGGTTAATATCTGCTAGGTCTATTTTTGTAATAGGAATATCATATTGCTGGTCCATTAAATGCCAGATCTCTCCAGCGTCAGATGGGTTAATGCCTTCACCTACAAGAACAGCGATTTTAGGTAATTTAATATCTCTGAACTGACGTGACCCTAAATCGATTCCTTCTGTTAGGCCTGTTTTTACAGATGTTATACCTAGTTTATATTCCTTTTCGTTATTGGAAATCATATAATGCAATTCATGCATGTCCAATATTTGATTTTTAACAGGAATTAGAATAGTTCCGTAGTCATAATCTTTACCTTCTAACTGGAATGGTTTCATCGCAACCTTTACTCTAACTCCTTGCTCTATTAGATTATAAATGAATTTAGGAGTCTCATACTCATTCCAAGGCATAATATACGCATAGTCCGATTCGCCAACTATGTTAATTTTGCCATTGTAAGGAGCAGATCTAACCATTTTTTGGTAACCACTGTATTCTACATAATCCATATCAAAAGCCAGCGGGAACGTCCACGCACTGATATCATAAAACAAGCTGTCTTGAAAAGTGGTGCGCTTCTCAAACATTGCGTTGATCAATCTAGAATTTTTTTGATTTTTTGGTACTGTATAAGAATATCCTTCTTTGAAAAACTTCCCTTCTATATTATCATTTCCAAGATATCTCTCTACTTTAATATTGTGTCTTTTTAAAATCTCAGCAAGCGCATCTGTTCTTCCAGCATCTGTATGATCTCCAAAGATGATAGCGCCACCGCTCACTTCTTTTCTCGCATCTTTATAAAACTGATTTTGATAATCGAGTATTTCTTTACGTTTATTAGTTGCTGCTTTTAAGGTGCTCAAAGCTGCTGTGAATTGGTTTCTTATGGTAAAAGGAAAAGTCAATACTCCGTTATCAGAATTTTGAGCATGACCTCTAGAGCTAGCTTGCTCAAAAAGAATTCCTATAGATCCATTAATGTCTGGAAATGTAGATCCTTTACCGTAGTAGAAATCGTCATAATCTTCTTCTGTGTAATAAAGCGAGCCTATTTTGTCAAAACCTTCTGCGAGGTAATTCCCTATTTCACGAGTGAGTTTTTGATTCATCGCAGGAGTTAGTGGGTGTGTTCTCGATGGTATTCCTGGCTGGAAAAAGAAGCTAGAATTGGTTCCCATTTCATGATGATCTGTAAGAATATTAGGCAACCATTTATGGAATGTCTCTATGCGTGCTTGTGATTCTGGTAATTGAACTGGTAGCCAGTCGCGATTCATATCAAACCAATAGTGATTTGTACGTCCACCAGGCCAGGTTTCATTGTATTCTCTGTCGTAGGTGTCTGGGTTTACGTTATCACTTTTATTTTGATTAACCCAAGTGGCAAATCGTTGTAATCCATCAGGATTTAAACTAGGATCTAGAAGTATAACGGTGTTTTTTAAAAGTGCCTCTATTTCTGGACCTTGTGCAGCAGCTAGGTGATAGGCTAGAAGTAGAGCGGCGTTAGAGCCACTAGGTTCGTTTCCATGAATGGAAAAACCTTGATAAACGACTATGGGTGCGTTAGTGTTGTCCACGGCATCCTTGTCTGTTGCAGCGACATGGTCTTTTCTTATTTGTTCTATGTTTTTTTGATTTTCAACACTAGTTACTGTTAGTAAGTATAAAGGTCGGTCTTCATAGGTTTTGCCACGATTTTCAATAGTAAAACGATCAGATTTATCTGCCAGTACCATCATGTATTGAGCTAATTTATCATGAGATACATGCCATTTACCTGGTACATAACCTATTATTTCTTGCGGTGTAGGAATGTCAGGATTATAGGAAACATTTTGTGGTAAGTAATAATCTAGTGTAGGGTCTACAATAGTTTGTGCTGGTAACGCTTTCGCGAAAGCGAGAACCAACAATAGCAACATCGTTTGTTTCATGGTATAATTTTAATCGTGAGGTAATCGTAATTGGTGCATCAAAGGATACGTGGGATATAAAAATAAAAAAAGCCTCTCATATAGAAAGGCTTTGTGATAATTTTAAGGATATACTTATATGTCATCAAAACTGATGTCGGTAAAGCTTTCTGTAGAGTTAACAGTAGCTGTCTCTGTTGCGATAGGTGCCGCTTCTTCTCTTTTATAATCAGATTGATGGCGGTCAGATATAACTTCACCACCTTTTTTATCTATAATAAAGTCAGTGATCTCTTTGAGCGTGTCTCCAAATTCTTGAAAATCTTCTTTATAAAGATAGATTTTATGTTTCTTAAAGTGAAAACTACCATCGTCATTAGTGAATTTCTTACTTTCAGTAATAGTTAAGTAATAATCGTCTGCCTTAGTGGCTCTTACATCAAAGAAATAGGTACGTCTTCCTGCTCGTACTACTTTTGAAAATATCTCTTCTTGCTCTTGGTAATCTCGATCGCTCATGTTCTTTAAGTAGTGTTATATCTTACCAAAAATAGAAAAAAATGTCTAATAGAAAAGATAATCGATAATTAATATCATAAGCAACTGTGATATAGTTAATTGTGTGCGATAATTTTTGAATTATTAATCTTCTTGTAGCATTTGATTTGCATAAAGATCTGCATAATAGCCTTGATTTGCTAGAAGAGATTCATGATTACCTTGCTCTATAATGTTACCATCTTCTAGTACGATTATTTGATCTGCATTTTTTGCACTACTCACACGATGACTTACGATTACTGTAGTGGTGTCCTTAGTTACTTTTTTAAGATTATTTAAAATCTTTTCTTCGGTCTCTGTATCTACCGCACTTAAACAGTCGTCAAATAATAAAATTTGTGGTTTTTTAATAATTGCTCTAGCGATAGAAACACGTTGTTTCTGTCCGCCACTTAAGGTGATACCACGCTCTCCTAGTACAGTTTCATAACCCTTAGTAAAGTTGGTTATATTTTTGTGTACCACCGCATTTTTTGCAGCGGCTTCTATTTCTTCTTGACTAGCATCTTTTTTACCGAATGCTATGTTCTTACCTATAGAATCAGAGAATAAGAAGGCATCTTGAGGTACATAACCTATGGAGTTTCTTAAATCATTTAGGTTAAGTTGGTCGATTTCAATGTCGTCTACGGTTAGAGAGCCGTTATCGATATCATAAAGTCTACCTATTAATTCTAGGATAGTAGATTTACCACTACCTGTTTTTCCTAAAATAGCTAGTGTTTTTCCAGATGCTATCTCAAAGGATACATTCTTTAAAGCATGTATGTTAGTGTCTTCATAGGTAAAGTTTACATTCTTAAACGAGATGTTACCTTTAATAGGTGTAGGTGCTTCATTAAGATTTTTAATAGCTGGATCTATGTCTAAGAACTCGTTGATTCTTTTTTGAGAAGCCTCAGCCTGCTGTATCATGTTAGTCACCCAACCTACGATGGCAACTGGCCAGGTAAGCATGTTTACATAAATCAAAAATTCTGGTATGGTACCTACATCTATGGTTCCATCTATAACTTGTTTCCCACCTATATATATGACCATAATATTACTTAATCCTATTAATAAAACCATAAGCGGGAAGAATAGGGCCTGGATACGTGCTAGATCTATATTTTTATCTTTACTGTCGTTAGCTACTTGTGTAAACTGCTCATTCATTTGTGGAGCAAGATTATAAGCCTTAATAACAGATATACCACTAAATGCTTCTTGAGAGATGGTATTTAAATTTGATAAGTACTCTTGTACTAGTGTTGCACGCTTGTTGATTTCTCTACTTATTACATAAATAGCCACTGATAATATTGGTAATGGTATAATGGTATATATAGCTAGAGTAGGAGCGGTGTCTATCATCGCAGGTATAACAACGGCAAATAAGGTAATCATGTTTATACTGTACATGATGGCAGGTCCCATGTACATACGTACTTTAGAGACGTCTTCACTTATACGGTTCATTAAATCTCCAGTGCGATTTTGTTTGTAAAAACCTAAGGATAGGCGCTGGTATTGTTGATAAACTATGTTTTTAAGATCGTATTCTAGGTGTCTAGAAACAACTATTATTAATTGTCTCATGACAAAGGTAAGCACAGCGGCAAGTAGTGTAGATCCTAAGATAATCAAGATGTATAAAACGAGATCATCTTTCATCGCTTCCTTATCTGTAATCAGTCCTTTATCATAATCATTGAGTAGGTTTATGATTTTACCTACGTATTTAGGTAAATACAAGGATAGATAACGAGATATGATGGTGACTATAACACCGCCTATAAATTGCCATTTGTACTTTGCAAACAGTACATTTAGTTTTTTAAGTTCTTTCATTTACTTACAAATTCCCTAAGGGAAATTATTTTTTTTAAACAGTCGGTAAATTAAGCATGGTAAATTGCCTAATCCCTAAAATCAAGTTATTTTTGCACGCTTTTTAATAACAATCTTTAAAGTCAATAAATTTATTTTTATGCCTCAAGAATTTGATTCTTTAGAAAAATTAGTTCGTCAAGATCCTGTCTTTGGTCAGGTATCGTTTGACGGTCACGAGCAAATCGTTTTTTGTAACGACAAAGATACAGGACTGAAAGCCATTATCGGTATTCATAATACAGTATTAGGTCCTGCATTAGGCGGTACACGTATGTGGCAATATGAAAATGAATGGGCTGCCCTTAATGACGTTTTAAGACTTTCTAGAGGTATGACCTTTAAAAGTGCCATTACTGGATTAAATCTAGGTGGAGGAAAAGCCGTTATTATAGGTGATGCAAAAACTCAAAAAACACCTGAGTTAATGCGCAAATTTGGTGAATTTGTACATTCATTAAGCGGTCGTTACATCACTGCCGAAGATGTAGGTATGGCTACCGAAGATATGGATACAGTACGTGAGGTAACGCCTTATGTAACTGGTATATCTCAAGAAAAAGGTGGTGCAGGAAATCCTTCTCCTATTACAGCATACGGTGTTTTTATGGGTATGAAAGCAGCTGCACAGTTTAAGTACGGCAGCGATGTGCTAGAAGATAAAAAAATCTATGTAGAAGGAATAGGTAACGTAGGTGAGACTCTAGTAGAATATCTAACTCAAGAAGGTGCTGACGTAGTTGTTTCTGATATTAATCAAGACAGACTAGAAGAAGTAAGAGATAAATATGGTGTGACTATTTATGGAGGTAACGATTTACATGCAGAGCAAATGGATATTTATGCTCCATGTGCATTAGGTGCGACTATAAATGACACTTCTATCAATAAATTACAAGCATCTATTATTGCTGGTGCCGCAAATAATCAACTTGCAGATGAGGTAAAGCATGGTATGCTACTTCAAAACAAAGGAATTGTTTATGCTCCAGACTTTTTAATTAATGCAGGTGGGATTATAAATGTTTATGCAGAGTTAGAAGGGTATGACCGTTCTGAAATCATGAGAAAAACTGAAAATATTTATACGACTACTATAGAAATTTTAAATCGTGCCAAAGAAACTGGCGTGAGTACTCATAAAGCAGCTTTAGAGATCGCACAAGCTCGTATTGCAGCTAGAAAACAAGAGCAGCTAGTTTACTAGTTCACTTTAAAACAGTATTTTTGCCTCGTTTTTAGAAGTAGAAACGAGGTTAATAGTTATTATAATTCCGCTTTCGCGAAAGCTAACTTAAACAATAGCTCGCTAGAGTAATAAATAAAACGTTCTTATGCTTACCAGAAGACAATTGCGCATCAAAGTAATGCAAGCAGTTTTTTCTTTTCAACGTCAAAATACAGACGATTTAAAAGACCTTGAAAAGTTTATCAACACTAGTATGACGCAATCATACACGCTGTTTTTATACATGGCGCAACTGCTGGTTAAAATCCATGAAGAAGCTGTAGAAAGACATGGAAAAAAGCAAAGAAGATTGCTTTCTTCTAATGTAGAAGAAAATCCATCAAGACACTTTATTGATAATAAAATTTTATTACAATTAAGAGAGAGCGAGGCGCTTAAAGATGCGTTACAACAACGTGATCTAGATCCATGGCATCTAGATTCTAAGTATGTAGAAAATCTTTATTTCAAAATTCAAGAAAGCAAGACCTTTGTCGTTTATTCTATGGATGAAGAGCCTTCACTTAAAAAGGATCTAAAATTCTTAACCTACATCTACGAAGATATTATTGCACCTAGTGATGAGTTGCTAGATTACCTAGAAGACATTAACATCACATGGACCGATGATTTTCCACTAGTTAATTCTACCATGATTCAATTCATGCGTAAGATTAAACCTTTAAAGGAAGTTGTATTACCACCTTTATTTAAAGATCAAGAAGACGCAAAGTTTACTATGAATCTTTTTAGAAAGACATTGTTAAACATTAATGAACTATCTGCTCGTATAGAAGGTAAAACACCTAACTGGGATAAAGAACGTATCGCTCAAATAGATATGGTGCTGATTATGATGGCACAAGCAGAGTTTTTATACTTCTCAGACATACCGGTTAAGGTTACTATCAATGAATATCTTGAGATAGCTAAAGATTATAGTACTCCTAAAAGTGCCAATTTTATCAACGGTATTCTAGATAATTTACTCAAGGAATTTGAGAAAAATGATCAGCTACATAAAATGGGGAGAGGTTTAATGTAAGGTTAAGTTAATAGCGTTGGATTAAAACATGTTTTTAATTACATTTGCTTTACATTTTTTAGAAATTATTAAAATAAAACATGATGAAAAAATTAGTTTTGATGGTAGCTGCTGTAGCTACAATGGCTTTAACTAGCTGTAACGAAAAAGCACAATCTGCAACAATCGATGAAGCAAACCTTACCGCTGCAGCTGCAAGTAAAGAAGTTGCTGGTGACTATCCAGAAATGACTTTTGCTGAAACTGAATTTGATTTTGGTACTGTAGAAGAAGGTGCAGTAGTTGAGCATGAATATAAGTTTACGAACACAGGAAGTGCTCCACTTATCGTTGTAAACGCAAAAGGATCTTGTGGTTGTACAGTTCCTACTTGGTCTAAAGAGCCTATCGCTCCTGGTGCTGAAGGTACTATGCTAGTGAAATTTAACACTAACGGTAAGCCTAACGCACAGACTAAAACAGTTACTATTAAGGCAAATACAGAATCTGGTACTGAGTCTATCCGTATTAAAGGTTTTGTAAATCCTAAGGCTAAGGCTGGCGCGCCTAACGCATAAGGATTTTTTATTATGGACATGAATACCATTATAAACTTTGCGCCTTACCTGCTTATCATCGGAGTGTTCTACTTTTTGATCATGCGACCACAAGCACAAAAGCGTAAAGAAGAAAAAACTTTTGCAGAATCACTTAAAGTGGGTACCAAAGTAATTACTACTAGCGGTATACACGGTAAAGTAAATCAAATTAATCCTGAAAAAGGAACCGTTTTGATTGAAACAGGTGCTGGTAAAATTACTTTTGAAAGATCTGCAATATCTGTAGAGCTGACAAAGAAATTATCAGAAACAGTGATTACTAAAGAAAATTAAGAACAGTTTATGTTCATTTATAAAACCCTTGAGAAATCAAGGGTTTTTTTTGTGTCTCGTTTTAATTAAATTATTTGTGTTTATCCATTCCAGGTAACTCCTTCCATCTTCCATCTTCAGCGACATCTTTTAAAGTTTTATTGCGTTGTTCTAAAAGACGCGTCATATAGTTTTTTAGAAATAGAGTATCCGCTAGTTTACCTAGAATACCTAATGGTGAGGTGTAATTGAATGTATCCTTCATGAGTGTAGAGCCATCCTCTTGTTGCTCAAAAAAATGTTCATGTTTAAAATGCTTGAAAGCTCCTTTTACCAGCTGGTCTGCAAAATAATTGTGCGGTTCTACATCTGTAATTAAACTAGTCAGTTCTTGAGTAAACCCTAAGTGCTTTGCTCTCCAGGTAACAGTTTCTCCTTTTTCTACAAGACCAGTCGTTCTTCCTGCAATGGCTTTTTCATTTGTGTGTTCTAATGATAATATATGCAAGTCTATACTTCTAGCTAGATCAAAAACTAGTTCTATGGGTTCGTTTATAGTAGTAGAAAGATGTAAACTGGGCATTTTTTGTGTTTATTGATGATTTTTTCTTTCACGAACTAAAGTTGTAGTAAAAGTTAATAGGTCTAACAATTACTACATTCCCTACTCTCCATAGAAAAAGGTATTCTAACATAAGATTGTACTGGTATGCCTCTTACTTGAGCTGGTTTCCATTTTACATCCATACTTCGTAGACCTCTAATTGCCATTTCATCAGGTCCTTTACCCATTCCATCCTTTATTTTAATATCACTTACATTACCTTCTTTATCGATAACGAAAAGTATGCTCATATTAGTACTGTAATCGTTATTGTTGAGTTCTATTAAATCATAATAATGACTTATGTGTATCTGTAACTTACGCATAAACTTTTTAGAATTCATCAAAGGTTGAGCACTTTGAGAATAGGAATCATACGTGTAACTTTTTCCATTGTGATAGCTTTTTCCAGATTTGGGAACCCCATCTTCGTATATTTCTTCATATACTAAGACATTGTCTTTGTACCCTTTCCATAAACCACTAGCTTTTTGGTTTTTGTAATGGCCACTCAGGCTATCTATTGCCTTACTGTCGCCTTTGTATGGACCATTAAAAACTCCATTCCCATCTTTGATAGAGACACTACCATCCAGCTCTTTTTTATATTTATAATAATATGGTACACCTTCTTCACTAGATTTACTCAAAGCATAGTTTTCTAGTAAGTTGCCAGTGGAATCATAAACAGATTGATAACCTACTATTCGATCACTAGAATAGGTAAGTTGCCTCATCTTATTACCATTACTATAGAACCATTGCCAGGTGCCAGTTCTATAATCTGTTCTTATTTCCAAATATCCTTTTGAAAATAACTGATCATTTTGCTTGTAATAAGTTTCCTCTTTTATTAAACCTATGGATGCATCTGCCTCTTTAATTTGATAAAAGACTGCTGCTGTAGAATCGGTTATCACTTTTCTATCGTCATCTAGCCAGCTCTTTTCTTGAGCAATGGCTACCGCAAATAGACCAAGGGTTAATACTATGGCCAACGAATATTTGATCATTTTTATTTCTTTTCAGCTACTAATTCTGCTATTCTTACTATCACCTCTGTAGCTTTTATCATACTCTCTACAGGAACATATTCATAAGGTCCATGGAAATTATGACCACCAGCAAAAATATTTGGACATGGTAATCCCATATAGCTTAATTGAGATCCATCTGTACCACCGCGTATAGGTTTAATAAGAGGTGTAATGCCTAGATCTTTCATTGCTTGTTCTGCAACATCTACGATATGCATTACTGGCTCTACTTTCTCACGCATGTTGAAGTATTGATCTTTGATTTCTATACTTACTGCCTCACGATCATATTGCTCATTAAGAGTGTTTACAAGGTTTTGCATCACTTCTTTACGTGCTTCAAAATGTTTTTTATTGTGATCTCTAATGATGTACTGTAATTCTGATTTTTCTACCGCTCCTTTCATATTATGCAGGTGAAAGAATCCTTGGTATTCCTCTGTATGTTCTGGAGTTTCCATTCTAGGTAAAGAATCGATGAATTCCTGAGCTACATACATGGAGTTGATCATTTTTCCTTTGGCATATCCTGGGTGAACTATTTTACCATAAAAAGTTACTACCGCGCCAGCAGCATTAAAATTTTCATATTCCAGTTCTCCTATCTGGCTACCATCCATTGTGTAAGCCCAGTCTGCACCAAATTTCTCTACGTCAAACTTATGTGCACCGCGACCTATTTCTTCATCTGGTGTAAAACCTACCTTAATAGCACCGTGTTTAATTTCTGGATTGTCCAGCATGTGCTTCATTGCAGTCATTATTTCGGTAATTCCAGCTTTATCATCTGCCGCCAGTAGAGTAGTACCATCTGTTGTAATAATGGTCTGTCCTTTGTATTGTTTTAAATCGTCAAAATATTCTGGAGATAAAACAAGATCAGATCCTTTTAAAGGAATATCACCACCATCATATTTTTCTATAATTTGAGGTTTAACATCCTTACCTGTAAAATCTGGAGTACTATCAAAGTGCGAGATAAAACCTATAGTAGGCGTTTCATGTTCTACATTTGATGGTAGAGTAGCCATTATATATGCATTCTCATCTATAGTCACATCGCTCATTCCCATATCTATAAGCTCTTGATGTAATTTGCGTGCAAGATCCCACTGCTTTTCACTACTAGGAGTTGTGTCACTATTAGGGTCTGACTCCGTATCGATGGTGATGTAACTTATGAAACGTTCTATGATTTCTTGCTTCTTCATGGCTTTTTTTTGTTGTGTAAAGATAGTTTGATTCCGCTTTCGCGAAAGCGGAATTTTTCAAAAACTCTTTATATAAATATTAATTTATTGATTTGATAATGTGATGGATAAAGGGTTGTTTGCAATATTACCAGCGATTATTATAAACCGATAACGGATTATAAGATCTATGTAATGCGGTGTTTCTATTGGCTTCAAAAAAGGCAGGATTACTAGACTTAAATTTTCTAGCAAATCGATCGTTTTCTAAATACACATTTACAGCCTTGCGGTCTTTTTTAAATCTTAATCTGCCAAAATCTGTGTTTGCATTAGGCGTATAAGGCTTAGACTCTAAGGACTGTGATTCATTATAAATGGAAACCATATCGATGGTTTTTACTCCAGGAGTTATAGAAAAACCTGTGTTAGGATTAACTATATTATTGCTGTCTAGACTCAAAGTAATATTGATTTGATGCTCTGGCATTAAAAAAAGATTGAAACCTTGAAGGTTATCATTATTTAATTCCTGTCCATAATTGATGGAGCATGCGCAACAAATAATAATAAAAGAGACCCATTTATTCATAGTTTTAAAGATAGATAATGAAAAAGGATTGAGCAAAAAAAATCGAGTTACATTGCTGTAACTCGATTCATTTTAAAAAATCTAAAATCAATTCAGATTTCCCCTAATTACAACTATGGAAAATTCCAATAAACCATAGCTTAATCATAATTTACTTTTTAATAAACTGATCTGTTGCTATTTCTCCAGTTTCTGTTGTTACTTTTATGATATACATTCCAGTTTTTAGGTCTTGAACATTAACTTCTTCTGTTTGAGAAATCAATATTTGTTGCCCTTGTAGGTTATATACTTCTGCTTTAGCGAAAGCGTTATTTTTAACAATGATATTTATAATGTTTGTTACTGGATTGGGATATAAGCTCATAGATAGTTGTTCTACATCATTGATTCCTGCGGTTGCTCCGAACTCGTATGCACCCATGTCTATCGAGCTTCCTGCGATACGATTGTTACCAATTAGGTCGTATTGTAACCATTGGTTATTATAAAGGCTGCTTAATCCGGTATCCACACTCGGAGAAGTACTTTGCAGACTGTAATCTCCATTTGCAGGATCGACAAAAAGTGGGTCACCTGTAATCATATTAATTCCAGATATACCGTATCCATTATCTGATAATGAATTTTTTAGATCAAAATTTCTCGGTCCATCATTGAACAGTGGTGTGGTTACACTATTACCATAAAAAATACAATTGTAATAACTATATGATGCAGTAAGCTGATCGCTGTAAGTTCTAATATTTGCATTACCATTTCCAGAATTAGGAGATGAATAAGTGTTATTTGCGACTACTGAATTTAGAAATTGCATATTTACCGCCGTTCCATTTTGACTATTAGGATTGATCCATACAACACCTGTTGAACTCTGTCCAAATATGCTGTTTGTTAATGACGTGTTATCCACTATCAATGTATTTACAAATCGCACTGAACCATCAATAGAAATATTATCATAAAATGCACAAACTCCACCAGTAAGGTTGTTTTTAATGATATTATTCTGACTTAGAAAAGCAGAACCACTAGGCGATGAATTTACCGTAATTGTACCATGACCATAGGAAATATTGTTTTCAAATACACAATTGTTGATCGTTGTAGACTTATTGATAAGGGCACCAGCTCCATTTTGATTAGCATTTACATTTGCATGTCCACCGCTTATGTATATACCGTCTATTACCGTATTTGAAGCATAGACTTTTAAAATCACACGATTGTTGTCAGACCTGTCGGCGGCGTTAAAAGCTGGAATAGCAGTGTCATTATTTTGCTGGTCGCCAGATAATCTAGTGATGTTTGTTATAAAATCACGTTCAGCAAGAGTAGTTTCAGTTCCATTAAATCCTCCATAAATATTCTTAGTGTTATTTACTGTAAAGGATTCGCTTACACCGGCTAAAGGTTTATAAGTTCCTGCCGCTACCCATACATCTACAGTGTTAGCATTATCAAGTGCATCTTGCAACTTTATATAAGCATTTGCCCAACTAGATCCATCATTTGCTCCGGTAGCATTAGCATCTACATAGAGTGGTGGTTGAACTATAGGTGAATTTTCTGAAGCTAGTGCTGTAACCTCAACACTTGTAAGTGCACGCTCGTAATATCTAATGTCATCAAGAGATCCTGGAAATGCTCCTTGTGGTGCAACTATTAATCGAGGATCTGTTATAAATTGTGGTGCTGCTCCAGCTGTATTATTAAGCGAAACTACCGATGGGTATGATTGTAAAACTCCATCTACGTAAGTATCAAATTCTATGGTGTTACCGTTAACCTCGCTTACTAATGCAACATGATGCCATGTGTCATCAGTCAAACTAGGAATACTTGTAGTGGCAAAACCATTTTTTTGAATTCCATTAACACTTCCTCTTGCATAATATTCAAACCTGCCAGGATTAGAACTGTCGCTATTATTTATTCTTATATTCAAGAAGCCAGAACTTCCTCCTATTAAAAAAATCTGTGTTGTATTTGCTGCAAGGTCTGTAAGGTCTACTTTCATCCAGAAGCTCATAGAAATTTCTTGATTATTAACGGTCGAACCTTGTCGTGTATTGATAAAGTAATCGGTATTCATTTGGTATGCAGTGTTTGCTGTACCAGCTCTGTCTATTACTGAGACAGCAGTTTGATTATTTGTAGTAAGATCTGCAGTTCCAGGTGTTACTTGATTCACTAGACTTCCGTTAGTAAATGTAAAATCCCATAATTGCCCTGTGGGGATTTGAGCATTTGCACTTATCGTAAACAGAAAAGCGATAATTAAAAAATGTAATGTTTTTTTCATGATTGTAATTATTAGTTGATTTACAATCGCAAATTTGCGGTAGCAAAGGGGGCGGTTTTTATGAGAACTTATGAAGGAGTGATTTCAACTTATAAAGGCCTATCAAAAAATTAAAATCAACTTGATTAGTTGCAGTTATAAGCTTAACTCGGCTTTGTTTTTATAATTTGTTTTAAAACATTTATGCAAGGTTGTCAGTATATATCAATATAGATTTGTATAAAGAGATGCGCTTATCTTCTGAGAGCATATACAACAAATACTACCTGCTAAGGTTGAGTTTTTTATTAATTCCTTGTACTAAAGACTCTAAATATTCAGAAATTAAGTAAACATTTTTCAATGGTTTTAAGGATTATAAGGTATAAACCCTTTACGTCATAGGGTTAGTAATTTCTTCAAACAGGACACACAAAAGGAATCTTGTGGTAGCTGGATCGATAAGTGTTTTAAACCAATTAAAATTTGAGTTTAAATAATATGGGGAAGTCCTAAAAGAGACTTCCCCAAAAAAAACATTTAGTTTCTTGTGTTTAGCTAAGAGCTTTATAACTGGATAATAATTTGTTTTGTCATTTAATGAAAAGGACTTGTGCAGGTGTCTGCTGTTAACCTACAACTTGCTTTATGCTCGTCTGCATATTTCCAGCCTCTGAGGGTTTTCTGACCTTCAGGACTGTTCCAATAGGCATTGTTCTTGTCTTTAATGTATTTACTATAAGTATCTGCCTCTTTTTGCATAGTAGCTAAATCTGCTTCATCTTTAGATGTTAACGTATAGGCGATTTGTTTTTCACGCATAGCGATTAAATAATCGCTTATCATTTTGCGTACATTCTCTTGAGATAAGGCCTTATATTCTGGCGCTTTTCTAGGATCTGGTCCTGCACTATTATTTAAAGCAATATTTTTTGCTTTGTTTAAAAATTTGCCAAAGCCACTTTTCTTTTTCTTAGTTTTTGCACTTGCCTCGCCATCTGGTGATGTGCCTTTTAAAACATAAACTCTTGTAATGTCGCCAAATTCTGTACGGCTATTAAAATGATCTATAAAAAATATATAGTTTCCTATGGCTACATAACCTTCATTAAATACTTTTTCGTAAACGATATATGTGTTAGGAAACCCAGTGAAAGTTTGTCTGTTTTTTGTAAAATCTGCTATATACTGGCTTCCTTTTTCGTTAGTATCATTTTTATCTATAATAGCAATTCCAGAGTCAATACCTTCATGCTTTAATAATTTTACAATAACTTCTTGTGGCTCGTTATACTGGCCAACTCTTTCTTGGCTAAGTCTTATAGATTGTTCTCCTTTGTTATCTGTAGAAATGCCTGGATATTCTATATAAACTGGGTTTTCACCTTTTGCTTTAATGTTTTCAAAAAATGTTTCCTGTGCAAATGCGCTTGAAGTTACTAGTACAGTAACAATTAAAATAATGTATTTCATGATTATAAGTTTTAATTAATTTACAATCACAAATTTGTGGTAACATGACAGTTGATTTTTATAAGAATTTATGAAGGTACGTTTTCAACTTATAAACGCTTTTTAAAAATCAAAAACAGACAGGTGTTAATGACGACCGACCATGCTAAAATTGAGACTTAAAATTAAATACTCTGCACGACACTCAAAAACTCTTCTCTTTTGTCTTTAGATATAAGAACATCGAGATCACCTTCCATAAGGATATAGCCTCCATCTTTACGCACAAATTCTTTGATATGTCGCAAGTTGATGAGGTAGGAGCGATGTGGTTTATAGAACATTTTTAAGTCGTCGAGTATATCTGTAAAATGCTTGAGGGGTTTGCTTACTAAAATTTTCTCTTTACCTATTAGATGAAATTCTGTATACATACCGTCTGCCTTTATGACGATAATGTTGTCAAATTCTACAAACTTAATCCCATCAGAATAGGGTAGTGCTATTTTAGAAAAATTTGCTTCTTTAAAGCTGTTCTTTAATTCAAGAAGTCGCTCGGTAAGTTGAGTTTTACCTCTTAATTCTATCACTCTTTTGAGCGCTTGTTTTAATTTTTCTGGGCGCAGCGGTTTTAGTAAATAGTCAATAGCATTTAATTGAAAAGCTTGTATCGCATAGTCGCTATATGCTGTGGTGAAGATAATTTCAAAATTAAAATGATTCTTATCTATATACTCGGTTATTTCTAGACCGCTATGTTGTGGCATTTCTATATCTAGAAATACCAGATCTGGAAGCTCATTTTTTATTAGCTCCACACCTTGTAGTAAATTGGGTGCATTAGAAATTTCGGTCACTTCTGGACAGTGATCTTTCAGTAAAATTTTAAGAACTTCTCTTGCTTTAGGCTCGTCATCTATTATTATTGCTTTCATTCTTCTGTGGTATATGGTATTTTAATGGTAACTAGCGTTCCAGTCGCTTTATCGCCATTAAATTTATCGGTGGTTTCTATGCTAGCCTCTTTCTCTAGTACGTAGTTGAGTAAAGAAATGCGGTCATCAGTCGCTTTTGTAGCAAATGATTTATGAAGTTTTATTCTTTTGGATTGAATTTCCTTTGACTTCTCACGGCCTACTCCATTATCATCTACTGTGCAAATAATGCGGTGCTGTTCTAGATCTTGAGTAAATTTAATAGTCAATAAACGTTCTCCTTCTATGTGAAGTAATCCATGTTTGAGCGCATTTTCTACATAGGGCTGTATCAACATCGTAGGAATGAGAAAATGATCTGGTTGTTCTTCCATATTTATGACGATAGTATACTGCAGGCGTTCTTCAAAACGTAATTGCTCCAGTTCTAGATACATGTTGAGACTATCTACTTCCTCTTGTAAGGTAATGCGTCCTTTAACGCTATGATCCAGGTAAGTTCTTATTAAATCAGCAAATTTCCCAAGGTAATCTCCAGCCATTTCTCGCTGATTTTTCAAAATGTATTCTTGAATGGAATTAAGTGCGTTAAAGACAAAATGCGGATTCATCTGAGAGCGCAGATTCTCTAGTTTGAGGTTGACCATTTCCTTCTCCTTTTGTAGAGTGAGGAGTTGTCTGTTTTTCTCGCTTTCGCGAAAGCGTAATTTCCATCTATAATAAAATACAATTCCTGTAATGGAGAGTAACATTACTGCGATCCAGAACCAATTTTCCTTATAAAAAGGCAGTGTTACTTCTAATATTACTTCTTCAAGATCGCTCGTTTTACCGTCAGTATCCACGGCTCTTAATTGCAGTGTGTAATTACCTTGTGGTATGGTAGTAAAGGTGATGTTATTTGTTCCTTTAGGTATGCGTTTCCATTGTTCAAAAAGACCAGAAAGGCGGTACTCATAATTACCACTGGTCATAGCGCGCAAACCATTTGAATTGAACGTGATTTGAAACTGACTTTCTTCCTGCGGTAACTGGTAGCTGGATTGAAGGGCTACTTTTTTATTATTAATTTCTACCGCGGTAAAATATACTTCGATAGGGTTAAAGTTTTTGAAGGTAAGTTCTCTGTCTATTTTGAAAACACCAGCATTACTGGCAAAGAGAACATAGTTATTTATAATCTCTATATCATTAATGGAATATGAAGGTATTCCATCTTGTTTTGTGAGGTTTTTAAAAGTGTTGTTTTTTAAGGATAGTCTCTGGATTCCTCTATCTGTTGTAATCCATAGAAAATCACCGTCGGCTTTGATTTTATTAATATTGTTAGATAACAACCCATCTTCTTCAGACCATTTTTTTATTACCTCATCGTTTTTAAACTCAAATAAACCATTATTGAATGTAGCAGCCCATAAATGGCTTCTATTATCCATATCTATCGATCCAGTGATTATACTGCCTCTATTTTTATCTTTTAAGAGTGTGCGTTTCCCATTAGAATTAATCTTAAGGAATTCATCTATCATGGCAAAATATTTGTCTTGGGTAATTGGATCATAATAACAAGTGTAACCTCTTTTTAGTATATTAATAGTATACTCATTATTGTCCCTTTCTTGAGCTTTGTAGTTGACAACGTTAGCGCTGTTAGAACTTACAATCATAATACTATCAGGAGAAATGACGTGCCCTTTTTTAACCGTGGAAAAATTTATAAGATTTGATACAATGGAGTTGTTTTTACCTAAGGTGGTAACTTCAATATCCTGAAGAAAGCTTTTTTGTTCTCTATAGGGATCGTAAATAATCTCACTAACGGCTCTAGTCCCATTAATGTTTAATTGCTCTAAAGATTTGTGTTCTAAGTCATATTGAAAGGCAGCTCCAGTAGAGGTTCCTATATAGAGTGTTTCATTTCCATTTGTTTCAAGAACTCTAGAATCTCCTGTGTTCTCAGGTAATTTTATAGTTTCTATATGGATATTAGGCAACACAAATATACCGTTAGAAGTAGTCGTGACCCAGTGATTATCATCACGATCTTTTATAATATCAGTAGAGAATACATCATCTAGCAATGTGTTTTTATAGATAAGAACATCATCTATTAATTGCATAAGTAAAACACCTTTTGATGTACACACCCATATGTCGTCTGCTATTTTTTTGACTTGGATGATTCTTACTCCATCCAGCACATCAGGTACTGAGATTTGTTTCCATGTATTGTGGTCCAGGAGTTCTATGAATTTTTCTTGATTGTTGTTTTGATAAATTATTAGGGTTCTATCCTTGCCTATGTAGGTAGTTAAATCAATGACATCACGAGCTCTGTTGAACGCTTTTAGATCTTTAGGAAGGTTGCACCATAGTTGAGGTTTGTTGTTTCCTAGAGTATACAAATCGTTGCGATAGGTAAATACTACTTTATCCTCAGTTATTAGAGGTTTGAGAGCTATATCTGTATTAGTGTTTTTTATTTCTTTAATTTCAAAGTTTGTCTTTAAATCAAATACCCTTACAAAAAGATAAGAACTCACTACTAGCTGGTGATCATAAATAGCAAGTTCAGGTAAGTTTCCTTTAAGATCGTTTTGCAAATCTTTAAAGAGCACCATCTCATCGTTTTGTACATAAAAAATCTGTCCAGAAATGTTGACGCACCATATGCGATCTTGCTGATCTACATGAATTTCAAAAACAGATAAACCACGCTTCTCAGGATGAGAAAAGGTCTTGTAATTTTCACCGTCAAACCTGGTAAGTCCTTTATTACCTGCAAACCATAGAAAACCTTTACTATCTTCAATAACACCATAAAATTCCTTGTCTGGTAAGCCATCCTTTTCTGTTAAATGAATAGATACAGGTTGTTGTGCCGTAGATAAATTACACAGAATAAAAAATAAAAAAATAACAACTTTCAAGATTAGCTTTTAGGTTATTGTAAATCTACTGTTTTAATGAGTTTTATGTATAGAACGATTGATGAATCTGCCTTATGGACTTATAAGAAAGGAAAAGCTATGTTGATTTGGGTGTAAGTAGTTGTGAATTTTTTTTAAGGATAGAATTTAACAAAAGTAGCAACAAATTAAAACTGTGGTGCTGTAGAATAATTACTATAACCAGAACTTAATATAGAATTACGACTTGCTTCAAAAAGAGCAAGGTTGTTTGTTTTCATATTTATGAAAGTAGAGTTGTAATTTCCTAATTCTATGAATGCATCTGAATTGATATTTTGAACGGTAGGGAACTCTTCACTCACTAATAAAAGTGGTAGTTTTTTAAAATTTATTTGGTCTGTTAGTAGTGTAGATTGCGGTACTTCTATAGAAGACTTATCGCTAATGCATTTTGCAAATAATTCTAAATCACTAGTTGTAATACTGGATTTAAAATTAACGTCGCACGAATCTTTTTTTACTGGTATATCTTGCAATAAATTGTGTTGCGCAAACATGAAAGCACTAATAAATAAACAAATTATAAACGATGCTATTTTTGATGCTTTCATAATTGTTAGTTTTAAAACACTTAAATATAGTGATTTAAAAATCTGTAGGTCTTAAAATAAATTTATTTTTTAAGTGTTAAACCCAGGCTTTTTCCTTTTTCGAGCATAAATTGATATGCTGCATCGTGCTCGTTAGGAATCACGCCATCGAGGATAGAGTCTTTAATAGCGGTTTTAATGATCCCTATTTCTTTACAAGGTTTCAGGTCAAAGGCTAGCATGATTTCTTCTCCAGTAACTGGTGGTTGAAAATTGCGTACATGATCACGTTCTTCTACCTCGACTATTTTATCGCGCACCTGTTGAAAGTTTGCGTGATACTGTTTAAAACGTCTAGGGTTTTTAGTGGTAATATCTGCTTCACATAGAATCATTAGATCTTCTATATGCTCGCCAGCGTCGTGTACTAGTCTTCTCACAGCGCTGTCTGTAGCGCTCTCGTCAATAACGGCTATAGGTCGGGAGGAC
This sequence comes from Nonlabens sp. Asnod3-A02, assembly GCF_045063755.1. Lineage (NCBI taxonomy): Bacteria > Pseudomonadati > Bacteroidota > Flavobacteriia > Flavobacteriales > Flavobacteriaceae > Nonlabens > Nonlabens sp. Asnod3-A02. The sequence goes on from NZ_JBEFOC010000007.1 coordinate 121,939, forward strand.
ATGCGCACCATTTGCTGCACAAATTTCATCTTATCATTTAACGGCATTTTTAATCTTTTGAAAAGATGAAAAACCATTTTTGCTCCCTTGAACTCGTGTCCATGAAAAGTCCAACCTACCTTTTTACTAAATCTCTTGGTAGGTGCTTTACCTATGTCATGAAGTAGTGCTGCCCAGCGCAACCACAGGTCTTCTGTATTGCGTGATATGTTATCTACTACTTCTAGCGTGTGATAGAAGTTGTCTTTGTGTTTTTGTCCTTCTACTTCTTCAATACCTTTTAAGGCAGTGAGTTCTGGCATTATTAATCTAAGCAAACCAGTCTTTTCAAGTAATAGAAAACCTAATGATGGTTCTTTACACAACATGATTTTATTAATCTCTGTAACGATACGCTCTTTTGATATAATTTCAATTCTATGTGCATTGCGTTTTATACTTTCAAAAGATTTAGATTCTATCCTAAAACCTAATTGAGATGCAAATCTAATAGCGCGTAGCATTCTTAATGGGTCATCACTATAAGTAATGTCAGGATCTAATGGTGTGCGTATAATCTTATTCTCTAGATCATTGATGCCATTAAAAGGATCTAATAAAGCGCCGTAGTTTTTTCTATTAAGAGAAAAAGCCATTGCGTTAATGGTAAAATCACGACGGTTTTGATCATCTTCTAGGGTGCCATCTTCTACAACAGGATTGCGACTGCCTCGATCATAACTTTCTTTTCTTGCACCTACAAATTCTAATTCTAGATCGTCTGTTTTAACCATGGCGGTGCCGTAGTTTTTAAAGACACTTACTTTGGTGCTGTGTGGTAATAGTTCTTCTACTTTGCGAGCTAGTGTAATACCGCTTCCTACGGCTACTACATCTATGTCTTTTTTCTGACTGCGTTTAAGGAAGAAATCTCTTACATATCCACCTATTACATAAGCTGGTAATTCTAGTTCTTCTGCTGCCTGACTTAAAGTTCTAAAAACGTTTTCTTGAATGGCTTCAGGGTAATGTGTTTTTTGATCCATTCTTACTCGCGTATAATTTTAATAACTCCATTACTAGAGATCTTCATAATAGAAGATGGTTTGATATTTTTATGAACAAGAGGTAAGTCCATTACATGGTCTACTCTTGCAATTAAATCTGGATGAATATCTGTAAAGTTAACTGGAGAAGGTGAGCCACTTAAGTTTGCACTGGTAGAAACGATAGGTTTGCGTAATTTCTTAATGATAGACCTACACAATGGATCGTTAGTAACTCTTACGGCTAGTGTGTTGTCTTGAGCTACTACGTTTTCGGCCACGTTTTTAGGTCTGTCGAATACGATAGTAAGAGGTTTTTTATTCACCTTAAGAACCTCCCAAGCCATATCAGGTACATCTTCAATAATAGATTCTAACATTTGAAAGCTGTCTACAAGAACTAGTAAAGATTTAGATTTATCACGTTCTTTAATTTCAAATATTTTTTCTACTGCGTCATAATTACTAGCGTCACAGCCCAAACCATAAATGGTGTCTGTTGGGTAAATAAGAGTCTGACCTTTTTTAAGAGCCGTTACAGCTAGGTTAATAGCCTCACGAGGTAATTCTACCTCTATTTGCTTATCCTTACTAGGTTTACGACCTCTTACTTGGTCTCTTCTATTTCTACTTCTATCACTTCTTCCCATGGTTTGCAAAATTAAGTTTTCTATTCTTAATAACGATATTTATGAATGTCAAACCATTTGAAAGTTGCTATATTAATTGTGATCTGATCAATTATTTGGCTCTACTCGTTTGGATGGACTTGAATTAAAATTTTGATTCCTTTCTTTTCTTGTAAATTTGACCTCTTCTTGCTTTCAAGAATAATTTTAAAATCTGATACTTTGAAAATATTACATGTGAATGGTGCGCGTGGTTATGGTGGTAATGAGCAGCAACTTCTTGATATAGCAAGTAAGCTTTCTGAGCTTAAAGTTAACAATGCTGTTTTTTGCGCTCTAAATAGTGAACTTTCAACAAGGTTAAAACCTTATCCTGGTATAGAAGTTTTTACAGCTGTAGATAAAAAATTTAAAAATGCAGTAAATCGCAAAGAGTTTAAAAGAGTTATTACTCAATTTAAGCCAGATCTTGTACATCTTCATACAAGTAATGCACTTACTCTATACTTTTTTATGGCTGTTTTATCATCCCTAGATATTCCTGTGGTATTCTCTAAAAAAGGAATGAGCAGTAGTATGAGCTTTTTAAGTAAGTACAAGTATAATTATAAAGGTATCGATGCAATTATTTGTGTTTCTCAAACAGTTAAAGAAGCCATGCAACGTGTAGTTATGTTTGAGAAAAATTATAACAAACTGTTAGTAGTTCCAGATGGAGTGGATGAAGAAAGGCCAATGATTCTTCAAGACTCATCAGCTGTATTAGAAAGTAATGAAAAATCTGTGCAAATAGGAAATGTTGCAAATCACGATGACAGGAAAGATCTTCCTACTCTAGTGCGTGCTGTAGATCATTTAGTTAACGAGCTTAATTATACAGATTTTAAGGTGCATCAAATAGGGATGTTCAGAGATAAGCAAAGCCCTGAAATAGTAGCTCTTATTAAAGAATTAAACCTAGGTTCTTATATAAAATTATATGGTTTTGTAGAAGAAGCTGCGCGAGCTTATGAAGAGATGGATATTTTTTTAATGACCTCTAAGCATGAAGGTGGGCCATCTTCACTTCTAGAGGCTATGAGGTTTAAAAAAGCCGTAGTAAGCACCAGGGTAGGAGTAGTGCCAGATGCTGTTGTAAATAATGAGACTGGTTTTATAGTGGCTCCTAAAGATTATAAAGCACTAGCTGAAAAATTGTTAGTTCTATGCCAGGATAAAAATCTTAGAAATCAATATGGAGAGGCTGGTTATGCACATTTTTCAAAAAACTTTACGGCACAGCAAAGCGCTAGAAAAACTTTAGATATTTATAAGAAGGTACTAGAGGTTTAAAGATATTGATCGACACCTTTCTGGGCATAAGTATTTCCAGAGTTTTCCATTTGTTTTTCTATTTCTAGATTTAAATGGACCTGGCTTTTATCTTGCTCTTTGTGATATACGTGATATACGATACCTTTATGTTTAATGCGTTTACCTAAAACACCGTTGTTAATCATGCGTTGTATAAGTTCACTGTCGTCGATTCCCCAGCCTACTAGTTCTTCATTAAAGCCGTTTACAGCTATAAAGTCTTTGCGCCAAAAGGACATGTTGCAACCTCTTAATTTTTTAGATCTTTTAGTTTCTTTCTTTGCGCTATTTGCTAGTAAAGGAATGCGCAATGTTCTATTGCGTTTTTTGATGCCTTTTGAGAAGTAATTAAAATCTATTTGTTTGTTTTTAAATAACTTTTCTAAATGGCTTTCCTGAATATTTACACGACTACCGAATAGGTAAACACCTTCTTCAGCCATAGAAAGATGGTCTTTTACAAAGTCTTTATGTAAAATGATATCTCCATCTATCTCTAGAATGTAATCATAAGTAGCTCTAGCAATAGCCTTATTCATGATAGCAGGCTTTTGATTTCCATGATCTTCATGCCAGACATGGATAAGCGGTACGGGAAAATCTTTTTGATATTTTTCAATAAGCTCGCGTGTAGCTACTGTAGAGCCATCGTCTGCAATAATGACCTCATTAGGTAATACACTTTGTCTTTTAACACTCAATAGTAGTAATTCTAGCGCATGTGGCCAGTTATACGTAGGAGTAACAAGAGAACATTTTAAAGACATAGAGATAAATAAAGTTGTACACTGCAATATTAAGTAATTCTATTCATTTGATAGTTTTTTCCGTTTCTTTGCGGTCTGTAAATAGATGGAAAATAAAATGAGTAGAGAAAAATTTGTTAGTGGCACGCTTTCGCGAAAGCGGTTTCAAGAAATACTCGATCTATTTCATCAATCTACTCAACAGTTAGGAGATGATCGTAATAAGATTAAAATAGTCACGTACCAAGGTGAGAAACTGGTAGTAAAGTCTTTTAGAACGCCTAATTTTATTAATAAAATAGCGTATCGATTTTTTAGAAAATCTAAGGCCGCTAGATCTTATTACAATGCACAGTATCTAGAACAACACGGTATAGGTACTCCATCGCCTATTGCTTTTCTAGAACAATTAACAGCTCTAGGACTGCATGAAAGTTATTATGTAAGCGCCTATGCAAATCATGATTTTACCTATCGCGAGATTATAAATGATGATCAATTACAGGATAAAGAGAATATCTTAAAGCAATTTTCAAAATTCATGTACGACATGCATGAAGCCGGTATTTATTTCTTAGATCACTCACCAGGAAATACCTTGATAAAGAAAGAAGGAGCTGATTATAAATTTTCTTTGGTAGATTTAAATAGAATGAAATTTTATGATATCCCATATGAGGATAGATTAAAAAACTTTGAACGTTTATCTCCTAAAAAAGAGATGTATGAAGTCATGGGAGCAGAGTACGCTTTACTTTCTAAGCAAGATCCACAGACTACTATAGAAACTATGTGGAAGTATACACAGCAGTTTCAAGAAGCATTTCACAGAAAGAAACGCATGAAGAAGAAAATTAAAGGTATTTTTAAATCATGAAGTTATCTGAAATTCCTAAGTCCATAAGCACGAGTCTAAAGATGGTGCTGATACCGATGTCTAGGCTAGCCACTAATCCAGAAAAGAGAATACCTGTGATAGTGTCTTTAACTTCTATACCGACTAGATTGAGAACATTGCACATTACTATACGCAGTATGATGCAACAAGAGTATTTGCCAGAGAAGATTATTTTATGGCTCAAAGAAGACCTTAAAAATCAAATACCTAAAAGGCTTGCAAAATTAGAAGGAGATCTTTTTGAGATCCGATATTCTGCTTATGGTTTCTCTCATAGAAAATTGATTCATAGCATAGAGGCATTTCCAGATAAGGCTATAATCACATGTGATGATGATGTTATTTATCAACCAAATACACTTAAGGTTATTTTTGAAGAACATCTTAAATTTCCAGACCAAGTTATAGGAAACAGGTGTCGTAAAATGACTTATTTAGATGGTCATGTAAATTCTTATAGTAAATGGCCTTTTGTAGTAGATCCACCAGCACAGAGTCCTCATAATATGCCGGTAGGTGCTTTTTGTGTTTTATATCCTGCAGGTAGCTTGCATAAGGATGTCCAAAATGTTGAACTTTTTACAAAATTAGCTCCTAAGGCAGATGACCTTTGGTTTAAAGCAATGGCTATTTTAAATGGGACAACCTCATTACAAAACAACTCTAGGCCAGAAGTTCCTATTCCTATTTTAGGTACTCAGTTTGTAGCATTGAAAAAAGTGAATAAAGGACAAGATTTTAATCGAGTACAATGGGAGCAAATTTGCGTCCATTATCAGTTGTCTGAAAGTAAGATAGAAAAATTACTAGCTTAATTTATACCCCTACGCAGTAGCCATAGTTTTACATATCTCATAAAGATTCCATAACTTCTTAGGTATGCAATGGTAAAACCTACAAATCCATCTAGAAAACCTAGTTGAATGATGTAGTGTTTAAAAAATCCCCAAAATGGTTTAACCACCACATGGAACAAGGTGATTTTGCCTACTTTTTTATCAAAATCTCTTGCTTGTAAACTAGCATAACGCTGTAGTTTATTTACATGGTGATCTATGTTTACATATTTATAATGCAAGAGCTTGTTGTCTAGCCAGCCTAGAGATCCATTTGTTTCTATTTCAGAATGTACGTGTTTATCAACGTATTTACATTTAGATTTTTGAAAAAGGCGTATTACTTTATCGTTTTTCCAGCCGCTGTAACGTACCTGTTTACCCATAAAGAAATTGCGTCTACCCATCCAGTAGCCTGTGTGACCGTTAGTCTCTAGATTAGGTAAAAGGTTAATGATTTCTTCTTTTAAGGCAGGTGTGACCCTTTCGTCTGCATCTACAAGTAAAATCCACTCGTTAGTTGCTTGCGGTATGGCCCAGTTTTTTTGAGAAGCACTGTGTACATATTCTCTAGAAAGTAATTTATCAAAATAGGGCTGTGCCAGTTCTACAGTATTATCAGTACTGTTACTGTCTACTAATATGACTTCGTTACAAAAACTTACACTTTTAAGCACTTCAACAATGTTGTGCGCTTCGTTATAAGCAGGTATTATGGCTGTTATTGGATATTTTGGCATGTGGTGACTAATCTACAAGATAAAAATCAAACAGTAGCAAAAATAACTTTGTTATCTTAATAACCCATCTTATATGATTAAATTTGTAAAAAATCAGAATACTATTTTCATTTTATGATTAAAGATCCATCTATATCGGTAATAATAAGTACATATAACTCTATTCCATGGTTAGAAAAAACCTTGTGGAGTTATGAGCATCAAATATTTAGGCAGTTTGAAATAGTTATTGCAGACGATGGGTCAAATGATGAGACTAAAGAATTTATAAAAAAATACAGTGAGAAAAGCTCTAAGAAAATCATACATGTATGGCATGAAGATAATGGTTTTCAAAAAAGTATGATTTTAAATAAAGCGTTATCTGCTTGTAATGCAGAGTATGTGGTCATGTCTGACGGTGATTGTATCGCGAGAGAAGATTTTTTACAGATTCATTACGAGCGTCGTGAGCATGGTTATTTTCTTTCTGGTGGCTATTATAAATTGCCATTAGAACTTTCTCAAAATATTACAGAAGAAGATATCGCTACTCAACGATGCTTTGATGCAAACTGGTTAAGAAGTAATGGATTACCTGCATCTTATAAGAACCAAAAACTAACATCAGGATTTGTTACCGCAAAGATTATGGAAAACCTAACACCGACTAATGCTAGTTGGAATGGGCATAATTCTAGTGGCTGGCTGGTAGATCTTAAAAAAGTAAATGGATTTGATGAGCGCATGCAATATGGTGGTCAGGATAGAGAATTGGGTGAGCGATTATTCAATTTAGGTATCAAATCAAAGCAAATACGTTATAGTGCCATCTGTTTACACTTAGATCACGCTCGTGGTTATAAGAACCAAGAATCTATTGATAAAAACAAAGCAATAAGAAAAGCTACAAGAGGCGAGAAAAAGGATTATACGCCTTATGGAATTGTGAAGGAAAGTAAGTAGTTTTTAAAAACTATTATTAATTAATAATTCTCTCTAACAAACTTTGCTAGATCGGGAAACATCAACTCTGCATCAAATTGCTGGTATAATTCCATGGCTCTAGACTTCATGTTCTTAGGAGAGGAGTCTTTATATAGTTCTGGTAAATAATCTTGTAAATGTACAGAGATGTGTTTTTTACCATCTTCACTAACATTCCATGATGCTTTATTAATCCATGGGCTGAATATAGCAAACGTGGGTATATCTAGTGCTTTACCCATATTAATAGCACCACCTTCATTACCTATTATACTTGTACAGTGCGACAGTACTTTTAGAAAATCTCTAATACTAGGCGCAAATGCATCTATAAAGATGTGTTTTTGAGAATTGATGGAGCAGGCATTATATATAGCTAGCGCTTCCTTTTTCTGACTAGGTATGTAATTAAAAAGTAATTGTGAGCCAGTCTGGTTTACAAAATTATCGAGCACCTTTGCCATGGAGGTAAATGGTAAAGTCTTATTTGCACTACTTCCTAAAACACTCACCATAGTAAGTGGTTTTTTAAGATCTATTCCAGACTCTAAAAGCCATTGTTCACCTTCTTTTTTCTCAGCTGGTGTGAGGTATATTTGAGGTTTTAAATGCCATTGCACATCGCTAGTTATAGGTGTGGTAAGCAACATGCGGCTGCCTAGTGCGATACCAGTTTTATAAATAGAGGTGTCTGGATTATTTTTTACGGCATCTGTATAAGCTAGTCTAGAGAACCACTTTTTATAGCCTATTCTTTGTTTTGCTCTAGATAAAAGAGATAGCACAGCGCTATTATTTTTCCCATAAGCATCTATGAGAAGATCGTATTTTTTGTGTTTCAGCTTTCGCGAAAGCGAGATTATAAAACTCATTTTCTCAAAATCTGACTTAGTTACTTTTATCAAATTATCAATAGCTGGGTGATGTGCCACTAGAGCATCGGCATGTGCGATGATGAGGTAATCGATTTGAGCATCAGGATACGTGATCTTGAGCTGTTGTGCGATAATGGTACTGGTAAGTACATCACCTAGCATTTGATATTGAATGAGTAATATATGCACTAAACGGCTACATTATATTCACGTAAAGCATCATTTAATGAGGTCTTTTTGTTAGTGCTTTCTTTACGTCTACCTATGATTAAAGCACAAGGTACTTGAAACTCACCTGCAGCAAATTTTTTAGTATAACTACCAGGTATCACAACAGAACGTGCAGGTACACGACCTTTCATCTCTACAGGCTCATCACCAGTAACGTCTATTATTTTAGTACTCATAGTAAGAACAACATTTGCACCTAGAACAGCTTCTTTTTCTACGTGTACGCCTTCTACAACTATACAACGAGAGCCTATAAATGCACCGTCTTCTATAATTACTGGAGCTGCTTGTAGAGGTTCTAAAACACCACCTATTCCTACACCACCACTTAAGTGTACGTTTTTACCTATTTGAGCACAACTACCTACGGTAGCCCATGTATCTACCATAGTGCCTTCTTCTACATGCGCACCTATGTTTACATAAGATGGCATGAGGATAACACCCTTAGAAATGTAAGCTCCATGTCTAGCTACTGCATTAGGTACAACGCGTATTCCTTTTTCTGCATAGCCTGTTTTAAGAGGTATTTTATCATGATATTCAAATGGTGTACATTCTATAGTTTCCATTTTTTGAATAGGAAAGTAAAGTACAACGGCTTTTTTAACCCATTCATTTACTTGCCATCCATCTTCTGTAGGCTCTGCAACACGTAATGTACCGCGATCTAGCATGTCTACAACTTCTCTTATAGCGCTTTTAGTTACTTTGTTTTCTAAAAGGGAACGATCTTCCCACGCATTTTCTATAACATTTCTCAATTGATCCATGGTGTTCTTTTTTTTACAAATATAATAGCTAGCTCTTTGAATTGATACTTTGCAGGTAGCATATTAGGGCATCCTTATGGATTTGGTTATTTTTGCAATATATATGGCAAGATTACTAGCAATAGATTACGGTAAAAAAAGAACTGGAATAGCTGTTACAGATCCTATGCAAATTATTGCATCTGGTCTTACCACGGTTGCTACACGTGATTTAACCTCTTTTTTGCAAGAATACCTTAAAAAGGAAGATGTAGAAACTATAGTTTTAGGAGAACCTAAACAAATGGATTATACAGATAGTGAGTTAGGGCCATGGTTGAGAAAGTACACAGTTCAATTACAAGAACTGTTTCCTGATGTAAAAATAGAGCGTGAAGATGAGCGTTTCACTTCAAAAATGGCACATGCAGCTATGCTTAGTGGTGGGCTTAAAAAGAAACAACGCCAAAATAAGGCGTTAGTGGATGAGATAGCAGCCACGATCATATTGCAAAGTTATATGGACAGAAATCGTCCGTTTTAAATAATTAGTTTTTTAATTTTATGATTGAAAAGCATTAACAATTAATCATTTATTATGATTTTACCAGTAGTCGCTTATGGCGATCCAGTTTTAAGAAAGAAGGCAGTAGATATTACATCAGAACATCCTCAAATAAAGGAGATTCTAGATAATATGTGGGAAACTATGTATAACGCGAGTGGAGTAGGTCTTGCTGCGCCACAAGTAGGAATGCCTATTAGACTTTTTCTAGTAGATACGACTCCGTTTTCTGAAGATCCAGATCTCAGTCCAGAAGAAGCAAAGGAATTAAATGGGTTTAAAAAGACATTTATAAATGCTGAAATCCTTGAGGAAAATGGTGAAGAATGGGCTTTTAATGAAGGTTGTTTAAGTATACCTAACGTTAGGGAAGATGTTTTCCGTCAGGAAGAGATCGTTATACGTTATCTAGACGAAAACTTTAAAGAACACACAGAAACTTATAACGGACTAATAGCTCGTGTTATACAACATGAGTATGATCACATAGAAGGTGTTTTATTTACAGATAAAATTTCAAGTCTTAAAAAGAGATTGATAAAAGGTAAATTATCTAACATCTCAAAAGGAAAAACTAATGTAGATTATAGAATGCGCTTTCCTGAAGTTAAGGGAAGAAGGTAGTTCTAGACAGATTTCACAAAGAAATGTTGAAATCTTAAAGTAATAGTTAAGGTAAAGTGTAATTATATATATTTGCCACCGTTAAAAAAGAAAAATATGAATTTAGATAATATACTTTCCATAACAGGTAAGCCAGGTTTATACCAATTAAAGAGTAAAGCAAAAAGTGGTTTTGTAGTAGAGTCTTTGTTAGATAACAAAACTTCTATAGTAGGAATTAGTCATAATGTAAGTGTTCTTAAGGATATCTCTATTTATACGTATTCTCAAGAAATGCCTTTAAAAGAGGTGTTTAAAAAGATAGCAACAAAGGAGTCTAATGGTCCTGCAATTAATCACAAGGGAAGTAAGAAAGAACTAGAAAGTTATTTTAATGAGGTACTGCCTGATTATGATGAAGATCGCGTTTATGCAAGTGATATTAAAAAAGTATTACAGTGGTATAACTTACTACAAGGTAATGACTTGTTAGGTTCTCTAGAAGAAGAGTAAACTTAAAGTTATCATATAAAAAGAAAAGCCTTTCCATAATAGGAAAGGCTTTTTTTTATGTCTTTGAAAATGTGATTTACTTTTTGAAAAATGGAATTCTGTACATGATTCCATAAGAATAACCTACACCTATATTTCCAGTGTCAAAAGTTCTACCATATCCTGGTACATAGAGATTATCAAAATTATCAGGTGTTTTTTCTGATACCTGACGCTTTAATTGAAAGTTTGCTGTCATGTATAGGTTGTTCAACACTTCAACTTTTAAACCTAGTTGTATTTCTAGCCAGATCATATTCAGACCTGTAAATTCTCGATCTACAGCGTTAGTGAAAACAGGAAAGTAGTTGTTATCTATATTATAATCATATCGGTTTAAGGTTTGTGACATGGTGGCATATCCTATTCTCGCACCACCATAAATCATGTTATCCATGTCCAGCCAGTTTTGATAGAAATTATAATCTACACCTGCTTTTATGAATGACCCTGATGTTTCATAATCTACGCTTTCGCTTATTCTGTCTAGAGATTCATTACCTAGCTCTCCAGCAATATAAAGTCTGTCGCTTAGTCGGTAATCTGCTAGGACTTGAAAACCGGTGTACTCATCGTCAAGTGCGGTTCTTATTAAACTAGCAAGATCTAGACCAGCACGCAACCCATAAGATTTTTTATAAACGATGCTGTCTTTTTCTATCTCGTTTTCGCCTTGAGCGTTACTAGTAAAAAAAGTAAGTATGGCTAGTATGCTAATGAAGTATTTGAACATGTATGTCTTCTGTATCATTAGTTATATTATTTTCTACAATTACGGTCCTGTTGATCCATTGCGTGCCGGTAGTCTCTGGAGTAAGAATAGCAACTAGGTTGTCATAAATGATTCTAAAACCACAAGCTCTACTCACATACTCTTCTTCTAGTATGTAATTAAAATCTATGTTATCAGAATTTATAGTGCCGTCTTCAGTTAAGATAAAGTCATAACTAGTTCTATTACCATCAGTACGTAAAGGTATAGAAATGGTTTCTACGTCTGTAAGAGTGGTAGAATCATTGCTATCTAGTGGTGCAAGCTCTGTACTGCCTATTTCTTGTACTTGAATTTGATCTACCGCTTTAAGATTAAGAGGGTTAAGTACGTCTCTAAATTCAATTACTAGTCTAGGAGTAACTGCCTGGTCTGTTGTGCATAAATCATCTTTTTCACAGCCATTAAATAAAATGACTGCGAGTAGGACTAAAAGAATGCTGAAAAATCTTTTCATAGAACTATGGAGTGCTATTAGTCATATCAACAACTTCATCATTGATCAACTTTGTTAAAATGTCTGACGTAGGTCCGTGACTAGGTCTGTGTATATAGTCAGATAGTACCTGATTTCCTTTTTTATCATAGATCGTATAAGTTGGGAAACCTATTAAGTTTAATTGCTGTTGTACAATGGAAGCTTGCTGGTCTGTGAGGAAATAATGTTTCCCTTTTATATTATACTCTTCTATAGAAGGTAAATAGGTAGCTTCTTTACTTGCGTGGCATAGGTAGATAAATTCTACATCTTCTTTAAATTTTTCATGTAAAGCAGGTGATGCTTCTTTAAACTCTGCTTTGCAAGGTGCACACCAGGTTGCCCAGTTGTCTATGTAGATAACCTTGCCGTCTGCATTGGCTACAATTTCATCAATAAATGTAGATGCGTCGTCATTAGAAAAGGAGAGTATTTCTATGTCGTTAGATACTTCAACTTGCTCTTTTTTACAGGCGACTGTAATAAAGAGCAAGATTATTATTGTGAAAATGTTTTTCATAATTTGATTTTTCTAGCTTTTAAGTTCTAGTAAAACTACGTTTTCTACGTGGTGCGTCTGTGGGAACATATCTACAGGTTGTACCTTTACTATAGAGTATTTCTCATCTAGTAACGCAAGATCACGTGCTTGTGTTGCACTGTTGCAGCTTACATATACAATGCGTTGTGCACTTAGTTTAATAAGTTGTGCTACCACATCTTTGTGCATACCATCTCTAGGTGGGTCTGTAATAACGATATCTGGCTGTCCGTGCTCGTCGATAAATTCTTGAGTAAAGACATCTTTCATATCTCCGGCAAAGAATGTTGTATTTTCTATACCGTTGTGTAGAGCGTTAGTTTTTGCATCTTCTATAGCAACAGGTATAGCTTCTATACCTACCACGTGTTTTGCTTTTTTAGCAACAAATTGCGCGATGGTTCCTGTTCCTGTATAAAGGTCATAAACCAGTTCTTCTCCAGATAATCCTGCAAAATCTCTAGTTATTTTATACAGCTCATAAGCCTGCTTGCTATTAGTTTGATAAAAAGATTTTGCATTAATTTTAAACTGCAAACCTTCCATTTCTTCAAAAATATGATCGCGGCCGTTATAGCATATCACATCTTGATCATAAATCGTGTCGTTTGCTTTTTCATTTATAATGTATTGCAATGACGTTATTTGTGGGAAGTTTTCCTTTAAATGATCTAATAAAGCAATTCTCTGTGCTTCATTATCTTCAAAAAATTGAATTACTACCATGTTCTCACCGGTAGAAGACATGCGTAACATTAATGTTCTTAATGTTCCTGTTTTTTCTCTTGGGTTAAAGTAGGATATGTTTTCCGCTTTCGCGAAAGCGTGCACACTCAACCTAATATCTTCTCCTATTTGTGGATGTAGATGGCACTCGTCTAGGTGTAAGATTTTATCCCACATTCCAGGGATATGAAAACCTAGCGCTTTTTTATCTTCTATTTCTACATCACTCTGAATTTCTTCTAGTGTCAACCATCGGTTTGCAGAAAAGCTGAATTCCATCTTATTGCGATAGTGGTATTGCTCTGAAGATCCTGCGATAGGAGTCATTTCTGGAAGGTCTAGGTGGCCTATTCTTCTCAGGTTCTCTGCAACTTCTTTTTGCTTAAAATACAACTGACTTTCATATGTCATGTGTTGCCATTTACAACCACCACAGGTGTTGAAATGTTTACAAACAGGCTGCGCGCGTCTGTCACTTAATTCAATAAACTCTGTAACGCGTCCTTCATAGAAAGATTTCTTTTTCTTAAAAGTCTGGATGTTTACCACATCTCCTGGGACAGCGTCTGTTAGGAAAATTACTTCTCCTTCTTCTGTTTTTGCTACACTTTTACCTCTTGCACCTGCATCTACCACTGGTACATTTTCAAAGGTCTTTTGAGCTCTTCTTCTTCTTTTTGACATAGGTGGTAAAATTAACGTAATTCCTTGTTTTTATAGAATCTTTAGGCATTTATGTTAGTGGTAGATTCTTGCGAAATTGATAAATTCTTAGATGTTTTAATTTTAATTCTGTAATCGAAATGATTAAATTGCGGCAAACGATAAAAATAGCACTGCAATGAGCATGAATAAAGAAAGTAAAGCACAACATTTTATAGATCTAGAAGATAAACATGGAGCGCATAATTACCATCCCTTACCTGTAGTATTAGAAAAAGGAGAAGGTGTTTATGTATGGGACGTGGATGGAAAGCGATACTATGATTTTTTAAGTGCTTATAGTGCGGTGAATCAGGGACACTGTCACCCTGCGATCGTAAATGCTATGAATGAGCAGGCGCAAACATTAACGCTTACATCAAGAGCATTTCATAATGATAAATTAGGTCAGTATGAAAAATACATGACAGAGTATTTTAAGTTTGACAAGGTGTTGCCTATGAATACTGGTGCTGAGGCGGTAGAGACTGCTATAAAAATAGCACGTAAGTGGGCTTATGAGAAAAAAGGAGTAGAGGAGCATGCTGCAAAAATTATAGTATGTGAAAATAATTTTCACGGTCGTACGACTACAATTATCTCTTTTTCTAATGACGAAGATGCTCGTAAGAACTTTGGACCTTATACACCTGGATTTATAAAAATACCTTACAATGATACTGCGGCTCTAGAAAAAGCACTGCAAGAAGAAAGTGTAGCTGGTTTTCTAGTAGAGCCTATACAAGGTGAGGCTGGGGTTTTTACTCCTAATGATGATTTCATGAGAGCATCTCGCGAGCTTTGTAATAAATACAATGCTTTATTTATAGCAGATGAGATACAGACTGGTATCGCAAGAACTGGTGGTTTACTGGCGGTATGTGGTGACTGTAGTTGTGATGCGCATTGTGAGCGTCAGGAGGCAACTTATGCACGTCCTGATATGTTGATATTAGGTAAGGCATTATCTGGTGGTGCTTACCCTGTAAGTGCAGTACTTGCAGATAATGAAGTGATGAATGTTATTAAGCCTGGTCAACATGGTTCTACCTTTGGTGGTAATCCAGTTGCAGCAGCAGTAGCAATGGCTGCTCTAGAAGTGGTTAAGGATGAAAAGTTAATTCAAAATGCTCGTGCATTAGGTAGCTATTTCAGAGCTGAGATTAATAAATATATTGCGACTACAGACACGGTAACTCTAGTAAGAGGAAAAGGTCTTTTAAATGCTATCGTTATTAATGATACAGAAGACAGTAAGACGGCATGGAATATATGTTTGAGATTAAGAGATAATGGATTGCTAGCAAAACCTACTCATGGAAATATTATTAGATTTGCGCCACCACTTGTAATGACTAAAGAACAGTTAGATGAGTGTATTGCAATTATTATTAATACTTTAAAAGAATTTGAATAGAATTATAAAAGTTAAGTCCGTTAGTTTTTTAGGATCTTAGTGAATTTAATTTATATTTGATTTTTTTAAACCAACTTAATTATGCAAAACGAATTCAATCAAGGGCAAGGACAAGGTCAAAGACCAGTAGGGCCACCACCTAAAACATATTTAGCAGAATCAATTATAGTAACTATTATCTGTTGCTGGCCACTTGGTATTCCAGCTATTATTAATGCAGCTAAAGTAGACCGTTTACATCAACAAGGTCTCTATGCAGATGCTCAAAGAGCTTCTGAAAAAGCAAAGCAATGGTGTATTTATAGTGCGATAGGAGCAGCGGTATTTATCGTGTTGTACTTCCTTTTTGTTTTTCTAATAGTAGGACTTGAAAATTTTTAATTAGTGTTAAAAATTTATAGAGTTTTATTTATAATTATAGGAGCCACTTTAATAGGTGGCTTTTTTTATGTGTATCTTTCTTATAATCCATTAGAAAGTAATTTATTTCCCAAGTGTCCTAGTAAGTATGTTACAGGATATGACTGTCCAGGCTGTGGTTCCCAGAGGGCTTTTCATTCTGTATTAAATGGAGAGTGGAGAAAGGCATTTGATTATAATGCGCTGTTATTTTTGTTAATCCCATACGGATTATTGGTTGGGATATTTGAATGGTTCCCATCTTTGAGAGGCCATTCTTTTAGGAGAATACTAATTAATATGTATACCATTTTAACGGTATTTTCTATAGTTGTCGTTTTCACAATCGTACGTAATCTATAGAATTCTAAAACTATATCATATCTAGATTTTAAACAAAAAAAAGGGAAAGCGTTAGCTTTCCCTTTTTTAATATTTAAAATGTGTTTTTTAGATACATCCAGCTTCTTCCATAGCTTCATAAATAGGAGCTAGTTGTTCTTCTGTAACACCTGGTTGGTCTCCAAATGTATCTAAATACCATGTGTAGAATTCGCATTGGTTAAAATAGAACCACGCCACTAGAGCAAGTCCTATTAGTGAGATAACTAGAGAGATGATAGCCACGGTTTTAGCAGTTTTCATAGCTTTACCATTCACAAACTGTTCTGGATTTGCATTGTATTTATTCAATTCTTTGCTAGCTACCACTATAGCTATTATTGCTGCAATGGTACCTACACCGTAAAAACAGCAGCATAAAAATCCTATTACTGATAGAATATAAACTAGAGTTGTATTTAATTTTTGCATAATTTGGTTGATTTGATATATAAAGTTAGTTGATTATTTAATCACAATGTTACAATATTTTTTAATGAATTGCCATTTTGATAAAATAACTAGTGAGAATGGTACCTATAGTAAGTATGGTAGCCCATAGTTTAATTTGCTCTCCGTGTTTTACATTCTTAAACCAATCAAAGATGAGAAAGAAGAATAAAAACATGCCTGGGTAAAGGCCTGGGTACATTAAAAAGGAATCTACGATGTCACCTTTGAGTAAAAAAGAAATGGACCGCTGGATTCCACATCCAGGACAGTCCATTCCTGTTAATTGTTTACTCATACATGGTAGCATCCAGCTATCGTCTATGAGAAATGATTTCATATTAATTTGAGATACTCACCTTAACAGCTACTTCTTTATTGTTAACAGTAGTCACCTTTGCGATGTAAATAGCGCTAGAAAGTGATGCTGTTTCAAAACTGTAACTACCTTCTGTAGATGATGGCTTGTTAGAGAAGATTTGTCTTCCTGCAAGATCATATAAAGAAATGTTTGCTACATCTTCTAGGTTAGGATTAAGTATCGTTAATTCTTTCTTTCCGTTGTTTTGGAAAATATCAAAATTAGTTTCTTCTATAAGTTCATTACTCAATGTACCAGAAGTGTTTTTAAATGTTACTTCAAAACGATCTGTATAGTGACCTGGCGCAATTAATAAAGTCTTGTTTCCTGCTTTTAAATCGTGATAAACTCCTGTTGTTTTATCATGAAGATAAACCTCGTTAGGATCAAAGTTAATCAAGAATGCTAATTCAAATTCTACGTCGATAGGAGCAGTAAAAGAACTCGCAACTTCTACACCTATAGGAATAGCCATATTCTCATCAAATGCTTGAGAAGAAAGACCGTATTCACCTGCAGTACCTATTTTGATATAAGCATCTGTTGCAACTCTACCAGATATAGGAGATTCCCATGCATAATCATATGCTTGTGATGTACTGTCGTCAAAAGCAAAATTAAGAGGTCTAGCATAAAGTCCGTTAGGCACAACGTTTATAATCATCTTAGGTATTTGTCTAGCAGCAACACTACTTAATGGATTACCATTAACTGGAGCAGCTTTAAATATAGATGTATTACCATCTTCTTTTTGAAAAACTCTCATAGAATTATTGAATTCTATTGTTTCTCCTAATCCGCTAGGTACAGAGCTACCTGGCGTGATAAATTCAGTTGCCTCTTGTTCAAAAGATGTTGCAGTAAAAGCAACGTCTGTATTAGTTCTAGAAATAAAGAAACCTTGACCTATTGCAGCATATCTTCTTCTTCCATCTATTCCTGATCCTGTGTGAGATGCTGTTGCTCCAGGAGGAGTTGCAACACCAGAAGAGCTTGTAGTACCGCTGGTTATTATATTACCATCATTATCTGTTCTTCTAAAGATAGGTTCTAGATAAGTACCGCTATTATTATAGCCGTTTTCAGATCCAGGATCAAATCCCATAGGCACGTATCTTGCATAACCACCTAGGTAAGAAGTAAGTTGGTGAGAAGTCTCTACTTGAGATTCCCAAAACTCTACCCAAGGATCCATTTTTACGTCATCACCACTTATATGTTCAGCATTAACTTCTATAAATCTTTTTAAATCTAGTGCGCTTGGATAAGGGTTACCGGCAAGGGTTGCGTTATCGTTACCTATTTGTATCTCAATGGTACCATTATTAGGTCTTCCTCTAAAATCATAACGTTGTCCACCATTGTAGTTAGCAGATCCTCCGGCGATTTCATTAACACCTTTCATAGTAAAACCTTGACCAGCTGGTGTATTTTGGGATCCATTAAAAATAGACCATCCAGCATATCCTGTTGCAGGGTTACCACCACTTTCATAAGTGTATAACCATCTACCAGCTATTTTAAGAGGGCTACCACCTGTAGTAGCGTCATCAGACTCTCCATCTCTAACACTGTAGGCTAGTATTTGTGAATCCTCAGCAGTAATAGTGTAATCAGTGTTAGTTCCTGCAGCTGTAGTAGGGTATTTGATTTGTGAGTTTAAAAAACCAGTGTTACCAGTTCCAGTAGATTCATCACTCACTGGAGAAGACCAGTAGTTATAACTATAACTATTAGTTGTTCCTTCTTGAAATACAGAAATGATTCCAGCACCTTCGTTAGGTACATCGGCATCTTGTATCAACTGAGCATCTTCTCTTAAGTAAAATTTAGAATCAGTATCTAGATTGATTTTATTTTTCACAAAGATGTTTGTTCCCTTTGAGTAAATAAAATTATCACCCTTAATCCATACTTGTGCGGTTGCCATTTGAAAGGCAAAACCCACTAGTAATAAGCTTATAATGTTTTTCATAATAATGCTGCTTTAACAATACAAAAATATAATTTATCTCCTTAATGCTAGTGCCTTTTAAATAAGTTTATAAATTTGTTATAACAATTAGACTAAATAGAAAAAATGCCGATTAAAAACACCTTTTTGCAGTTAATCAACGGTTTTGTGATATTTATAGGTGCAATTTTATTGCTCTATACCTTTATAAATGAGGACGCAAACATATTATTTAAGGTTTTTGGAGTGATTCTAATCATGTTCGGCGCATATCGTGCGAGTACACATTGGGTTGCTCATAAAGATGATCATTTATCTGAAGAAGAAGAATAGTCCATGAATCAGTTTCAAAAAGGAGATCGAGTACTGGTTCTGGACGATGAATTTGGTGGTGTGGTAGCTTTCGCGAAAGCGGAACAAATAACCATCTTAACTGACGATGATATAGAAATTACTTATAATTCTAGTGAGTTGATTTTAGACAGGTCATTCAAAGTTTCAAATTTTACTCCTAAAGAAGAACCTGCTCCTAAGAAATCTAAAGTAAGACAGGTTTCTAGAAAAAAAGCAGCTTTTATTCCTGCGGTAGAAATAGATCTACACGTACACCAATTAGTAAAGTCAGAACGTGGTATGGATGCTTATGATAAGCTTAATCTACAAGTAGATACGGCGAGGCACAAAATAGAATGGGCTATTCAAAATCGTGTGCCTAAATTAGTTTTTATACATGGTGTGGGACAAGGAGTGCTTAAAGAAGAACTCAATTATCTTTTTCAACGATACAGTCAGATCAAATTTTATGATGCTGATTATCAAAAATATGGAAAAGGCGCTACTGAAATATACATACACCAGAACCCATAGTACCTGGAAATGCTGGCGTACAGGTTAATATAATACCGTCTTTTATATAATTACCAAAGTCATAATCATCTTCAATTATTTCTACGTTACCGTTAGTTAAGGTTAGACCTGCTATGGTGATGTGCAATTGTGTGATGCGTTCTATAGTATGTGGGATGTATTCTTCTATTAATGGACTAGCCTCTGCTGGTGTGCTAGAGAATACTAAGTAATTAGGTACTGTGGCACCTATGGCAAAATCATCTGTTGGGTCTAGATTACCATCTATACTTTCGTTTCTTGTATCGACTCTATCACCATCGTCGTCTTCGTCTAAGTAATCTAATTTGTCATCACCATCGGTGTCTCGACTATTTGCTATGTCTATCGTCCCGTCACTATTAAAAGCGACACCTTCTTGACTAGTAGGTACATTATCACCGTCATCATCTATATCCATGAAGTCAGGTATGCCGTCCTCATCGGTATCATCACTGGCAAGAAAATCAATATTTCCATTAAGGTCGTACTCAATTCCTTCATCTTCAGATAGGATTCCATCATTATCATCATCACTACGTGTAGATGTTTCTATGGTAATGTCTCCACCTATGGCATTAAATACCTCAGTTACTGTAGGTGTGCTAGGCGGTATGCTGTTGCAGTAATAATCATTACCTGGCGCAGCATTGAATTTACGGTATTCAAATATGGTCGTACTAGTAGTTGAGATGTTATAAGGACCGTAAATAGCATTTGTATTTAAAATGTCATCACTAGTTAAAATTTGTAAAACGAGGCTTTCAAAATTTGTGTCTTCATTTTTATAAAAAACAAAATTATTTATACTACCAGAAGAAACTGTTGGGTCACAAGCCTCTACACTGGCATCTTCAAAATCAAAGTCGTTAGTAATGATGTCTCCATCGTTACAGCCTAGTAAAACTATAGGAATTATAAGGTATAGTAGTTTTTTCATGTGTGCAAAAGTAGTCAATCATATTAAAGCGCTAAAGTGCAAATTTTATTGTAAATAAAATTACTTTTGTGCTATGAGAGAAGTTTATTTAGATAGTGCGGCAACGACACAAATGAGACCAGAAGTTGTTCAAAGAATGACTGAGGTGATGACAGAAGTTCATGGAAACCCTAGTTCTACCCATAGTTTTGGACGTAGTGCAAAGTCCCTTATTGAAAATGCTCGTAAGAATATTGCTGCTCAATTAAATGTTACTGCTGCAGAGATTATTTTTACCTCTGGTGGTACAGAGGCAGATAATCTAGCTATTCATAGTTGTGTGCGTGATCTAGGTGTGGAGCGTATTATAACTACCACTATTGAGCATCATGCGGTTCTTTATATAGTAGATTATTGTAAAGAAAAATATGGTACAGAGGTAGCTCATGTAAAACTTAAAGATTGTGGTACACCTAATTATATAGATCTAGAACAATTGCTAGCATCTAGCGATAAGAAAACGCTAGTTTCATTAATGCACATTAATAATGAGATAGGAAATAAACTAGATATAGATAGAGTAGGAGAGTTGTGTAAAAAACACAATGCGTTGTTTCATAGTGATTGTGTACAGTCTATAGGTCATTATGAAATGGATTTAAGTAAGTTACCAGTAGATTTTACAGCAGTATCTGCTCATAAATTCCATGGGCCTAAAGGAACTGGATTTGCTTTTATAAGAAAAGGAACAGGTTTAAAACCGCTTATTTTAGGTGGTTCTCAAGAACGAGGTATAAGAGCAGGTACAGAAAGTGTGCATAATATAGTAGGTATGGATCTGGCTTTAAAAATGGCCTATGACAATCTTGAAGAAGATCGTGCTTATGTTTTAGATCTTAAGAATTACTTTCAAGAACAGTTAGAAAAACACGTTCCTGGTGTTAAGTTTAACGGTAATTGTGGAGATCATAAAGAGAGCACGTATACTTTATTAAACGTGTGTTTACCATGCCCTGCTGATAAAGCTGCAATGCTTTTATTTACTATGGATCTAAAAGGTATCGCTTGTTCTAAAGGTAGTGCTTGCCAGAGTGGTTCTCAAAAAGGGTCTCACGTATTAACTAGTGTTCTTTCAGAAGAAGATTTGAATAAGCCGAGTCTACGTTTCAGCTTCTCTATTTATAATACAAAAGAAGAACTGGATTATGTAGTAGGAATATTGAAAGAATATATGGAAGGTATTGTTGCTTAGGTTGAATTTTAAGAATTAAAAAATCTATTTGTCTCGTTTTAATGTAGTATCAGACTTAAGTGTAGTTTGAAGGTTTTCTTTCCAGTTTTTGAAACCTGCTATATCGTCTCTTATTTCTGTAATCCATTTTGTTCCATACAGCTTTAGCATGTGATCAAACATTACATTATTGTAAGCTAGGATGACTTTAAATTCTGGAGGAGTACATCCATATTCGTAAAAGGATAAGTTATATTTCTTCTCAAAATCAGTATCTGAACTTATAGATACTGGAGCAATTCCGCTAGCTAATAATAGGGTTGTGTTGTTAGATTTTATATCGTTAATTGCTTGTTCTTGAGCTTTTTTTGGATTCTTTATGAATTCTTCATAAATATGATTGCTTACAATTTTTAATGGGGTGTATTTTTCTGTCTTAGAGATTGTTTGGGCGTGTAAAGCAAATGAAAAGAAACATAATGATAAAACTAGTTTTGTCGAGATATTTTTCAAATATGTTTTTATATTAATCATTACTTTCTACAACTTTGCAATCAATCTCAAATTAAAAACACGTGGCGTTAATCTAACAGGTACTGCGTATTGCGCACTACTAGCTACATCACGCACCCATAGGTTAGAAATGTTATTTTCATAATCAAAGATGTTGAAAATTTGAGCTCCTATAGAAAACTCATCAAAATCTTCTAACCAGCTACCGGCTTTCGCTTTTTTCTTGTCATCTACCAGTACAAATTGTACACCTAGATCTGCTCTAAAATAATCTTTTAAACGGAACTGGAAATCATAAGGGTCTGCATAGCTAGGTGATCCACCAGGTAATCCAGAACTGTACACCATATTAATGTATGCCTTTAAATTAGGAATGTTAGG
The DNA here is from genome assembly GCF_045063755.1 of Nonlabens sp. Asnod3-A02. Taxonomy (NCBI): domain Bacteria; kingdom Pseudomonadati; phylum Bacteroidota; class Flavobacteriia; order Flavobacteriales; family Flavobacteriaceae; genus Nonlabens; species Nonlabens sp. Asnod3-A02. The sequence continues at coordinate 144,820 of NZ_JBEFOC010000007.1, forward strand.
TACATAATCTTGAAATAAGAATGCTACTTTAAGTCGTTGATCTGTAGGTCTAGCGATATAACCACGACCATCTAGATTTTCTTCTGTTTTTAAATAGCCAAGTGATATCCAGCTTTCAGTTCCTTTTACAAATTCACCTGCCAGTCGCACATCTAGTCCGTAGGCATAAGCCTCTGCGTCATTATTTGCTCTATAGCGTATTCTTAGGTTTTCTAGCGTGTAGGTATTTACATCAGATAGATCTTTGTAATAGGCTTCACTAGTTAATTTAAAAGGTCTTTTATCTCCGTTGGGGGCTGTCCAATTAAAGCTCCAGTCATTTCCTAATACAAAATGAACCGATTTTTGTGCCTTCACATTTGGATTAACAACACCTTGTTGATCACGTAATTCTCTGTAAAAAGGTGGTTGATAATATATACCGGTTGAGAACCTGAAAAGCATATTTGTATCGTCCCATGCCGGTTTCATAGCTACCTGTCCACGTGGCGAGATGACAGTTTGAGTAGTGCTTTGAATTCCTGCTCCACTTACGTTCCAGGTATGTGATCGCACACCAGCATTCCAGTATAATTCATGATCACCTACATAGCCACGGCTGCTGTATTGGGCAAATGCTTGGAGTCTGGTGATTTGCACATCGTTATCTGCACTAGCAGATTCAAAAGAATCTAACGGTGCAGTATATGCAAAATAAGGCTCGTCGTTTGCAGCCACTGACGGCGGTCTTATATTAAAACCAGCACTGTCTATAACAGTGTATTCTCTTAAACGATCTCTTATATCTTCTCGATTAAATTTTAAACCCCAATCCAGTTGGTCGTTTTCCTTTTTACCGTTGTCAAATTCTAATGTTCCTTTATGTTCTAGACTTACTATAAGAGCATCTAGATCATTACGGCCGTGGTCTAACTCGCTACCTATCGCACGAGTAAAATCTACTTCTCCTAGGTCATCACTACCTATGTTAGTGTTAGGTCTACCTATGCGATAACGTCCTAAAATGTCGTAATGTTCTTGTTCTTGAGTGTGGTAAACGCTGGTTATAAAGCGCAAGTTTAAAAGCTTATTCACATCATAACTTGCTTTTAATGCGCCAAAATAAGTCTCGTATTGATCGTCTTCCTTTCCATCATAATTTATGATCAATGATTGTGCATCGTCTACGGTTCCAAAATTAGTTTGAGAAGTCAGTGGTTCAAACTCATAACTGTTGATGGCTATATTACCTAAAAAGCTCAATTCAAATTTAGGACTTACCTGATAGGTTAAATACGTTTGTGCATCTACAAAAACAGGTTTTGTAATAGCCTCAGTCTCGCGGCTATTCACAAATAAACTGTTGTTTCTATATCGTACTCCTAGTATTCCTGTTGCCGCTTTCGCGAAAGCGGTACCTTCTACATAAGCATTAACACCTAAAAAGCTAGCGTCTATTCCTGCGCCGAATTCAGTCGGGCGACGGTAATTAATGTCCAGAACAGAACTTAATTTATCGCCATATTTAGATTGAAAACCACCAGCGCTAAAATCTACACTACGCACAAGGTCTGCATTTACAATACTCAGTCCTTCTTGCTGTCCACTGCGTACTAAGAACGGTCGGTACACTTCTATTTCATTAATGTAAACTAGGTTCTCGTCATAGTTACCACCACGTACAGCATATTGGGTGCTCAGTTCATTATTAGAAGATACTCCAGGTAGTGATTTTAATAAATTTTCTACACCAGGTTGTACACCAGGTATTGCTCGCACAACGGTAGGATCTACATTTGTAATACCAGCAAATTCTTTAGTTCTAGTGTTATTAATGGTAACGGTACCTATTTGCTCTATATCTGTTTTAAGTACAGGATTGAATTCAAACGGTGCTTTACCGTCAAGTTCTATGTCTTTTAAGGTAGAAGATTTAAAAGATATGGATGTAAATGTGATTGTGATTTTTTGATTTGCAGGAACTACTAGTCTATAGAATCCAGTGTTATCACTGGCGGTTCCTATAGTTGTTCCCAGGACATTTATGTTAACGTCTGCAATGGTTTGATTTTTATCATCAAGTATAACACCTTGAATAATGGCGTTTTGAGCATAAATAAAGCTGGTAGCAACAAGTGCTATAAATAGTAAGAAGTTCTTCAAATCGTTTGTTTAGCTTTTACGGTAAAATGTGGCTTCAAATGTAGTGCTATTTCCTACATTATCAGTAACAATAACCTTCAGTTCGTTTTCTGAATCAGTAACGACACCATCTGAGAAATCGTGTGTGATAACTCCAGTTTTATAATCGTATTCCATTAAAATGAATTTACCATTTACAGTTGCTCTATAGCCATCTACACCAGTGTCTCTATCGGCTATTTTTAGTCTTAAGGTTTTGTTTTTAGTAATCCACTGTTTGTTTTTAAAGTTAATAGGTTTTATAGTCGGTGCGGTGTCGTCTTTACTAATGGCATAGGTTCCCATAGTTCTAGTGGCAGCACTTAATATGTTTCCTTTTCTTCTTGTGTTCACATGATATACAGCACCCCAACTAGTTACTCTACCTATATAGTATTGTTTAAGGTTGTCGTTTTCTTTTGAGCTCATGTCATAACTTATGATCATGTTTTTATGTAATGGGACGATGTCCTTGTGTACCTTAAGCGTGTCTGCACTTTGTGATAAATCTAGAAATTCACTTTGATAAAGAGCTCCTTTAGGAATCATTAATGAATAAGGACCATAACTTTGGTTATAAGTGCTGTTGTGATCCACAAAGGTCATGGGATCATTATCTATATATGGTATGGATTCTAAAGCAGCTTCATTTTTAATATCCATATTTATTTCTACGCTGTTCTTTTTATAATCTTCTATTTGGATACTATAAGAATGAGTAGTCCCTGCGTCGTATAATTGTAAAACACCTTTGTTAATGTGATGTTCGTATAAGCTTAACGGACTTTCATTAGGAATGTAAAGTCTGGAGATGCGGCTTTTAGTCTTTTTAAAATGCTCGTAATCTATCATTTGATTGATGTGTCTGGACTCACTAAATGCATAACGATCAAATGTCATTTCAAAATTCTTACTTCCATTAAAATAAGTTTCAATGTGAAAAGTTCCATTTTGATTATTTGCCGCACTTTGCTGGTCACTGGTATTTACACCTATTCCTATCTCTCCATAAGCACTGAAAGGTTCTACTTTAAACTTTCCTCCTTTTAGAGGTATAAGTCTTAAAAGTTTTGCTTCATTCTTACCATTAATAGTAGAGCTCTCATTTAATGGATAGGCTTTTATTTGTTTTACAAGAGGCCTTTTAGTGTCTGGAATCTCAATTCCCATCATCATAGGGTTAATAGGTCTTGCTGAACTGTCTCTAATTTCAAAGTGTAAATGAGGACCACCGCTACCACCAGAATTACCGCTATAAGCAACAATTTCATTTTGATCTACTCTAAGCTCTAGATCTGTAGGGTATAATTGTATGGTGTAGCTTTCTTTCTGGTATTGCTTTTTCTTTAAATATGCTTCTATGCGTGGAGCAAACTTTTTAAGATGGGCATAAACAGTAGTGTATCCATTAGGATGTGTGATATAAAGAGCTTTTCCATAACCATATCGCTCTATTTTTATACGGCTTACATAACCAGATGCTGCAGCATGCACATTTGCACCAGTACGTTGATTTGTTTTAATATCTAGGCCGCTATGAAAGTGATTGGATCTTAGTTCACCAAAAGTTCCACTCAATTTAAGATCTATATCCAGTGGATTAACAAAGTAATCTTGAGGGAGATTTTTGATGGTTTGGCTTTCGCAATAGCGAGATGTAAATAAAAATAATGTCAGGAAACAGATAAAAAGTCTAATCATGAGTTAAATATATAATGAGAAATGGTATTAATGCAAAGCTTTTCAAACTTTGTTCCATAAATATTTGATTTGTCTAAATGGAAACTTAGATTTGTAATAACAGCATTAAATTAGTCCGTATGCCTACATTGTCTTCTCAAATTTCTGAAATAGAGCTAAAGATCAAGTCTTTAATATCAGAAAACACCAGATTGAAGGCTCAAATGGGTGATAAGGATCAACGCATTTTTGAACTTGAAAAAGAAAATAATGCGCTTATTACCGCGTTTAAAGAGAGTGAAGACAGAAATGTAGCGCTTAAAACGGCAAATGCAATGCTAGGTAGTGATGAATATAAAACAAAAACAAAGCTCAAAATAAATGCATTGATTAGAGAGATCGATCAATGTATTACCCAATTGACTTAACAGTGGCAGATAAACTTAAAATAAAAATATCGATTGCAGATAGGGTTTATCCACTAACTATAGATCCTTCTCGTGAAGAAGGTTTGCGTAAAGCAGCAAAAAGTATTGAAGCCATGATTAAACAACTGGAGCAAAGCTATGCCGTGAGAGATAAGCAAGATCTTCTCGCGATGTGCGCCCTTCAGTTTGCAGCAAAGTCTGAGCAATTAGTTATAGATGATAGTGCAGATGTAGAGCAGGCCAAAGAACAATTAAACGTTCTTAACTTGTTGCTAGATAAGCAACTATCATAGTCGTTCTTTAAACATAAACAGTTACTACCTGCACTTGTTTCATTTTTTGGTGAACTCAACAAGATATTCTTTAAAAAAGGTGAGTCGTGGTTGTAAAAGCAAGCCGGACTTATGAGTCGGATCCTTGATCAGCCAGTTAACCTTAAACTTTATTTAAGGAGTTCATACAAAACCCAAACTCGTGCAGGTTTTTTTATACACAATAACCAATGGAAACAATTATATATGCCATCGTGGCACTTATTATAGGTCTAGCAATAGGCTTTTTTGTAGCAAAATCAATAGTTGAAAAAGGTAAGGCATCGAGTCTTATCGCAACTGCAAAAAAAGACGCAGAGTCTATTCTCAAAGATGCCGAGGCTAAAGGAGAGAAAATATCTAGTGAAAAGCTATTTAGAGGTAAGGAAAAGTTCATGGAACTTAAATCTAAGCATGAGAAAGAAATCATGGCTAGAGAACAAAAAATGAAAGATGCAGAGAAACGTACAAAAGATAAAGAGTCTAACGTTTCTAATGAACTTGCAAAGAGTAAAAAATTAAATCAGTCCTTAGATAGTAAACTTAAAGATGTAGAAGGAAAGCGCGAGTCTGTTTACAAGCGCATGGAAGAGGTTGATAAAATGCACGCTTCTCAAGTAAAACAACTTGAGGTAATAAGCGGCATGTCTGGTGAAGATGCAAAGAAACAACTTGTAGAGTCTTTAAAAGATAAAGCAAAGAGTGAAGCCATGAGTATAGTGCAAACTACTATAGAAGAGGCAAAACTTACTGCACAACAAGAAGCTAGAAAAGTAATTATTAATACCATACAACGTATAGGTACAGAAGAAGCAGTAGAAAACTGTGTAAGTGTATTTAACCTAGAAAGTGACGATGTTAAAGGTCGTATTATAGGACGTGAAGGTCGTAATATTAGAGCTATAGAAGCTGCTACTGGTGTAGAGATTATAGTAGATGATACTCCAGATGCTATTATTCTTTCTTGTTTTGACTCGGTACGTAGAGAGGTGGCTCGTTTATCATTACACAAATTAGTGACAGACGGCCGTATACACCCAGCACGTATTGAAGAAGTGGTTTCTAAAACTAGAAAGCAAATCGATCAAGAAATTGCCGAGGTAGGTAAGAGAACAGTTATCGATTTAGGTATTCATGGTTTGCATCCAGAATTGATTAAAATGGTAGGTCGTATGAAATACCGTTCTTCTTATGGACAGAATCTATTACAACACAGTAGAGAAGTAGCAAAACTTTGTGGTACCATGGCTGCAGAATTAGGTCTTAATGCAAAACTTGCAAAAAGAGCTGGACTTTTACACGATATAGGTAAGGTGCCAGAAACAGAAGACGAGACGCCTCACGCAATACTAGGTATGAAACTGGCTGAAAAGCATGGTGAAAAAGCTGAAGTGTGTAATGCGATAGGTGCTCACCATGACGAGATAGAAATGACATCTTTACTTTCTCCTATTGTACAAGTATGTGATGCGATAAGCGGTGCACGTCCAGGTGCTAGAAGACAGGTGCTAGATTCTTATATCCAGAGATTAAAAGATCTTGAAGATATAGCCTTTGGCTTTAAGGGTGTGGAAAAAGCATATGCTATCCAGGCCGGTCGTGAATTAAGAGTTATGGTAGAGAGTGAAAAAATAAATGACGATCGTGCTGCACAATTATCATTTGAGATTTCACAAAAAATACAAACAGACATGACTTATCCAGGTCAGGTTAAAGTAACGGTAATTAGAGAAACAAGAGCGGTGAATATCGCTAAGTAAAAACTCTTAGTTTTATTTCAAGCCTCGGTAATTTATTTTATCGAGGTTTTTTTATATGTGTGAATTAGATTCAAACATGGTACAGGCTTCTCTTATCTATCAGATTTTGATTAAGCTTTAATCAACCTTTCTTAAAAAGGAAAGGAATTCTTTTGTGCTGTTAGTTCACACTCTTTAATTTATTTGTAAATAAAAAATCCATTATTCAATTTGTTTGAATAATGGATTTCATTTCTTCTAATATCTAATATCTAATATCTAATATCTAATATCTAATATCTATTCATCATAAATATTAGGATAACCTTTCTCTGCAACTTCAAAGAATTTACCAGTTACATAGCGGTAGTGTTTATCCATATCAGCAAGATTTTTTAAATCCTCTTTATCAAAGTTAACGGTTGCAGCAGCTAGATTCTCTTTTATACGTCCTTCATTTGTAGATTTAGGGATAACTGCAGTACCTCTATTTGCACTCCAGTTAATTAACACCTGTCCAGGACTAGCGTTATGTTTACTAGCGATAGAAGTGATGGTTTCATTTTCCAGCATGTTAGGTTCGTTGTCTTGTTTCATCGCGTCACTGCGGTCACCACTTCCTAATGGAGAATATCCTGTTAAATGAATACCTTTATTAGAACAATATTCAAATAGTTCATTTTGTTGTAATAAAGGGTGTAATTCTACCTGATTCATCTCAGGTGCTTCATCAGTTTTTGCAAGAAGGTCATCTAGTTTAGTGGTAGAGAAGTTAGAAACCCCTATATGCTTCACCTTACCAGCTTTCTTTAAATCTACCATCGCATTCCATGTTTCATGAACAGGCGCCTCTTGTGGTGTTAGATAATCATCTGGCTTTTCGGCCGCTTGTACTTCTGGTTTAAAAGCAACTGGCCAGTGTATTAAATATAAATCTAGATAATCCAGTTGTAAATCATTAAGGGTTTGATCTAGGGCAGGTGCTACATCACTTTTTAGGTGTGAATTGTTCCACAATTTTGATGTGATCCATATATCTTCTCTTTTGATCTCTCCTTTTGAGAACACTTCATTAAACGCTTCTCCTATTTCTTTTTCATTTCCATAAACAGCAGCGCAGTCTATGTGTTTGTATCCAGATTCTAGGGCAGTTATTACCGCTTGTTTTACTTCACCTGGTTTAGATTTCCAAGTACCTAATCCTATTGCGGCCATTTCGTCGCCGTTTTTAAACTTTAGAGTTTTCATTGTGTCGTATTTTTTTTATAAAGTTAGCTTTCGCGAAAGCGTACACCAAAAAATCACCTTTACTTTATAAAAACTTTAGTACAACTTAAGAGTCATTAAAACGAGATGTTAATGAAGATGTAATCAAAGAATGTAAATTGAATTATGCTCGAGGGTGGTGTTCATTAATCACCTTAGAAAGGTGTGCACGATCTACATGCATATAGATCTCGGTAGTGGTAATACTCTCATGACCCAACATCATTTGTATAGAGCGCAGGTCAGCGCCATTTTCTAATAGATGTGTCGCAAAACTGTGTCTAAACGTGTGTGGGCTTATGGATTTTTTAATCCCTGCTGTAATGGCTTGTTGTTTAATGACATGAAAAATCATTGCTCTAGTAAGTCCAGCGCCACGTCTGTTTAAAAAAAGGGTATCGGTATGGTCAGGTTTTACTGGTACATGAATGCGTACTTCATTCTTGTAGAGTTCAATAATCTTTATCGTGTATTCTCCTATTGGGACAAATCTCTGTTTATCTCCTTTACCAGTTACTTTTAAAAAACCTTCATTAAAAAATAGATCACTTATCTTGAGAGTTATTAATTCACTAACACGCAAACCGCAAGCATAAAGTGTTTCTAGCATGGCGCGGTTGCGCTCACCTTCTAGAGTAGAGCGATCGATGCTATTTATCAATAGATCTATTTCTGTGGTGCTTAGAGTATCGGGCAGTTTGCGACCTGTTTTAGGAGCCTCTATTAATGACATGGGCTGGTCTTCTCTATATCGTTCTAGAGTTAAAAATTCAAAAAACGCTTTTAAACTACTTATAGATCTGGCTTGCGATCGTGGCTGGACCGTTTTTGCTAGCTCATATATATAGGTGCGTAACGTATCTACTGTAATGGCAGCAGGTAATTCTTTTACCTCGTTAATTTCTAACCACTGCGCCAGTTTATTTAAATCTCTAGTGTATGCTTTTAGGGTGTTGACTGACAGGCCTCTTTCTAGCTTTAAGTATATAGAAAAGTCTTTTATGGCCTGCTTCCAATTCATAATTGTAAAAGTAAAAATTATTAGACGTGAATAGATTGTTAAAAAAACAATGTTAATTAATTTGTAAGAAAAAAAGCTAATATACTGAAGCTTAAAATGTAGGAAATACCTTTAACAATCTTTAAGATGAGTTGTGATTTTGTTAATAATCAAAGAATTAAACCTTCTCTAATTTTGCACCGAACTAATAAACATAACTATGAAAAAATTATTATTAAGTGCAGTAGCAGCAGTATTTGCAATGGGAGTTTCAAATGCTCAAGAAATTGATTTTGGTGCAAAAGTAGGTGTGAATTTTGCAAAGCTCCAAGGTGATGCAGTAGAAGACCTAGATGGTAGAACTGGAATTAATGTAGGTGTAACTGGAGAGTATATGTTCAATGAAACATTTGCTTTACAAGTAGAGGCTCTTTATTCTCAACAAGGATTGCAATCTGACGAGGGTGGAGTAGAGCAAAAATTGAAATTAGATTATATTAATGTTCCTGTTTTAGCAAAATTCTACATTGGAGAATCTGGTTTTTCTGTAGAAGCAGGACCTCAAATAGGTTTTCTAGTAAGTGACAAGTATGAGGTAGACGGCGTTAATGTAGACGAAGATTTAAATGCGGAAACTATAGACCTAAGTGCTGGTGGTGGTGTTGCGTATAAATTTAAAGAAGGTACTTCTTTAGAAGGTCTATCTGCAAACGTGCGTTACATGATAGGTCTTAATAATGTGTATAAAGATAACGGTGATACTTTTGGTGATGACATTACTAATTCTGTATTAGCTATATCATTAGGGTACAAATTCTAAGAAACATATTTAATTCATTAAAAGCCGAATCATGACGATTCGGCTTTTTTTGTGTCTCGCTTTCGCGAAAGCGGAATTACCAATATCTTTATACCTATGAAAATACTTATTCTAAACGGTCCTAATTTAAATTTACTAGGCAAACGCGAACCTGAAATTTACGGTTCACAAACTTTTGAAGATTACTTTACAGAATTGCAATTCAAATTCAAAGAAGTAGAATTGGGCTATTTTCAATCTAATATAGAAGGTGAAATAATCGATAGACTTCATAAAGCACAAGAAGAAGAATTTAATGCAGTAATTTTAAATGCTGGTGCTTACACGCATACATCCATAGGTATCGGTGATGCAGTAAGTGGTATTACAACGCCGGTTATAGAAGTGCATATTTCTAATGTTATGGATCGAGAAGAGTTTAGACACGTATCTTATATTTCAAAATATACGGCAGGTATTATTACAGGTTTTGGCCTCAAGGGATATGAACTTGCTGTGAAGAGTTTTTTGTAAATAAAAAATGCCTGCTAGAATACATCTAGCAGGCATTTTATCAATATACTATAAAATTATAGTCCAGGATAACTACCTGTAATAATCTCTATACCATCAATTACCCATCCTACTACAAAGAATCCGAAGGTTAAGATGAATAATACGTTCCAGTACCATGGACTCTTTAAGAACCAACGGTGACCTGCAAATCCTCCTAAGAAAAACCATAATAGAATCGCTATAGTTTGATCTTCTGACCAGGCAACTGCCGCTGGAGAAGTAAGAGTAGCGGTAGATTCTTCTACTGTAGTTCCATTTTCTAGTGTTACCACTTGTGTAGTAACTTGTCTCTCTACTGGAAAGGATGCAAATGCAAGGCTGCTTACCATCATAAAGATACTCATAAGAGCTAGAGTTAATTTTGTTTTCATAAAAAGTTATTTAGTTAGTTATATTTACCTCAAATATATATTAAAATATGAAATCATTAGTCTTACTCTTAATTGTTTTACTCAGCTTAGGTACTGTTAATGGTCAGACATACGAGTACTTAGGTTTATTAAAGTTGCCAGATAGTTCTTTAATGACTTTTAGATTAGACTTTAAAGAAGTAGATGGTAAAATCAATGGGTATTCTTATACCGATTTAAATGGTGAGCATGAGACTAAGTCTGTAATCATCGGGAAGTATGATGATAAAGAGAATAAATTAGAATTTAGAGAGGTAGAAATAGTCTACACAAAATCTGATATTATCGAACAAGATTTCTGTAATGTTTATTTTACTGGTGATATGAGAAAATTAAATGGAAAGTCTAAGATAGATGGGACATTTAAAAGTTATTATGACGACCTGACCAGCTGTCTTGATGGTGAGTTAGTTTTAACAGCAGCACAAAAAATTCAAAAGAGAACTGAAAAATTTCAGAACAAAGTGAACCGTATGGGGCGCATACCGGATAGTGTAAAACAAAAGGTGAACATGGATAAAATGTTTAACCGTTATGCAAAAAACTCTTTAAAAGGAGGTGAGAAATTAAATATTCTATGGAAAGATGAATACCTTAAATTAATTATCTGGGATGATGGAGAGGTAGACGGAGATCAAATAGATCTTACTATTAATGGTAATAAAATTCTTGATGCATACAGTCCAGTTGCCAAGAAGAAAGAAATGGAACTTTCTTTAATCGATCCTGTTAACACCATTTCACTTAAAGCAGTTAATCTAGGGGTAAAACCTCCTAATACGGCAAAGATTCAATTAATGAAGAAAAATGGCGAGATCATTGACCTAGCCTCAAATTTACAAGTAGGTGAAGAGGTGACATTTGTTTTTTATAAAGAAAAACCTAAAGTTAAGAAGTAGTAACTAGAGTTAACAAGCGTTTGATATTGTGATAGTTGGAGTTTATTTGTTTTAAACTACAAAAAACTACACCATGAAAACGAAGTTAATTTTAAGTGCCATCATCGTGCTTTTAAGTATCAACTGTCTACAGGCACAAGAAAATGAAGAGTCATCAAATCCATTATTTCAACTGCCAGAGAACTCTTCTCGATGGGATTTTGGACTCACATTTCAGGCCTTAAGCGGTATAAGACAAATTCAGTATAATGCAGGCTCAGAAAAAACTGACGAGGCATGGATAGGCCTAGGAGTAGGCCTCTATGCCGATTATAAAATAAATAAGGTGTGGAGTTTAAGGGCAGAAGCTGGTGTGAATACTCCAGTAGCTATTCAGCCTTATGTTAATTTCCAGTCAGAATTCAAATTCAGTAAACGCTGGAGTTTTTATGCTGGTGCTGGTGCTTACTTTAATACAAACGCAGACAGTCTGGTAAATAGAGATTCTCGTGGTCAGGTGATTTTAAATCCATATGTTCAATTAGGACTTAGATATAAAATGAGTAAAAGCTGGACTATGGATTTAAGATATCAGCAAGATCTTTTTGCTAGACAGCGTGCGACTAATTTTAATAGATTCACCAAAGAAGGAGAGATGAGTACATTTAGTCTAGGTTTCAATTATAGGTTTTAAAAAGCCTTAAGCATAGAAAAACCCCTTTGAAACTATGTTTCAAAGGGGTTTTCTTATTTTAAATAAAAACTATTTAATACTACAAGTGAATTACTTCATCATAAGCATCTGCAACAGCTTCCATTACCGCTTCACTCATTGTAGGGTGTGGATGTATCGCTTTAAGGATCTCGTGTCCTGTAGTTTCTAGTTTACGAGCTACAACAGCCTCAGCAATCATGTCAGTAACACCAGCACCTATCATGTGACATCCTAACCACTCACCGTACTTAGCGTCAAAAATTACTTTTACAAAACCATCTTTTGCACCAGAAGCACTTGCTTTTCCAGATGCAGAGAAAGGAAATTTACCTACTTTGATCTCGTGTCCAGCTTCCTTAGCTTGCGCTTCAGTCATACCTACACTTGCGATCTCTGGCGTTGCATACGTACAACCAGGTATGTTTCCATAATCGATAGGTTCTACATGCATGTCAGCTATTTTTTCAACACAAAGAATACCTTCGGCACTTGCAACGTGAGCTAGAGCTGGTCCAGCAGTAATATCACCTATGGCATAGTAACCAGGTAAGTTAGTTTGATACCACTGGTTAACGAGTACCTTGCCACGATCTGTAGAGATACCTATTTCTTCTAGACCTATTCCTGCGATGTTAGTTTCTATACCTACAGCACTAAGAACAACGTCTGCCTCAATAACCTCTTCTCCTTTTTTAGTCTTAACATGAACTTTTACACCATCACCAGATGTGTCCACGCTAGTCACCTCACTAGAAGTCATGATTTTAATTCCTGCTTTTTTAAAGCTGCGTTCCATTTGTTTAGAAACGTCTACATCTTCTACAGGTACGATGCGATCTACATATTCTACTATAGTAACATCAGTTCCCATAGAGTTATAGAAATAAGCAAATTCTACACCTATTGCTCCAGACCCAACAACAACTAATTTCTTAGGTTGTTCTTTAAGAGTCATAGCCTCACGATACCCTATAACCTTTTCACCATCCTGTGGTAAGTTAGGAAGTACACGTGATTTTGCACCAGTTGCGATAATAATATGGTTTCCTTCTACAGTAGAGGTAGATCCATCTTCAGCTTTCACCTCGATTTTTTTACCTTTTTTTACCGTACCGTAACCCATGATTACGTCTATTTTATTCTTTTTAAGTAAGAACTGCACACCTTTGCTCATTCCGTCTGCCACATCGCGGCTACGTTTTACAACAGCAGTAAAATCCTTATCTACATTATCAGCTTTAAGTCCATAATCTGCAGCGTGGTTGAGGTAATTGAATACATCGGCACTTTTTATAAGCGCTTTAGTAGGAATACAACCCCAGTTTAAACACACTCCACCTAGAGATTCCTTTTCAACGATTGCTGTTTTTAACCCTAGTTGAGAAGCACGTATTGCTGTTACATATCCGCCAGGTCCACTACCTAAAACGATCACATCATATTTACTCATATCAGTCATTTTTTAAGAGTAACAAAAATATGGAATAAAGTCCAATGGATTGTAAATTTGCGCAACCTTATTCTTATGTATAAATCTTTAGTCCGTCCGTTACTTTTTGCCTTTGATCCAGAGGCTGTTCATCACTTTTCTTTTAAGAGCATTAAATTGTTAAGTAAAATACCTGGTTTTAGCACGCTTTCGCGAAAGCGTTACAAGCAAAATCATCCTGCTTTAAAAAGAGAACTCTTTGGTTTACAGTTTGATAATCCAGTGGGCATGGCTGCAGGATTTGATAAAGATGCCAAAGCTTTTAAAGAATTTTCTAACCTAGGTTTTGGATTTATAGAGATAGGAACGCTGACACCAGTACCTCAAGATGGTAATCCTAAGCAACGTCTTTTTAGATTGAAAAAAGATCAGGCGATAGTAAATCGCATGGGTTTCAATAACGGTGGTGTAGACCTAGCGGTGGAACGATTAAAGAAAAACCCTAAATTAGGGCATCCTAATCATGTTTTAATAGGTGGTAACATCGGTAAGAACAAAGTTACACCTAATGATCAGGCAGTAAATGATTACATTATCTGTTTTGAAAAACTATTTGATCATGTAGATTATTTTACAGTAAATGTAAGCTCGCCTAATACACCAGGTCTAAGAGAATTACAAGACCGCAAGCCATTAACGCATATATTACAAACGCTTCAAGACCTTAATAATAAAAAGCCTCAAAGAAAACCGATACTCCTTAAAATCGCTCCAGACTTGACTGATGATCAGTTGCTGGATATTATAGGAATAGTAGAAGATACTAAGATAGATGGAGTTATTTCTTCTAACACCACCATCTCTAGAGAAGGATTGCAATCAGAAGAAAGTCTAGTAAAACAAGCCGGCGGACTGAGCGGTGCGCCACTAACTAAAAGAGCAACAGAGGTAATCGCTTTTTTACATCAAAAGAGTAACGGCGCTTTCCCAATAATTGGAGTAGGTGGTATCATGACCGCACAAGATGCGATTGATAAACTAAATGCTGGAGCTAGTCTGGTACAGTTGTATACTGGTTTTGTTTATGAAGGGCCTGCTTTGATTAGGGATATTAATCGAGAATTAATTAGGAAAGCTCGTTAGTTTTTTTTTTTTACAAAATTTAATTTTATGAAAAAGTATTTAGTACACATTTTAGTCCTTGTTATAGTTTTCAGTTTTACATCTTGTGGTTCAGACGATGATGTTCAACCAGCAAGTCAAGATGATATCGTTGGAGTTTGGATACTTAAATCAGTTGAAAATCAAGGATTTGATGTTCCAACGATGGATTGTCGAGCACAACAAACAATCACTTTTAATTCTGATTTGACAGGTGGAGAGCGATTTCCTGAGAATCAAATGGCACCGTGTGATTTTTCCACTACTAGCTATACTTGGATTAGAAATGGAAATTTAGTAACACAATCGGTTGCTGGAGAAGGAACTTTTGTTAATGAAATAATTTTAGTCAATGCAACTCAATTACAAATCGTAGTGACTGAAAGAAATGGTATGACAGTACCACAAAATCAACAAGAAATTTTTAAATATGAAAAGTAGAGTTAACACGATTCTATATTCAAGGCTATCATTTGTTTGATAACCCTTTTTATTAGTTGACATTTAAATTTTAAGGGCATTTGTTGAAACTGTCAAATGTTTGTATACTTACTCTTAAATTTAAGAGGAGATATGGTTTATTTAACTTGTGATAAATGTAACGAAGAATTTCCCATGGCATTAAAGGGTTGTCCTTCGTGCACGGATATTGGCAAAAAGGCTAAAAATAAATTTATCGAATCAGAAAAAATTATTTCTAAGGGAAAGTATTCTGAATTTGATCAATATCACAAAAAGACTGAATCTAAAAGTATTTTTACCTTCAGAAATATCTTTAGCTTTATTCTGATCACTTTTGCAATTGTACGTATAATCATTAGGCTTAATAAGTGATAGAAACTCTTGTCTCTTTTGCATTTGCTACATTACTCCTTGCATTAAGTCCAGGGCCAGATAATATTTTTGTTCTCACACAATCTGTTGCGCGAGGTTCTAAATATGGAATAGCCATCGCCAGTGGATTAATTACAGGATGTATTGTTCATACATCAGTAGTTGCATTAGGTTTTGCAGTAATTATAAGAGATAATGAGTGGTTGCTGTATTCCATAAAAATTGCTGGTGCTATTTATTTGCTTTATCTCGCTTTTAAAATTTATGATTCCGATGCGAGTATAGAATTTGGTGATTCTAAAGCTTCTTCTCAAAATTTGTGGAAACTCTACAAAGTAGGAATTACTATGAATTTGCTCAATCCCAAAGTGACTTTATTTTTTCTCGCATTATTACCGCAATTTGTAATGGCAAACTCTTATCCAGACTGGATTCAAATCTATATGTTAGGTGGCGTTTTTATGTTAGTATCATTACTTACATTTTATACAATAGCGCTATTAGCTGGAAAAGCAGCAAGTTTCATAAAAACTTCCACTTGGTTTGCACAAGCCATGAAATGGACACAAATTGTAGTTTTTATAGGTATTGCTGTTGCTATTTTGATTCCTTAATAAAATAAAATGTTTTTAAACAATTTGCATATTTAGATTTCTTGACTAATTATTCTCCATGGTTTTTGAAAAATTGATAGCAGTTTCTATAAGAGCAAGATGTGAATAAGCCTGCGGGAAATTACCTAGGAGTCTTTTAGTTTCAAAATCAATATCCTCACTAAATAATCCTAAATGATTACTATAAGATAACAACTGATCAAAATACATGCGAGCTTTCTTAGTTTCCCCTATTTTATTAAGACTGTCGATAAACCAAAATGAGCAAATAGTAAAGCTGGAAGAAGGCTCTCCAAAGTCATCTTGATTCTTATATCTATACATTAATCCATCGCGGCACAATTCTTTTTCTGTTGCTTGGACAGTACTTATAAAACGAGAATCTGTGGCTTTAATAAATCCATACTGTTCCATTAGTAATGTAGATGCATCTAAATCTTTTGAGCCATAAGATTGAGTATAAGCTTGTACTTCTTCACTCCAAGAATTTTGGTAAATGTCTTCATAGATTTCTGATCGTAGTGTTTTCCAGTCTTCTAAAGGTTCTTTACGACCTAATATCACACCTACTTTAATAGCCCTATCTATGGCTACCCAACAAAGTAATTTTGAAAAGGTAAAATGTCTATCTTCAGTACGCAATTCCCATATACCTTTATCTGGTTCTTGCCAGTGTTGTTCTACTATTTTAGTAATTCCTTTAATAATGGTCCATAGTTCTTCACGGTTTTCTAAAGTGGTTTCAAACTCTACAAACTGGCGATAAATAACCTCCATTAAAATCCCATAAATATCATTTTGCTTCTGTATATAAGCAGCGTTACCTATACGCACAGGCTGCGAATTCTTATAACCATCAAGGTGATCTAAGAAACTTTCGGTCAGGTCACGCTCACCATTAATTCCATACATGATTTGAATTTTTTCATCCTTATCTGGTATGGTATTTATAACAAATTGTAAAAATTTACGTGCACTTAATGGGTGACCTAGATCTGCAATTACTTTAATTACCATTGATGCATCACGTATCCAACAAAAACGATAATCCCAGTTTCTTACCTCACCTATAGTTTCTGGCAAACTCGTTGTAGCCGCAGCAAGAACAGCACCGGACTTTTCATATGAAAGCACTTTGAGTGTAAGAGCACTGCGTATAATTTCATTTTGATATATAGGATAACTAGTCGTTTTTTCACTCCAGTCCATCCAGTAGGTTTTAGTACGTTGGAATTTGAGATAGCATCTATCTAGGCTTTGTTGACTCAATTTTTCATGATAACTTACAAGTAAATAAGCGTTACTAGTCAGTGTTATAGTTTGCTGGTTGACAATGTCTTCATAGTTAAGATCACTATATAAAAACAAAGAATCATATTTACCGTCTTTAGTCTGGCTGTGGACATATTCTTCTTCAATTGTGGTAAATACTTTACTAGAAGCATATTCTAGACGTGGATCATATTGAATGGAGAATTGTGGCTTTCCTTTTAAAAGCCTTATAAATCTTATGATATCAGGTGGCGTGTAATAACTACCGTCTTCTTGCTGGTAGCGCGGCATAAAATCAATTACTTGAAAGGCATCGATACCATTATCATAAGTAGTGCTTAGAATATTTGTTTTCCATAGATATTCTTGAGATATACTATAATCATCACGTAATATAAAACTAAGAGATCCACCCTTTTTATCATCTAATAATTTTGCAAATACAGACGCAGAATCAAATATGGGAAGACAGCACCAGTCAATTGAACCTTTTTCAGAAATAAGGGCTGCGCTTTGGCAGTTACCTATAATTCCATAATTTAAATTATTCATAATAATCGTAAATTTTTATTTAGGACAAACAGATTTTTCCGAAATTTAAGAATTAATGAATAATTTAAACCAAAGACTTTATTTTTATGTTAAAAACCTTGATAGTTTCTAATAGATTACCCTTACAATTAAACATTAAGAATGGTAAGGTTTCCTCTTCTCCTAGTGTAGGTGGGCTAGCTACAGGACTTAAATCTGTACATGAAGAGAGTAATGGTTTATGGATAGGGTGGAATGGTCTTATACAGGAAGATGTTGATTCCCAGCTAGTAAATACTGTGGAGAAGGTAGTAAAAGCACAACAATGTGCCTCTGTAACATTATCTAAAGATGACTTCGACGGTTTTTACTATGGATTTAGCAATCATACCATATGGCCCATGTTTCATTATTTTATGGAATACGCAAAATTTAGTAATGATTATTGGGAATCTTACAAAAGGGTAAATGAAAAATTTGCGCAAGTAGTGTTAGAAAATCTTGAAGAAGGTGATACCGTTTGGATACATGATTATCAGCTTATGTTATTGCCTCAACTTATAAAAGAAAAACGTCCTGATGTATCTGTTGGTTTCTTTTTACATATTCCATTTCCTTCGTTTGAAGTTTTTAGAACAATTCCATGGCGTGAGCAGATTTTAAATGGTCTTCTAGGAGCCGATCTTATAGGATTTCATACATATGATTATGAGCGACATTTTTTAAGCTCGGTAAGTAGGATATTGGGGTATCCCACTAGCTTTAACAGTATTACTCTGGCAGATCGTGTCGTGACGGTAGATTCTTTTCCTATGGGTATCGATTATGAAAAGTTCTCGTCTTTCGCGAAAGCGAATCAACAACAAACAGACACAACACAGAGTGAGCTACAACGTAGGTTATACCATCATCAAGAAGAAACTCCAGAGGCTAAAATGATTCTTTCTATCGATCGATTGGATTATACAAAAGGTATAGCAAACCGTATCAAGGCTTATGAGCGTTTTCTAGAGAAATATCCTGAATACATCGAAAAAGTGAGACTAGTTATGCTAGCGGTTCCTAGTCGTTCCAACGTAAAGCAATATAAACGATTGAAAAAAGAAATAGATGAGCTAGTAGGGCGAATTAATGGAAAATTTGCCACAGTAAGCTGGACACCTATCTGGTACTTTTATCGATCTATGCCTTTTACAAATTTAATAGACCTATATACTTCTTGTGAGGTAGCACTTATAACACCTATACGAGACGGAATGAACTTAGTTGCTAAAGAATATGTTGCCTGTCGCACTGATCAGACAGGTGTATTAATTCTAAGTGAAATGGCAGGTGCCGCAAAGGAAATGAATGAGGCATTACTCATCAATCCTAATGATATGGAATTGATTGCAGACACTATTAAGGAAGCTATAGAGATGCCTGTAAGTGAGCAGAAAAAACGTAATAAATATATGCAAAGCCGCCTTAAACGC
Source organism: Nonlabens sp. Asnod3-A02 (assembly GCF_045063755.1). Lineage (NCBI taxonomy): Bacteria > Pseudomonadati > Bacteroidota > Flavobacteriia > Flavobacteriales > Flavobacteriaceae > Nonlabens > Nonlabens sp. Asnod3-A02. The sequence goes on from NZ_JBEFOC010000007.1 coordinate 164,098, forward strand.
TATAATGTAGGAAAGTGGGCAGAAGATTTTATGAACAAGCTTAAATCAATTAAAAGGACCGAAGAGTTAGTAAAGACTAAATTATTAAATTCTAATCGCAAGGAAAAATTATTACAACGATATAAAGAATCTAAGAATAGAATCTTCTTTTTAGATTATGATGGGACTTTAAGAGGATTTGTGAATAATCCTAATGAAGCATCCCCTGATGAGAAAATTTTAAATTTAGTACGTAGTTTAAATAATTTGCCACGTACTGAAGTTGTGATCATAAGTGGTCGCGATGCAGATACTTTAGGAGAGTGGTTTAAAGATATTCCGGTAGTTCTTATTGCAGAACATGGAGTTCTTAAGAAAAATGTGGTCGATAACAAATGGTTTCTAACTGAGGCCATGAATACAGATTGGTTTCCTACTATTGAACCTATTCTTCAAAAATATGTGGATCGTACTCCAGGAACATTCATTGAAAAAAAGAAATATTCATTAGCATGGCACTACCGCAAAGCAGATCCCGATTTAGGTGAACAACGAGCAACAGAACTCTCTAATGTTATTAAAGAATTAAGCATTAACCGTGGCTTAAGTGTTCTTTATGGCAATAAAGTCATTGAAGTGAAAAGTATGAATGTTCATAAAGGTAAAGCAGCAACTAATCATATATTAAGTTCAGAAAAGGATTTTGTATTTGCAATAGGAGATGACTGGACGGATGAATTTATGTTCCAGGACCTACCAGAAGATGCTGTTACTGTTAAAGTAGGACGTGTTAATACTGCAGCACGATATTATATAGAAAGACAGGAAGATGTTGCCGATTTGTTGAGTTTGTTTATATCTTAAAAAGGGTTGTTGTAATCAATTAAGTGCCATTGTGATATTTATGTGATGATTATTATTCATATTTGAATACTGATTTAGAAATCGTAATAAGTTAGACTTGAATTTTATTAAAATATTTTAAAAGTAATTTTCCCCTTAAATTTTACTTTAATCTTAAAGCCTCTTTTTATAAGAGGCTTTTTGACTTTTAAATAAGAAGTAGAAATCATTTCCGCAAACCTTTGCGTAACCTTATATTTGCAGCTCAATGGAAAAGGTAAAAATCATAGAATGTCCGCGTGACGCAATGCAAGGAATTAAAGAAATGATTCCTACAGATTTGAAGGTGCAATACCTTCAATCCTTATTGCGATGTGGATTTGATACCATAGATTTTGGTAGTTTTGTTTCTCCTAAAGCAATACCGCAACTAGTGGATACGGCTGAGGTTCTTTCAAAACTTGACCTTTCTAAAACAGAATCTAAACTGCTTGCCATTATTGCAAATCTACGTGGTGCAAAAGCGGCATGTGAGCATCCAGAGATTCAATATTTGGGTTACCCATTCTCTATTTCAGAGAATTTCCAGATGCGTAATACCCATAAAACTATTGCACAAAGTGTGGAGTTGTTGCAAGAAGTAATTGATCTCGCTCAAAAGCATGATAAAGAGTTAGTAGTTTATATCTCGATGGGCTTTGGTAATCCTTATGGAGATCCATGGAATGTGGAGATAGTAGGAGAGTGGACAGAGAAATTATACAAGATGGGCGTTAAGATTTTATCGCTTTCTGATACCATAGGTAGTTCAGATCCTGAGACTATTACTTATTTGTTCTCTAACTTGATTCCTAAATATCCTGAAATAGAATTTGGTGCACACTTACATACCACACCTACCACGTGGCATGAAAAAGTAGACGCTGCTTATAAAGCTGGTTGCCGTCGTTTTGATGGTGCGATTCAAGGTTTTGGTGGTTGCCCCATGGCAAAGGATGAACTTACAGGTAATATGCCTACAGAGAAAATGGTAAGTTATTTTAATGCCGTAAAAGCAGATTCAAACGTAAACGCGATGTCCTTTGAAAGCAGTTACAATGAAGCGACAAAAATCTTTACTAAGTATCATTAGGCTATATTTAAACAGTGGCATTTCTAGAGTCATTAGGATAGAAATTTAATTTCCTTCATATTTAAAATCTTATCAGAATCTTAACCTAGCACAGGTGTTTAAAGGTCTATTTTTGGAATAAACCACTATTTCATGGCACTTTTAGGTCCTATTATTAAGACAGCATTAAATCTTCACGAGACGATTACCGCGACGTCAGACCATGTGGTTGCGCAACGCAAAGTATTGGAGCATTTATTAAAAACGGCAAAGAGAACTTCTTTCGGCTTGTATTATGACTTTAATAGTGTTTTAGAAGGAGATGATATGGAGCACGCTTTCGCGAAAGCGGTACCGTTTTACGACTATCACAAAATGGACGAGCAATGGTGGTCTCGCATGAAAGAAGGAAAGCCCGATATCGCATGGCCAGGCGTACCGAATTTTCTTGCTAGATCTAGTGGTACTACAGGTAAAGAATCTAAAACAATTCCAGTCACAGATGAGATGATTGCGGCGATAAAAGCTGCAGGAACCAGACAGGTAAGTGCATTGACTAATTTCAATTTGCCCACAGATGTATTTGAGAGTGAAGTCTTGGCTTTAGGTAGTTCTACAGATTTGAGTGAAGAAAATGGGTTTACAATCGGAGAAATTAGTGGAATATCTGCGAGTAATATTCCAGAGTTTTTAGACTCTTTTTACAGACCAGGAAAAGAAATATCTTCCATAGACGATTGGGATGAGCGCGTTCAAAGAATAGCAGAAGAAGCTAAAAATTGGGATATAGGTATGTTAAGCGGTATTCCATCATGGTTAGAAATGATGCTTAGAAAAGTAATGGATTATCACAAGGTAGATTCTATTCATGAAATATGGCCTAATCTGTCGGTTTATACTTCTGGTGGTGTAGCATTTGAACCTTATCGCTCGAGTTTTGAGAAGTTGTTTTCAAAACCTGTACAGATAGTAGATACCTATCTAGCTAGTGAAGGTTTTATAGCATGTCAACAACGTCCAGAATCTAGTTCTATGCAGTTAATTACCGATGGTGGTATTTATTTTGAATTTGTGCCTTTTCAACCAGAATACGTAGAACAACAAGATGGTAGCATTTCTGATGATGCGCCAGTTCTAACCATGGCTGAGGTAGAACCAGAGGTTGATTATGCTTTAATCATATCGACAGTATCTGGTGCATGGCGTTACTTAATAGGTGATACAATAAAATTTACAGACGTAGAAAAAGCCGAAATTAAAATAACTGGTAGAACTAAGTTTTTCTTAAATGTAGTAGGTAGTCAGTTATCAGTTCTTAAAATGGAAACCGCGATTACAGAATTACAAGAAAAATTTAATACCAGCATTAAAGAGTTTACCGTTTCTGCAAAGAAAATTGATGATGAATTTCAGCATGTATGGTATCTAGGTACAGAAACAGAAACTTCAGAAAAAGAACTTGCTGAGGCTCTAGATCAATCGCTACAAGAAGCTAATAAAAACTATAAAGTAGCCAGAACCAAGGCGCTAAAAGGTGTGCAAGTTCATAAAATACAACCAGAAACATTTGCACAATGGAACGATCACAACAAGAAAAAAGGCGGTCAGGTAAAAATGGAAAAAGTAATGGACGAAGTGAAGTTTAAAGCCTGGGAAGAGTTTGTAAGTAGTCTATAAGTCTATTAATTTGGAACTTTGAGTGGCTTAGTCTTTGAGTCCTTGAAAAAATAAAGCTGTTGACAATTCACCAATTCACCAATCCAAGACTAATTAGGCGCTAGTTCATCTTGACTAGGCTTTTCTCCAGTTTCTCCATAACGATTAATCAATTCTAAAATCTCTTCAGGAGATAGGTAGAATTTACGCATGTGCTTTTTATATTTCTCAGACAGACTCGTGTGATTTAAAATAAATTCTTTAGTCTTTAAAATATATTCACCCATGCCGTGGCGCACGGCATAGTCGTCTGCGGCACGTTCTACTTCTTGAATGTGTGCATGTGAGTATAAGTATTTTAATCCAAAGAAAATCATATCTACAGTAGATCGAGAACGATAATCCATGACATGGCCTAGTTCATGACCCAACCATCCTGTAAGGACATCGCTTGGTATTTCATTTATAGTAAAGATTTCATTTTCTACTTTAAATTCTTTGCTTATTAAAATAATATAACTGCGATTTTCTTTACTTCTAAAAATACTTTTATAAGTAGGTTGTGCTTGCATGAAATTCTTGCGCACCATATCATTGAACTTAAATTCTATTTCAGTATTCTGTAAAGCAGGATAAAAAGACATCGCTTTTTCGGCTTCTTTTAAAATGGAATCTGGAGCTGTAATATTAGGGTATTGCATATATAGCAATATACGAGAGGTAATGATTTGATGTCGTGAAAATAGCGTTAAAGGTTAATTAACGATACCATAAAATGCATCCTTAAAAAAGGCGCTTGTTTTCCAAACTAACAAGTGTTAGTTTTGTGTGAACTTAACGACCTAATATCTGTGAGCAACTTTCATAACATAACATTATCTCAAGTCTATAAAGAGACTGACGATACTACGGTAATCGCCTTTGACGTTCCACAAGAACTTAAAGAAGAATTTAACTATCGTCCAGGTCAGTTTTTGACCTTACGCGCTATGATAAATGGTGATGATGTGCGACGCAGTTATTCTTTGTGTAGCAGTCCGCTGGATAATGAGTGGAAAGTTGCGGTTAAAGAAATCTTTGAAGGTAAATTTTCTACTTATGTAAATCGTGAGTTAAAGACCGGTGATGTGTTACAGGTATCAGCACCTAGTGGTGATTTTGGAATCGAAGTATCAGAAGAAAATGATGCCAAAAACTATATCGCATTTGCCGCAGGTAGTGGAATTACACCTATGTTGAGTATCATTAAGACACATCTTGCTAGCGAACCTAATGCAAAATTCAAGTTATTCTACCTCAATAGAACCGTAAAATCAATTATATTTAAGGAAGAGATAGAAGCACTCAAAAACAAGTATTTAAGTCGTTTTGAAGTCTTTTATTTCTTAAGTCGTGAGCACAGAGATATTCCATTGTTTAATGGACGTTTTGACCAAGAAAAATTACAAACGCTTACTAAAACTTTAATAAATGCACCGCATACAGACCATGCTTTTATCTGTGGTCCAGAAGAGATGATTTTCTTAATAAGAGATGAATTAGTCGCTGCAGGAATGAAGAAAGAAAATGTTCATTTTGAACTCTTTGTAAGCGGATTAAGCGATGCAGATAAAGCCCGTGCCGCTGCTGCACTAGAGAAAAAGGTAGATGGTGTAGATGTGACCATTATAGACGGTAGTAAAGAATTTCATTTTGTACTAGGTGATGATTATGATAACGTCCTAGATGGTGCCATAGGTGCTGGAGCAGATTTGCCATATGCCTGTAAAGGTGGTGTGTGCAGTACATGTAAATGTAAAGTGGTAGAAGGTAGCGTAGCCATGAAAGTGAACTATGCACTGACTGACGAAGAAGTTGAGAAAGGATTTGTGCTTAGTTGTGTAAGTGTACCAACGAGTAAGAAACTTGTTGTAGACTACGATGTCTAGAGTATAAAAAAAAAGTATGTTGTTATATCGCATTCGCGAAAGCGGAACCGCAACAAGTATATAGAAAGAAAAGTAAGTTCGCATCGCATGCGAACATGAACGAAGTATCACAGACGCATGCGATGCGTCAATAACATATAAACCATGAGTGAAGCAGAAATCAAAAATTTAGAAGCGCAATTTGATGCTAAAATTGCGAGAGACGAAAAGATTGAGCCTAAGGACTGGATGCCTGAGAAGTATCGCAAGACGCACATCAGACAAATATCCCAGCATGCTCATTCTGAAATAGTAGGGATGTTACCAGAAGGGAACTGGATTACTCGTGCGCCGTCATTGCGACGCAAAGTAGCGCTACTGGCAAAGGTGCAGGATGAGGCTGGACATGGACTCTATTTATACAGCGCTTGTGAAACTTTAGGTATCACTCGTGAGCAACTCTATGAAGACTTACATTCTGGTAAAGCAAAATATTCTTCGATTTTCAACTACCCTACGATGACTTGGGCAGACATGGGAGCGATAGGCTGGCTAGTGGATGGTGCTGCGATTATCAATCAAGTACCATTGTGTAGTACATCTTTTGGACCTTATGCTCGTGCGATGGTGCGTGTATGTAAGGAAGAAAGTTTTCACCAGCGCCAAGGATATGAAATTATGTTATCCCTATGTAACGGTAGTGAAGAGCAAAAAGAAATGGCACAAGATGCATTGAATCGCTGGTGGTGGCCGTCATTAATGATGTTAGGTCCTACAGATGCGGCAAGTACGCATACCGAGCAATCCATGAAATGGAAGTTGAAGCGTAAGACCAACGATGAGTTACGTCAGCAATTTATAGATCAAACAGTACCACAAGCAGAACTTTTAGGACTTACTATTCCAGATCCAGATTTAAAATGGAATGATGAAAAGGGAAGTTATGATTTTGGCGCAATTGATTGGGATGAATTTTGGCAAGTAGTAAAAGGCCACGGACCTATGAATAAAAAACGCCTAGATGATAGACGTAACGCTTGGAACAATGGCGCTTGGGTACGTGAAGCAGCTACTGCTTATGCAGCAAAACAAAAAGTAAGAAAAGAAGAAACTGCGCAAGCGGTATAGCTCGCTCGCTAGCAAGGGCGCATCGTATGCGTCCATTTTGAGTGTAGCGCATGCAATGCGCACGAACTAAAAATGAAAATATATGAGTCAAGAAATTCCACTTTGGGAAGTTTTTATAAGATCTAAAAACGGATTAGAACACAGACATTGCGGTAGCCTGCATGCCGAAGATGCTGAAATGGCAATGAATAACGCTCGCGACGTTTATACACGCAGGAATGAAGGTGTGAGCATATGGGTAGTAGAATCTAAAAATATAAGAGCCAGTAGTCCAGAAGCAAGTGGCGAATTATTTGAACCGGCAACAGATAAAGTTTACAGACATCCTACTTTTTATGAGTTACCTGAAGAATTAAAACACATGTAATTCTTTAAGCATAAACTTAAGTTTAAGATCAAGTTTAAAATATGGATGGAAAGAAATATGATTTAGAGGATAGATTAATCAAGTTTGCTGTAGATATGGTGAAAGTTTCACGTAAAGCGGACTGGACCGATTATGCTTCTCGTTATTATCAGCAACAAATTATTCGTTCCTCAGGATCTGTAGCATTAAACTTTGGTGAATTCTTAGGGGCAAGTAGTCAAAAAGACAAATTAAATAAGCTCAACATTGCTCATAAAGAGATAAAAGAATGTCGAAACAATCTTTTAATCCAAATAGGAGCCGAATTAAATGATAAAACTGAGCTTGAGAAATTATCACAAGAGTCATTAGAATTAATTAAAATTTTACGAGCAATAATCAAATCTAAGTCATAGAGTTAAATGAGGCTGAGTTAGGCTTTATCTTAAACTTCAACTTAAACTTTTATATGAAACCAATAAAAGAATTAAACCCACAATTCCTTGAATCAACAGAAAATAAGAAACACCTGATCGACTATCTTTTAGGTGTGGCAGATAACTATTTGATTCTTGGTCAGCGTCTAGGAGAACTTTGTGGTCACGGACCTAATTTAGAGCCAGATATCGCATTGACTAATATCTCACTAGATATGTTAGGGCAGGTGCGTAGTTTTTACCAGTATATAGCGCAATTAAGAGGTGATAAGTCTACTGAAGATGATATTGCTTTTTTAAGAAAAGAACGTGAGTATAAGAATGTATTACTGGTAGAACAGCCTAACACAGATTTTGGTTATGTAATTGTACGTCAGTTTTTCTTTGATGTATATAACAGAATGTTTTTAGGAGCATTACAACAAAGTGCAGACGAGACTTTAAGAGCTTTGGCCTTTAAAGGTATCAAAGAAGCGAGCTATCATGAGCGTTTTTCTGGAGATTGGTTAAAACGTTTAGGTGATGGAACTGAGGAAAGTAAAACACGTGTGCAACAAGCTGTAAACGATCTGTGGATTTATACAGATGAGTTATTTCACACCACCAAGGCAGATGATGCTATGATTGAAGCTGGTGTAGCCCCAGATATGTTACAATTAAAAGAATACTACTATGAAAAAGTGGGTGACTTACTTTCTATAGCAACACTAGAAATTCCGGAAGTAGAATACTTTCAAAAAGGTGGAAAAGAAGGATTACATAGTGAACATATGGGCTATATTCTTACTGAAATGCAGTATATGCAGCGTGCTTATCCGGATTCTAAGTGGTAATTTAATAGAAATTCAATATCTTAAATGATCCATAACTATAACATATCACAAGAATTATTAGATGTTTTAGAATCTGTGAAAGATCCTGAAATACCTGTATTAAACGTGGTAGACCTTGGGGTAATCCGAGAAGTTATAGTTGAAGGAAAAGAGATTACTATAAAATTGACACCTACCTATAGTGGCTGTCCAGCGATGGATGTTATAGGCGATGATCTAGAACGAGCATTTGCAGTTCACGGTTACATAACACATATACAATTAATTATGAGTCCGCCGTGGACTACAGACTGGATTACCGAGCGTGGTCGTAAAGCACTGGAAGAGTATGGAATCGCCGCACCACTAGAAGAAACAGCCGATAAAGATGTACTTCTCAATGAGAAGAAATTAGTGAAATGTACCAACTGCGGCTCAAAAAACACAAAGTTGGTAAGCCAGTTTGGCTCTACCGCTTGTAAGGCTATGTTCCAGTGTGAGGTTTGCTTAGAGCCTTTTGATTATTTTAAGTGTTTGAAGTAATCTCACTTTCGCGAAAGCGGAAACCTAAAACAATTATTTTTTCAACAATTTGATGCTAGCAATTTTGTCTTGGGTAATTACTCTTAAAATGTAAAACCCATTTTTTAGAACATCAAATTCTATGCGACCATCAGTCACTTCTCCTTTCCAAATTTCTTTACCATCTAAGAAATAAAGTTTTACCGCTCCAGTTTCATAATTATTTAAAAAAAGTGTGTTGCCTGTCATAGGTATCGGATAAGCAGAAATTTCTTTTACATCTTCAATGCTCGCTGGTTGATCAGTATATCCATGTGCAAATTCAAATTGCGCAGCAAGAGGAAAAACGAGTTGAAAAGGTGATAATCCGTCTATTAAAAAATAATTAGTAAACGAAGATGGAAATGAGCTTTGATCTACTGTACCCAAAAAATCTCCTGCTGTATTCACCATACTGTCGGGAATATCGGCATTCCACCATCCAGTTTCGTTGGTCATAACTGAAAAGATATTCCCATTTTGATCACTTATGTTTATTGTAGCGTTTGAAATAGTGGTATCTGTTCCTTGAGTGTAGGCTCCATCACTGTCATCATCTATATAAACAACACCTATTCTTTCTGGCGTAGAGATTTGATAATCAGAAGCGCCGTCATCTACTCTGTTACCTTGAAAATCTATTCCGTCAGACAACTCGCTTATTGCAGTACCATTCATGATTCCATTTGCTGTTGCTTGAGTAGAGCCTAAAAAAGGAATATTGCCATTATATCGGTCTCCAGATATAGCGATTTTGCCAGTTGCTATTACGGTTGCACCAGGAGCAAGTGTTGAAGGGTTTAACGTTAAGATAGGATTTACTGCGTCAGTATGATTAATGGAAAGGTTATTAATTGTATTACTAGAAATATTTGTTATTGTATAAGTAACGTCTGCATAGCCACCAACTCTACCAAAATTGACATCCATATCAAAATCTAATTCTGGTTGTGCCGTTGAGAATAGAGTACAGAGAACTGCAATAAGTTGGAAAATTGTTTTCATGGTTGTTAGTTTGTATAAAAATAGAGTATTTAAATTGTTAGAGATTAAATGGTATAAATATTTTTTGAATTACTAGTATATGTAGGACGTTCTCGCTTTCGCGAAAGCGTAACAACCACTATCTTTATAATCAACTTTAAAAGACCAACCTTTTAATCAGATTAAGTCTGTGATTAGGGTTGAAACTATAATAAAATAATATGTCAGATTCTATCCTAATACAAGTCGATAACGGCGTTGCAACTATAACTTTAAATAGACCACAAGTATTCAATTCTTTCAATCGCGAGATGGCATTTGCTATGCAAGATGCACTGGATCAATGTGCTTCAAATGAAGAGGTGAGAGCGGTGATGATCGTAGGAGAAGGAAAAGCCTTCTGTGCTGGTCAGGATATTCAAGAAATTACCGATCCAGAATTGAACCCAGGTTTTAAAGCCATTCTAGATGATCATTATAATCCGATAGTTCTTAAAATTAGAAACCTTGAAAAACCGGTAGTTGCCGCTGTAAATGGTGTTGCCGCTGGTGCAGGAGCAAATATTGCCTTATGTTGCGATGTAGTAATCGCCACAGAAAGTGCTGCTTTTATACAAGCATTTTCTAAAATCGGTTTAATACCAGATAGTGCGGGAACCTTCTTTTTACCTAGATTGATCGGTTTTGGTAAAGCAAGTGCTGCCATGATGCTTGCCGATAAAATCACAGCGCCAGAAGCTGACCAGATGGGAATGATCTATAAAGCTGTTCCTGACGCAGATTTTCTAGCTACCGCTCAAAAAACAGCACAAAAGTTAGCAGCATTACCTACTATAGCTCTAGCAAATACTAAAAAAGCACTGAACCAATCATTCTATAATACAGTAGAAGAACAATTAACTCTTGAGTCCAAACTACAAATAGAAAGTGCTTCTACAGAAGATTATGCCGAAGGTGTGGCTAGTTTTATGGAGAAACGTAAACCTGTTTTTAAGGGGAAATAAATAAGATATAAGATAGTAGATTGTTGAATATCGATCAACGATTGATTGTTGTAAATTTAAAGTGAATTAGAAATAATTAAAATGAGTCCAAACCAACTTGAAGATCGATTGATAAAATTTGCTATAGCTGTAATAACCGCTTGTAAGCATCTCGATCAAAGCTTTGCGTCTCAACACTTATCAAAACAATTAATTCGATCAGCAACTTCTGTAGCTTTAAACTATGGAGAAGCAAGATCAGCCGAATCTAATCGTGACTTTTTACATAAAATGAAAATTGCTTTAAAGGAGTTAAGAGAAACTTTTGTCAATCTTAAAATCCAAAAAGGCGCAAATACCATTACTAAAATTGAATTACTGGACAGTTTACTAGATGAAAATAATCAACTGATCTCAATTTTTGTAGCAAGTATTAAAACCAGTACAAATAAAAAAAAGTAATAACGATCTAATCGTTAATCAAAAATCGTTAATCTTAATTCGTTAATCAAAGAAATGCAAGTTCAAAAATCTCAAATCAATAAAGTAGGAGTCATAGGAGCAGGAACAATGGGTAGTGGTATCGCTCAAGTAGCTGCCACGGCTGGTTGTCAAGTAAAGTTGTTTGATGTTAATCAGGCCCAACTGGATAAAGCGCAAGCAGCTCTTGAAAAGATAATGAACCGACTTATTGAGAAAGGTAGAATAGATGCTGCTGAGAAAAATCGCATACAATCCAATATCTCTTATGTAAGTACGGTAAAGGATCTAGCAGATTCTGATCTTACCATCGAGGCGATTATTGAAAACCTAGATATAAAGAAAAAAGTGTTTCAAGAATTAGAATCTCACGTGTCTGACAACTGTATTATTGCTTCTAACACTTCTAGTTTAAGTATAGCGAGTATTGCAGCATCACTCGATAAACCAGAGCGCTGTATAGGAATTCACTTCTTTAATCCAGCGCCATTAATGAAACTCGTTGAGGTAATTCCTGCCGTACAAACTGCCCAAAACGTTACAGATACTTGTGTGGCTACTATTGAGAATTGGAAAAAAGTAGTTGCCGTAGCAAAGGATACTCCAGGTTTTATTGTCAATCGTGTGGCGCGACCATTTTACAGTGAATCGTTGCGTATTTATGAAGAAGGAATGGCGAGTTTTGCCACTATAGATTACGCTTTAAAAGGATTAGGTTTTAAAATGGGGCCTTTTGAATTGATGGATTATATAGGTCACGATGTGAATTATGTGGTGACAGAAACTGTTTTTGCGGCCTTCTATTTTGACCCAAGATACAAGCCTGCGTTGACTCAAAAACGATTGGTTGAGGCTGGCTGGCTAGGCCGTAAGTCTGGAAGAGGTTTTTATGATTATGTGAATGTGGATAGTGAGCACGCTTTCGCGAAAGCGGACCCAATAAAATCTCCTGAACTCATAAAAGAAATTCAAGATCGAGTACTCATAATGCTTATCAATGAGGCGGCAGATGCCTTGTTTTTAAACATCGCAACGGCACAAGGAATAGATAGCGCCATGACCAAAGGTGTGAATTATCCAAAAGGATTGCTCGCCTGGGCAAATGAAAAAGGAATAGAATGGTGTGTAAACGGACTGGACGCCATGTATGATTTATACAGAGAAGATCGATATAGATGCTCGCCAATATTACGTAAAATGAAGGCTGCTGGAACTAAATTCTCACTATAATGAGATATGTAGCACTATTGCGCGGCATTAACGTAGGTGGTAAAAACAAGCTACCTATGGCGTTACTGCGTGATGCTTTAGGAAAGACCTCTTTTTATGGTGTGACTACTTATATACAGTCTGGAAATATCGTTTTTAATAGTGATTTAAAATCGGCGCAATGTGCTGATATTATTAGCGAACTATTGAAGTCAGAATTTGATTTAGCTATTCCTGTTATGGTAAAGAAACAAGAAGAAGTTTCTGAAATCTTAAAAGCAAGCCCTTTTAAAACGAGAACTATAGAGAATTCAAAGTTCATGAGTTTTGGCTTTTTAAATGAAAGTCCTGTTCAAGAGAAAGTAAACGCTACTGAAGAATTTTCAACTGAATTAGAAACTTTTAAAATAGTAGATGATGTTATTTATTTCTATTGTGGAGTAGGTTTTGGCAAGACTAAAATGACTAACGCTTGGTTTGAAAAGAAACTTGGTGTGACATCAACAATGAGAAACTATAATACGACACTTAAATTGACAGAACTTTAAAAAGATGATAGACGGAAAAAAGATTCCAGCAAAAATGCTCTCACTTGATCCTTATTCTACTTGGTTAGGAATTGAAATCCTGTCGGTTGAAATTGGTTATGTGAAGTTAGGAATGACCATAAGACCAGAGATGCTCAATAGTATGGGAAAAGCACATGGTGGGATTACCTACTCACTAGCAGATACTGCTTTTGGTTTCTCATCAAATACGCATGGTAAATTTGCCGTATCTATAGAAACGAGCATCAATCATATAGAAGCACTGGAAGAAGGCGATTACATCACAGCAGAATGCACTCTAGACAAAACCAAAACCAAAGTAGGTTTTAACATCGTTGAGGTAAAAAAAGGCGATGAACTTGTAGCGCTTTTTAAAGGTGTGGTTTATAGGACTAATAAGGATTGGTAAGGTAGTTATAGGGTATTAGGATTCAATTATAGCGTATAATTTAGTCCAACTGTAAACCGCATTGGACGTAAAGAGAATTGGCTCAAATTTAAAGAGTTGGAATTACTCGTGGTTGTTGTGAAAAATTGCTCATTAAAAATATTGTACAATTCTGCTCTTAGGATGAGTTTCTTATGTGGTTTGTAATAAAAACTAGTGTTGAATAATGAATTTACATTAGTATTGTCGCTACTAGAAAAGGAACTGATTGCAGTTTCTGTATTAAAATTCCATCGCGCTTTATCAGATAAATAAAGATCCAGCCCCAGATTATGTAATTGAAAATTATTAGTTGCTCGTGAGTTGTCTATAAGTGATAAACCAAAGTTGATTGTGCCGCTGTAACTTAAAGCATAAAACCCACCAGTACTCCAGCTCAATTCAGTACTTAATGAATGATTGATAATGCTGTTATCTTGTGCTGTCCCATTAAAAATCTGTTCGATTTTTGAGATGTCAAAGCTATAACTCGTTTGAGTAGATAAATGGTTAAAAAATCGTTTAGTAAGAGTAGTTGTATTTCTCAGCGTGCTGAATTCATTATCCTGTCTTATCGCTTTTATTTGTATTAATCCATTATCGTCAAGAGATCTGTCATAAATAAATTGAGAAGTAGCATTATTATAAGACGTATTATTTTTTAAGAGAATTCCAGATAGGACATCACTATAACCAAAGAATAGAGAAGCATTGTTGGTACGTGTTATATTTATATCTTGTGGATTAGTATTCAAATTATCAAATTGTCTCAAAATGATTCCAGGATACAATTCTTCAAAACTAGAAATTGAACCTTCAATAGAACCGCTTAAGCCTAGATCCCATTTTCTATTAAAATTACGAGATACCTGCACGTACATATTCATAAAAAGATAATTGTCGCTTTTATCAAATCGTGTAAAATCTTCAATGCGATTTATATTTAAGTAAGAAAATTCTGGATTGATATTAAACCTAAACCTTTTCCAATTAAACGCAGATGATAATTGTGTTTGTGATTCAAAAGTATCAAGACTAAAATCGGTAGCAAATGGAGATGTCGCATCATTATTATTCTGGTTTCTGAGGTAGCTTTCGAGTTTCTCTCTAGACCATCGTACACGTTGTTTTGCCTTCCATTCTATATCTAGAAGTTGAAATGTATAACCTGTGTATGCGCCTAAGTTTAATTTCTCCATTGCTACATCTTGTGTTGTGGAAGTAGCGTTTGCTCCAGGTATTAAATCGATAAATACAGCAGGATCAGCGATCAATTGTTCGTCTGTTGCTCTATATTCAAATAATAGACCGCTATCCACAATTTGATTATTGATGCTGTTTTTAAGCTCTAGGATATTAGTTAATGATTTTTCGACATTATTAAAACCTGTTTGTATGGCATTACCATTTAAAATATTTGAAGAATTACCATTTTGATCCATAAACCTTCCAGAAAGTTTATTGTTGATGTACAAGTCATCTCTATTTAACTCTATAGTATTTCCTAATTGGTAGCGCCTTTGTAATAATTTATTTATGGAGTTGCGATTTACTTGTAAACTATCACTTCCAGTAAAAAACACACTTCTGTTATTTTTTTCTATCTCACTATCTTCATAATTATAATCCATAGATCCTTTAACGATTAGGTCTTTGGGTAAAGTGGTTAGAATATCATTTGTTGCAGATATGGAATTGTTGTCTAACCAGTATCTGTTAGAAATAGTATTGCCATTAACTTCTGGTGGTGTTAGAACAGAAGTGTTTTCCAGTTTTAACTGATAAATATCTCGATTTCCTGTAGTCAATGAGGTGCCAAA
Source organism: Nonlabens sp. Asnod3-A02 (assembly GCF_045063755.1). Lineage (NCBI taxonomy): Bacteria > Pseudomonadati > Bacteroidota > Flavobacteriia > Flavobacteriales > Flavobacteriaceae > Nonlabens > Nonlabens sp. Asnod3-A02. The sequence goes on from NZ_JBEFOC010000007.1 coordinate 179,329, forward strand.
ATCTTGTAAAGATTTACCTATGTTATTAGCTCGTATACTTGCAATGTTTTGTGATTTATCTTGCAAATAGATAGGAGTAACCTCGCCACGAGCAGTGAGTAACGGAGTTCCTACATCTGCTTTGGAAGATCCAAAAATCAGACTTTGATCTTTTTTAATTTTCAAATTGAGAGCTACTTCACTACTAAGGGTTTTACCTATTTCTATACGTGCGTGATTATGACGTCTTAATAATTCTATATCTTCAACAGCTCCAGCAGGTATGCCTCGAGTTGCAATATTGTAGCGATCTTCTAATAAATCTACACCATTAATATAAAGGTGACTGATGGGTCTGTCGTTGTAGGATATTTTTCCATTTTCGGCAATGCTTACTCCTGGAATGCGATCAATAACTTCTTCAATAGTATAATCTTTTTTTTCTTTAAGTGCTTCAACATCATAACGCACCGTATCACCTTTAATTGTTATGTTGCGTTTAGCCTCAATGAGCACTTCTTTTAAATCATTGTTGGGTCTGTATAGTGCGAATTGATGCTCTTTACTAAAATCAGTAATAATAAATCGCTCTGATTTATAAGTGATGTGCCTGGCTTCTAGAAATACAGTGTCTATGTTTTTAGAGATTTCTATAGAAATTTTTCCGAAATTATCAGTTGTTTTAAAACTTATAATAGAAGTATAACTTGGGTCTTTGTATGCCGTAACAATAGAGTAAGGTAGAGGCTGTTTTACGGAATCGATAACCGTTCCTTTTAGGACATTTTGAGCAATACAAAAAAATGGCACCCAGAAAAAGAGTGCCACTATATAAATAGTATATGGGAAATAAGAATTATTCAATATGATCTATTTCAATAAATTGATAATCGTCCATTAAATCTAGTGATTTATTTTTAAAATTGACTTCGCCGTCGTTAGATTTAAATTCACTTTTTATTATACCAGCTCTATTTCTGCCAGCATATGCCATACGTTGTTCAAAACTCAAGGCTAAAAACGCTTGCTGGTGTTTGTTAAAATCTTTGCGTGTCGTTATTTCTATTGGTTTTTTAGTTACGCTTGGGTAATGAGTTAATCTAACTTCTTTTTTTTCTTTAAAAGCGGTTAGGGAATATTTAAAAATATTATCGGTATCATTCATTTCTACTATGCAACCAGGTAATCCTTTAAATTTATAAGGCCCTACGTCCATAGGAATGTCTTGGGTGAACCAAGCGTTCCAACTTCTACCTGCATAAGTTGTAGTAGCAAGTTGACAAGTGTAGGAGTTGATCTTACGTATAGAATCAGTGATATTCCATTTGAATTGAAGTTGCTCTTCATATTTAAAATATTGATCTGAAACTTTTGATGTAAAAACAACATCATTTTTAATTGTTTTAATTGAATAAGGATATGAATTAACTCGATTATTAAAACGCTCTTGACCGGACATTTTTCTATGAGAGTAAATAGAATCTCTTTTCATCTGATTGTAAAACTGAGTAAATGTTGTGTCGCCAGTTTTATAAATTACAACATAATCCGTCAAGATTAAATCTGGGCGATTAGTATGGTGTTTAAAATCAAATTTATAGAGAAATGCATGAGATTTTGGCTCAATTTGCTCTGGTTGATTTTTAAAATTCAAAAAATAAATTCCTAGTGAAATAAAAGTCACTAGGAATATTTTTGATATTGTTACAGTTGTAGTACCCATTAGTTTTAAAGTACTGGTGGTGCCGTTGCAATAGAAACAATTGGTCGATTATTACAATAATTTTGTAATCTATTTTCAGCTATCTCTGTTTCGGCCTCATTAAGTGCATAGCTCTGTCCAAAAATTACAACAGAGTAACAACCACTTGTGCAAGAAGCTACTATTTCTGTAGAACCTAGTGGACAATTTCCAAAATCTTCCCCAGCTGTTTCATTGATGCTACTAAAAGATAACATTGCCATAGCAACAAAACTTAAAAATAAAATTCTCATAAAATAAAGTTTTAGTTAATATGGCTTAAAGTAAAGTAAAGTAAAGTAAAGTAAAGATCCAACTTAAAAAGTAAATTAATTTTAAACCTTTTAAAATCATGTCGTTGATTTTAGGTGTAAAAAAGGTTTAGTTATAGGCTCTAGTCACAAAAATAAATTATTGCTTATGTTCACAGACACTAGATAGTATGAAAATTTCTTTATGTACTTTTGGTAAAATTGCTTTGAAGTCATTCCGCTTTCGCGAAAGTGAACCTAAAACAGACAAATGAAAAACACATATATAATAGATGGTGTTCGTACACCGATAGGAAATTACAAGGGAACATTATCTACTATAAGACCAGATGATCTAGCAGCGCATGTAATAAAAACCGTTGTAGAGAGAAATCCTAACATCCCAACAGATGCTTATGCAGACGTGATAATGGGTTGTGCCAACCAAGCTGGAGAAGATAATCGTAATGTCGCTCGTATGGCAGGATTGCTTGCTGGGTTGCCAGTTACAGTTCCAGGAGAAACGGTAAACAGATTATGTAGTTCTGGATTAAGCGCTATTGTGCATGCACATAGAGCGATACAAACTGGTGATGGAGATGTCTTTATTTCTGGAGGAGTAGAGAACATGACTCGTGGACCACTAGTTATTGCAAAACCTAGTAGTGCTTTTGGAACAGATTCAAAGATGTATGATTCTAGTTTTGGATGGCGTTTTGTCAACCATAAAATGGCCGAAATGTATGGTGTAGATGGTATGGGAAACACGGCTGAAAATCTTGTAGAGAAATTTACGATCTCTCGTGAAGATCAAGATGCATTTGCAGCATGGTCACAGCAAAAAGCAACGGCAGCACAGCAATCAGGAAGATTGGCAAAAGAAATTGTAGCCGTAGAAATACCACAACGTAAAAAAGATCCTATCATCTTTAAAGATGATGAGTTCATTAAGCCAACTACTACAAAGGAAGTTCTAGCAAAACTGCGTCCAGCCTTTAAAAAAGAAGGTGGATCTGTAACTGCAGGGAATTCTAGTGGTTTAAATGATGGAGCGGCTGCAACAATTATTGCTAGTGAAGATGCTGTAAAGAAATACAACTTAAAGCCTATGGCTAGAGTGGTAAGTAGTGCTGTGGTAGGAGTAGAGCCTCGTATTATGGGTATAGGTCCTGTTACAGCTAGTAATAAAGCACTTGAAAAAGCAGGTCTAACTTTAAAAGATATGGACGTTATAGAACTTAATGAAGCATTTGCATCGCAAGCACTAGCCTGCACAAGAGCATGGGGACTTGCCGACGATGATGCACGTGTAAATCCTAACGGTGGATCTATAGCTATAGGTCATCCACTAGGTGTTACAGGTGCACGTCTTGCTTACAGTGCAGCCTTAGAATTGCAATTAACCGGTAAGAAATATGCCTTAATCACGATGTGTGTAGGCGTAGGACAAGGATATGCAATGGTGATTGAGAATGTGAGTTAAGATGATTTTCTAACTGTTTGATTTATAAAAAAAGCCCCTAGATTTTTAAAATCTAGGGGCTTTTTAATTAGTTCTATATTTTATTAATTAAGTCGTTCTAGAAAAATAGAAGATGTATTATTACTTCTCAAATAGACATTACCGTTGTCTTGTGTTCTATTTACATAGACAGTTACTTGGTCATTAATGTTAAGATCTACTATTTCTGTAATAGAGAGGCTGCTATAGTCTGGAGTAGTATTATTAGGTGAGATCATTTCTTGACTGCGGTATATACCACCAGTGTTATTACCATTTACTCTTATTCTTCCTTCTATAGCAAGTAATCTTTGATTTGAATTGTTAGAAATACCTTCTAGTGATAAATTAACGATTATTTTATACCTACCAGATTCACCTATAGTTACCGTACTTGCTCCAGGTGTAGAGCTAGGTACTTGATAAACTACAGTATTATCATTGAAATAAGTAGCGCCTGCTATTTGTACATATACACCTCCATTATTCAAATTATGAGAAGAGATGCCTGAAATTCCGTTGGTAAATTTGGCCATTCCTCCTATAGTACCAAAAATAGGTTGCCATCGGTTATCTTTTAAAAAGTAATATCCAGCGCCGGTGGTTGTGTTAGTATTATAAACTATAGTACCGTCTTGAGAGCCAGACGGTAGTGGAGCCACTGTGTTGAGATCTTGAATGTCTACTTTAGGGAATAATACACCACTTGTACCTGTAGTGTCTTCCATATGTAGTATGGTTCCAGGTGCAGGTGTATTCGTTCCTATAGCTACTTGAGCATGCAGGTAGCTCAATGCAAATAGTGAGAAAGATAAGGTTAGTAATACATTTTTCATTTTGGAGAATGTTTTAAAAGAATCGGTTGTGTAGGTTATCTTAATTTTTCAATTATAAATGCAGATTGATGAGAAGCACGCTGGTATACTGCAGATGTTCCTTCTGCTTTTATACAATTTATGGCTATCGTGTCTCCTTGGTGTAATTCAATAACTTCAGTAAAATTTAAGGTACCATCATCATCACCAGTTCCATTCCTATCCATTTCAGTACTTCTATGAGTACCTCCATCATATGTTATAGAATTAGAGGAGTCTGTTATTTTAATTCTCGCAAGAATAGCAGTAGAACCTACAGAAATACTAGAGTCATCTTGTTCTAAACTTATAAAAACTGATATTCTGTATCTGCCATCTTTATTGATTTGCAAACTATTTACACGGTTATCTGTATCAGTAACAGGAATGAACAATGAGTTAGCTTCATTAAAAATAGTATGATCCATTAATTCAGCATCCACGCCACCAGTTGTAATTTCTTTACTCAGGCTCACTTCAGGGACGTTTTCTACAGTCTTTGCGTGTTCAAACTTTGCAGCTCTTTTTTCAAATAATTGATTGGGAGCCCACAAAAAGCCATTCCAGTAAAAGAAGCCTTCTCCAGTAAAAGGATTTGTATTATAAACCATAGTTCCTATTTCAGTACCTAGTGGTAATGGGGCTACAGTATTTAAATCAATGATGTTTACATCGGCAAATTTCACTCCTTTATCACCACTAGAATCATCAATATGTAAGGTCGTTCCTACAGATGGGTTTGTGGTTCCTATTCCTACTTGAGCATTAGAATTTGATAGGGTGAAGAGTATGATTATGAGGGTTATAGAAGCTTTCAATTTGAGGACTGTAAGATTTTGGAATTGCGAAATTAGTTAATAATACTCCTTCAAAAATCTGGATATTAGAAAAGCTCAAATGTTTTCTACCACTAGTTGTTTTTTAAGGACGAAGTGCGGCAAAGTTTCTAGTTTCACTATTTTTCTTTTTGAATTTTTATAGGCTTAATCTACTTTAACTAACAAGTGTTAGTCTATTCGGTTGCTTTTCGTATTTTCGTAGACATATATAAGTGTTACGCTTTCGCGAAAGCGAGATCACAACCATCTATTAAAAAGAATATGATCTTAGAAAGTTACATTAATGGCCAGTGGCAAGCTGGTGAAGAGAAATCTACACGTAATATGTATGACGCCATTACTGGTGACATCATAGGTCTTACAAGTACTGAAGGTTTAGATATTGCTAGTGCGTTACAATATGGTCGCGATCATGGTAAGGTGTTGAGGGATATGACCTTTCAGCAACGTGGTAATATGATTAAGAAATTAGCACTTTATCTCAATAAAAGAAAAAAGGCGTTTTACGACATTAGTTACAAAACTGGTGCTACACGTGCAGATAGTTGGGTAGATATAGAAGGTGGTTTTGGAAATCTATTTGCAAATGCTAGTTTGAGAAAACTCTTTCCAGATCAGAGTTATGCCGTAGAAGGTGATCCTATTGATTTATCGCGTGGTGGTCGATTTATGGCACATCACATTCTAGTACCTCGCAAAGGTGTCGCCGTGCATATCAATGCATTTAATTTTCCAGTTTGGGGAATGTTAGAAAAATGTGCTGTAAACTGGATGGCTGGTATGCCAGCAGTAGTATTGCCAGCGCCGCAAACAGCGTTTTTAACGGAAGCTGTAGTGCGTGAAATAATAAATTCAGGAATCCTTCCAGAAGGTTCTTTACAACTCCTAAGTGGTTTGACCACAAGTATTTTAGATACGGTAAACTCGCAAGACGTTGTAACCTTTACAGGTAGTGCTCATACAGGTAGAAAATTAAAAGCACATCCACGATTATTAGAAGAGTCAGTTCCGTTCACGATGGAGGCAGATTCATTAAATTCATCTGTCTTAGGACCAGATGCTGTTCCTGGAACTCCAGAATTTGACATATTTGTAAAAGAAGTACGTAAAGAGATGACCTCTAAAGCTGGACAAAAATGTACAGCGATTAGAAGAATTCTTGTCCCAGAAAACCTGATGGAAGACGTGCAAATCGCATTAGGTCAACAGCTTTCTAAAACAGTGATAGGAGATCCATTATTGAGAGAAACTCGCATGGGTGCTCTTATTAATAATGATCAAAGAGAAACTACTAAATCACAAATCTCAAAAATTGCGCAGACCGCACAAATGGTTTATGGTAACCTAGATGAGGTAGAAATTTTAGGAGATCGCGCCCAAAAAGGAGCGTTTATGTCACCTATTTTAATGCGAGAAGATCAACCGTTTAAAAATACCGCAGCTCATGAAGTAGAATGTTTTGGTCCTGTGAGTACGTTGATGCCTTATAAAAATCTAGATGAGGCGATTGAACTGGCTCATATGGGTAAAGGTTCGTTGGTGAGCAGTGTAGTAACTAGTGATGACGCTTTCGCTAAAGCGTATACCATAAACGCAGCATCGTCACATGGTAGAATATTGACTTTAAATAGAGATAGCGCACCACAATCCACTGGTCACGGATCGCCATTACCATTGTTAGTACATGGTGGACCAGGACGTGCTGGTGGCGGCGAGGAAATGGGTGGACTGCGAGGTATTAAACATTACATGCAGCGTTGTGCCGTTCAAGGAAGTCCAACATCGCTTACCGAAATCACTGGAATTTATCAGCCTAATGGAGCTTATAAAAAAGCAGAGAATCATCCATTCTCATACCATTATGAAGATATTAAACCAGGAATGAGTCTAGAAACTCATAAAAGAACACTGACTGATAATGATATCCAGAATTTTGCAAACTTAACTTGGGATCATTTCTATGCACATACAGATATTACCAGTTTAGATGGTAGTATTTTTAAGAAACGTACCGCGCATGGTTACTTTATCATCAGCGCGGCAGCAGGACTTTTTGTATACCCTAATAAAGGACCAGTAAGCGCCAATTATGGTCTGGAAGATATTAGATTCTTGAGACCATTATATCATAATGACACGATTTATGTACGATTGACTTGTAAAGAAAAACGAGAAAGAGACGTTGCTGGTCGTGAGCATCCTTCTGGGATTGTTAAATGGTATGTAGAAGTTTTTGATGCAGAGCCAGTAGATTATGAAAATGGTAAGACTGATGAAGAAGCAACAGCACTTGTAGCGGTAGCGACTATTCTTACCATGGTAGAGAAAAAACAAACCGTTTTTCCAGAAATTACGGAAGGTTATATAAAGTCTGCTTTAGCAAAATTAGATGCAAACGCTAAACCTAAATGGGGTACAATGACACCACAGCACATGGTAGAACATCTCGAGATGAGCTATAGAATTGCTAGTGGAAAGATTCAGGATTTTGAAGTTGCTACACCAGAGGAATATTTAGAAAAAGTAGCAGCGACTTTGTGGAATTATGATAAAATGCCACAAAATCACAAAATGCCATTAATGAAAGATGGCGAGCTAGAAGATCTGAAGCATAAAGACTTAGAAACTGCAAAGCAACAACTGCTAGAAGCTAGAAATGAATATCTAGATTTCTATAAAAAGAATCCAAAAGCAACTACTAAGAATGCTGTTTTTGGACCGTTGAGTAAGTATGAGTGGACTTTGTTGGAGAGAAAGCATTTGAGTCATCATTTTGAACAGTTTAACCTGATAGGTTAAACTGTTCAAAACATCCGCGCAGGCGGATGTCTCTAGGATGAAAAGAAACCGACAACCGATTATAGCAATAAACAAAAAGTTGAGTGAACCACTACATATATATAATTAGTAATAAGAAGAATGGAACATTATATGTAGGTGAAACAGGAAACATTAGGAATAGAAGTAGCCAGCATAAGAGAAAAGTACATCCGTCCACATTTTCAGCAAGATATAATTTGGATAAACTGATGTATTTTGAAGTAGTAGATTCAAAAGAGCTTGGTCTTAAACGAGAAAAACAGCTCAAGAAGTGGAATCGAGCTTGGAAAATAAGAATTATAGAAGAAAAAAATCCAGAGTGGATAGATTTGAGTTCAGATTGGGATTTGAGTTTTGAGATGATGGGAATAAAAATATAAGTTTAACAAGAGTAACTTCTTGGTTTGTGAATTTCATAAACGGTAGTTGCTCAAATAAAGAGACATCCGCCTGCGCGGATGCAGCCTACGGCTATGACAAAGGAATACGTAAAAACAACAACAGAAAATCAAATACAAACCATAGAATTTTTCCATCCAGCGCACAACTCGCTACCAGGAGATATTCTAGCACAACTTGCACAAGCTATTACAGATGCTGGTAACGATGACGCTACTAAGGTGATCATCTTAAAATCTGGTGGAGAACGTACTTTTTGTGCTGGAGCTAGCTTTAAAGAATTAATTGCGGTAAACGATGCAAAAACAGGAGAGATATTCTTCTCTGGTTTTGCAAATGTGATTAATGCCATGCGCAAGTGTCCTAAATTTATACTAGGTCGTGTACAAGGTAAAACCGTTGGTGGTGGAGTAGGTATAGCTAGTGCAACGGACTATTGCTTTGCGACTAAATTTGCCAGTATTAAATTAAGCGAACTCAACATAGGAATCGGGCCATTTGTAGTAGGTCCAGCGGTAGAGCGCAAACTTGGACTGACTGGAATGAGCAAGATTGCTATCAACGCAAACGAATTCTACACACCGCAATGGGCAAAAGATAACGGCCTTTTTGCAGAGGTTTATGAATCCACAGAAGAAATGGATGCAGGAATAAAAGCATTTGCCGAAAATCTTTGTACTTATAATCCAGATGCTATGGCAGAAATGAAAAAGATGTTCTGGACTGGTTGTGAAAACTGGGATCAACTTCTTTTTGAAAGAGCAAAAATTTCAGGTAGATTGGTATTGAGTGAATTTACAAAGGAAACGTTGAAGCGCTTCGCTTAGGTTATAGGCATGTGGGATGAGGGATGAGGTTTAATTAAAACATTATGAATAGTCAGTATCATTTTAAATTTGAAGATTTGTTGGTCTATCAAAAAGCTATGAGTTTTGGTGAGGAAGTAGACCAATTGGTAATTAATTTTCCGCAAAGAGAATTATATGCCTTAAGTTCTCAATTTAGAAGAGCAGCTGACTCTATAGCACTTAATATTGCTGAAGGTTATCCAGGAAGTGATGCACAATTTGTGAAACATATTAATCATGCACTTCATAGTTCAAACGAATGTGTGTCAGCAAATGAGAAAGCTTTAATGCGTGAGTATATCTCCTATGAACAAAGGGAAGAAATTCGTAAACAAATCACTACAATACAGAAAATGTTGACAAGTTTGCGATCTAAAATTCGGCAACGATTAAATAAATAATAATTTACCACATACCACATACCACATACCACATACCACATACCACATACCACATGATCTACTCTTTCAAATCCCACATTCCAGTAATTCACGAGTCCAGTTTTGTTCATCCACAAGCGACCGTAATTGGTAATGTGATTATAGGTAAGAATTGTTACGTTGGACCTTCAGCTGTAATACGAGGCGATTGGGGCGAGATAATTCTGGAAGATGGTGTTAATGTGCAAGAGAATTGTACCATACATATGTTCCCTGGAAAAAGCATCACGCTTAAAGAAGGAGCGCACGTAGGTCATGGAGCAATTATTCACGGTGCAAACCTAGGTCGCAACTGCATGATAGGTATGAATAGTGTCATAATGGATGATGCGACTATAGGAGATGAATGCATAGTAGGAGCGATGGCATTTGTAAAAGCCGAAGCTGTTTTTGAACCACGTTCTTTAATTGTAGGGAATCCAGCCAAAAAAATCAAAGAGGTTTCTGATCAAATGATCGCTTGGAAAACTGCTGGAACTAAATTGTACCAACAATTACCTGCAGACTGTCATGAAACTATGAGAGAAGTAGAGCCGCTGCGTGAAATCCCTGAAAATAGACCAGTTCAAGAAGATTTTTATAAGACCTTACAGGAAATCAGAAAGAGATAACTTAAAACCCTTCCTTTAAAAGTTCTAGTTCTTTTAATAGTTCAGTCCTTTGTTTTTTCAGGTTTTTAATTTTTCGATTGTCTTGATAGTTCCAGACAAAATAAGCGATAGTCATACATGCAGCGTACCATATTGCGATGCATAGTACAGTTCCGAAATATCCAAAATCGCTAAGATCTAACGCCATGACACTCTCTTTCCTATAAACACCGTCAGCAACACTTGTATAAGTAGGTCCTACAAAGCTGATAAAAACACCAAACAATAAAACATTAATCCAGTTGCGTCCTATCCAATTTTTGGAGCGTTCTGCTTTTTCAATTTTATATTGATTTGCTAACAGCGCTTTTTCCTTATAATGAATTTGCATGATTGGTAAATAAACAGTGAAAATAGTGAATTAACGTAATATGATTTTTTTCTCGCTTTCGCGAAAGCGGAATTACAACAAAATTTATGCAACTAACAAGCGTTAGTTTTCTTATTTTTATACCATGGCAAAGACTATGGATTTTTTGCTCCCAAAAATGGGAGAATCAATAACAGAAGGAACAATACTTAACTGGCTGGTCCAAGAAGGAGAAGCTTTTGAAGAAGGTGATATCCTTGTTGAAGTAGGTACAGATAAGGTAGATAATGAAGTGCCAGCACCAGCGGCAGGGATAATGTCTAAGCATTTATGCGCTAACGGTGATGTTGTCGAAATAGGTAGCGTGATTGCTCAATTTGAAGAATCAGATGGTTCTGTAAAGACGGTTGCCGCTCCAAAATCTGCTGAGTCTAATACGGTAGTTAAGAGTGAATCTTCTGTGAGTAAGCAGCCTAAACCAGTAAAGACAACTTCAAAAACTACTGCGGTTTCTAATTCTTATGTAAATCAAGATCTTTTTGTGAGTCCGCTTATAGATTCTATGGCTCGTAAGAATCATATGTCTTATGAGGAACTTGCTCGCATACCAGCAACTGGTCATGAAGGTAGATTGCGCAAGAGTGATGTGGTAAATTATATCAATGAAGGTAGGCCATTTCAATTTGCACAAGCTGTAAGTAATGAACCAGATCCTACAGCATATCGTATACCACAACTTAAACTAGATAAAGGAACAGGTACTATTATTAAAATGGACCGCATGCGCTCTATGATTGCAGATCATATGGTGTATTCTAAGCATACAAGTCCACACGTGACTGCTTATGTGGAGGCAGATCTTACAGATTTAGTGAACTGGCGTAATAAAAATAAAGCACCTTTTCAAGAAAAATATGGCGAGCGATTAACTTTTACTCCTTTGTTTGTAGATGCGGTAGCGAGAGCAATTAAGGAATATCCTAATATTAATGCTAGTGTAGATGGTTCCAATATCATCGTTAAAGAAAATATCAATGTAGGGATGGCGACCGCATTACCTTCAGGAAACTTAATAGTACCTGTGGTTAAAAATGCCGACCAGAAATCTTTACAAGAAATCGCTGCAGATGTGAATCGCATGGCAAACCTAGCACGTGAAAATAAATTAGGTGGCGACGATATTAAAGGAGGAACATTTACGATATCAAATGTGGGAACATTTGGATCATTAATGGGAACACCTATTATCAATCAGCCAGAGGTAGCAATTCTTGCAACAGGAATTATAAAAAAACGCGCTGAGGTAATGACTAAAGATGGCGTGGATAGTATTGAGATAAGAAGTATGATGATGTTATCATTATCATTTGACCATAGAGTAGTAGATGGATTTTTAGGAGGTAGCTTTTTAAAGCAAGTAGCTTTGAATCTAGAGGCAGCGCTTGATAAAGATTATTAATGAAATTGATTTTTCGCGCTCGATGCGGAAACTGCTAGTTTTATCTAATGGCCAGTTACGAGCACAAATATTATGTCTATTTACTTTCTAATAAGAAAGATGGTGTTTTGTACCTTGGAATGACAGATGATGTGAAGCATAGAACTGGACAACATAAAGAAGAAAGGTATAAGAAAGCGTTCTCAAAACGATACCAGACTAAAAAACTGGTCTATTTTGAAGAATTTCAATGGGTTCAAGAGGCACAAGCAAGAGAGAAGAAGCTGAAGAAGTGGAAGCGGCAATGGAAAATAGACCTTATTGAAAAGGATAATCCTGAATGGCTAGATCTTGCAGAGGCTTGGTGGGATGATGAGAATTATTAATTAGTATGGAGTAAGTATAATCAGATTCCGCATCAAGTGCGGAAATTCAAGATATTATGAAAATAAGTAAAGAAATTTTAGAATTCGGATATAAAAACCTAACCACTGCCAAAGCAATGGCAGAGCTCTACGAAGAGAACTTTAAAACAGTTTCTAAGTATGTGCATGCCACCAGTCGTGGTCATGAGGTGATTCAGACTGCGCTAGGAATGCAGTTGTTACCACAAGATTATGCTTTTCCATATTACCGTGATGACGCGATGTTACTTTCTATAGGGATGAAACCTTATGATTTAATGTTGCAGTTACTGGCTAAAAAAGATGATCCTTTCTCTGGTGGACGTACCTACTACTCACATCCATCGTTGAATGATATCGATAAGCCTAAAATCCCACATCAATCTAGTGCTACAGGAATGCAGGCTATTCCTGCTACTGGTGTAGCGTTAGGTTTTCATTATCGTGAGAGTTTAACTGACGAGCAACGAGCAGCTATTGATTCAAGTTCGAGTTCAAGTTCAAGTTCAAGTTCAAGTTCTGATTCCATTGTAGTTTGTTCTCTAGGTGACGCATCGGTTACTGAAGGTGAGATTGCTGAGGCTTTTCAAATGGCGGCTTTGAAACAGTTGCCTATTCTTTATTTAGTACAAGATAACGGTTGGGATATCAGTGCAAACGCTGCCGAAACTCGTGCACAAAATGCTGCCGAATATGCTGCAGGATTCCACGGTATAGAAGCTATTTCTATCGATGGGACAGATTTTGAAGAAAGTTACAACACCTTAAACGAGGTGATTGAAAAAATAAGAACAGAGCGCAGACCGTTTTTGGTTCACGCTAAAGTGCCATTATTAAATCACCACACGAGTGGTGTAAGAATGGAATTTTATCGCGATGATTTGGAAGAGGCGAGAAGCCGTGATCCATATCCGCGTATGAGACAGTTATTGCTCGATAATGGATTTAGTGAGCAAGATGTGGATGGTTATGACGCTTTCGCGAAAGCGGAATCTAAAAAAGCTCTAGAGCAAGCAATGAAAATGCCCGATCCTGAGCCATCAGATTTATACACACACGATTTTGCACCAACACCGATAACGGAAGAAAAAGGAGAGCGTTCTCCAGAAGGTGCTGATAAAGTCGTGATGGTAGATTGTGCACTATTTGCCATTGAAGAATTAATGAAAAAACATCCAGAATGCTTGTTATATGGGCAAGATGTAGGTGGTAGATTAGGTGGTGTTTTTAGAGAAGCGGCGACGCTGGCACAAAAATTTGGCGATAATAGAGTTTTCAACACGCCTATTCAAGAAGCATTTATAGTAGGTAGTACGGTAGGAATGAGTGCTGCAGGTTTGAAACCTATCGTAGAAGTACAATTTGCAGATTATATATGGCCTGGATTGAACCAGCTGTTTACAGAGGTGTCGCGATCTAATTACTTAAGTAATGGAAAATGGCCTGTTTCTATGGTCTTGAGAGTGCCGATAGGAGCTTACGGTTCTGGTGGGCCTTACCATTCTAGTTCTATGGAAAGTGTGGTTTCTAACATAAGAGGTCTTAAAATCGCCTATCCATCAAATGGTGCCGATTTAAAAGGACTGATGAAAGCCGCATATTATGATCCTAATCCAGTGGTGATTTTTGAACACAAGGGATTGTACTGGTCTAAAGTAAAAGGAACCAAAGGAGCAACGAGTATTGAGCCTAGTGAGGATTATGTATTGCCTTTTGGAAAAGCATGGGTACTTCAAGAAATCTGGAAAAAAGAGGAAGAAGAAACCTTGAGTATTATTACTTACGGAATGGGCGTGCACTGGGCAATGAATGCTACAGAAGAACTTGGTTTACAGGATAGAGTAGAAGTAGTGGATTTAAGAACGCTGCATCCACTAGATTATGAAACGGTTTTTGCGAGTGTAAAGAAATGTGGTAAATGCCTGGTAGTTACTGAAGAACCTAGTGAGAATAGTTTCTCACGTGCTTTACAAGGTCGCATTCAAGAAGAATGTTTCAAATACATCGACGCTCCGGTAATGGTCATAGGATCTGAAAATATGCCAGCGATTCCATTAAATTCTGTTCTTGAGAAAACAATGATTCCGTCTACGGAGAAAGTGAAGGCTAAGATTGAGGAGATTCTTAATTATTAATCATGTTAATTAAGTTTCCATTGATGAACATATCTTTTGAAAGCTGGACAGAAGGTTTTGCTGAATACGACACGGTTTTTCTGTCTGATCTAGAAGTTTGCTATTCAAAAAGAGAGCAACTCATTAATCAGAAATATGTAGATGGTAATGGTCATGTTTATGAAATAATTGATCATTACTTCAACGAGTCTAGTTGGAAAAAAATATTTAAAAATACTCTTTGCATTTATAAAGGAGAATTGATTTTGAAAAGAGACGTTGACAACTTAAACTTCGTAGAATTTAAAGAATCTATTAAAGTCAAAATAATGAAGTCTTTTGGCTTTAAACCAAATGATGAAAATTTTATAGAAATATGTAAGAGTATCGATTTCACTCGAAACTATAGTGATATTATTAAAATAGCCTGTGGCGGCAATCCCTAAATTATTAAAATGAAAGTACAAATAGAAAGAAAAAACACAGAATACCTACTTGAAGCAACAGGTGTTTCTGGAAACACCGTGATGATAGACCATAGCGGTATGGAAACAGTACAAGGTGTGAGCCCTATGGAATTACTTCTTATGGGTGTAGGCTCTTGTAGTGCGATAGATATTATCGCGATTTTAAAAAAGCAACGTCAGGATATTACTAGTTATAAGGTTGAAGTCACTGGAGAGCGTTTTGAGTTAGATGACTCTAAACCATTTAAATCTATGCATGTAACTGTATTGTTAGAAGGCGATATCAATCCAGATAAAGCTCAAAAAGCAGCCGATTTAAGTTTTGATAAATACTGCTCTGTTTCAAAGAGTTTTGATAAGTGTGTGGAGATCACTTATGAGGTTAAAGTGGATTAATAAATTCATTAATTTTTGTCATTTTTAAGTTTGTTAATTCTTTGATTGTCAACTGATGTAAATAGTATATTTGTCAGTGATTTTCAATACCATTGCATGCGCTATATTTTTCTAATATTATGCTCTGCTTTATTGCTTATATCTTGTAAAGAAGATGTGAAAAATGAGGGCAGAAACTATTCTTTTTACCACTGGAGTACAAATTTTAAACCTACTGATAAAACGGACCAGCTCATTAAACATGGCGGTACTTTTAAAGAATATGTGCGTTTCTTTGACCTTGTTATAGATCAAAATGTAGATAAAGTTTATCCTGTTGCAACAGTTCAGTTTGAAGAAAACACACGTTTTCTCGCTACTGAAATTGTACCTGTTATCTATATACGTAACGAGGTGTTTTTACATAAAGATGGTAATGGGAATAATATTCAAAAACTAGCTTTAAACACGGCCGATAAAATAAAAAGAATCCAGAACAAGCATCTTACTGGTCAAGTTGCAGTAAGAGAAATACAAATAGATTGCGACTGGACAGACAGCACGAGAGATAGTTTTTTCACGTTCTTAAAATCCCTTAAAAATCAAATGCCTGGTTACAGCATAAGTTCTACGTTGAGGTTGCACCAGGTGAAATATAAAGACCGTACTGGTGTGCCGCCAGTAGATAAAGTTGTTTTGATGGCTTATAATGTTGGTAATTTGGGCAGTGTAGAGGAGACTAATTCTATTTTAAGCAACGAGATTACTGCTCAATATTTAGAAGAGTTAGATGAATACCCATTACCGTTTGATGTTGCGCTTCCTCTTTTTGAGTGGGGTGTTTTATACAGAGATGGAAAACTCAAAGGTCTTTTAAGAGATCTTACTCCTAGTTTGTTAGAGTCCGCTTTCGCGAAAGCGGAAAAAGAAAACAACTATACGGCAACATCAGACTCCTACATCAATGGCATCTTTATTTATAAAGGAGATCATGTAAGAGTAGAAACTATAACCAAAGATAAACTGGAAGAGCTGGCCGCTATGATTAAGGAAGCAGCGCCGTCAGATAGAGACTATCAGACTATATATTACCATATCAATACTTTATTAACTTCAAAATTCTCTTATGATGACCTTTCGTCTTTTGCTAAGTAAATTATGGTTACTGGTGTTGCCGGTGGTTGCTTTTGGGAATACAGTTAATAATACCAATGGAGCTTTTTGCGGTTGGGATCCTGCATGGGAAGACAATTATTATCCTATTGTAGATCAATTCTCTCTAGTAAGTCCAGATTTTCATGCGTTTTTAAATTGTCCAGACTCACCATTTTGTTCTATCCAAGAAGAGGATCAAAAGTCACAAAACATAGCAGAATGGACAGCGTACTACAAAGGTGTTGTTACAGAAAAAGAGCTTATAGATATAATTTATAAACGACCTGTAGGGTGGTTTCTAGATCAAGAAGGGTTTGAATCTTATAACGATGAGGTAGGCGATAAATTAAATAAACCAGAAAACCTATTTTTCAAGAAATACCTCGCGCTAGCTAAAATATCTCAACATGCTTCTAGTGATAAATCAAATGGTAGTGGCTGGTATCAAGGAGAGACTGATTATTATGGTGGTGATGCTGGAAAGATAGATAAAAGAGAGTTGCTTTCTAAGGCACTAGAGTTAGTTGCTACTGCACCAGATGATTTTATGCGTAATCGTGCCGGTTTTCAAGCGGTAAAACTGTCTCATTATTTACAAGAAAATGAGATAGCTATAAGATATTTTAATACCATACTTAAAAAGTCTTCAACAGGTAATTACATGTATTACCGCGCGATGGAAGAAATGGCTGGCGCAGCTTTTAATATCAATAATCAGGTTCTTGCAGCAGTTTCTTATCTAGAGGTTTATGATCAATTACCAGATAGAAGATATACCGCAGGTGTGAGCCTGAGATTTTTAAATTGGAATCTTTTAGAAAATAGTTACGATTTTAAAAAGTTTAATGAGAATAACGATGTGAAGAGTTTTTTCAAAGCATTTCATGGTCGTGGTAATGTGTTGAGAGAAATGGAGAACATCTCTAGAGAGAATGTGAACTCTCCCTATCTGGATGTACTAGCAGTAAGATGGCTGGACCAGATGCAGTCAGAGGTTTTTGAGCATACTTCTAACTATTATTATGGTGATGATGAAGATTCTGCTGACTCTAATGCTGCAGCATTGGGTTTCTTTGCTAAAGATTTACTGAAAAATAAAAACCTTAAGAATAGAGATTTATGGACGTTGATACTTGCCACTACTCAACTATATAATCAAGAAAATAATAAAGCACTAGTGACTTTAGAAAATCATAAACCAGCAGTTGGGTTTAAAAAGCATTTTAAGAGACTTAATACAGCTATTTCATTTATGGCCATTAAGTCACTAGATAGACAGGCTATTAATCGCAGTTATGAAACTATAGCTAGCGATTTAGATTTGCATACTCACAAGCCTACAGTTGCAGCATTTTTTAATCATATAAGCGCCTTATATAATGATGCAGAAAATCCTATAGCTAGTATTCTTACTTCTATAAATTATGATTCTTATACTAATAATGAAAAGTACGATTGGGCAGGAGTAGGTGTAACACACGGTTATAGTTGGGAATACGATTCAAAATATCATTATTTAAGAGATGATTATATTAATAATTTTGACCTTTTTATAAGTCGTTCTAACCCTACAGCTTTTGAAAAAACGATTTTAAAAAGAATGAAAGCGGCGCCTAAGGATTATGTTCATGATTTAAGAGGTACTTATTACATGAGAAAGGATTCACTAGAAGATGCTGTAATTGAGTTTAAACAAGTAAAAAGCCCTGAGGTGTTTTGGGAAAAAGGTTTGCGTACAGAAATATTCTCGGCATCTATTAAAGAATATATGAATGTTCCATTTATCTCTATGTCTAACGGTTTTCATGAAGATTATAGTGCTGTTTTAGGAGAGAACGCTGTAATAGAAAGGGAAGATCTAGAACGTGAAAATTATAAGGATAATAAGATAAAGCTAGCAGAAACTTTAATTAAATTAAAGCAGCTAGCACAAACACAGCCCAGTAAAACTGCCGATTATTATTACATGATAGGTAATGCCTGGTACAACATGAGTCATAAAGGCTGGTTTATGAATAACAGTTACTATATAGGTAATAATAACCGTAATGAACTAGCGGCGTCTAGCTATGGAGATGATGACAGTGACGAGAGTAAAATAGATGATAGTTTTATTATGTATCAAGCAAATGATTATTTCTTAAAAGGACTACGAGCAGAAAGCGGTTCTAGAGAGACTAAGGCAGCTATCTTGTTTATGCTGGCCAAAACAAACAGCTGTGAAGATGGTCGTTATGACTATGATACAAATACGTACACCTTTAATATTTGTGGACAGCACAAAGATTATTTTAATCAATTAAATAATGAATATTCTGATACGGAGTATTATCGAGAGATCTTAAAAGAATGTTCTTGGTTTAAGAATTATGTGAATTAAATAAAAATCCCATTTCAACTCAATGAAATGGGATTTAAAATAATTTATGGTTAACTATTAATTGCTAGGCATAGGTGGATACTGCGTTAAGATCTCTTTTACGATCTCGTTAGTACGTTCTACCTTTTCTTCTGGTGTAGATTTAAGAGGTGCTTTCCCTACACCTTGCCAGATAAGTTCTTTCTTTTTTGCATCGATTAAATCAATGTATAGTATACCTTCTGTTGTTCTATTAACGCTATTCCTGTTATTACCCCAGAAACCGCCGCCCCAGCCCCAACCGTAACCAAAGCCCCAGCCCCAGTTATTGTTGTAAACGTCTACACGTTCTTTTGAGTCGGTAAAAATGCTTACCATTATATCAGGGTTTTCAGACTTTACAAAACCTTTAGCTGACATTTCTGTATCGATAGCTCTAAGAATACGTTTCTTATCCAGCTCAGATATCTTAGCCTCGTCTATTCCTTTTTTAAAGAAAGCATAGGTCTTGTAGTTATTGAATTCGGTTCCTATAGCATAATCTTGAGAAACACGTACTGTTTGACAGCTTACTAATAATGTAATTACTGCGAGAAGAGTTAATACTTTTTTCATTGCTTTTGTTTTTTTTGCTTTCGCGAAAGCGGAACCTAAAACCACCTTCTTAAAAACGGATTAATTATTATCGATCAAATCATCACTTACCATATGTGGTATCGTGACTTGTAAAGCAGGATTTATTTCCATCGCTCTCTTAATAGCAAAAACAGCATTTTCATTACGCGCCCAGTTTCTGCGAGCAATACCGTTATTTACATCCCAAAATAGCATAGATTCTAGCTTATCTTCTGATTCCTTAGTACCATCAATTACCATTCCAAAACCTCCATTCATAACTTCTCCCCAGCCCACGCCGCCACCATTATGTATAGAAACCCATGTTGCGCCTCTAAAACTGTCACCTATAACGTTTTGTATAGCCATGTCTGCAGTAAATCTAGAGCCGTCATATATATTAGAAGTTTCTCTATATGGAGAATCAGTTCCAGATACATCGTGGTGGTCACGACCTAGAACTATAGGTCCTATAACGCCAGCTTCTATGGCTTTATTAAAGGCACGAGCAATTTCTATTCTACCTATTGCGTCTGCATATAAAATTCTAGCTTGTGACCCTACTACTAGTTTGTTCTCTTGTGCTCCTTTAATCCATTTTATATTATCCTGCATTTGCTGCTGGATGCGCTCTGGAGCCTCTTTTGACAATTGCTCTAATACCTGAGTCGCGATTTGATCTGTTTTCTTAAGATCTTCTGGATCATTTGATGCGCAAACCCATCTAAATGGACCAAAACCGTAGTCAAAACACATAGGTCCCATAATGTCTTGCACATAAGAAGGATAACGGAACTCAGTGTCTGTTCCTTTTATATCAGCATCTGCGCGGCTAGATTCTAGCAAAAATGCATTACCGTAGTCAAAGAAATACGTTCCTTTTTCTGTGTGTTTATTAATCGCAGCTACATGTCTACGTAAAGATCTTTGAACCTCTTTTTTAAAGTTGTCTGGTTGATTGCTCATCATCTCGTTAGATTCTTCAAAAGTAAGATCTACTGGATAATAGCCGCCAGCCCATGGATTATGTAAACTGGTCTGATCGCTACCTATCGATATGTGAATATCAGCATCGTAAAGCGCTTCCCAAACATGAACTATATTTCCTTCAAAAGCGATAGAGATTGTCTCCTTATCTTCTTGAGCTTTTTGTACGCGAGAGATTAAATCTGTTGTATTTTTAATAACTACATCTACCCAACCTTGTGAGTGTCTGGTGTGTACAGCTTTAGGATTCATCTCTGCACAAATAGTAATACAACCGGCTATATTTCCAGCCTTGGGTTGTGCACCGCTCATTCCACCTAGACCTGAGGTTACAAATATGTTTCCAGTTGGTTCTTTTTTTATTTTTCTAAAAGCATTGAGAACGGTAATAGTTGTACCGTGAACGATACCTTGTGGTCCTATGTACATAAAAGAACCTGCTGTCATCTGTCCATATTGAGTAACACCTAGAGCATTAAACTTTTCCCAGTCGTCTGGTTGTGAGTAATTAGGAATCATCATTCCATTAGTAACTACACATCTCGGTGCTTTTTTATGAGAAGGGAATAATCCCATAGGGTGACCAGAATACATAACCAGCGTTTGCTCGTCAGTCATCTGGCTGAGGTACTTCATGGTCAGTAAATATTGTGCCCAGTTAGAAAACACAGCACCATTACCACCATAAGTAATTAGTTCATGTGGATGTTGTGCTACGGCATGATCTAGGTTATTCTGTATCATAAGCATGATACCTGCTGCTTGCTGAGAATTTGCTGGATAGTCGGCAATATTTCTAGACTTGATTTTATATTCAGGCATGAAACGATACATATAAATACGACCGTACTTTTCTAATTCTTCTTTAAATTCTGGTAACAGAATTTCATGATGTTTTGGGTCAAAATAACGCAGTGCGTTGCGCAATGCTAATTTCTCTTCTTCAGCATTGAGTATTTTCTTACGTTTAGGGGCATGATTTACATTAGTATCATAAACGTGTGGTGCTGGTAGTTTTTCAGGAATTCCTGTTTGTATGCTTTCGCGAAAGCGTGCTATAGAAATATCTTCACTCATGAATTCTTAGTTTTGGCTGTTTGTCTTTTTATCGTATCCGTATGGGCAGTGACGGCAACCGCTCTCACAACAATAACCTCTTTTAAGATGGTATTGCTCTGTAAAACAGCGGTATCCTTCTGGTGTTAAGTAATAATCGCCTTCTTCTACGGGAATAATCTTCTTCATGCTATAAAAATACAATAGTTGCTAGAGATATAAGAATTGCAACGAGATTGGTTTTAAGTAAGAGTAAATGATTTCTTGGGATTTACGATAGCACAAGCTAATTCAATAACTTTGCGATATGATTCCTTTAAAATCAAAATACCTTAAAAAATATAGCGGCATGACGCTGTGGCCTTTTTTACTAGTAAGTAATAAAAGTAAATTGACGGATGCTCTTTTCATGAATCATGAGAACATTCACGCCGTTCAACAAAAGGAATTATTAGTCTTGTTTTTTTATTTATGTTATGGTCTCGATTACCTATTTAATCTCATGCGATATATGAACCATCATAAGGCTTATAGAAACATAGTGTTTGAAAGAGAGGCATATTTAAATGAAAGTAATTTAGATTATTTAAAAGAGAGAAAGCTGTTTTCCTTTTTTAAATTCTATGGTAAAAAGTATGCGCATGAATAGACTTTTTAAATCTCAAAATTCCGTTATTGAGAAGTTTAAATCTTATCGAGATCTAGACATAGAGATGGACATGAAGAGAGACGATTTATTACATAAAGAAGTGTCTGGTAATAAATTGCGTAAATTAAAATACAATCTTCTACAGGCACAAGAGTTAGGACATGATACCGTACTCACTTATGGCGGTGCTTTTTCTAACCATATAGCGGCTACTGCAGCTGCAGGTAAATTGCTGGGAATTAAAACTATAGGTGTTATCCGTGGTGAAGAGTTAGGAGCAGACCTCAATAAAACACTTGCTGGAAATGCTACTTTAAGACAAGCGCATGTAGATGGAATGAAATTTCATTTTGTCACGCGTGAGCAATACCGAGATAAAGAAACAGATTTGTTTCTGGAAGAAATGAAAGTCTTATTCGGTAATTTTTACAACATTCCAGAAGGTGGTACTAATGAGCTTGCTGTAAAAGGAACACAAGAGATTCTTACAGAAAGTGATAAAGAGAATTATGATATCATTTGTGTTGCTGCAGGAACTGGTGGTACAGCTGCTGGAATTATAAACAGTGCTGCGCCGCATCAAAAAGTGATGGTATTCTCTGCCTTAAAGGGAGATTTTATGCGATCTGAAATTGAAAAGTATACCCATGGAAAAGAATTTGAGGTGATTGATGAAACAGCTTTTGGTGGTTATGCAAAGTCAGATGATCGATTGATTGATTATATGAATATCCGCTTTCGCGAAAGCGGAATACCACTAGAACCTATTTATACCGCAAAAATGATGTACGGCATAGAACAAATGGTGGAGAGTAGCGTTATCAATGGGAAAACTCGTATTTTAGCCATTCATACTGGTGGTTTACAATCTATCACTGGATATAACAAAGTGTTAGAAAAAAAACGACGTCTTAAGATAAGCTATGAAAACCAACTATAGACTACTTTGCTCTTTAATGGTAGCAGGAATGCTACTTACCTCATGTGGATCAAAAAAGAGTGTAAGAACAACAAAGCCCAAAACTACAACATCAAGCACAGCTGATAAAACAACACCAGTAGTTGTTACAGATGATGAAGATAAAGTAACTACTACCACAAGCCCACGTAGTAAAGATAAAGTCGCTAACTACATAGACGATTTTAAGGATATCGCAATGAAGGAAATGAAACTTTATAAAATACCTGCTAGTATTACACTAGCGCAAGGAGTATTAGAAAGTGGCTCTGGAAACGGTAGGCTAGCCGTAGAGGCAAATAATCATTTTGGTATTAAGTGTCATACCGGCTGGACTGGTGGTCGCATCTATCACGATGATGATGAAGATCAAGAATGTTTCCGTACGTATAACGATGCGAGTTATTCTTATCGCGATCACTCCTTATTTTTAAAAGACCGTAAAAGATATGCAGGTCTTTTTGAACTAGATCAAGACGATTATAAAGGCTGGGCTAGAGGTTTAAGAAAAGCAGGTTATGCTACAGATAAGAGGTATCCTCAAAAATTAATAAGTCTTATCGAGAGATATGAATTGTATCAATATGATAATATTGCTTTAGGTAAAGCTGTAGACGAGAAGCCTAGAGTTATAGAAGAGGTAAAAGAAAATAATACCTCTGGATTTACTAAGCAGCATGTAGTTGTGAAAGGAGATACATTATACAGCGTCTCAAAAAAATACAATACAACTGTTGATAAGCTTAAAAAGCTTAATAAATTAAAAACTAACGTGCTAAGTGTAGGTCAAGCACTTATCGTTAAATAATTATACATTTTTCATGTCATTTATATATCAAAGAAGTAGTGCGCTTTTTCAAGAAGCAAAAAAATATATTCCAGGTGGAGTTAATTCTCCAGTGCGTGCGTTTAATGCAGTAGGTGGGGACCCTGTATTTGTAGAACGTGCAAAAGGTGCGTATTTACAAACAGAAGATGGACACCAGATTATAGATTACATCGCATCATGGGGACCTATGATTTTGGGTCACGCTTTTGAACCAGTTGTTGAGGCAGTAATTAAAGCTACAGAAAAAGGTACTTCTTATGGAATGCCTACTGCTATTGAGACTGAAATAGCAAAGCTAGCCGTATCTATGGCGCCTAATGTAGACCAGATAAGAATGGTTAACTCTGGTACAGAGGCGTGTATGAGTGCTGTGCGACTGGCACGTGGTTATACTGGTCGTGATAAGATTATAAAATTTGCAGGTTGCTATCATGGACATAGTGATTCTTTCTTGATACAAGCTGGTAGTGGTGCGGTAACCTTCGGTAGTCCTAACAGTCCTGGTGTTACTCAAGGAACTGCAAAAGATACATTACTTGCAGATTATAATAACTTAGAGCAAGTTGCAGATATATTTAAGCAAAATAAAGGTGAAATAGCCTGTGTGATTATCGAGCCTATTGCAGGTAACATGGGTTGTGTATTACCACAAGATGGTTTCTTAGAAGGTATAAGATCTTTATGTGATGAGCATGGAGCCTTATTTGTTTTTGATGAGGTAATGACTGGTTTTAGACTAGCTCGTGGTGGCGCACAAGAAGTTACTGGTGTAAAAGCTGACATCGTTACTTATGGTAAAGTTATAGGTGGTGGTTTACCAGTAGGAGCATTTGCCGCTCGTCAAGAAATTATGAATCATCTAGCGCCATTAGGTCCAGTTTATCAAGCAGGTACTTTAAGTGGAAATCCGCTAGCGATGAGTGCTGGTCTTGCGATGCTGACTCATTTAAATAACAACCCTAGTGTTTATGATAATCTAGCTGCAAAGACAGAATATCTGCATAAAGGAATTGATACCGTACTTTCTGAAAAAGGAATGGATTATAAAATTAACCGCATAGGTTCTATGATGTCTGTTCATTTTACAGATCAAGAAGTAGTGGATTTTGCTAGTGCTGCAACAGGTAATAATGAATGGTTCAAGAAATTTTTCCATGGATTACTAGACCGCGGTATTTATTTGCCTCCTAGTGCTTTTGAATCTTACTTCTTAAATGACGCATTGAGTTATGAAGATCTAGATAAGACTATACAAGCGACTAAGGAAGTAGTTGCTAGCTGGTAATTTTGCTTTCGCAAAAGCGGAATAACGACAAATACTATTCTTAATTTTGAGTACATCTTCCACAAAATTCTACGATAGGTTTTCTAAACTATATCCCATTGTGGATGTATTCTTACGACCTCAAAAACGCCGATTATTTGAAGAGATAAATTTACTAGATCATGGTAAGTTGTTAGAAATAGGAGTAGGAAATGGAACTCATTTAGGACTTTATAAAAAGCATGCTCTTATAGGTATAGATACCTCTAAGAGCATGCTTTCTAAGGCTAGTGATTATGCAACGCAAGAAATGCAATTGTTGCATATGAGTGGTGAGCAACTAGAATTTGAAGATCATTGCTTTGATTATATTGTTCTATCTCATGTAATTGCTGTGGTAGAGCATCCAGAAAAAATGCTAGAAGAATGCTGTCGTGTTTTAAAAAAAGATGGCTCTTTAATACTACTCAATCATTTTACACCCAATAACTTTTTGGGATATATAGATCGTGCTTTTCAATTGTTTTCTCCTATTTTTCATTTCAAATCTGCTTTTTACTTAAAGGATTTAAAAGCTTTAAAAAAATTAGAGCTCAAGGAACAAATACATTTTAGTAGACTGCGATATTTTAAACTGTTGATCTATAAAAAGCCATGATTAAAAGAAATTTTTTAATCGCTATTACAATGTTTATTGCATTGTTTATCTATACCTTTTATAGAACGGACTACACACTCATAAATCAATTATGGATCTATCTGTTTACACAAGAATCTTTTACGGCGATTAAATCTACAGTTAGAACCGCAATGCCACTGCCAGAATTAATTGTTTATTCTTTACCTGAGGCATTATGGATATTTACTATTACACTCACTTCTAAGAATTTGTTTTTTAAAATTAGAGATCAGAAAATCTTTTTATACTTTCTTCCTTTAGTCTTTTGTGTAGGTATGGAGCTGTTACAATATACTGGGATTACAAACGGACATTTTGATTTTTGGGATATCGGACTTTCTTTACTCTTTTGGTTTTTGGGTCTTTTAACTCCTTTGAACACAAGCAAGTTTGATATTTTAAAAACGTGGAATAAGGAAGTGGTGCTTTGTAGTATTTCTTATGGAGTCGTATATCTTGCCCATACTATGTAATTTAAAATTAAAGCATAAAAAAACCGCTCTTGAAAAGAGCGGTTTTTTTATGCTTATAAAATAGTAACTATTTAGGGCTTACTTTACTTTGTAGTAAATTGTATTTAGAATCACCTAAAAGTTGTTTTAATTCTGTTTGATATGCATTCATGATATCGTTTTTTCTACCTTGAACATCAGTAGCTTCTTTTCCTTCACGAGAAAGACGATCTAGTCTACTTTCTTTAGTAGTAACTATTTCACTCAGTTGACTGCGTTTATCACTTTCTAAATTAGTAATATCCATAATCTTATCAACTTTAGCATCCATTTTAGAATTAAAATCTTGGACTCTAGCAGTAGTTTTTCTACTTAATTCTTGTTGTGCTGGGCTTATTTCTTGTTGTGCAAACGTCACAGAACTGGCAAGAACAGCCGCAATAAATAATACTTTTTTCATGATGGGTGTTTTCTAGTTTCTAAAAATAAGAATTTATTTGGATAATAAAATAAAAAGCTGGACTCAATTAAGAATCCAGCTTTAGTAAAAAGGGAAAGTAATACGTTGTTAGTTAATTACTTTAAGATTGACTAGTTACGATTTCCTCTTTTTTCATCTTGTCCTTTTCTGTGCTTGCCACCTCTTTTTTTTCCTTTAGATCGCTTTGCCATCATCTTTTCCCATTTAGCATATTGATCAGCATTGAGAATGCTTTTCATTTCACGTTTCATGGCAATCTTTTTTTCAAGAGCAGCTTCAGACTTTGTGAACCTTTGTTCTTCAGTAAGTTTTTCTCTGTCTTCTCTTTTCATTTTATTAGACTTGCGATCTTTCGCTTCTACTAATAATAATTTTTCAACTTGAGATTGTTGTTTAGAGTCTAGGTCTAAAACTAGAGTCATTTTCTTAGATTGTATAGAAGCAATTTGCTCTGGAGTACGATCTTTTTTTCCGTTGTTAGCTTGTGTAATTCCTACACTTAAAATAGCTAATAAAAACAATATCTTTTTCATGTGTTTATGTTTTAATGTTACAATTCTATGACATGATATTTTCAATAAGGTTTAATGAAAGCACAAAAAAAAGTCATGCACTGGGCATGACTTTATAATTTTAACAATATGTAAACTGTTGATAATGATCAGTTTTGATCAGGTTAATCAGTTTTTGTTGATGTCTCAGAACTTGTCGTTTTTGAATCACCTTCACTGTTATAAGCTTTATTTAATTCTGTGATTACGGTTTCAGTAATATCACTAGCTTCATTTCCATAAACTAATCCGCCAGAGTTATTTTTACCGAATACAAAAGAGTAATTGTTCTTTTTTGCATGAGATGCAATAAACTCTTCTACATGAGTATTTAGTTCTTTTAAATCTTTGTCTAGTTGCTCTTGCATACTTTGCTCTTGAGCCTTCATTTGAGACTCTACCATTTGCCATTTTTGACTAAATGCTACTATCTCAGGATTGTTTTGTTGCTGCTGCTGGCTTAGTCTACTAAATTTTGCCTGCATAGGTGCTGCCTCTATTTGGTAAGCCATTCCTAGACTATCTGTCTTCTTTTTAAAATCTTCTTGTTTCTTTATTATTACTGCTTCAAGGTCAATTTTTTCTTGATATTCTTCATAGACTTTTTCACTGTCTACAAATGCTATTTTTTGAGATTCTTGACAAGATGCTGCGCCTATTAAAATAACTGCTAGGGCGATAAATTTTTTCATTTGTGGTTTTTTAAATTTTGCCAAATGTATTCATATTAATTATCTAAAACAACGTCATGGATCATGATCAAGTGTATTTTATTAAAAGCTTCAAAAAACTTATTTAAGAAGTCTTTTTAGAATTAAATATAATTTAAGAGCTTCTGAAAAAAAATCAAAAAAAAACCTGCTGATTTATTTAAATCAGCAGGTTTTAAATGGAGTAGTGAAGTTTTAAACTACTTCTACAAAAAGTCCGTCTTCAGTTTTAGAAACCTTAGCGACCTTTTTACCTGTAAGTCCTTTAATAGATTTGTCCCATTTCTTACCGCTTAAACCAGCTTGATCTTTAAGAGCAGCTAGCTCAATTTTACCAGACTTAGAAAGTAGTTCAAAAACGTGTTTTTCATCTTCGTTAAGCTCTACACTTGTTGTGTTTTCTGGCTTCATTTGAGGGAAGAAAAGTACTTCTTGTATAGAAGGGTTGTTTGTAAGATACATGATCAAACGGTCCATACCTATTCCTAATCCTGAGGTAGGAGGCATTCCATATTCTAGAGCTCTCAAGAAATCTTGATCTATAAACATAGCCTCGTCATCACCACGGTCTGCTAGTTTTAATTGTGCTTCAAAACGTTCTCTTTGATCAATAGGGTCATTTAACTCAGAGTATGCATTTGCTATCTCTTTACCACAAACCATTAATTCAAAACGCTCTGTTAATTCAGGATTATCACGATGTTGCTTACATAACGGTGACATTTCTTTAGGATAGTCTGTGATAAAAGTAGGTTGTATGTACTGTCCTTCACATTTTTCTCCAAAAATCTCATCGATAAGCTTTCCTTTACCCATGGTTGCATCTACTTCTATTCCTTCCGCTTTCGCGAAAGCGAACAACTCTTCTTCACTTTTCCCATGGATATCAAACCCAGTAAAATCAATGATAGACTGGCGCATGGTTACTCTAGGGTAAGGCGCTTTCCATTCTATAGTATGCTCACCAAATTGGCTCGTCGTTGCCCCATTTACTTTTACAGCACAGTTTTCTAATAATTTTTCTGTAAAATCCATCATCCAGTTGTAGTCTTTATAAGCTACGTAAATTTCCATTGCGGTAAATTCTGGATTGTGTGTACGATCCATTCCTTCATTACGGAAGTTTTTACTGAATTCATAAACACCATCAAAACCACCTACTATAAGTCTCTTTAAATACAGCTCATTTGCGATACGCATATAAAGAGGCATGTCTAGAGAGTTGTGGTGTGTTATAAATGGACGTGCAGACGCTCCACCTGGAATAGGTTGTAAAATAGGAGTCTCTACCTCAAAATATTCGCGGTCGTTAAAGAACGATCGCATAGCATTAAAAAGTTTAGTTCTTTTAATAAAAACCTCTTTAACGTGTGGGTTTACAGCAAGGTCAGCATAGCGCTGTCTGTAACGCATTTCAGGATCATTAAACTCGTCATAAGTCTTTCCTTCAGCATCTGTTTTAGGCAGTGGTAATGGTTTTAAAGATTTACTTAATAAAGTATATTCTTTAATATTAACCGTAATCTCACCTACTTGTGTTTTAAAAAGCTCTCCTTTAATACCTATAAAATCTCCTAGGTCCAGTAACTTTTTAAACACGTCATTATACATAGATTTATCATCCCCAGGACATATCTCGTCGCGGTTAAAATATACTTGAATACGACCGTCTGCATCTTGAATCTCACCAAAAGAGGCTTTCCCTTGAATCTTCTTACGCATTAATCGACCAGCGATTACTACCTGTTTACCTTCCTGGAAATCGGCTTTAATCTTTTTAGACGTATTATCTACTGGATAAAGTGCCGCTGGATAAGGATCTATTCCCATCTCGCGCAGCTTGCCGAGTTTCTCACGGCGTACGATTTCTTGTTCAGAAAGTTGCATAATGTTTATTTGAATTAAGCTTGCAAAGATAACTTGGTATAACCGTGTAACAAAATAGAATTCTGTAAGTCTTTTATATAGGCAGCTCTTATTAACACGACTTTTTGATAATTTGCTAGACGTTAATATGTACATGGTTGCTTACCATTAATTAAAAGACTTTAAAGTATGAGTATTTGGCGCGTTATTTTGGCCATCATTTTTCCACCACTAGCCGTTATAGGTAAAGGCTGCGGTTCTATAATTATAGTATTCTTGTTGACACTACTAGGTTGGATTCCTGGAGTAATTGCGGCATTGATTATTTTGAATAATCCTGATAGGTAAATACTATCTCTTACTATAAGGTAAACTGATTACTTACTTTTACCTTTGCAACATGAATAAGAAAGTAAATTTTCAAGATCTAGGACGCAAGGATTATAAAGAAACTTGGGACTACCAGGAGCAACTATTTAAAGATATTCTCGATACTAAAATCAAGAATAGGAGAGAAGAAGCTGGTCTAGAGACTCAAAATCATTTACTATTTGTAGAGCATGACCATGTGTATACATTAGGTAAAAGTGGCGACTTAGAAAATCTACTAGCAAACGAGGGTTTACTTAAAAATATAGGAGCAACTTTCTATAAAATTAATCGTGGTGGTGATATTACCTATCATGGACCTGGACAGATTACTGGTTACCCTATTCTAGATCTAGATAATTTCTTTACCGACATCCATAAATACCTGCGCTTTTTAGAAGAGGTGTTTATTAAAATTCTAGCCGACTACGGACTTAAAGGAGAACGCAGCGATGGTGAGACAGGTGTATGGCTAGACGTAGGAACTCCATTTGCACGCAAGATTTGTGCACTAGGTGTAAGGGCTAGTCGCTGGGTGACCATGCATGGCTTTGCTTTTAATGTAAATACTAATCTGGGTTACTTTGACCACATAATTCCTTGTGGTATAGAAGATAAGGCGGTTACGTCTCTTGCTGCAGAACTTAAAAGAGAGGTTGACATGGAAGAGGTGAAAGCTAAAATTCAACAATACTTTGTAGAGCTTTTTGAAGCAGAGTTAGTTTAAGAGAGTTGTTTTTTTGATCATTCCGCTTTCGCGAAAGCGAGAACACATATACATCATACATATTTTTAATCTATCAATTACTTACTACATGTTTAGTAATAAGGTTCTTATGTGTTTATTTTATTCTATTTAGAATCATTCTATATATTTTATCAATAGTACGGATGCTTATTATAAGTAATAACAATTGATAAAAGAATCACTTATGTTTATTTAATCTAAATAAGGGTTTTATCTTTGCGCTCGCAAACAAGTAATTATTTATATCAAGTCTAAATAAACCTAAAATGAGAATTACCAAAATATCTATTTTATCTATCGCAGCTATTACAGCTACATTATTCACATCTTGTGATAGTGATGATGACGTGGCAACTATCGCTGTTGAAACTCCTGCAACTTATTCTTTCCAAAGAAATAGTGCTACAACGGTAAGTTATTCTGGACAGTCTACGAGAATCGCAATGGCCGAAGAAATTAAGTCTGGTTTTAAAAATACAGCACTTACAGAAACACAATTAGATAATATGTTTGCTCATATAGAAGGAGCAAATGATTTTACTGATGCAGATTTAAACGCATCTGATAAAAGTGTACGTAGTAAAGTAGCAGCGAGTGCAGATTTTTTCTCTGCAAACACAACGGTTGCAGCAGCTATCAAAGCAGATTTTGATGGTTTTATCTCTTCTCAAGTAAACGATGTATTTCCAGTATGGAATTCTAATGCTGCAGCTGGTGTTGCAGGACAGATTCAACAAGCTGGTGGTGGTACAGTAAGATATGTAAATGCAAAAGGTTTAGAATATGATCAAGCGTTTGCCAAAGGTCTTCTAGGTGCACTAATGACAGATCAAATTCTTAATAACTACTTAAGTCCAGCTGTTCTTGATGCAGGAGATAATAGAGTTGATAATGATAACGCTGTTCTTGAATCTGGTAAGAACTATACTACTATGGAGCATAAGTGGGACGAGGCTTTTGGTTACCTATACGGTGCTGAGCCAGATGCGACTGCACCAGTTTTAGATCAAGATAGTTTTTTAAGTGAATATCTAGACCGTGTGGAAGGTGATAGCGACTTTACAGGTATTGCTGCAACTATATATGACGCGTTTAAATTAGGTCGTGCTGCGATAGTAGAAGGTGATTATGATTTAAGAGATGAGCAAGCAAATATTATTAAAGAAAATATATCAATGATACCAGCAGTAAGAGCTGTGTTTTATCTTCAAAGTGGTAAAGGAAACTTAACAGCAGATCCTGCAAGAGCATTCCATGCACTTTCTGAAGCTTATGGTTTTATATACAGCTTACAGTTTACTAGACAACCTGGTACTACTCAACCTTACTTCACAAAAACTGAAGTAGACGCTTACCTAGCAGAATTAATGACTGGTAACGGTTTTTGGGATGTAGATACAGCAACTCTAGACAGAATCTCTGATGAGATTTCTGCAAGATTTACTTTTACTACTGCACAAGCAGCAGACTAAAAGTCATAATTAGCCAATTTAAAATTTCAAAATTGCTCTCGGGCAGTTTTGAAATTTTTCTGGATTAAAAGATTAACATTAAGTTGGTGTTGTTAATGAGTCACATTCCCGACTACCATCTTAAATTTGCAAACTTTTTAAAATTAAAAAATGAAGTTAAGAAACTTAGTATTAGTACTTTTTGCAGCGATCGCGATAGGATCATGTAGTGAGTCTGAAGATGATGGAGTAACAACTACAGATAGCTTTGATAGAAGAGCTTTGCTAGAAAATGCGGCAGATAATATTATTATCCCAGCATTACAAGATTTAAGTGACGACTTGAATTCGCTTAAAACTTCCAAAGATCTTTTTATCGCAACGCCTAATCAGGCAAACCTAGATGATCTAAGAGAAGAGTGGCTAGATGCTTATATGACATGGCAATATGTAGAGATGTTTAACATAGGTAGAGCAGAGGAGATTTTATATTCTTTCCAGATGAATATCTATCCTACAAATGTGACTGATATTCAAAATAATGTTGCGAGTGCATCTTATGATTTAACAAGCCCTAATAATAATGACGCAGTAGGTTTTCCTGCAGTAGACTATTTACTTTATGGAGTTGCAACAGATGACCTTAGTATTCTAGATATCTACATAAATAATACAAATGCTCAAGGATACAAAGATTATTTGAGTGATCTTATTGATCAAATGGATGCATTAACCACTACGGTTTTAAACGACTGGACAGGTTCTTACAGAGATACATTTGTAAATAGTACAGGAAATACAGTGACTAGTTCAGTAAACTTATTGATAAATGATTTTATCTTTTATTATGAAAAAGGACTGAGAGCTAATAAAGTAGGTATACCTGCAGGAGTATTTTCTACTACACCTCTAGCAGATAGAGTAGAAGGTCTTTATAGTAAAGAATTTTCTAAAGAGCTTGCTCTAGAAGGTTTACAAGCCGTAGATGATTTCTTTAATGGTAGAGCTTATAACGGAACTACAACAGGGCTTAGTTATGCAAGTTATGTGACAGAATTAAGAACTAATAATGGTACTTCAGACCTTACCACTACTATAAATAACCAACTAGCTGCAGCAAGAGCACAAATGAATGTACTGGATGATAATTTTGCAAATCAAGTAAATACAGATAACACATTAATGACTAGAACTTATGACGAGTTGCAAGTTGCTACTGTTTTATTTAAAATAGATATGTTACAAACACTAAATATAAGTGTTGACTTTGTAGATGCAGACGGTGACTAATCGATAACTAATATTTAAAAAAGGTTGCCCATCTTTGTGGCAACCTTTTTTTTGGAATGAAATCAAAAATTCATACATACTTTAATAGGACAACATCTGCGGCGCCACTGGCGGTTTTCCGTATTGGTTTTGGGGTCATGATGTTATATAGTATTATAAGATTTGCAGCTCATGGCTGGATCAATACTTTATATATAGAACCACAATTTCATTTTAGTTATTATGGGTTCAGTTGGGTGCAGCCTCTAGGTAATGCGACCTATTTGATTTTTGCACTTTGTGGACTGGCAGCATTATTTGTTGCCTTAGGTTATAAATACCGTATATCTATGCTAGTGTTTTTTCTTAGTTTTACCTACATCGAGTTGATGGACAAAACTACCTATCTCAATCATTATTACTTTATAAGTGCATTAAGTTTTTTACTACTTTTTTTACCAGCAGCACGTTATTTTTCCATAGATACTTTAGGCAATACTGTTGCAAAAGATGAAAAAAAACAAACTCCTCAAATACCTCAATGGACTATAGATAGTATAAAATTACTTCTAGGAGTAGTTTATTTCTATGCAGGTCTGGCCAAATTGAATAGCGACTGGCTCATCAAAGCCATGCCTTTAAAAATATGGTTGCCTTCAAAATATGACATACCACTATTAGGAGACCTCATGCAACTAGAATGGGTGCACTATGCCTTCAGCTGGTCGGGAATGTTGTACGATTTATTTATACCGTTTTTACTTTTATATAAAAGAACAAGAATTGTCGCATTTGCAGCCGTGGTGATTTTTCATGTGTTGACGCGTGTTTTATTTCCTATCGGTATGTTCCCATTTGTCATGATAGTAAGCGCACTTATCTTTTTTGATTCTGGACTGCATGAAAGTATCATTAGTTATATAAGAAGAATGTTGTTGCCATTAAAGAGGTTTTTTATTCCGCTTTCGCGAAAGCGAATACCTAAAAAAGCAATGGAACTTAAATACAAGCGATTCATTTCACCAGTTTTAGGTGTTTTCTTTGCTTTACAATTGCTATTACCATGGCGTTATCTAGCCTATCCAGGAGAGTTATTCTGGACAGAAGAAGGGTATCGATTTTCATGGCGCGTCATGCTTATGGAAAAAATGGGAAGCGCTCAGTTTAAGATAGTAGATGAAGATGGGAAGTCGTTTTATGTACAAAACAGTGACTTCTTGACTCCATTTCAAGAAAAGCAAATGAGCTATCAGCCAGATTTTATTTTACAATACGCACACTTTTTAGGAGATCATTTTACAAAACAAGGACATAAGGATGTAGCGGTTTATGTGGATAGTTACGTAGCTCTTAATGGAAGATTAAGCCAGCCGTACGTAGATAAAGCGGTAAATTTGTACGCGATTAAAGAATCATTCCAGCATAAAAGCTGGATTTTACCATTCAACGATGAGATTAAAGGATTATAGTTTTATAATAATAGCTCTATTAATGAGCTGTAGTGCGATAGCACAATTTAAAATATCTGGAAAAGTAACCGATGCTGTAACTGGTGCTGCTATCAATGATGTAGATATTTATGATAAAGATGCTGGTGTACTCGCGACTACAGACGCAAGTGGTAATTACCGTTTTGAGACTAAAAAAACGGCTCTTACTCTCGTTTTCTTTACTTATGAATATGATGTGTTAGAAACCACTCTTTCTATATCTAGCGATGCTGTTCATAATTTTAAATTAAAGGAACTCTCTGAACAATTAACTGCTATAGAAATAACAGCTAGAAAGGAAAAGATATTCCAGATAGAACGGTTAAAAGATGTAGAAGGAACGGCGATTTATGCCGGTAAAAAGACAGAAGTTGTTCTTATAGAAAACTCTACGGCAAACCTTGCTACTAACAATGCGAGACAAATTTACAATCAAGTAGCTGGGCTTAATATTTATCAAAATGACGATGCAGGTTTACAGCTTAATATAGGTGGTCGTGGACTGGACCCTAATAGAACAGCAAATTTTAACACACGCCAGAATGGTTATGACATCAGTGCAGATGTTTTAGGTTATCCAGAAAGTTATTATGCACCACCTACAGAGGCTTTAGGTAGCATACAGATTATACGTGGAGCGGCTTCTTTACAATATGGAACACAATTCGGTGGGTTAGTAAACTTTGTTATTAAAAAGCCTAATGCTACTCAGCCTATTGAGTTTATAACTCGCAACACGGTAGGAAGTAACGGTCTGTATACTAATTTCTCTAGTCTTAGCGGTACAGTTGGTAAGTGGAGTTATTATACCTTTTTTAATTATAAGCGTGGTGATGGTTTTAGACCTAATTCTGGTTTTGAATCTAAGAATGCTTATGCTCATGTAGGTTATCAATTTAATAAGAAAACTAAAGTAACTGCCGAGGTTACTTACCTGAATTACCTAGCGCAACAGGCTGGTGGTTTAAATGATAATCAGTTTCAAGAAAATCCTTTTCAAAGTAATAGAGAGCGCAACTGGTTTGAAGTAGACTGGTTGCTTTATAACGTTACATTTTCTCACGATTTTTCTGAGGATACTAAATTTACTTTTAGTGCCTTTGGACTCGATGCACAAAGAAATGCTTTAGGTTTTAGAACCAATAGAGTAGATCAAGTAGATCCAGGAACAGAGCGTGATTTAATAAAAGGAGAGTTCAACAACTTTGGTGCAGAGGCTCGTTTCTTAAGTAATTATGAGCTAGCTGGTAAAAAATCAATTTTCTTGATAGGTTCTAAATTCTATAAAGCAGATAATACCAGCCAGCAAGGCCCAGGAAGTGACGGTAGTGATGCAAACTTTGATTTTCAAACAGAGGAATTTCCTAATTATCCCAATCAAAATGAATTTGTGTATCCTAATTTAAATGTTTCTCTTTTTGGTGAGAATATCATTTACCTGAATGATAAACTATCTATTACTCCTGGTTTTAGACTGGAATATATAAAAACAGAAAGTGACGGTTTCTCTAGAGAAATAAGAACAGATGCTGCTGGAAATGTCATTTTTAATGAGCGTGTAGATGAGAACCGTGTCAATGATAGAACATTTGTATTACTGGGTTTAGGGTCTAGTTATAAGGCTAATAAATCATTAGAGTTTTATGGAAACATATCTCAAAACTACCGATCTGTTACTTATACAGATATAAGCACGGCAAATCCAGCTTTTGAGATCAATCCAGATATTGATGATGAAAAAGGCTTTACAGCAGATGTAGGTGCTCGCGGTAATTTTAATGATTTTGTATCCTATGACGCGAGTGTATTTGCACTAGTATATCAAGATCGTATAGGTTTTAGACAGATCGTGTCTGACGGTCGTGTAAAAAGTGAGAGAGGTAATGTAGGTGACGCTTTTATCTATGGACTAGAGAGTCTGGTAGATTTTAATTTGAATAAATTGCTTATTAATGATACAGACTATGTGTTTAATCTGTTTTTTAATACATCTGTTTTAAGTTCTGAATACACCAGTTCTGAAGAGAATGGAGTAGAAGGTAATAAGGTAGAATTTATACCAGAATTTAATTTTAAGACAGGTTTAAAATTTGGTTATAAGAACTTTTTGGCTAGCCTTCAATACTCTTATCTATCAGAGCAATTTACAGATGCTACAAATGCTGTAGACGGTAATTTAAGTGGTGTAATAGGTTCTATACCATCTTATGATATCATGGATTTTTCTACCTCTTATAAGTTTAATAAGCGATTTAAGTTAGAGGCCGGAATCAATAATGTGCTCGATAACGCTTACTTCACAAGAAGAGCAACTGGTTATCCAGGACCAGGAATCATACCGTCGCCTAACCGTAATTATTACATGACGCTAGAGATAAAAATCTAGGTGTCTAAAAGTTAAGATCTAAATAGCTAGAACCTGACTGATTTAAGATTTTGGAAAAGTTTGTAGAGTAGAGAAGAATAAGCTGAAACCTCAAAACAACTTTTACTTTTTACTACCTTTAGCTATTCATTAAAAATACAGACATGGGAAAATTTGAAATATATAAAAATAAGTCAGGAGAGTTCCGTTTTAGACTTAAAGCATCTAACGGTCAGACTATTCTTGCTAGTGAAGGTTATACGACCAAAGCCGCTAGAGATAATGGTATAGAATCGGTACGTAAGAATTCTCAAGATGAGAAACGCTTTGTAAACGGAGTTAGCAAATCAGATCAGCCTTATTTTAACCTTACTGCAACTAACGGTCAGGTAATAGGTAAAAGCGAGATGTATAACTCTGAAGCCGCTAGAGATAATGGAATCGAGAGCGTTATGAAAAATGCGCCTGAAGCAAAGGTGGTAGAGTCTTAGAACTATTCTAGGTTAAAAAAAAATCCCTTTTCAATTTTAATTGAAAAGGGATTTTTTTTGATTATTTAATTTAACATCCTCTAGTCCATGAAATGATATCAGATTTTAAGAATATCCATTTGTTGTCGGTTTTTTCAAATTCTAAGAGGTGGAGTTGAGTAGTTGAAACCGTGTTTTTGACTAGTACATAAATTATAGCTTTAGTTCCAGTCGAGGAAAGCAAGGGGAAAGAAAGAGATGCATGATTTTCATTTGTTTTACGTTTTATAAAATCAGACTTTACATAACGTTTAATTTTTTCACCATTGGTTTTTTTGAGTTTTTCTGCTGTAGAATTATAATTAACTTTAATACCACCTACATTAACTAGTAATGTATCACTCAACACGATATCAAATAGATAAACATTTTCAGTTAAAGAATCATTCTTATTCTTCTCTAAACGAACCTTTACTTCATCAAATTTTTTAGAAAAAGAAACATCTAATTTTTCAAGTAAAGAATTGTTTTCAAATTTCTTATAAATTCGCAAATTTTCTTTTTCAAATCTATCTAACGTTATCGAAATAAGTGATCTATAATCTTCTTCTGTTTGAGAAAAAGATTGCAGCGACGTGAACAGAGTAAGAAATAAACTAAAAATAGCGATCAAGTTTCTATTTTTCATTGCTTAGTTTTAATGATTAATTATCATTCACCTTTCCTAACCTTTACCTCAAATAAAGTTGGGCTCAAACCATCTTTTATATAATAAAGTCCGTCTTCTCTTAATTCCATATCAGGGAATACGTTGTATGGACTGCCATCATGCTCGGCAAATAGCTCTAGTGTTAATCCTGCATTTATCAAGGATTGAATAACTTCACTTAGAGAATGATTCCAGCCGTATTCTTTAGAAATCATCTCAGATTTTTGGTCGGCATAGGTGCCTGGATATTCTTCGTAGATAGCTTCATTTTGTGCATAATGATATTTTAAAGAAGGCTCTTCTTCTGTATAGTCTACCATCCATAATATAGGATGAAATTCCACTAAGTAAAAAATGCCTCCAGGTTTTAAACGTTCTGCAATCATTTGTGCCCATGGTTTTAAATCGGGCAACCAGCCTATAGTTCCATAACTAGCAAATACTATGTCAAATTGCTCTTTTACATATTGCGAGGTTTCTAATACATTACAACACACAAATTTTGCTGGTAGTTCTAGTTCGGCGCTCAGTTTTCTAGCTCTATCGATAGCCTTGTCAGATAGGTCTACAGCTGTAACTAGAGCACCTTTGTTGACCCAGCTTAAAGAGTCCTGGCCAAAATGACATTGCAGATGCAGTAAACTCTTGCCGGTTACATCTCCTAGAGCGTTTAATTCATAAGAGTTTAATGAGTTTCTCGCTTTCGCGAAAGCGTGCTTATCATAAAAATCACTCTCATAATGAATCTCTGTCTTTTTATTCCAGGTTTCTTTATTGGTCTCAAATGCTTTCTGTAAATCCATGATAGCAATTTAGGAAAGTTTAAACAGTTAAAAAACAGCTACCGAGGTTGTTTTGTTTTACCTTTGAGCTGATAAGTTAAACAAATGAAACACATAGACCAACAAGAACTTAAAAGTTACGAGCGCATTTATAGAGGTAATCTTGTAAATAGTATTACTGGTTTTAAAAGCGCCAACTTGCTTGCGACGCGATCAAAAGATGGTGTGAATAATGTGGCTATTTTTAGCAGTGTAACACATCTAGGTAGCGATCCAGCCTTATTTAGTTTTGTCCAAAGACCGCTAGGTCATGGTGTGGGACATACCTATTATAATCTTAAAGAGACTGGTGAAATCACGCTTAATCATGTGAGTAGAACTCTTGTAGAACGTGCACATCAATCTAGTGCTAAGTATGATGCAAGTATTTCAGAATTTGAAGAATTAAACATAGAGCTGTCAGAAAGAGATGGTTTTAACGCTCCATTTGTAAAAGAATCTCCAGTTCAAATTGCTGCCGAATATGTGAATGAATACCCTCTAGAAGAGAATAATTGCATTCTAGTAATTTGTAAAATCACCGATATATTTTTTAAAGAAGAGATCCAGTCACAAGATGGATGGTTAGATCTAGGAAAAGCTGGTACAGTTACTATTAATGGATTAGATGGTTATGCCACAGCACAAGTAGATAAGAGACTTTCATACGCTCAGGTAGGTAAAAAATTAACGGAATTATAGTCCATGCGCAATCAACACAATTTACCTACTAAAACCTGTCCTGTCTGTAATCGTGATTTTACATGGCGCAAAAAATGGGAGAAGAATTGGGAGACAGTAAAATATTGCAGTAAAAAATGTAGCTCTAATAAGTGATTTGTTAATATGTCGATGATGTAAAAAATACATTGAGATAGAATTTAACTAAGTCGCCCTGCGAAGGCTTGACAGATAAGAAAGATTTGAATTCAAAATATTTCTTCTGAGTTTAAATTTAAGTTTAGATTTTAATTTATACCGTATGAATAATTTAGTTTGGTTTAGAAACGACTTAAGAGTACAAGATAATCAAAGTTTAAAAGCTGCTTGTGAGAATGACGGTGCGGTGATAGGCGTTTATTTCTTTGATCCTAATTTTTACGAGAACAGTAAATTTGATCTAGATATAGAGTTGCCATTTGGTAAGACCGGTAACTATAGAGCGCAATTTATAAGAGAAGCCGTAGAAGATTTAAGAGTCAATTTAGATAAATATAATATTCCATTATTAGTTTTTCATGCTTCGCCTGCTCAGGTTATTCCAGATTTAATCGATAAACTCGATATTAAAAACATCTATTTACAAAAGGAATGGACTCGAGATGAATTGCAACAAGAAGAAGACCTAGGTAAAGCCATAGAAAAAGCAGGACTTAAAAATCAGGTAAAAGGACATCGTGTTTACGATCAATTTTTATTTCATCCAGAAGATGTACCTTTTGAGAGTTGGAATCAAATACCGCGTGTTTTTACTGAATTCCGCAAGAAGTGTGAGAAGCAATCTACGGTTAGAGAATTAGTCGGTATAGACGGTTATACTCAAGTAAAACCACAAATTGAAGAAACCCAAATACCAACTTTAAAAGACTTAGGGCTAGAAGACTTTAAAAAAGACACTCGCAGTGCTTTTCCATGGCAAGGTGGCGAGACTGCTGCCTGGGAACGACTCGATCATTATTTCTGGCAAACTAAAAAACTTCAATACTATAAAAAGACTAGAAATGGACTTCTAGGTATAGATTACAGCAGCAAATTCAGTGCGTGGCTGGCGATAGGTTGTATATCTGCACGACAGATTTATCACGAAGTACAACGATTTGAAAAAGAGATCAAAAAGAATCAAGATACCTACTGGTTAATCTTTGAATTGATATGGAGAGATTTTTTCAAGTTTGTATCCCTTAAACATGAAAGTCAGATTTTCATGTTAGGTGGTATTTTACAGAAGGAATATGAATGGAAATCTAGTTTACGAGAGCTGGATAAATGGATCAATGGTACTACACACGAGGCTTTTGTAAATGCAAATATGAAAGAGCTGTCCACAACAGGATGGATGAGTAATCGCGGTAGGCAAAATGTTGCCAGCTACTGGTCCATGCACAGAGAACAAGATTGGAGAATAGGAGCAGCCTACTTTGAGCACATTCTTATAGATTATGATGTGCATTCTAATTATGGTAACTGGATGTATAACAGTGGAGTAGGAAATGACCCTAGAAATAGAACATTTAATATCCAGTTGCAAGCCAGCCGTTATGATAGTGATAGAAAGTTTCAACGACTGTGGCTGCAAGAAGGGTTATTTTAAAATTGAAAATTAGCAAGGGAATCTCATAAATTTTTGACTTTAAAAACAGATTAGTTAATAGACTTTTAATTTGA
Source organism: Nonlabens sp. Asnod3-A02 (assembly GCF_045063755.1). Classification (NCBI taxonomy): domain Bacteria; kingdom Pseudomonadati; phylum Bacteroidota; class Flavobacteriia; order Flavobacteriales; family Flavobacteriaceae; genus Nonlabens; species Nonlabens sp. Asnod3-A02. The sequence goes on from NZ_JBEFOC010000007.1 coordinate 221,447, forward strand.
CTATTTTTTTAATTCAGGTTTTGATTTAAGTTTAAAAACTTGGTATATAATAATGTAGTTCCATTTTGTGATGGCTTGGCAATAAACTTAATAGATAAACTACCATGAAAACACTACGATTAATATTAGGAGATCAATTGAACCACCAGCACTCTTGGTTTCAAGAAGATCAAGAACACGTGATTTATTTCATGGCAGAGATGCGTCAGGAAACAGATTATGTAACGCACCATATTCAGAAAGTGGTTGCATTTTTTATGGCGATGCGTGGTTTTAATGAGTGGATTAATGATCGTGGTTGGCAAAGTGTTTATTATCAATTAGATGATAAAGAAAACACTCATGATTTAATAGAAAATCTAAATGAGCTTATTAAAGAACATAAGATTGAAAAATTTGAATACCTCGCACCAGATGAGTGGCGACTGGACCAGCAATTACGTGATTTTTGTAAATCCTTAGAAATAGAATGGCAGGGTTATGACAGCGAGCATTTTTTAACTAAAAGAAAAGATGTAGAAAAATTCTTTGAAGGGAAAAAGCGCTGGACTATGGAGTATTTCTATCGCGATATGCGCAAGAAATACGACATCATGATAGAAGGCGATAAAGAACCAGAAGGTGGTAAATGGAATTATGACCAGAGCAATCGTAAAAAATGGGACGAGAAAACTGCTATACCACATGAAAGAGGTTTTAGAAAAGGAGTAACTGAAATAACAGATTTACTAGAAAAAGAAGGAGTTAAAACCATCGGTCGCATCGATGCTAATAATTTCAATTGGCCTACAACTAGACAAGATGGGCTGGACGTTTTAAATTATTTTTGTGAGTATTTATTAGTTCATTTTGGAGATTTTCAAGATGCGATGCATACCGATCAAGATTACTTATTCCATTCTAGGTTGAGCTTTGCGATGAATTGTAAATTGCTTTCTCCGCTAGAGGTAATTAAGACTGTTTTATCTCGCTTTCGCGAAAGCGGAGCACCACAAATAGACATCTCACAAGTAGAAGGTTTTATAAGGCAAATTCTAGGCTGGCGAGAATACATGCGCGGTATGTACTGGAGTTACATGCCTGGATATCAAACTAAGAATAAATTAGAAAATAGAAATAAACTCCCAGAATTTTATTGGACAGGAGAGACTAAAATGAATTGTTTAAAACACTCTATTAATAATTCATTAGATAATGCCTATGCGCACCACATACAGCGATTAATGGTGACTGGTAATTATGCCTTGCTCACCATGACTGACCCTAGTTATGTGGATGAGTGGTATCTAGGAATCTACATTGACGCCATAGAATGGGTAGAGATTACTAACACGAGAGGTATGTCACAATGGGCAGACGGTGGTCTGGTCGCGACTAAGCCCTATGTGTCTAGCGGTAGTTATATCAATAAAATGAGTAATTACTGTAAAGGTTGTGCTTATAAGGTTTCTAAAAAGAAGGCAGAAGAAGATGCTTGTCCTTTTAATTCTCTTTATTGGAATTTTCTTGAAGAGAAAAAAGAACATTTTAAAGGCAATCAACGTATGAATATGATGATGGCTTTACTTAAAAAAATGGATCCAGAGTTGTTGGAGAAACACCAGTCACGTGCTAAAGATGTGATTGCTCATCCAGAGAGGTATTAAGGTGTATTATTATGCTTTTTATATAAAAACGATGTTTATAGGTGTATAAGTGTCGTTATTTTATGAATAACTTACGATAATCTGTTAAACTATGGTGAATTGCTATTTTGTTAACAAAGGTAAGCTCAGACTATTCCTACATTTGTATCGAACCAATAAAAAAGAAATATTATGAGAAGTATACTTTGGCTAGTAGCAGTAATTTGTGTAATCATTTGGGTACTAGGTCTAGTAGGCATAGGCGGCGGAATGGGAGAGAGTGGATTAATTCACATTTTACTTGTAATTGCTGTAATCGTCGTACTAATAAATATTATTTCAGGTAGAAAGCCTCTATAATAACAACTTAAATTAACCTAACTAAACTAAATTATTATGATCAAGAAATTTGTAGTTATCGCAATAGCAGCAATGTTCACTTTAGGAACGGTAAGCTGTAGAGAAGAAAAAACACTAGGGGACAAGGTAGAAGATGTCGCTGATGATATAGAAGATGCAGTAGATTAATTTTCTACCGCTATAAATTTAAAAACCGCTCTGTAAAGAGCGGTTTTTTTATGCAATAAATCTATTCACTATTTTAAACTAGATAAATATGGCTGTTATCTATCTAGTATCTGGTTAAAATTACTCTACTTCAAAAGTAAAAGCAACCTCAACGTCTGACTCACCACCTGCACCAGATAAAGTGTTGTCATTAGGTTTTGTAGGCTCGTGACGTAATACTACATTAAGTACACCAGTACCTACAGCTCCAGTTTGGAATGTAGTCTGTACACCTAATGGGTTACCGTTAGAATCTACATCTATTTTTGCAATACTAACATCGCTAAGAGTAGAGATATAAAAAACCTCATGCTCATCTGCTTCTTCAATAACCTCTTCAGTAATATTTTCTGAAGGTGCTATAGATTCATTAAGAAAACGCACCGTACCATTATAAGTGGCATTTGCATTTACAGCACCAGTAATAGTAATTACAGGAGCGTTAGGTCCATCACCATCACTATCTACTGATTTAAATAAAGCAACGTTAGTAGCATCTGCTTGGTTAGTAAGTTCTAGTTCTACAGTTGTAATAAGCTCTTCTTCATTGATGATTGTTACATCATCATCGTCAGAACATGATGCGATAGAAAGTAATGCTACTGCGGCTAGAATTTGGATTGAATTTTTCATTGTTTTTAATTTAAAAGTTATAAAGGATTTGTAATTGAATATCTCTACCCACATCGTCTGCATAAAAACGCTGTCGGTTTAAATAATTTCTGTATTCTGTATTGAATAGGTTGTTTACGGTTAGATTTATTTTGGTATTCGCTTTCGCGAAAGCGTAACTTAAACCAGCATTCCATAAATTATAAGAATCTGGTGTGCTAGAAATATCTACGGTAGAGGTGATTAATTCCCCTTGATCATTAGGAATACTCACTTCGTAATTGTTATCAGGAAAACGATTTTGTTGAAACACCAACTGGTTAGAAATCTTAAAATCTAGATTTTCTATTAATGCATCGTGCCATGTCAATTGATTTTGCCATTGTGCAGGCGGCATGTCTATAAGTGGCACATCGTTATTAGAGTCTGTACCATGTATGTAAGAGAAGTTAGTATTGAAACTAATTAATTTTACCGCATTATAAACAAGTTCGTTAGAAGTTGTATTCATTTCTGTAGACCTTTTTTTAATCCAGAAATCATAGGTCGCACTAGCATCTATACCATAAAGTCTTGCGTCTATCTGTTCATATTGATACACAGGGAATGCGCCACGTGTGGTAGTTTCTAGCCCTGTAGGTACGAGTTGTACATAGTCATTTATTAGGTTGATGTATGGATTAATTTCAAAGTCTAGTTTACCTACATTACCGTGAAGAGTGGTATTGATTTTAAAGGATTGTTCTTTCTTTAAATCCAGTCTACCTAATTCTATGGTTGCAAGGGCATGATGCAATCCATCGCTGAATAATTCACTAGGGTTAGGAGCACGGTTTGCGGTACTCAAATTAATAGCAAGATCATAATGATCATCAAATAAATACTTTGTACCTGCTGTAAATGCAAATAGGTTATAATCAAATTGAGGGTTAGTAAGGATTTGATTTCCTTGTTCATTTACTTCAAATTCAGGAAATTGTTGATCGTAGCCTAAGTCTTCCCAACGACTTTGCAGGTAAAACTTATCGGCATCTATTTTATAGTAATCGTAACGTAATCCAGCATCTAGAATCCAATTTTCTGAAGGTAAATGAGTAACGCTAGCAAATGCTCCTGCTTTATTTGCATTGTAATCTGGGATTAATCTTCTTACTCCTGTAGAAGAATCAGGACTATTTACCTGGTTCATGTAATCTATGCCTACCTCATAGGTGGTCTTTTCAAATCGATCAATTAATCCATAAAGACTCACATTTTGAGTCTGTAGATCTATATCTAAAGATGCACGACCTGCATTATCACCACGTCTTATATCAAATTCCTTACGATTGTTAAATTGAAACGAGTAGTCTAAACTCAATTTACCTAAACCAGTAAACCTTTTATAAGCATTAAGTTGAATACCATGATGAGCAACCTCTTGTTTAGGTACATCTATATCATGGGTAAAATCATTAATAACTGTAGGCTCTCCAGAGTTAATGCTACGTACTAGATCACTTGCATTACCTATATGAGAGGCTCTTAATATTCCTATTTCTGTGTTGTAAAAAGAGTATTTTAAACTAGCACCGTATTCAAATTTTTTAAAACCTAAAGCTAGATTTGCTGCTGCTGTCTCACTACCAGTATTACTAAGTACGTAATTAGGCGCGTCATAATCACCAAGTTTTTTATAAGTTAGGGTTGCTTGCTGGTACCATCCAGACTGTCTATAATTATTAACTGTAGTGGTTGCAGTACCGCCGCGACCATTAGTCTGACCTTGTAAAATTACATGACCATTCAAAGTATCTTTTGATATAATACGGCTTGGTTCTATAAGAATAGTACCGCCTATGGCATCACCACCATATCGCAAGGCACTAGCTCCTTTTATCACTTGAATACTACTGGCGGTATTCACGTCTATATTAGGTGCGTGCTCGATGCCCCATTCTTGATCTTGCTGTCGCAAGCCATCGTTAACAATAGCAACACGACTACCATAAAGTCCATGAACTATAGGTTTTACAACGCTGTTACCAGTTTTTAAAGAGCTGACACCTGCAACAGTAGAAAGTGCATCGCCTAGGGTAGCACCACTATAGGTTTCTATCGTTTCCTTATTTATTCTGGTGCTAGATTGTGTACTTGAATGATTATCATGCACGTCTGCAATTACTTTTACTTGTTCCAGATCATTTACATGATGTTCTAGAGCAATGTTTAAAGTTTTGTTTGCAACTATTTCAATAGATACTTTCTTAATCTCACAATCAAAGTGAGATACGCTTAATTCATAAATACCTGGACATAAGTCTGGTATGAGGTAAGATCCATCACCTGTAGATGTATAGGTTTTTTGTAGTTGGACTACATAAATTTGTGCAAGTTCTAAAGGTTGTGAATCGTGAAAATCTACTATTTTTCCTTTGAGCACAAGATCACAATCTTGCGCATTTGTGTAACAAAAGCTTATAAATAAAGCCATTGCCACGAGTTGTTTCGTAAACATTAGGGGTATTTAAATTACTATTTTATGTAAGGACTTAGGTCCTTTTAAGATATTTAAATAGTAAAAGGCGGTGGCCTAGTGGTGTGGATGGTAGGCTGAGAGTCGGTTTTTGTAAACGCGATAGCTACAACTATCCTATCTGTAAAAGGAGTAATTTCTAAAACCTGAAAATCTATCTGAGACGATAGATCAAAAGATTGTGACTGAAAGTCATGAGCAACTATACAAATCGCACACTCCTGACTGTGGTCGTCATGAGAAAGTTCATGAACCACAGAAAGTTGCGCTACAGTAAAAAGTAGCAACAGCAAAGAGGCTATTATGGATTTATAATTAGTCAAGTGCCAAATGTAAACTATGTTATGTTAAAAAAAAATTAAGATTCAAAAAAAAGGCTGTCCGATAGGACAGCCTTTTTAATACTTTAAATTTATTAAGAATTAATCTTCAGAATAAAAATCTACAGAACTGGCACCTGCAAGCGTATTGTTTACCGTAGGTGCAATATTACCACCTGCAGTTACATTACTAAATCCTAGTACACGTCCACCACCGTTTGCAATTTCTGCAATAAGAACAGTATTTGTGTTAGTATCATAAGTTACATCTATAGGGTTACCCATGAATGTGGCAGCACCGGCAACTCTAGTCTGAATTCCTGCGATAGCAAGAGTACCACCATCTGCAACAGCTCCTATAGAAGAAGTTGCGTTACTTATGATATGGAAACCACCATCAGTATCAAAGTCAGTACCAGTCGCAGCACCTATATCCGTCATGATTAATAAGTTGTCTTCTGCGTCATAAGCGATACCGTGAGTTCTTACTATACCTTCTATTGTAATCGTTTTAGTTGCAGCTAGTGCTCCATTAGAAGAATTACTCAAGAAGTTATTGAATATAGCAAGATCTCCAGAAGAATCCACTACTGCATAAAGATCGTTACCTACAAATTCTACACCCCATACTGGAAAACTAATGTCGAATTGGTTAGTTAGTTGCAGGCCGCTTGCAGTTCTAGTGTAAACATAAAATACATTGTTAGAATTATCTGCAACAACTATAGAGTTACCGCTTACAGCTAATGCTCTTGGGCTTGCAAAATCAACTGATCCACTCGTACCAACTACTGCAGAAACTCCACCAGTTAAAAATGATTCTACATTTACAAAGGCATTAAGATTATTTGAAGATCTAGAGGCAACAAATAATTCATCAGTAGAACCGTCGTACTGGATACCTTCATTAGAAGTAGAAGTAGTTGTTAAAGTAGTTGTAGAAACGCTGTTGTTTTCACTAAAGTCATAAATGGTAATGTCTCCATTGTTTACACTAGTGGCGTATAATTCTGCTCTGTCAGCTCTTTCTTCATTGATGTTATCGTCATCATCACATGATGTAAAGAAAAGTGAACCGGCGATTAAGCAAATTGATAAAATTTTAGTTTTCATAGTTAATAGTTTTAATATTTCTATGTATTTACGTAATTCTAACAACCTTGGTTTTTAATAATTCTAAAACCGTATAATTTTAATTCTTTTTAGGGTGCAAACTATTGAAAATGGATGTTCTATGAACTCATTTTAAAAGTATAAAGAGGATGGATATTATGATTTATTCTTATAAAAAGAAGTTCCAAACTAAACCAAAACGTATCGTAAAGTCGCGATATGGATTGCGCGGTGCGCTAAAATAATCGGTATTACTTGCAAAAAGTTGATTAGCATGTTCTAGTTTAAAGAAGATTCTAGTCTGTCTTATTTTAGCATTGACAAATAAATCTACCATAGGAAAACCACCTAGCTCATCAGTGTTTTGACTGTAGAATTCACCTAATACAGGATCATAACCATCCATGTAGTATTTGGTAAAATATTTTGCTGTGATACCGGTTTGAAGTAATAGAGCATTTTTAAACAATCTGTTTTTGTAATAAAAAGTACTGCGAGCTGTAAAATCTGGTACGTTAATCACATCGTCAGTTTGTGTCACGTTTTGGTACATTAACGTGTTATCTAGACCAAATTTTCTTAAAAACTTAATGTCTTTATTTACTTTAATTTTTAAATAGGTGATATCTCCGGTAGTTTGAATAGGCGTTGCATTATATCCAGTTGTATTACCATCGGTATCAACCACGAGATTTTGAGAGAAATAAACATGATCTTGTAAAGTGGTGAAAGTTACTTGGGCATTTAAAAACTTTTCAGAGTTGATGCGGAAGTTAAACTCTTGCTTCTCTGTGTTATTAAAGTTGTTTTGCCAGTTGTAATTGATGTAGTCACTTTGGTGAAGTGTGTAAATAAAATCAGGAGCTCTGGAGCTTATCGCAATTCCAGCTTTTACATCAAAATCTTTAAATTTATAAGAGGCCTGACCGTTTATAAACTGTCCGTCTAGGTCGCCAGCTATATTTACACCACCGTTTGCTGTAATATCAAATTTACCGACGCGCTTTGCAAATTCTGCTTTAAATTGATAAAGTTCACCTATCAGTCTATTATTAATAACGCCGCTAGCTTGATTTATTAATCGGTCATACCCATAATTGTATTTATGTCTAGCTACACCAGCTTTGTAGTAACCTAATAAATGGTGTTCATAAGACGCACCAGCTTCTATCATACCTTCTTCTAGATTGGTTTTATCTTCTAGATTAGTAGAAATATAGGATTCTCCTAAAAAATCTTCATCGGCAGTGTCTTGAGAATATCTATAGAATTTATCTTCATAGTAGGCCTTGTTGTAAATACGACCGCTATAATAAGAAGTACTGTCTTTGTCGCCTATTAATTCATAATCATGGTCTATATAGAAACGTTTACCATCTAGGGTGCTTTCTGCATCGGTTAAATTAGGTTCTAGACGACCTCGATTACTTAAATCTTCTGTGTCATCTATAAAACCTTGAAGTGATGCTGCTTCTAGACCGCCATTTTCTTCATTAAAATGATCTTGAAATACGGTATGAACTCTTAATCTATAACGTTTATTCTTTGATGTGTAATTAGATGTGAATTTAAAATTGCCAGAGCTAGTTAAGGTGTTTATGTAATCTCCTGCGCTACGTACTCCTTTGTAACTTATAGAAAAATTAAATTGAGGTGATAAGTTTGAAGTAAAGAGAGCTTCTAGTTGCTGCCCTTGATTTACAACAGTTTTAAAATATAAATCTGTTAGTGGAGTAGGGACGTAATAGTCTAGTATGTCATCTATCTCATAATAATTTTGATGTCTGGCTTGTGACCCCATTCTAGGTGATAGTAGATCGAGATCAAAACTTTTACCTAATTGATTATAAGGTTGACCTACGTTATGAAAGGGAATGTATTCAAAATCATCTTTGCGCAAAAAATTAAATTTAAAATCCTTTGCCATGGTAAGCGTTGTATCTAGATGTGTAGTATCTCGCTTTTGAGTGATGATTAGATAATCAGTAATAGGTGGTTTTTCTCCTTTTACGCTGACCTCCTTCTCATTAGTAGGGTTGTTAAGGTTATCATATGTTCCTGTTCCATTTTGCTCAAAAATTTCTCTTTCTTGAGAAAAAAGAACTAATGGCATTAAAAACAATAAAAATAAAAGACGTTTCATAAAAAAGGGTACACTCTCAAGGTTCAAAAGTAACCATTTAAACGTTTTTAAACTCGTGCTATTATGTACTTTTGAAAATGCTTTTAAATCAAATACATAAAGGGATCATAGAATGTGGTACAGACGAGGCTGGTCGTGGGTGTCTTTCTGGTCCAGTAACCGCTGCTGCCGTAATATTACCGCAAGATTTTGAATCTGATCTTTTAGATGATAGTAAGAAGCTTTCGCGAAAGCGTAGGTATGAATTAAGAACATTAATAGAAGAGCAGGCTCTAGATTATCATGTATCCCATGTTATGATGGGTGAAATAGACCGTATTAATATTTTACAAGCTAGTATTCTTGCGATGCACCAGGCTATAGATGGGCTAAAGCTAAGGCCAGAACATATTGCTGTGGATGGTAATAAATTTAATCCTTATCCTGATGTAGAGTCTACAACAGTTATAAAAGGTGATGGTAAGTATCTACATATCGCTGCGGCATCTATACTAGCCAAAACATATAGAGATGATTATATGGCTGCCATCGCACTAGAACATCCTGAATATGGTTGGGAACAAAATCAAGGCTATCCTACTAAGAAACATAGAGCTGCAATTAAAAAATACGGTGCCACGCCTTATCATCGTGTGAGTTTTAAATTACTGCCAGATTAATTCATATTAGTTACATAAGTTGTTCTTAAATATGTGGTTTAGAAGTAATTTCATTTTTATTTTTGTCTATCCAAATCAATTCTATGCGTCATTTTTTAGTCTTTATAATTATTATCTTAACAATTACCGGCTGTAAAGAAGATCAGTTTATTAATCATGATCTTATAAATCGCATTCCTACAGACTCTAAGGTTATTGTGCATACAGATAATCTTGAAGATTTAGATCAGTTTTTTAGTACGAGCCCATTGTATCAAGATGTAGCTAATCTCTCACGTGTTAAAGAATTGAAAGCCGCAGCATCATTTTTAAAATACTACGATCTAGAAGACGACTCTCTAATAGCATTGAGTATGCAAGGTAAAAATGAAGTAGTGATTACACTTATCACGTCACCTATTGAGCAAGTTAATGACTCTACTAGTGTCACATCATTGATTAATTATAATAATGAAGAGATTATTAAAACACAAAAACCTGATGGGGCTTATTTTGCTATAAACCATAAGGGAATGCATCTGGCTAGTTCTTCTCAATTGGTGATAGAAAGTTTGATAAGAAGAAATGTAGATGATTATGTTTTTGACGATGGATTTAAGAAAATTTATAAAAGAACAAAAAGTGGTAATACCTTTTTTGTAAAGGCTACAGAAAAGAAATGGCTTGAACAATTTTTATTAGGTAAGAATATAAATGACAACGGTAATCATGCACAATGGTATCAACTAGAGGTGCAACCTAATGATGTTGCACTACAGTTAGATGGTGTGATCACCTATCGCGATAGTGTAAGAATGGATCACGATTTATATAATAATATTCAATCTACTGAAAATCGCATACAAGAAATTGTGCCAGTAAGTTTGCGCAGTGTAAAGTCAGTTACTTATAAGAAGCCATCGCAGTTAGTTGATAATCTGAGAAGGTTTCATAGCAACGATGTAAAAGTAGGCAGCCAGCTCATGGAGATTCTAGATAATACTCAAGAAATGAGTGAAGTTTATCTAGAAAAAACTAATGCTCTGGTATTTACTTTAAAACCATATGAGGCCATCTTTATGAATCTAGATAGTCTTTCTACAGCAAAGTTTACTTACAGAGATCAAGTAGTTTATGAACTGACTAACCCTGTGAAAACTGCTGCGATACAACCGCTTGTAATGGCTAGAGAATATAAATATGTCATGGTTATAGAAGAGCACCTTATCTTTTCTAACAGCTCCACAACACCTGAAGAGTTTATATCTAATTTTCAGAATAAAACTGTACTTTCAGAGCAATCGTGGTGGGAAAACACGAGCGAATATTTAAGTTCTAGCAGTAGTCTGCTCAAGATAACTAGTCTCAAGGAATTTAAGAATATCGCATCAAAGAGCAGTAAGAATGATCTTAAAGTCATTGAGAAGTTAAATGAAGATGATTATCCACTAATGGTAAGTCAGTATGTTCATGAAGACGAGTACGCTCATTATCATATGCTTATTCCTATTGTAAATTCTAATGATGTAGAGCAACAGGTAAGTCAGGTAGGTACTTATAAATCACCTAAGAAGATTGTGGCTGGTCCATTCTTATTTCCTAATCATTTAAATAAGAAGCATGATGTAGCGTTTCAAGATGAAGATTTTACCTTGCATTTGTTATCAGATACAGGAGTAAAATGGTGGAGTAAAAAGTTAGATGGTCTTATTCTAGGAAATATAGAAGTGACAGATGCTTATAAGAATGGTCGCAAACAGATGGTGTTTGCAACCGGTAGTTCAGTTTATTTTCTAGATAGAAATGGTAGAGATGTTAATGCATATCCTAAAAGGTTTAAAGATGCTATTACACAACCTTTAAGTGTATTTGATTATGATAATAAAAGAGATTATCGATTTTTAGTTACTCAAGGAGAAGAGCTGGTAATGCTAGATCGAGATGGTAAAACGGTAACTGGTTTTAAGTATAAAAAAGATGCTGCTATAAAAACTCAACCTAAACATATACGTGTAGGGAAGAAGGATTATATAACCTTTGCTAAAGCTGATAACTCAGTAGCTTTATTAAACAGGACAGGTGGAGTGCGTACAAAGGTTAAAGAAAAAGTGAAGCTAACTTCTCAAATATTCTTGTATAGAAACAAAGCTATTGCCCTAACAGAGAGCGGTAAATTAATGGAGTTAGATCCTGTTAAAGGGGTTCTCAAGTATACAGGTTCTTATCATAAAGACGCTGGGCTAGATGCTACGAGTTCTATTAAATTGATACAGGATAATAATAATATTACCATTAATAATAAAAAAATAACGCTGCCATACGGTACGTATCTGGCAGCGCAAGTAGAACATTTATCTAGCGGTGATTTTATCCACGTGGTAGAAACTGGAGAGCATAGAGTGTATGTTTTAGATAAAGATGGTGAGGTATTATCTTCATTGCCAGTGTACGGGAAATCACAAAGTGATGTTGCACAGTCTAAAAATAGATACTTGTCTACTCTAGATGGAGATGATGTCATTATCTATAAATGGTAAATTAAATAGGGTTATTCCTTGGTTAGGGAAAATGTTATCTCAAACTCATCAATAATTTCTTGTATGCATTTTTCTGATGCGCTAAAAAGAGCATCGTCTTTATAAGACCTTATTTTATCTCTATAATCCGCAAATTGATCAGTGCCATAAATATTTGAAATTTGAGGATGTACGTAATACTGTTTGCACACAGCTCTCGTGTTTCCTAATGCCGCAGCTGCCGCGTCATAACCTTTTAAAATGTTTTTATCGCATTCTTTTTCAGACTTTGGTTGGGGTAATTCTATTATTTTTTCAAAGAACTCTCTAGTTGCTCCCCATGTTCTAAAATCTTTTGCGCTGAATATTTCTCCAGCTATTTCATGCATATAATCGTTAATCATACCACTGTCTATAGCGTGGTGTTTACCGTTTGTGTCATAATACTTAAAAAGTTCCCATCCAGGAATCTCTTCACACTGGTGGATAAATTCTATTAACTCTGGGTTTTCTATCGTTGTGTTTTGTTGAACACCTTTTTTGCCGGTAAAAGAAAATAGAATTCTGCCATCCTCTTCATCTACATGCTTGGCTCTCAAAGTAGAAAGTCCGTAGGTTTTGTTTTTATCTGCATAGTATTGGTTACCTACCCTTATGTAGGTTAAATCCATGATAGATAGCACTAGAGCTAGGCATTTCTCCTTAGGCACCCCTTTTAGGTCTAGGTCTTTTTGTAATCTTTTTCTTATTTTGGGTAACGCTTTCGCGAAAGCGGACATTTTAAAAAACTTAGTCTGATTGCGTAATAAAGTCCATATGTTATGATATAAATAGACTTTTCTACCCTTATCATCTCTTCCTACCACTTGTAAATGACCATTAGGAATTTTACTGATGCGTACCTCTTGCCATGCTGGCGGTATGACAAGTGATTTTATTCTTTTTAATTGCTTTGCGTCACTTAATCTTTCTTTGTTATCTATTAAATAGGTGAAGCCTTTTCCATGCTTTTTACGATGTATGGAAAGATGTTGGTCTTGAATATAAACTAGGTCTGCTAGATGTGCAGCTGCCTCTGGTTGAGTAAGGCATTCTTTTATTTGCTTTGAGGTCAGTGTCATACTCAAATTTAATTAAGAACTCTTTTTGTCTGACCTAATAAATAGGTAATTGGCTATAATTTAAGTTCTATGTTTATTAACTAAAGATATTTTAAAGGTTAAAGTTCAACATATCTTGTTTTTAATATAAAATTACCTATAAAGGCAGCAATTAAAAAGTTACCTTTGTGTGCAATAAAATTCTATTGCATGATCTCCCACGATTCCAAGTTCTTAGGTGAAGGTTTAACCTATGATGACGTACTTCTAGTACCAGCATATAGCGAGGTGCTTCCTAGAGAAGTAAGTATTAAAACTAAATTTACAAGAAACATAACGCTTAACGCTCCGGTTATATCGGCAGCCATGGATACCGTTACAGAAAGTCGTATGGCTATTGCTATGGCTCAAGAAGGCGGTATAGGTATTTTGCATAAAAACATGACTATCGATGCGCAAGCACAAAAAGTACGTCGCGTAAAACGTGCAGAGAGCGGTATGATTATCGATCCGGTTACTCTTACAGAACAGGCTACCATAGGTGATGCCAAAGCTAGTATGAGGGAACATGGTATAGGTGGTATACCTATAATCGATGAGCAAGGATTTATAAAAGGTATTATTACTAATCGTGATTTGCGTTTTGAAAAAGATAATGATAGGTCGGTAAAGGAAGTGATGACTTCAGAAAACCTAGTTACGGCAAAGACTGGTACGTCTTTACAAGAAGCTGAGGTAATTCTACAAGAACATAAAATAGAAAAATTATTAGTCGTAGATGATTCTGGTAAATTAGAAGGTTTAATCACCTTTAGAGATATTACTAAGCTTACTTTACAGCCTAATGCAAGTAAGGATGAGTTCGGTCGTTTGCGAGTGGCAGCTGCCATAGGTGTAACAGGTGATGCATTAGAAAGAGCAGCTGCGCTAGTTGCTGCTGGAGTAGATGCTGTTGTTATCGATACAGCTCATGGACATACTAAAGGTGTGGTAGATGTTTTAAAAATAGTTAAAGCAAAATTCCCTCAACTAGAAGTAGTGGTAGGTAATGTAGCTACTTCTGAGGCAGCAAAATACTTGGCAGATGCTGGTGCAGATGCTGTAAAAGTAGGAATAGGTCCTGGATCTATTTGTACAACTCGTGTAGTCGCTGGAGTTGGTTTCCCGCAATTAAGTGCGATCATGGAGGCAGCTCATGCTTTAAAAGGAACTGGTGTTCCTGTAATTGCAGACGGTGGTATACGTTACACAGGTGATATTCCTAAAGCAATAGCAGCAGGAGCAGACTGTGTTATGCTAGGTTCTATGCTAGCTGGTACGACAGAGTCTCCTGGAGAAACTATTATTTATGACGGTCGTAAATTTAAATCTTATCGTGGTATGGGTTCTGTAGAGGCGATGCAGCATGGTTCTAAAGATCGTTATTTCCAAGATGTAGAAGATGATATTAAAAAACTAGTGCCAGAAGGTATCGTGGGACGTGTTCCTTATAAAGGAGATTTAGTAGAAAGCATGACGCAATTCATAGGTGGTTTAAGAGCTGGTATGGGGTATTGTGGAGCAAAGGATATTGAGTCTTTAAAAGCATCTGGTCGTTTTGTTAAAATTACTTCGGCAGGAATGATGGAAAGTCACCCACACGACGTTACTATTACAAAAGAGGCACCTAATTATAGTAGATAATATATGAAGATTATATGCATAGGTCGTAATTATACAGATCATATAGAAGAACTAGCAAACGAGCGTCCAGAAGAACCTGTCGTTTTTTTAAAGCCAGACACTTCTATATTATTACATAAACAACCGTTTTTTATACCACCATGGACAGATGACGTGCACCATGAGGTAGAGATTATTGTTAAAATCAATCGTATAGGGAAGCATATAGATCAAAAATTTGCTCATAAATACTATGAAGAAATAGGTTTAGGAATAGATTTTACTGCTAGAGATGTGCAACAAAAACTTAAAGGGAAAGGGCTGCCATGGGAAAAAGCAAAAGCTTTTGACGGAGCAGCAGTAGTCTCTAGAGAGTTTGTAAATAAAAAAGAGCTTCCAGAAATGGATAACCTCGATTTTCAATTGTTTAAAAACGGACAGTTGCAACAAGATGGAAATTCCTCACATATGTTGTGGAAAATCGATGAGATTATAGCTTACGTATCTCAATATTTTACACTTAAAATAGGTGATTTGATCTTTACAGGAACTCCGGCCGGCGTTTCAAAAGTGAGAGAAAATGACGTTTTAAAAGGTGTTCTTCACGGTAAGGAGATGTTTGATATTAAAGTGAAATGAAACAAATATCCTACGACTTAACAAACGTTATAGCTATGTCAGATAATGACAGCGATTTTGTTAAACTCATGGTGCATACATTTATAAAAGATATACCTCGCGATCTAGAACGTCTTGCAGTAGCTGTAAGTGAGCAAGATCGTGCTGGGGTACATCGTTATGCTCACAGGATAAAACCGACTCTAGAATTATTCGGTATAGAGTCCTTTAGACATGCTGCAGCCTTAGAATTGTGGGGTAAAAGCGATGTAGAATTAAATATTAAAGAAGATTTCCTGCGTCTTAATCAAAATTTAAGCGAAATATTAATCCAGCTCAAAAGAGATTTCTAAATGAAAGCGACTATTATAACTATAGGTGATGAGATTCTCATCGGTCAGATTGTGGATACTAATTCAGAATGGATGGCTCAAGAACTCAATAAAATAGGAGTAGATGTGTATGAGATTATTTCTATAAGTGATAATAGAGAGCATATTTTGTCCGCTTTCGCGAAAGCGGAATCCCAATCTGACATCGTGCTCATGACTGGTGGTTTAGGTCCTACAAAAGATGATATAACCAAGAAAACAATCTGTGAGTATACAAATGATACTCTTGTACTTAATCAAGATGTTCTAGATCATGTGACGCAATTATTTGCAAAATATGTAAAAGATGCTATGGTAGATATGAATAAAGATCAGGCTCTTGTACCTTCTCAGGCTCAGATTATTAAAAACGATTTTGGTACGGCACCAGGAATGTGGTTTGAGAATAACGGTGTTATATTTATATCTATGCCAGGAGTTCCTTTTGAGATGAAGGAGATCATGTTGTCAGGAGTTTTACCTAGGTTAAAAGCAATGCCGGGATTGCCATTTATACACCACAGGACTATTTTAACGGCTGGACAGGGAGAAAGTACCATAGCTACTCGATTAGAAGATTGGGAGAATAATTTACCAGCATCTATCAAGTTAGCTTACTTGCCTAGTTTAGGTACAGTCCGTTTAAGGTTGAGTAGTAAGGGAATGGATAAAGATCACATTCTTAAAAGTGTAGATGATCAAATAAAAGAATTGTACTTACTTATTCCAGATATTATTGTGGGAGAAAGTAATGAAGAAGGTCTAGTAGATCAGGTGAGTCGTTTATTTAAAGAACAGAATAAAAGTCTAGCAACTGCAGAGAGTTGTACCGGCGGTAAAATCGCAAATTTAATCACCGAAATTCCTGGAGCTTCACAATTTTTTAAAGGAAGCACGATAACTTATGCTACAGCGTCCAAAGTGGACATCTTAGGCATCGACGAGACGTTAATAGATAAATACTCGGTAGTAAGTCATGAAGTTGCAGAGGCGATGGCTGTGGCTGCAAAGAAAAAATTTGAATCAAATTATGCTATTGCGACCACAGGTAATGCTGGTCCCTCAAAGGGTGATAGCGATGCTCCGGTAGGGACTGTATACATTGGTATAGCTACAGAGGATGAGAGTTTTGCGTTAAAATTCATGATGGGAAATCATCGAGAAAGAGTGATTCAGAAGACGGTAAATAAGGCGTTTGAATTACTTCAAAAAGAATTATTGAAAAAGGGTGGTCAATAGACTTGTGAGATCGAATAATATATCGTTATTTTGCATTCCGATTTTAAACAACAATAATCATGTCTCGAGTTTGTGAACTTACTGGTAAAAGAGCGATGACTGGGAACAACGTTTCTCACGCTATGAATAAAACTAAGCGTAGATTCAACGTTAACCTTTTCAAGAAGAAATTCTATCTACCTGAAGAAGATAAGTGGATCACTTTAAAAGTGTCTACTAGAGCAATAAAAAACATCAACAAGAAAGGAATTACTCAAGTAATTAAAGAAGCCCGTGCTAAGGGTCTTTATACTAAGTAGTTTTATAAAAGTTATATAAGATGGCAAAAAGTAAAGGAAATAGAATTCAAGTGATTCTACAATGTACAGAGCACAAAGAATCTGGAATGCCAGGTATGTCTCGTTACATCACGACAAAGAATAAGAAGAACACGCCAGATCGTCTTGAAATTAAAAAATTCAATCCGGTTTTGAAGCGTATGACTGTTCATAAAGAAATTAAATAATTTAAGACATGGCAAAGAAATCCATCGCATCCCTACAAACGGGAAATGTAAGATTAACGAAAGCAATCAAAATGGTAAAATCTCCTAAAACAGGAGCTTATACATTTGTAAGTGCTATTATGGCGCCAGATTTAGTAAACGATTTCTTGAATAAGAAATAAGTTGGTTATTAAAACGTAAAAACGTCTTGCTGAAAAGTAAGACGTTTTTTTATTATATCCCTTTTAGTTTTAAAGTCTATTGTTACTCATTAAGATTTGATACACTATTAGGGTATTATTTGTAAGACACTTCATTCTTTAAAGTATTTTGCAGCACCATGTTTATGGTGTTTTTTTTATTTTCTATCTCTTCATTTAAATGTAAAATTAATTTTATAATTAAATGTTGACCTTTTCTACGTTATAGAGTATTCTTAGCTCTAGCTGTAAATTACAAAAGCAGCAATTACATGTATTTTTATTTTTACTTCTATTTTATGAAATAATGGATGATATGCTCTCGTGCTTATTTAAAAGAATCTAATATTTTTTTTAGGCTAACAATTTCAAGTCTTAATTTTTAACATTTGTTATCATAGTTACTTGTGTGCGTCTAGCAATATTAAATAGATTCATATTTTTAGTTCAGTTAGTGTGTTGAAATAGGCTTGTCTGGTTGTAAATCAATCATTCATTTACTTATAACCATCCTTTAATCATATCGATAGTCGTTATTGCAATTAACTTTCCTATTTTTGTATCACTTTTAAACAAACCATGAGTTTTTTCAAAAAAATATTTTCTAAAGAAAAAAAAGAAACCCTAGATAAAGGGCTGGAGAAGTCTAAAACCAGCTTTTTTGATAAATTAGGTAAAGCCGTAGCTGGAAAGTCTACTGTAGATACAGATGTTCTCGATGATCTCGAGGACGTGTTGATCTCTAGTGATGTAGGAGTAGCTACTACGGTAAAAATTATAGATCGCATAGAAGCACGTGTAGCAAGAGATAAGTACTTAGGTACGTCAGAGCTAGATGGTATATTGCGTGAGGAGATTGCAGGATTAATGAGTGAGGTAAATCATGGCGATGCTACAGAATTTACTATTCCAGAAACTGACGGTCCTTATGTAATAATGATAGTAGGTGTTAACGGTGTTGGTAAAACGACTACCATAGGTAAGCTGGCTTACCAACTTAAAAAGGCTGGTAAAAAAGTTGTATTAGGTGCAGGAGACACTTTTAGAGCCGCGGCAGTAGATCAACTAGATATATGGGCGCAACGTGTAGGTGTAGAAATCGTTAAGCAAGATATGGGTAGTGACCCTGCTAGTGTTGCTTTTGATACTTTACAAAGTGCAGTAGCTCAAAATGCAGACGTTGTACTTCTTGATACCGCAGGTCGTTTGCATAACAAAATCAACCTGATGAACGAGCTTTCTAAAGTAAAGCGAGTAATGCAAAAAATAATACCTAACGCACCGCATGACGTTATGTTAGTGCTAGATGGATCTACAGGGCAAAATGCTTTTGAACAAGCAAAACAATTTACAGCTACTACCGAAGTAAGTAGTCTTGCGGTTACAAAACTGGATGGTACTGCAAAGGGTGGTGTAGTGATCGGTATTTCTGACCAATTTCAAATTCCTGTACGTTATATAGGTGTGGGAGAAGGAGTAGAAGATTTACAGGTTTTTAATAAAGTAGAATTTGTAGACAGTTTCTTCAATTAGAATACATTAAAACATATATTTAGAACTCTCGTAGATAGTTAATATATCTGCGAGAGTTTTATTTTTATACAAAATTACCAAATGAGAAAAATTTTATACTTCTTACCGCTGCTTTTTTTAGCATGTAAATCTTCAGATACAGGTGTTAAATCATCAAGTAAAGATTTTAGAGAATTTAAAGTAATAGATTCTAAGTACCTGGTAAAAGATCAGATTTTTGGCGATTTGCTAGATGAGGTGGTTAGCTTTCGCGAAAGCGGAAACTTAAAAGATCTAATTCTAGAGAAGAGTATTCCTGAAATCCAAGAATCCATTGCTAGTGGGCAACTTTCTTATCGTGATCTTACTCTGTTTTATCTAAAAAGAATTTATAAGTATGATAGAGAAAATTCAAAATCACTTAATGCAGTAATCAGCATCAATCCTAATGTCTTAATGCAAGCAGATGCAGCCGACAAAGACCTTGCTTTCCTAAAGGAAGATGGTGCAGATATAGTTTACCATACTTTGAGAGGTATGCCTCTATTACTCAAGGATAATATCAATACAATAGATATGCCTACCACGGCTGGTGCAGCTGTGTTGATAGGTAATCAAACTTCTCAAAATGCTAAAATTGTTAATAACCTGAGACAAGAAGGTGCTGTTATTTTAGGTAAAGCTAATTTAAGTGAGTGGGCTTACTTTTTCTGTGGGGACTGTCCTAGTGGTTATAGTGCAGTAGGTGGACAGACTTTAAACCCATACGGAAGAAGGTCTCTAGATACAGGTGGTTCTAGTAGTGGTAGTGGTGTTGCAGTTGCTGCAAATTTTGCTGTTGCTGCTATTGGTACAGAGACTTCTGGATCGATATTGTCACCATCGTCTCAAAATAGTGTTGTAGGTTATAAGCCTTCTACAGGGACTTTTAGTGGTTCTGGAATTGTGCCTATTTCTAGTTATTTAGATACCGCAGGACCTATGACTAAAAATGTTATAGATAATGCTATTTTATCTCAAGCACTAGGTGTGCCTTTTGAATTAATAGAGAGATCTGGTGCTCATAACTTAGAAAATGCAACTGTAAAAGGTGTGCGTTTTGGAGTATGGACCTCTTTCAGAGAGAATCCTTTATATGCACAAGCATTGTTAGATCTAGAAAAAGCTGGTGCGGTGCTTATAGAGTTAAATGATACAAGACCGCAATTAGATGGTTTCTTAAAATTGCTTAATGCCGATATGAAGAGAGATCTTCCTGCTTATTTTGCAGGTCAGTCTAATTCTAAGTATCGCGGTTGGGATGTGAATACGGTTATGGATCTAAATAAAAAAGACTCGATACGATCTATGCCTTATGGGCAAAGTTTATTCCAGGGTATTATTGACGAGCCTAGTATAACAGATGGAAAGTTTTGGGAATTTAAGACCGCTATGACGGCTAGAGCGCAAGAATATTTTGATAAACTTATAAAGACTCATGATTTGAGTGGTTTTATATCTATTAATAATTACACCGCAGGTACCGCTGCTGTTGCTTTTTTTCCAGCGATGACAGTTCCTATGGGTTATGACGACAAAGGAGAACCTTATGGACTTACTTTTATAGCACCTAATGAAGAGGACAGGCTACTTTTTAATTGGGCTGCCGCTTATGAGAAAATGACTCATCATAGAGTCATGCCACAAGATTATAAAAATTAGGACCTACATTTTAAGAATTTATAACAGCATAGAAATTGGAAGAAACAAGACCGCCTATATGGAATAGTAAGAGTATCGCGACTGTAACTAAAGTGATTGCTATTTATGCTGCTTTTTATTTATGTGTTGTTATTGGACAAATTTTTACAAATCCGGTGTGGGATAATCCACTTGCTCCATCAAATGCTTATTATCCACTTTATTTAATGGCGGCTATTCATTTGATAGTATTGATACTAACCGGCGCTAGCGTTTTATTTAAAAACTACCATTGGATAGTAACGGTTATTGCTGCATTAATCGTCACGCTGTCTCGATTTTATTATAATGAAATAGCAGAGTATATTTGGAATATAAGTGCGACACCATTTTATTAAATGATCTTATGAAAATCACTTTTACCTTTTTAGTATTAGTTTTTAGTTTAGGATTATCGGCGCAAGATTATGAGCAAGAATCATTAGACTACCGCAAGAATTTATCTGCCGAATATAAGTCGGGAGAGAATAATGTGTTAACGGCCAAAGAAAGAAAAACCTTCGGCTATTTGAATTTCTATGATTTTGATCCTGAATTTGTTGTTGAAGCTCGATTTGAAAAAATAAATAATACAGAAGAGGTGAAGCTAGCAACATCTACCTCTCGCATTGCTTCTTATGTCAAGTATGGCTATTTACACTTTACTTTAAAAGGGAAGAAATGTAAATTACTAGTTTTATCTAGCCCTAGTTTAAAAGATGATCCAGAGTACTACAATTACCTATCGGTGTTTTTTACAGATAAGACTAACGATAAAGGCTCTTATGTCGTTGGGCGTTATATGGAATTGAGATCTCCATTAAGTGAAAAAGTAGTTCTTAATTTCAATAATACGTATAATCCTTATTGTGCTTATAGTAATCGGTTTTCATGTCCGATTCCTTCTGCAGAGAATTATTTGCCTCTAGAAGTAACGGCAGGTGTTAAAAAAGGTTTTAAGAGTTTTAGGAAGTTTTAGAAATAGAAGGAGTATCCTAATCCTAGTTGAAATTCTTCATAACTAGCGAGGTGTTTGTAGCCTATATTTAAATTAAAATTATTGATGTAGTAAACAATTTGGGCGTTCAATTCATTGAAATCTTGCCAATAAATGAAACTTGAACTTAGGATTAAATTCCACATTTCTCTTTTCAATCCTAAACCGTAACCTATTTGATTACTATCAAAACGCCCGTTATAATTCATGTAACCACTAATTAGGCTAAATTGTTGATGCTTAGTTGCTGAGAGAATACTAAATAATTTACTCAGACTTATTTTATAACTATGATACTGATTATCATTAAAATTTGCCGTTTCAAAAGCGGCTTTTAGATCTATCGAAGTGTAATCTTTAAAATTTATGTTACGTTCTAAACCTAAATTATAATTATAGTTTCCATTAAAACCAGATTGTGCTCCAAAATCAAAAGAATAAGGTCTAGGTATTATTCTGCGTTTACTAGAAAAATGAAATCCATAAGTTTCATAATTGATTCCTGTGATTAATTTCAGATCTTGTTCTCTTCCTCTTCCTAAGTAAACGTTTATAAAAGCCGGATCCTCCTTAAGTTCAATGTTGATCACCTCTTGATTTTCTACCTTAATTTCCTTGGTCTTATATCCAAAAAATGAAAATTCTAAAAAATCATTTTGATTAATAGCAATGGAATATTTACCACTAAGGTCTGATACAGTTGTAATGAATGTTCCTTTCACTTTAATGGTGGAACCAAGAATAGGTTTTCCATTAACATCGCTAACTGTCCCAGTAATTGTTCTTTGTGAGAAGCAAAAACTGGTTGCGAATAAAAAGAAGTAGAGTAGTGCTGGTTTCATAAGTTGGTTAAGTTACTCAAACATAAGAAGAACGATAATTTTTGTAAAGAAAGAATGAGTGAAAGCTGCTTTTGATTGAGGAAAAGGTATTTTAAACTTAAACTTAAACTTAAACTTAAACTTAAACCTTATACCTAGAAACGGCCAAAACTTCTCCGTCACCATTCTTAGTTTCCACTATTTTATGAGAATCTGTAGAGATGAGTTGCCATGTGACTCCTTGTTCTTTTATAGGGTGATCGCTTAGTAAATGTAGATCTAACTTTCCTTCTTTAAATTCAATTTGAAAAGCTATATGTTGGTTCAAATTATTTTTAAATCGCAAATCTTTGTAACCGTAGACTACTGTTGCATCACTACCTAATGGTGTGTAACGCGTCTCTTCTGTATAAATGTCTATAGAATGATGATGTCGTTCTACGATTTCTATTCCTGCTCGCAACAGAGCAATGTATAGCATACCAGAAAGCTGGCACAAACCACCGCCATAATCTTCTTGTAGTTTTCCAGAGAGTAGATTACGCCCTTTTTTGAATCCGTTTTTTGCGATAGGCGCAGGAATACTGTTCCAGTAAGAGAATGTTTCTTCAGGTTGGATAATTAAACCATCTATATGTTGAAATGCAAGTTTTATGTTAAGAACTTTATTTGCAGCTCCAGCGTTGTTTTTAATAGGTTGTGTGACGGTAAGTCGGTGCTTTAGATCCCATGTCGTGGATCTTGTTACTGCAATCTTATCTGAAAAACCACTACTGCGATCTTTTCGACTTCTTTTATAAAGTTGCCATTTGATTTTTAACAATTTAGGAACTAGTTTACGTATCATTTCTTCTTCAAAATTACGGCTGTGTAACTGCTGTAGGATTTCAAAAAGCTACGACATAACAATTGGTCCATTCCATAAAACCACGATCGTATTATTACAGGAAATTTATGAATGGGCAAAAATAGAAAACCACGAGAGTAAGTTACTGTAAATAATTCTCCTACCAACTCTTTTACATCTTTCAAATCCATACTGGTCGCACCATGCCAGTTGGCTGCTTTATAACTGATTAAACGACGTCTTTTATCTGATGGGTAGTCAAAGACGAGTGCGCCACCAGGTTTTAAAAGTCGGTGGGATTCTTTGATAATGTCCTTTATCACTTCACGATCTAAATGCATCATCACATGAAAGGAATAGATTTTCTCAAATTGTTGATCTGCAAATCCTGTGGCAGTACCGCTAGCAACTTTTAGTTCTTTTTCTGGATGTTTTTCTATTGCTAGAGCTAGCATTTGGTCACTGGGATCGATACCATAATGTGCATAGTCTAGAAATCTGCCTGTGCCGCAACCTAAATCGAGATGCTTTTTGAGGTCGCGCTTTCCTACATATCGGTCAAAAAATGCAAGTTCTTGACGGTGAATAAAATCACCATAAGAATTGTTAAATCGAGAGCTGTCATAAGTTTTAGCGATTTTATTGTAGTACGATACATTCTCATTATTCTCCATTCTTTGTGTTGGGTTACAGTGCAATCTTGCAGTAAAGTTAGAGAAAAGAAAAGAAGCTTTATGGTAGAGATTATGTTTGATGAAAATTCCGCTTTCGCGAAAGCGAGATAAAAACAACCATTAACCGTACATAGTAGTGGGCTAAGTCGTAAATTTGCAGCCGCTTATGAGAACAAAAACAAGAAAAAAGAATAAGATCAACGTAATTACATTAGGTTGCTCTAAGAATGTGTACGATAGTGAGGTGCTGATGGGCCAGTTAAAGGCTAGTGGTAAGGACGTTGTGCATGAAGAAGAAGGTAATATAGTCGTGATTAATACTTGCGGTTTTATTGATAATGCAAAAGAGGAGTCGGTGAATACGATTTTAGACTTTGTAGAACGTAAGCAAAATGGAGAGGTAGATCAGGTTTTTGTTTCTGGATGTCTGTCTGAGCGTTATAAACCAGATCTTCAAAATGAAATCCCAGATGTAGACCAGTATTTTGGTACTACAGAATTACCATCTCTATTAAAAGCACTGGGTGCAGACTATAAGCACGAGCTGATAGGTGAGCGTGTTACTACAACACCTAAAAACTATGCATATTTTAAAATAGCCGAAGGTTGTGATAGACCCTGCTCTTTTTGCGCGATTCCTTTAATGCGTGGCGGACATAAAAGTACACCTATTGAAGACCTAATTACTGAGGCTGAAAAGCTTGCGGCAAAAGGTGTTAAAGAATTAATTCTTATTGCTCAAGACCTTACCTATTACGGTCTTGATTTATATAAAGAAAGAAGACTGGCAGAATTATTACGTGAGCTAGCAAAAGTAGAAGGAATAGAGTGGATACGTATGCATTATGCATTCCCTACTGGTTTCCCGCTAGATGTTCTAGATGTAATGAAAAATGAGCCTAAGGTATGTTTTTATCTAGATATTCCTTTACAGCACATTTCTACACCAGTTCTTAAATCGATGCGTCGAGGTACTACTTTTGAAAAAACTAATGCACTTCTAGAGAAATTTAGAACGTTAGTTCCAGAGATGGCAATACGTACGACTCTTATAGTAGGTTACCCTGGCGAGACTGAGGAGGATTTTGAGATTTTAAAGCAATGGGTAAAAGACCAGCGTTTTGAGCGTATGGGATGTTTTACTTACTCTCACGAAGAAGATACACATGCTTACAAACTAGAAGACGATGTCCCAGCAGATGTTAAGCAAGAGCGTGCTAATCAAATCATGGAAATTCAATCTCAAATTTCTTGGGAGCTGAACCAACAAAAAATTGGTAAAGAATTTAAGGTGATGATAGATCGCAAGCGTGGTAATCACTTTGTAGGCCGTACAGAATTTGATAGTCCAGATGTGGATAACGAGGTGCTTATTGATGCAGAGAAGCATTATTTATCAGTTGGCTCTTTTGTGAATGTAAAAATCACCGAGGCAGAAGATTTTGATCTTTTTGGCGTGCCTGTAGATGAGAAATAGATTTATAGCAACATCTATAAATACTAAATAATTTATATCAAAAAGGAACAGGAATTATTCTGTTCCTTTTTTTTGTGGATGTTTCTGCACCCTTTAGGGTTGGGGAATGGAAACAACAAAACAGCAAAAAGCCTTTGTTTCCACACCCTTTAGGGCTGAGGAACGGAAACAAGAAAACAAAAAAAACTTCCTGTTTTAAGAGGAAGGTTTTAAATCTATAATAAGGTGTGAAATAGGTCAGTTTTTAGCAATTTGCTCACTTAATTCTAACCATTCCATCTCTAGTTCTTCTTGTTGTGCTTTAGTTTTTTCTAGTTGTATAGAGTTTTCAGTCATTTGGTCTGCATGAATGTTAGGATCTAAGAAACTGTCTTGTAGTTTTTTCTTTAACTCTTCCAGTTGCTTGATTTTATTCTCCATTCTAGAAAGCATTTTTTGTTGCTCTCTAGTCGGTCCAGATGTAGGGGCAGCAGTTGTGGTTTCTATCTTTTTTACGACTACTGGTTTTTCTTCTTCGGTGGCATCCTTATCTAGGGCGATGTCTGTATTACCTACATAAGCTCTGAAATCACTGTAGTTACCAGGGAAGTCTGTAATATTACCAGACTGATTAAATACAAATAAATGATCTACTATCTTATCCATAAAGTAACGGTCGTGACTTACTACTATAATACAACCAGGGAAATCCATTAGGAAGTTCTCTAGTACATTTAGTGTAGGGATATCTAAATCGTTAGTAGGTTCATCAAGAATTAAGAAATTAGGATTTTGAATGAGAACTGTACATAAGTAAAGACGTTTGCGTTCTCCACCACTTAGTTTTTCTACAAAATCATGCTTTTTCTTGTTGTCAAACATAAAACGCTCCAGTAACTGGCTCGCGCTGATTATTTTACCTTTATTTAAAGGGATGTACTCACCGTATTCTTTAACGACATCTATGACTTTTTGACCAGGTTTTACTTCAATACCACCTTGAGTGTAATACCCTATTTTAACTGTTTCTCCTATAACTACTTTACCAGTATCTGGAGTAAGTGCACCAGTAACCATGTTTAAGAACGTAGATTTTCCAGTACCATTTTTGCCTATGATTCCTAGTCGTTCTCCACGTATGAAATTATAAGAAAAGTCCTTAATCAAATGTTTATCACCGAACGATTTACTCAGTTTGTGTAATTCTACAACCTTTGTTCCCATACGTTGCATATTAATCTCTAGTTCTACCTGATGATCTTTACGACGGTTATGAGCGGCTTCTTTAATTACATAGAAGTCGTCTATACGAGATTTTGATTTAGTACGACGCGCTTTAGGCTGGCGACGCATCCACGTTAATTCCTTTTTATAAAGTTGTTGTGCTTTTTCTTGATTAGTTTGAGCTATTTCTAAACGTTCTTGCTTTTTCTCAACGTAGTAAGAGTAGTTTCCTTTGTATGTGTATAGTTGTCCTTGATCTAATTCTATAATTTCATTACACACACGGTCTAAGAAATAACGGTCGTGTGTTACCATAAGTATGGTGTAGTCTTCTTGTTTAAAGTATGCCTCTAGCCACTCGATCATTTCTAGATCTAGGTGGTTAGTAGGTTCATCCATTATTAAAAGTTGTGGGTCTGACAGTAAAGCCATAGCCATGGCGATACGTTTTTTTTGTCCACCGCTTAATTTACCTACTTTTTGAGTCAGATCATCCAGTTTTAATTTAGAAAGAATCTGGCGGTACTTAGTTTCAAAATCCCAAGCGTTTGCCGCGTCCATGGCATCTAGAGCTTTCTGCATCATGTCAGCATCATCAGGATTTGCCATCGAGTGCTCATAATCTGCTATGATTTTCATCGTAGGTACGTCACTATCTAGAATTACTTCTTCAATAGTCATCTCTGGATTAAGATTAGGTTCTTGCGATAAGAACGCCATTCTTAGATCACTTCTATAAGCTACATTACCGCTGTCAGGTTCTTCTGCGCGAGTGATTATATTGAGCAAAGTAGATTTACCATAACCGTTTTTTGCTACAAAACCTATCTTCTGTCCTTGGTTGATACCTAGTGATAGGTCTTTAAAAAGAACTTTGTCAGCAAATGCTCTGGAAACGTTTTCTACAGTTATATAATTCATGGTAATCCTGCTTAAATTAAGAAATGCAATATTACGGTGTTAAGTGTTAGTATAGTGTGGTCATCCCATAAAATTTGACGCTTCTTGAGATGGTATTCCTATATTAGGATTATTCAAATTAGTCTGTGATGGGCTAGTGTGGTCTCGATTGTTTTATGTTTGTTCCGCTTTCGCGAAAGCGAGATTATCATACATCTTTTAACATATGTATCGATTATATACTAATGAATGGAATCAAAAATAGATTTTTACTTCAATAATTCTATATTTGCAGCTTACTTTATTTTCTATACATGAGAAAGCTGTTAGGCGTTTTGGTACTTTTTTTATTATTAATAGCGAGTTCTTGCGTACCTACATCTAAGATTACTTATTTACAAGAGTCTAATAATACCGCAAACGATTCTTTGATCGTTATTAGGAAAATACAACCACCTTATCGTTTACAAATTAACGATATACTTTCTATTCAAATAAAAGCACCTATAGATCCAGATCTGGTAAAGATGTTTAACGTACAAGGTGATGAAGGTAATATAAGATCTACTCAAGGTGCTGGTTTATATTTTACAGGTTATACGGTAGATCAACATGGAGATATACGTGT
Organism: Nonlabens sp. Asnod3-A02; assembly: GCF_045063755.1. Taxonomy (NCBI): domain Bacteria; kingdom Pseudomonadati; phylum Bacteroidota; class Flavobacteriia; order Flavobacteriales; family Flavobacteriaceae; genus Nonlabens; species Nonlabens sp. Asnod3-A02. The sequence continues at coordinate 249,948 of NZ_JBEFOC010000007.1, forward strand.
GCCGCAATTGGGTAAAATAAAAGCGATAGGCATGACGGTGGAAGAGTTGCGTGAGTTGATAGAAAAAAGACTGCTGACTGAATATTTTAAAGAAAACGCAAATTTATTTGTTACCGTAAAATTAGATGGTTTGCGATACACTATGGTAGGAGAGGTAAATGGTACAGGACAAAAAAACATCTATAGAGATCAGGTAAGTATTATAGAGGCTATTGCAGACGGTGGTGGTGTGCCCATTACGGGCGATTTAACCGCTGTAAAAATAGTAAGACAGTATCCTGATGGTGTGAAAACACACGAGCTAGATTTAACAAGTATAGATGTGGTGTACTCTCCTTATTATTACATACAACCTAATGATATGATCGTGGTGAATCCTTTACCGCAAAAAGCCCTGGGTACAGGTACAACTGGCTTGTCTTCCTTTACAACTATATTATCTGTGTTTACTGCGTTAGTAGGAACTGTTTTATTGATTAACAATATCTCTAATTAACCATGGAAGAAGAAAATGAAGTTAACAGCCTAACTGGTATATTTGATATAAGACAGTTTTTGTCTAAATTGTTACGCTTGTGGTGGTTGTTATTACTTTGCCTAGGTGTAGGTATAGGTTATGCCTATTATAAGAACCAGTTTATCCAGACCTATTATGATATGGAATCCTTAATTAGTATTAAGGATAATTCAAATCCGTTATTTACGAGCAATACCAGTCTTACCTTTAATTGGGGTGGTACTACAGATAAGGTTACTACAGCGATTACTCAATTCAAATCACGCTCTCATGCAGAGAAAGTTGTGGACGAACTTCAGTTTTATATCAATTACATTAAAGAAGGTAAGTATTATAATGTAGACGCCTATAAGCAAACACCTTTCTTTATTTATGCCGTAGAAGATGCCTTGCAAATAAAAGGCAATTCCATACGTATTAATGTTTTAAACGACAAAGAATTTGAGTTAAGTGCTAATTTTAGTTCAAATAAAGCAAGTGCTTTTAATTATTTTACCAAAGAAGCAGGTCAGGTAGATATTCCACAAGGAGAGTGGAAACAGAAATTTGAATTTGGTAAGCCTATAGATCTGCCTTTTTTACATGTGACTATAGAAAAGACCAGCAGTACGACTCAAAAAGGAACATGGTTGTTTAATTTTGGTGATTACTGGGGTACGGTAAGTCGTTATAAAAGTATATCGATTCTTCAAAAACCTACCGGTTCTTCTATCATACAACTTTCTTTAAGAGGTTCTAATAAAGATAGATTAGTAGATTATATCAACTCCAGTTCTGTTGTTCTTGAAAAAGGAGAGCTAGAACGTAAGAATAAATTTGCAGTGAGCACTATCAAGTACATAGATAGCAGTCTTATAGCCCAAGCCGAAGCTATTAAAGCATCTGAAAATGAATTGGAAGATTTTCAATCTAAGAGTCAGTTAATAGACGCAACAGTTCAAAATAGTGATTTCAATACAAAGCTTACTGATTTTGAATTTCAGCGAACTAACCTTCAGAATAAATTAGATTATTACAATAACCTACGCAATTACCTAAGAGATAAAACAGATTACACAGCCATACAGGCACCTACAGTAGTTGGTATTACAGAAGGTAGTGTAGTAGGAAGTGTTGCCAGATTAATACAATTATCTGAAGAGCGTAAACGCAGGCAGTTTGCCATGAGAGAAGACGCACCTATTTTCAGAGAAATAGATCGCGATATCAACGCTATTAAAGAAGTTATTTTTGAAAATATTTCTAGTTCCAAACTTCAACTTAATGGCGAGTTAAAACAACTCAACTCTGAGATTTATAAAATAGAAGCTCAGATTAAAACCTTACCTAAAGAACAACAAGAATATCTTAAAATACAGCGTCAGTTTGATTTAAGACAGAATGCTTATAATATCTTCCTAGCTAGAAGAGCAGAGGCAGAGTTAGTTAAAGCAGCAAACGTGTCGGATATTTATGTCATAGATGCTGCAAAAAATATAGGTAGAGGTGGACAGCGCAAAGACTCAAATATCAATTACTTAATTGCTTTAATGGTGGCATTTGCAGCTCCTATTTCAGTCGCTTTTGTACTTACTATTTTAGATAACTATGTGCATAGCCCTAAAGACCTTGAAAAACTGAGCCCAGTTTCTGTGTTAGGTGTTGTGGGTAAAATGGATCATCCTACTAATTTAATAGTGCGTGACAAACCTAAATCTACGATAGCAGAATCTTTTAGAGGTATACGTTCTAGTTTACACTTTATTTACGATCAAGAATCACAATACGACTCACGTACCATTATGGTTACCAGTAGTGTAAGTGGGGAAGGGAAGACATTTACCAGTATCAACCTTGCTACTGTTTTTGCTTTAAGTGGTAAACGCACCTTGCTGGTAGGTTTAGATTTAAGAAAGCCTAAGATATTTGATGATTTTGAAATCGATAATGATTTAGGAGTTTCTAACTACTTAGTAAACGATTGCTCCTTAAATGATATTATAAGGTCTGCAGGAATAGAAAATCTAGATATAGCGCTTTCTGGTCCAGTACCGCCCAATCCTAGCGAGCTTATTATGTCTAAGCGTGCTGGTGACATGATAGAAGAATTTAAAAAAAATTACGATTACATCATTCTAGACACACCGCCATTAGGCCTGGTGGCAGATGCGTTAGAAATAGCAAAACATGCTGATGCATCTCTTTACATGGTACGTCAGGGCTATACTAAAAAGGGAATGCTAGATATGGTGAATGATAGATATAAAAGGGATGAAATAAAAAACCTGAGTTTTATATTTAACCACTTTAGTGATAAAGGTACTTACGGTTATGGCTACGGTTACGGTTACGGCTATGGTTATGGAGCCTATGGTAATGGATATCATGAAAATGATGTGAAAGATGGTTTTTTAATGAAAATTAAAAAAGTCGTACGATCTATATTTAAACTTAAGAGCTAATTTATGTCAGATAAAGACTGGCTTTATGAAATCAAGCCTAAAGGAAAATTAATTGACCTGAACCTAAAAGAAATATGGCGTTATAGAGACCTGCTAGTTCTTTTTGTTAAGCGAGATATTGTCACTGTCTATAAACAAACCGTTTTAGGGCCTTTATGGTTTTTAATTCAGCCACTTTTTACGAGTGTGGTTTTTACGCTAGTTTTTAACACATTTGCAGATATTAAAACAGGCGGTGTACCACCATTTCTATTTAATCTGGCAGGTATTACCTTATGGAATTATTTTAAAGAATGTCTAACTTCTTCTAGTTCTACATTTACAGCAAATGCGAGCTTATTTGGTAAAGTGTATTTTCCTAGATTTATTGTACCGGCTTCTAAGGTATTATCAGGACTGTTTAAGTATGGTATACAGTTACTTATATTTGTCATCTTTTACTTGTATTTCATTTTTGTAAAAGATAGAGATATTGTTCCATCTATATACTTTTGGCTATTTCCCTTAGCAGTAGTTAATATGGCTTTGCTAGGATTAGGCGTAGGTATGATTTTGAGTTCTATGACTACTAAGTATCGAGATCTTACTATATTAGTTTCCTTTGGTATCAACCTATTAATGTATTTAAGTGCGGTGATGTATCCATTAAGCGAGGCAAAAATAAAAAGTCCAGATTGGGCATGGATTATAGAAGCAAATCCACTAGCGCAAGTGATAGAACTATATAGAAACCTATTATTAGGTACAGGTGATATTTCTTTTTCTGGTTTAGGGATCAGTTCGTGTATAGCGATTATTGCTTTTTTAGTAGGTCTTATAATTTTTAATAGAACCGAAAAAACTTTTATCGACACCGTATAATGGCAGCAATACGACTATACTGGTGGAGCGAGATCTTTATCCAGAAAAAACAGAAAGAAAATTACGGCGATCTATTAGGTAAATATCTAGTAGAAAAAATTTCTGGTAAAAAAGTAACTTGGGTACGTGCTCAAAAATTTTCTATTAGAAACCTATTTAGTCATTTATATGTAACGATTGGTAGTGTACTCGCTCATATCAATACCTATTGCACGGTATGGGGTAGTGGTATTAACCATAAAGATGAATCTATAGCTAGTGCTAGATTTTTGTCTGTTAGAGGTCCGCTTTCGCGAAAGCGAATACTCGAACTAGGTTATGAGTGTCCAGAGGTCTATGGAGATCCGGCACTTTTATTACCGTTATATTATCAGCCTAAAGTAGATAAAAAATATACATTAGGAATCATACCACATATCACTGACCTAGAAATAGCAAAGAAACTTTATGGGCAAAGTAAAGGTGTCAAAATTATAGATTTTAATACCAACGATATAGAAGAAACAACTAGTGAAATACTAAGTTGTGAACATATTTTATCTTCTTCTTTACACGGTGTTATAGTGGCACATGCTTATCAAATACCGGCTGTACAGGTCAAGTTTTCAGATAATATTTATGGTGATGGTGTTAAGTATCACGATTATTTATTGTCTGTAGGTTTAAATACTTATCAACCAGAATTTATAAAGAATGAGATAGGGGTAAATGAAGCGGTGACTATGATAAAGAATCATGAAAGTTCATTACCATCTAATCAGGTAATTCATAATATACAGCAAGGCTTACTGGCTGTGTGTCCTTTTAAAACGACAAGCGATGAGTGATGATGTTATTTTAAAAGCTGTAAATGTTTCTAAACAATACCGTTTAGGAACCGTAGGAACTGGTACCTTAAGTCATGATTTAAATAGATTTTGGGCTAAGATAAGAGGTAAAGAAGACCCTTATCTTAAAATAGGTGCTGTAAATGATCGCAGTGCTGCGGCCACTAGTGATTATGTGTGGGCGATAAAGGATATAAACTTTGAGGTAAAACGTGGCGAGATACTAGGTATTATTGGAAAGAATGGTGCTGGTAAATCTACTTTATTAAAGATACTTTCTAGAGTAACCAGCCCTACAACAGGTTCTATAAAAACTAAAGGTCGCATCGCGAGTTTACTAGAAGTAGGTACTGGTATGCATCCAGAACTTACAGGTAGAGAAAATGTATATCTCAATGGTGCTATTTTAGGAATGACTAAAACAGAGATAGCAAGTAAGATTGATGAGATAGTTGAGTTTTCTGGCTGTCAGATGTACATCGACACACCTGTAAAGCGTTATTCTAGCGGTATGCGCGTGCGATTAGGGTTTGCAGTAGCTGCCTTTCTTGAGCCAGATATTCTAGTGGTAGATGAGGTACTGGCCGTAGGAGATGCCGAATTTCAGAAAAAGGCTATTGGTAAAATGCAGGACATTTCTAATACTAGTGGAAGGACGGTGCTTTTTGTGAGTCACAATATGGCTGCTGTGAAGAGTTTGTGCACGAGAACTATTGTTTTAAGTAATGGAGAAATTAGTTTTGTAGGAGAAACTAATGACGCGATAAATGATTATTTAAAGATATCATCGAATAATCAGAATGATATGCAGATAAAACAATCTGACCTTATTTCTGAAATCCGATTAGAAGAGAAAAACATTAATCATAACCAAAATTTACGTATTCATTTAAAGTTAGATTATAAAGAATATGATACGATAACTATTGGTTATGTTTTAGAAAATAATTTTGGAGAAAGAGTTGCAGCAGCAAATATGCATCAAGCCTCTGAAAAATTTGAAAAACAAAATGGAACTGATGTAGTCATAGAGATTCAAAATATGACTCTAGTTCCAGGTCTTTATAACATTTCATTATTTATAGGAAATGGAACTTTTGATTTAGAAGAATTGAAAAATGTTTGCGAGTTTTCTATGGAATGGAATTATAATATAACCTTGCCAAAAAAGAATTGGGGACAAAATTACTTTAGCACTTTATGGATTCAGTAAAAACAAATTGCATATTATGCAAATCAAATGACTTGTCAGTTGAGTCGACTTTTGATTCAAAATTGATTAATAATATTTATCAAGAGTCATTTGGTAGAGATTTTTCTCAGTTTTTCAACCTTGAATCTTTTTCTTTTTTTAAATGCAATGATTGTAGCCATTTGTTTTTTGATCCTAGAATGGCTGGTAATGATAAGTTCTATGAAGTTTTACAAGAGATAAGAGATAATTATTACAGTCCGTTGAGACCTGAATTTTTAATGATTAAAAAATATATAACTCAAAAAGATAAAGTCTTAGAAGTAGGTGCTGGCGATGGAGATTTTGCAAAAGTTATAAGTTGTAATAGCTATGTAGGTTTAGAATTCAATGATCTGGCCATTAAAAATGCAATGGCAAAAGGGGTTAGACTTAAAGATGAAAGTGTTGAAACTCATTCTTTATCTAACAAAGAGGTTTATGATGTTATTGTAAGTAATCATGTTCATGAACATGTAAGTGATTTATATAGTTTTATAGAAGCTGGGGTAAAATGTTTAAGGAAAGATGGATACTATATTTTTTCCGTACCGAATAATGATAATCATGACACATCTAGTATCAACCATACTTTGAATTTACCACCACATCATATATCTAGGTTTACTAAGAAATCATTTGAAAGTTTAGATATTTTTGGTTTAGAACTGGTATCTCTTGAATCGGTTAAGGTTTCTAAATCTCGCAAGTACCGTCTAGGTATAGTTAATAATTTTCTTTTAAAGAAAATAGCAAAATTTAATAATTGGAATCAAGTCGCTATTTCACTCAAGTCCGTTAATAAAGCAACTAATTTGATAAATAAACTCCCAATTAAGTTGAAACTTGTTATCTATAAATTCTTAATTAAAGATCAAGGTTTAAATAGTGTTGTAGTGTATAAGAAATTGTAATTGATTTTAAAATGAATAAAAATGTACTGATAGTAATGAACTCTTTTCCTGAGCTTTCAGAGACTTTTATTAGAGATCATATTCTTTCTGCTTTAAATGTTTCAGAAAGTGTTTATGTTGGTGCAAAAACGATAAAATCAAATTCGCAGGCGTTAGAAGGATATCATGACATTATATCTAAGGTAAAAATTTTTGAGATAGGAACCTTTTATGAATTGACAAAATTTAAAGCTTTTCTGTCATTAATTAATCCATTTAATTTTTATGATCTTCTTTTACTTAAGTTTCATAAAAAAGATTTCAAAAAAAAAATACTCAATAAAAGGTTTAAAAAACTTGTTGAGAATAATAAGATAGAAAATATACATTTTCATTTTGGGGATATAGCTAGAGAGTTTTTTAAAGTTATTGGACCGATAGAAAATGTAAAGATTCATGTCACTTTTCACGGTTATGATATTAGGCACCTTTCACAAGATCCTCAATTTTATACTCCGATAATCCAACATGTTGATACACCTATAGCAATCTCTACTTGGAATTTTAAGGCTTTGTTATCTGCTGGATTTAATCCAGAGAAAATTAAGAGAATAAATAACCCAATTGATGATAAGTTTTTTTCTGCGCTTAATGTAAAAGAAAAACAGAGTTTAATAAAAATGTTAGCCGTAGGTAGGTTAGAAAAAGTTAAAGGTTTTGATAACCTTTTAAGAAGTCTCCCACTATTACTGAAGTCATTAAGAGAAAAAGATGTTGAGGTACAGTTGACTATTATAGGAGAAGGCTCAGAAAGACAAAATTTAGAAATGCTCATTTCAGAATTGGCAATTCAGGATTTTGTTTCTTTAACTGGTTCTAAAAATAGATTTGAGATAAAAGAGATGTATAATCAATCTGATTTTTTAGTTATAAGCAGTTTGCATGAAGCATTACCTACAGTTATGCTAGAGGCAATGAGTATGGGGTTACCTATCGTGTCAACCTCAGTAGGTTCAATTCCTTATGAATTACCTGATGATAATATTCTATGTTCTCGAAATGAACCATCTGAAATGGTTCAAGGATTAGAACAAATGATATTTTTAAAGAGTTCGTGGGATTCAATAGGTAAGAGTAATCGACAGTATATTTTAAAAGAATATGGAAGAGATGTTTTTGAAACAAAATTGAGGTTATTGTATTAAGACTTTTAAATATTTAATCTATATTCATTAAGTAATGAAGGACAATTTAATTTCAATAATAATTTCTACTTATAATAGGGCACATGTTATTATAGAAACTTTAGAATCTATTAGTAAACAGACTCATGAAAATTGGAAGTGCATTATTGTGTATGACGGAAGTAATGTAGGTAATAAAAATCTTATTAATGATTACGTTTTATGATAAAAGCATTAGCAGTATTAGTTAATTATGGATCTGAGCAGCTATCTTACTTAGAACAGGTAGTAAAAGAGTTGAACAACTTTGAGAAATATGAGGTTACTGTAATTGTGCAGTCTAATATTTCATTAAACATAGAAGGTATAGATCATGTTAATGTGATGCAGTTAGAAGATTATCAGTTACTACCTCTTACTTGTAGAGAGGTGATCTGGAATCATAGAGACGACTTTGATATATTCTTATATGGAGAGAACGATCACTTATTTAAAGAATATCACTTAGATAACCATATCAAATATTCTAACTTACTGCCTGATAATAGAATAAGCGGTTTAATTCAGTATGAATTTAATGATCAAGGTAATTATTACCCTGCATATCATTTAGATTTTGATTGGGATTTTCAATCAGTAGAAGTGTTCGATAACAAAGTATTTGCTCATTTTAATAATGTTCATCAAGCAACATTCATTTTAACAAAGTCACAACTCGTTGAAATAGGTTCTAGAATTAACTTCAAGGAATTAGTAAACAACGAGCGTAGTTTTTCACAAAAAATCCTACGTCGATTAAGAAAGAAATTAAATTTAAAAGTAGAGCCTCTAGAAAAATATAGTGTTAAATGTAAAGTGAATACCGATATATTTGAATTTGCAGGTAAGAAAAAACTAATTTGTATTTCTGAATTTGAAGATAATTTGATTCATCATCTTCCTAACTTGTATATAGATGGAGATAAAGGAAGACTCAAGTTGAGATCAGATGAATTAAAGATGAAAAAATCTTTGAATCAGTTATTAGGTACTAATAAATACTAATGGATCTATCGATTGTTTTTTTATCTAGAGTGAGCAATGATGTGTCTATAACTATGTTAGTTAATGCTATTACCTCGTGCATAGAAACTACTTTAGATTATAAGGTGGAGATAATTGTCGTAGAAAGTGGTGATTTAGATAAAGCCCAACAAATAGTTGAAAATAAGGCCACTCTTATTCCTTATAAATTTTCTGAATTCAATTTTCATAAAGCATTGAATATCGGTTTAGAAAATGCAAATGGTAGATTAATTTGTTTTTCAAATAATGATGTAGTTTTCTATAAAGATTGGTTCGAGCACATCGATCTATCGATTACTCAATACGATTTAGATCTAGCCTCTCCAGTAGATCCTAAGGAAGATAAATTATGGATGACCAATAAAGAAAACATATCTTTTATAGAAGGTTATCAAATCCAGAAACATTTTAAGGGATGGTGCTTTGTTGCTCATAAAAGAGTCTTTAATGTAATTAAGAAATTTGATGAACAATTTGATTTTTATTTTGCCGATAATGATTTTATAACCCAAGTAGAATTTTCAGGTTTTAAACATGCTGCAGTTCTATCATCAAAAGTTCATCACCTTGCAAAAGATTCTACACCTTATATAAAAGATGCTGGGCTATTATTAGAGAAAGAAAAAGTAAATTTACATCAAGTCCCCAGTTATGTAATTAAAGAGAATCGATGGTGGTTGGTAGAAAATAAAAAGATGATTAATGGACTACTTAAATATCATAAAAAATGGGGGACTCATAAAATAATAAAAGGTAAAAAGATGATATCTCACTACCTTATAAAATGGAATTTGAAAAGGTTTTCTAGAATTTTATTCCTAAAATAATATGCGAGAAGGAAAGAATCCTATCAGAGATCAACGACTAGAAAATAAGGAGAGCAATCATGTGATCATAGTGCCTTTCTTTATTAGTAATAAGGAAGAGTATTTTTCTGGTACTCTAGACATTTTAAAACTATGTTTAAAGTCGTTGCGCCTTAATTCTAGCTATGATTCTCAAATACATCTCGTAGCAAATGGCTATCGATCTATTGCAATAGAAAAAGAATTGTTAGAATTACATCATCAAAGTATTATAGATCAACTGAGTATAATTGCAAAACCTATAGGTAAGGTAAATGCAATTTTAAGTGTTTTAAGAAATGTTAGATCATCTTTTGTAACGATTACCGATGCAGATGTTCTTTTTCTCCCACAATGGGATAAAGAAGTTTTAAACGTTTTTAAAAACTTTAAAAAAGCTGCCGCAGTATCTCCTGTTCCTATTTTCAGAACCCACAATAGGTTAACATCAAATATTTGGGCAGACTATTTATTTTCTAATAAGCTTTCTTTTTCTGACGTAGAAGATCCAGAGGCTATGACCCAATATGCAAAAAGTATAGGCTGGCCCTGGTTAGATAAAAAATATAAAACTAAATACATGACCCTTACTGCAATTAATGGAGAGAAAGCAGTAGTAGGGAACGGCCATTTTTGTGTTACTTATAATACCTCTATTTTTAAAGCCTTGCCCTATGAAAATGCAGATTTTATTCTAGGTGGAAATTCAGAAAATAAATACCTTGACGAGCCGGCAGTTTTATGTGATGGATATAGATTAGCGACCTTGTCAAATAACGCTTACCATATGGGGAATAAACCAGAACCCTGGATGAGTGACTTATTGAATAGTTTTTTACCTCTAGAAAAAGAAGACTTTACTATTCTTAATCATAAATTTAGACCTCGTAAACTAACGTATAAAATTAAAATCAAACTTTTTAAAAATGTACTATCTCGTTTTAAATTACTAGACGTTTTTTACAGAACAAAAGGTCTATCTAAAAATGACATTGAATTTATAAAATAGATCCTAGAAAACATTAATAAATGAGTCTTTCCATAGTCATAGTGAATAGAAATAGAGCTTTTGAAATTGTTCAAAAGACACTAGATTCTATATATCCACAGCTCAATGATAGCATTATGCTTACCATTGTAGATTACGGTAGTGATATAGATTATCAACACAAATTTAAAGCATTACTAGAAGAAAGTTTTCCCAAAATTTATTTCATACTTTGCCCTATGCAAGGTCAACTTTTCCATAAAACGCGTGCTATTAATATGGTATTGCGTGATTGTACAGCTACCTTTTTTATGGTGCTAGATATGGATTGTATAGCGCATCCAGAATTTATAGAAAAGGCGTTGATACTAGCCTCAGAAAATGAGGTGATTAATTTTCCTTATGGATTTTTAAAAGAAGAAGAAAGTAAGAGTTTAAAAGCATTCAGTGATTATCAAGTAGATTTTATAGGTGGATTAACCGGCACAGCTATTTTTAATACAGCGAAATTACAAACCATAAATGGTTTTGATGAGTTCTATCACAATTGGGGTGCCGAAGACGCCGATATGTTTGACCGTCTAGAACGCATCGGTGTACAGACTAATTTGTACAAGGAAGATGTTTTGTTATTGCATCAATGGCATGCAAAGGGTTACAGAGATAAAAAAAGTAAGCAACCGTTTCATAGCTACTTAGAAAAGGTGAATCATGAATATTACACGCTTTCGCGAAAGCGTAACATCACAAAAGTTAACTTAGATGATCAATGGGGTTTGACCTGTGATCCTGCTGCATATACACGTTTAAAAGAACCTACCGAAATCTGGGAATTTGAAAACTATCAACAAGAAATTACCGGTTTATTTGCGAGCTTAATAGTTCAGCCACAAGAAAACCCTGTGGAGATAAGAATAACCAAGGTTTCAAAAAATAGTAAGGATAAAATTAAAAAAATCCTTAACAAAAAAACGAAATCTGTTCTAGATATGGATCTGGTTAATGATAGACTGCTAGAAACGATTATCTTGCATTATCGCAATAGACCGTACTTTTATGAGTATGATAAAGATTTAGCGGTTATAAAGGTGCTCATTTAATGGCAAACTAAATATCGATGATTGAAAAAGTGACCAGTTATACAGCTATTAAAGACTTTATTCTAGAAATAGAAGATAAATATCCTGTAGATAAATGGGTGTATAATGATATTCCATTCTGGCCTCATATTAGGGTAAAGCTATATTATGCGCTTATTCAGTCTGTTAATAATCAAGAGCATCAAAAAGTTAATAAAACAATTCATGTTGATCAAATAGGCTCTTCTAGATTAGAACGATTGAAACGATTATGGCATTCTTCTGTAGCTTTTAATAAATTTCTTAAAGGTGTTGATAAGAGAGAGTTGCTTTTTATGAGTCTCGATATGCATAAGGTAATTCACAATGATATCTATTTTAATAGATTTTTTGACTCTATGATTGCAGTAAATGATTTAGAAAAGAATTCGTTTACATTTGAAATCAAGAAACATTTGCGTCCTTGTTATAACCAGAATGCTGTGGAAACAGTAGCACCGTACTTAGATTTTTATAATAAGAGATACAAAATAACTCGCTTTTTATATCCATTAAAGAATCTAGAATCTAACAATACCCAAAACGTTGATCGATTTAGGGAGTTTTTAAATAATAACGGATTATTTGAAATTTCTAATCAACTCAAAAATTCTAATTTAGAAAAATGGTCGACTAAGATTAGAGTTTTTTCAAATTTCTATACGAGGTACCTAATTAAGGCTAAGACAAAGAAAGTTATTGCAGTTAGTTATTATGGATTTGACAGTATGTGGTCTTGCATGCATGCAGCAAACAAATTAGGTATTCCTACGGTAGATTTTCAGCATGGTCCACAGACTGAGGTGCATATGGCATATGCTAGTTGGTCAAAAATTCCTAAAAATGGATTCTCGATTATGCCTAAGGAATATTGGTGTTGGGATAAAGAGTCTGCTCAAGAAATCAATAAATGGGCAATACCGGTGAATACAATAGCAAAAGTTTATGGACAACCATGGTTAGCTTTTACACAAAATGAAAACAAGAAAGTAGATACTTCAGAAAAGGAGCCGATCGTTTTATACACGTTACAAACCTTTCCTTTATTTACATTAGAGAATACATTCACACCGGATATTATAAAATTAATAGAAAATTCAAAGTATAAATGGATTCTTAGGTTGCATCCCAGTAATTCTCAAGATTCACATTTAGTTGAAAGTTACCTAGAAGAAAATCATGTAAGAAAAGAAAAATACACTATTCAAGGACCTAGTGACACTCCGTTACCTGAAGTTTTAAGAGAATCCTTACTGCACATAACAAACTACTCAGGTTGTACAATTGAAGCAAGGGAATTAGGAGTTAAAACCATACTAATTGATACAGTAGGGTTAGAGGTGTTTAAAAGCTATATTGATAATGATTTAGTTGTTTTTGCGAATAAAGAAGAAATTGAATTTCATTATAAATTAGAGAGGTTGATATTAGAAACTGTTAAGAATGAGAATTTGTCAAGTAGAAAAATAGTTAATCCTTTAGAGTTTTAATTTGTGGATGCCGTTTAGCTTCTTATATGATCATTTTTGATAACCATTTCAATAAAGAAATTCTAAAAGAGATGTTTAAATTTACCGTATGAAAATCCTCCTAGTTTCCATGAATAATTTACACTTTACTCGCTGGTCTGAACAGTTGAGGGAAAGTGGTCATGAAATATACTGGTTTGATATATTAGATCAAGGATATTCTCCTGCCATGAGTTGGATGACTCAAGTCACTGGATGGAAAAAAGGGTTTTTAAAGAAAAAAGGAAGATCTTTTATTAAAAAACGTTTCCCTAAATTCTTCTCGTTTCTATCGTCAAAATTAGACGTATCGGTAGAAACAGCATTTGAAAAAGCGCTTTTAGAAATACAACCAGATGTCGTTCATAGTTTTGCTCTATACATTTCATGCACACCTATTTTAAAGGTAATGAATACATATGAAAATGTAAAATGGATGTATTCTTCATGGGGTAGCGATTTGTATTATTATCAAAATATTCCAGAGTATTTAAATGATATTCAAAAAGTATTACCACGAGTCGATTACCTAATAACAGATTGTTTAAGAGATCATAAGATTGCAATAAAACATGGTTTTAAAGGAGATTTCTTAGGTGCCTTTCCTGGTGGTGGTGGTTTTGAATTAGAAAACATTCAAAAAAGAATTAAAACAGTATCTGAAAGAAAAGTTATTCTCATAAAAGGAAATCAAAATAGATCTGGTAGAGCATTACCGGTTTTAGAAGCGATAGTAACCATCAAGGATTTACTGACCGACTATCAAGTGGTAGTTTTTGGAACAAAAAATCAAGATGTTTTTGAGTTTCAAAATGAGACAAATATAGATATCCAGGTTCTGGGATGGTTAACTCATGATCAAATTATAAATTTTATGTCTAAAGCTCTTATTTACATAGGAAATAGCAACTCTGATGGTATGCCTAACACCATGTTAGAAGCCATATGTTGTGGAGCGTTTCCTATACAAAGTAATCCTGGAGGTGCTACTGCTGAGGTGGTAACGCACCGATTGAACGGTTTACTTATTGAAGATTGTGAAGATCATATGGAAATAAGAGAACAAATCACCTTTGCTTTAGATAATAATGAAGTTCTACTTGATGCCTTTAAATACAATCAAACTTATGCTCAAGAGCATTTAAGTCGAGTAGTTGTTACTAGAAAAGTTTTAAAAATTTATGATATTATTTATTCTTAGACAGCATGAAATTCAAGAGATGATTTTTAATATTCTGACCTTGTTCATCTAAATTTGAAAGATTATTCTTTTTCAATATGGATTTCAATAAAAAAATAAACTTTAGTAATACATGGTTGCGAAGTTTGCTTGTGACTGTACTATTTTTAATCGTTCAATTTTTTGGCATATATATGGTTAATAAATTTGAATATACCAGAGGTGGAATAGGTAACTCATTATTAGATTTTATAAAACTAGAATTTTGGTTGATAGCATTTATAAGCTTTGGTTTTCTTCTTATTTTGAGAAGAAATATAGGTTCGATGATTTTAGTTTTTTTTACTACCATATTTTTTTATGTCTTTGTAAATGAATTTTATATCGCATTTAAAAGATTACCTAAAGCTTCAGAAATACAAGAGATACCAGAGCTTTTAAGTACGTTCGATATCTCAATTTTAATTCTAATTTTATTAATTGTAATGGTTTATTTAATCTGGACATTTAGCCAGCTTAAATTTAATAGGTTCAAATTGATCACATGCTTTTTAATGTTTTTTAGTATTTTCTTCATCGTTAAAATAAAGCCTATTATTTATATCCAGATCTATGAGCGTATAGACTTTACATATGAAACATGGGACTCTAAAAAGAGTGCGAGATCTAGTGGATATTTAAATTTTCTGCTATATGAAAATGCAAAAAAGAACTACGCTTTAAATCAATTAAAAGAGAAAAACATAACTGTAGAAGCACTACCTGATCCTATTATAAAGAAGCTACAGAAAAGTAACGTACATATTATTGTTTTAGAAAGTTTTTATGATCCCAATATGTTTGAGGCACTAGAACTATCAATAAACCCCATGTTTTATAAATTTCAAAAATTTCAACAAAATGTAAGTACTTCACCTGTTTATGGAGGTGGAACGGCTCAAGCAGAATTTGAAGTTTTAACAGGTGCTCCAGCTTTAAATAAATATGATAACATAGAATTTAACTTGTTTACAGGAAGCGAAATTCGAAATTCGCTGCCTTCCAAATTAAATAGATTAGGCTATTTAACTATCGCAACAAATGCATTAACACCTGATGTTTTTAATTCTTATAAAGCTTATCAATCTTTAGGGTTTAAAAATCAATTTTATTTATCTGGTGAAACTTATCTTAAGAAGAAGGAACAGGATCGATTCATAAAAGATTCAGATTTATTAGATCAGAATATTCAATTTTTAAAACAGACATTTAAAGAAAACCCTGATAAACCGGTTTTTAATTATGTGTTAGGCATGTATGGTCATTCTCCAAATAGTTTAGATACATCCATAAACCCTATCTTGATAGATGTTATGAAAGATAAACAAAGCATTACTGATGATAAATTTAAAAGATCAATCAATCAAATTTACTATCGAACAGAAGCATTAGCAAAATATATAGAAGAATTGGCTGTAATTGACCCAAATTCTTTAATATTAATAATTGGTGACCATCTTCCCGTTATAAATAAAATAGAAAAATATGAATACTTTGAAGATGATATTTACAAGACAATTTTTTTTCTAATACAAAATAATAAATCGTTAGCTCCTAAAAATAATAGTTACTACCATCATGATATGTCAGATTTGGTTTTAAAAAAGTTATTCTCAGAATATCCTATATCTAAACTATCTAAATTAGAAAAGTATGAAGAAGTTTTATATCAAGCTACGCAATAATCCTAGATATTTTTTTACTGGGTTATTATTAACACCATTCATTCTTGCATATATGGGTCTTTCCGTAATTGATCTATGGACCACATATGTAATTTCAGATCATCGATTATCAAATTTAGATTTTAAAGTATGGTCTCACGCCGGTTTTATAAAAGATTCTAACTTTGAATTAGATAGCATGGAAAGTTTTGAAAAGGCAAAGTCTAATGGAGCAAAAGGAATTGAAATTGACGTAATTTATGATGTCGATATGGATGAGTTTATCGTATCACATGATTTTCCCTATAAATTACATAATAACGAACCATTAAAGTTAGACTCAGTATTTACTGTTTATAAAGAAGAATATAATTACTGGTTAGATTTTAAAAACTTAAAGGATTTAGAAGAAACAGAAGTGAAGGAGTCTTTTAAAAATTTGGTCTCGTTATTAGAAAAAAAGAATGTTTCTCAAGATTTTGTTTTAATAGAGTCTGTTCATTTAAAAAACCTTAGTTATTTTACTAAGAATAATTTTTATACTAGTTGGTGGATTACACCATCTAAGTCTAGATATCTTTCTCATTTAAGAAACTATAGTCATAAATTAAAATATATTCTAGGAGAATACTCTTCTCTTTCCATGCCTTATAAATACTATGAAAGAGTTGAAGAACCTATGAATAACATTCCTGTCAATTTATGGACTATAAATGATAAAGATTTCTTTCATAAAGTGAAAAATAAAAAGCAAATCAAAATTATATTAACTGATAATAACTGGTATGATTAAGATGATAATCTCTACAATTTTTGCTAAACATATGTACCACTTTGTAAACACAGTAAATGAACCTAACTAACCTAGTCATTATACCAGCACGCGGTGGCTCAAAAAGGCTGCCTGGAAAAAACTTAAAAGAATTAGATGGCATACCATTAATCCAGCATAGTATACAATATGCTTTATTAGCTGGTAGTCTAATTGATACAATCGTCGTTACCACAGACAGTAATGAGATAGCGCAAGTGGCTATGGATTGTGGCGTAGAAGTGATCAAAAGGCCAACAGAACTATCTGGTGATCATGAGCCCGTTATAAGTGCGATGCAACATACTCTGGAATCCCTATCAGGTTCTTATGAAAATGTCATCTTGTTACAACCTACAAATCCGTTGCGACCAGGGAATTTACTGAAAGAATCTTTAGAATCTTTTGAGAGTTCTAAAGTAGATAGTTTAATGACGGTGGATTTTCTAAAAGAAAAATTCGGTAAAATAGTAGGCGATAAATTTGTGCCAGAAAACTATATTATGGGACAAAGAAGTCAGGATTTGCCACAATTGTATCGAGAAAATGGGCTGCTTTATATCACAAAGGTGAGTGAGATTTTAGAAGGAAACATTCTTGCAGAACATAATTTTGCTATGGTCGTAGATCATCCATTTTCTAGAGTAGATATAGATGATATCACCGATTTTAAATTTGCTGAGTTAATGCTAGAAATGCATGCCTCATGAAAAGAGTTGTACTTTTAACTTCTGGAGAATTGCGTCATGATTTTTTCAAGATGTACATCTCGTTGCAGCCTGGAATAGAGGTAGTCAGGACTTACTGCGAGAGTATCGAAAGAAATCTAGTTTCTAAAATTAAAGATACAAAGCAGTCTCATCTTAGATTTCAACATTTACAGGCTAGAGAACAAACAGAGATCGATTTCTTTTCAATATTTGTTGCGTATAGTCAAGATCTATCACAATCTAAACATATTGAAAAAGGAGCTATTAATGATCCAGAGATCGTTCAAGAAATTATTGAGTTGTCTCCAGATTTAATAATTTCATACGGTTGCTCTATAATCAAAGCGCCTTTGATAGAGGCATTTCCAGATCGTTTTATAAATATACATTTAGGATTATCGCCCTATTATCGAGGTAGTGGGACTAACTTCTGGCCATTTGTAAATGATGAACCAGAATATTGCGGTGTCACTTTTATGAATATAGATAGAGGAATAGATACTGGAAAAGTGATACATCAAATACGTCCAGATATGTATCCGCTAGATACTTTTCATGTGATATGTAATCGATTGCTTATTAAATCTTTTAAGACTTGTGCATCCCTAATTAATCAATATGATCGATTAATTTCTATGCCTCAAATTAAAGATTCAAATAAAGATAAGATTTATAAAAACGCAATGTTTGACGAGAGTAGTGTAGAGATGTTGTATTCTCGCTTTCGCGAAAGCGGAATTACCAACTACTTAAGAGATAAAAAACAAAAAGATCTTCTTGTACCTATTATAAAAAATAGTGCCTTATGATGAAAGCAGTTATGTATCATTATGTAAGACCTGACTCTACAAACCTGCCGTTTTTTAAAAATCTACATGTAGAGGATTTTGAAAAACAATTAGATTTTTTTGAAGAAACTTATGGGTTTGTAGATAAAAATGATTTTTTGAAAAGTTTAGAAACTGGGCAACCTGTCCGAGGTGTCGTTCTAACCTTTGACGATGGTTTTAAAGACCATTATAAATATGTAATGCCCATTCTGTTAGAAAGAAAACTATGGGGATTGTTTTATATCAACACAGGAGTACATCAACAGCAGAAAATACTAGATGTACATCGCATACACTTATTATTGGGTAAGTACAGTGGTGAAGAAGTGTATCTCAAATTAAATGAAATTCTAGAAAACAAGCATTTAAAGGACGAAGAAATAACCGCCTTTAAAGAAGATACCTATCAATTACAGATTAATGATGCTCATGCAGCACTGGTAAAACGCACATTAAATTATTACATAGATTATGACTATAGAGAGTCTATTCTAGATGCGTTAATGGATCATTTTTTTGAAAACCAAGATCACTTATTTTCTGAAACTTATATATCACCTACAGAAATGATCGAGATGCAAGAAAAAGGAATGGTCATAGGTAGCCACACGGTAAATCATCTAATCATGAGTAAGTTAAGTCTTGCTAGACAAGAAGAAGAAATACTAGATTCCTTTGAATATTTAATGACTCATATTGTTCCATTAGATATAAAGACATTTTGTTACCCTTATGGAGGATTTCATACCTTTACAAAAGAAACAGAAACCTTGCTAGAAAAGCATCAGGTGCAGTTTTCATTTAATGTAGAATCTAGGGATATTACATCAAATGATTTGCATAATAGGAAACAAGCGTTACCTCGATATGATTGTAATGAGTTTCCATATGGCAAATGCCGCAATTAACAATTAACTATGAATCCATTTATAGAAATAGCAGGACGTAAAATAGGTCCAGATTATCCACCATTAGTGATCGCAGAATTAGGTATTAACCATGAAGGTAGCTTAACAGCTGCAAAAGAAATGGTAGACGCAGCAGCGAGAGCTGGTGTAGAGGTTCTTAAACACCAAACGCATATCGTAGAAGATGAGATGACTGGTGCTGCAAAGAAAGTGATACCAGGTAATGCAGACGTTTCTATCTATGAAATAATGGAGCGTTGTGCTCTTAATGAAGAAGATGAAAGAGCATTAAAAGCCTATGTAGAAGAAAAAGGAATGATCTTTATATCAACCCCTTTTTCTAGAGCAGCTGCAAATAGATTGCAATCTATGGATGTAGAAGGCTATAAAATAGGTAGTGGTGAGTGTAATAATTATCCTTTACTAGAACATATCGCTAGTTTTCAAAAACCTGTGATTCTCAGTACAGGAATGAATACCATAGAGAGTGTTTCTAAAGCGGTTGCTATATTTAAAAAACACAACGTACCACTAGCGATTTTACATACAACCAATTTATATCCAACACCAGCACATCTCGTACGTTATGGAGCAATGGTAGAGATGCATGAGGCTTTTCCAGATTTGGTTTTTGGACTGTCAGATCATACAGTTTCTAATCTAGCGTGTTTTGGTGCTGTAGCGTTAGGAGCATCTATTTTAGAAAGACACTTTACAGACCACATGCAGCGCACAGGTCCAGATATAGTGTGTTCTATGGACGAGAAAGAAACCAAAGAATTAATAGAAGGAAGTGCGTTACTACAACAAATGCGTGGTGGGACAAAAGAACCAGCTGCCGAAGAGCAAGTGACTATAGATTTTGCCTTTGCAACCGTATGTGCTATACAACCTATTAAAAAAGGAGAGGCTTTTTCTAAAGATAATATTTGGGTGAAAAGACCAGGTACAGGAGAAATACTAGCAGTAGATTATGATCAGGTTTTAGGTCAGGTTGCTCTTAGAGATATAGAGATAGATAGTCAGTTGCTTAAAAGTGATGTAGAGCTTTCATGATAGGAATAAAAAAAATAGCATTTCTTACAGGTACTCGAGCAGATTTTGGCAAAATAAAATCCTTGATTCAAATGCTTGTGGAGCACGATGGTTTTGATCCCTATGTATTTGCAACTGGTATGCATCTAATTCCTATTTATGGCGATACGATTGTAGAGATAGAACGATGTAATTTCCCTCATCTTTATCGATTTGAGAACTTTACAAGTGAGAATACGATGGATCTTACACTGGCTAAAACTATAGAAGGTTTTAGTGCTTATGTAAAAGAGGTAGAGCCAGATTTAATAGTCGTTCATGGAGATAGAGTAGAGGCGCTGGCAGCAGCAACTGTAGGAGCTTTGAATAATATTTTAGTAGCTCATATAGAAGGTGGAGAATTAAGCGGTACTATAGACGAATTGATACGTCATGCGGTTTCAAAGCTTTGTCATGTACATTATGTGTCTAACATAGAAGCAAAAAACAGACTGATGCAAATGGGGGAATTACCACAAGCAATTTCTGTAATAGGTTCTCCAGATGTCGATATCATGTTCTCAGATCAACTTCCAGATCTAGAAGAAGTGAAGAATTATTATGACATCGATTTTAAAGAATATGCGATATGCATGTTTCATCCAGTAACTACCGAGGTTGATTTATTAAAAGATCAAATCTATGCATTAAGAGATGCTATGATAGAATCTGGTAAGAATTATTTAATCATTTACCCTAATAACGATCACGGTTCTAGTATTATACTAGATGCTTGGAAAAGTATAGCGTCTCATAAACAATTTAGAATACTACCTTCTTTAAGATTTGAATATTTTCTAGTAGCGCTTAAATATGCCTCTTTTATGATAGGTAATAGCAGTGCAGGTGTGCGAGAAGCACCGTATTATGGAATACCGTCCATAAACATTGGATCAAGACAGTTAAATAGAGTTACTTCTAGTGCAGTGATTAATGTAAATGCCGATAAAAAAGAAATTTTACAGGCGATTGTAAACCTGCCAGAAGAGCGTTTTGAAATCGAAAATACATTTGGCTCAGGGAATAGTGCAACACTTTTTAAGGAATCGCTAGAAAGTGATGATTTATGGAATTTAAACCATCAAAAACAGTTTCTAGATGTCAGACCACAAGCCTAAGATATTTGTACTTCTACCAGATGGGGTGGGGTTAAGGAATTTTGCTTTTACTGATTTTAAAGAAATTGGTGAGCAAATGGGTTTTGAGGTTGTGTTCTGGAACAACACCATATTCCCACTTCAGGAAGAGTTGGGATTTAAAGAAGTGGTGATTTCTAATGCAGGACTTCATCCTTTAACAGGTGTTTTATCTCGTGCAAGAAAACGTGTGGAGTTATCGCTTTCGCGAAAGCGAACTAATGATAAAGTCTACGATACATACAAATTTCCATTACGCTGGAAAGGAATTAAAGAAGGGCTTAAAAATCTAATAGTTCTTTATTATCAAAATTTTAGATCTTCAAAAAGTGGGCTAGAAAAGTTATTGATTAAAATCGATGACAAAGAACGTTCTACTGATCGTTATAAGGAATTAAAGAGTCAGCTAGAAGAACATGAGCCGGTAATGGTTTTTTCTACGACACAACGGGCAACTATGGGAATAGCGCCTATACTTGCAGCAAAAGATTTAGGTATTAAAACGGCTACGTGGGTGTATAGTTGGGATAATCTACCCAAAGGAATGTCGACCATTACTACCGATGCTTATTATGTCTGGTCAGAATTAATGAAGAAGGAATTGCTGGAGTATTATCCAGAAACTAAGAATGCTGCCATACATATAACAGGAACACCACAATTTGAACCTCATTATAATGAGGGTATAATAAAAACTAAGGAGGCCTTTTTTAAAGATCATTCTTTAGATCTTCATAAAAGATATTTCTGTTTTTCTGGAGATGATTATACAACGTCGCCATTAGATCAATATTATCTAGAAGACTGCGCACAAGCGGTGGAGAAATTGAATTCTGAAGGGTATAACCTAGGAATTATTTATCGTAAAGTGCCTGTTGATTTTACAGGAAGGTATGATGCCGTATTAGAGAAATATAAAGATGTCATTACTAGCATTGAGCCGTTATGGAAACCGGTAGGTAAAGAGTGGAATCAAATCATGCCCACAAAAGAAGATTTTGAACGACTGGTAAATACTTGTTTCCATAGTGAGTTTGTTGTGAACATAGCGTCTTCTATGGTATTTGATTTTGCCATACATGGTAAATCATGCATTTATCCTAATTATGAGCAACCACAATTAACACCTAGTTTAAGTAATATAAAACATGTGTATGAATATGTGCATTTTAGATCTATGCCAGATGTTGAGAAAGCAGTAATTTGGGCAAAGAGTAAAAGTGAGATCTATGAGTGTATTAAAGATCTGTTGGATCAAAAAATATCATCTGTAGTAGAATCTAATGATTGGTTTGAGGTCGTGAACCATCCAGAGTCTCCAGAAAAAGCTAGTGAGCGTATATGGAGTGGGATAAAGGAGATGATATGCACATAGCTTACTTAACACCAGAATACCCTCATGAAAAAATCAGCAATGGTGGTGGCATGGGTACGAGTATAAAAAACCTCGTAGAAGCACTAGCAGAATTAGGGCATGAGATAACGGTATTTGTTTATGGTCAGCCGGTAGATATGGTGTTTGTAGATCATAAAATCACCTTTCATTTAATAGCACAAAAGAAGTATCAACTAGGTGGTTTTTATTTTTATCGAAAACATATTGAAAAATATATCAATATGAATAAAGGTAGCATAGAATTACTAGAAGCGCCGGACTGGACAGGAATCACTGCTTTTATGAAGTTACGACTGCCTTTAATTATAAGATTTCATGGTAGTGATACTTATTTTTGTCACATAGAAAAACGAGCTCAAAAAATTAAAAATAATTTTTTTGAGAAAAATGCAGTTAGTAAAGCAAAAGCTTTTATAGCACCTACAAATTTTGCAGGTGAGGTCTCTATGAAGTTGTTTCAACTTCCTATGGATAAATTAAAAGTGATTCCTTACGGTTTACAGTTAGAGAATTTTAAAAATGAAGAACCAGATGTCTACACCCCTTTTACCCTTTTAAATATAGGAACCTTAATACGTAAGAAAGGAGTCTTTCAATTGATAGAAGTTTTTAATAGAATCGTAGAAAAATTTCCAGAAGCACAATTGTTATTTATAGGTGGTGATAGTAATGATGTGTTAACAGGTAACTCTTCAACCTGGGCAATGATGCAAGAAAAAATGACTGATAAGGCAAGGTCTAATATTGAATACTTGGGTAAATTACCGTATAACCAGGTTAAAGATCAAATTGTTAAAGCGCATGTTTGTGTTTTCCCTTCCCTTGCCGAAACTTTAGGAATGGTAACGATAGAATCTATGGCATTATCAAAAGCAGTAGTAAATACAGATATAGGCTGGGCACAAGATTTAATTAATCATGGTGTAGATGGTTACATGCATCATCCAGACGATATAGGTAGCTATGTAGACACTATATCTATGTTGTTTACTAATAAAGAATTAGTAAAAGGGTTAGGAGAAAAAGCCACCCAAACAATTCAAAATAAATTTGATATTAAAAAGAATGCGCTTGAAAATATAGAATTTTATAAGTTAGTTTTGAATTCATGATTGTACTTATACATCAAGAGAATACAGATAATAATAGAGCTATACTTAATGGTAACAATATTCCGTTAACTAAGGGTTCTACAGTAGAGCATTTAAAATATTTAGCTTTTAGATTTCCTAATGAATGGATTGGGTGGACAGATAAAGAAAGAAAGTTAGATCAGTGGGACAGTTTTTATGATCACAAACCAACTAATTATACTGCTTTAAGTAAAGGGAATGCACCAGAATTTTTGAATAAAGGAATAGGTTATGTAGAAGATACTCCTTTTATCAATTTTAAAGAAAATCAATGGTTTCCTACATGGGTAATGAGTATAGAACTGGGAATGATTCACAGTTCAATTTTGAATAAGGTTAATTTTGATAAAACTCAGGGTGATTTTGAATATGATTTAAATCTATTGACTAGAACTCTACAATCTCAAGGACTTTTTTGTTATTCTAATTTGTGTAAAAATCAATCGCTAGAGAATTCAAATGTATTGATATATAAGTTTGTAGCACAAACTAAAAAAAATGGTTGGATCTTGTTTTTGTTATTATGTCATTTGATTTATGAAAGACGTTTTCCTTTTCTCGCTTTCGCGAAAGCATTATTTCACAAAAAACAAGAAGTTAAAGTAGACGTTCTAGATATTCAAAAAAATAATGATACTGGAAATATAGAGACAGATTATGATGTTATTATCCCAACAATGGGAAGAGCATCTTATTTAAAAAATGTTCTTAGAGACCTCTCTGTACAAACTGTCTTACCTGTAAAAGTTATTATAATAGAACAAAATGGAGACACAACGGCCACCACAGATTTAGATTATTTAAAAAATGAAGAGTGGCCATTTCAAATCGATCATCAATTTATCCATCAAACTGGTGCATGTAATGCCAGAAATATCGCATTGACTAAAACTTCAGCAACATGGACGTTGTTTTTTGATGATGATAATAGATTTGAAGAAAATCTTTTAGAACGCATTTTTAAGAGTTTATCGATAACTAATGCACGAGTTCTCAATATGGCTTATCTCCAGAATGGTGAAATCGAAAAGCAAAAAACTTTCAAGCAGTGGCCCTTTTTCGGTTCTGGATGCTCTATTGTTAATAGAGAAGTTTTAGAGAAATGTAATTTTGACATGGCATTAGAACATGGCTACGGAGAAGATGTGGACTACGGAATGCAAATACGTAACGCTGGTTACGATGTGATTTATGCACCACAAATTCAAATTTTGCATTTAAAAGCACCTATAGGCGGATTCAGAAAACCCCATGTGTTTCCATGGCACAAAGAAGATGTACAGCCGAAGCCTTCTCCTCAAATTATGTATTATCGCAAAAAAAATTATACGCATAAGCAATTGTTAGGTTATAAAATGGTGCAGTTTTTTAAAACCTATGGGGCTTTTGAAACAAAGATTCCGTGGAAACACTATGCAAAGTATAAGCAAGCATGGAGCTCAAGTCAAAAATGGGCAAATAAAATAAATTAATTATGATAAGAGTAAGCTTTCTTATTACACATTATAATAGGCCACATGACTTAGTACAATGCGTTAATGCAATAAATAAAATAGCATGTTTAGAGGATGAAATAGTGGTTAGTGATGATTTCAGTTCTTCGGAAAATTTAGAAATAGTAAAAGGCCTTAAGGTCACACAATTAATCTTAGCTGATAAAAATACAGGATTAGCTTCTAATTTAAATAGAGGTATAACACAATGTAGAGGAAAGTATATTCTTTACTGTCAAGAAGATTTTATTTTAAATCTAGATTTAAAATTTAAATTGAATCTGTTTCTAGAAGTATTGGATAGAGATATTGTGGAAATGCTTAGACTAAAAACTTATATCAGCTTTAAAAAGATGATTGAATTAGATACTGATCTATCAATTATACCAACTTTTTCTTGGTGTAATTTTTTGACAAACCCATATAGATATAGTGATCATCCATTTTTAGTAAAGAATGATTTTTTTAGAAAAAATGGACTTTATCTAGAAAACACATCTGGCGGTTACGGAGAAACAGAATATGCGATAAGATTAGCTCATGCTAAAACAAGAATAGGTATGACGTACAAATCTTATGCTAGTGTTTTGCAAAATAGTAATTCTGTCATGGTTAATGAAGTAGGTCATAAACCTATTAGTATAAATATGAACAAAAAGGTTATTCGATTTTTAAGAGTGACGAGACTTTACTTTGAATGGATACTTTATAGTGATCAGAAAAGAGGATTGATAACCTACAAAAACCAAAGAAAATCTTAATTAAGTGATAATCAGATTATTTACATATAAAGAATTGCTAATACCTGAAAATAGGAAGCAAGTGCATCCCTTACTTTTTGACTTACATTATTATGAACACGCGCAAGAATCTGTTTTCAAACATTATGAGATAGTTCTAATACCAGAACAAGCAGATGTATTTATTTTTCCTGTAAATTATTTAACAATTAATGAAAAGCGATATGAATCTCATTTTAATTCTTTATATCAATTAGCCAAATCTCAAAATAAAAAGCTCTTAGTGTATACAGGAGGAGATTATGGTAAAACATTTAATGATCCTAATATTATTACATGGCGTAACGCTGGTTTTAAGAGGTCTAATGATGAGAATACACTTATTCTACCTGCTTTTATGAGCGATCCATTAGAAAAGGGTTTCATAGATTTTAAATTATTAGAATATAAAATAGTTCCACACGTTTCATTTACCGGTTTTGCCACGGCTAGTTTTAAAGAGCAGGTTAGAATCAATTTGTCAACGTTAAAAACTAACCTCAAGAGGTTGATTAAACAAGAAGATAGCGACTACCAAAAAGTGTACAATGCAGCTGGTAAAAGATTCAGCTATCTTCAAAAGTTGGAAAGGTCTACAGGTATAAAAACAGATTTTATATACAGAGATAAATACAGAGCTGGTTCAATAACAGTAGAACAAAGAGAAAAATCTACTCGTGAGTTTTTCGAAAATTTAAATAGCTCTCCGTATACTTTTTGCTTGCGTGGTGCAGGTAATTTTTCAGTTCGATTTTTTGAATCCCTTGCATTGGGAAGAATACCTATATTAATAGATACGGACGTGCAATTACCGCTAGAAGGAATCATAAATTGGGATAAACATATATGTCGTGTTAGTACAGAAGAAAATCTTACAGATGCGATAACTAGATTTCATACTTCTCATGATCGAGAATCGTTCATAGAATTACAAAATAGCAATCGTAGGTTATATGAGAGATACCTGAATAGACACGCTTATCTTTGTGAAATTCATCCTATTTTAAAATCGATATTGTAATATGAAAGTGTCCCTTATCCTTTGCACCTACATGAGACCAGAGCCTTTGTCAAGGTTAATGGATAGTGTGATGATACAATCTAAATTACCAGATGAGGTATTGATTATCGATAGTTCTACTAATGATGATACTAGTGCACGCTTTCGCGAAAGCGGAAATAATATCATACATTATCACAAAGTATCAACCGAACATCGTGGACTCACGAGACAACGCAATTTTGGAATAAATAAAGTGGCGTCAGGTATGGATATTGTTGCGTTTCTTGATGATGACACCATTTTAGAAAAGGAATATTTCTCTAATCTTATCAAGGCTTATGAAAGTTTGCCAGATGCATCAGGAATAGGTGGTGTAGCAACTAATGAAAATAGATGGCAGCCTAAAGAAAATAAAGAATACGATAAGAATGCTTTTTACACTTTAGAAAATTATGTAGTTAAAGAATCTTCTCGTAATGTATTGCGTAATAAACTAGGTCTTGCGTCTAATGTGTTGCCTAGCCTCATGCCAGCATACTCACATGGTAGAACTTTTTCTTATCCATTAACAGGTGATAACTATCCAGTTGATTTATTAGTGGGAATGAGTATGTCTTTTAGAAAAAAAGTGGTGGATTCTATAAAATTCTCTACCTATTTTGAAGGATATGGTCTCTATGAAGATGCAGATTATTCTCTGAGAGCATTACAATACGGGCAAAATTATCTCTCGACGAGTGTGAAGTTAGAACACCATCACGACGCAGCAGGAAGACCTAATAAATATGCCTACGGTAAAATGGTGGTCCGTAATGGCTGGTATGTATGGCGAGTAAAACATCCTGAACCATCTTTTAAAAACAAACTCAAGTGGTATCAAATCACCGTATTGCTTACTGGTATTAGATTTCTCAATATCTTTACTACGAGCGAGCGCAAAGAAGCGTTTACAGAATCTATAGGAAGAACAGTAGGAATTATAAGTCTGTTATTTAAGAAACCTAGATAATGAAGTTTTCAAAAGACATCAAACGGTATACAGATTACAGTGGTAAGTCTGCTTTAGTCATGTTGTTGACTCAGCAAGGATTATGGGCGTTACTACAGTATCGTTTTTTTAATTGGATTTATACATCTAAGCTGCCTAAAATATTAAAATGGCCACTATTGGCTATAGGAGTTCTCAAATTAAAAGCCATAGAAATCTTAACAGGGATAACCATTCCATATAGTGCAACCATAGGAGAAGGTTTTTATATAGGCCATCATTCTGGTATTGTAATTAACGCAAATGCTGTTATAGGCAAGAATTGTAACATATCTCAAGGGGTAACCATAGGTATAAGTGGTCGTGGAGATAATCGTGGAGTTCCTGTAATAGGTGATCGTGTTTATATAGGTGCAAATGCAACGGTAGTTGGGAAAATAAAAGTAGGAGATAAAGCGGTGATAGGAGCCAATAGTCTTGTAGTTAAAGACGTTGTTGCGGGAACCACTGTGGTAGGTGTGCCGGCAATTAAAGTAAGTGATAACGATTCAGCTGATTATATTTTATGAGATTACTCATTATATCTGACGCACCTATTTTAAGTAATTCTGCTAAGAAAGAAGCGTATGCACCTTATGTAAAGGAAATGGATTTATGGATGCAACATGCCAGTGATGTTTCTTTCGTATGTCCTACAAAGTATGATCGCAAGCTGCTGACACAGCCTTTCAAAAAACAAGATTTCAAACAAATAGGTTTACGTAGACTAGAATTTCACACATTACTTTCGGCATTCATATCGTTAATCACGATTCCATACCAAGCCATAGTGTTATGGAATGCCATGCGCAAGGCAGATCATATTCATCTAAGATGCCCAGGTAATCTTGCTTTACTAGCTAGTATGATACAGGTTACGCTTCCGCGAAAGCGTAAAACGGTTAAATATGCTGGGAATTTTGA
This sequence comes from Nonlabens sp. Asnod3-A02, assembly GCF_045063755.1. NCBI lineage: Bacteria > Pseudomonadati > Bacteroidota > Flavobacteriia > Flavobacteriales > Flavobacteriaceae > Nonlabens > Nonlabens sp. Asnod3-A02. Next base: position 279,533 of record NZ_JBEFOC010000007.1, read on the forward strand.
TTCTCATGCAGCACAACCATTATCTTACAGGTGGCAAAAGAAAATACTTTCCAACACCACGTTAACTAAAAATATAGACGTTCTGGTTTATGGAGAATGGCCAGGACAGACTAAAAATATAAAATCATTTTTTACGGCTACTTATTCAGAAAGCGATAAGGGCGGTTTTTCAAAAGAACTTAATGAGCCGTACCAATTCATTTTCGTAGGAACACTTTCTCAAAATAAGAATCCGCAATTGTTAGTAGAACTTATGGAGCAATTTCATAAAGAAGGTATTGCGGTACAAGCTCATTTTTATGGTGATGGTCCCATGATGGAAGAGTTAAAAACTAGGACCGATTCTCATTCTACACCATGTTATTTTTATGGAAACCAAAATAGCGAGGTTCTTAAATCGGCTTATAAAAAGGCTCATTTTTCTTTTCTAGCGTCTCAAAGTGAAGGCTGGCCCAAAGCCGTGGCAGAATCTATGTGGTATGGATGTATACCTATCGCGACACCAGTAAGCTGCGTACCGTGGATGCTTGGAATAGGTGAAAAACTAACTTATGAAAACGACAGTTTTGAACAGATAGGCTCTAGAGGGTTGATTTATAATAATAAAGAGCAGGTAGTTTTTGATATTAAAAAACTAATAAGTAAACCTGAGGCAATGGCTGTTATGTCACAAAATGCTCTGGCCTGGTCTCAAGAGTATACCATTGAAAAGTTTGAACATGAAATAGTTAAATTGATCCATTCATGAAAGTACTTCAAATCATAGATAGTCTTGATGCTGGTGGTGCAGAGCGTATGGCGGTTAATATAGCAAACGAGTTGCAAGCAGCTGGACATGAATCTCATTTGTGTGTTACAAGGAAAGAAGGTCTTCTTAAAACGGCTATAAGTAAAGAAGTCGGATATATATTTATAGAAAAAAAGGGGAAACTAGGATGGGTAGCTTTAAGTAAGCTGAAAAGATATATTAAAGAACATCAAATAGAACTAGTTCATGCTCACAGTACATCTGCATTTACTGCGGTAGTAGTGCTATTTTTATTAAAAAATAAACCTAAATTGATCTGGCACGACCATTATGGTAAAGCAAATCAACTAGAAGCACGACCGTTAAAAGTGTTGAGGTTTTTATCTGGGTATTTTAATCAGGTGATAAGTGTAAATAAGCTTTTAAAAGCTTGGGCTTTAAAAGAGTTGAAATGTGAGTCGGTAACGTATTTAGAAAATTTTGCAACGGCTACTTTTAATCAAGAATTGCAAACACCACTAGCTGGTAGAGAGAATAAGAGAATCGTCTGTCTGGCCAACCTAAGAGAACAAAAAGATCATTTAAATTTATTAAAAGCTTTTGAAGTTCTTAAAAAGGAGTGTCCAGAGTGGAGCTTGCATTTATGTGGTCAAGATTTTAATGATGATTATTCTTTAAGGATAAAGCAAGCGATAGAACAAAGAGATCTCAAGGATCACGTGTTTCTTTTAGGTTCTCGAGCAGATGTAGGAGCCGTTTTAAACACGTGTGATATAGCGGTTCTTTCTTCTCAATCAGAAGGTTTACCAGTAGCATTATTAGAATACGGCCTGCATCATTTACCAGTGGTAGTGACCGATGTAGGAGCGTGTAAAGAAGTCGTTGCTGATTATGGAATAGTTGTAGAGTCAGAAAATGCTCAATTGCTGTCAGCAGCTATTTTAAAGTTGATTGATAATAAAATACAGCGAGAAGATTATGCTACAAAGTTTCACAATCATGTGATGGATCAATATGGGAGCAAGCGTTATATAAATAAGCTAGTAAGCATTTATCAGAGCGCTTGATTTTAGGCCATAAAAAAAACTATGTTAGATCTTTCTAAAACTAAAAAGTTCTAACATAGTATCTGTGTGATGTTGAATTGATTTAAGCTTTCTCTGAGGCAGCTTTTTCTTCTACAGCATCCCAGTATTCATAGGCACGACGCAAGTGAGGTATTACAATTGTACCACCTACTAGAGTAGCTATAGAAAGAGCTTCTACCACTTCTTCTTTAGAAATTCCTTCTTTATGACTAGCTTCTAGATGGTACTTTACACAGTCGTCACATCTTAAAACAGTACTAGCTACTAGACCTAGTAATTCCTTTGTTCTCTTATCTAGTTTACCTGCTGTAAAAGCATTGGTATCTAGATTAAAGATGCGTTTTATAATTTTATTATTGTCTTCAAGAATGGCATCGTTCATTTTCTCACGATACGCATTGAATTCTTCTACTTGATTGCTCATAATTTTAAGGGGTACCTAATTTCTTATTTCTTTTTTCCTGACGGTAGAGGACAAATTTAGATATGAAAATGCTCATTTCATATAAAATTAACACAGGTATGGCAACTATTATTTGACTAGCCACATCTGGTGGTGTTATTACTGCAGCAACTATAAGGACTATAACTAGAGCAAATTTTCTATTTTTTCTTAAACCAGCAGGTGTTGCTAGTCCTATTTTAGTAAGGAAATAAATAATTACCGGTAGTTCAAATAATAGTCCCGAAGATAATATAGAAGCTCTTATATAGCCTATATAACTAGATAAACTAGGCTCTGTAGATATTTCTGGGCTCAAATTATAAGTCATCATAAAATGAACTGATAATGGTGCTATGACAAAATACCCAAAAGTCACCCCTATAAAGAAGAGCAAAGAACAAACGATTATAAAACCACTGCTGTACTTCTTTTCACTAGCTTTTAATCCAGGCGATATAAATTTCCATACTTGGTAAAGTACCCATGGAAAAGCGACTATAAAACCTACAAGAATAGAAGTCCATATGTGAGTAGAAAACTCGTCAGACATTTCTTTGGACTGTACTTTAAAGTTAAAGTCAGGATTACAAAAATCACTAACTACTCCAAAGTAATTCCCAAATTCACAAAAGAATTCATAAGTAACAAAGGTACCTCTCTTAGGACCGAAGATAATCGTGTCAAAAATAAAGTCAGTAAAGACACCAGCTATTATAGCACCTGCCAGAATACCGACTATAGAACGTATCAAACACCAGCGCAGTTCTTCTACGTGATCTAAAAATGACATGTTATTAGGGTCTAGATTTTTACGAGCCATGACTATACGATTCCTTCTCTAATTAAATCGTGTATATGCACGACACCAGCATATCCTTTATCATCTACAGCAATTAATTGAGAGATGTTTTTTTCTTCCATTAATTCGCGAGCCTGTACGGCCATCGAGTCTGCAGTAATAGTTTTAGGATTACTACTCATAATATCGCTCGCAACTAGATCGTCTATATTCTTACCGCTAGAAAGCATACGTCTTAAATCACCATCTGTAATAATACCTATTGCATTATTGTTTTCTGTAACTACGGTCATGCCCAGCATGTTTTCTGATATGTTTACAATAACATCTCTTAACGATGTGCTTCTACTTACCTCTGGTTTTTTATTACCGTCTATAATTCCCTGCACTCTTAAATACAGTTTTTTACCTAGTGCGCCACCAGGGTGGTACTTAGCAAAATCTTTGTCGGTAAAACCTTTTAGTTCTAATAAACTAACAGAAAGTGCATCACCTATAACCAGTTGTGCGGTTGTGCTAGTAGTAGGAGCAAGACCATTAGGGCACGCCTCTTCTTTAATAGGAGCGTGCAATACATAGTCTGCTTCTAGACCTAGAAAAGAATCTTTATGACTAGTAATAGCAATTAATTTATTATTGAAGTTTTTAATGAGCGGCACTAAAACCTTAATTTCTGGAGTATTTCCACTTTTTGAAATACAGATCACCACATCATTATCTTGTACGATACCTAAATCTCCATGAATAGCATCTGCAGCATGCATGAAAATCGCAGGCGTACCTGTAGAGTTCATTGTGGCAACTATTTTCTGCGCAATTATGGCACTTTTACCTATTCCAGTGATAATTACTCGACCTTTTGAGTGATGTATGTGTAATACCGCTTTCGCGAAAGCGGAATCGATTCCATCTACAAGATCTGTAATAGCTTGTGCTTCAATGCGAATTGTTCTCCTCGCAACTTCTAATACTTTATTTTCTTGATCCAAACTTGATTACTTTTAACTATAATTTGCGATAAGCAAATTATATCGTAAATTTAGCTTACAAAGATAAACAAAAACGCAGCAGCCGCATGGCAGATACGCAGATAGGATTAGAAGAAAATCTAAAGAAATATTTTGGATTCGGGCAATTTAGAGGATTGCAAAAGAAAGTAATAACCTCCTTATTAAATAAGGAAGATGTTTTTGTGATCATGCCCACCGGTGGTGGTAAATCACTATGCTATCAACTACCAGCATTAATGCAAGAAGGTACCGCTATCGTGGTCTCACCTCTTATTGCATTAATGAAGAATCAGGTAGATGCTATACGTGGTGTTTCTGATCATGATGGTGTTGCTCATGTATTAAACTCTTCTTTATCAAAGGGTGATGTGCAGCGAGTAAAAGATGACATTACTAGTGGAATTACAAAATTGTTATACGTCGCACCAGAATCACTTACCAAAGAAGAATATGTAGAGTTCTTAAAAGAGCAAACGATTTCTTTTCTTGCTGTGGATGAGGCGCACTGTATCAGTGAATGGGGACACGATTTCCGTCCTGAATATAGAAACTTGCGCAGGATTATAGATCGCATAGGAAAAGATATTCCTATCATAGGTCTTACCGCAACTGCTACGCCTAAAGTGCAAGAAGATATTCTTAAAAACTTACAGATTACAAAGGCTACTACCTTTAAAGCGTCGTTTAATAGGCCTAATCTTTTTTATGAAGTGCGTCCTAAAACCGCTACGGTAGATGCAGATATTACTCGTTTTATCAAACAAAATGAGGGTAAATCTGGTATCGTTTATTGTTTATCTCGTAAACGAGTAGAAGAACTTGCACAAGTATTACAAGTGAATGGTATAAAAGCAGTTCCTTATCACGCTGGTTTAGATTCTAAAACTAGAGTCCTGCATCAAGACATGTTCTTAATGGAAGATACTGATGTGGTGGTTGCTACCATTGCATTCGGTATGGGAATAGATAAACCAGATGTACGTTTTGTGATACACCACGATATACCTAAAAGTATAGAGTCGTATTATCAAGAAACTGGTCGTGCTGGTCGTGATGGTGGTGAAGGTCACTGTCTAGCTTACTATGCATATAAAGATATAGAAAAATTAGAGAAATTCATGTCAGGTAAACCTATTGCAGAGCAAGAGATAGGTCATGCGTTACTACAAGAAATGGTAGGGTATTCTGAAACCAGCATGAGTCGTAGACAGTATATTCTCCACTATTTTGGTGAGAAATTTGATCCAGCTACTGGTGCTGGTGGTGATATGGATGACAACATGCGCAATCCTAAACCACAAAAAGAAGCAGTAGAAGAGGTTAAAAAATTAGTTCAATTAATAGGTGATGCTGGTGAGCGCTATAAATCAAAGGACATAGTTAGTATCCTGATGGGGAAAAATAACGCCATGATTTCTAGCCATAAGGTAGATCAACAAGGGTACTTTGGTAGTGGTAAGGATAAAGATAAAGCTTATTGGACCGCCTTAATACGTCAGGTTCTAGTGGCTAGACTTATTAAAAAAGATATAGAAACTTATGGTACTTTAAAAGTGCTAGATGCTGGTCGTGAGTTTATTAAGTCTGGGAAGACTTTCATGATGAGCGATGATCATACTTATAATGCGTCTTCAGATCAAATAGTAGGTGCTGCAAAGGGTGGCGCAGTAGATGCACAATTAGTTAAGTTTTTAAAAGACCTGCGTAAAAAAGTAGCTAAGCAAAAGAATGTACCTCCATATATTGTATTTCAAGATCCATCTTTAGAAGATATGGCTACTAAGTATCCTGTGAATATGGAAGAAATGGCAAATATTCATGGTGTAGGAGAAGGTAAAGCAAAAAAATATGGAAAACCTTTTGTAGAACTAATATCCACATATGTAGATGATAATGATATTACTAGACCAGATGATCTAGTAATTAAAAGTACTGGTGCAAAATCTGGTAATAAACTATACTTTATTACTAGTATAGATCGCAAACTTAGTTTTGACGATATGGCCAGTGCAAAAGGCATGGACATGGATCAATTAATCAACGAGCTAGAGAGTATCGTTTACAGCGGTACAAAACTTAATGTAGGTTACTGGATTGATGAAATGCTGGACGAAGATCAACAAGAAGAATTGCATGAATATTTTATAGAGTCAGAGTCTGATAAAATAGACGCAGCTGTAGAAGAATTTGATGGCGATTATGAAGAAGAAGAAATAAGACTTTATAGATTGCGCTTTATAAGTGAAGTAGCTAATTAATTAGTACATCTTTATGTTATATAGATAGACGCTTTTAAAAATACATTTATCATTAGAAACCCATTAAGGAAATTTATTCTTAGTGGGTTTTTTTTATTAATTCCGCTTTCGCGAAAGCGGAATTAATAGATACATTATCAATAAGTTATATTCTTATCTGATTTGATTTCTAAAAAGTTTTAGTAAATGGCACGGCTCTTGAAAGTAGGTAAGCAAGGGCAAGCCGAAAACCTGATAGTGTAGGCAACATTTAAAATATAGAAATCATGAAAAGAATATTACTTTTTATTGCAGCTGGTCTGATGATGACGATTACTGCTCAGGCAAATGAAATCGACCTGAAAGAATCAAATGATTTCAAAATTACCGATAGTAGATACCGTAGCGCACAACCGGTATTATTTACTTATAATAATGTGGATTATGCCATTTTTCCTAATGGTAAAATAGAATTTAAATTGCCTAATAGAAATGCGCGATCTACTAATAGACGAGGTGTGAACCGTAGATATAGCCTTAATAGTGTGTCTAACTATTCTACTTATAGAAGAAACTATGTGAGGTATAACCGTAGTGGACAGGCCGTGAAAATAGGGGATACTCGTATTTATTATAACAGTAGAGGCGATGTGGCTAGAGTAGGTAAATTAAATGTAGCTTACAGAAATGGTGTCTTGCGTAAAGTAGGTGGCCTAGAGGTACAATATAATAGACGCGGTAAGATTACTGCGGCAAGAGGTCATGTACTTGTTAGAAATAACTATGGACGTGGACACGATTGTAACGATCATAACTTTGGTCATTTTCATGATCAGGAAGATGATAATCAAGACTGGGATAACGGAATTTACTTTAAACGTAATTCTAAAAAATAAAATCGCTGTGTAAGTGAATAAATGATAAAACCTCTTAAGATGAATTTCTTAAGAGGTTTTTTGATTATGATTAATTAAGTAATATTAGTCTCTAAGTTCTTCTATTTCTTGGGCAGTAACCTGTCTGAATGCAAGCTTAAAACCTTCATAAGCTGCAAATCCATAGAAAAGTATGTCCATGAAACCGAAAGTTTCTGTCATTAAATCTATGAAGAAGGAATAGTCAAAAGAAGTTAAAGCTTCTAAATATCCTATTTCAGAATACTCTGCCATGAAGCCTATGGAGCTTAAGAAATTACCTAAGAAACAACTTAAAACGGCTATTACAGCACCAGATATTCCAAAGATCATGTCGATACCTTTACCCATAAACCTTACAGAATAACCGACTATAAATCCTATTCCTATAGCCATATAACCTATTTGATAACCAGTAGCAACGGTTACCGCTGCCCAGATTACTGCGCCTACTAGTCCAGCGACTATACCAGCAAGGATTCCTACAGGTAAATTTTGTTGAGCTCTTAATTTTTCATTCATCGTTTCTGATAATCGGTAAAGATTAACGTCATCTTCAGGATTTAATGGGTCGCGTCTTTCAACGATGCTAGTATCGGGCACATATTGCAAACATTGGCCTTGAAAATCTGCTTTGCGGCCTGTTAGTCCACATAACATGCCTTGTTGCATGTCCATTTTTCTATTGGTACATTTTTCACAAAAAAGAATTTGTTCTTCTCGAGTCATTGGTAGGTTGGTTTTATGGTTGGGTTTGAGATAAAAGCTAACAATATAAGAAGTAAAAAAACTATACCAGCTTTCTGAAGACTGAATTCTAATGAATTATCTTTGCAGCCTTAAAAAACTATAAAAATGCAAGAAGGAATTTACGCAAAATTTGATACAAGTAAAGGAGAAATCCTTGTTCAACTTCATCACGATAAAACACCTGGAACTGTAGGTAACTTTATAGCGCTAGCTGAAGGTAATTTAGAGAACAAAGCCAAAGATCAAGGAACACCTTATTATAATGGTCTTAAGTTTCACAGAGTAATTCCAGATTTCATGATCCAAGGTGGTGACCCACAGGGAACTGGTGCTGGTGGTCCTGGTTATAATTTTGATGATGAATTTCACCCAGAATTACGTCATGACGGACCTGGTGTTTTAAGTATGGCAAATGCTGGACCAGGAACAAATGGTTCTCAGTTTTTCATTACACACATCGCTACAGACTGGCTAGATGACAAGCATACTGTTTTTGGTAAAGTTATAGAAGGACAGGATGTGGTAGATGCTATCGCACAAGGTGACGAGATTAAAACGGTTACTATTGTAAGAGAAGGTGATGCGGCAAAAGCATTTAATGCTGTAGAAGAATTCCGTCAGTTTGAAGGAGCTGGGAAACTACGTGAAGAGCAAGCTAGAAAACAAGCTGACCAAGAGATTGACGAGATCGCAATGGGCTTTGATAAAACAGAAAGTGGTTTACGTTATAAAATCATTCAAGAAGGTGATGGAGTAAAAGCTGAAAAAGGTAAAACAGTAAGCGTACATTATAAAGGAATGTTGCCTAACGGTAAAGTTTTTGATTCTAGTTTTGATCGCAAGCAACCTATAGACTTTGCACTAGGTATGGGACAGGTAATCGCTGGTTGGGATGAAGGTATCGCTTTACTTAAAGTAGGTGATAAAGCACGTCTAGTTATACCATCGCATATCGCTTATGGTAGTGCTGGTGCAGGTGGTGTTATACCGCCAGATGCAACATTAGTATTTGATGTAGAGTTAGTTGCTGTAAAGTAATTATTCTTAAATTATAATTTAAAAGCCCTATTCTTTATGGAATAGGGCTTTTTTCTGTTTAGGTATTAGGTATATGTGGGATTGGGATGTGGAATAATTTTTTTGACCTTTAAAGCTATTTAAAACAACCGTAAAACCCTTTGTGTTGCTCACTCGACTTTGCCGAGATCGTCGTCAGTCTGTTTTCTACTTCTACAAGCTCAGTATAAAACTTTTGGAAAAGGGAAATGCATTTAGTTTTTCCTAAAATCAATAACCTAAGACCAAAAATCCTACACCTAATACCTCATTCTAATACCACATGCCTCATGCCTAATACTTATATTTGTCTCAACAAAGAAAAAAGCATGAAAGGATTAGTTACATTTTGCCGTTGGTTCGTTGGGGTATTATTTATTTTTAGTGGTTTAATTAAGTTAAATGATCCTTTAGGGTTTTCTTATAAACTAGATGAATACTTTAGTGCAGCGGTTTTAGGGTTAGAATTCTTACAGCCATTTGCATTACCTCTGGCTATCTTTTTAGTAATTTTTGAGGTGATCTTAGGAATCATGTTATTAATAGGATTTCAAAGAAAATTTACGATCTGGTCACTTTTATTGATGATCGGTTTCTTTACATTCCTAACTTTTTATTCTGCTTATTTTGATAAAGTAACGGACTGCGGCTGTTTTGGTGACGCTATACCTCTAGTACCATGGGAATCATTTGCAAAAGATGTGGTGCTATTAGTGATGATATTGATTTTGTTTTTCAATATGGATAAATGGAAATCCGCTTTCGCGAAAGCGAAGTCCTCCATAATCATTCTCGTTTCTACTATCATTTGTTTTATAATCGCTTACTATGTATTAATGCATTTACCGATTTTAGATTTTAGAGCTTATAAGGTAGGGACTGATATAGAGGTGGCCATGCAAGAAGACCCTAGTCAACCAGATATTTATGGTTATGACTGGTATTACACGGTAGATGGTAAAGAAGAGATAATTACTACAGATGGTCAGGTGCCAGAAGGTCGTCCAGGATATGATAAAGTAGAAACACGTATTATTCAAGAAGCAGCACTTCCTAAAATTCATGACTTTTCTATAGAAAAAGATGGAGAAGATTATACGCAAGAGATTCTAGATAAGGAAAAAGTTGCCTTTGTTATGATTTATGATGTTTCAAAAATTGAGGAAGGTGGTATGGAAAAGCTCGCTAGTTTTACTACGAGAGCACAAGCAGCTGGTTATGAGGTTATAGGTTTAAGCGCAAATGGTATAGAGCAATTAGAGCCGTTAATGAAATCTTATGATTTTAGTATTCCGTTTTACACGACAGATGGAACACAATTAAAAACTGCTGTACGTTCTACACCAGCTGTTATGACTATTAAAAAAGGAGTAGTTGCAGGTAAATCTCACTGGAATGATTTTGAGAGTTTATCTCTATGATAAACTATGTGCTTAAAAAAATAGGATATGCATTACTGACGCTCTATGGAGTGGTAACCGTTATATTCTTATTATTTTACCTCTTACCTGGTGACCCAGCACAAATGATGTTGGGGCAAAACGAGTCTGAAGAACAGCTGGCAAATGTGCGTGCCAAATATGGGTTAGATAAATCTATAGGTACTCAGTATATGTACTTTTTAAATGACCTGTCTCCAGTTTCTTTTCACAGTACTGACAAGAGTGATTTTACTTATGATAATGGTAAATATACAGGTGTAGATCTCTTTACTATAGGGACTACATCTACTTATTTTAAATGGCCTTATTTAAGAGAATCGTTTCAGAAAACTGGTAAAAAGGTAAGCTACATAATAGGAGAGACCTTACCTAACACGATGATTCTTGCACTTGCAGCAATAAGTGTAGCTCTAATTCTAGGATTGATTTTAGGAGTCATTTCGGCATTGTATAAAAACAGCTGGATAGATCAATTGATACAGGTGATAAGTACTATGGGCATGAGTGTGCCTAGCTTTTTTAGTGCTATTATTTTTGCTTTTATCTTCGGTTTTGTGCTTCATGAATTTACTGGCCTTAAAATGAGTGGTAGTCTATATGAGATGGATGATTATGGTGAGGCGATGCATTTACAGTGGCGCAACCTTATTTTACCAGCATTAGTTTTAGGAATTAGACCGCTAGCTGTAGTATCTCAATTAATGAGAAATAGTTTGCTAGAAGTAATGGGGCAAGAATACATAACTACCGCATATGCCAAAGGACTTACTACATTACAAGTAATAAAAAGACATGCTTTTAAAAACGCACTTAATCCTGTAATTACAGCAGTAAGTGGCTGGTTTGCGAGTATGCTAGCAGGAGCAGTTTTTGTAGAATATATCTTTAACTGGAATGGTATAGGTAAAGAAATAGTAGAGGCGCTCAACACACAAGATTTGCCAGTTATCACAGGAGCGGTTCTTGTAATAGCAACGTTGTTTATTCTTATCAATATTATGGTAGATTTAATTTACGTCTGGTTAGACCCACGAGTAAAGTTAGAGTAAATTATAAAATACTTGCGGTCTTCTTAATAAACATCTGCACACAAACTTTATTCAATAATTAAAAGGCAATACCTTTGCAATTGCTTGCATAAGAGTATTAAAATAATCAATTTTGGTATTATTGAAACCTTAATGACCTTAAAACAAACGCGATGAGAAAAAATATAGTAGCCGGAAACTGGAAAATGAATTGTGATCTTGCACAGACACAAGCTTTAATAACAGATTTAAAAAAAGGCCTAGTTAATGACGTTAACTGTGAATTAATGATAGCGCCATCTCATCCTTTTTTATATAATGCTTTTAACAGTACTTGTGATACCGTAATAGAGGTTGTAGCACAAAATGTTTGTGAAGCAGACAGTGGTGCATATACTGGAGAGATTTCTGTACCTATGTTGCAAAGTATAGGTATTAAGACTGTTATTATAGGTCACTCGGAGCGTAGAGATACTTATGGTGAAACAGATCAATTAATTGCTGCCAAAACGAAAGCAGCTCTTGATAAAGGATTGCGAGTTATTTTTTGTTGTGGAGAACATTTAGAAGATCGTAAAGCTGGTAACCATTTTGATACGGTAACTAAACAAATAGAATTAGGTCTCTTTGATCTTACAGCTGCGCAAATGGAAAATGTGGTAGTAGCTTATGAACCAGTATGGGCTATAGGTACAGGAGAAACTGCAAGTCCAGAGCAAGCTCAAGAAATGCACGCGCATTTACGTTCTTTTATAGAAACTAAATTTGGTGAAGAAACGGCAACTAACACCAGTATTCTTTATGGTGGTAGTGTAAAACCGGCAAATGCTGCTGAGATTTTTGCAAAACCAGATGTAGATGGTGGACTAGTAGGTGGTGCATCTCTAGATGGATCATCTTTCCTTGATATAGCAAATGCTTTTTAAGAAACTAATTCTACTATTATTTCTCACTATTGGTCTACCAGCAATAGCACAAACGGATTATGGTTTAAAAGTAGCTGCGGCTGCCCAAGAATTAACAAAGGATCACGTGGTTTATAACGGTAGCTATTTTAGCATTCCTTATCCAGATGGTGATGTGCCTGCAGGATACGGAGTGTGTACTGACGTAGTCATAAGAACTTACAGAAAGTTAGGTGTTGATTTACAGAAAGAAGTTCATGTAGATATGAAAGCACATTTTTCAAAATACCCAAATAACTGGGGATTGAAAAAAACAGATACTAATATCGATCATAGAAGAGTACCCAACTTGCGTACGTTCTTTAAACGTAAAGGATTAAGTATTGCGGTAACTCAAAATGCAAAAGATTATTTACCTGGTGATATAGTAAGTTGGACCTTAAATAATGGACTAACACACATAGGAATGGTTTCTAAAACCAAATCAAAAGATCAAAAAAGGTACCTAATGGTACATAATATAGGAGCAGGGCAAGTGTTAGAAGACTGCCTTTTTAATTTTAAAATTACAGGACATTACCGTTATGGAAAATAATACTACCGACCAGATTTATGTAGAGTACGACTTTACAGTTACACCACAATTACCGTGGAATGATGTTCTTATGGCACAACTTGGAGAGGTAGGTTTTGAGAGCTTTATAGAGACTGAAACTGGGATTAAAGCATATGTTTTAAAAACTACAGATGCTGCTACTATTCTCGATACAGTAGATATTATGAATAATGATTTATGTGATATCGCTTTCGCGAAAGCGGAAATACCACCAACAAATTGGAATGCAGAATGGGAAAAGAATTTTAACCCAATCACGGTTAATAATAGATGTGAAGTACGTGCGCCGTTTCACCAAGCTAGTGGTGTAGAGTATGACATCGTGATAGAGCCTAAGATGAGTTTCGGTACGGGACACCACCAGACTACACATATGATGATAGAACATTTACTTAATGAAAATGTGGAAAATCTTGAGGTTTTAGACATGGGTAGTGGGACAGGTGTACTAGGTATTCTAGCGCAAATGAGAGGTGCTGTTAAAGTAGATGCTATCGATATAGATACCTGGTGTTATGAAAATGCACTGGAAAATGTAAAGCGTAATAAAACAGATAAAGTCGCTGTTATTCTAGGTGGTGCAGAGCAACTGGAAGGTAAATCTTATGATTTTATAATAGCCAATATTAATAGAAATATACTGCTACAGGATATTCCTGTTTATGCAAAGAGCCTTAAAAAAGGCGGTACCATACTTTTTAGTGGGTTTTATGAAGAGGACTTAGTTCATATTAAAAATAAATGTATGGAGAGTGGTATTGTTTATGACTCTCACCTCAAAAAAGACAGCTGGATAGCTGCAAAAATGATTAAATCCTAATTTAATCGGTTTAAAAACGAATATTATCAATGTATTTGATTAAATTTAGCCTATGAAAATGAGCACACAAGACCAGGTTCTTCCAGAACTAGATTTGGAAGTCTTGGAGCAAAAGGAAAATAAAATAGTCCTTTTTAATGACGAAGTAAATACCTTTGATCACGTGATAGACATGCTAGTAGCTGCCTGTGATCACACGCCTGTACAGGCAGAGCAATGTTCTCTTATAGTTCACTATAAAGGAAAATGTAATGTTAAAACAGGTGGTTATGATGATTTAAAACCGCGTTGTACCGCTTTACTAGAAGCCGGTTTAACTGCAGAGATTCAATAAAGATTTTGCTTTCCCCTTTTTATTCAATTAGAATAAAAACATAAAAAATGCCTGTTTATAGCAGGCATTTTGTGTGTCATGTGATTTCAGTATAGATTTTTAAAAACCTGCTAGTTGTTCATAAAAAGCACCGATCTCATTCTTACTATCAATGAGGTGAATCTCTATAATCCAGTAGCGATCCTTACCGCTCGTGTCTTTTTGATTCATAGGTGTATGATTTTCAGGATGTATGTAATTAGTCTTATCCTCACCATCCAGTTGTTCATGTGGGAAGTGACCTATTAAATGACCGGCGATAGGACCACCGTATTCCCATCCATTGTTTAGAGCTAGAATGGTGCAATACTGGTAGAGTTGTGCGCCAGTGATATCTGGGTTTTTAATTAGATAGTCATTGGCATCTTTCCACATGCTTTCTACATCGTGCATTAATTTTATCTTACGTATGTCATTACCCACTACATAAGTTCTACCAAAGTCTGCCTCCCAATCTTCTATAATAGGACCAAAGTCTATAAATAGTATGTCGTCCTCTTTAATAGTAAGATCTTCTGGATTTTCATCATAAGGATGTAGCGTGTTTTTACCTGCTCTAACTATGCGTTTGTGCCAGTATTTTTTGATTCCGAACAACTCATCTGCTAGTTCAAAAACTTCAGTATTAATTTGCTTTTCAGTTTTACCTGGTTTTATAAGTTCTTTATTTTCAATTTCTTGAAATAAAATCGCTGCTTTCTCTTCAGCTTTTTGAAGTTCTAGTAAGGTGTCTGTCATAAAGTAAAAATAATGTTCCATTAATATGCAGCATTATAATTTGCTTTAAATTAACTAAGCTGGGATTCTGTTATTTTAATTCATTAAGCTAAAACACTTAAGGTGTTAATTAATATATAAACTAACTATGATTAATAGTAATACTATTATGTTTGTTTGATAATTGAAAAATATGCATTCACTTCTTAAAAATCTAAAGGTTGAGATTAATGATAAATTATATCTTAAAGATCCAGAAAGCTCTGACTTAGGTAAGCGCATAGTAAGTCACAGTATAGAAATGATTTATGAATTGGGTTTTGAACAATTTACTTTTAAGAAGTTAGGTGTTATTATAAAATCTAATGAGAGTTCTATTTATAGGTATTTTGAGAGTAAGCATAAACTCTTACTATATCTCACCTCATGGTACTGGAGCTGGATAGAATACCAGTTGATTTTAGAAACCATGGTAATGACTACCGACCAGGATAAGTTAATTAAAGCGGTAGAGATTTTAACTCAAGAAGTTTCTCAAGATTCTAACTTCAGTCATATAAATGAAGTCCTTTTAAATAAAATAATCATTTCAGAGTTCTCAAAATCATATCTGACTAAATCGGTAGATCAAGAGAATAAAGAAGGTTTTTTTGCTATTTACAAACGCCTCGTGGTGCGACTTAAGGATTTAATTACTGCAGTAGATGCTACGTATAAATTCCCTTCTTCTTTAAGTAGTATGATTATAGACGGTGCTTTACATCAACATTTTCTTAAAGATCATTTTGCGGCAATCACAGACTGTAATAGTCATACCACACCTACCCATTACTTTTTAAACTTAATTAATCAACTTATTATCACAAATGAAAAAAGATAAAAATATACTCACAGCATGGCAGCGTTTAATGCGCATGTTAGAAGTTGATAGAAAAGATATTAGACAGATTTTTTACTATGCTATTTTTGCAGGAATAGTAGGGTTATCCTTACCACTAGGGATACAAGCTATTATTAACCTTATTCAAGGTGCGCAAATAAGTACCTCATGGATACTTCTTGTAGTTTTGGTAACTGCTGGTGTTGCCTTTGGTGGTGTGCTGCAAATTATGCAAATAAGAATTACAGAAAACATTCAGCAGAAGATTTTCACAAGATCTTCATTTGATTTTGCTTTCAGGTTTCCTAAAATTAGAATGAGTGAGCTGCGCGGCACGTACCCACCAGAACTAGCTAATAGATTTTTTGATACCCTTACTATACAGAAAAGTCTTTCTAAATTATTAGTAGATTATCCTACGGCGTTATTACAAATTTTATTGGGATTGCTTTTACTATCGTTTTATCACCCATTCTTTATCGTTTACGGTGTTTTACTAGTAGGTCTGGCTTATATATTATTTAAATTCACAGCCGAAAAAGGTCTAGAAACCAGTATTCTAGAGTCAAAAAGTAAGTATAGAGTAGCGCACTGGCTACAAGAAATCGCAAGGTCACTAGTTAGTTTTAAACTCTCAGGAGTGACTAATCATGCCGTGGAAAAAAATGATGCTTTAGTTTCAAATTACCTTAATTATAGAGAGCAACATTTTAAAGTTTTAGTACGACAGGCCATTCAATTAATAGGATTTAAAGTTTTAATTACTGCAGGATTATTAATTATAGGTGGTTTATTAGTTTTAAGTCAGGAGATGAATATTGGTCAATTTGTCGCAGCAGAACTTATTATCCTAATCATTATAGGTGCGGTTGAAAAAATAATCTCTGGTCTAGAGTCATTTTATGATATGCTTACTTCATTAGAAAAATTAGGGGAAGTCGTAGACAAAGAATTAGAACCTCAATCAGGAGAGCATCCCTTTGCTCAGGATCAAAGTTTTAGTGTAGAGTTGGATCAAGTAACTTTTACAGTACCAGAAAGAACACAACCTATTCTTAATAATATATCTTTAAAAATATCAGAGAACTGCACAATTTTAGTAAACGGCGCAAACGGTAGCGGTAAAGCCACCCTATTAAGGTTAATAGCTGGTATCATAGAGCCTACTCAAGGTAGTATTTATGTGAATAATTCAGACTTAAGAGGTCTAGATCTTAATTATTATAGAGCAAATTTAGGGCAATCCTTAAGTGAAGAAAGCCCATTTGAAGGTACTTTGAGGGATAACATAACATTTGGAGATGCTTCAGTTAATGACGAGCGTATTTACTGGGCACTAGAAAAATTAGGACTGGTTAATTATCTTAAAAAATTACCTAAAGGACTGGATACGGTCATATTTCCAGAGGGTAAACAATTAAGTTATACGGTAGCAAAGAAAATTGTTTTGGCGCGCAGTATCGTTAGATATCCTAAGATGCTTATTCTCAAAGATCCGTTAGATCAATTTGAAAAGGAAGAGTCTGCTAGAATTATGGACTTTTTAACTGATAAGTCTAATGGCTGGTCTATTGTAGTGGTTAGTCAGAATAGAGAATGGATGAAACGATGTGGTAGAATGATCACATTACACAACGGTAAATTAATCTTAGATCAATAACTATGCTTAATATTTCTAAAAATAAACTTTCAGAACAGCTGGACTTAAATAACTTTAAGGCTGGTAGAAGAGTATTGAAGCGCAAGCATTTTAAATTCTTCAATAGATTTTTAGGTGGTTTTGCCATATTTGCCATCATATTAATGTTTTTTCCTTGGACTCAAAATGTGAGTAGTAATGGATTTATTACCACATTAACACCAGATCAAAGACCATTAACGCTGCAGTCTCCTATTGCAGGTCGTATTGTAGAGTGGTATGTAAAAGAAGGTGATAGAGTGGTAAAAGGGGATACCATTTTAAAAATAAGCGAGGTTAAAAGTGAATACTTTGACCCTAATCTAGTAGATCGTACAGGACAACAAATAGACGCAAAATCTGCTAGTGTAGAATCGTATCGTGAGAAAATAGCCGCGCTAGATAACCAGATAGTAGCTATAAGAAGAGAGCGCGAGTTAAAGTTAGATCAAGCAAAAAATAAGTTGATCCAGTCCCGACTTAAAATTATTCAAGACAGTACAGATCTAGAAGCAGCAAAAAACGACGAGCAAATTGCTCAAACACAATTAACTCGTACAGAGACGTTAGAAAAAGAAGGTTTCAAATCTCAGGCAGACGTAGAAGAGAAAAACCTAAAAGCTAGAACAACCCAATCTAAAACAATATCTCAGCAGCAAAAGTTATTGCAAAGTAGAAATTCATTAATTAATGCAGAGATAGAGCTTAACCGCATAAGACAAGAATATGCTGAGAAGATAGCAAAGGCGAGAAGTGATCAGTTCACAGCACAATCGAGTCAGTTAGATGTAGAAGCGCAGGTCAGTAAACTAGAGACAGATCGTACTAATTATCAAATCAGAAACGACTTGTACTTTGTTACCGCACCACAAGATGGTTTTATAAATAAAGCAATAAAAGGTGGTATAGGTGAGACTTTTAAGGATGGAGAGGCGCTTATCAATATCATGCCTACTAATTATGATCTGGCTGTAGAAACATTTATCGAGCCTATAGATTTACCACTTATGCACGTAGGAGAAGAAGTGCGTGTGCAATTTGACGGCTGGCCAGTGATTATATTTTCAGGATGGCCTAACGCATCTTATGGAACCTATGGTGCAAAAGTCGTTGCTGTAGAGACCTTTATAAGTAACAATGGTAAATACCGTGTGCTACTTGCTCCAGATGAGGAAGACCATGAGTGGCCAGATGCCTTGCGTCCAGGTTCTGGTGCGCGCACCATTGCCTTGTTAGAAGATGTGCCTATCTGGTATGAATTGTGGCGTAAACTCAATGGTTTTCCACCTAATTATTACACACCTCAAACTACTAAAAAAGATCAGAATGGGAAGAAATAAATCATTCTCTATTTGTTTTACGATAGTGTTATTAATGGTTTCCTTAAGTGTGATGGCGGCTCCGCTTTCGCGAAAGCGAGACCTACAACAACCTCCAGAAACTATATCTCTAGATACTACGGTAATGAGTCTTAGAGAGTTTTTAGGCTACGTAAAAAAGCACCACCCAGTTGTAAAACAAGCAAATCTAGTAATAGACGAAGGTCAGGCACAATTGTTAAAAGCTCGTGGTGGTTTTGACCCTAAAATAGAGGTAGATTATAATCGTAAAGATTTTAAAGGAACAGAATATTATGACGAGTTAAGCGGCGCATTTAAAATTCCTACATGGTACGGTGTAGAGTTTAAAGCCGGTGCAGAGCGTAATAAAGGGGAGTTTCTAGATCCATCACTTACTGTTCCAGAAGATGGGCTTTACAGTGCTGGTGTTAGTGTACAATTAGGTCAGGGATTATGGATTAATGACCGTATGGCAACTTTGAGAAAAGCAAAGTTATTTAAACAACAAACCCAGTCAGAAAAAGATTTACTAGTTAATGCTGTTATTTATGACGCGACACAAGTTTACTTTGAATGGTGGCAAGCATCGCAAGAAATAGATCTATTTAATGGTATTTTAAAAAATGCCAAAACTAGATTAAGAGGTGTAAAACGCAGTGTAGAAACTGGAGATAAGGCCGTTATAGATTCTGTAGAAGCGCGCATTGCGGTTAAAAAAAGACTCTTGGGCTATGAGCAGGCAAAGATAGATTTTATAAAGAAAAGCCTAGAATTATCAAATTATCTATGGATAGATGACGTACCAGTAGAATTGCAAGAAAATGTGATTCCAGAAGAAGAACTTATTTCTCAAATAGATGCTGCACTAGAAATCATGGGACAGTCTCTAGATCTTTTTACGGTAGATAATCATCCTAAAATTCTAGCATTAAATCTTAAAATGGATCAGTTAGAGGTAGATAAAAAACTTAAAGCAAATAAATTGTTGCCTAAAATAGAAGCAAAATATGATGTTTTATCACCAGACTGGAATAACGCAAGCTCATATAAATTAAGTGATTATAAAGCTGGGGTGAAATTTTCTGTACCTTTATTTTTAAGGAAAGAACGTGGTGATTTAAAGCTAGCTCAAATTAAATTACAGGATGCAGAATATGATATTCTATCTTCTAGTCTAGCGATAGAGAATAAAATAAAAGGAATATTTAGTGAGATAGATTCTTATCTCGTGCAAAATGAAATCACACAAGAGATCGAGCAAGATTCTAGACTCATGCTCACTGCAGAGGAGCGTAAATTTGAATTAGGAGATAGCTCTCTATTTTTAATCAACTCTAGAGAGACTAAATTAATAGAAGCCAGTCTTAAAAGGCTAGAAGTAGGTATGAAATTATTGGGCTCAAAAGCTCGATTATTTAATAGCCTAGCTATAGTGCCAGAGAATTTATAACTAGCTGTTTAAACAGTTAGTTATTTCCTTGCGCTTTTTGTCTATGGTATTCTTTAGAACTCTCACTAGTCAGCTCGTTAAGTTTATTTAACTCTTCTTTAGTCAGGTCTCTATATGTACCATGCGCTACATCTAGAGGAATATTCATGATGCGCACACGTTTTAATTTAGTCACGCGATAGTCTAGATATTCACACATGCGACGTATCTGTCTGTTAAGTCCTTGTGTGAGAATTATTTTAAAAGTCTTGCGACCTATTTGTTCCACTTCACATTCTTTAGTAACCGTATCGAGAATAGGTATTCCAGATGCCATTTTTCTAATAAAATCCTCATTAATTGTACGGTCTACGGTAACTATGTATTCCTTACCATGGTTGTTACGAGAGCGCAATATCTTGTTCACGATATCGCCGTCGTTAGTAAGTAAAATTAATCCTTCACTCATTTTATCCAGTCTACCGATAGGAAAAATACGCGTAGGGTAGTTGATAAAATCTATAATATTGTCTTTTTCAACACGTGTGTCTGTAGTACACACAATACCTACAGGCTTGTTAAAAGCTATGTAAACAGGCTTTTCTTTCTTCTTAGAGATAGATTCTCCATCTACAGCAACAGCATCATTGGGCATTACTTTAGTCCCCATTTCTGGTACTTTACCATTAATAGTTACACGTTCTTGCTCGATTAATTTATCTGCAGCGCGACGAGAGCAAAACCCTTGCTCACTTAAGTATTTATTAATACGTATTCCTGTAGTTTCTGACATGTTGCAAAGGTAGGATTTTGTACCATATTTTACATTCTACTTTTACACTTTAAGGATTATATATAATTGATAAATCCTTGATCATTAATATACCCATGTAACAAAATAAGTATCGCGACTACTTATAGTTAAACGCTATCATTATGGAAACGAACCAAAACAACAATCCAAATCAACAACAACAACAACAACAACAATATGGGCAACCTTCTGGTTCACAGCAATACCAGCAGCATTATTATAATTACATGCCTACAGATAATTTAAGCACCTTTGCGACTTTACACCTCGTAAAAGGTATCTTAACCATACTATTTTCATTATTCTTTCTATTATATATGTTTATAGGTACTGCAATGACGTTTGCACCTATGCAAGGCGATGTAGATATGCCTTTTCATCCAGGTAATATCTTTGTTATTATAGGTGGGATAGGGTTTTTAATAACAGTGACTATTGGGATCTTGACACTCCTCGCAGGTAAATACATTAAGGAAAGACGCAATTACAACTTCATTTTTGCGATAGCTATCATTAACTGTATCACAGGAGTTTTGGGTATTGTCTTAGGTATTTTTACCATATTAGATTTGAATAAACCTCATGTACAAGCTCAGTTTCAACCTGGTTATGATCCCTTAAATCCGTTAGGTAATATTCAGTAATATTTGTGTTTCGCTTTCGCGAAAGCGGAATCTACATCCATCTTTAATTAATTACCTATTTCTTTAATCAATTTGAGAGATGATAGCAGTACCTTTGCAGTTAGAAATTAAATAGATAATGACTTTAGAACAATTCCTTACTGACATCTTATTCAAAGACCTAGACTACAAAGTTACTGAAGATGGCGTGCACGTTTTTCCATCAGAATCCTTCAGAGAGGTGATAGAAAGAAGTATGAAAAATGGTGTAGGAATGTACAAAGTACTCGTTTGGAAAAATGATGAGGTGGAGCAAGTTCTTACACACGATCAGTTTCTTAAAAAAGCAACTGATTTAAGATGGGCAAAAACTGCTTATTTTAAATATGCTCGAGAAGATGCAAACTATCACTTTAGTGGAGAGTTTAAAGTATCTGAAAAGTTATTGCAACGTGCGGCTTTGTTTGTTCCCAAAGTGAAGAAAAAAGACGAAGAAGAGGAGTAATCTTCTTAATTATAGCATTCAAAAACCAGCCGTTAGGCTGGTTTTTTAGTTTTCACTAATTGATATGCAGTATTCACTCAATCTGACTAGAAAGGATGCTGTAAATCATATACTTTTATTTTGTAAATTTAGTAACACTTAGATAGTTACTTGTAAAATTGAAGTATTATGAAATCATACCAAATCAAATTTGACAATACCTGTGACGAAGACTGGAGCCAGATGACGCCTGATCAAAAAGGTAGATTTTGTGACTTATGTTCAAAAAGCGTTATCGATTTTACAGGAAAAACTCCTGAAGAAGTATTGGTGTATTTAAAAGCAAATAAAAACACTTGTGGTAGAATGTCTTCTAACCAGTTAAGACAGCCAGTAATAATAGCAGATAAAGACTATTTCCAAATCCCTTATTCTAAGACAGCAGCCAGTTTAATGATGGCAGCAAGTTTAGGCGCAGTCACTTTAGGTAATGGGCAAACTAATCCTTTAAAAGTTACAGAGCCTTTTGAAAAGGTGATCGATACTTATCAAGATGGTAAGGAGAATAAAGCAGTAGTTAATAAAAATGTGGCAGTAAATAACGCTTCTATAGAAACAGCTACAACTTCTAGAGTTGAAGAAATTGTTCAAATAAAGGGTATTATAAAATCTAAAGAAAATAGAAGAAACATAGAAAATGCAAAAATCACTTTTTATGGTCTAACTGATTATGTAACCACCTATTCTGACGCGCAAGGGAATTATGTTTTAAAAGTCCCTACTCATTTAATTAAGGATAAAAACTTAGTGAGTTATGAGTTTAGTGATATAAAGGCAATAGAAAGAGAAGACAACGGTCTTATATATAATCCTCATTTTGAATTTAAAAACGTAATTATCTCAAAAACTGATTTAGGAAAGAATCAAGATGTTCTAGCTAGTTATATGGTGATGATGTTAGGAGGTGTAAGCCATTATAGAGTTTCTGATCCTCAACCTTTAGTGCTAGTAAATGGAGCGAGAGTTTCTTTTAATAAATTTAAAAGAAATAGGTATGGTAAGGACACTGACATAAATTTTGAGTCTATGCATAGTGTTTATATTGAAGAAAACATGGCTAAGGAATTATTCGGTAGTAAAGCTAAAGATGGCGCTTATCTTTATTATGATAAACTGAGCAAATAATTACTTCACAATATCTCTCAAT
This sequence comes from Nonlabens sp. Asnod3-A02, assembly GCF_045063755.1. Taxonomy (NCBI): domain Bacteria; kingdom Pseudomonadati; phylum Bacteroidota; class Flavobacteriia; order Flavobacteriales; family Flavobacteriaceae; genus Nonlabens; species Nonlabens sp. Asnod3-A02. Next base: position 302,936 of record NZ_JBEFOC010000007.1, read on the forward strand.
ATTTTAATATGATGGTGCGTGTGTATTCCCATAAATTTAATCGTGTCTTCTAAGTTTAACCATCCAAAAAGTGGGTGTCTAAAAGTCTTATTACTAGGTAAAGTATTAAGGTTTTTTATAGCCTTTTCAGCTTTATCGAGTTCTATTAATAGTTCTTCTTTAGTCTTGATATTTTGCGGTAAGGTTTGTTTAGGTGCGCGGCCTTTACCTCTAGGTATGTAACCAGTTTTCATTATTATGAATTTGGTAAAAGAAAATTTAGGTTGATAATCTCCAGGATTAGAGTGTTCTAATACCTCGCATATGGAATTTAATATTTGTAAACTATGATCTATGTGCCAGTAAGTTCCTTTTTTAGAAACTTTATTATTTTCTATATCTCCTTTGTTTATAAAGGGTTTAATTTCAGTTAATTGATTGTATAATTGATCTGACATAATGGAGTGGAGCATTTAAATTAATATACGTTAAGTATCATTACTTCCCGATTTTGGAATAGAATAGTATCTCCCTTTTTTTTACTTTTTAATGCCTGTCCTATAGGTGAAGATAGAGATATTGCAAAGCAATCTATATGATTAACCACTAGTTTTCCCATTCCGGCGCCTATGTAAAAATAACCGGACGGAAGTACAACAAGGGCTCCTGGTTCTATAAAGGAGCATTCTTTATCAGGATCGATGCGCAGTAGTTGATCTAGGATAATAGATGTTTCTGCTCGTTGTCTTTTATAGAGTTCTTCTTCATTTTGAATCATCGCTCTTCCTGTCTCATATTTATCACCAGCGCTACTTTTAGTTTCATTGCGCTTTGCATCCATCAAAGAATCTAGATTTTTTTTTATAATAGATAATCGTTCACCTACAGTTTCTAGACAGTAAGTGTTGATAGCTTTTTTAAATTCAGGAAAATCGATAGTACTCATATAAAAGTAAATATAGAATAAAAAAAGTCTCGTTTTAAACGAGACTTTTAAAATAAGAATAGTGTGTAATTAATTACTGCGTATAAATAAATCAATAATATGCACCACACCATTAATAGCTGTAATGTCTGTAGTAGTAACATTTGCTGTGTTCATTGTGCCGTCTGTGATCACCGTACCAGCACTTATATCTACAGTAAAAGATGTGCTAGGTCTTAAAGTGTTAACTCTTAAACCAGTACTAAGATCTCCAGAACGTAAACGGTCATTACCTACTACGTGGTATGATAAATCTTCGTCTATGTCTGTCTGACCTGTTATGTCTGCAATAGAATCAAACTCGTCTGTAGTGTTTAAGTCTACCAGTGCCTGAAATGCAGCATCGTTAGGTGCAACAATGGTATAAGGATCCATTAAAGTACCATCCGTATTAGAAAGGTCAGTTTCCAATCCATTTGTTTGTAAAGCTGCAGTCAGTTCACTGAATTCTGGATTTGCAGCAATTAAAGAAAAGACAGTCGGTAATTCTATCACAGTATCTACTATGTGTACGACGCCATTATCTGCGTCGTTATCTGCATCTATAATAGTTGCGTTACCGTTTAATAGAATAGAAGTACCTGTTTCAATAAATAAATCTAGAAATTCTATCTCGTCATCTTTACCTAGTGTTTTTATATAATCGGTAGTCATTACATCGGTAGTAACCTCGGTCGTTAATGTATGATATTGAAGGATATCCCTTAAGTCTGCCACAGGAATATCATCTATACTAGCGATACCGTTAGCGGTCAGGTAATTTGCAAAAGCATTATTGTTAGGAGCAAATAAAGTATAAGTAACTGAAGAATTAAAGGTAGTATTTAAACCTGTTCTTATAAGTGCAGCGTTTAACATGCTTAGATCTGCATTGTTTTCTGTCTGATTGAGTATCGAGTTAACGCCAGGTATTATATTACCACCATCATCTGCATCTTCACAAGCGGTAAATAATAAAGCTACAGTAGCAAAAATAGCTATGGTGTATTTCTTAAAAGTATTCATTATTTTCAATATTCTTTTTCAGCTTGCAAAATAACGAAATCAAAGCATTTATATTGCTAGTTGCAAGTGGAAACTCTCGTTATTTTTGATAGAGAAAGTACTTGTAGCGATAAGAAAAATCTAACACGTTAAAAACTCTTATAGTTGACTCTTATTGTATTTTTGCACCATGGCAAAAGTAGTAGTAGGACTTTCTGGTGGCGTAGACTCAAGTGTAGCGGCACATTTATTAAAAGAACAAGGTCATGAGGTGATAGGTCTCTTCATGAAAAACTGGCATGATGACACCGTTACTATAAGTGATGAGTGCCCGTGGTTAGAAGATTCTAACGACGCAATGCTGGTTGCAGATAAACTAGGTATCCCTTTTCAAACAGTAGATTTAAGTGAGCAATATAAAGAGCGCATAGTAGATTACATGTTTGACGAGTATGCGAGTGGGCGCACGCCTAATCCAGATGTGTTGTGTAATCGCGAGATTAAGTTTGATGTCTTTATGGATATTGCACTGGAACTAGGTGCAGATTATGTTGCAACGGGACATTATTGTCAGAAAACAACTACCGTAGAAAACGGTAAAGAAATACATCACTTAATAGGTGGAGCAGACGCAAATAAAGATCAAAGCTATTTTCTTTGTCAGGTGTCTCAAAAACAACTAGCTAAAACTCTTTTTCCAATAGGTCATCTTCAAAAACCTGAGGTAAGAGAAATAGCTGCTGAGCAAGATTTAATTACCGCAGGAAAGAAAGATTCTCAAGGATTGTGTTTTATAGGTAAAGTAAGATTGCCAGATTTTTTACAACAGAAGTTGCAAGCAAAAGCTGGTGACATTGTAGAAATAGATGCACAAACCAGTCGTGATAAAATGCTAGAAGTAAATGCTGCTGCAGATTCTGGCGAGGGGAATGAATTGGTTACGCTTTCGCGAAAGCGTAAATATCAACCTACAGACGGGAAAAAAGTAGGAGTACATCAAGGTGCTCATTATTTTACTCGTGGACAGCGCAAAGGACTAGCCGTAGGAGGTACACCAGAGCCTCTTTTTGTTATAGAGACAGATGTAAATACCAATACTATTTATGTAGGTCAGGGAAAACAACACCCAGGTTTATACCGTCGTGGATTATTTGTAACAGCTGCAGAGACGCACTGGATAAGAGAAGATCTAGAAATAGCAGTAGGTGAGACCCTAGATGTTATGGCGCGCATACGATACAGACAGACTCTAGAGCCGGCAACTTTGCACCGCACAGAAGATGGTCTTTATGTCATTTTTAATGACGAGCAAAGCGCGATCTCTCCAGGTCAGTTTGTAGCATGGTATCAAGATAATGACTGTTTAGGTTCTGGGGTAATAGCTTAGTATCACGCAAATTGTGATAGAATAAGTGTAAATTTACTTCTATGAAAAAAATAATATTTATTCTTTTTGCATTTATTTCTATTGCTACAAATGCACAAGATTTTCATGCATTGGTTTATTTTGTAGATAAACCTAATGTGGCGACGTCGTTAGCAAATCCGCAGAGTATACTGACTCAAAGATCTATAGATCGTAAAATGAGACATAACATTGCGATAGACGATCGTGATGTGCCTATGAATCAAATATATGTAGCACAAATTAAAAGTCAGCCAGGTATAAGTTATAAAGCCCAGTCTAAGTGGTTTAACTGTGTGCATGTAGTAGGTACTACGACAGCTATCGATGCACTGGCCAGTTTGCCTTTTGTTTCTAGTATAGATTATACAGACCCTACAAAAAGTGCGTCTGTAAGCAATCGTGATAAATTTGCAAACATGGTTACCACACCTCTGGTTTATGGTACAGCTAGAAATCAGATAGAAATGATAGGCCTAGATGATTTGCACAATACAGGTAACGCCGGTGCTGGAATGTTAATAGCAGTAACAGACTCTGGTTTTCCTAACGTAGACATAAATACAGGTTTTGCACAATTGCGCAACAATAATGGTATTAAAGGAACTTGGGATTTTGTACAACGAGATAATTCTATTTATGAAGATAACTTTCATGGCTCTAGAGTACTGAGTGTCATGGCAGGAAATGATCCTAATAATTTTGAAGGTACCGCACCAGACGCTGGTTATTACTTATTCCGTACAGAAGAAGGAGCACAAGAAACACCAGCAGAGATGTCCTACTGGGTGCAGGCTGCAGAGCGTGCCGATTCTCTAGGAGTAGATGTTATTAATGTTTCTTTGGGCTATTTAGGCTTTGATAACACGGCAGAAAGTCTCGATTACCAAGACATGAATGGTGTCACTTCTTTTATATCTCAAGGGACTAATGTTGCTTTTGAAAAAGGGATAATAGTAGTGACCAGTGCAGGTAATTCTGGTAACAGCACCACGCATCCTTATATTGCATCTCCTGCAGACGCTTTAGGAGCATTTGCCATAGGGTCTGTAACAGACACAAGAGCAAAATCTAGTTTCTCAAGCATAGGACCTACCGTAGACGGTCGCATACGTCCTGATATTGCAGCTCAAGGTAGCGCGACTGCGAGTATAGATGAGTCTGGTAATCTTGTGACCACTAGTGGTACATCGTTCAGTGCACCCATGATAAGCGGCGCGATGGCATGTCTCATGCAAGCATTTCCTAATCTCACACCGCAACAAATAATAGATGCCGTGCGTGCTAGTAGTGACCAGTCCTTATTGCCAGATAATTTATTAGGTTATGGAATTCCTGATTTTGGTGCAGCACAACAGACTTTAAGTTCTGCTAATTTTAATACACAAGATTTTAATTATTACATAAAAGATAAAACTCTGTTTTTTAATACTGCTCAAGGCGAAAACGTAACCTCTTTCCAGCTCTATAACTTGCAAGGGCAGCAGGTCATTAAAAAAGCGACAACACAAGATGGTTTTATAGATCTTAACCAAGTCTCTAGTGGATTGTATCTTTTTACTATAGATCAAAGTGATGTTACTTATAAAGTGGTGATTAGGTAATTGAATTAGTATTATTTAATGTGTTTTATTCATATTGAAGCCTTTTCTAAATTAAATATTAAGCTCTTAGCAAAGGGAAGACTGTAACTATTTAATCTTCCTTAAATTTGTAGCACAATCAAATTCAAGTAGCAAAATCTATGTCTCAAAACGCAATTACTCAGCTTTTCAAAATTAAATACCCTATTATTCAAGGTGGTATGATATGGGCAAGTGGTCATAAACTAGTCACTGCGGTAAGTAATGCTGGTGGGTTAGGATTAATAGGTGCAGGTTCTATGTATCCAGAAGTATTGAGAGAGCATATTCAAAAAACAAAAGCAGGGACAGATAAGCCTTTTGGGGTAAATGTTCCACTTCTTTATACAGATTTAGAGGAAATTCTTCAAATAATAATAGAAGAAAAAGTACCTATAGTTTTTACAAGTGCAGGAAATCCTAAAACCTACACAAAGCGTTTAAAAGATGCTGGAATAACCGTGGTTCATGTAGTAAGCTCTGTAAAATTTGCCTTAAAATCTCAAGAAGCTGGTGTGGACGCAGTAGTTGCCGAAGGTTTTGAAGCTGGTGGACATAATGGTAGAGAAGAGTCTACCACTTTGACACTTATACCGCAAGTAGCACAAGCTATTGATATTCCATTAATTGCTGCAGGTGGTATAGCCACTGGTCGTGGTATGCTAGCAGCCATGACTCTAGGGGCAGATGGTGTACAAGTAGGTAGTAGATTTGTTGCAACACATGAGGCGAGTAGTCATATCAATTTTAAAAATGCGGTGGTAGAGGCAGGTGAAGGAGCAACTCACTTAACCTTAAAAGAACTAGCACCAGTACGCTTAATACGTAACAAATTTTGGAACGATGTTCAAGAACTTTACAAAAAAGCGCCCACTCCAGAAGATTTAAAAGAGCTTTTAGGTAGAGCGAGAGCAAAAAAAGGAATGTTTGAAGGAGATTTAATTGAAGGAGAATTAGAAATAGGGCAAGTCTCTGGATTAATAAACGATATTATTCCTGCTGCACAAGTGGTGGTGGATATGGTTACAGAATTTGAAGAAGCTAGAAAAGAATTATCTAACCTTTCTTTAAATGGCTAGAATTCAAACAGCAATAGAAGAAAAGTGGAATGTAATTACTCATGGTTTTGGTTTTCTTTTATTCATAGCGATTACCATAGGCTTAATTTATCAGGCTAACTGGTCAGTAGATTACATGCTGCCAGCTATTCTTGTATATGTGTTATCTCAATTGTTTTTATATTTCTCTTCTACAGTTTATCATAAAGTAGAACCTGGTAAACTAAAGTTTAAACTGAGAAAATTAGATCATATCTCTATATATGGTTCTATTGCTGGTACCTACACACCAGTATGCCTTATTACTTTAGAACAATCTAGCGGCTGGTATATACTTGCTGCGGTTTGGGGAATTGCTGTATTTGGAATTATTTGGAAACTTTTCTTTACAGGTAAATTTGAGGCTTTTTCTAGCATTCTTTATCTAGTAATGGGCTGGATGATTGTCTTTGATTTGCAAACTTTAAGTGATGCTTTTACAGATTTACAAATGAATCTTCTAATTGCTGGTGGTGTTTTCTTTACCGTAGGAATCATTTTTTATGCGTGGAATAAGCTTTATTTTAATCATGTCATCTGGCATGTTTTTGTTTTAGGAGGTAGTCTTAGTCATGCCGCCATGGTATGGAGTATAGTACAAGGTAGATAAGCAGTACTTTGAGTTTCTTATTTATTTTCTTCATTGATTATTTATGTTAAAGTACTACTAAGACACATTATCTTAACGTCTTCTTATATAATTTTGAAGTCTCAATAGAAAGACGTGAAATACAGTACGCTGTTATTATTCTTATTTGCTAGTTTTCTTAATCTAGCCTCAACTGGTGATTCCTCATCATATGATGGTTTATTGAGTAATCTTGTTACTATACAACAAGAAGATCACGATTCTAAAGAAAAGATAGACGCTTATGAAGAAGTAGGTGAAGAAGAAGAGGTTAGTGAGAAAGATTCTACAGATACCGTTTCTAGCTTATTTCATTCCACCTCGAGTAATATTATTGCCGAAGTAAACTCTTTCAAAAAAGAAAATTTCACTACTAGAGAAGGTGTTTATTTAGTTTCTCAACAGAATTTGTATCTCATTTACGAAGATATTAGAGTCTAGTACCATCAATTAATCACAGACCTCACCATCAGAGGTGTTTTTATAGACAGCCCTTTGCTGTTCCTATCTGTGATTCCGATACTCAGTTTAATTTATTTTGGTTACCAGTAAGTTATGAAAGTTTTTTGCTTTCTATACACTGCTATGTCTTGAATTAAACTCACTCAATTTATCTATCAATTAATACATCATTCCGTTGAAAAAAATCATTCCTTTTATAGTAATGGCCTTACTTGTTGTGAGTTGCCAGCACAAAGAAGAAAAACATAAATCCATCCCTACTCTAAGAGTAACAAATCTAATTTTAAAAGATACTACCATAACTAGAAAGTATGTGAGTCAAATCCATGCGATGCGTCATATCGAGTTAAGAGCCTTAGAACGAGGTTATCTTCAAAAAATATATGTCGATGAAGGACAGAAAGTAGAAAAAGGGCAGACCATGTTTGCTATAAATGCAAATGTCTACAAAGCCGAACTTCAAAAATCAAAGTCTGAAGCAAGAGCTGCAGAAATAGAATATGATAACACAAAAATGTTATCTGATAAAAATGTAGTTTCTAAAAATGAACTAGCACTCGCCGAAGCTAGACTAGCAAAAGCAAATGCGGAAGTTCGTATGGCGCAAACACATTTAAATTTCACCACTATTCACGCTCCTTTTACTGGGATTATGGATCATCTAGAAGCAAGAGAAGGTAGCCTACTTGAAGAAGGTGAATTGCTTACTAAAATATCTGACAATAGTAAGATGTGGGTATACTTTAATGTTCCTGAGTCTGAGTATATTAATTATGTAACGGATACCACGACACACGCTTCTAGTGTTCAATTACAAATGGCAAATTCGGCTATTTTTAACCATAAAGGAAAAGTAGAAACTATAGAAGGTGAGTTTAATCACGAGACTGGTAACATTGAGTTTAGAGCTACATTTCCTAATCCAGAAAGTCTTTTAAGACATGGACAGACTGGGAACATATTGATGAATATACCGTTCAAGAATGCTAAAATAATTCCTCAAAAAGCAACATTCGAGATTCTTGATAAAAAGTACGTTTTCGTCGTGAACGATAAAGACGAAGTAGAACAACGTCAAATCAACATCTTAGAAGAATTGCCTTATCTGTATATCGTAAAAGACGGTATAGATAGCAACGACCGCATTTTAATTGATGGATTAAGAAAAGTGCGTAATGGGCAAAAAATCAATGCAGACTTCATAGAACCAAAAACAGTACTAGCAGACTTAAAGCTAGTAGCTGAATAACCGGTTTCAAAAAATAATAAGATGTTTAAAAATTTTATAAAAAGACCAGTACTGGCCATAGTAGTCTCGTTGATTATTATGATTATCGGTGGATTATCGATTAAGAGTCTTCCTATTTCACAGTTTCCAGAAATAGCCCCACCACGTGTACTTATTACTGTAGCCTATCCAGGTTCTAGTGCTGAGGTACTTACTAATACGACACTTATACCGCTAGAAAGAGCCATAAATGGTGTACAAGGAATGAAATATATCGTGTCTGACGCAACTAGTGCAGGAGAGGCTACTATTCAAATAATCTTTGAATTAGGTGAAGATCCTAACGTAGCGGTGGTTAACGTAAAAAACCGTGTAGATCAGGTTATCAATAAATTACCACCACTAGTACAACTAGAAGGTGTAGTAGTTTCTAGGGTACAACCTAGTATGTTGATGTACGTAAATCTCTTCAGTAAAAACAAAAATGACGATGAAAAGTTTTTGTACAACTATGCAAATGCAAATGTGATTCCTGAAATAAAAAGGGTAAACGGTATTTCTAGTGCAAAGATTCTAGGTAGTCGACAGTATGCGATGCGTTTATGGTTAAAACCAGATCGCATGCGAGCATATAATGTTTCTACAGAAGAGATCATGGAAGCCATTAATGAGCAAAGTGTTATCGGTAGACCAGGGCGATTAGGTCGTAGTTCTGGTCAGGAAGCACAATCATTAGAATATGTACTAGTTTACAAAGGAAGGTACAATAAGCCAGAAGAATATGAAGATATAATTATAAAAGCAAGTCCTGATGGTGAGATATTAAGACTGAAAGATCTTGCACGAGTAGAATTAGGAAGTGAATTCTTTGATATTTATTCTAATAAAGATGGATATCCATCTGCGGCGATAGTTTTAAAGCAATCATATGGTAGTAATGCCAGTGATGTTATCGAGCAGATTAAAGAAAAAATGGAAACAATGAAGCAGGATTTTCCTGCAGGTATGGAATATGAAGTGAGTTATGATGTTTCTAATTTCTTAGACGCTTCTATTGAAAAAGTAATACACACATTAGGAGAGGCTTTCATCTTAGTATCTCTAGTTGTATTTCTATTTTTAGGAGACTGGCGTTCTACATTAATACCAGTTCTTGCAGTTCCTATATCATTGATAGGAGCATTTTTTGTAATGCAAATGTTTGGTTTAACAATTAACTTAATCACATTGTTTGCGTTAGTTCTTGCTATAGGAATTGTGGTTGATGATGCCATAGTTGTGGTAGAGGCAGTGCATGCAAAAATGGAAGAAGTACCTGGTATTTCTCCATATAAAGCTGCGCAGCAAGTTCTAGGTGAGATAGGTGGTGCAATTGTAGCCATTACTTTGCTTATGGTAGCTGTATTTGTGCCGGTAGCATTTATGAGTGGTCCTGTAGGTGTGTTTTATAGACAGTTTGCTATTACTATGGCTTCGGCAATTACTTTATCTGCAGTGGTTGCACTTACTTTAACACCAGTGTTGTGTGCAATGATTTTAAAAAACAATCATGGTAAGAAAAAGCGTAAAACACCTATTACCTATTTATTAGACGGTTTCAATAATTTATTTGAAAAACTAACCGGTCGATATACTAATGTTTTAGAGAAAATAGTCTCAAGACGTTTATTAACTATTGTAGTCTTAGGAGCTTTTATTGCCGCTACATTCTTTGTAAATAAAACACTTCCTGCAGGGTTTATACCTAATGAAGATCAAGGGATGATTTATGCTATTGTGCAAACACCACCAGGGTCTACACTAGAAGAAACTAATAAAGTTTCTAGACAGTTACAAGCCATAGCCGAAGAGATAGATGGAATCAAATCTGTCTCATCCCTTGCAGGTTATGAGATCTTAACTGAAGGACGTGGCTCTAATGCTGGTACTTGTTTGATCAATTTAAAAGACTGGTCAGATAGAGAGCATTCTGTACACGAGATTATTGAACAGCTAGAAGAGGAAACTGAAAAGATGGGTGCGGTCATTGAGTTTTTTGAGCCGCCTGCAGTACCAGGTTATGGAGCAGCTGGCGGTCTAGCCTTACGTTTAATAGATCAAAACAATGAAACAGATTACCAAGAGTTTGATAAAATCAATCAAGATTTTATGGATGCACTAGGTAAAAGAGAAGAGTTAAGTGGTCTATTTACCTTTTATGCAGCAAATTATCCCCAATATGAGTTAGAGATAGATAACGCTCTTGCTATGCAAAAAGGAGTTTCTATAGGTGTTGCAATGGAAAACTTAAACATTCTAATAGGTAGTACCTATGAACAAGGTTTTACAAGATTCAATAACTTTTTCAAAGTATATACTCAAGCTGGTCCAGAATACAGAAGATATCCTAGCGACATACTGGATTATTATGTAAAGAATGATGTAGGTGAAATGGTGCCTTATTCTGCATTTATGAAATTGAATAAGAAACAAGGACCTAATGAAGTTACTAGGTATAACCTATACAACTCTGCAGCGATAAGAGGTAACCCTGCAAAAGGTTTTACTACAGATGATGCGATAAAAGCCGTTCAAGAAGTAGCAAAAGAAACCCTGCCTAGAGGTTATGATATCGCATGGGAAGGACTTTCCTTTGACGAGGCTAGAAGAGGTAATGAAGCGATTATCATTTTTGGTATCGTGTTGATATTTGTTTATTTCGTTCTTGCTGCACAGTATGAGAGTTTTATACTGCCACTAGCAGTAATTCTATCCTTACCAGTAGGTATTTTCGGTTCTTTCTTTTTATTGAAAATTCTAGGTTTGGCAAACGATATATATGCACAAGTAGGTCTGGTCATGCTGGTAGGACTGCTGGGTAAAAATGCCGTCTTAATTATAGAATATGCTGTACAGAAACGTAATCAAGGCATGTCCATAAGAGAGGCAGCTATAGAAGGAGCAAAGGTTCGTTTCCGTCCTATTTTAATGACATCGTTTGCTTTTATCGCAGGACTTATACCTCTAGTAATAGCTAGTGGAGCAGGTGCTGTAGGTAACCGTACCATAGGAACATCTGCCATGGGTGGTATGTTATTCGGTACCGTATTCGGTGTTCTAGTAATTCCTGGACTGTATTACATATTTGCAACTATAGCAGATAAACGTTCTATGATTAAGGACGAAGATTTTGAACCATTAACGGAAGAGTATAACTACAACGATCAGAAAAATGAAGACTAATTCGATAATAAAAGCCCTAGTCGCTGTACTGATTTTACTATTAGTGCACTCTTGTGCATTACCTAAAGTGACTCAAAAAGATCCCAATAAGAATCTACCGACTACATATCAAAATGAAGTCACAGATTCTGTAAACTCTGCAAAGGCAGACTGGAAAACCTTCTTTGAAGACCCTGCTTTAACAAACCTTATTGATGAGGCTGTTGTGAATAATAAAGAAGTAAACATCATGCTCCAAAAGATCATGATGTCTCAAAATGAGATTCAGACTAGAAAAGGAGAGTACCTACCATTTGTAAACCTAGGCGCAGGAGCTGAGGTAGAAAAAGTGGGTCGATACACTCGCAATGGTGCCGTAGAAGAAAATTTAAACATAAGAGATGGAAAAGCATTTCCAGATCCATTAGGTGATTTTAAATTAGGAGCTACTGCATCATGGGAACTAGATATTTGGAAAAAACTTAGAAATGCAAAAAAAGCTGCTGTTCTAGAATATCTAGCCACTACAGAAGGTAAAAACCTACTGGTAACTAATCTTGTTTCTGAAGTAGCACGTTCTTATTATGAACTCGTTGCACTTGATAATGAATTACAAAATTTGAATCAGAATATCGAAATTCAGGAAAATGCACTAGAAGTGGTTAAACTTTTAAAAGAAGGTGCACGTACCACATCACTAGCAGTAAAACGTTTTCAGGCAGAGGTGCAAAAGAACAAAAGTGAAGTATATCTCGTAAAACAAGAAATGCGTGAGACAGAAAATGAAATCAATTTTCTACTAGGTCGCACACCGCAACCTATCGTTAGAAATGCGACAGATTTTATAGACCTAGTTCCTAAAATTGTACAAACTGGTATCCCGTCACAATTGTTGCAAAACAGACCAGATGTACGTCAGGCAGAATTAGAACTAGCCGCAAGTCGCTTAAACATTAAAGTTGCTAAGGCAGATTTCTATCCATCCATAGGTATCAAAGCTGGTGTAGGTTTTAATGCTTTTAATCCTAAGTTTTTATTAAACACACCAGAGTCTCTCTTATACTCTGCAGCGGCAGACATTATGGCGCCGTTAGTAAATAGAAATGCTATTAAAGCAGCGTACAAAAATGCAAATTCCCGACAGATACAGGCCGCATTTGAGTATGAGCAGCAACTTTTAAATGCTTATAAAGAAGTTGCAAATCAAGTTTCTAATCTAGATTATCTCGTTAAAAGTTATAATTTAAAAGAGCAACAAGTGCAGTCATTAACAGAATCCATAGAGATAGCAAACCAGCTATTTCAATATGCGAGAGCAGATTATATGGAGGTGCTTTTAACGCAACGTGATGCATTAGAGGCTCGCAAGGAATTGATCCATACTAAAAAAGAGCAAATGATAGCAACTGTAGATCTTTATAAAGCACTAGGTGGTGGCTGGCGTTAAATTATGAGTAAGATTATTTGATTGGAGTGATTAGAAATGGGTAATGTGGATGGCGTTACCCATTTCTTTTTTAGGTAGAAATAGCTTGTTTATAATTCCGCTTTCGCGAAAGCGAGACAAAAACAATCTATCGGTAATTTGCTCCGTCGACACTTAACGGTCATTCGTCGACACTAAAATGGGTATTGATCTAACTTTATCCAAAAAATGTATAATTTATGATCATATTTGGCGATACTCTAAAATAGAACTGTTGGAAAATATAAAGCTTAAAATTCTTCTTATTGAAGATGATGCTATAGAAGTAATGAAATTAAAACGAGCAATAAAGAAACTTGAGTTGAGTCATGAACTTATAGAAGCAAAGAATGGAGAAGAAGCACTTGTTATATTGAGAGATGATAAAGTGATTCCAGATGTGATTTTTCTAGATCTCAATATGCCTAAGATAAATGGGCTTGAATTTTTAAGAATACTTAGAAAGGATGATGTATTAAAATACATACCTACAGTCATGTTAACTACTTCTAATAATCGTAAAGATGTACTTGCATGTTATGAAACAGGTGTTGCTGGTTATATAATAAAACCACTCAAATATGACGATTACGTAAAGAAAATTGAGATAGCTTTACAGTACTGGAGTATGAATGAATTAATTAAGGCATAATGAAAGGAATAGTTTTTACAGAATTTTTAGAATTAGTAGAAGAGAAATTTGGCTTTGAAATGGTAGATACCATACTTAGTAATGCCGATTTGCCTTCTAACGGCGTGTACACTGCTGTAGGAACTTATAGTTTTTCAGAGATGTTAAGTCTGTTGACCAATTTGAATAAAGAAACAGGAGTACCGATAAACGACTTGCTTTTTGTTTATGGAGAACATTTTTTTAGTGTAGTAGAAAAGAGTTATCCTACCTTTTTAGAAGAATTTACTGACCCAATAGAAATGCTATCTTCTATAGAAAATCATATACACGTAGAGGTGCGCAAGATATACCCTGATGCAGAACTGCCTACTTTTACCGTGGTAGAAAAAACTGAAAATACACTAGTGATGATTTATAAATCGAGTAGAGCGATGTCTTCATTCGGTAAAGGACTTATGAATAAAACTCTAGAGCATTTTAATGCTAAAGCGAGTATATTAGTAGAGAACATTAAAGAAAATGGTACAGAGGTAAAATTCAGTATTGAAATTCATGGCAGAGGATAAACTTAAAATGTATGAACGAGCCATCGCTCGTGAAAAAGCTGCTCGTAAAGAAGCAGAGCGCATTCTAGAAGAAAAATCTAGAGAGCTATATTTTAAGTCCAAAGAATTAAAAGTTTCTAATAAAAAATTAGAAGAACTGGTAGAAGCAAAAACTTCAGAACTTAAAGGGGTTTTTGAAAATATAGTGGACGCTTATGTAGTAATGGACATTCCTGGTAATGTTCTTAAAATGAATGAAGCTGCAGAAAAACTATTAGGTTACACTGTTGATGATAAAATAAATTTATTAAACCTTGTCATTCCTGAAGAACATGAAAGACTAGCAGAAAGCTTTCAACAACTTTATAAAAATGGCTCTATAACAGATTTTAATATTAAAATCTCTATAGCAAATGGTGCTATACGTCTCGTACATGTTAATGCTAGTATGATCTATGATAGCGATAATAGACCTATTGCCGCACAAGGAATAGTTAGAGATATTACAGAGTTAAGAAGTCTAGAATTACAAAAACAAAGTCTTCTTAAGAAACTAGAAAAGAGTAATGATGAGCTGCAAGAATATGCACATGTGGTATCTCATGATTTAAAGTCACCATTGCGCAGTATAAATGCATTGATAAGTTGGATTAAAGATGATAATGAAGGAAAGCTGTCTCCAGACACGTTAACTAACTTTGACATGATAGAGGCTACTCTAGAAAAAATGGAGCAACTTATATCAGATGTTTTAGAATACTCGAGTATTGTGGGTGATACTAGTTCACTTACTAATGTAGATTTAAACATTGTCATGGACGACATAATTACCTTGCTACACTTTCCTGAGCATATACATTGTACGGTTGTAAAACCACTTCCTACTATTAGGGTAGATCGAGTTAAAATCCAGCAATTGTTTCAAAACTTGATAAGCAATGCCGTTAATTATAGCGATAAAAATAAAGGTCTTATAGAAATAGACTTTGAAGAAGGAGACAAAAAATACACCTTTTCTGTTAAAGATAATGGTATGGGTATAGATAAAGAATACCATCAAAAGATTTTTCAGATTTTCCAATCTCTCAATAAAAGAGAAGAGTCTACCGGTATAGGATTATCAATTGTAAAGAAAATTGTTGATTTATATAATGGACGTATCTGGTTAGAAAGCACTTTAGGTAAAGGCACAACTTTCTTTTTTACCATAGAAAAATAAAATTATGAAGACACTACAGTTACAGAAGGCTAAAGGGAAAGATTGGGAATACCTGAGTGAGAAAATAAAGCTTAAAAAGCCACTAGTTCTTATTTTAGGAAATAGATTTATGCTAGAGGATCAAGACATTTATAATGAATTAAAATCTTTATTTCCTGATGGACATTTAGTTTTCGGTTCTTCTTGTGGAGAGCTGGTAGGTAGTAAAGTGAATGATCAACACATTACGGTAACAGCTATTGAATTTGAACGCACAACATTTGAGGTTCAAACTTTTAATATACAAGAAAGTAAAGGTGATAGTGAGATTGCAGGAAAGGAAGTAGTAAGTAAACTTAATCCAGAAGGGCTTAAGCACATATTTGTAATATCAGAAGGTAGTTCTGTAAATGGATCTGCTCTTACAAAAGGGATGCAAGAAACCTTACCCAAGGTTTTAATTACTGGTGGGCTTTGTGGTGACGACGCTCGTTTTGAAAAAACACTTGCTTCTTATAACGAGGCACCTAAAGAAGGAGAGATTATTGTCATCGGTTTTTATGGAGATAGTTTTGAGGCTTCTTTTTCTATTTATGGAGGCTGGACACCATTTGGCCCAGAGAGACTAGTCACAAAATCAGAAGGAAATGTACTTTATGAAATAGATGGAAAACCAGCACTAGATCTATACAAAACCTACCTAGGTGAGAAGGCAAAAGATTTACCAGCGTCTGCACTTATATATCCATTAAACGTAAAAAGTGAAGAGAATGAACAGTCATTTGTCCGTACCATTCTCAATATAGACGAAGAAAAAAACGCCATGATTCTAGCAGGAGATGTACCTATTAATTCTTCTGTACAATTAATGATGACTAATATGGATAGTATAGCCGCAGCGTCAGAAACTGCAGCCATAAGAGCCATGGAAGGAAGAAATGAATCTCCACAGTTAGCATTTCTAATAAGTTGTATAGGTCGTAAACTAGTTCTAGATCAAAGAATAGAAGAAGAAATAGAAGAAGTGCGTGGTATAATAGGAGAAGATGTGGTAGTAAGTGGTATGTATTCTTATGGAGAAATAGCACCCTTTTATGGAGAACGCAGCTGTAAACTACACAACCAGACCATGACTATAACTTTAATAAGTGAATAAATGAATCCACTGTTAAATAGACAAATACGTAAGTACCTGCCAGACGATGTTAAGGATAGGGAAGATGTTCAGGACTTTTTAAAATCTGTAGCAGCTTCTTATGAAAATCTAGATGACCAGTTTAAAATGACTCAAAGAGCTATGAAAATAAGTTCTGACGAGTTGTTTGAAGCTAATAAATCCCTAAGGGAGGAAACACGACAACAGCGTAGTTTACTCTTAAGGTTGCAGACCGTAATTAATACAGTACAACCAGAAAGTAGTGATGGTGATAAGGAGAGTTATTCTATAAATGGAAGTAAAAACATTGCAGAATATATAAGCGAGCAGGCAGAGCAGTTGATTAAAGTCAATAAAAATCAAGAGAAATTACTGGAAGAACTAGCACTTCAAAATCAAGAGTTAAACGATTATGCACACATAGTATCACATGATCTTAAATCCCCATTAAGAAGTATAGAAGCACTAGTAAGCTGGCTTAAAGAAGAATATAGTTCTAATTTTACAGATGAAGGTAGAGGATATTGTGCGCTTATAGTGGCAAACGTTGAAAAAATGGATGCTCTTATTTCTGGTATTCTAGAATACTCTTCTATAGATAAAGATACTCGAGTACAGCGAGATATAAACCTAGACTTATTAGTTCAAGAAACGGTAGAATTACTACATATACCAGAACATATAAAGGTGAAAATACACCATTTACCTATTGTAAAAGGAGATCAAATTAAATTACAACAGGTATTCCAGAATCTTATTGATAATGCAGTAAGTAATATGGATAAAGAAAATGGGCGCATAGATATTATTTCTAGAGAATTAGATACAAAATACCAGTTTGAGATTAAGGATAACGGTAAAGGAATAAATGCGGCATACTTTGATAAAATTTTTCAAATTTTTCAAAAGCTAGAAAATGATTCTAAAAGCACCGGTATAGGACTCTCCATCGTAAAGAAAATTATTAACTACTATGACGGTGAAATATGGCTGGATAGCGAGCTAGGAAAAGGGACATCGTTTTTCTTCACATTACCTAAATCATAATATTATGGAACAACCTAATTTGAGTTATATCAACGATCTTGCTGCAGGAGATGAGTCTTTTAAGAATAAACTTATTGAGGTGGTAAAGGATGAACTACCGGTAGAAATAGAAATTTACCATAGTAATATGAATAGTTCCGCTTTCGCGAAAGCGGCAGAAAACGTACATAAATTAAAACACAAACTAGGAATTTTAGGACTAGTAGATGGGTATGAAACTGCTATTGCTTATGAAGAACAATTGAAATTAGGGAAGAGCAGTCTTAAAACTGAATTTGAATCCATACTTGTTGCATGTAATCATTTTATAAATGATTTATAATATGTAAATTGCTCTATAACCAAAACCTAGAACCTTTTGAATTGTATAATAATTGATGACGAAGCGGCTGCGAGAACTATAGTGGCACACCTGTGCAGTCAGGTAGATAATCTAGATGTTATTGAAGAATTTCCTAATGCCATAAGTGCAATGAAATTTCTTAATAAAAATGATATTGATCTTATATTTCTAGATCTTCATATGCCAGATTTTAGCGGATTTGATTTTATTGAGACACTCAAAAATCCACCTAAAATAGTACTTACTACGTCAGATAAAAACTTTGCTATAGAGGCTTTTGGTTACGACTGTATTGTTGATTATTTACTAAAGCCTATTACTTTTCCTCGTTTTTTAAAATCAGTTCAAAAAGCTCAAAAAGAGAAGGTTGCACCTCGTGTTGCGGCAGCACCAGCAGCTCCTGTTGTAAAAGAATCTACCGCACTAGTGGAAAAAGAACTGTATGTGAATATAGATCGCAGGCTGGTTAAGATACTTTTTGAAGATATTTATTTGATAGAAGCCAAAGGGGATTATATACTCATTAAAACAGAAAAGAAAAATTATACGGTTCATTCTACATTAAAGAAAATAGTAGAAAAATTACCGGACTCCTTATTCTTAAAAGTTCACAGATCTTACATTATTAATTTCAAGAAAATAATAGATATAGAAGATAATAGTGTGCTTATAGCAAAGAATGTTATTCCTATAAGTAGGTCTAATAGACCAGAATTAATGCGCAGACTTAACTTATTGTAAATAGGTTAACTAGCTAGAACGACCATTCGTCGACAGTAAAAAGGTACTAATCGTTTTAAAAATTTTAAGACGATGTAGCAGATTAAATTTGGCTTATAAATCAATAGGTCATGAAAAAAATTACTTTACTCTTAGCATTAATTTGCAGTACAATAGCGCTTTCTCAGAATTATCAATATCTAGGAACATTTAGTTCTGATGGGACACCAGATTATCTAGAACCAGTCAATGATGTTATTACAGGTACATTATTAGAAACGGTTAATAATGCACTTCCTGAAAGTTATCCAGTTCCAGATTTTAATCCGCAATATTTATCTTCTGGATATGATACTGATATTGTTTTAGAGGCAGATGGAGATATCTGGGTAACCTTTGTAGGAGAAGGTGCCGGTTATAAAAATGTCTTAGGCTTTTATACCTATGATGCGACTGTAGCTGTTCATCCTGCACCTACACCTAGTGATGTAACTATTATTTTTCCTAACATATCAGCACAGTTTAGTGGTGGTGGACTTATACCTGGAAACAAAGTACATTTAGGTTCTTTTACAGCAGGAACAGGAATAGGATGGGTACTACTAGCAAATGGATATCAAAATAACCAGGTAACTCCAGGTTTGTGGCAACTTTATTCTAATGAAGATTACAATCCAGAAAATGATCCAACAATAAGACAGCATAATGTATTATTAAATGATTCAGAAAATGAACGTATCATTTTAGGTTTTGAAGATATACGACGCGATTATGCATCTTGTGATCAAGATTTTAATGATGCCATTTTTTACATCACTGCAAATCCATTTTCAGCTTTAAAAACAACTAATTTATCTGTTCCAGATTCAGGTCTTAAAACAGTTTCTTCTGGTAACGATGGTGGTTTAGAGAGCAATGGAGATCTAGCTGGTCTTATAGCCAAACGTAATTTGACTAGATTAAAAGAGAACAACAAAATGTCTCAAAAGTCGATGCAAAGATCTTTTTTAATGAAAAATGGAACCATACCTACTTCATTAGATGGTTATTTACCTAACTCTGGTAAGTTTAATACAGAAGTGGCTCAGTATTCTACACCTACCGACTTGATAGGTATTACAAATGCAAATGAAGTGCTGGCTGTGGATTATTACCTACAGGCAGATCGTGTATCTGCAGTTCTTGCTACATCTACCCAAAATGGGGTTTATGATCACTCTAAGGCTATTTGTGATCGATTAAATAAATCAGTTTTAGATGATGTTAGAACGGTAACAGCAAGAGGACACCAGTTATTAATATCGACTATCATACGTGATAATGGAGAAGTAGAATATGCCGTTAGTTTTTCTATTAAATTAGGAACTGCAGCAAATGAGGTATTTAGTTTTTGGAGTATAGATCGTTACCCTGCTGGTGATTATAACAACTATCAAGTTTGGGGAGGTTCTTATTCTCAAGTGTTCCATATAGTAAATCATATACTAGATGCATATACTGTTCAAAAAACATTGAATAGCGTCGCTTTAAGCAATGTAGTGCCACCAGTATTTGTACGTAGTGGTTATTATGAAGAAGGTAAATTGTATTTAGAAATCAATAACTCACAAGGATATCAAAGCTTATTTTTAAATACCAACCTTAAAGCAACAGAGGTAGCAAGCTTAGTTCCTTCTAATAGTATGTTGAGTTTAACAGGTAGCACTATAGAATCTATAGTAGTAGATACTGGTAGTATTTTTGACGCAGGAGTTTCTATAACACCTAATCAAAATGAACAAATAGATGCTTTATATCTGGCAGATGGACCATGGGGTAGAGACTATGTAGACGGTGAGGTTCTTATCAATACATTTGACGTTACCACTACAAATTCTTTTATGGAAAACGATGTTTATTATGTAGAAAGAAATCCATCGATACAAGGTCAGATCAAAGAAACATTAAACCTTTTCAGACATTTAAAAGCAGGCGATCAATTAGTGACAGTTTCAGATTATGACCAGATGTCATTTACGGTAAATAACTCTTTACCTATGGAGATTATTTTAATTACAAATGAAGATGTACTATGGGCAGACCGTTACCGTTACAACATACCTGCACATCTTACAGCAGCTGATTTACTTATTAATTTCTCTGACTTTTTGAATTCGTCAGGAGCATCTACTACTAGTGACCAATTAAGATCTGTTGTGTTTTCTGTAAGTGGAGATTATAGCACGTTTCAACCATTTAATTTAAGTATAAATGACTTAAAATTTAAATCAAGCAGCAATACACTAAGTCTTGATAATAATAGTCTATTAGAACAAGCAACGGTAAGTAACTACCCTAATCCATTTGTTAACAATACTAAATTTGAACTAGTAAATGAAAGTGATAAAGTAAGCATCACACTTTTTGATTTATCTGGTAGAGTAGTAGACGTTCAAAAAATACAAACTGGTCAAAACAACCGTACAGTAAGCTACTCAAAGCCGTCTTTAAAACCAGGAATATATATGTATAGAATCACAGACGAAAAAAACCAAAGCTACTCAGGTAGAGTTGTAAAGGAGTAAATTCTTTAAAAAATTATTAATGCTAAAACCATCACTTGAAAGAGTGATGGTTTTTTTGTGTTGGATCTGATTTCATTGAATAGTTGAGTGTGTGTAATTATTTTCTTGTTAAGAATGTTTTGTAATTTTATGTCAGTGTATTTGCTATTCTAAAATAGATAAGTAAACATATGTAAGTTATCTATCTATATGTCAAATGCGATTTTTAATAGTTTTCAATTTGATTATAAAGGGAGTTCTAATACCTGAGTTTACTATAGAGTCAGGAAAACTAATTAGATTATGTTTACCCAATTTTGACTCAAATGAAGTTGATCTGACTGGCGATTTCCGGTACAAATTATTAAATCACTTTGAGATAATACTACCTAAATCAAAACACTCAAAAGAACATACCAGAAGCGGAGTTTTCAACTTTACCAAATCTATTACTGTAGAGTAATACCTTAATAATACTATAAAAGTGGATGCTAAGTATGCTCAGAAGATAGCCGACTACTTAAAATTAGATGTACATGATAAGGTTAATCAACTACCTGTTGGAAAACGAAAAGCGCTGTCCATCAAATGTGATTTTGAAAAGTATGATCTTCTTGTTTTTGATTACTATGGAGTCAGTGCAGACCAAATTGAATACTTAGAGAATATGGTTGACGTAGAAATTGGCAAAGAAAAGTGTGCAATAGTTATAGATAGACTAGAGTTCAATCAAGAGATTGAGACTAATAAAAATATCACTCGCTTAGAAATATCCACGACATAAAAATACCGCCATCTCACTTTTATAAAGTAAAATAGCGGTACTATTAAATAAGCACTCGATTATATTAGAGGCTAGAATTTAAACAACTTTCCTTTAGTAACTTGTAGTCTAAGAGTAAAACCTACTTCAGTAAATTCAAATCCTGCTGCTGTTGCGCTTGCTATATTACTGTATTTGCCATAAGCACCAGCTTGTAATCTAGGAGAGAAACTGTAGATTAATTTTGCCTCAGCTCTTAGTAAAGTAGTAGCCTCGTCTTGTTCTACAAATTGATATCCACCAGCTACATTTGCTAGATATGTCCATTTACCACTGTTACCATTGAGATCTATAAAAGCCTCTGCAGCCTGATAGATACTAGGACTAAAATATTGATTAGGTAACTGCTCTTTATAACTTAAATACTGATAGTTTAAACCTGCCTTAATAGCTGGCGCTTTAGTAAATGTGTAATAAAGAGAAGTGAATAACAAGTTTCTAGAGTTACCATCTGTTTGTTGCGTATGCATTAAACCGGTGTACCAGCCTAAATTAAAAGTCGTACCCATATTATAATTAAGCATGTAATTATTTAAGAATATCTTCTCGTCTATAAGAGCAGCATTAAAATTTTGTAACTCACGACTGTAGCCTATCTCTAGATTTTGTAGAGCAAATGGTCTTGTTTTTAAGAACAAAGAACCATTTACATCTGTATAGCTATTCACGTCTGCATTTGCTTTTGTAAAACCTAGAGTGCTTTCTACCCATGTGTTATTTTTGATTCTGTATTTAGTACCTAATGAGATATTAGTATTATTTGCCATATTACCCAGTGTCATATTTTCTGTAGTTCTATAAGAGTAATTAAAGCTAGCCGTAAAACGATCTGAAAAAGGAACCGTAGCATTTATACTTGCTCCATAAGCTTCATTATCACCATTATCTCTAGTGTATGCAGCAGTTGTGTTTATCGTAGGACTTAATGAATTATCAATGGCTGCTATTAAAGACTTAGCATCTTTTTGCTCTGGATAATATTCTAGAGTTTTCTGAGCATAGGCATATGCTTTCTTTAAATTTCCCTGACCACGGTATGCATTTGCAATTCCTAAATTACCGCTGAAAGAGGTACTATCCTTTTCTAGAATAGCCTTATAGTAATCTATACCTTTATTTATTTTACCAGTATACATAGACATAGAAGCACTTAGAGCACTTATTCTATTACTAGATCCTAGTAGGTTAGTTAACGAGTCTATTGCAAGGGTTGCATTTTTATATTTCCCATTCCATATAAGCGCCTGTATATAACGCTCTTGAGTAGTCATGATTTTAAGTGAGTCGTTTTTGGCTAGTGTAGTAGCCTCTTTTGCATACTGAAGCGCTTCTTTATCCTTACTATCTAAGTGTGCAACTAGTGATAACCCTACTAGTGCATTACTACGGTCTTCTATTTTGTTATAAATATCGTTTGCTTTTTCAAAATCAGAACTGGTAATATAAACGTTTGCTAGCGCACTCATAGAGTCTGCATCGTTAGGGAAATCAACAAGATTTTCTTCTAGTAGACTTATAGAAGTAGGGTAGTCCTGTGCGGTTAATGATTGAGATGCTTTACCTAGTCTCATGTATTTTTTAGAAACCACTGCATTCTGGTTACCAGGTAAAATCTCTAGAGCTTTATTTACATATAATAAAGCTGCGTCATATTCTTTTAGATTAGATAGTGTGTTTGCATATCCTAGTGTTGCAGGAAAACTAGTGCTATCTTTTTTTACTAGGCCTTCATACATACCCTTAGCCTCGTTAAAATCTTCATTCCATAATAAGGACTCAGCATAATTCAGTAAAATCTCAAAATCATTAGGATAGGTAGCTTTAAGATCTGTAAAAAGTTCTTTAGCTTCTACCGTATGGCCATTAAGACCTAGAGCGCGACCATAACATAACCTAGCTGTCTTATTAGTAGGGTAATCATTAAGTACTTCTTCAAAAAAGGTTTGTGCTTCAGCATATTTACCAGTTTCTAAAAAACGGAAACCAGCATTCATATCCTGACCGTAGCACATCGTACTTACTAATAAAATTAAAAAGAGACCTAGATTTTTCATTGTTCGTTTATTTACACCTGCAAGTTATCACCACATACCACAGTTTTAATCTGCGGTTAATTGCAACTGGTCTACACTTTTTGTCGATTCAAAGACATTCCATTTCTACCTGCGACAGTTTACTACTAACAACACTTAAAAAGTGAGTTTTTTAGATAGCTTATAACTGCTCTATATAGTAGGTGTTTATACCGCTTTCGCGAAAGCGGAACACCACAAACCTCTAAAATTCTTTTAAAGAACGATACTTACCATTCGTCTACAGCATTTTTCATCTGGTCGAAATTGAGCGTTTTACACGCTATTGAGATCGCATATTTGTATCAGAATTTAAAAACAACACAGCTATGCAACTTACACTTATAAAGAATGACAACGCAATGAGAATCGTACATAACGGCAGAATGAGTTCAAAGAACTATCAATTAACCGTAGTACATAAAAGGGTAGATAAGCCTGTTATACAATTAATTGCTTCTACAATATAAAACTATGTTAGCCATTACTCAACGTTTAAGAAATAATATTACACAAGAGCAGCTTTTTATGCTCAGCGCATTTATAGTAAACGGCGGAAACTATTTTTATAACCTCATGTTAGGGCGTTATTTAGGACCCACTCAATTTGCAGATGCTGCTATTTTAATAACCTTATTATTAGTACTATCATTTATCGCGATGACTTTTCAATTAACCGTAACTAAGGTTACGGTAGAATTTGCTCCTGAGCAAAAAAAGAGTTTTATAGCAAAGATTTATAAGTATGCGATAGGTACTGGGCTTTTTTTAGGAATGATAACGGTAGGGTTTGCTGGAGGGCTTAAAGATATATTTCAGACACAATCTTCAGGTATGTTTGTCGCATTTGGTATGGCGATACCTTTATATTTTATAATGAGTATCAATCGAGGTGTTTTACAAGGGGAGAATAATTTTTTCCACCTATCGATTACCTATCAGACAGAAATGCTTTGCAGGTTGCTGCTTACTTTTTCATTACTTCTATTAGTAGACTTACCATCAGAATATGCTGTTTCTATAGCAATAGGTGTTTCTTTTATTGCAGGACTTTTTCCTTTGAGTAGAAATTCTAAGAATACAAGTCCAGCAATTATTATTTCTAAGACAGAACAAAAGAGAATTTTATTGTTTTTTATTCTTACTGCCTGTTATGAGCTTACTCAAATAGTATGTAATAACAGTGATATATTATTAGTAAAACATTATTTCCCATCTTATGATGCTGGCTTATATGCATCTCTAGCTCTAATAGGTAGAGTGGTTTATTTTGTAACATGGATGTTTGTTATGTTACTTCTTCCTAAGGTTCTTCAAAATCGTAAAGAAGGAAAAGATGCTGTGCCTGTACTTAAAAAGTTTGTAGGATATATTACAGCTCTTTCTTTAGTAATAGTAGGTTTTACATTTATTTTTCCAACTACAGCTGTGTATTTACTTTTTGGAGAAGATTATGTGAGCATTGCTCCCTTATTAGGATGGTATGCACTGGCAACTTCATTTTTTGCTTTGGCAAATATTTTTGCTTATTATTTTTTATCATTAGATCATTATAAGCCTATAGTAATAACAGCCATTTTTGGAGCACTACAAGTAGTGACTATTATATTATTTCATGATAGCCTTTTACAAGTTGTGATGGACCAAGTATATGTAATGGCAGGATTACTTATAGCACAACTTTGCTATTTCTCAAAAGAACAACACAGAGCAAAAAAAGCGTAAACGATAGTAAATGATCACTCGTCTACACTTAATGTCGATCTATCGTTATTTCTTAAAATCAAGGAATCTATGCTAGATATTTGCAGTGTAAACAAACAATAATAACATTTAAAACAAATATCATGGCTTTAGAAATCAACGAAATAGAAGGAGTACTTACACTAACAGGAACAGTTTCTAACACTCACGTTCAAGAGTTGTTAAACTTTATTTCTATAGTGGTAGAAACAGAAGATAAAGTAATTCTTAACCTATGTGGTTTAACAGAAGGAAAGGAACTTTTAATGGGTAGATTAAATGAAATGAAAAGAACAATAGCAGACGATAAGATGCTTTTGTTTTATGGAGCAAAGACTGAAAATGTTAGTCTTTTATTCCAACAAATTAATAATCCTATTTATCCTAATAGGCTAGCAGCATAATCCACTACAAAGATTCCACTCACTTTAAAAACCAAAATCATGAAATTAGCAATCGTCACAGCATATCCACCTAGTAAAGTAACTCTTAATGAATATGCCTATCATTTAGTAAAACATTTTAGACAGCATCAAGAAGTATCAGAACTGGTGCTTTTAACAGATGATCTTGCGGCTGAGGCGGTGATCGATTTTAAAGAAGAAGGTTGTAAAGTAACTGTAAAACCATGTTGGAAATTTAATAGTTATGCAAATGTACTTTCTATTGCAAAAGCAGTCAGAATTACACAACCAGATATGGTGTTGTACAATTTACAATTCATGAAATTTGGAGATAAGAAAATACCAGCTGCATTAGGCTTATTCTCTCCATGGTTAACTAAGTTAATGAAAGTAAAAACTACGGTACTACTTCATAACATTATGGAAACGGTAGATCTTGAGAGTGCAGGTTTTACAACTAATAAAATCAAAAAAGGAATTTTTAATTTCATAGGAGAATCTTTAACACGTGTTATTCTTAAAGCAGATAAAGTTGTACTAACCATAAGTAAATATGTAGATATCTTAGAAGAAAAGTATCAAGCAGATAATTGTGTGTTGATACCACATGGTACATTTGAAATACCAGAAGAGCCTTCTTACGACTTACCTACTGGAGCTCTTAAAATAATGACTTTCGGAAAATTCGGTACGTACAAAAAGGTCGAGAATTTAATAGAAGCGGTAGAGCAAGTGAGAACTCGTACAGGTAAAGATCTAGAAATAGTTATTGCTGGTACAGATAACCCTAACACAATAGGATACCTTGATAATGTAAAAGAACAATATAAAGAAGTGTCTAACATTACTTTTACAGGTTATGTTGCAGAGGAAGATGTGCCCACTATATTTTCAGAAAGTGCTATGGTTGTATTTCCTTACACTTCTACCACAGGTAGCTCAGGTGTATTGCACCAGGCTGGTAGTTATGGTAAAGCGGTAGTAATGCCAGACTTAGGAGATCTAGGTATATTAGTAAAAGAAGAAGGTTACAAAGGAGAGTTTTTTGAACCAGAAAGTGTAGAAAGTTTAGCTGGAGCTATTGAGAAATTAGTACAGGATACAGCATACAGAAATGGGATAGCACAAGCAAATTATAAAGCGGCAACGGCATTACCTATGTCTGTAATCACAAGAATGTATTTAAATGAATTTGGTGTAGAAGAAAAAATGACAGATTATCAAATGCCTATGGCAGTCTAGAAGATCTATTTTTAATGACATTGTAAGCAGGTTTTATACCTGTAGAGTCCATAATCCCAAAGTAAGCCTGTTTGTTTTTGCGCCATGGAAGCGATCCTGCGACATCTTGGGGAATATTATCAAAATCATAAAGAGTCCAAAAGAGATAGTTAATGCTATCTCTTTTTTGCGTTTCTAGAAGTTGTTTATAAAAAAGAGCCTGATCTTCTTTATCATTTCCATTAAATGTCCAGAAACCATCATAACTAGGTAGTCCTATTTCTTGTAAAACTATCGGTTTTATGGTAGACTTTTTTAGTGCATTATGAGCACTACTTAACTCTTCTAGATCTTGATAATAATGATAAGATATAAAATCTACATCGTCTTTTAAATTAAGAGCAGCCTTGTGAGAAGACCATCCTATAGTCACAGGATGTAAAGAGTCCAGTTGTTTTAACGCCTTAATAGTTTGAGATAACCAAGAAAGTACACGATCCTTACCACGGTTTTTAAAATCAAGATCGGGCTCATTTTTAATATCCCAACATAGAACCGCTGGATGATCTTTTACAGAACTAACAATACCTTTAAGATGCTTGTTAGTTAGTGTCCAGTTGTTCATGTCATAATCACCATAGAAATCAAAAAGAGTAATCATAACTTTTAAGTCGGCTTTTTGAGCCTGGTCTAGAAGAGTGTT
The DNA here is from genome assembly GCF_045063755.1 of Nonlabens sp. Asnod3-A02. Classification (NCBI taxonomy): domain Bacteria; kingdom Pseudomonadati; phylum Bacteroidota; class Flavobacteriia; order Flavobacteriales; family Flavobacteriaceae; genus Nonlabens; species Nonlabens sp. Asnod3-A02. The sequence continues at coordinate 331,144 of NZ_JBEFOC010000007.1, forward strand.
CAATCTGTTTAATTTGAGGTCATCTATCTCTGCTTTTCCAAAATCTTCATAGCCTATAAATATTCTAATCGTATTTAGATTTAAGTCTTTAATTATTTTAAAGTCAGCAATTAGAGTCTCTTCTTTTATAGAATCATTAAAAGTGTCCCAAGGGTGTTTTTCTGGATAATAATTAAGCCCTTGCATTTGTTCTATTCCTACAGGCGCGATTTGTGCAATGGTTGAATTTTGATGTACGGCAAGTTTTTCAAAATGTCTCACACGCCAGAAACCATCTTCTAGTAATAAAATGATTCTATAGTCTTCGTTAAATTCTCGTTGTGTTACAAACACATGGTCTTTATATATTTTTTCTACTCCAGTGACCTGCCTGTCGGTCAGAACAGCTACAGTACCGTCTGCACTATAAAAATTGAGTGTAATGTGATGGCTCAATGTGGTAGACTGTATCGATATATTTTGAGCAGCGTTGTACTCAATTAACGCATTTACTTTTTTACGAGCAGTTTCTGTATAATGATCATAAATACCATCTATGTTATTGTTTTCTAGAGCTAGATTCTTAACGTACCACGCGTCCAAGTAATCTTGTTCTATTTTTTGTTGGTTTGCAGCCTCCATAGGTCTACCAGGGTTATCAATAGATACCCAGGTTACATCTGGTAAATAATAATCTGTGCGTGCCACATCTAGATGCAACATCTTAGAACTATCTGCACCAGTGTTGAGGTATGCAATAACCTGACTTATTCCATAAATAACACTAGCGTTTAAAAAAATAAACACAGCGATAATAAAAATGCGGTATAGGATTTTATTTTTTTTCACTTGAGATCTATAGATTTTAATGCAGTAATCCCTAGAGATTCTACCTTTAATTCATAGTTGCCTGGCAGGATAGTTTTTGTGTCATACGTATGAGAGACTATTCCTTTTTTAGTCCTTAAGATAATTTCTTTACCATCTAATTTAAGAGATACTTGTATGCCGTCTGGTACTGTTTGTCCTAAATAACTAGTTAAAGGACCTATGATTATGGTGTTTCTTTCTTGTTTTTGTATGATGATTTCTTTTAAAATAGACTTGAAATTTATATCTATTTCAGGACTCTCTACCATGCCGGTAATGACTCCTCTTACTGTCCATGTAGAAGGTTTTTCTGGATGTAACGCTTTCGCGAAAGCGTAACCATTAACAGTACTTGCCGTAGTAGTCCATCTTTGATTAAAATTATCTATCATAAAAAAGGTCACTAAAGTACCGTCGCTCATTACGTTACCATTAGGGTCTTTAATTTGATCGGTTTTAATGCTGATGATTTCGTTACCGTCTGCATAGTTGTGGTTGCTATCTTCATATATTTTAAAAGGTCTTGCGATGTCAGGAAAAACATCGGCAACTAGTTCTGTAGAAGAGATATTACTTAGCGTGCTACCAGTTATCAACCTGCCAGTAGTTAATGGAGAGTTGATTCTTTGCCATGTAAAACCTGCCGTTACTTTGTGTACCTCTTTATTTATAGTTCCTTTAAATTGATGTTGCATTAAGACATTTGTGCCATTAGGTAATAAGTTATCCAGACTGTCTACAGGTATACTGACTAGCATGGTGTAGTCTCTATTATTTGCTATTATACTACGTGGGCCCAAATAATTTTCTACCGTTTTTAAAGCATCTAAATTTGAAAATAATTTAAAATCGCCATTCTGTATGGTCTTACCACCAGCAATAAGTTGCCAGTTAATAATACCTGCATGTTGAGTTATTTCTTTAGGAATATTAATTTTGAGTTGTTTGTTACCCATTTCAATAGGTAGAACGGTTGTTCCATAAGTACCTGAAATTATAAATTCTAGTTGGTCTACATACTCTTCTTCAAAAGATTCAAATTGAATTAGTATTCCAGTATTAGTAACTACCTGGTCAATAGGTGATTTAATGCTGCAATTATAGGTAGTAGTCTTTTCCACTTCTTCTTTACTAGCCGTAGAGCAAGAAAAAAGTAGAGCTATAAGAGCCATGACTATAAAAATATGGATATGTAGATTTCTTTTTATCATCGTGGATTACCTATATATGCATTAGTACTTATAGATATATATGAATATGGTAAGCGAGTTACAGGTATTAAAAATTCATTAGTTCCAGCTTTGTTTCTATTAGGGTTTACCTTGGCAGCAATACTCTTATTGGGTAGTCCATTTACGGACACGTTTAAGAGACTAGAAGAAATAATTAACGGCTGCTCCATTTCTGGTAAGTGTATGCTAAAAGGTCTTTTGCGTTGTGGGCGTACACTTTCATCTACATAAACGGCATCTGTCCATATCATTTCTTTAGATTCGTTATAATAACTTATAAGTAGCTGCGGTATAGTAGCTGCTTCTATACTAGGGTTGAATAAAAAGCCTGTCAGTTCGCTGGTATTTACATTTATTTGAGAAGGAGCAACAGCTTGATATAAATCGGTGGTCGCGACATTTGCTTTAACCTGTATTTCAAAGTTTTCTGGCATTTCAAATGGCCTGTCAGGATCATTACTACTATTAAATTCGATTAAAAATGGAGTAGTCTCTTTGGCCAATAATTTGTGTTTTACAATATCTTGTGCATTGTATCTAGCAATTTCTTCATTGAATTTATTATAAATAGCACCAGTTACTGCAATGTCTGCTGGAATATTATCTACATTCTGGATAGACCCAACTATATAAAAAGCAGTGTCTCTTTGAACAAGTGTAGCATTAACGACCTCTACCACTGGCTGTTTTAAAACATCTTCATGAAAAGTTTGCTCTGATGTTATTTTGCGTTTTCCATGATTAAAAAATCGTGTACCGCTCTCGAACATTAATTGATCTGGTGGGATGTCAGGATCTACATTTTTAGGCACTATATACCATTTACCTTTTTCTTTTTTAATAGAAAGAGTGTCTCTAGTTTTAATCTCTTTAAGTGGTGTAATCCAGCTTATAGATGCCACACCTGTTGCAGTAGACTTAGTTTGATCAATAACATTTACCGATATGCTATCCATTTTTGCATAAGAACTTAATAGACCATCAGTCACAGAAATTTCTAACATAAATTGCGAGATCTCCTTTTCACTAGATGGATCTATATAAGAATGTGCTCTTTCAAATTCTTTAAAATCTAGTGCGTCATAATAGGCAGTTACTACACTTTCAGGACTCATTTGTACAGATTTCTTCAGGTAAAAACCGTAAACCATATACACGATAAAAAATAGCATAACACCTAACCATAAAAGTGAAATACCGTATAATAACTTTAAGACTAATCGCGAGGCTGGTTTTACTGTAAAGTAAATGCGTTGCTTTTCTTTATTATCCTTATAAGAGTTGAACCACATACTACCTAGGTAAAGCAATATCGCGATGATTACTGTAGAAAAGGGGATAATACCCCACATTAATTTTTGAAATAATGGGACATCATCTTTAGGCAAAATACTAGGTAAAGGAGCGATACCAGAGCGTTCCCATACAGTTATGCCGTTTTCTAATAAACTAAGTCTATGCCACCCTGTAAAATAGAGTAGTGGATCATAGAATTTGTCATTTGAGAAGACATACTTTAAATGAAATTTTTCTGGTACGGTAAGAAATTGCTGTAAAGATCCCAGACCTTCTATACCTCTGTATTTAGAGTTTTCTAGACGTTCTACAGCTCTAGAAGTAAGTTCTGGTAATCTACGTGCAGAGTGGTAGTTACCATCTACTGTAGTGGCCTTAGTTTGTGCAGACAGCCATGCCATTTGATCTCCAAAACCTAGTGGCAGGTAACGCCACTTGTCATGATCATCTTCATTTAAGAAATTGACAATAGGTTGCATTTTTATAGGGTCTGGCTGGCTAGGTCTAAATTTACCGAGCGTCATGGTAAAAACAGCTATAAAAATAAAAGTAACAGCTAGAAAACCACCACTAGCTCTATGAATGACTGCGCCCCATTTTTTCTGTAATAACTCTTTATAATCTCCATCGGTAAATCGATAACAAAACTCTCCAAATGCCGGTAGAGCCATTATCGATGCCCATAAAGTAAAACGGTCTAGGGTAAGAATGTTGAATGCATTTTCTCCCAATACCATTAAGGGAATAGGTGTGGTGCCACCGGTCCCTAAAACAAATAAAATGCTAAAAGAGATTCCGAAAAACAAAAGCCTTTTACTGTAATAACGATAGAAAAAATAGGGAAGAAGTAACAATAAAATACCCCATGGAATAATAAAGAATACCAGTCCAGAAGATGTCACTTCTATAAAACTATCTCTAGATCCATGCGGTATGGGTACTTGAGTAATAGGATTGTTTTTTGTGTTGATCCAGTAAGGTAGAATACAGCCTATTATTAATACTAGAGAACATGCACCGAATAAGATAATGCGTTTTAAGTGTGTCCATAACGCTTTCGCGAAAGCGAAAATAGTAACCTCATTATTGTTATCAACTTTCTCTCTTGCAGCATCCATCAATACCGTACCTATTAATGGGAAAATAAAAAAGACCATTCCGAAAATAGGTGTTACATGGTGAGATGTTACTGTAATAGCTAGTAATCCCAAAGACTTGAAAAGGTAAATTTTCTTACCAGTCTTTAACCATTTATAGATCTCTGGCAGCGCATGCATGAGAATGGAGATACCTATAACACTAGGCAACTGACCAAATATGTGTAAGGTTTCTACAAAGCAAGATGAGAATACTGCCATGATCGCCGCATAACCAGCAACCTTCTCATTAGGAATAAGAACCTTAGTAAACCTATAAACACCTGTAATAAATAGAACGACACCTATTAGTGCTACAGTAAACATTCCAAATTTTAATCCACCTATTAAAGAAAGCACTCCTATAGTCTGATGGACTAGTGGTGGATATCCCATAACAGTAAAGCCTGTATACCAGCTGTAACTCCATGGCTCAAACCAGCTTGTAGCATAATGATTTGCAAAAAATAAATGAATCAATGCATCATATGTCTTTTCTATAGTAAAAAACATAGAGGTCCCATGGAATATGATTCCTAGTAGGACAGCGGTGATTAAATATTTATTGGTTTTTGAAGTCTGCATTATGAACTTGAAAAATAGTCATTCTTTCTACGATGTAAAGATAAATCTTTCTATAAATGGTCCGTCTATCGACGAGTGGTTTCTGTCTATGCTTAACCGTCGTCCATCGAAAATCCCTGATTTGGACCTCTTTACCTCAGTATGTTTGTAGTGTAATTAATGAAAAACTTAAATTTTACAAGTATGAAAACTGGAATTATTATCCCTTGTTATAATGAAGAAAAGAGACTAGACCAAGAAGCATTTGTTTCTTTTGTATCTCAAAATGAAGACTACCATCTGTGTTTTGTAAACGACGGTAGTAAAGACAACACGCTAGATGTTCTACATAAAATGAAAGAACAAGCGCCAGACGCTATAAGTATAGTAGACGTAAAGAAAAATTCTGGAAAAGCAACGGCTGTTAGAGCAGGAGCGAGATTTTTATATAATGAATCATATATCTCTTCTATAGGTTTTATGGACGCTGACCTTTCTACAGATTTTAGAGATTTTAAAGATCTGGTAAAAACTATGAAAAACGAAAATAAGATCATGGTTTTCGGTTCTAGAAACTCTGGTGGGAATAGCAAGATAGAAAGGAACTTTATGAGAAATGTTTTCTCTAAGTTCATAAAACAATTTATTCTATTGATTCTAGGCATGCCTATCAGAGATACTCAATGTGGAGCAAAAGTTTTTACTAGAGATATAGTGCCTGTTGTATATCAAGAAGCTTTTTTAAGTAAGTGGTTGTTTGATGTAGAGATCTTTTTAAGACTTAAAAAACACCTAGGTAAGGATAATGTTATGAAGAGAATTACAGAGCAACCATTAATGAGATGGGTACATGTAGATGACTCTAAATTAGGTACTAAAGATGCTTTAATTATCCCTAGTAAATTAACTCAAATATGGTTCAACTATAATTTATTGAACACAGATAACTCAGTACGTGAGATATACGGTGGCTCTTTTGAAATGAACACCGCATCAACTGAATATTCTATAGCAGCATAAATTTCTACTCTTTAAAATTATTTATTATGAAAGCATATCCTATCAAATTCGAGCCTATACTTCAAGAAAAAATATGGGGTGGTTCTAAACTAAGAACAGTTTTAAACAAAAAAGCTATCAGTGATTCTACAGGAGAAAGCTGGGAAATATCTGGTGTACAGGATAACATATCTGTAGTAAGTAATGGAATGTATAAAGGTCTCTCTATAGTAGATCTTATAGAAAATCATAAAGAACAATTTGTAGGAATGAAAAATTACCGTCACTTTGGTAATGAATTTCCACTATTAATTAAATATCTAGATGCAAGAACAAATCTATCTGTTCAAGTACATCCAGATGATCAAATGGCAAAGGCAGAGCACGATTCTAAGGGTAAAACTGAAATGTGGTACATCATGGATCATGAAGAAGACGCTTGTGTTATTAATGGATTTAAAGATGATAAAGTAACGACTTCTTCACTTCAAGAAATTACTATAAATAATGTAGAACAAATACTGAATACAGAGAAGGTAAGTAAAGGTGATTCTTTCTTCATACCAGCTGGTAAGGTACATGCTATAGGAGCAGGTGTTCTAGCTGCAGAGATTCAACAAACGTCTGATATCACATACAGAGTTTATGATTGGGATCGAGTAGATAATTTTGGGAATGAAAGAGAACTACACATGGACCAATCTATGAGAGCTGTAAAAAGAAGTAGTACTACTTTAAGTAATAACATAGAATTTCAATCTGACACAAACGTATTAGCAGACTGCACCTATTTTACATCTACTATTTTAAACGTAGATAAAGCGATGCAAATGGATTATACTAACAAGGATTCGTTTGTGATTTATATGTGTGTAGAAGGATCATTTGAGATTACTATAAATAACCATACAGAAATGATAAGTGTAGGAGAGACGGTTTTAATCCCTGCAAATTCAACAAATGTATCTGTAGACACAGAGGCTGCAAAAATTATAGAAGTTTATATCAAATAATTGCCTTAAAGTAAAAATCCCAAAGCCGCACCTATTAGCATCACTACTATTTTTGCTAGATTAAATTTATGTGCTTCACTAGCCTCTAGAATAAGTGTCGTAGAAACATGAAGTACAATACCAGCAACTATCGCTTTTATAGGTAACATAATATCTTTTAGAAATTCTATATTTCCAGCAGTAATACTTCCTAATGGAGACATTGCTGCAAAGAATAATAGAATAATTACAGCTTTGACTTTATTATAATTACTAGATAATAGAAATGAAGTAAAAATAAAAGCAATCGGTATTTTATGAATAGAAATACCATATATCATACTATTCTCTCCTTGTAAAGGCATGCCTTCTAGAAATGCGTGCAAACATAAACTACCGAAAAGCAAATAAGGAAACACTGGCATTTCTTTGTTTATATGTAAATGGCCATGCTCTGCACCTTTAGAAAAGAATTCTAAAATAATTTGTAAAAACACACCACCTAGTAAATAGGCGCCATACGTGCTATCACCACCTTCATAAATATCAGGTAAAAACTCGCTAGCTACAGCACTTAATAAAAACGCTCCAGAAAAAGCGAGAAGTAATTTCATGCGATTTCTAGACTTTGCTTTTATTAATAAAGCAGCCAAAAAACCGATTAATACACCGAGAAAAGGTAAAAGTAAATTCATTATATTTTTACAAAGCAAATTGAAATACAGTTTTAATTACTGTATCAACTTAAATAATTAAAGCTATAGAGGTTTTAAACCTATTCCTCTTTATCTACTAATTTATGTATTTTTTTAGTCCCTTTGTACATCTCATATTTAACTAGTCTCGCCTCGATTTTACCGTTATATAATTGGATTTTACGAGATGGACGCAGGCCTACAAATTTAAGCGCCCCCATATTACCAGTAATCATCCATGCGGTAGACCCAGCATAGCGTTGCTTTAAAGTATCACCTATTTCTTTGTAAAACTCCTCAACATCTACAGATATACGCTCATCATACGGTGGGTTAAACAAAATAAAAGCACTCGCACTTTGATGATCTCTAAAAAAGTCTCCCTTTTCTACCGTTATAAAATCACTTAGATTGGCATTCTTTACGTTCTCTATAGCTTTTTCTACCGTGTAACCATCTGCGTCACGTGCGATTATTTTACCATCAAACTCGCGCATCTTTTTCAAACAGCTCTCTTGAATATTCTCAAACAACTGATTATCATAATCTGGCCATTTTTCAAAGCCAAATTCAGGACGGTTTATATTAGGCGCAATGTTAGCACCTATCATAGCTGCCTCGATAGCTATCGTACCACTACCACACATAGGATCTATAAACGTAGAACGTTGGTCCCAATTACTCAAAAGAATAATACCAGCAGCAAGCACTTCATTAATCGGTGCCTCGTTAGTCATATTTCTATAACCACGCTTGTATAAAGGATCGCCACTTGTATCTAGAGATACATCTACATTTTGATCATTTATATGTACCGATATTCTCAAATCAGGATGTTTAGTATCCACATCTGGACGTTGTCCTGTATTGCGACGTATTTGATCTACTATAGCATCTTTAGTCTTTAAAGCCACATACTGACTGTGGTTAAAATACTGTGACGCTATCGTACCATGAACAGCAATCGTGTCATGATGTGTTAAATGTTTAGACCAGTCATATTGATAAATTCCGTCATAAAGATCCACCTCATTACGCGCTCTAAAACTATAAATAGGTTTTAAGATTCTAATAGCGGTACGCAACATCATGTTTGCTTTGTACATAAAACCTTGGTCACCAGTGAATTCTACCATACGGACACCACGCTTTATATTCATGGCACCTAGTTGACGCAACTCTTTTTCAAGTACTTCTTCTAGGCCAAAAAGCGTTTTGGCAATCATCTTAAAATTTTGAGACATTTTCGTGAGATTTGAACGGCAAAATTAAGGTATTTTTGTGGTCTATGAGCAATGTAAACACATCAGATCAATGGTTCGCTAGTTGGTTCGACACACCGTATTATCACATCTTATATAGAGATCGTGATTACACAGAGGCTGGACAGTTTATGCAACGACTTACACAACGTTTAAAGTTGAGTAAAGACTCTCATATCATGGACTTAGCCTGTGGTCGTGGACGACATAGTATGTATCTTAATAAATTAGGATATCGTGTAACTGGTGTTGATTTGAGTGATAGTAGTATCGCTTTCGCGAAAGCGGAATTAAGAAAAACCACTTCTACACCTTCTATTAATGAAGGAAATAAAGATTTAAATCCTATAGATGCTTCTCGAATAGAGTTTCATGTGCACAACATGACTGTTCCTTATGACCAGACTTTTGATGCTGTTTTTAATCTATTTACCAGTTTTGGATATTTTGATGATGCTGCAGATAATCTTAAAACGATCGAGGCAATAAAATCTAATCTTAAACCAGGTGGATATGCGGTTATAGATTTTATGAACGCACATTATGTAGTTGAAAACCTAGTAAAAGAAAACTCTAAAACAGAAGAAGGAATCACCTTTCATAACTCACGACGTTTCGAAAACGGCTTTATCTACAAAGACATAAAATTTAGAGATAACGATCATGATTACCATTTTACTGAGCGTGTAAGTGCATTAACTTTAGAAGATTTTCAAAGTTATTTTGCAGCAGCAGGAGTAGAGTTAATAGACGTTTATGGTAATTACCAGTTAGAAGATTACGATCAAGAAACTTCAGATCGTTTGATCATGATTTTTAAAAATTAAAATAGCCGTAAAGGTTAATTCAATTATAAATGCATAATCCCTTATTTAATTCTTAAACGAATTAGATAAGGAATTATGAAATATTGGATAAAATTTTTAAATGACCGTTACCTAGATCAAGTCGGCCATTTGTTGCTGTAAATCGAGAGCTTTTGCTCTTGCAGCTTCTGCAAAATCACTACCATTAGATGCATAGATAATACCACGTGAAGAGTTTACTAACAATCCTATTTGATCATTCTTTCCATATTTTACTACTTCTTCAAGTGAGCCACCTTGAGCACCAACTCCAGGGACTAGTAAAAAAGAATTTGGAACTATTTTTCTAATATCTGCTAGATATTCCGCTTTTGTAGCACCTACTACATACATTAATCTATCACTATTCTCATATTGAGAAGCTGTTTTAAGAACTTCTTGATATAGAGGTTTTCCATCTACAGTTTTAGTCTGAAAATCAAAGGCACCTTGATTAGAAGTAAGTGCTAGTAAAATGGCAAACTTATCTTCAAATGCAAGAAACGGCTCCACAGAATCTTTTCCCATATATGGAGCAATCGTTACACTATCAAAATTCAAGTCTTCATAAAAAGCCTTGGCATATCTTGTTGATGTATTACCTATATCGCCACGTTTAGCATCGGCTATAGTGAAATGATCTGGAAAATTCTCGTTGAGGTAATTGATCGTTTTTTCTAAAGCCATCCAGCCTTTTACACCATAAGCTTCAAAAAAAGCAGTATTAGGTTTATAAGCTACACATAGATCATGAGTTGCATCAATAATAGCTTTTGAAAATGCAAAAATAGGATCTTCTTCCTGCAATAAATGGGCTGGTATTTTTTCAAGATCAACATCTAGGCCTATGCATAAGAAGGATTTCTTTTTATTGATTTGAGAATGAAGTTTATCTATGGTCATAGAGGTAGTTATTTCGGCGGATGCGATCCGCCCTTTACTGAGTTTGATGGATGCGATGCGTCAATATTGGTATATATGAACTGAAAATATGTTTCGGCGCATGGCATGCGCCGTTATAAACCTTCATCCGTCATTTTCAACTTCTCGGTATTATCTACCAGTTGAAGCTCGTCGATGATTTTTTGAATATCACCATTGATAATGTTATCTAGATCATATAAAGTAAGGTTGATACGGTGATCTGTAACACGTCCTTGTGAGTAGTTATAAGTTCTAATTTTGGCACTACGGTCACCAGAACTCACCATGCTTTTACGCTTTTCAGAATCGGCTTCCATTTTCTTTGCAAGCTCCATTTCATATAAACGAGAACGTAAAACCTTTAAAGCTTTTTCTAAGTTTTTATGCGACGATTTTTGATCTTGACAACTCACGATCATACCAGTAGGCTCGTGGTGTAATTTTATCGCACTATAAGTAGTGTTTACCGACTGTCCACCAGGACCTGTAGAAGTAGTACGTTCTATGCGTACTTCTGTCATGTCCAGTTCTACGTCAAATTCTTCGGCCTCAGGAAGTACCATTACCGTAGCAGCACTTGTGTGCACACGACCTTGAGTTTCAGTTTGTGGTACACGTTGTACACGGTGTACCCCAGCTTCAAACTTGAGTGTTCCATACACATCTTCACCATTTACTTCTAGAATAATTTCTTTATAACCACCACTGGTACCGTGACTAGTATCTACTACACTTGTACTCCAGCCTTTACTAGAACAATATTTTTCATACATTCTAAATAAATCACCAGCAAAAATACTCGCCTCGTCACCACCTGCACCAGCACGTATTTCCATTACTGCATTCTTTGCATCTTCTGGATCTTTAGGAACCAGCATCATGCGTATCTCTTCTTCAAGAGCAGGAATAGCCTCTTTAGCTTCATCTAGTTGCATTTGAGCCATCTCAACCATATCGGCATCGCTGCCGTCTGCTATGATTTCTTTTGCCTCGTCAAGATTTGCAGTTAATTCTATATAAATCTCACGTTTATCCATGAGATTTTTAAGATCTTTATATTCTTTGGTCAGTTGTACGTATCGTTTTTGATCAGATATAATATCTGGTTGAATGATTAGGTCGTTTACCTCGTCAAAACGATTTTTTACAATATTTAATTTATCTATCATGGTCTATATCAAGTGTTGCGAAAATACGGAATTTGCTTCTAATTTTAAACTATAATCTTGCTTATGAAAACAGATTTGAAACTAGGCTTAGGAGGTGGCTGTCATTGGTGTACAGAAGCTGTATTTCAGTCGATTACCGGTGTGATGAGAGTAGAACAAGGTTATGTCTCTAGTGTCACACCATTTGAAACTAGAAGTGAGGCCGTAATCGTCCATCTTACTGATTCTATGAATCTAGAAAAATTAATCGATATTCATTTGCAGACACATTCTTCGACTAAGGAACACAGCAGGCGTGAGGATTACCGCAGTGCTATTTATTATTTTGATGAAGAAATGAAAAGTAGGATAGAGGATATTGTGTTCTCGCTTTCGCGAAAGCGGAACGAAAAATACATCACTCATATCATTCCGTTTTCATCTTTTGAAGCATCGCGAGAATCGATACAAAATTATTACAAGACAAGACCAGAAGCACCGTTTTGTAAACGATATATTGAGCCGAAATTAGAGGTTGTAGATGAGATGTTGAAGGATTATGGGGATGCGCAAATAAATAGACAGGTCGATAGTCAATTCGAGCGCAGTTGAGAATGATTTAATAAAGAGTTGTTACTAATTAAAGAAAGACCTAAAACTCCTTAATAGCGGTGTCGATTTCATGCTTTGTGGGTTGATACTTGTGGTGAGTCATATTCCTGCATTCTGCAAGAATTTGTATAGTGTCAAATTCTCCGTTAGCTAATGCTCGTTTTTTTGCAGCACTCCATTTCTTGATTTTTTTTTCGTAATAAATGCAATACCGTACATCTATAAAACGCTCTCTATAAATCAGTTTTAGTGGCCTTCTTTTGAAAGTGAAGGATCTAGGATTTTTACCCATATGGTGTTCTCCCAGACGTCTCTCGAGATCATTAGTCATTCCTGTGTATAACAAGCCATCAGAGCATTCAAGAATGTAAAGGTGGTAGTATTTCATCAATAAAGCTTTTAGACTAGTAATCGTTCTCGACTGCGCTCGAACTGACATCGAATGATATCAGTTCGAGCCTATCGACAAGCTCAAGACAGTATGTATTCGAGAATGTTTCAAACGTATAGAGTGATTTTTTTAATACTCAAAAACACCAAACTCACTATCGATAGTAAGTTTCTTAGAGCTTGCAGCTTCTACACGACCTATGATTTTTGCATCTACATTAAATGACTTAGAAATCTCTATAATTTCTTGTGCTATAGATTCATTTACATAAAGTTCCATGCGATGTCCCATGTTGAAAACCTGATACATTTCTTTCCAGTCGGTACCAGATTCTTCTTGTATCATTTTGAAAAGTGGTGGCAATTCAAACATGTTGTCTTTGATGATGTGCAGGTCTTTTACAAAGTGTAAAATTTTAGTTTGTGCACCGCCAGAGCAGTGAACCATACCGTGCAAATCTGCACGATTTACATTGCTTAATATTTTTTTAATGATAGGTGCATAGGTACGAGTAGGGGATAGGACTAATTTACCTGCATCTAGCGGGCTGCCTTCTACAGCGTCAGTTAGGTCTTTTGAACCGGAATAAACTAGATCTTCTGGTACTGCTGCGTCATAACTCGCAGGAAATTTTTCTTTTAGGCTCTTATTAAAAACATCGTGTCTAGCGCTGGTAAGACCATTAGATCCCATACCACCATTGTATTCTGTTTCATAAGTGGCCTGTCCAGAACTAGAAAGTCCTACAATAACGTCACCTGCTTTTATGTTTGCATTGTCTACTACATCACTGCGTTTCATACGTGCGGTAACGGTAGAGTCTACGATAATGGTTCTTACTAGATCACCAACATCGGCAGTTTCTCCACCGGTAGAAATAATTTCTACACCGTGTGACTTTAAATCTGCGATAAGTTCTTCTGTACCGTTGATAATAGCACTGATTACTTCTCCTGTAATGAGGTTTTTATTTCTTCCTATAGTGCTGGAAAGTAGAATGTTATCTGTTGCGCCTACACAAAGTAAGTCGTCTACATTCATTATTAAAGCATCTTGAGCGATTCCTTTCCAGACCGATATGTCTCCAGTTTCTTTCCAGTACATGTAGGCTAGACTAGACTTTGTCCCAGCACCGTCTGCATGCATAATAAGGCAGTGATCTTCAGATCCTGTTAGAGAATCTGGTACTATTTTACAAAAAGCCTGTGGAAACAGTCCTTTATCTACGTTTTTTATCGCGTTATGTACGTCTTCTTTGCCAGCGCTTACACCACGCTGCGCATATCTTTTGGAAATGTCTTGGCTCATATGGCAAATTTAATATTTACAAGCAATTAAGAGCTATTAACTTTTAAGTATTAAGTAAAAAGTATGAATAGGTTGTTAAGAAATATCCCAATCAGATGGTTCTCTTTCAAAAAATTAAAGAACATCCACTTAAAATATTGCTGCTATTTTTAAAGCTAACAAAGTAGATGAGGCATACTTCACCTTTTTCTATCGTATTTATAGTCTGATTTTATGGTCTGACTACTTATTTTGATTATTGTTTTTTCGTTTCCGCTTTCGCGAAAGCGAAACATAAAAAAGCCTCTAATAATAAAATTAGAGGCTTTTAAATCATTTATTAACTAGTTGATTAACGAGTAAATAATAACTCACGGTACTTAGTAAGTGGCCATAATTCATCATCTACTAATAATTCTAATTTATCACAGCTGTAACGTATCACATCAAAGTAAGGTTTTACGTTATCGCAGTATTGAGCAGCAGTTTCTTCAGCGTTTTTAGCTTTGTTTGCTTTTTTACGAGCATCAGTCATTTCTGTAATTCCCTTGTTGATTTTCTCAATGTGTTCTGAGATATCTTCAATAAGAATCATTTGCTCTTTGGCATACTTTTTAAAGTCTTTACCGTAGATTTCTTTTAATCCTACTACGTTTTCTATCAATCTGTTTTGATACTTAACTGCTGTAGGAATCACATGATTACGTGCGATGTCACCTAGGATACGTCCCTCAATCTGGATGCGCATTGCATATTCTTCTACCTCAATTTCATAACGAGATTCTGTCTCGACCTTACTCATGATGTTTAGGTCTTCATAAAGCTTTATCGTTTTCTTAGAAACTTTTGCTTTAAGAGCAGTAGGAGTTGTTTTGTTATTGCTTAGTCCACGTTTTTTAGCTTCTTTTTCCCATGCTTCTCCATAACCATCACCTTCAAAACGTATCTTCTTAGATTGCTTGATGTACTCACGCAATACATTAAAAATAGCCTCGTCTTTCTTAAGTTTTTTGTCCTTAATAAGTGCGTCTACTTCTTCTTTAAACTCGATTAATTGTTTTGCAACTATCGCGTTAAGAACGGTCATAGGATTTGCACAGTTTGCTGTAGAACCTACGGCACGTAATTCAAACTTATTACCTGTAAATGCAAATGGTGACGTACGGTTACGGTCTGTGTTATCAAGAATTACTTCTGGAATTTTACCTACTACATTAAGTTTAAGATCTGTTTTTTCTTCTGGAGAAAGTTTTCCATCAGTTACTTTCTCTAATTCGTCAAGAACCTTAGTTAATTGAGAACCTATAAATACAGAAATAATTGCTGGTGGCGCTTCATTTGCTCCTAAACGGTGGTCGTTTGAGGCACTAGCGATAGTTGCTCTAACTAACTCTTCGTTATCGTGTACAGCTTTAATAGTGTTCACAAAGAAAGTTAAGAACTGTAAGTTCTTCATAGGTGTACTACCTGGAGAAAGTAAATTTACACCAGTGTTAGTCGCAAGTGACCAGTTATTGTGTTTTCCAGAACCGTTTACTCCTGCAAATGGCTTTTCATGGAATAATACTTTAAAGTTGTGACGTGAAGCTACTTTTCTCATCACATCCATTAATAAAGAGTTGTGATCTACCGCAAGGTTTGCTTCTTCAAATATAGGAGCAAGCTCAAACTGGTTAGGAGCAACCTCATTGTGACGTGTTTTAACAGGTATACCTAAAAGCATACATTCTGTTTCCATGTCACGCATGTAGTTCAATACTCTAGATGGTATAGAACCGAAGTAATGATCGTCTAGTTGTTGTCCTTTTGCAGAGGAGTGTCCTAATAAAGTACGACCAGCCATTTGTAAATCTGGACGTGAGTCTGCAAGAGCAGCATCTATTAAGAAATATTCTTGTTCCCATCCTAAGGTAGCAACTACTTTAGAAACGTTTTTATCAAAGTATTTACATACATCTGTTGCTGCTTGATCTACTACCTGTAAAGAACGTAGTAAAGGTGTTTTGTAATCTAGAGCTTCTCCTGTGTAAGCTATAAATACAGTAGGAATACATAATGTAGTTCCCATAATAAATGCAGGTGATGTAGGATCCCAAGCTGTGTAACCACGAGCTTCAAATGTGTTTCTTATTCCACCATTAGGGAAAGAAGATGCATCTGGTTCTTGTTGAACTAACTGTCCACCACCAAATTTTTCTATTACTTCACCATCCATTTCTAGTTCAAAGAAAGCATCGTGCTTCTCTGCAGTACCACCAGTAAGTGGTTGGAACCAGTGAGTATAGTGTGTTGCACCATTCTGGATAGACCATTCTTTCATACCTGTAGAAATATGATCTGCTACTTCACGGCTTATTTTAGTGCCGTTTTCCATAGCGTCTATGACACTTTTGTAAGCTTGCTTAGTTAAGTGCTGGCGCATCGCATATTTGTTGAATACATTCTTTCCGAATATATCGCTACGACGTTTTGGTTCATTCACTTCAATAGGCTGGCGATTGAGTGTTTCTTTTAAGGCATTAAATCTTAATGTAGACATGATGTGGTGTTATTTTAATAAAATACACCGCAAAAATAAGTATAATAATTAATACACCCCTGATTTAAATAGGGTATTGATATAAAATAATAGTTAAATTGTGTGAATATCCCTTGTTATGCTAGGGTCGTAAATATCAAGTAAACAAAAAGAACGTAAGAAGTCATTAAAAAGATACCTTTAAACCTGCCTATAGAATATGTCTTAGGTATAAATGCTAGTGGCAGCATAATGAATGCAAAACCTAGCATCCAAAAGATGTCATTACTTATAAGTCCAGAATTCTCTCCGCTTATCGTGATAGGTTGTATAAGGGAGGTGATACCTAATACAGATGCTATATTGAAAATATTAGAACCTATTAAGTTACCTAAAGATATTGCTTTTTCTTTTTTAAGTGCGGCTATTACAGATGCTGCTAATTCTGGAACTGACGTACCTATGGCAACCATAGAAACTGCGATAATACTTTCTGGAATTTCTAGACTCTCTGCTATATCAACAGCTCCTTTTACTAGCAATTCAGATCCTATCCATAATGCAGCACCACCTAAACTTAGAAATAGAAATATTTTCCACCATTTAGATTCTTTAAGATCATCATCTACGGCAACGGCTTCTGGCATTTTACGAGCTCTTCTTATTAGTAGAACTAAGAAAACTATTAATAATAATAATAGTGCGGCACCTTCAAATCTATTGATATCGTGATTAAAAAATAAGAATACAAATAATAAAAGACTGAAAACAATCATCCAAGGCCAGTTGAATTTAAAAAAGTCTTTATCGATGGCAAGTGGGGCGATTAATGCTGTTACACCTAATACCAGTCCTATGTTTGCAATGTTAGAACCGATTACATTACCGAGTGCAATTCCAGAAGAGCCGTCCATTGCTGCCTGTATGCTGACGATAAGCTCTGGAGCACTAGTGGCAAATGAGACAACAGTTAGACCTATGATCATTCTAGATAAACTAAGTTTAAGAGATAGTCCTACAGAAGATCTAACTAAAAACTCACCGCCTACTACTAATAATATAAAACCTAGAAATAAATATAATAAACTCATTAATTCAATTTAGTGAACAAATGTACTACAAAAGAAAATCGTTGTATTAATGAATTTCTATCTAGTTGAGAAAGTTGTTTGTCCTTTCTTCATGAATTAAGACCGTCTTACATCCTTCATTATATAATCTTCTAATTCTTCATCACCAGATGTATGAATGACACTTACATCACCTGTAGTTTCCAGTACCACAGCTCTTACCTCGCTTAATTTTAAAACATTTGCTTCTCTTAGTTTACCTCTTAGTTCGTTTTCGGTGACCTTAGTTTTTTCTAGATTATCATGTAATACTTTACCATCTTTCATCAAAAGCATAGGAGAGTTATCCATGACCTCTTCAACGGTTTCGCTATTGAAAGTGAACCATGTAATGAGGTAATTAATTAAGTAGAAGATACCTATCAATAAAGCTCCTACAAGTAAGGATGGTGAGCTAGTAGCTGCACTCATGGCAAGTAGGTTACCTATTGCTACAGTATTTAAGAAATCAAAACCAGTCATTTTACTAAAACTCTTTAATCCAAAAATTCTAGTATATATAATTATAAGTGCATAGATGATAACAGTTCCTACTAGTACCTCTGGCATAATGTCTAAATCTTTAGTGAAATGATCCCAATTAATTTCCATAGTCTTTTCTTCTTAAAATACATATTAAAATAGGGACTAGACGAGTTGTTTTGAAAGATTTAAGAAGATAAGGTTTTATGAAAATGCTTAAAAATATGTGCGAATAGAATATAGAGTAAAAAATAAAAGCTCTACAAGATCTTTTTTTATAGATACTTATAGAGCTTAAAAAGTGAATTCTGTTTTAACTAGAAATTACTTATAAATTGAGATAAAGATTATTCATCTTCTTCTATTATTTCACAAATACAACGGAAACCAGTCTTTAGCTCACCTTGCTGGTAGTAAGAAAGATTTCTATCTAGCATGGCGTTATAAGTTTTATCTTTTCCTATTTCCTTAATTTCAGTTATGGTTAATTGCTCGGTTTCATTTTGCATTCTTCTAAATAAACCAAAATCACCAGTGTACGCAAAAATTTGATTTTGATATTTAGTCAGTTTAAACTCACGTTCTAATTTATTCTGTGCAGCAATCATTTCCTTTTCGGTAGGTAATCTGTACTTTACTTTATATGGAAAACGAGCTCTCTTGCTCTCGTTTTTACTTTTAATTGCATACACAGCATTTGCTAGGTCAGTTCTCCACAGACAAAATAATTCTGCTTGTTCCTTATTAATATTTACTACAGGGTGCCATTGAAAAAAAGGACTACTAGAATAGTTACCAGTACTCAGTTTAGAAGTGATCATTTCTTGTGGGTTGCTGTGCGTTGCAGACATTAAAAGTCTCGTGTTACCAGTCCATGGTATAAAAACACTATCTGCATCTAGATTAAATCTAGGGAATGTTTTAAGTTCTTCATGCTTCTTCATAGACCAGTAGTTACTCAAGTTATCTAGAAACTCTTTGTACATGAGATTTGTTACTGGAACTCTGTCTATGTATAAATTTTCTGTAAGTTGTATCGTGCCAGGTGGAGTAGATGGGTCTGTTACTAAAGGATCATTAGTATCTACAGGTTGAAAAACACTGCAACTGGTGGTAATTATTAAAATACAGAGTGCTACAAATGAGTGCTTTGTAATTTTATTCATAATATTTAAGCTTGTTAAAAAATAATCATATTTAATGATCCAAAAATACTTATTTAATAAAGGGAATCTCCATTTTTGTACTAGATTTATATTTAACATCTAAATACACAACGATGAAATTTTTTATTGATACCGCAAACTTAGACCAAATAGCTGATGCTCAGGATATGGGAATCCTGGATGGAGTGACTACAAACCCTTCTCTTATGGCTAAAGAAGGAATAACTGGTCAAGAGAATATTATCAATCACTATAAAAAAATCTGTGAACTAGTTGATGGAGACGTCAGTGCAGAGGTTATTTCTACTGACTATGAAGGAATGGTAAAAGAAGGAGAGGCGCTTGCAGCTCTTAATGACCAGATAGTTGTAAAATTACCCATGATCAAAGATGGTGTAAAAGCATGTAAGTATTTTACAGATAAAGGTATTAAAACTAACATGACCTTAGTTTTTAGTTCGGGACAGGCGTTACTTGCTGCTAAGGCAGGTGCTACTTATGTATCTCCATTTATAGGTAGACTAGATGACATAAGTACTGACGGTCTTAACCTAATTGCCGAAATTAGAATGATCTACGATAACTATGGTTTTGATACAGAGATTCTTGCTGCCTCAGTAAGACATACTATGCATGTTATTGATTGTGCAAAATTAGGAGCAGACGTAATGACTGGACCTCTTTCTTCTATAGAAGGTTTATTAAAACACCCATTAACAGATATAGGTCTTGCAAAATTTCTAGAAGATTACAATAAAGGAAACGCTTAATCTTTATCTAGTTAAACATAAAAAAGGTGCTTAGTAATATTACTAAGCACCTTTTTTTTACGTTTTATGTAACCAGCTTATCTACTTAAATAACCTAATAAAGTAGTTTCTATTTTGTAATGAAACAGGTTAATGTTAGGGTCTAGAATAGTAAGTCCTGGTGCTATAACCATACTTCTATTATCATTTCTCAAAGCGAGTTGCTTGCTTATGGACTGACTGTTTACCAGTTGGAATTCGGTTGCCATATTAAAACCAAATTGTTCTCTAGCATCTTTCCAGGCATCGCTCTCAGGGTTATCTAGATTAATACCTATAAATTTAATCTCTGGATATTTATATCGCAACTCATTCACCTTTCTATGCACCCTTAAAGCATAAGATTCATTTTTATTAGACCAGTAAAAAAGAACAGATAAACCATTTATGTTAGAAGATAGTTGAGTGATATTCTTATGGTCGTCATAAATCTTAAAATCAGGTAATTTGTTTCCTGGATCTAGATTAATATAAGTTGCAGCTATTTTAGTAATTTGATTATTGAGTTGCTCGTCTTGTGATATTTCTAGAAACTCTGCAACCAGATCATTAATTTCTCCTGCATTTTTTCTACTTCTAATAAAGTTTCTAGTCTCGATACCTGCAAATAAACCTTTTAATTCTTCATTAGTAAAAAGGCTATCTATAACATGTAATTTCTCTTTACGGTATTCATAACCATGTCTATCTACGGCCTCACCAGACCCATGTTTACGAGCGCAGTTATATAAAGCAACATTAGAAACTAATGAGGTTACATAAGGTCTATAAGCATAGTTGTTAAGTAATTTTGTGTCACATATTTCTAGATGCTGTCTGTAAGAATAAAAATTAGACGGTAATACATCACTCTTTAAAATATCACCTTTGCCATAGTGTGTGAAGGCATATCGCTCTAGTGTAGACCAAGAGCTAAATCTGATAATCTTCTCTGTGTTCTCCACAAAGTTGGTTTGAAAACCATTTTTCTTTGCCGTTTTTTTTAATGATTTGATTCGCTTTGCAGTCAGCTCATCGATCATTTTTTTAAAGTCACTAGGCTCACGATGGTACTCGCTCATTAAATTTCTATTTGTTTTTTCAATTTCTAGAAATAAATTGATCAAATAGTTATTCTCCTTTGCAGCGGCACCAGTAAAAGCAAGAGACTCATCAAATGCTTTTGTGTTTAATCTTAACCTTAAGGTATCCCCATAACCTATATAAATAGATTGGTATTCAGAGGGGTGCGCAAAAGTGTATAATCCAGGCGTTATAGATTCATATTCCTTAAGGAATACACCTTTTTTATTTAGTTTAATCGTGTCTCTAACTCCAGAATAGTTTCTTAGAACGATAAAATCGGCCTTAGGGTTTATAATTTTTCCAGTTAATACAATAGAAGTCTCGCCACTATTTTCTTCTTCACAACTTATTAAAGCTGCTAGAGACACCGCCAGTAAAGCGATGTAAAGAATTTTATAGTTTCGCTTTCGCGAAAGCGAGATATAATCAATCATAAAGGCACTATATAATAGAGATAGCCACAAAAAAAGACTTATTGATTTACATGTGGCGTTAATGCATTGTTAAAATGATGTCAAAGAGTTCTTTTTAAACTGAATAGAATGAGTATTTTTGCAAATTCAAAAATCAATCTATGTTAACTGTTTCTAATTTATCGGTTCAATTCGGTAAGCGTGTATTATTTGATGAAGTAAATGCAAAATTTGGCGGTAGTAACTGCTATGGTATCATTGGAGCAAATGGTGCTGGAAAATCTACTTTTCTAAAAATTCTTACAGGAAAAATGGAGCCTACTAGCGGTCATGTTAGTCTAGAGGCAGGAAAAAGAATGTCTGTTCTAGAACAAGATCACAACGCTCATGACGAAGATACCGTACTAGAAACAGTACTTAAAGGTAATAAGCCTCTTTATGATTTAAAGACTCAAATCGATGCTCTTTATGCCGATTATACTGACGAGAATGCCGAGAAAATAGGTGAGTTACAAGTTGCCTTTGAAGAAATGGATGGATGGAATGCAGACAGCTCTGCAGCATCTTTGCTTTCTAATTTAGGTATAGGTGAGGAGTATCATTATACCCTTATGGGAGATATGGATAACAAATTAAAGGTGCGTGTTCTTTTAACACAAGCGCTTTTTGGAACTCCAGACGTGTTAGTAATGGATGAGCCTACTAACGACCTAGATTATGAAACTATCTCATGGTTAGAGCATTTTCTTGCTAATTATGAAAATACGGTAATAGTAGTATCTCACGATAGGCACTTTCTGGATGCGGTATGTACGAATATAGCCGATATTGATTTCGGTAAAATTAACCAGTACTCTGGTAACTATACCTTCTGGTATGAGTCTTCTCAACTAGCAGCGAGACAGCGCCAGCAAGCAAATAAAAAGGCCGAAGAGAAGAAGAAAGAACTTCAAGAATTTATTGCTCGTTTTAGCGCAAACATGGCAAAGTCTAAACAGGCAACTTCTCGTAAGAAGATGATTGATAAACTAGATATATCTGAGATAAAACCATCTTCTAGACGTTATCCTGCAATTATTTTTGAAAGAGATCGCGAGGCAGGTGACCAAATCTTAAATGTTGAAAAACTAGAAGGATCTGTAGACGGTGAAGTACTTTTTAAAGATGTAGATATTAACCTAGCCAAAGGTGATAAAGTTGTTTTGTTTTCTAAGGACAGTCGTGCCACCTCTTTATTTTATGATATCATAAACGATCGCGCTACTGCAGACGCTGGTAAATTTGCTTGGGGTGTTACCACAGTGCAAAGTTATTTACCAGTTGATAATTCTGAATTCTTTGATGTAGATCTAGATCTGGTAGACTGGTTAAGACAGTATGCACAAACTGAAGAAGAGAGAGAAGAAGTACACATAAGAGGTTTCTTAGGTAAGATGATTTTTTCTGGAGAAGAAGCTCTTAAGAGTGCACGTGTACTTTCTGGAGGTGAGAAAGTACGATGTATGTTATCTCGCATGATGATGAAAAGAGCAAACGTTCTTGTAGTAGATGAGCCTACTAACCACCTAGACCTAGAATCTATACAAGCTTTAAACAACAGTTTAAAAAACTTTAAAGGTACCGTGTTGCTTACTACGCATGATCATGAGTTTGCTCAAACCGTAGGTAATCGTGTGATAGAGTTAACGCCTAAAGGAGTTATAGATCGCTACACCACTTTTGAAGAGTATATGGACGATAAGAAAATTAAAGAATTGAGGGATAAGATGTATTCTTAGTTTTTATTTTATAAAAAAAGAGTAAAAAAAATGCGGGCAAAGCCCGCATTTTTTTTGCTTAAGAGATAATTAAAAAGCATTTGTCATGAGTTAAGAAGATCTAGAGCAACTTAATTGCACTGTCTTAATAACTAGGCATCATCTTTGTTCATTGTCTATCGAGTATTCGTTAAATTTGTAAAATACCAGAGGTTATGGGAATTATAGGTCGCAGAAAGAATAAGAAATACGATTATGAGCCACGTTACTATAAAAATAGTACCGGCGGTAAACCCTTTGAGATCAAACATAAGTTTGATGATCAACGTTCTACAGTACAAAATGTAGGGCTCAAGGGCAAATTCGGTAATGCGATACAAGATTTAAAACAAGGAGCAGATGTGCTGGTTAAGAGAAGACTCTTAATTATTATTTCTATTCTTGTTCTCATTTTTCTTTGGATCATTGACTTTGATTTATCCATCTTTAGATTCTAATTGACTTCATGTCAGATATTATAAAATTATTACCAGATCACGTTGCAAATCAAATCGCTGCCGGAGAAGTAGTACAACGACCTGCCAGTGTGGTAAAAGAGTTGCTAGAAAATGCTATAGACGCTGGTGCAACACAAATCCAGATGATCATAAAAGATGCTGGTAAAACATTAATACAAGTTATTGATAACGGTAAGGGTATGAGCATGACAGATGCTCGTATGGCTTTTGAACGTCATGCGACCTCAAAAATCTCTACTGCCGATGACCTTTTTAATCTCCATACCAAAGGTTTTAGAGGTGAGGCACTTGCCTCTGTTGCGGCTATTGCACAAATTTCTGTAAAATCTAAAAGAGAAGAAGATGATCTAGGAACTTTGTTAGAAATAGAAGGAAGTAAAATCACAAAGCAAGAGCCTGTGGTTACTTCTAAAGGTACAATGATAAGTGTACGTAATTTGTTTTATAACGTCCCAGCTAGAAGGAAATTCCTTAAATCTGATCAGGTAGAATTACGCAATATTACAGACGAGTTCCATCGTGTGGCAATGGTGCATCCAGAAGTAGCAATAAGTTTCACCCATAATGATACTTCACTTTTTAATCTTGTTAAGAGTACCTACCGACAGCGTATAGTAGGTATTATGGGAGCAAAAACTAATGAAAAATTAGTTCCTGTAGAAGAAGAAACAGAATTGATGTCTATAAGGGGTTTTATAGGTAAACCAGAATTTGCTAGAAAAACTCGAGGACTTCAATACTTCTTTGTAAACAATAGATTTATAAAACATAATTATTTAAATCACGCGGTAGCAAGTGCTTTTGAAGGATTGTTAAAGGACAAATCAAATCCGTCGTACTTTCTTTATTTAACCGTACCGACTGATAGTGTTGATATAAATATCCACCCTACAAAAACGGAGGTGAAATTTGACGATGAGCATAGTCTATATGCTATCCTTAGAGCAAGTGTAAAGCATGCATTAGGTCAGTTTTCTGTGAATTCTATTGATTTTCAACAAGAGAAACAATATGAAGTGCCTTATGATGTGGCAAAAAATGGCTTTACACAAGCGCCTAAGATAGAGGTAGATCCTGATTTTAATCCGTTTCAACAAGATTCAAAACCAGAAAAATCATACCAGGCGCCTACGTTTCAAAAGCCACCGTCTCAACCATGGGAATCACTTTATGCAGGTATAGAAGAAACCACGCAGTTAATTGATGAAACGCATACAGAAGAGTCTACTTCTTCTATGTTTCAACAACATGAGGTAGAACAGCGCAATATTTTTCAATTACAACGCAAGTTTATAATCAGTACTTTAAAAAGTGGACTGTTAGTTATCAATCAGCAAAGAGCGCATGAGCGCATTCTTTACGAGAAATTATTGAGACAACTTACCGTGCAAAATGGAGTGAGCCAGCAATTGCTTTTTCCTATCAAGATTAATTTACCTGTAGAAGAAGTAGCGATACTTATTGCTTTACAAGAAGAGTTAGAGCATACTGGTTTTTTATTTAAAAGTCTAGAAAATAATGTGGTAGAGATAGAGGGCTTACCGCTAGAATTAAAAGAAAAAGATGTGCCTGGCGTTCTAGAAGCAGTTATTGCAAAAGAGCAACATGATTTACCAGAAAACACCTATTCTCCTGCAGACAGACTTGCACAAACCATGGCGACCAGCATGTCTATTAAAACAGGTGAGGTGTTGAACAGCGAGGCGATGGAGAATCTAGTGGATGAATTATTTGCATGTAAAGAACCTGAGGTCACCTCTTCTGGAAAGAAAATATTTATAAATCTATCTGGCGATAGTCTTAATTCAAAATTTAACTAAAGATGTTTAATTTCAATTTATCACCTATGGTTAAGAATCTCCTCATTTTAAATGTGGTGATTTACCTTGGGTTTATGTTTATTCCTAATGCAGGGCCATTATTTAACACCTTTGCATTATGGCCTTTTCAAAACCCTAATTTTAGAATTTGGCAACCGCTTACTCATATGTTTATGCACAGTCAGTATGACTATACGCATATCTTGTACAATATGCTCGCACTTGTTTTTTTAGGTCCTGCAATTGAAAGATGGATGGATTCTAACCGTTTTCTTTTCTTTTATTTAGCTTGTGGTATCGGTGCTTTTTTAACAGTAGCTGCGGTAAATTATTATAACTTCACCTTTGATTATGCTCATTTCATGGCGACAGATTACAATGTTCCTTCTGTCGGTGCTAGCGGAGCTATTTATGGTATTCTAGCCGCTTTTTTATGGTTGTACCCAAATGAAAAGTTGATCTTATTCCCAATTCCTATACCTATAAAAGTTAAATATTTGATAGGGTTCTATATGATCAAAGAATTACTTGCTACATTAGGCTACATTGCATCATCTGCAAATGTGGCGCATCTAGCTCATATAGGTGGTGCTATATTTGGTTTTATCATGATATGGTACTGGAAGAAAAACGATATGGATAAATATAGAATCTATTAAATATGAATGTTTGGGATCAGTTTAAAGCA
This sequence comes from Nonlabens sp. Asnod3-A02, assembly GCF_045063755.1. Classification (NCBI taxonomy): domain Bacteria; kingdom Pseudomonadati; phylum Bacteroidota; class Flavobacteriia; order Flavobacteriales; family Flavobacteriaceae; genus Nonlabens; species Nonlabens sp. Asnod3-A02. The sequence goes on from NZ_JBEFOC010000007.1 coordinate 357,722, forward strand.
AAATATGCCATTTTTGATATAAGTGGTAAGTTGATTACCGTTTTATTTTTGACCTCTATTTTAGGGTGGATTTTATACTTTACTTATTCACCTGCTTATTTACAATTTGTTTTACCAAGTGGCTTTTTGCCTGCGTTATTGCAGCCGTGGAGCTGGATTACTTATGGTTTAATACATGATGATTTATGGCATTTTATAGGTAACGCTTTGGGTACCTATATAGCTGGTAGGTACATTTTAAATATTTTTAAAGGAAGACAGTTTTTAACCTTATTTTTTTTAGGTGTTCTAGCTGGTGCGTTATCTTTTATACTAGCATCTGGTTTACTTCCTACTTTTTTTAGATCTCCTGGTTTAATAGGTGCAAGTGCTGGTGTTTTTGCATTGATTTTCTTTGCATGTGCTTATTTTCCAGAGTCAGAGTATCGATTGATATTTGTAAATATTAAGTTGAAATACTTTGCATATTTCTTTCTTGCAACTAATATAGTAATGGTTGCGTTACAAATAAATACAGGCGGTAGCCTTGCACATCTAGCTGGTGCTGCAGTAGGTTATTTTGCTGCTGTACGTATGAAAGAAGGAGACGATATTTTGGAGAGTTTTGCTAGAATAGGAGACTTTTTTACAAACCTTTTTAAGCCTAGCGTTAAGAAACCTAAGTCAGAGCGTAAAGCAAAAATGAAAACAGTTTATAAAGGGAAAACAGCATCTTCAAAAACAGCTAGTACAGTAAAATCTACAGATCAGAAAAAGGTAGATGCTATTCTTGATAAAATTTCGGCGAGTGGTTATGAATCTTTATCAAAAGCAGAAAAAGATTACTTGTTTAAAGCAGGAAAAGACTAGTTTATTTCTTTATAGTTGGATAGTTGGTTCCGCTTTCGCGAAAGCGGAATAATGAAATCACTTATTTATAATTTCATTTTTAAAGTAAGGCGATGGTAGTTTTATTTTAAAGACCACGGCAAGTACACGTGTTAATATTACCGTCACTGCAGATGCTGTAAAAACAATATTGTTAGGTAAGTTGAACTTTAAAAGTATAAAGTATACCATACCGCCTATAATACAAGCGGTAGCATAGATATTCTTCCTGAAAATAACGGGAATTTCATTAATCAAAATATCTCTGAGCACACCACCAAAACAAGCAGTGATACACCCTATAATAATACAGATTAATGGGTGTAAACCAGCGGCCAGTCCCATTTCTAGACCTACTACCGTATATAGACCTATACCGATAGCGTCAAATAAAAAGAGAGTTTTACGCAGTTTTGCTAGTTGGGCCCTGAAGATAAAAGTGATGACCACACAAGCTAGTATGGTGTAGATCAAGTTCATGTTACGCATCCACGAGATGGGTTGTACTCCTATAAGAACATCTCTTAAAGTACCACCGCCAGCGGCTGTGACAAAGGCTATGATGACTATCCCAAATGGATCTAGTTTTTTAGAAAAAGCTGCGAGTGCACCAGAAATGGCAAAGGCAATAATCCCTAGAAAATCAATAATTTCTATAAAATTCATCGTCCTTGAGTTAGGTAAGTGTAGTCTTTGAGCACAGTGCGTATGAAGACTCCATCTCTCAAATCTGAATTGATATTTAAAAGAGATTCTACTTTTATACGCAATTCTCTTAGAGTCATATAATCACGACTTTCTCCAGCAAGGCGGTAAATATCTTTTATCTCATTAACATCTGCATCTGTTAATAGATAAGCATTTTGAAATTGAGTCTGATAATTAGGGTCTAGATCTTCTAGAATGGTATGCGATATTTTTGTGCTTTTCTTAGTGTTAATGACTATGGTTTTTGCAGCTAGATCACCTAAGCGTTGTTTTTTTTCTGAAAATAGAATAGAAACTACACCTACGGTACCAAAAAAGATTACAATATCTACTAATCTGAATATCCATCGCACTAAATAATCTGATAAACGAGCAGGTGATCCGTCTTCTCTTACCACTTTAATACCCATAATAAATTTACCTACCGTACGTCCATTAAAGATAAGATGCATTAATAGTGAGTAGCAAAAAATAGGAAGCATAGAAAGTTCTTGAATTCCTAAAGTATTATTATCGTCAAATAATCCTACCGCTCTATATATAGTAAGAGACATGGTAATCAGGTATATAGCAAATATAACTAAGTCTAATAAGAAGGCTAACATGCGTTTACCAACACCGGCAAATTCATATTCTATGTTTACATTTTGTGCTGTGTTAATTGCAGTATTTGACATACAGTTGTAAGTTTATATCTTTATAAAAAAAATAGCCCATGCGTGAAGCTGCTTTTGTGAAGCAAAATAAGGAAAAATGGATAGCTTTTGAAAGAGCACTGGACGCTAATGTGAAAATTAATCCAGATCACCTATCTGATTTATATATTCATCTTACTAACGACCTGTCTTATGCACAGACTTATTATGAGAATTCTAATACATTAAAGTATTTAAACTCTCTTGCTAGTCAGGCACATCAAAAAATTTATGTCAATAAAAAGGAAAGTAAAAACAGTATAGTAGAATTCTTTAAAACCGACTTTCCATTATTTTTCTCGGGATATCAAAAAGAATTTCTTTATGCCATCCTTGCATTTTTTGTAGCGATATTTATAGGTACCATAAGCACTTTGTATGACGACAGCTTTGTTAGGTTAATACTAGGTGATTACTATGTAAACATGACACTTGAAAATATAGCAAATGGTAATCCTACTGCTATATATCAAGATAGTGGGCAAGGAGGTATGTTTCTAGGTATTACGATCAATAATATAAGAGTAGGTATGATGTGTTTTGCTTTCGGTCTACTTACCTCTATAGGCTCGTTATATATTATTTTTAATAATGGTATTATGGTAGGAGCATTTTTCACCATGTTTTATAGAGAAGGTGTCACCATAGAAGCATGGCGTGTTATCATGTTACACGGTACGGTAGAGCTTTCTATAATAGTAGTATGTGGTGCTGCAGGAATTATATTAGGTAACGGTATTTTATTTCCTGGAACGTATCAACGTAAATATTCTTTTATAAAAAGTGCCAAAGCAGGTTTAAAAGTTATGGTGAGTACCATACCTTTATTTATACTTGCAGGTTTTATAGAAGGATTTATTACCAGGTATGCATTTATGCCAGCGCTATTAAACTGGATTATAGTACTAGGAAGTGCTGCATTAATTATATGGTATTATGGAATTTATCCTAGAATAGTAAAAAAGAGACATGAACAATTATATAGAGCCTAGATTACGTAGGGACTTTGGTGGTGTTATAACTGCCTATTTTGATTTTTTAAAAGGCGATCATAAAAATTTATTTAAGGTATTTCTTGCCTATAATTTTATTTTTATAATTATTCTATTTGTTACTAATTATATCGCAGATTCAGGACTATCTAGTGTTGTTGCACTTGCAAATGGTACCTATATGGACCAGGCTATGGATGGCTCTTTAGAAACCAGTTATATAGCTAGCGGTATAGGTATAGTAATTAATATTATAGTTATCTTATTAAACGCATCTCTAGCTGGTGTATATTTAAGACTCTATGAAAGAGATAGAGAAGGAAATCCTAATTATAAAGAGGTATTCCATTTTGCCAAAAAGAAATTAGGAGGAATGTTCTTAATTGTTTTAATAGGTGGTATTGCGGTTATACCAGTTATGATAGTAGGTGTTATCGCAGCTATTATACCTATTTTAGGAATCTTTGTAATGTTACTTATTCTTATTGCATATGCTACTTGGGTAGGATTGAGCATGTTTGCATTTGCTTATGATGAGCACATGGATGCCGTTGCTGCACTAGGTAAAGGTTGGGAAATGCTTTTTTCTAAATTCTGGAAAGCGGTAGGTGTTTCTTTTGTGACTTCTATTCTTATTTATTTAGCATCTACACTTTTTCAATTGTTACCTGTTTTAATAGTTGCCTTTTATGGTTATAACAGTGCCGAGGATAATGTGGAACTAGAAAGCAATATCTTTATCAAAGCGGTAGAGTTTTTCTTTTATGCTATAAATAGTATCCTTGGTTCGTTAACCTTTTTTCTTATCATGTTAGTCATGGGGTATTTATATTTTAACCTCCATGAGACGAAGTATAATGTGTTTTTAAAGAATCGTATTGCAAAATTAGGAGTTAGAGATGAGGAGTAAAACCTATCTATTACATATATGCTTTTGGATTCTTTTCTCTTATGTAGGAAATGCCCAGATACTAGAAAATGTGATTCAAGATATTGAAGAACAGCCTGTAGAGATAGTAGATACATTAAATAGAAAATACGACACTCGAGAATTAACGGTACGTAAGATCGATAAAGATCTTAAAGAAGAATATTCTGGTGGCGAGTTCTATTATGAACGCACCACGGCAACGAGTCAGAACTTATTTGCAAGATTCTTCAGTTGGATGATGGATGGATTACAAAGAGTTTTTGGTTTTCAACTATCACCATTAACCATAAAAATCCTTACCTATCTATTTTATTTTATCATAGGTGCTGCGGTTATTTTTATGATAGTAAGATTAGTAGGTAATGAGAGCGCTTCAAAATTATTTGGTAAAACAGCAAAGAAATCGAGTAATGTAGAAATAGCAGATACTCATATTGAAGAAATAGATTTTGCTACACTAATAGAAAATAGCGAGCGAGAAGGTAGTTATAGAAACGCGATACGTTATCAATACCTATCACTTTTAAAAAGCCTGAGTGCAAAAAAGTTAATCGATTGGGATTTTCAAAAAACCAATTCTGATTACCAACACGAACTTAAAAATCCAGAAACTAGAGAAAACTTTAAAAAAGTATCTTACCTATACGATCATGTTTGGTATGGAGAGTTTCCTATTGACGAAGAGACCTACAAACAAGCAGTAACCGAGTTCCAATCACTCAAAAATAGAGCTGCCTAATGGATAAGAAATCAAAAATATACCTCTATATCATATTCGGTGTTGTAGCTATTTTATTATTCTTAGAATTAATAACGCCGCAACCCTTAAGTTGGGAAGAGAGTTACACCAGTGGGGATAAAATACCCTTTGGTGCTTACATACTTTATGATCAACTAGACGATTTATTTGAAGATGATGTAGAAAGCATTAAAATAGATCCTGTCTCTTTTTTAAAAGAGCATGAAGACGTAGAAAATGCTAATTATATCTTTATCAATAATTACTTAGGTTTTGATAGAACAGAGCTGAGATATTTAATGGAATTTGCAGAGCGTGGTAATAAAGTTTTTGTTTCTACAGAAAGTGTTACCGGTGCATTAGGAGACTCTCTTAAAGTAGATTCTAATCGTTTTTATAGCTATTATGAGCAGGATACGGTAAGGGTGCGTTTAAATAATCCTGTATTTGAGAACCGCAGTTATATCTATCAAAAAGGGAGCAGTTACCGTCATTTTACAAGTTATGATACCACGAGAACAACGGTTCTAGGAGAGGTTTTACCTTTTGAACCGGTAAAAGGATATCTTAAAAATATCCTAGGAGAAGACTTTGGTGATCAGGCAGATTCTACCAAAACTATTATAGAAAAAGCCATTGAAAAATCTAAATCTAGACAGGTGCCGCAGGCTAATTTTATAGAACTTAAAGTAGGTGATGGTGCTATCTATTACCACCTTAATCCTATAGCATTCACTAATTATTACATGCTAGAAGAAGGTAAAAAGCAGTATGTTACTGAGATGTTTTCTTACCTTAATGATGGACCAGTTTACTTTGATGATTATGGAAAGTCTGGTAGGAGAGTTGTAGCATCTCCTATGCGATTTATACTCACTAATGGCGCTTTAAAATGGGCGTGGTATATTACACTAGGGACTATTTTATTATATTTTATATTTAAAGCAAAAAGAGAACAGCGTGCTATACCAGTCGTTAAACCACTTGCAAACAGTACCGTAGAGTTTACTAAAACTATAGGTAATTTATATTATCAAAGTGGTGATGTATCTGGTATTATTAACAAGAAAATCAATTTTTTCTTAGAAAAATTAAGAACTAAATACTTTGTAAACACTCAACAACTGGATGATGTTTTTATAAAACGACTAGCAGTAAAAGCAGGTGTTTCACAGGACCAGACTCAAGAAATTATAGAATACATAAATCACTTGCGCAGTAAACCAGTGCACAGTGAGCATGAATTAAAACAACTCAATAAAAGGATAGACGCCTTTTTTAAAGATTAAGAAATGGAAGATACTAATAACCACTCACAGATTCCTCAAGATAATAACCCTAGCCAGCAACCACAGCAGCCTGCGCAAGAGCAATATGTTCATAAGGGTGAAGAAGTTAATGATGGTAACGCTTTCGCGAAAGCGGAACAACCACCATCTATTCCAGATCCACAAGAGCCTCAAATAGAAGATCCAGCAACGTCATTACAATTTAAAAACAGACTGGACTTAAATCATCTAAGTGCGGCGGTTTATAAAATCAAAACAGAATTGCGCAAAGTAATCGTGGGACAAGAAGAAATGATCGATTTATTAATCGTGTCTATTCTTGCAAACGGTCATTCTTTAATAGAAGGTGTTCCTGGTGTTGCAAAAACGGTAACAGCAAAGTTGCTTGCAAAAACCATGCAAGTAGAATTCTCGCGTATACAATTTACGCCAGATTTAATGCCATCAGATATTTTAGGAACTTCAGTTTTTTCTATGAAAAACAATGAGTTTGAATTTAAACCTGGTCCTATTTTTTCTAACATCATATTAATTGATGAGATTAACAGAGCACCTGCAAAAACACAAGCAGCATTATTTGAAGCAATGGCAGAGCGTCAGGTGACTATAGATGGTAAAGAATACCAGCTCAACGCACCGTTTCTAGTATTTGCAACACAAAACCCTGTAGAACAAGAAGGTACTTATAGACTGCCAGAAGCACAATTAGACCGTTTCTTATTTAAGATTAATGTAGGTTATCCTAATCTAGAAGAAGAAATACAGATTTTAACTGACCATCACGCACGTAAAAATGTAAATGCAGAATCTTCTGTAAATGGTATACTGTCTGCAAGCGAAATTGAAAAATATCAAAAAACAGTAAAGGAGATCGTCATAGAAGATAACCTTATAAAGTACATCGCAAAGATTATATTAGACACGCGCAATAATCCTAATTTATATCTAGGAGCATCACCTCGTGCATCTATTGCGATTATGAATGGTTCTAAAGCATATGCAGCAATCATGGGACGTGATTTTGTAACGCCAGATGATATTAAGTATATCGCTACTGCGGTAATGCGTCATAGAATTATATTAACCCCAGAGAGAGAAATGGAAGGCTTAACAGCAGATAGAGCTGTGGCACAAATATTAGAAAACATAGAGATCCCTAGATAGTGAAGAAATTTTTTAAAAGCCTCTATTTGCAAAAACGCTTCTTTATAGCACTAGGTATTCTAGTGGTGCTATTTGTGTTTGCGTTCTTTTTTGAACGATTAATAGATTACCTTAAAATAGGTTTATTTGTAATAATAGGGTTGCTTTTAATAGATATCTTATTACTATATAGAACCAGAGATGCTATAAAAGCAAGCCGTGTTTTACCAGATAAGTTATCTAATGGAGATAAGAATCCTGTAGAGATTTTAATAACAAATCAATACAACTCTAAGATATTTCTTAATATTATTGATGAGTTACCTGTTCAATTTCAAGAGCGTGATTTTAGAATTGTAGATGAGGTAGATGCAGGTAAGTCTAAGACGTTTTCTTATACCGTGCGTCCTACAGAAAGAGGTGAGTATCATTATGGTGGCTTACAGGTATTTGTAGGTAGTCCATTAGGTCTAGCACAGCGCAAATTTTCTTTTAATCAAGATGCTATGGTGCCTAATTATCCATCATTCTTGCAGTTGCGCAAGTATGAATTAATGGCATTTACTAACAAGCTTAAAGACTTTGGACTTAAAAAAATAAGAAGAATAGGGCATACCATGGAATTTGAACAAATTAAAGATTATGTTCAAGGAGACGATGTACGCAATATCAACTGGAAGGCTAGTGCAAAACGCAACCAGTTAATGATCAATCAATTTCAGGATGAAAAGTCACAGCCGGTTTATTCTGTTATAGATAAAGGTCGTGTAATGAAAATGCCTTTTGAAGAATTAAAACTAGTCGATTATGCAATTAATGCTACGCTAGTTATTTCAAATATTGCCTTAAAAAAAGGCGATAAGGCTGGTATGTTTAGTTTTTCAGATAAATTATCTAATCAGGTAATGGCGCAAAAAAGAGCCTCTCAAATGAATCTAATTCTAGAGACGCTGTACAATCTAGATACCGATTTTAAGGAAAGTGATTTTGGTAGACTCTACATAGATATCAAACGTACGATAACGCAACGTAGTTTATTGCTTTTATATACTAATTTTGAAACTATGGATGCGTTGCACAGGCAGCTTCCATACTTACAAGCTATTGCAAAGAATCATTTATTAGTGGTTATATTTTTTGATAATACAGAATTAAAAGAGTTGGTTAAAAAGCCTGCTACCACCACACATGAGATTTATCAACAAACCATTGCCGAGAAGTTTATCTATGAAAAGCGTTTAATCGTTAATGAACTTAATAAATATGGTATTCAAACCATACTTACCGAACCTCAAAACCTGACGGTAAATACCATAAATAAATACCTAGAGATTAAAGCTCGTGGACTTTTATAAAATTTAGTAAGCTGTAAGTTAATAAAAACGACTAATTATCTCTTAGATGTGTCTAAAGTATTATTGGCATTGATCAAGAAATGTTGGAGCATAAAAAAATGCTTAAATCTTATAACTAGATTTAGCATTCTTATATTTTTTAAAAGTACAGTTTATTAATGCGTTTGTAAATTAGAGCGCAGTAACATTATTTGTTGTTTTATCTTCAAGGCTATTTGATTTAACTTATCACTATAAGCTCTATCATTTACACCAGCCTCAAAAGCTTGCTTCATTAAACAGCTGTATCGTTTTTCTAACCTACGCAGCTCCTTTAACTTGCTTTCATAAGATTTGATATCTTTTTCCATTTCATACTTTTCTAGAGTACAAAATTAAGAGAGTCTCCAATTATTTTATTCTAGTAAATTGTTAAGTTTCAGATGACTTAGGTTAAAGTAATATTAAAGAAGTTAGTTGCTTTTTTATAACACAGATTGGTTTTTGAAGAGCATTGATACGTAGTTGTCTTTAAAAACAAAAAGCTATGAATGTAAACATCCATAGCTTTTACCCCTTAAATATGTCCATATGGACATTTATAAGACTCTTAAAACGCAAATAGGTTGCGTGAAAAAATGATTAATTAATCCTGTAAAGCAAAAACTTTTACTAATAGGTCTGTGCTTCTTGAACTTACGTTCTCACGTATTTGTATTTCTTCCTGAGCAATTACCTTAAAAACACCTTCTAGTGCTTTTTGAGTAACATAATCAGTTAGATCTGGGTTAACACTATTAGTAAAAGGAATCGTGTTATATTTAGTAATAGCATTGCTCCATAAATCTGTAGCACCTACTTTACCAAGACTATTTTGAATAACTGGAGAGAACTTAGTATAAAGTTCTTCTTGTGTTCTACCTTCTAGATATGCAGTGGCAGCTCTTTGGTCACCTAAAAGAATATCTTTTGCATCATTAAAAGTAATGTCCTTAACAGCGTTTACAAAAATAGGTAAAGCCTCTTTTGTAGCATCTTCGGCAGCGCGGTTTAATAATTTAAGACCTTCGTCTGCAACACTGCTTAGACCTATTTTTCTAAGACCATCATCTACTTTTTGAAGTTCTTCTGGTAATAAAATCTTAACTAGATCATTTTTATAAAAACCATCAGTACCCATTAATTTTGATACCTCCTTATCTATACCTTGATCTAGAGCCTGTCTTAGTCCGTTACCTATGTCAGCTTGTGATAGTACGCTACCAGTACCTTGTGGTAAGTTATTTACGATTTCTTGTAAGCTACCACAGCTACTTAATGTGATCATGGCAACTAGAATAAAGGCAATTTTTTTCATGAGTTTAATTTTGTTCAAAGATATATTAAAACTATGACTGCAAGAATTAACAATAGTTTGATCATGGTATAAAATTTGATAAATTAACTAAACCAATCTTATGAAACATTTTTTAACGCTGCTAGTCGCCTCGTTTCTTTTAACGAGTTGTTACACTACACAAAGTCTAGCCAATAGAGTAGAATCAGAACCTGTAGTTCTTACTAAAACCATGCTTACCGGATTATATGAAAATAAAATCCCAGATGATCAGGAAAATAGTCTGTGGAATGACCTCTGCCTACATTTTCCTAAAAAGTCACATGATGTACTAGAAGGTAATCAAGTCTATATAGAGTACAGAGAAGATAAAACCATCACGGCAGAGCTTTATCAATTCGGCAGACTCATCGATACGATGACTTTAAAAGGCACACCCAAAGACAATTATTTTACTATAAGAAGAGGCAGCTCTTTTTTTACCATTCTATTAATTACTAATAAAGTAAGTAAGAAAACTATATTAGGAAATGATGCCAATGCAGATTTAATTCTTGCTCAAGGATATTCCAGTAACACCATGTTGCTAGAAGATCAAATAGGTGATAAAGATGGTACAGTTACCGCAACCTACATGAGGCTAGGCGACACGCGACCTGCCAAAACCTCTTTTCAGTAAAACTATAAACTAAAAAAGCAGGAATCATCTATCTGAGATATTCCTGCTTTTTTAATTTCTAAGAAAGGGTTTTACTTATCTATAGAACCCATTACTTTTTGTGCAAAAGCATTTGCAGCTTCCACACCACTCATGCCTTGAGCAACATTGTTATGTACTTCAAGAGCACCACATATGTTTGTGATTAATTCTCCTACCACATCCATTTCTTCTTCAGTAACAGATCTGTGTTCAGAAAAACTTTCTAATACTTCTAGAGTAGCTTCAAGCGCCTCTGGAGTAGTATTTTTTTGCAGGTGTCTAATTACTGGTAACTTCATTTACTAAGTCTTTAAGGTTCTCAAATTTATTAGTCTGTACCTGGTTTACAAAAGTCCCATTTTTAAAAGTAGCAAACGTAGGTAAGTTATCTACCGTAGCCATTTTACGAGATTCAGGAAACTTTTCAGCATCAGCTAGAATGAAGACAGTATTCTCATTCTCACCAGCTAGTTTTTTAAACTTCGGTTTCATCACACGGCAGTTACCGCACCATGACGCCATATATTGTACTACTACAGTATCATTTCCAGCAACGATTTCCTGTAGATTATCTTGATCTAATGTTTGCATAATAATTTTTTTAAAAGAATGGAGAAAGTAGATCAAAGTCTACTTTCTCCATTAATAAGTGACTTCTAATTAGTTTTTAGAAAGGTACTCAGCAGTAGCGTTACGGTTTGCACCCATAGCATCTTTACCTTCTTCCCAGTTTGCAGGACATACCTCACCATTTTTCTGTACGTGAGTATATGCGTCTATCATTCTTAAGAATTCGTTTACATTTCTACCTACTGGCATGTGGTTAACACCTTCATGAAATACAGTACCTTCTTCATCGATAAGGTAAGTAGCTCTATAAGTAACATTATCACCTACAAGAACGCTATCATCGATCTCTTCATTGTATTCTACCTCTACATCTAGAATATCTAGAGTACCAGAAAGATTACGGTTAGAATCTGCAAGAATGTCATAAGTAACACCTTCTATACCACCATTATCCTTAGGAGTGTTTAACCATGCAAAATGCACCTCTGGAGTATCACAAGAAGCACCTATTACGATAGTGTTTCTTTTTTCAAATTCACCTAGCGCTTCTTGAAAAGCGTGTAATTCTGTTGGACATACAAAAGTGAAATCCTTTGGGTACCAAAATAAAAGTACTTTCTTACCTTTATTCTTAGCCTCTTCAAATACATTTAATTTGAATGTATCTCCCATTTCATTCATTGCATCCACATCTAGATTTGGAAATTGTTTGCCTACTATAGCCATGATTTAATATTTAAAAATTAGTCTGTTTTTTCAAGGTGCAAATGTAGTGTCCGCTTTCGCGAAAGCGGAATAATTTCCATCTCATTAATAAATATAATAATAGATTTTGACTATTAAAATAACAGATTTGAATAAGGTAATATGATAGCTGGTAATCCTAAGTTATTTTAACTTCTATAATTACTTAAAAATTTATTCTAATCAAGTATCTTCCCTCTTCAAGGTAAAGCGTATGATGTTTAAGTCAGTTTTATTGTTTTTTGTTGTGATGTTTTCAAGTGTTTGTTATGCACAAGAGGCTTGTGATAAATTCTCAATGGTTTCTTTTCAGGAAGGTGAAATGATTAAGGATTTTTATATTAAAATTTATGATAAGTCAAAAACCATTGTCCTTTATGATAACGACACTGGTGAAATATGTATTCCAGTAAAATTATTTTCCAAAGCGGATTCAATTATTGTTCATCATAAGTTTAAAAAGCAAATTTTAAATAAGGATTTTAATTTTTCAAAACCATTGCCGTTTAAAACTGAATCAGAGTTAGATGAGATCGTTTTAAACTCTAAAAAGTATTACACAGAAATCGGGCCAGTTAAGGGGAAGACTATTCCTCATACTTTAGGTAACGATCAGATTAGTGTTCTAAGTTTCCAAATTGATAGTTTGAGCTCGGGAATGAATGTCGATCAAATAAAATTTCATTTTAGAGGTGCAGGTCTTTTTATCTCCACAAAAAGTTATGAAGCCCAGTTTAAAGTGCTCATATATCATTCTTTAGATTCTAATTTTGAGAAAATGACTCAACTAGTCAATGACAATACAAGTCATGTAGTTGATTTTAGAGGTAGAGGCTGGCTAGATGTGGATTTATCAGAATTAGAAATAAAAATTCCAGAAGAAGGATATATCATGTATGGATTACAATGTGTAAATGGATCTTTGAATATTTCCCAAAATAAAGTAAATAAGAATAAAGATTTGAATTCAGCATTTCTTATGTTTTATGAATTTCGAAAACCATTTATTAGTACAAGCAAATCTGAATATATACCTAGAATAAAATTACAGCTTTTTAGTTATGAGTGATTGTGATTTATGAATTTCGTTTTTAGTTCAACCATTGTAATATTAAACTTGTTTTAACATTCATAGGATAATTTACGATCTATTATCACTTAGATAGGCTTTTTCCTATCAAATCATCAATCCTTATTCCTCAGGCTTAATCTCATTCAACTCCACATTTTTACTCGCGGCATATTGATAACCGCTTTCCCACCATTGTTTCATTTTTTGTTTTTTAAAGATGAGTGAGTTGGTAGTCAGTACAGTAGGAGTGTAGTATAAGTTGATTATAGCATCATTTTTATTTGCTACATATTTACCTATGGTTATGTTTTGCTTTTCTATGCGGTCCATCATAAAACCGTGTAGGTTGGAGAGTAAGGAGAATACGTTCTTAGATGGTAAGTTGTTGTAATAAGCCACTTCAGTTTCTAGAATGATTACATCTACCTCTGTAGCACCACGATCTATAGCTTCTTTAATAGGCACCATGCTACCAAAACCACCGTCGGCATACTCGCAGCCGTTTTTTCTAACAAGACTCATAAAAGGGATGTAATTACAAGAGATCCATATCCAGTCTATAAAGTCTTCGTAGTCAAAATCGTTAATAGATTTATACTCGGTTTCATTTAAAGAAATATTGGATACCGTAACGACTACATCTTTGGCACTTTGTTTTAATTCGTTGAACTCATCTATAGAAAGTGTTTTCTTTATGAGTTTTCTCAGGTTTTTACTCTCACCAAATGTTTTTGAACCTCGATAGAAATTTTTTAAAACATTCCAGTGATTGATGCTTATTTGATCCTGACCAAATTTATCTTTCTTGACTAAAAAAGGGCGTCTATTAAATATAGAAGATTGATTAACACTGGTATAAATCTCTTTAATTTTCTCTATTTTATCGAGAGCAAGATGTGAAATCAATAAACTACCAGTAGACGTACCTATGTATAAATCATACTCATAGCCTAACTCTTCTTTAAGGTATTGAGCCACGCCACCACCGAAGGCACCTTTACTACCACCACCAGATATTACTAATGCCCTCATAAATAGGTGTTATTCTTTGTTTGCTTCTAGTAATAAACTATCGTAGATGGTAGTTCTTATTTTCAGCGAATTGATAAAACCATTTCCATAACCTGCCTTTTCATATTTCTCAGTGATGGTTGCATCTTTTTCTACTTCTTCGCGAGATTTTCCAGAAGCTATGGCTTCACTGATTTGTGTTCTTAAATCGTCTAACATAGCAATAGATCTTTCTACATCTTGATAATCACCTAATGGTCCGTGACCAGGTACTACTTTAGTGTCTTTATTGATAGTTGTTAATACTTGCTTTTGTGCAGCTATATAACCGGTAATAGAACCGCCAGATTTAAGATCGATAAATGGATAACCACCGTTAAACATCACATCACCCATATGCACAACATTGTTATTCAATAAATAGACAAAGCTATCACCGTCTGTATGTGCGTTATGTACGTGAATAATCATGTTATTGTGATCATCTAGCACTAATTCATATTCTTCTTCAATGGTCTTTTCTGGTAAAAAGCCTTCGTTTTTATCACTGGCTTGTAATCTCTTCAATACATTTTCATGTGCAATAACAGTTACTTGATCTGAATTGAAATTTTCATTTCCACCGGTATGGTCTCCATGGTGGTGGGTATTGATAAGAAAAGAGATAGGTTTTTCTGTGATTTTTTTAATGGCAGTCATTAATTTGTCACTTAATGGTGCAAATTGAGAGTCTATCATGACCACTTCTTTTTCAAGAACTTGAATTAAGATGTTACCACCAGCACCTTCTAGCATATACACATTGTCGGTTACTTCATGTGTTTTAATTTCTACTTTGTCAAATCTATTCTGTGCGCTAGTACCTAATACAGTGAATAGGCTTATAGCAAAAAGTAATCTTTTCATTTTTGTTTATTTGGCAGTGAATTTATACTATAGAGATCACAAAAGAATCAACATTTAAAATTCTGATGGCTCTTCACCTAGCGTACTCATGGTAGGTTTAGGTGCTGCAAGTTGTTTTATTTTAATTCTAAAAGCAGCAAATATTAAAGTCATAAAAGGAGATAACCAGTTGAAGATCGCATAGATAAAGTAATCTTTTACATCTACACCTAGTGTAGTACTTTGATATGCACCACAAGTATTCCATGGAATTAATGCGCTAGTTACTGTACCAGAATCTTCTAGCGTTCTAGATAAATTTTCTGGAGCCAGTCCTTTTTCTTTATACGCCTTAGCATACATTTTACCAGGTACTACTAGAGCTAGGTATTGATCACTTGCCGTTACATTAATAGCAAGACAACTCACAACCGTACTTGCAAAAAGCCCAAATACAGAATCAAATAAGTTAAGTAACGCACGACTTATACGAGATAAAGCACCTATTGCATCCATAATACCACCAAAGACCATCGCACAGATTATTAACCATATAGTCCCTAGCATAGATTCCATTCCTTTTCCTTCAAAAAGTCCAGCGAGTTTTTCTGCAATCTCTGGGTTATCAGTAACTGGCACAACAACTGTTTTTACAGTGATGGCATTCATAACGCCTTTGTACATAGCACTAGCATTGTATTCTTCTAGTCCAGATATAGCATGCACTAATTCTGGTTGAAATATTAAAGCAAACCCACCAGCTAATAAAGTACCTATCAATAAAGCTATTAATGGAGATACTTTTTTAACAATCATAGCAATAACTACCACTGGTACAATAAATAGAATAGGGCTGGTATTAAAAGTAGCGTCTATGGCTGTTTGATATTGCGAAACATCTGCTACACCTGTAGTGTCTATACTAAAACCTATAATTATGAAAACCAAAAGGGTAATTACAATAGTAGGCACAGTAGTAATGGTCATGTATTTAATATGAGTAAATAAATCAGTACCAGCCATAGCAGGAGCAAGGTTAGTCGTGTCACTTAATGGGCTTAATTTATCACCAAAGTAAGCACCACTTAAAACAGCACCAGCAGTCATACCTGCGCTTATATCTAGAGCACCAGCTATACCTATTAACGCAATACCTACTGTAGCACTAGTGGTCCAGCTACTTCCTGTAGCAACAGAGATAACAGCACATATAATAACACAAGCAGCTAAAAATATAGAAGGGTTTAAGATATCTAGACCGTAATAAATCATCGTTGGGATAATACCGCTTAATAACCAGGTACCGGCTAGAGCACCTACCATTAATAAAATCAAGATAGCACCTGTAGTAGATTTAAGGTTTTGAGCCACTTCTTCTACCATAGATTTATAAGTCACTTTATTAAAATAGCCCACTATACCAGCAACAGTTGCTCCTAATAGAAGTACAAATTGGTTAGAACCACTTAAAGAGTCATCACCAAAAATGTATACATTTATCGCTAGCATCGCAACTAGAGCAAATACAGGAATTAAGGCTTCCCAAATACTTAGTTCTCTGTTTTCAATGATTTTTTCGTCTTCTTGGTTGATATTTTGACTTTCCATAAGGGTAATTGATGAACTGTAATGTTACGATTTTGTGAAACGAGTTGCAAACTGTATTTTAAACCGTTTTATATTTTTTGAGAAGATGTTTTTCATATCCTAGCTTTCGCGAAAGCGTAACCATAACAGACAGCAGTGGTTTTATCCATCTAAATAGAAAATGATCTACCTGAGTATCACCCCAGTGGAGTAATAAAATAGCGTGAAAAGGATTGTAAGGCATCTGGTTCTTACCAAAGGTTTTACCATCGCTGACTAGTCCAAAAAGAACTGCCATAAAATTTTCAAAATTGGGCTGTCCTGGTTCTAATCGAGCTCTAAACACGATAATTTCATCAGTAGGATTGTAAAATCGATGTGCATCTAATAAAGGGACTTTAAAATTTTCATTAGGTTTTAATAAAATTTCCTTTCCTAAATAATGAACACCCAATGTACCTTTTATCGGATAAAAATCCTCCGTAAATTGCTCGTGAAAATGAATAGGATTACCGCCACCAGGTTGTAGTTCTACCTCTATAAGCGTGTAAGCGCCGTTAGTTTGTGCACTAGTTTTGAGTATGGTAGCTTTCTCTTTGGTAACAGGATTTAAATATACTTGTGGCATAGGTCAAAGGTACTACCTAAAAATTCTATTCATTTGTGTTATCAAAAAAGTAGCAACCATGTATATCCTTAATAAATTGATAACAAATAGTGATCATTAATTCAAGGTATTGAGACGGCATCCTATTACATTTGTATTTCAAAGTTTACAATTATGTCAGAGAAGATAGAAAGAATAAAATGTTTGATCATAGGTTCAGGACCTGCAGGATATACTGCAGCTATATATGCCGCTCGTGCAGATATGAAACCTGTAGTTTATACAGGTATGGAGCCTGGTGGACAGCTTACTACAACTACTGAGGTTGATAATTTCCCTGGTTATCCAGAAGGAATAGATGGACCGTCAATGATGGTAGATTTACAGAAACAAGCAGAGCGTTTTGGTACACAAGTACGTATCGGGATGATTACTGAGGTGAATTTTGCTACAGAAGAAGGTGGTATTCACACAGCTGTTGTAGATGGTAAAACTAAAATAGAAGCAAATACGGTAATTATTTCTACCGGTGCAACGGCAAAATATTTAGGCTTAGAGAGTGAGCAAAGATTACGTGGTGGTGGTGTAAGTGCATGTGCAGTATGTGATGGTTTCTTTTATAGAAATCAAGATGTTGCGATAGTAGGTGCTGGTGATACGGCTGCAGAAGAGGCTTCTTACCTTGCAAACATTTGTAAGAGTGTAACGATGCTAGTGCGTAAAGATCATATGCGCGCATCTAAAGCTATGCAACATAGAGTAAATAGTTTAGAGAATATTACGGTACTTTATAATTCTGAAGTGGATGAAGTTCTAGGTGATACGGTAGTAGAAGGTTTACGTATTGTAAATAATCAAACTCAAGAAAAGCACGAGATAGCTATCACTGGTATTTTTATCGCGATAGGGCACAAACCTAATACTGATATCTTTAAAGGGCAGCTAGACATGGGTGAAGATGGTTATTTAAAAACTATTCCAGGTTCTACAAAGACTAACATGCCTGGTGTATTTGCATCTGGAGATGTACAAGATAAAATATACAGACAGGCTATTACAGCTGCTGGTACAGGATGTATGGCTGCACTAGATGCAGAGCGTTACCTTGCTGAAGTAGGTGTAGTAGATGAGGTTAAAGCTGGTGATTACTACGTAGAGTAAATCGACTTGCAATAAAGCAAAAAAAAATCCCCATTGAAACTTTAGTTTCAATGGGGATTTTTAATTTTAATAAGAATCTTTATTCTCTACTAAGAACAGACTTACCAGCAAATTTATTTAAATCGATTTTAGGAGAGTTGTGCAACTCTACTTTAGCATCTCCACTAGACTCAAGATTCAATTGGTTTTTTACATTAATAACAGCGTCTGCGTTATCAGTGATATTTAGATCTAATTTATTAAAGATTAAATTTTCTCCTTTAAAGTTACTTTTACTCTTTAACTGTATATAACCAGTTTTAATATCACCTTCTATGGTTGCATCTGCACGATCTTTCATGTTTAACTCTAGGTCGTCATATTTAATTAGTGCTTTTACAGTCGTGTTGTTGTCTAGATTTACAACAGCTCTTTTACCAGTAAGGTTTAATTCTGCCTCTGTACTACGCTCTGCATTAAGAGTTAATCTTTCTACAGTTGCGGTTAAATAAACTTCGGCATCTTTTTCTATGTTCAATTCTAGATCTTCAAAAAGAAGACTAGTTACAGACGATAGTTGTGCGTCATCAGTTACAGTGATTTTATTTAATTCTGGACCGTAAATAATTCTGAATTTCATCTCTTTCTTAGAGCGTATTTTAGCCGTAGTAGTAACCACAAGTTTACCATCTATAACTCTTGCAGCAAGATACTGGTGTAGATTAGAATCTGTCGTGATCTCTACTTGAGGAGAAGCTCCAGGAATAATTTCTATTTCATAATCACCATTAATCTCTAAGGTCTCAAAGGGATCGATAGGGCTTATCTCGGTAGTAACCTCACGGTTTCCTTTTACCTTAATAAGATCTTGAGCACTCATTATAGTAGTGCTTAATGCAAACACAAATAGTAGTAATTTTTTCATTGTATTAATTTATTTGGTAAAGGTAAAACAAAAACCGCTCCAACATGAATTGGAGCGGCTAAGAGTTCTACATCTCAATCACAAGGGTAGAACGTCAACTGAAAATTATAATCTAATAAGTATCTGTGGTCTCCATAGTTATACCGCCTAGATCTAGTTTGGTTGTCACTGTAATTTTGTCATCGTTTTCTACATCGTCATCTTCATATTTCCATTTTCCATCTGTGGTAGTTGTAGAATCGATAATTCTATTAGTATCTAGAGCGTCGTTTTCATTTGAATTATTGTGTCTAGATCTAAAACTACCATCTTTAGGACATTCTAGACATATTGTTTTTCCATCACTTATCTCATACTCATAAGAACCGTCATAGCGTTTTTCTATTCTTAAAGCTTCGTCAGTCATCCAGGAATCATAACGGTCTTTAAAGCTATTATTAAACTTAACTTTAGTTCCTTTAGGTAAATAGATGGTTACATTCACTCGTTGACCGAACACGCCCGAACCTTTAGGAACAATCAAGTAACTAGGAGCAGTAAAGGAAGAATCTGTAATCTCATAATCATAGACCAGTGATTCTGCATTTAATTTTGCGGTGTCAAAAGAGTCTCCTTTGGCCTTAAAATTAACACTCACTCGTGCTAGACTATCTCTACTCGTTGCAAATGCTATATAAACGTTATTTTTTCGAACGGCTTTTTCTCCATTATAATCAACAACTTTTAAACCATTGCTAGTTACATAAGTCTGGTCTCCTAGATTACCGTCTTTCAATAACTGCAATTCAAACACCTTTTCTTTATCGATAGAAAATTCTTGAACTTCTATTACATTACCGTCATAAGCTTGTGTCGCAGCTATTCTGGCAACAGAAACACTAAGTACAATTACAGAAATGATCCACAGCACCACAAGAATGATTTTTGCTGGCATACCGATAGATTTCAAATTATTTACTAATAATTTAAGACCTAAAATAGCGAGTACTAGTAAAGGAATACCGACAGCAAAAATAATAGCCGTTAATAAAATCCATGAAGCCTGATGGTTGGGTATCACGACATCAAAGAAGTGAATTAAATTCTGTCCATCTACATCAATAAAGCTAGCCGTAATTAAAGAAACAACAAGACCTATAAGAGCAGTAGTAGCACTTAAGAAAACTATAAGCCCTATAATTTTAACTAGAGCTTTAAAAAAGCCTTTGATTAATTTCCCCAAAAAACCGAAGAATTTAATAGAACCACGTTTACCTTTTTGACCTACAATATGGTGGTCGGCGTCAGTCTGCCCATCGACCACGGGCTCAAAACCCTGCTTAAAATTCTCTTCTATATTAGTAATGTTTACTTCTTTGCCCATCATGGTAAGACGCTGGTTAGTCGTCACAGCATCTGGTACTAGAATCCACAGCAAAATATATAAGGGTATTACCCAACCCCAGCTTATTATGACAGCTATTACTAAGATGACACGCACCCAAATTGCATCTATTCCTAGAAAATAAGCCATACCGCCAGAAACACCACCTACATAACCGTTTTGTGTATCTCTAAAAAGTTGTTTGTTTTTACCAGGAGTTCTGAATTTACTTCTGGAAGTTTGCTCTTCAAATATTTCTTCATCAACCTCATAGTCTTCAGGTTGTCCCATGATGTTAATCACCTCTTCTACATGGTTTATAGAGATCACTTGTTGTTCATTAGCTCTTTTTTCTAGAAAAAGCTCGGCAATACGCGATTCTATATCGCTCATTATCTCGTCTGCGCCGCTAGTACCGGCAAATGATTTACGTACCGCTGCCACATAACGTTGCAGTCTTTGATAGGCATCTTCGTCTATATGGAAGAACAGCCCAGCTAGGTTTATATTGATGGTCTTGTTCATGATTTTTTAGTTTTAGGTATGGTCACTAGGTTAACTGCATTTTTAAGATCGTCCCAGGTTGTGGTCAGTTCTGTAAGGAAAATTTTACCAGTTTCAGTAAGTCCGTAATACTTACGTGGTGGTCCACTGGTGCTTTCTTCCCAGCGATAATTAAGCAATCCAGCATTTTTAAGTCTCGTGAGTAATGGATAAATAGTTCCTTCTACCACCAGCATTTTAGCATCTTTTAAAGTTCCTAGAATCTCAGCCACGTAGGCGTCATCTTCTTTTAAGATGGATAGAATGCAGTACTCCAGTACGCCTTTACGCATTTGCGCTTTTGTGTTTTCTATCTTCATATTAGTTATTATTAGGTACTTCTACCTCAGTATGATGAGGTATGAAGTTAATCGTTAAAGGATAATTGTAATCATGACCATCATGCGCTTTTATAGCAGCTTTAATCGTACATACTAGATCTATTACTGCCAGTATTAATATTAAAGTACCGCATATAAATCCACTAGCTATTACGGTGCTAAAAATTCCCATATCATCCCAAAATGGAAAATCATGACCATGATTCATTGCTTCCCATAAACTAGGGCCGCCAGAAATCATAGATCCTATTATAATACCGCCACCTATAAAAGCCAGTACGATAGTATAAAGTGTGATACTTATTTGAAAGTTGATGGCCTGTTTACCATGTCTATCGATAAAATCAGATTTCTTAGAATTTATCATCCATAAAAGAATGGGTAGAATAAAATTACCTAAGGGGAAAAGCCATTTACCGAATGTCAATAAATGAATTCCGGTAGCAATATTATTGTGGTTGTTTTGGTTCGTTGATTCCATAGCCTATTATTTTCTTATGCAAATATATGGTTAAAAGATAGTATTATGCAATACAAAGTACCATATATTTTTTGTAACCTATTGATTTTTAAAGTTCCGCTTTCGCGAAAGCGTAATGATTACAAGGCTTTTCAGAGTTTTTATAATCTTAATTTATTTTTTAAAATTCGTTTTTGTTTTTTAAATATTTAGTTGGTTTGAAGTGATTTCTTATTCATTGCATACAAAAAAAATTAAATAGAATTCGGTTTTTAACTTGAAAAAGCGATTTAATTATTAAATTCCCGAACACGATTTAAACACCATCTTATGATCACGCCCAAGAAAATTAATGCCTTTACATTTTTAAAATTACCTAGTTGCTGGTGGAGTGGTGTGAGGTGTAAAGAAATAGATGCAGAGAACTGTACGGTAACCGTAAAGCATAAATGGTTCAATCAGAATCCATTTAAAAGTATGTATTTTGCTGTACAAGCCATGGCTGCCGAACTTTCTACAGGCGCGCTGGTCATGTCTTATATTCAAAAAAGCGATGCACGAGTTTCTATGCTAGTTGCAAATAATAAAGCGACTTTTACTAAAAAAGCTACCGGCCGCATTACCTTTAAATGTCACGATGGACTTGCTATTAAAGAGGCGATAGAAAAAACTGTCGCAACTGGCGAGGGACAGACGGTATGGATAACGTCTCAAGGTGTAAATGAAGACGGCGTACAAGTGAGTGAATTCCAATTTGAGTGGACCGTGAAGAGAAAGTAGTTTATAGTCTCAGTGAGCAGTAGACAGGTTGATTTGTGCGCTGTCTCATGTAGTTTATTCACTCTGACCATCCCAGAAAATTTGGCTTGAGTCTAGTTGATTTAAAGAAATAGTCAGTTCCAAATTTATCTGGGATCTGCTGGAAATTTCTCGGAGTTAGTAAAGTTTTCATACTTATACCTACCTTAATGGTTCTATTCTCTATTTTTACTTCATGAAAGCACATTTCCAGAAATACGTTTTAGAATTTAAACAACCGGCAGGAACTTCTCGTGGTATTTTAAAAACCAAAAACACTTGGTTTCTTATTATCGATAACGGTAATAAACAAGGAGTAGGAGAGGTGAATATGTTTTCTGGTCTTTCTATAGATGACAGACCAGAATTTGAAAAACAACTGCAATGGACTTGTGATCATATTAATTTATCACCGGTAGAGATGATGGAGACTTTAAAAAAATGGCCTTCTATTTTATTCGGTTATGAAATGGCGATGAGGTCCTTGCAATCCAGCGATCCCTTTACATTGTTTCCGTCTATGTTTACAGGAGGACAAGATGCTATTTCTATCAACGGGCTCGTGTGGATGGGAAACCAAGATTTTATGATGCAACAGTTAGAAGAAAAACTAACAGCTGGATTTGATTGCATTAAAATGAAGATAGGTGCTATCGATTTTGAAGCGGAAATGAGTCTATTAAAATTGATACGTTCTCGCTTTCGCGAAAGCGAGATTACTATAAGAGTTGATGCAAATGGAGCTTTTACACCTCAAAATGCATTGGGTAAACTAGAAGAAATTGCAAAGTACGATGTACACAGCATCGAGCAGCCTATTAAACAAGGCCAATGGGATGATATGGCAAGACTGTGTGAGCAAACACCGCTAGATATTGCGCTAGATGAAGAATTAATAGGTCTTTATAATATAGAAGAAAAGATAGCCTGTCTAGATGTTATTAAACCGCAATACATTATCTTAAAACCTGCTCTAGTAGGTGGTTTTCAAAGTAGTAGAGAATGGATAAATCTCGCTACAGAAAGAAATATAGACTGGTGGATTACTAGTGCACTAGAATCTAACATAGGTCTTAATGCTATAGCACAATTTACGTATACGCTAGGTAATAAAATGCCACAAGGTCTAGGTACAGGTTCTCTATATACTAATAATATCGAGGCGCCACTAGAGATTAAAAATGGACAGTTGTGGTGTAACACATCGGGCAATTGGGATACTAATAAAATAAAGTTTTAAATATGTTTATTAAAAGAGGTGCAAACGGTTTTCATGATACGTGGAAGTGGCTGATAGGTGCCGTGGTAATATTTTTGGGTTGTCAGTTTTTTGGTGCTATGCCATTCACTATTGCTGTAATTTATGAGCAATTTACGCTTCATGGAGTAGATGCATTAAACAATCTAGATGAGTCTACATTAATGAATACCTTTTCAAAAAATGTTACTTTCTTTTTATTGATGTTCAGTTTTGTGGTAGGTACGCTAGTGTGGTGGTTGTGGATTAAATATATTCATAAGTTAAGCTGGACAGCATCTACTACCTCACGAGATAAATTTGATTGGAATAGAGCTTTCTTTGCCTTTGGTGTGGTAGGACTTGTATCTATAGCAACTACTTTAATAGGGTATTACAGTGCGCCAGAGGTTTATATATGGAACTATGATGCGACTAACTTTGCGATACTTGCAGTTATTGCAATCGCTCTAGTGCCTATACAAACTACATGGGAAGAGCTGTTTTTTAGAAGCTATGCTATGCAAGGATTAGGAATTATATCTGGTAATAGAGCAGTTCCTTATATTCTTACTTCAGTTGTTTTTGGGATGATGCATATTTTTAATCCAGAAATTGCTACTATGGGCTATATTGTTATGATATGGTATGTAGGTACTGGTTTTCTTTTAGGGACTTTTACTTTAATGGATGAAGGTACAGAGCTTGCCATAGGTTTTCATGCTGCAAATAATTTATTCATTGCGTTATTAGTAACAGCAGACTGGACAGCATTTCAAACAGATTCTCTATTGATAGATACATCAGATCCCACTGCAACATGGGAGACTTTTATACCTATGTTTATTTATTATCCTGCTTTAATTTTATTGTTTGCTAAGAAATACAAATGGAACAATTGGAAAGATAAATTGTTCGGTAAAATAGAAGTACCTGCCTTAAAAACTAATTATGATCCCAACCATACATCCCACGTTTAAATTAAATGGTCACTCTCTAGATTATGAAGGAGTGATGACTGTTGCATATAGTTATGTAAAAGAAGGTGAAGAATGGGAAAAGCAAGTAGGTGATTTTTTACTGAGTTGGTTAGATGACTTTGATGTAGTTACGGTTAAAACTAGTGGTTCTACTGGTATTCCCAAAGAGTATAAACTAATAAAACAGCATATGATTAATAGTGCTGTTATGACAGGTAAACGCTTTGATATAGGAATAGAAAAAGATGTGCTATGTTGTTTGCCTTTAAGTTATATAGCTGGTAAAATGATGCTTGTGCGTGCCATGACTTTAGGCTGGCACATAGATCTAGTACAACCTAGTACTATGCCTTTAAAAAAGGTAGAAAAGCGATATGACTTTACAGCCATGTCACCGTTGCAAGTTTCTAAATCTTTGGACGATATACATAAGGTACGTAAAGTGATCATAGGTGGTGGTGCTGTTTCTCAAGGTTTAATCGATCGATTAAGTGGAAAACACACGCAAGCATTTCATACCTATGGAATGACAGAGACAGCTTCTCATATTGCGGTAAGACAACTATATCCTTCTTATGAAGAGAATTACTCTGTTGTGGAAAATGTAACTATAGAGAAAGATGAGGAAGGTAAACTAGTTATTCATGCTCCAGAACTGGCGAGAACATCTTTAGTTACAAACGATCTTGTAGATTTAATAAACGAGAATCAGTTTAAAATACTGGGTAGGGTAGATGATGTTATTAATACTGGATCTGTAAAAGTGCATCCAGCACAAGTAGAACAGAAGTTGTCAGTACATATTCTAGAACCTTTCTTTTTATCTGCAAAGGAAGATGAAGAATTAGGTGAAAAAGTTGTTCTTGTAATTCAAGGTGAAGAAAGAGATCTACAAAAAGCTTTTAAAAAGCTAGATAAATTTGAAGTGCCTAAGGAAATTTACTTCGTAAAAGAGTTTGCTTTAACGCACACAGGTAAAATAGATAAGAGAGTAGTTTTAGAAAAACTATTTTCAGATAATAGATAAAGACTCATAGGAGCCTTAAAAGTAAAAAGCCTTTAATACTAGTTGTATTAAGGGCTTTTTTTATTCTCTTGTATTGTCTATTCTTTTAGCAATAACATCTGTAGCTCTATCGAGCATTCGGTATACATTTTCAAAACCTTGTGTACCGCCGTAATATGGGTCTGGTACATCTAAATTTTCTTCAGGAAAGGCTTCATCTAATATTTTGATAACCTTTTTCTTTTCTTCTTCTGTAGAAGCAAGTGAGATGACATCATCATAATTAGACTGGTCCATTACATAGATATAATCAAATTTCTGAAAGTCCTCTTTTAAGAGTTTGCGACTTTTTTGATTTGTTATATCCAGTCCGTTTTTCTTTGCTATAGCAATGGATCTTTTATCAGGAGCTTGTCCTTTATGACCTCCGCTTGTACCGGCACTGTCTACTTTAAATTTTGTAAAATTTAATTTAGATCTCATCAAGCCTTCAGCAAGAGGAGATCTACAAATATTACCTAAACATATCATTAATATGTTAGTCATAATAGATTCTAGTTAGAAAGTTTTTTATGTAAATCTTCAACATATTTACTGAATTGCTTATCGGTAGAAGCAAGATTATCAACAGTCTTACAAGCATGTAAAACAGTAGCATGATCACGCTTACCTATTTGAGTACCTATACTTGCTAGAGATGCCTTAGTAAGTTTCTTAGAAAAATACATAGCTAGTTGTCTCGCTTGTACGATATGACGTTTACGTGTCTTAGACTGTAGTGTTTCTACATCCATTGAGAAATAGTCACTTACTACTTGTTGTATTTGATCTATAGAAATCTCACGTTTTGTGTTCTTTACATAGTTCTCTACAATCTTGCGAGCAAGATCTATAGTGATATCCTTTCGGTTGAAAGAAGAGTGTGCGATTAACGAAATAATAGCTCCTTCTAATTCTCTAATGTTGGTCTTAATGTTGTCTGCTAAATAATGAATTACATCATCATCCATTTCTACACCATCACGATATAGTTTGTTCTTGATTATAGAAACACGAGTTTCATAATCTGGATGATTCAACTCTGCACTAAGTCCCCATTTAAAACGAGAAAGTAAGCGTTGTTCAATATCCTGCATGTCTACAGGTTTCTTATCACTTGTAAGAATCACTTGTTTACCATTTTGGTGCAAGTGATTAAATATGTGGAAGAAAACATCTTGTGTACTCGCTTTACCTGCAAAGAACTGAATGTCATCAACGATAAGAACGTCTACAATTTGATAGAAGTGAATAAAATCATTTCTATTATTCTTACGTACAGATTCAATATACTGTTGTGTGAATTTTTCAGCACTTATGTAAAGTACTGTTTTGTCAGGGTAGTTTTCTTTGATACCTACACCTATCGCATGTGCAAGATGTGTTTTTCCTAAACCTACACCACCGAATATTAATAGAGGATTAAAACTAGTTCCACCAGGTTTGTTAGAAACAGCCATACCAGCACTACGTGCTAGTCTGTTAGAATCACCTTCTAAGAAAGTTTCAAAGTTATAAGAAGGATTAAGTTGAGACTCGATCTTTACATTTCTTATTCCAGGAATAATAAAAGGATTCTTAAGCTCTGGACTTTTACTTCTAACTGGCGCATCTACAGACTGCGAGTTATTAATAGAGCGGTTACTACTAGGTATTTTTTCAGTAAAGGCTTCCATACCTTTTGTAGGGTTCTCCATCTTGATCGCATAGATCAATTTTGCTCCCTCGCCTAGTTCACGTGTTAAGGCAGTTTTTAATAATTTTATATAATGTTCTTCTAGCCATTCATAAAAAAAACGACTAGGTACTTGAATACTTAAGGCAGTATCTGTTAGCTTTACCGGCTTAATAGGTGCAAACCAAGTTTTGTAAGCTTGGGGTGCAATATTATCCTTTATAAAAGCTAGACAATTGTCCCATACCGATTCTGCAGTCAGTGTCATATATATTACTTTTTTCAAGTTAGAGTTGGGTCGATTAAGAACTAAAAATCACAAAGAAATCCTGTTGTTAAAATCGATGACAAATATGTGTATAAAAAACCTTAAAAAAAATTTATTTCAGGTTTGATTTCTGAAAAAAAAGTCGCAAGGATATTTCTTTTTTTAAAACCTAATTAATAACTATAAATTATTATGGATACTATCACAATTAACATAAAGCCTAGATATTCAGAAACAGATCAAATGGGAATTATTCATCATGCTAACTATTTGATTTACTTAGAACAAGCAAGGTTAGAGTGGTTGAATCAATTAGGTTTTTCCTATGTTAAAATGGAAGAGAATGGTGTGTTGTTACCTGTATATAATATCGATATTAAGTACAAAAATCCGATCAAATTTGGGGAGGAAATTTCTGTCAAAATCAGACTGAAATCACTGCCTACCACAAGGGTTGTTTTTGAGTATGAAATAGTTAACAACAGTGGTGTTCTCTGTGCAATATGTGATCTAACATTAGTATTTACCGATGCAAAAACCTTTAGGCCTAGAAAACCTATTCCAGAATTCCTTAAAGCTTGTGAGCAATTATTCTAATTATGTAGGTTCTTAACAATTTCTGTTAGTTAATAACGCTGTATTTTCCTTTTTGTTTTATAAAATCAATGATGATAATCATACAATCATTTATTCTATGGTTTTTGCTTTTATAGGGTACATTTTATTGATTTGAGCAGTGACGGCTTCTTGTTGTGATGCTGGAACATCAATGTTGATAACACAGCTAGCAGTTAATTCTTGTTTTCCTATTTTAAAATTATTTTCATCTATAAATCTCATTACCTGACTCATTTGTGGGTATTCAAATTTGATCTCAATAGATGCGGTGATGGTGCGTACTTTAATTTGTGCTGTTTCTAAACTTATTTTTGCAGCCTCACGATAAGCGCTTACTAAGCCACCTACACCTAGTTTAGTACCTCCAAATATTCTTGAAACTACAACTAGAACATCGCTCAATTCATAAGAATTAATTTGCCCTAATATTGGGTCACCTGCACTGTGGCTGGGTTCTCCATCATCATTTGCTCTATAGTTATTATCGTCTGCGCCCAGTTTCCATGCATAGCAATGGTGTCCAGCTTTAGGATGTCTATTACGCAATGGAGCTATTAAATCATTCACCTCTTCATCACTAGTAATAGGAAAAGCATAGCCGTAAAATTTACTACCTCTGTCCTTATATAAGATCTCTGTGGTAGGTTTTGTTATTGTTTTGTAGGAATCTGCCAATTATAAAATTATGTTAAAGCAATCTTAAGAACTTGTGAAAGCGATTAGTTAGAATATTTTAGCAAAATAACTATTAAACTTAACCAATGAAAAAGATCTTAGCCTTATTATTTTTATCAGCCGCAATAATTAGTTGTGAGACCGAACCTTTAGATCCTAGCTTAAACACTGAAACTACAGGTAATGGAACTGGAACTGGCGGTGGAAATGTTACTGCTTCTATAGTAGGAGATTGGTTATATACAGATGTATCTACTACCACTACCACTAGCATTACGTTTATGGGGAATACTGTAGATTCTGTGGCCGAAGTTGAGTTCGTAAGTTCAGATTTAATACTCACATTTAATGCTGATGGAACTTATACTGCAATAGGGGAATTAATTACAGAGGCATTTGCATTAGGAATGTCGGTAGGAAATCAAACCCAATCTATAAATGATTCAGGAACTTATGTTATTACTAACGACGTTATTGAATTTTCAGGTAGTTCTGGAACAGGATCTTCTCCCTTTGCACAAGGTGAAGCCATTCAAACTATACAGACATTAGATGCCACAGATTTAATTATTGAAATAAACGGTTTTACAACACAAGACACTAATGGAGCAACGATAGATACGGTTATAGAAGGTGCCGCAGAATTTGAAAGACAGTAAAAAAAATACAATTTGTTCAAAAAGCTTCTCTTAACCGAGAGGCTTTTTTTTGTGTTACGCTTTCGCGAAAGCGATCATAAGAATAGCAACTATAGCCACTATAATACCTATGTAATTCTTAGGGATAAGTTTTTCTTTAAATATAAGAATGCCTAGAATAGAAGCAAAAAGAACGGTAGCCACATTATTAATAGGGTAAACCACACTGCTTTCCATGCCGTTTTTTAAAGATTTGATTATAAAGTAAATTGAAAAATAGTTAGGAATACCTAATGCGATACCAGCAATTATAGACCTTAAATTGATAAAACGCTTTTGTGTCGCCTCGTACAAAAGAATGATGATACCTATTGTAAAAGCGGTGGCAAAACACATGGCGCTGAATAGAGATTCTTCTCCTATAGGGACATAGTTTATTTCGGCATATTTAAGAGTGGTGTCTATGATACCACTTCCTAAAAATAAAATAACAGGAAGAATAAGCGTTCTTTTATCCAGTTGAAGTCCATCCTTACTTTTAACCGAAGTAAGGTATACAGAAACAAGAGCGAGTAATATGCCTGCTATTTTCATCCATCCTATAGATTCTTGATATAACCATATTCCTGCGACAACAGGAATAACAAGTGACATTTTCCCAGATACAGCGGCTACCGTTAGACCGTTTTTCTGGCTGGTAAGTGCCATGATATTAAAGATAAAGATAAAAAGTGCGCCTATAAAAAACGAATAATACAGCCAGTCTGCCTGTAAGATGTTTTCCACATTAGGTACTTGTCCATAGGATGTTAAACCTGTGATGCACGCGATAATGTAATTAATGATGATAGCGTGTAAGGTGTTTACCTTAAAAATTTCAAAGTATTTGAAAATCACATAAAGTAAACTAGATGTGATAACACTCAGGAATAACCAGATCATGCGTTAAGATATGTTTTTAAAACATCTTGCTTTATAGTTACTCTATCTAGAATTGTGTAGTTGCCATTTATTTTTGGCGCTGGCAGTCCGTTATGAAATAAAATTTCGGTTCCCATAAATTGCATCGCTTCATCCCATAAATTAGCATCGATAAATTGTTGAATAGTACGGGAGCCACCTTCTATAATAACCGATTGTATCTGGTTGTTATAGAGTTCTTTAATTATGTTTTCAGGATTGTTAGAGTCTATAGTAATAGTAGGTGCTTGATTATCGAACACAACGTAGTTTTTATTTAGAGTATTTCTAGAATCTAGAACTATGCGTGTAGGGTTTATTCCATGCCAGTCCCTGCAAGTTAATGATGGGTTATCATCTATCACGGTTTGTGCGCCTATAAGGATTGCATTTTCTTCAGCTCTTAATCGGTGAGATAATTGTCTAGAATAGGAGTTAGTAATCCATACTGGTTTTTGTTCGTCTTTTTCTGCGGGCGCTATAAAACCATCGGCAGTTTCGGCCCATTTTAAAATAATATAAGGGCGTTTTTTTCTATGAAAAGTAAAAAAGCGTTTGTTAAGAAAATTGCATTCTTTTTCTAGGACGCCTACGGTGACGTCTATGCCTACTTCTTTTAATATAGCAACACCTTTGCCGGCCACTTTTTCATGTGGGTCTAGAGAGCCTATGACTACTTTTTTAAAGCCTTTTTTCACGATCATAGATGCGCAAGGTGGAGTTTTTCCGGTGTGAGAACAGGGCTCTAGGTTTACGTATAATACCGCTTTCGCGAAAGCGTCTTTACCATAACCATTTTTCTCAGCATCACGCACTGCGTTAACTTCAGCATGCGGTTCACCAGATTTTTTATGCCATCCTTCTCCAAGAATCTCGTCATTTTCAGAAACGATTACACTTCCCACTAGCGGATTAGGATACGTGGTGCCTAATCCATTTTGTGCTAGTTGTATGCAGCGTTGCATGTATTTCTCATCTACAGTCATTGATACAAAAGTAAGGCTGAATTAAAATCAAAAAGAGAAATCCTTTTAAAATTAGAAAATAATTTAACGAGCAGTGTGATGAAGAGTGAATGAAGAGATTCTAATATATTCCTAACTCTAGATATTATTTGGAAAGGGAACTTTAAATTCGCATTATGAAAATTCGCAAAATTTTACCTGAAGATAATCAGGCTATAAAAGATATAATTCAAGAATCCATCCTTGAACATGGGGCGCCTAAAGTAGGGACTGCCTACAGTGATGCCGCTACACAAGCTATGTATAAGCAGTACCAGCAGCCGCGTAGTGCATATTATGTGTTAGAGGTAGATGGTGTCGTATTAGGTGGCGCTGGTGTTGCTCCTTTAGATAACTACAAAGGGAATGTGTGTGAGTTGCAAAAAATGTATTTTAAACCAGAAGCTCGTGGAAAAGGCTATGGTAAAAAAATGATGATGACCTGTCTAGAGTATGCAGCTAGCTTGAAATTTGAAAGTATTTATCTAGAGACTATGGATAATATGTATAAGGCACAAGGTTTATATAAGCATGTAGGTTTTGAGTTATTAAAAGCGCCACTAGGTGATACAGGGCATTTTTCATGTCCAGTGCAGATGTTGAAGAGGTTTTAGTTAATTTAAATTATTTACAGTTAATCCTTATAAATTTACATTTTGAGTTCAGTTTTTGAATTCAATTTCAATTGAAAAAAAATGACTTTAAATCAATTCAAACTTCTTTATCAAGAGCAGCTCGCTCTATTATATCCAGAAAATGAAATTCATAGTATTTTACAAATAGTCTGTGAAGATTTGTTGAATTGGTCTCGATCTGATTTTTTAATTAATGATAGAGAAGAGATGAGTCACATTCAAGAAGAGGTGCTTCAAAATGCTTTGAAAGAATTGAATACGTCAAAGCCGGTACAGTACATAACTGGTAAAGCTCATTTTTACGGGCATGAGTTTATGGTGAATTCGGCTACTTTAATACCGCGTCAGGAAACGGAAGAGCTGGTACATATGATTATCGAGAATCATAAAAAAGATACCTATCTCAACATGATTGATATAGGTACAGGAACCGGTTGTATAGGTTTGTCTCTTAAGGCTGCTATGTCTAGTTTTAGTGTGACGTTGATGGATGTTTCTAGTGAGGCGCTAGAAACTGCACAAGCAAATGCTGCTCGACTTAAGACACCTGTAAAAACTATTCTACAAGATGTACTAACTTTAGAAGAATTACCAGAACAGTATGATGTTATAGTGAGTAATCCACCATATGTTAGGAATTTAGAAAAGCAAGAAATTCATGATAATGTCCTAGAAAATGAGCCGCATCTGGCTTTGTTCGTAGAAGATCATGATGCTTTAATTTTTTACCGTAAAATATTGGAATTGGCTCAAAAAGCCTTGAAAAAAGATGGTGTCCTTTATTTTGAAATTAATCAATACCTACCAGAAGAGATGAAAAATCTAGCAACAGAATTAGGTTTTGAATCTCAAATTTATAAAGATTTAAACGGTAACTATAGAATGATGAAGGCTCATAAAAATGAGCTTTAAGAATTAAATAAATTGTTGATATCAAACCGTAAAGAATTAATAAATAAGCAGCCCTTTTTGTATTTTACAATCTTATAATTAGAGCAATAGATAGCACGTTTTCTATGAGTCCAAAAGAACAAATACAATCCTTGCGCGATGAATTGCGTGAACATAATTTTAATTACTACGTAAACGATAATCCTACTATATCAGATTTTGAATTTGATAAAAAATTGGAGCAATTAAAAACGCTAGAAGCTGCACATCCTGAGTTCTATGACGCGACTAGTCCATCAGTACGTGTAGGTGGAGAGGTAACAAAAAACTTTCATACCGTAAAGCATATCAACCGTATGTACTCGCTGGATAATTCATATTCCATTGATGATTTGCGTGATTGGGAAACGCGTATTAAGAAGATTGTCGATGGTGATATTCGATATACTTGTGAGCTAAAGTATGATGGCGCGAGCATTAGTTTGCATTATGAAAATGGCAAATTTATACAAGCGGTAACTCGTGGTGATGGAAATCAAGGTGATGAAGTAACGGCAAACGTGCGTACTATTAAGTCGGTGCCATTACAATTAAAGGGAGATGATATTCCTGAGAAATTTGAAATACGAGGAGAGATTGTATTGCCATGGGAAGGATTTCATAAGATGAATGAAGAACGTGAAGCACAAGGTTTAGATTTATATCGCAATCCTCGCAACACGGCGAGTGGTAGTTTAAAATTACAGGATAGTGCAGAGGTTGCAAAAAGACCGCTCGACTGTTTATTATACTCACTTGCAGGAAATAATTTACCAGTAAAGACACAATATGACTCTTTAGAATATGCTAGAAAATGGGGTTTTAAAGCTCCTAAGGAAAGTGAATTAGTTGATTCTATAGAAGAGGTTTTTGAATTTATCAATCATTGGGATGTGGCAAGAAAGGAGTTGCCTTATGAAACAGATGGTGTAGTGATTAAAGTGAATTCATTAGACCAGCAAGATGAGCTAGGTTTTACTGCCAAAGCGCCTAAATGGGCCATGGCATACAAATTTGCTGCAGAGCAAGTTTCTACGAGGTTAGAAGAGATTACTTATCAAGTAGGTCGTACAGGATCAATAACACCTGTCGCAAACTTAGAGGCTGTTGAGATCTCTGGAACCACAGTGCGTAGAGCGAGTTTGCACAATGCAGACCAGATTGAAAAACTGGATATAAGAGTAGGTGATGAAGTTTATGTAGAAAAAGGTGGTGAGATCATACCTAAAATAGTTGCAGTAGATCTGTCTAAGAGACCAGAAAACTCTGTTCCTACAGTTTATGCGACACATTGCCCAGAATGCCATACAGAGTTGGTGCGTAGTGAAGGAGATGCAAAGCATTACTGCTCTAATGAAATGGCGTGCCCACCGCAGGTAAAAGGACGTATACAGCATTTTATATCTCGTAAAGCACTGGATATAGATGGAATAGGTGCTGAAACGGTAGATCAATTAGTAGAGGCTGGAATGATTCATAACTATGCAGATTTGTACGATCTAACTGTAGAGCAGGTTTTGCCATTAGATCGTATGGCTCAAAAAAGTGCCGAGAATATGATTAATGGGATAGCTGCAAGTAAACAGGTTCCGTTTGAGAGATTGTTATTTGGATTAGGAATCAGATATGTTGGGGAAACGGTTGCTAAAAAACTAGCTAAACAGTATAAAAATATAGACGCACTTTTAAAAATGCCTGCAGAGCCAGAAAAGAATGGTTTAGACCTTTTTGCAGATGTTACTAGTGCGGCAGATAAGAAAATAGAAGAACTGACTGCAGTACCAGAAATAGGTGAGAGCATAGCTAGATCTCTCGTAGAGTTTATACAGGACGATTATCATATTGCACTTATTGATCGATTAAAGACAGCTGGATTACAGCTAGCATTAAGTGAAGAGCAACTAGAAGGGCAAACAGAGAAATTAACTGGTAAAAGCTTTGTTATTTCTGGAGTATTTGAAATGTCTAGAAATGATCTTAAAAAGTTGGTAGAAGATAATGGAGGTAAAAACTCTAGTTCTATATCTAGTAAAACAGATTATCTTATACGTGGTGATAAAATGGGGCCTTCTAAGCTCGAGAAAGCAGAGAAATTAGAGATCACTATGATAAGTGAACAAGAATTTCTTGATATGGTTAAATAGGTTTCTGTTTAATGATTTAAAGAAATCTTATTGTTTTAATTCCGCTTTCGCGAAAGCGGAATTAAAATATATTTATAATCAATTAACTTACTTCTTCTCCATGCTGACTTGCGTCCAGACCACGCTCTTCTTGATCGTCTCTTACTCTTATAGGAATTAATAGATCCACAATTTTATAAAGTGCAAGGCTGCCGAAAAAGGTAAATATAGAAACTCCTATTAAAGCAATGATGTGCCACATAAAAGTGTCTGTTTCACCGCTTGTAAGTCCTACTTCTTTTGCAAATACTGCGGTAAGAATCATACCTACTATTCCTCCAACACCGTGACTAGGAAAAACATCTAGTGTGTCATCTATTCCTGTTTTTGAAAACCATGAAATAGCTAGGTTACTAGTTATAGCAGCAAAGAAACCTATGAAAATACTTTGGGATATAGTTACAAATCCTGCAGCAGGAGTGATAGCGACTAGTCCAACTATGGCGCCAATACAGGCTCCTAAGGCGCTCATCTTACGGTTACTGAACCTCTCGTAAAACATCCATGTAATCATGGCTGTTGCACTGGCGATGTTAGTGTTTGCAAACGCGATAACGGCATCTGCATTTGCAGCTAGCGCACTACCTGCATTAAAGCCAAACCAACCAAACCATAGCAAGCCAGTTCCTAAGATAATATAAGGAACGTTTGCAGGGTCATGTGTTATTTTTTTACGTTTACCTAAATAAACAGCACCTGCTAGGGCAGCAAATCCTGCACTCATATGAACAACAGTACCACCTGCAAAATCTAAAACGCCTAAGTTGCGTAATAAGCCGTCTGGATGCCATGTCATATGAGCTAGTGGTGTGTATATGAAAAGGGTGAATAGAACCATGAATAATATGTAGCTTCTAAAACGCACACGCTCTGCAAAGCTACCAGTAATAAGTGCTGGTGTTATGATAGCAAATTTGAGTTGGAACAAAGCAAATACTAAAAATGGAACCGTGCCCGCAAAGTCTGGGTTAGGCGCAAGCCCTACGTTTCTGAAGTTGAAAAAAGTCATAGGGTTTCCTATGATTCCGTGCCAGCTTTCTCCAAAAGCAAGTGAGAAACCTATAAGTACCCATAGAATACTCACTACACCTAATGCTACAAAACTTTGCAACATTGTTGAGATCATCGATTTTTTATTCACCATACCACCGTAGAAAAAGGCTAGACCTGGTGTCATTAATAAGACAAATGCAGATGCGATTAACATCCACGCAGTATCACCGCTATCTATAGCGCTCATGTCTCCGTTTTCAGTATAAGGACTACTGAAGAATAAACTGATTAATACTAATACTGCAAGAATAATGAAATTGACTTTTCTGCCCATTTTGAAATCGGTTGATTATTTTTTCAAATATAGAACATCAGTCTTAAATATTCAGTTTTATTGCTGACAACCCTATTTAAAATAGGGTGAAGGGTTGTTTAGGTGTGTTTTTGGGTAGTGATATGATAATTTTATAGGGGTAGAATTGTGAATATCTTATTTTAGGTTATTCAAGAATGAAACAGAGCTGTTAAAAGGCTGGTTAATTTAGTTTTTTAATTCTTAAAAACACATAACTGAAGAAAATCATAAATATAAAATCATTGAGTCCGTAAATGGAATAGAAAATACCAGCTAGTAGGTCTCTCGATCGTAAACCGTTTCTAGGCTATTGTTAAAAAACCAATGTAAATAAGCAAGTGCATAGGCTAGTTTTTCTATAACAAACACACCTATAAGCCATTTTAGATTTTTAAAAGTTTTAGAAACAGCTATATATGCCGTGCCTCATACCATAATCATTAATAGTCCGAAATAGGACATGACCACAGGATCTGTTTCTGTAATAACTTTGTTTGTTAATCCTTTAGAGAAAATAGCAACACCAGTTATATTCATTGCGCCAGTGGCTATAAATCCTTTTGTTATAGTTTTAGTATTCATTTTCAAAATTTGAAGCATACAATTGTTAAAAGTATTTTTGCTAATCCTTCACAACCTCAAAATTGATGCTTTTAGCATAGATAATGTGATCATGTATATTTAAACGACATCTAATATCTGTAATAAAGTATTGATCTCCAGCTTGTCCTGAATCTACCATTCTTCTTATTTTTATAGTTGTAGAAGATCCATTAATTATTGAGACTTTTCCATCTCTTACTTTGGTGATTTTTAAGTCTTCTATATTCCAAGTAACATTCAAATTAAAATTTGGGAGAAATGAAGAAAATGATCTTGTCTTTTTAAAATCTTTTAATTTAAGCTTATTGTTTATAGGATTTTTAGGGTGAAGTTGAAATTTAGGATTTGGAAACTTCTTGGCATTGACAACAATTGTATCTACCTGATTTTTATAAGTAATAAATAAGCTAGTTCGTTTTTTTTCTTCAAAATTCAAGATATAGCGACCATTTTCATTTTGTTTAATAGTACCGTTATTAGTCGTTACAACTAAATCTTTTTTATTAGATCCATCAAAAATTAAATAATTATCTAAATATTGATATACATTACGGTAGTCTACAGTTTTAAAACTGTATTCTTTTTTACTCGAACAGCTAATTAGGAGAAAAACCACGAACGAAATAATAAAATATTTTCTATACTTCATAAACCACATCTACACCTTTATCTATTTTTCCTTCTGTTAAATAGAAATCAATACGTCCTAAGTTGATACCGTAACATCCGACTTGATTTACCATTACGTCTTTTCCTATTGCATTTTTTACAATTTCAGGTGCGTCTAAAAATGTGTGTGTATGACCACCTATAATTAAATCTATACCAGATGTAGCTGCAGCAAGAGCAAGGTCAGATACTTTATCACCGCGATAAGAGTAACCTAAATGCGACATGCAAATTACTAAATCACAGTTATCTTCTTCTCTTAATAACCTAGCTTGATCTTTTGCGATTTCTATAGGGTCGTTATAGATCGTTTCTTTATACATTTTAGGATCCACTAGACCTTGTAATTGTATTCCCACGCCGAATAATCCTATACGCACGCCATCCTTTATAATTACCTTTCTCGATTTAGTATGACCGTCCATTATGGTGTTAGAAAAATCATAGTTAGAAATCACAAAGTCAAAAGAAGCGTTAGGCAGTTGTTTGTATAGTCCATCTATACTGTTGTCAAAATCGTGGTTACCTATGGTAGCGGCATCATATCCCATCATAGACATCAATTTAATCTCAAGCTCACCACCATAGAAATTGAAATATGGAGTGCCTTGAAATATATCACCGCAGTCTAGAAGTAGTGTATTGGGGTTTTCTTCTCTTACTGTATTAATCAAAGCTGCTCTACGGGCTACGCCGCCACGGCCATCGTTACGGCCGCCAGAGATAGGTTCTATATGAGAGTGAGTGTCGTTAGTATGTAGTATGGTTATTTTTTTAGTGCCTATTTCTAGTTCTGGACCTGTAATAATGCCATTTGCAAGAGCATAATTAGACCATAAAGCTGTTCCTGCTACAATTCCTGCGCTTGTATTGCGTATAAATTTCCTTCTTTCCATTTTATTTGCTTTGGGGTAAAATTACTTTAAGATGTCAAACCTGTTATCTCTCTCAAATTTTAACGTGTCTACCTTTTTAAAATAATCAATAACGGCATTTCTTATTTTATAATCTATTTTAGTAATAGGTGCTCCTTTAAAGAAGCTCATGTTATCACCACCGCTATATAGATAATCGTTAGTAGCAACGGTGTATATTTTATTAATGTCTAGAGGTTTTTTATTAATAAGTACGGTATGGATGGAGTCGTCTGTATTTAGTAAAATTTGCAAACCGTCTATAGGATGTGCGCTTTTACGTTCTATTAGGTAATTAATCATTTCATTAACCTGTTTACCGCTCAATTCTGCAACAACTATTTCGTTATCAAATGGCATGATTTCATAAGCATTGCGCATGGTAACTGGTCCTGCGTTTAACCCTGCACGTATACCGCCATGATTAAGTAATACTATATCTATGTTTTTGCCGGTTCTAGAATTATATACAGGTTCTCCTTGTGTTCTGACTATAGCTGCCATCATATTCCCAATAGGAGTGTTGAGTTTATAGTCATTCTTATGCATTGAAGTAGTGTTGTAGCTTATCTGCTCGTTCATTTGTCCGTCTAGAGACTTTTTGAAAGGGGCAATAAAAGCCTCGATTTCTTCAGTGCTTTTTAAATTTGAGTCTACGGCTGTTTGATTTCCTGAGACTTTGTTAAGTTGGTATCCTTTCTGACTGCAGGAAACTAGAAAGATGGTGGATAATAATACCGCTTTCGCGAAAGCGGTATTATTAAATAGTACCTTACTGTTTACTAACTTATTTTTTTTCATAAAGCTTCGTGCTATTGTGCTACTTTTGTGAAGTAGAATAAGTAGTAAAAGTACATGATTTTTGACGTTTTAAAAAAGCGATGGTTACGTAAAGAGTTCCGTAAATTAGAAAATAGTTTGAGGGAGCGCAGGCAACACTGGCCTAAAACGCTAGTAATAGTTTTTGATGTGAATCAAGTGTCTGATATAAAGCTTTTTAAAAAGTGGGCTCAAACTTTACATATTCCTATAGAAAATTTAACACTTCTAGGTTTTACTAAGGACGCAAAGAATGATAGTGTAGAAGGAGCTGTTTTGTTTGATAAAAACCTTGTTAAATGGAGTGGAGGTATCTCATCAGTAGATTTTAAAAAGATCTTGAGTGCGTCTTATGATTTACAAATCAACTATTTTGAAACTCCTAGTATAATGACCAGGTATGTGTCTTTAAAGTTAAATAGTGGTTTTAAAGTAGGTTATCCTTCTCATGAAGAGTGTTCTTATGATCTTGCAGTTAACGTTCCATTAACTAATCAAGAGCTATTTATCTCCGAAATTGCGAAATATTTAAAAATTCTTAATAATTAACATGCAAGATTTAATAGGTACCGGTGTTGCGCTTGTAACGCCTTTTAACGCTCAAGGAGCGATAGATCACGAGGCGTTGTCTCGTATTGTTAACCATCAAGTAGATAATGGTGTAGATTATTTAGTAGTTCTAGGTACTACAGGAGAAAGTGTGACGCTTTCTAAAGAAGAGAAGCAAGAAGTAATTAAAACTATTAAAAAGGCAAATGATGGTCGTTTACCCCTAGTTATAGGAGTAGGTGGCAATGATACTGCTGTAGTAGTTAATGAGTTAAAAACGGCAAATTTAGAAGGTTTTGTAGCAGTGTTGTCTGTGTCGCCGGCATATAATAAGCCTACTCAAGAAGGAATTTTCCAACATTTTAAAGCTGTGTCTGAGGCTAGTCCTTTACCGGTGATTTTGTATAATGTTCCAGGAAGAACAGGTTCTAATATGGCAGTAGAAACAGTAGTTAGATTGTCTCAATTTGACAACGTAGTTGCTATAAAAGAGGCTGCAGGAGATCTGGTACAAGCTATGAATATGATTCAATATACTCCCAAAGATTTTCTTGTGATATCTGGAGATGATATGATTGCAAACGCAATGACACTAGCAGGTGGAGCAGGTGTTATATCTGTAATAGGTCAGGCTATGGCACAAGATTTTTCTGACATGATACGTTATTCTTTAAATGGAGATGTAGGAGAATCTTATGAGTTGCATTATAAAATAGCGGCGAGCATAGATATGATTTTTGAACAAGGTAATCCTTGTGGGATAAAAGCATTATTGCATCATCTAGGTTTATGTGACGACAGTGTAAGATTACCGTTAGTTAAAGTAGATGAAGACCTAAGTTCAAGATTAAAATCTTTTTTAGACCAATACGAGAATTAAAATCATTACGTTAAGCAGTGTGAACGGGCTTTCTTTTTCCATAGAAAAAGTTACATTTGCAGCCCATTAAAGTTAAGTATGAAAAACCTTGTCGTAGTATTAATTGTAGCCATAACCCTTGCTAGTTGTAGTTCTTATCAAAAAGCTCTTAAGTCAGAAGATAACGCTGTCAAAGTAGCTATGATAGATACATTGTTTGCAAAAGGGAAGTATGGAAAAAGTTTAATGCTTTTTGAGCAAATTATACCGGTTTATCGTGGTACAGATAGTGCTGCGCCTATGGCTATTAAATATGCTAAGGCTCTTTATGAAGATAAAAGCTATGTAAATAGTGCTTATCAATATGAGCGTTTTATACAATCTCACCCAGCAAACCCTAATGCAGAACTTGCTTTGTTTATGGCTGCAAAGAGTCATTATCAAATGTCTCCTATATATTCAAAAGATCAAAATGATACGAATATAGCGCTTGCTAAACTGCAGGAATATATTAACCTTTATCCTTCTGGTCAGTTTGCTGACGAGACTAACCTACTGGTAGATGAATTAAGGTCTAAGCTAGATAAAAAAGCATACGAGACGGCAAAACAGTACCATCATTTTGGTAACTTTAGAGGTGGTTATATTTCAGCAATAAGTGCGTTTGAGAATTTTATAGTAGATCATCCAGGTTCAGAATATCAAGATGATGCTCAGTATTATCTGCTAGAATCTCAATATGAATATGCTATGAATAGTTTTTCTAACTTAGTTCCTGAAAGACTAGCTCTTGCTAAGAAATATTATGATACCTTTGCAAAACGCTATCCTGATAGTGAGTATAAAGAAGATGCCGACAATATACACGCTAAAATAGAGGATTATAATTCTAAGAATACAAGTAAAATATAACAATGGATACTAAAAACCTAACAGCTCCTAACACGACTATTACTTATAACCGTGATGCATTAACTGCTCCAACAGGTAATATGTATGAGGCGATTTCTATTATCGCAAAACGTGCGGAACAGATCAATACTGATGTAAGAGAAGAACTTGTTGAAAAACTAGAAGAATTTGCTACTTACAACGACTCTCTAGAAGAGGTTTTTGAAAATAAAGAACAAATAGAAGTTTCTAAATTTTATGAGCGTTTACCTAAACCTGCTGCTATCGCAGTTGAAGAATGGTTAGAAGGTAAAATCTATTTTAGAGATACAAGTTCTACTGAAAGTTAATTTAATAAAATTATGTCTGTATTAAGTGGTAAGAATGTATTGCTAGGTGTAACCGGTGGTATAGCTGCTTATAAAACTACTTATCTAGTGCGCCTGCTTGTTAAAGCGGGCGCTGCTGTTAAGGTGGTTATGACACCAGCTGCCAGAGAGTTTGTGACACCACTTACTTTATCTACTCTCTCTAAAAACCCTGTCTTAAGTCATTTTACAAATCAAGAAGATAATAATGATACGTGGAATAATCATGTAGAATTAGGTCTCTGGGCTGACTTAATGATTATAGCGCCTGCTACCGCAAATACCATGAGTAAAATGGTAAATGGCACTATAGATAATTTGTTGCTAGCAGTTTACTGTAGTGCAAAATGTCCTGTTTATTATGCTCCAGCAATGGATCTGGACATGTATAAACATCCTTCTACACAAAATAATTTTGATCAACTCAACGCTTACGGTAATCTTATGATTCCTGCAGGTGATGGAGAGCTAGCTAGTGGTTTGTCTGGTAAAGGCCGTATGGCAGAGCCAGAAGAGATCGTTAGTTTTGTTGAAAAAGAGATTTCTAGTAAATTACCATTAAAAGATAAAGTTTGCCTAATTACAGCTGGTCCAACATATGAGCCTATCGATCCTGTACGTTTTATAGGTAATCATAGTAGTGGTAAAATGGGCGCTGCAATTGCGTTAGAATTAGCAAATCGAGGTGCGTCGGTTAAATTAATTATGGGGCCTAGTCATGTTAAGACAGATCATGAACTCATAGATAGAGTAGACGTTAAAAGTGCGCAGCAAATGTATGATGCAGTACACTCCATGGTTGCTACTACAGATGTTGCTATATTTAGTGCGGCTGTAGCAGATTATAGACCAGCAAATCCTGTTGATCAAAAAATAAAAAAGAAGTCTAATACGTTAACTATTGAGTTAGTCAAGAATCCAGATATTTTAGCTAGTGTTGGAGCTATGACTCAAAAACCATTTTTAGTAGGTTTTGCTTTAGAAACAGAGAATGAATTAGAGCACGCTTTCGCGAAAGCGGAAAAGAAGCAAACCGATTTACTAGTATTAAACTCTATGAGAGATAAAGGTGCTGGATTTGGTGTAGACACTAATAAAATTGCGATTATAGATAAGAATAAAAATGTTTCAAGATTTGAGACTAAACCGAAAACCGAAGTAGCAAAAGATATCGTAGATGAAATTATTAAAAATATTTTATAGTTTTCTTGTTTTATTTTGTGCAGTGTCAACTGTAAATGCTCAAGAACTTAATTTTACTGTACAGGTAAATGCGCAGAATGTGGCACAGCCTAATCAAACTATTTTTACGACTTTAGAAACTTCAATGCAAGAGTTTTTAAATAATACAAAGTGGACAGATCAAAAATTTAAGGAGATTGAAAAAATTAATGCTTCTCTAGTTTTTGTTGTTACTAATTATGATAACGATAGATTCAGTGGTAATTTTCAAATATCTGTCTCTAGACCAGTTTATAATTCTTCTTATACGACCCCTATATTCAATTTTAAGGATAATGATATCGCCTTTGAGTATGTAGAATATGCTCCGTTTTTTTACAACGCAAATCAATTTGAGAATAATTTAATATCGCTTATTTCTTTTTATGCTTATACTACTTTAGGTATAGATGCTGATACTTTTGAAAAAAGAGGTGGGCAAGAATTTCACGAGCAAGCGCAGACTATAGTAAATCTAGCTCAAGGCTCACAAGGAGTAGCTGGTTGGAAAGCTAGTGATGGACTTCTTAGTAGGTTTAGGCTTAATGATGATATGCTTTCAGATACCTATAA
This sequence comes from Nonlabens sp. Asnod3-A02, assembly GCF_045063755.1. Classification (NCBI taxonomy): domain Bacteria; kingdom Pseudomonadati; phylum Bacteroidota; class Flavobacteriia; order Flavobacteriales; family Flavobacteriaceae; genus Nonlabens; species Nonlabens sp. Asnod3-A02. The sequence continues at coordinate 402,164 of NZ_JBEFOC010000007.1, forward strand.
GGAGTATAGAGATGTAATGTATGATTATCATATTAAAGGGTTAGATGCTTTTTCAAAAGACTCTAAAAGTGGTAAGATCTTATTAAAGAAATACATCATGCAATTTGAGGAATTGCACAGTCGTAGGCCTAATAGTTTATTGCAACGCACGTTTTTTGACGCAAAGGCAGACGAGATAATGAGTATTTATTCTTCAGGGCCGGCGGTAGATATAAGGGATATAAAAACCTCACTACAAAAACTAGCGCCTAACCAGTCTTCAAAATGGCGCAATATTAAGGTGTAACCTCTTTTTTACTTCCTTCTTTTTACCTAGATTTATGTTTTATAAACTAGTAGTTCTTTAACTGCTTAAATAGCTGTATACAAATTGCTTAAACATATTCAAATAGAGAATTTTGCACTGATCGACTCACTAGAATTAGATCTTCAAAATGGTCTTACCATGATTACAGGAGAAACTGGTGCAGGTAAATCAATTTTGTTAGGTGCATTAGGATTGATATTAGGTAACCGTGCAGATTTAAGTGCGATAAGAGATACCTCGCGTAAATGTGTTGTAGAGGCTCAGTTTGATATTTCTGATTTACAATTAAAGCATTTGTTTGAAGAAGCAGATCTGGATTATGAAAATTTAAGTTTTTTGCGTAGAGAGATTTTACCTTCTGGTAAAAGTAGAGCGTTTATTAACGATACTCCTGTGACTCTTTCTGTTATGAATAATATAGGTAAGCGTCTTATAGATATTCATTCTCAGCACCAGACATTACAGCTTTCTAAGGATACTTTTCAAATAGAGGTGTTGAACGCTTTTCTTATTGAAAACACTAAGGACTCAAAAAAGCCTGCATCCCAAATATTCAGTAGTTATAAGGAGGAATTACTTGTTTATAATAACGCAAAAAAAGAACTCAAGAAATTACAGGGTCAGGAAGCTCAGTTTTCTAAAGAGTTAGATTATAATAATTTCTTATTATCAGAATTAGAAGAGGCTGGCTTAGATCAATTAGATCAAAAAGCTCTAGAAGAAGAGAATGAGCAGTTGAGTAATGTAGAGAGTATTACTGAGGTTTTTACAGAATTCAACAACACGATTTCTGAAGATGATCTAGGAATGTTAGATCAATTAAGGCATTTGCAAAATAATTTTTCAAAAATAAGTGAATACTCTACAGTGTATTCTTCTTTAAAGGAGCGTCTTTCTTCAGTTCTTTTAGAGCTAGAAGATATATATCAAGAATCTTCTGTAGAGGCAGATAAGATAGAGGCAGATCCAGAACGTTTAATTCAAATTAATAATTCTATACGATTATTAGAAGACCTGTATAGAAAACACCAAGTAGATACGGTAGATTCTTTAAAAGACCTTAGAGATGAGCTTGCAGATAAAGTCTTTGTTTCACAAGGTCTTGATAAAAAAATCAAACAGCAAGAAAAAAAATTAAATGATGCTGAATTAAATCTGACAAAATTAGGGGCTAAAATTTCTAAGGAAAGAAGTCAGTACAAAACAGCTCTAGAAAAAGAAGTTTTGAGTGTTGTAAAGGCGTTAGGTATGCCAGATGCTCAATTTAAAGTAGATATAACGCCGTTAGGTACTTTTGGAGAAACAGGGATAGATCAAATACAGTTCCTTTTTACTGCAAATAAAGGTTCTCAGTTATTGTCGCTGGATAAAGCAGCGTCTGGAGGAGAGTTGTCTAGGTTAATGCTAGCTATTAAATCTATACTTGCGAGATGCAAAAAATTACCTACTATAATATTTGATGAGATTGATACCGGTGTCAGTGGCTCTATAGCTACTATGATGGCGGTTATTATGAAATCTATGAGTGAGGGAATGCAAGTGATGGCAATTACACATTTACCACAAATAGCTGCATCAGGAAATGATCATTTAATCGTAAAAAAAATAACAGAAAATAATAAGACCGTGAGTACTATTCAACGACTTAATGAAGAGGCGAGATTAGAAGAGATAGCCCAGATGTTAAGTGGTGGAACAATTTCTGATGCTGCGAGAGAAAATGCTCGTGCGCTACTCAATTAGTTTTATATATTTGCGACCTAATCAAGAATTATGGCTTACAATTTATTAAAAGGAAAAAGAGGAATCATATTCGGTGCCTTAGATGAAAATTCTATAGCATGGAAAACAGCACAATTAGCTCATGACGAAGGAGCTACATTTGTACTTACTAATGCGCCGGTTGCTATGCGTATGGGGCAAATTAAAGAACTTGCTGAAAAAACTGGAAGTGAAATAATTCCTGCAGATGCGACAAGTATTGAAGATCTTGAAAACTTAGTAAATAAGTCTGTAGAGATATTAGGAGGTAAATTAGACTTTGTCCTTCACTCTATAGGTATGAGTGTAAATGTGCGTAAAGGGAATCTTTACACAGATCAAAATTATAAATACACTGAAAAAGGATGGGACGTGAGTGCTGTTTCTTTTCACAAGGTTATGCAAACGTTACATAAGAATGACGCGATGAATGAGTGGGGTAGTATTGTAGCCCTGACTTACATGGCTGCGCAACGTACTTTTCCTGATTATAATGATATGGCAGATAATAAGGCATATCTAGAATCTATTGCACGTAGTTTTGGTTACTTCTTTGGTAAAGATAAAAAGGTAAGAGTGAATACTATCTCTCAATCACCTACACCTACGACAGCCGGTAGTGGTGTAAAAGGATTTGATGGTTTTATAAATTATGCAGAAAAAATGAGTCCGTTAGGTAATGCTACAGCACAGGATTGTGCTGAGTATACGATGACTTTATTTTCTGACTATACTAAAAAAGTTACTATGCAAAATCTTTTCCATGATGGAGGTTTTTCTAATACTGGAGTAAGTCAAGAAGTGATTGAAAAGTTCTAAGTAGAATATTTCATTTTAAATAATTAAAAGCCTTATCATATGATAAGGCTTTTTTTGTTTTTTACGCTTTCGCGAAAGCGTAAATGTTAAAATATTATATAGTCATTAAAATATACTATTAAGTTAATGTTAATTATGCTAAAATCATTACATTAGAAGCTCAATAATTTAACCCAAAACGAAATGACAAAAAAACTACTATTAATATTAGTGTTTTTAATTACAACAGTGTCTACGGCGCAATGTGATTATACACTAGAACTTACCGATAATTTCGGTAGCGAATGGGACTCCGGTGCAAACTTAACTGCAAATACTGGAGTTGATGTAACCATCGCAGGAATTACTACAACTTATTTAGTTATGGATCCAGCAGCAGTTAGTGGTGCGCCAGCTGTAGAGAATTATACCATAACAGTTAATGATGGTGATGCAATCGATATAGATTACAGAGCAACAGCTTTTTCTGGAGATGGTAGTTTTAGATTTATTGATTCAGAAGGAATAGAGGTTTATGCTTCTCCTATAAATCAAGCATCCATGATGGATATCTATGTTGGAACTGCTACATGTCCTACATGTTTTGCTGTAACCATGTTAACTTCTAATAATCTTACTGCTACAGGAGCAGAGATAGGATGGACAGCAACTGGTACAGAAACAGCTTGGGAAGTAGAATATGGACCGGTAGGTTTTACACCAGGTTCAGGTACTATTGATAACGCAACTACAAATCCTTGGACTATCGATGGATTATCTGCGAGCACATCTTATGATGTATATATAAGAGCTGATTGTGGAATGGGCGATATAAGTAGCAATCAGGGCCCTTTAAATTTTACAACTACAGACTCTTGTCCAGTACCTAGTGCTTTCAATCCTATAACTCAGACAGCAGATGCTGTTCAGTTTACTTGGGATACAAATGGTAATGTTTCTGCCAATTATGAAATTGAGTACGCACCTTCACCTTATGTGCAAGGAGCAGGTGGGACAACTGTTCTTGGTTTTTCAGCTCCATTTGCATCAGTAACTGGTTTGACTTCAAATACATCTTACGATTTTTATGTAAGAATAGATTGTGGAATGGGTGACTTTAGCGATTGGGCAGGTCCTTATACTGCTTCTACATTGCAATCATGTCCAGATATTTCTGGAATAGTTTTTAGTAATGTAGATCAAACTAGTGTTGATATTGCATGGTCTAATGGTGGTACAGAAACAGAATGGGAAATAGAATACACTACAGATGCAGGTATTAGTACTTTAGTTACTGCTACTTCTAATCCTTTTACGTTAACAGGTCTTTCCTCTGGGACATCATATGATATTTGTGTAATAGCAGTTTGTGCTCCTACAGATAGGTCTACACCAGTTTGTGATACATTAATTACTCCAGCAAATTGTGGGGATGATATTTTTGATACAGGTGGTATGACTGGAGATTACCAAAATAACGAAAGTTATACGATAACTTATACACCTGATAATGTAGGCGATGTGGTAACTTTAAATTTCACTTCAGTAGATGTTGAGTCTTGTTGTGATATTTTAGAAGTTTTTAATGGACTTGATGTCACTGCAACACCTTTTACTACTGATCTAGAAGGTCCAGCTATGTTTAGAGCAACTAATCCTGATGGTGCTATAACTATAAGATTTAGTTCTGATGGTTCTGTAGTGAGGTCAGGTTGGGTAGCAGAATATATTTGTGCAGCCCCTCCTACATGTTTAGAGCCTACGAGTCTTTCATTTGATGGTTCAACTAATACTACTGTGGATCTTTCTTGGATTGCAGGCGGTTCTGAGACTGAGTGGAATATAGAGTATGGTACTGTTGGTTTTACACCAGGAATGGGAACGGTTGTAAATTCTACTACTAATCCTGCAACGATAACTGGTTTAACTCAAAACTCTATATACGACTTTTATGTTAGAGGTTATTGTGGTGTTGGTGATGAGAGTTTACAGGTAGGTCCTGTTACAGGGAATACGCAATGTGATCCTTTTGTAGCTCCTTATTCTGAAGATTTTGAAACAGGTTTTACAACTACAACAAGTACTTTTCCTGGCGCAGGAGAAGCTTTTGATTCTGAAAATTGTTACTCTGCCATAAATTCCGGATACGCATGGGTTGCGGCACCAGGAACACTTACGGCTTCTGGAAATACAGGTCCTTCCCCATCTATAACAACAGGGAATTATTTTTATGCAGAGGGTTCTAATGGAGTCACTGGCGATATTGCAGAATTGGCTACAGCAACTTTTGATACTAGTGCGTTGACTGTTCCGGCTTTAAGTTTTGATTATCATATGACAGGATCTGATATAGGGTCTTTAGAAATTTTGGTAAAGTCAGGAGCTAGTGAGACTCTAGTTGCTACAATAACTGGTGAGCAACAACTTGCAGATACAGATCCTTATATTAATTTCAATGTTGCGTTAAATGCATTTTCAGGTCAGACTTTTCAAATTGTTTTTAGAGCAACAAGAGGAACTAGTTTTGAATCGGACATAGCAATTGATAACGTTGCAATTGATGAAGCTCCATCTTGTCCTGCAGCTTTAGGACTTGCTGTAGATTCTTCTACTGTTGATAGTGTGAGTTTGTCTTGGACTAATGGTGGTTCTGAAACTGCTTGGGAGATAGAATATGTAGATGCAGGAGCAGCTCAGGGTTCAGGTACTTTAGTTCCTGTAACAACTAACCCAACAACTGTAACTGGCTTAGTCGCAAATACACCTTACGATTTCTATTTGAGAGCAGTTTGTGCAGTCGGTGATGAGAGTATATGGTTAGGTCCGGTTACTGGAAGAACTACTTGTGTTGCATTCACAGTACCTTTTACTGAAGGTTTTAATTCTACTAGCTCAACTCAAGATTGTTGGACGGTATTGGATGAAAATGGTGATGGTGATCAATGGGATCTAAATTATGCATTTAATACTAGTGAAGGAGATCAGGTGGCTGCAATGAATACAGATTTCAATGGAGGTGCAGATGACGATTATTTAATCTCACCTGCTATTACACTAACTGGTGTTGATAGACTTAGATATGATTATAGAGTACAATCAAATGGAGAACCTAACGAAATGGAAGTTTTAATTTCTACTACAGGTAATGCTGCTGCTGATTTTACCACAACGTTAGTGCCACTTACATTGTATTCTAACGAAGCATATGCAGAAGAGGTTATTGATCTTTCGGCTTATACAGGAGATGTTTATGTAGCATGGAGAATTCCTCCTACAACTACAGATGGATGGAGAATGTATATTGATAATGTGCGTTTTGAAATAGCTCCAGATTGTGATGAGCCTGTAATGATAGGGACTTCTGGATTTACAGTTTCATCTGCAGATATAGCTTTCACAGAAAGAGGAACTGCTACTTCATGGGAAATTGAATATGGTGCTCCAGGATTTATACCAGGTTCTGGTACTGTAGTTACAGCAACAACAAATCCTTACACTTTAAGTGGTTTGACTGATAACACTTCATACGATTTCTATATAAGATCAGCATGTGCTTCAGGAGGTTTTAGTCCATGGTCAGCGGTAAGTAATTTCCAGACAGCTTGTAATGCCTTTGCAGTTCCGTTTACAGAAACTTTTGATTCTACAAGTACGACAGAAGGATGTTGGACAGTGCTAGATGAAAATGGAGACGGTGATCAGTGGATTCTTAACAGTGCAACATCTGCAGCTGGTGACGAAGCGGCTTCTATTAATACAGATTTTAATGGTGGAGTGGATGATGATTATTTAATTTCTCCAGCGCTAACCTTAACAGGTGCTCAAAGATTGAAATATATGTATAGAGTTCAATCAGCAAATGAGCCTAATGATATGGAAGTGTTGTTATCTACTACGGGAACCGATGCTGCAGACTTTACATCTACATTATTACCATTAGCATTATATAGTAATACTGTTTATCAAGAAGAAATACTAGATTTGTCAGCTTTTACAGGTGATGTATATATAGCATTTAGAATACCGCCTAACGGTACTGATGGTTGGGTGATGTTTATAGATGAATTTATTGTTGAAGATATACCGAATTGTCCAGAGCCTACTAGTTTAGTCGTTGATATGCTGACTTCTAATACAGCCAATGTTTCATGGAATTCAATCGGTACTACTTCTGTTTGGCAAGTTGAGGTGCAACCTACGACTGTTGCTCAAGGTACTGCAGGCGCAGTATATGAGAACTTAACATCTTCCAATCCTCAAGTTATTTCAGGTTTGTCAGCTCAGACATCTTATGATGTATATGTACGATCGGATTGTGGGATGGGTGACTTTTCTCCATGGACTGGCCCAGTAACTTTTACTACTTTATGTGATGTTGTTACTCAGTATCCATACGTTACTGACTTTACAACTAATGTGCCTAATCAATGTTGGGATGAGGCTATTGACGGTGAGATTGTAGACGGTCCTATCGGATTAGGAAGTTCTGACTGGACTGATGGAAGGTCTTATGAAAATGCGGCTGGTGTAGCTGTACCTTCTAATACTATAAATCTATGGCAAAATGTCGATAGAGAATGGTTGATTTCAGAGCAATATGATATGTCTGGTTCAAGTAATGATGTGTTGACTGTAGAAGTAGCGGTTACTGATTATTCCTTTACAGGTCCTTCTACTGCAAATGATATTGATGCTATGGGGTCTGATGATCAAGTAGATCTATTAATAACTACAGATAATGGGGTTACATGGAGTTCTTTAATGACATGGAATCTAGCTAATCAACCAGCCGTTACTGGAACTAGCTCAACTATTGATCTGTCTTCTTATACAGGTACAGTTCAATTTGCATTCTTAGCTAGTGATGGAGATATAGATGACACTGAAGATTATGATTTCCATGTGGGTGTTTTTGAAATTGATGGTACTGCTAGTAATGACGCTTTCGCGAAAGCGGAATTTGTAATCTATCCTAATCCAGTTTCTACAGTACTATATGTGCAAGCTGATGTTTCTGTTAAAAAACTGACTATTTACAATCTCGTGGGACAATTAGTAAAGTCTAGAGAAATAAATAATAGAGCAGAAATTAATGTTCAGGAACTACCTTCTGGTGTATATCTAATTGAAATTAATGGTGATACAGCCACTGAAACTTTTAGATTTATTAAGGAGTAGTACTAATTAAACTTTATTTTAAAAGGGTCACTTAACGGTGATCCTTTTTTTTTTAACCTAAATTAAAGTCAGGTTAACGATAAATTAACAATTGTAGTGGATTATTGTATTTATTTATTTAGTTTAAGGGCCTTCTTAAAAAAACCTTAAATAATAATTATGAAACAAATTTATGTTACTGTAATTACCTTATTTCTGTTAACCTTTTCATTTAATGCACAAGCACAGTGTAATTATACGTTAGAGGTTACAGATTTTTTTGGTAATGATTGGGTTAGTGGGAATAATGCCACCGCTAACGCAGGAGTTGATGTCACCATTGATGGTGTTTTAACTACCTATCGAGTATTAAATGCCAGTGCTACAGGTAATCCTGTGACCGAAACTTATGTTATTTCGGTTAACAATATGTCTACTATAGATATAGATTACCGTGCTCCAGATCTTTCTGGAGATGGTGAATTTAAATTAATAGATTCTGAGGATTTATTGGTTTATCAAACTCCTATTGCACAAGTATCTATGATGGATATTTTTGTTGGATCTGCTTCTTGTCCTACATGTCCAGTTATCGTTAATCCTGGGTTTTCAGGAGTTACCGCAAATGAGGCAATCATAGATTGGACTAATGGTGGTTCAGAAACTCAATGGGAAATAGAATATGGAATCAGCCCTTATACTCCTGGATCAGGAGGTCAGGTTGTTCCTGCTTCTACAAACCCATTTACTATTACTGGCTTAAGTAGTATAAGCACTTATGATGTTTATATTAGAGCGGTATGTGTACCTGGTTCAGATGTTAGTAATCCAGTAGGTCCTGTGACTTTTACTACTACAGAATCTTGTCCTTCTCCTTCTAATTTTTCACCAATTACTCAAACGGCAAATAATGTTCAGTTTGCTTGGGATTCAAATGGAAATCCTAGTCCTAATTATGAAGTTAATTATGGTCCAACTCCATTTAATCAAGGTGATCCTTCTGGTACAACTGTAGCAGGTAATTTTGGGACTTTCGCTTTTGTAGATAACTTAATGTCTGATACAGAGTATGCGTTTTATGTAAGATATGACTGTGGAATGGGAGATTTTAGTCTTTGGCAAGGTCCTTATACAGCAACAACCTTAATTTCATGTCCAGCTATTTCAGGTATTCAAGCTAATACTATTACTGATTCGTCTTTAGATATCTCTTGGTCAGCAGGTGGTACAGAAACTGAATGGGAAGTAGAATATGCTCTGGCAGGTACAATAACTGCTCCTGGTACAGGTCAAGGAACGACTGTTTCTCCTAATCCTACAAGCCCGTCTCATTTAATTGACGCTTTAGCAGATTCTTCAAATTACGATGTATTTATTCGTGCGGTTTGTGATCCTTTACAACCAGATTACAGTAGTTGGGTTCAAGAATCTTTTTCTACTTTATGTTTACCTTTTACATCGCCATTTAATGAAGATTTTGAAACTGGTTTTACAGTACGCGCTACAGGTACACCAGCTACTACTGATAATTTTGAAGAAGAAAATTGTTGGTCTGCAGATAGTCCTTCTGCGTATAGTTGGGTAGCTGTTGCTACAGCAGTAACAGGTTCTGGTTCTACTGGTCCTGGTGTTTCTAGTGGTAATTATTTCATAACTGAAGCTTCTAGAGGAACGACAGGTGATATTACAGATCTAATTTCACCGGTTATAGATTTAACTTCTCTTACGACTCCTGCAATTAGTTTTGATTACCATATGTATGGTGCAGATATGGGTACGTTGGAAGTTGTTGTAAGATCTGGTGGGGTTGATACTACTGTATTTACTTTATCTGGACAACAGCAAACTGATGAAGACGATGCTTTTACAACTGTAGTTATTCCTATTGCAGCATTTTCATCACAAAATATTCAGGTAATATTTAGAAGTGCACGTGGTACATCATTTACTAGTGATATGGCGATAGATAATTTATTAGTTTTAGAATCTCCACCTTGCGTAGATCCTTATGACTTAAATATTACTGCATTAACTAGTAGTTCTGTAGATTTAGGTTGGACAGAATTAGGGTCAACGACGAACTGGGATTTAGAAATAGGTGCTGCTGGTTTTGTAGTAGATTCTGGAGTTGCAACTATCGCAACTTCTTCAACTACTAATCCTTATAGTGCGTCTGGATTATCACCAGATACTCTCTATGAATTTTATGTAAGATCTAATTGTGGTGTTGATGGTACTAGTAATTGGGTAGGTCCCTTTGAATTTAGAACTCGTTGTGCTGCGTTAACAGCTCCTTATTTTACAGATTATGAATCTGATACTATTGATTCTTTAAATAATTGTGATAGCTCTTTAATAGTGAGTGGTAGTACAAATTTATTAGTTGAAGTTGAAGATTTTGTTGCTTTATCTGGTTCTAACCATATTTACATGTATAGTGGTAGTGATGCTGCTGCAGATATCTTTTATATACTTCCTGAATTTTCTGATCTATCTTCAGATAAGCGTATTAAATTTAACGTATATGATAGAGATACTGGCGGGCTAGAAGTTGGAGTAATGTCTGATCCAGCTGATCTTACAACATTTACGTCCCTTGTTACATACACAGATACTGATCTTGTCGACGATGATTATGAAGAAAAGACTGTTTATTTTAACTCATTGACAACTACCGGCGGTTATATTGCCTTTAAATTTAATCCTGCAGGTATATTTGATGCTTTGTATCTTGATGATATTACTTATGAACTGTCACCTAGCTGTCCAGAACCTACTCAATTGACTACAAGTTCTGTAGGAAGTTCATCTTTTGATTTATCTTGGACTAATAATTCTACTGCGTCTGAATTTTTAGTAGAGTATAGAGAGGTGGGTACAACAGTATTTACAGCAGTTACTCCTAACCCAACAGTTTCAAATGTTGTGGTTTCCGGTCTTGCGAGTGATGCTGATTATGAGGTTTGTGTAACTGCAATATGTGATAGTGCATCTAATGATGTTTCTACTCAATCTTGCGTTAATGTTTCTACTACTCCAGATTATTGTGCAGGTGATTTATTCGTTGATTCAGGAGGTGCCTCTGGACAATATCAAGGTAATGAAAATATAGTGTATAATATTTGTCCTGATAATGCTGGTGATGTAGTCTATATAAACTTCCTTACTAATGAGATGGAAGATAGTGGTACAGGTTGTTTTGATGGGTTAACAATTTATGATGGACCTGATACAACTTTCCCTACCATTAATACTCCAGGTGGAGATACTGAATGGTGTTGGGATGGTACAAGCGGTACAGGTGATTTAACTCAAGAACTTTTAATAGGTACAAGTACTTCTGGTTGTATTACTTTAGTTTGGTCTACTGATGGTTCTGGTCAAAGAGATGGTTGGACAGCGTCAGTAACTTGTGCTCCGGCTCCTACTTGTCCTTCTCCAGATGCATTAGCTGTAGATGCTTTTTCTTCTACAACGGCTGATCTTTCTTGGACTGCAGGTGCTATGGAAACTGAATGGGATATTGAAGTTGGTGTTCCAGGTTTTGTTCCAAATACAGGTGCTCAAACTGGTGCTGTAATCGATGTTGTTACTTCTCCTCTAACTACGGTTACTGGATTAACACCTGATACAGAATATGAATATTGGGTTCGTGCAGTTTGTGCACCAGGAGATGAGAGTATTTATATAGGACCTTTAAGTTTTAGAACTTCATGTGCTCCTTTTACTGCTCCTTACTTTACAGATTATGATTCAGATCCAGTAGATGGTTTAAATAATTGCGATCGTAATATAGTTGTAGGTAGTGGGTCAGGTACAGTTCCTACTGTTGAGGTAGAAGATATTATTGCTAACTCAGGCTCTAATCATATCTATATGTATAGTGGGTCTACTGGAGCTACTGCAGAATTATATTATATACTTCCTGAATTCTCAGATCTTGATTCTAATAAAAGAGTAAGATTCTTTGCTTATGATAGAGATTTAGGAGGATTAGAAGTTGGTACAATGACTGATCCTACTGATGCTACTACGTTTACAGTTCATCAGACTTTCTTAGATGCTGATTTACCAGACGATGTATATGCTGAGCAAACAGTTGACTTCACATCACTGACTACTACAGGAGGTTGGGTTGCATTTAGGTTTATTCCTAATGGGACTTTCGACTCTATGTATTTAGATGATGTTAATTATGAGGTTATTCCTAGTTGTAACCAACCTAGTGCGGTTGTAACTAGTAATCTTACAGCTGACTCTGTTGAATTATCTTGGACAGCTGGTGGTTCAGAAACTGAATGGATCGTAGAATATGGTACTCCTGGATTTACTCCTGGTGGTGCTGGTTCATTAGGCGTTGAAACTGGTGTGATGACGAATGCAAATTATTTGCTTGATATGTTACCTTCAAATACTTCTATTGAATTAAGAGTATTTGCAGTTTGTGCTCCTGGGGATGTTAGTCCTTCAACGAATCCGATTGTAATTAGAACTTTTCCTACTGGACCTGTAGGTGTTTCTTGTCCTAATAATGATAGTGCTTTTGCATGGGAAGATAATTTTGATGCTAATAATGGTTGGACAGGTGATGTGAGTACTTCAAATGGTGATTGGGATTTCTCAGGAACTGCTGGAACTGGTTCTACAGGTACTGGACCTTTAGGGCCTCAAGAAGGTACAGGTTACGTTTTCTTTGAGTCTTCCGGTACTAATGTAGGAGCTAACACTATGGTTTCTCCAGCTATTGACTTAACTGCAGCAACTGATGAAGCTGAATTGAGTTTCTACCTTCATTCTTTTGGTGGTGATCTAACAACACTTGAAGTAGGTGTGTCAACTAGTGCGACTGGTCCTTTTACTAATGTATTTACATATATAGGTCCTTTACAAGCAACGCAAACGGATGCTTTTGCTTTAGTCGGTGGATTCTTACCAGCATCTGTTTTAGGCTCAAGCACAGTTTATATTCAAGTAAGTGCTACAGAAGAGGTAGGTAATGAAGCAGGTTTTGTGGGAGATATTGCTATTGATTTAATGAGAATTGAAACATGTGGTAATTTCTGTTCTAATCCAAATTCAATGAGTGTAACTAACTTGACTACCACAGGTGGTGACTTTAGTTTTGTTGATACGGCAGGAACACCAGCAGGTGCTTATGAATATGCTATACAACTAGATGGTACAGGAGTGCCTACTGCAGCTGGAACGGCTGTAGCGACTACTTCCTTTACTGATAGTTCTTTAATGCCAGGTACAGAGTATGAAATCTATTATAGAACTATTTGTAACGCTACGGCATCAAGTGATTGGATAGGGCCATTACAGTTTTCTACTAATTGTCTACCTTTTACGGCTCCTTACTTTACAGATTATGAGTCAGACCCATTAGATGGTTTATTCGTATGTGATAATGCTGTATTTGATATCACAACTGCGACAACAACACCGCCAGAAGTGGAGGTAGAGGATTTAATTGCTAATAGTGGTAATCAACACATTTATCTATATAATGGTAATGATACTTCTGCAGGTGTTTATTATGTAATGCCAGAGTTCTCTGATCTTGATGCTACTAAACGTGTTAGATTTTTTGCTTATGATAGAGATAATAGTTCTTTAGAAGTAGGTGTTATGTCTGATCCTAATGATTTTACAACTTTTACTGTTGTGCAAACATTCTTAGATGCAGATTTACCAGACGATGTTTATGAAGAGCAAACGGTAAACTTTAGTTCTCTTACAACAACTGGTGGTCATATTGCTTTTAGATCTATACAGACTAGTACATTTGATGCGATTTATTTAGATGATATTAATTATGAATTAATACCGTCATGTCCTAATCCTACAGGAGTTGTAGTGAATACAATCGGTGGTGATAGTCTAGATTTATCATGGTCAGCTGGTTTGTCAGAAACAGAATGGATAGTAGAATATGCGACTCCAGATTTTAGCACTGGTACAGCAACCGCTGTAACAGGTGTTATGACAAATACTAACTATATTTTAAATGGTTTAACTCCGAATACTCCTTATGAAATAAGAGTGTCTGCTGTGTGTAATCCTATGGATATTAGTCCTACAACTAATCCTTTACCAGTTAGAACTTTCCCGGCTTCACCTCAAGGTGTATCTTGTACTACTGGAGCTCCTGGTTATGTTTGGGAAGATAGTTTTGATACAATTGCTACTTCATGGACAGGTGATGTAGGTACAGGTACTACTGGTGGTGATTGGAATTTTGGTAGAACTACCCCTACAGGATCAACAGGTACAGGTCCTAGTGGTCCACACGATGGTGCTGGTTACTTATTCTTTGAAACAACTGGTACTAATGTAGGTCCAGCGTCTATTGTTTCTCCTCCTATTGATTTAACAACAGGTGCAAATGCTGAATTAGAGCTTTCATTCTTCATTCATTCATTCGGTGGAGATCAAACTATTTTTGATGTAGCTTATGGTACTAGTGCTACTGGTCCATTTACAAGTGTATTTTCATATGTTGGTCAGTTACAGTCTGATATCTCAGATAATTATGCTGAGGTAGGAGCAATGTTACCATCCACGTTAATAGGACAAACTATCTATATCCAAATTACTGGTACTGAAGAGCCAGGTGAAGAAGGTGGTTTTGTAGGTGATTTTGCAGTTGATTTAATGAGAATTCAAACTTGTGGTAGTTTCTGTTTAGCTCCTGATGGTGTTTCTGTTTCTGCTATTACTGGTGATTCTGCGATAGTTGATTGGACAGAAAATGGTAATGCGACAACTTGGGAAGTTGCTGTTGTAGCTTCAGGAAGTGGAGTGCCTACAGGTAGTGGTACAAGTGTAACTACTAATCCTTATTCAGTAACCGCGCTATCTCCTAGTACAGTGTATGATGTATATGTTCGTGCAGACTGTGGTGGTGGATTATTTAGTGATTGGTCAGTAGTAGAAAGCTTCTCTACAGATTGTGTTGCTTTTGTAGCACCATATGGAACAACTGCTGGTGCACCAGGTAATGATTTTGCAACTTTCCCTGGAGTATGTTGGGGAGAAGGTGATAATACAGATGTAGCTACCGGTCCTAATGGTTTAGATAGTGATTGGACTAATGTTGATTTTGCAAACGATCCAACTAATGTATTTGGTCAAGCTGCAAGTATCAATATTTGGAACAACGGTGGTGATGGTGACTGGTTAGTATCTCCAGAAATTGATTTAGGAGCTGCTGGTGGTTCATTTACTGCTAGTTTTGATGTTGCGTTAACTGAGTTTGACGATACATTTGCTAGTAACTTCGGTAGTGATGATCAGGTTCAATTCTTGATTACTACAGACGGTGGTGTTACTTGGAGCATTATTGAAACTTTTGAAGCTTCTGATAATGTATCTGCAACTGGTCAATTAGAGACTTTCCCTCTTAACGCTTATTCTGGTGTTGTGAGATTTGGTTTCCGTGCTACTAACGGTACTGTTGCAGATAATGAAGATATTCAGTTCTTTGTAGATAACTTTACTGTAGATGGTACTGCTGGTGTTAATGATGTGGATACTTTTGATTTCACTTATTATCCTAACCCTACAGATAATATAGTTGACTTTAATGGTCAACAAGTTATTGATAGTTTAGTAGTAAGAAACCTGTTAGGACAACAACTATTAGTTGTAAACCCTAATGCGACTTCTACTAGAATAGATTTATCTACTTTCCCTTCTGGAATGTATCTTATAGAGGTAATCTCTGGAGAGCAAAACAAAACGGTGAAAGTGTTGAGAAATTAGATTCTTATACTTAAATAATAAAAAGGCCATTCTTTACAGAATGGCCTTTTTTTATTGACTATTTTTGACATTGTGAATGTGATTAATTACTCTATTATAATTCCTGTTTTTAACAGGCCTGACGAGATTGAAAAACTTCTCGATAGTATTTCTGTTTTAAATTTTGACAATGAATTTGAGGTTGTTATTGTAGAAGATGGCTCTACTTTAAGTAGTGAGTCTGTTTGTTCTCGCTTTCGCGAAAGCGTAAACATTAACTATCTATTTAAACCTAATTCTGGCCCAGGTGATTCTAGAAATTATGGTATGCATCATGCAATAGGCAATTATTTTTTAGTTCTAGATAGTGATTGCATACTTCCAGAAGATTATTTACAAAATGTTGATCGGTATTTAAGGCAAAATTATGTAGACTGTTTTGGCGGTCCTGATGCTGCACATGCTACATTTACTGATTTACAAAAATCTATTAATTATTCAATGACCTCTTTTCTTACTACTGGAGGTATAAGAGGTGGAGGTGAGCAGTTAGGTAAATTTCAGCCTCGCAGCTTTAACATGGGAATAAGTAAAAAGGCATTTATTGCTACTGGAGGTTTTGGTAAAATCCACCCAGGTGAAGACCCAGATTTAAGTATTAGATTATGGAATAAGGGTTTTAAAACTGTATTGATTAAAGATGCTTATGTCTATCATGAAAGACGCATCTCATGGAAATTGTTTTACAAGCAAGTCAATAAATTTGGTAAAGTCAGGGTGGTATTAAATAAATGGCATCCAGAGACTCGAAAAATAACATATTGGTTCCCTACCTTATTTAGCCTGTTTTTTATAGTTTCTTTAATTCTAAGTACATTAGGATATGGGTTCCCTATATTGTTGTACCTCATATATGTACTCGCTATTTTTATACATGCAGGTATCAAAAATGGATTAAAAGTAGGTCTAGGTGCTATTGTAGCAGCTATGATTCAGTTATTGGGTTATGGAACAGGTTTTTTACATTCTTGGTTAAAAATTAAACTTTTAGGTCAAGATGAGAAAAAAGCATTCCCAAAACTTTTTTTTAAATAGATTAGAATGAGGTATAAAAAATATGTCGGTTTTCCATTAGTTGTAATTGTAGTGGCTAGTTTGTGGTTTATCTCAAAGTATAAAGATGTTTATAAGGAAGAAATTGAGTTTAATGTTAACTTTATTAACGTACCAGAAGACGTTGTTGTTAATTCTACCGTAAATCAATTAAAAATTCCTGTTGAGATAAGTGCAAGTGGTTTTACTCTTATATGGGAAAAAACTTTTGGTAATAGGTTAAATCTAGACTTTAAGAAAAATACATATAGTAGAAATGATTCATTGTTTTTTAATCCATCTAAGAGTCTAAAAAACATGAAACGCTCTAAGGAGATTTCTTATGAGATTCTTAATGTAGAAGATCAAGAGGTTTCTATCGATGTTAAACGATTTGACTCTAAAAGGGTACCTCTCGTTAATGAATTTAAAATTGAGTATAGTTCAAATTTTGTTCCTTTGAAAGAACCTGCTTTTACACTGGACAGTGTGACAGTAACAGGAAATGATACTGCCGTAGCTGAACTTAAAGAGATAAGGGTTACTGGTAAACCGATAATTGTAAGTGATTCTATAACTTCTATTAATATAAATCTTAATGAAAAATATCCAGACTTGAGATTTGAGAATCCTAATATTTCTCTTACTATTGCCGCCACTCAAATGACAGAAGGCAGTATAGAATCTTATGTGCAATTAATTAATGCGCCTAGTAATGTAGAGGTGAAGCTTATACCAGAAAAAGTGACTGTCGTTTATTCTACACCAATAGCTCAGTTTGATAAAATAGATAATAGTGATGTTAGGGTTATAGTTGATTATAATAAGGTTAATGATCTCAATACGGCAATAATACCAGAAGTAAGATTAATTAATTCTAATATGGTTTCTTCTCGTATATTGCCTAAACAAATTCAAGTTCTAACTATTAAGTAAATGAAAATAATAGGGTTAACAGGAGGTATAGGTAGTGGTAAGACTACAGTAGCAAAGGAATTTGAAAAACTAAACATTCCTCTTTTTATTGCAGATAATATCTCTAAGAAGCTATTATCTACTGATGAAACTGTAATAGATGCTGTTAAAACTTTATTAGGTGAGCAATCTTATATAGGGGATAATGCGGGCAAATTAGTGCCTAATAAAAAGTTTATAGCCTCAAAGGTATTTAGTGATCAAGAATTATTGAGTTCTTTGAATAAGATTCTTCATCCTGCTGTGAGACAGTATTTTGATAACTGGATAAAAGAACAAAATGCGCCTTATGTAATTTATGAAGCAGCAATTTTATTTGAGACTAAAGGAAATGAAATTTGTGACCAAATTATTTTAGTAACTGCATCTTTAAAAGAAAGATATAGAAGGGTTATGGCCCGCGACAAAGTTACAGAAGAAGAGGTAAGATTGAGAATGAGTAAACAATGGTCTGATTCTCAAAGAATAATGTTGAGTGATTTTGTTATCATAAATGAAGATCTTCAAGAATTAGGCGGTTTTGTGAGAAGTATTCACGATGTTTTGTTAAAAAATTAGAGACTATTATTAATTTCACAAAGTTAATATATGGTTAAAGAGTTTTTAACACTTTAGCTATATGTTAAATTTGCACTGTGCAGAAACGAGTTTTATATTCTTTAATAGCTTTGATGAGCTTATCCCTAGCAGGTATTGTTGTGGTCCAGATATACTGGATCATCAATAGTGTTAATGATAAGGAAGATCAATTTTCATTTGCGGTTAGTCAGACGCTAGTATCTGTATCTTCAGAATTAGATAATCGCGAGGTAGAAAAAGTTTACAATGTTCTAGATCATATTAGAGATAGTCTGGGAGTACAACCAGATTCTAGAACTATAAGTGAGTTAATGCTTATACAACGTAATCAAAATCTTGATGAAACGTCAGCCTATAGTAATAGTTTAATTAATGAAAACTATAAACTGAATCCTCAGTTATTAGATCTAGACTTAGATAGCCTTACATTTAATAAGTTACTTAATAAAAAGAGTTCTTTAGTCAAAGGTTCTGATTCTGTAAAGAAAAGGAAAACCTTCAAAGAGTTATCTCAATTAGATAAATACAAAAAAGAACTAGATGCTGAGATTATAAGTAATTATAACAGTTTACTGCCTATTTCTCAACGTATAGGTAAAGAAGAGTTACAGGCTATAATTAAGGAAGAGTTAGTTAATCGATCTATAGAGACTGAATTTGAGTTTGCTATCTATCAAGATGGATTTGCTACACGTATACAATCAGATGACTTTGATTTTATACCTAGTGGTACATGGGCTTATTCTATTTACAAGAACGGTAATTTAGACACAGAGCCTTATGAGTTGTACATAAGTATGCCTGATAGAAAGATTTACATTCTTTCTTCCATAACAGGAATGGCTTTGTTATCCCTTATATTTACTACTGTAATTGTCGTAGCTTATTCTAATGCTATAAAGCAAATTTTTAAGCAAAGACAAATCTCTCAAATAAAAACAGACTTTATAAATAACATGACGCATGAGTTTAAGACACCTATAGCTACTATAAACTTAGCTTTAGATTCTTTAAAGCATCCTAAAATATCATCAGATCCAGAAAAAGTGGCAAACTACCATAGAATGATACGTGAAGAAAATAAACGTATGCACAGTCAGGTAGAGAATGTATTGCGTATTTCTAAACTTGAGAAAGACGATTTAAATATAGAAAAAGAACGTCATGATATGGATGATATCATGATAGATAGTATCTCTCATATTCAATTGATACTAGAAGAAAGAGGTGGAGTGGTAAAAACTCATTTTGGAGCTTTGAGAACAGAGGTCTTAGTTAATGAGAGTCATATTACTAATGTGATAGTAAACGTTTTAGAGAATGCTATAAAATATACAGAGGGTAGCCCAGTTATAGATGTGTTCACTGAAAATGTAAAAGATAAACTTGTGATCAAAGTTAGAGATCAAGGTATAGGAATGAGTAAGCAAGCACAGCGTAAAGTGTTTCAAAAGTTCTTTAGAGAACATACTGGAGACATTCACAATGTAAAAGGGCATGGTCTAGGTCTAGCTTATTCAAAAAGAATTCTAGACGACTGCAATGGAGAAATCCATGTAGAAAGTACAAAAGGTAAGGGTAGTACATTTAGTATTCACTTGCCGATAATAACATAATTTAAATTAATTACTTATGGAAACTGAGAACAAAAAAATACTTCTTGTAGAAGATGATCCAAATTTTGGAACTGTATTAAAGGATTACCTTTTAATGAATGACTTTGATGTAACACATGCTAAAAACGGTATGGAAGGATTTGAGAAATTCAAAAAAGACAATTATGACCTTTGTATTCTTGATGTAATGATGCCTTATAAAGACGGATTTACACTTGCAAAGGAGATTAGAGAAAAAAATGAAGAAGTGCCTATCATTTTCTTAACTGCAAAAGCGATGAAAGAAGATGTGTTAAGAGGTTATAAAGTAGGTGCAGATGATTACCTAAATAAACCATTTGACAGTGAGGTGCTACTTATGAAAATAAGAGCTATCATGCAACGTAAAGGTCAGGATAGTCTTGCAGATTCAAAAGAATTTGAATTTCAAATAGGTAGTTTTCATTTGAATTCTAAATTGAGATTCTTATCTGTAGGTGAAAAGGAACCAGTAAAATTATCTCCTAAAGAGAATGAATTACTACGTTTACTTGCTCTTCACCTTAATGATTTAATGCCTAGAGAACTAGCATTAACTAAAATATGGAGAGATGATAACTACTTCACATCTAGATCTATGGATGTGTATATCGCAAAATTACGTAAGTATCTTAAAGAAGATGATAATGTAGAGATCGTTAACATTCACGGAGAAGGTTTCCGTTTATTAGTTAAAGATCAAGTAGATTATTAATTAAGATTATCCCCCATAAGTAAATCACTAACTCGCTGTACAATATCTGTATGGCGAGTTTCATAGTGAAACCATTTTACAGAGGTGTCTTTGCGATACCAGGTTAACTGGCGTTTTGCAAACCTACGAGTATTGCGCTTTATTAATCGCACCGCTTCGTCATAACTATACTCGTTATTAAAGAATCCAAAAAATTCTTTATAACCTACAGTTTGTAGAGCATTAAGTTCTTGGTGGGTTAGAAGTTTACGAGCTTCTTCTTCAAGTCCTTTTTCTAACATAATGTCTACTCGACGATTTATGCGATCATAAAGATCTTCACGACTGGCCTCTAAACCTATTTTAACAACCTTAAAATCTCGTTGTTGAGCAGTTCCAGATCTTAAATCACTCATTTTTTCACCACTAGCACGATAAATTCCTACAGCTCTTAACAATCTATGAGCATTGTGAATATCTACCGTGTTGTAATATTCTGGATCAATTTGTTGCAATTTGTTTTGTAACCAAGCTATTCCTTTATTTTCAAATTCTTCTCTCAAGGAATCTTGAATCTCTATGGAAACATCAGGAAATTGATCCAATCCATGAGTAACTGCTTTTTCATAAAGAGCACTTCCACCTACCATAATAACGACATCATTTTTCTCAAAAAGAGTCGGTAAAATATCTACAACATCTCTTTCAAAATCTCCTACAGAGTAATCTACAAGAATGCTTCTGTCTTGTATAAAGTAGTGCGTTGCAGCTGCTAGTTCTTCTGGTTCTGGTACAGCAGTTCCTATAGTCATCTCTTTGTAAAATTGTCTAGAGTCGGACGAGATGATGGATGTGTTGTACGCTTTCGCGAAAGCGATACTTAAAGCAGTCTTACCTATACCAGTAGGGCCTACTATACATAAAAGGGTCTTGTTATTCATCTAAAGAATATCCACATTGATGACAGAAGGCAGCACCGTCTTGATGTTTTTGAGAGTGACAATTCTGACAATTTTGAGTGTTTACATGTCGGTATTCTGGATCATTTTGTGGTGCGGCGTTATTTTCCTTATTACTTTGAGAATATTCGGCACTTACTATTCCTGTAGGGACAGCTATAATTCCATAACCCATAATCATAATTAGAGTAGCAAGAAACTGGCCTAAAGGTGTCACAGGTGCTATATCGCCAAAACCTACCGTCGTTAACGTAACTATGCACCAGTAGATGGATACAGGGATACTCACAAAGCCACTTTCTGGACCTTCTACTAGATACATGAGTGTCCCCATAATGATGGAAACCACAAGCACAGCAAAAAGAAAAACGGCAATTTTAGGACCGCTAGATCGTATGGCTTTACTCAGCTTGTCGGCTTCACCTATATATCTAGTAACTTTTAATATTCTAAATACTCTAAGTAGCCTTAAAGATCTTACGGCTAGTAAAGCGTTAAGTCCACCGAAGAAAAAGGTTAAATATAGCGGTATGGTGGATAGTAAATCTATCATACCATAAAAACTAAAAATATACTTAGTCGGTTTATTTATAGAAATAACCCTTAATATATATTCTATAGTAAAGAATATGGTAATAATCCACTCAGCAATGATAAATTCATCAGCATATTTTGTTCCGTAGGCAGGGACACTTTCCACCATAACCAGTATAAGGCTAATTATAATGACTACGAGTAGTATGATGTCAAAAAACTTACCGGCAGGTGTGTCTGCTTCATAAATGACTTCATGAATCTTACGACGCCATTTACTAGAAATATGTCTATCGTTTATCGCCATAGATTAACTATGCTTAGGGAATTTAGTAGGGTTTACTTCATTCATGATGTCATAAACTTTGTCAAAAACATCGTCTACACTAGGTTTTGAGAAGTAATCTCCATCAGTACCATAAGCTGGTCTGTGTGGTTTTGCAGCAATACATTGTGGCTTGCTATCTAGGTATGGCCATGCATTTTGTACATCTACTATTTGTTGTAATATGTAAGAACTAGCTCCGCCAGGTACATCTTCATCGATAACTAATAATCTATTAGTTTTCTTTACGCTTTCTAGAATTTCATGATTTAAATCAAACGGTAAAAGTGATTGCGCATCGATAATCTCTACATCTATACCAGCTCTTTCTAACTCTGTTGCTGCTTCATCTACTATTCTCAAAGTAGAACCGTAGGATATTAGAGTAATGTCTTTTCCTTCTCTTAGAGTTTCTACTTTACCTATAGGTGTTCTAAACTCTCCAAGATTAACCGGTAATTTTTCTTTTAATCGGTAACCGTTAAGACATTCTACAACTAGTGCAGGCTCATCGCTTGCCATAAGTGTATTATAAAAACCTGCCGCTTGGGTCATGTTTCTAGGTACGAGAACATGTATACCGCGCACTAGATTAATAATACCACCCATTTGAGAACCACTATGCCATATACCTTCTAGTCTATGACCTCTAGTTCTTATAATTACTGGAGATTTTTGCTTACCTGCTGTACGATATTGTACGGTAGCTAGGTCATCACTCATTAATTGTAAACAGTAAAGTAGGTAATCTAGGTACTGAATCTCTGCGATAGGTCTTAGTCCACGCATAGCTAGTCCTATACCTTGACCTAGTATAGTTGCTTCTCTTATTCCGGTATCAGCAACTCTTAACTCGCCATACTTTTCTTGCATTCCTTCTAGACCTTGGTTCACATCACCTATGCGACCTGCATCTTCACCGAAAACCATGATTTCTGGATGCGTTGCAAATAAAGCGTCAAAGTTATCACGCATGATAAGTCGTGCATCTACATCTTCACTAGTCTCATCATAAATGGGGGCGACAGCTTCTACTTGAACAGCGCTTTCTACAGACTCACTATATAAATTGCTGCTGTATTTTTCTTGTACTCTTTCCTTATTTTCTGTAAGCCAGTTGTTCAATGCTGTTATAGCATCATGTTTTTCTTGAAGAGTATACCTTAACGTTTTTCTTACCGCTTCAAATGTATCCTTGCGGTATGGTTCTTTTTCTCCTTTAAGCTTTTCAGCTAGTGGTTTAATAAAAACACCATTTGAAGAAATATCTGCTACAGCATTAATAAGGGTTACAGCCTCATCACGCTCGCTAGTAATAGGGTTTAAGTAAGCATTCCATGCAGCTTTCTTACCTTCTCTTACTTGTTTTTTAATGGATTTTTCTAGTTCAGAAAGTTCTTCTTCTGTCGCAAAATCATTATCGATCAACCATTTTCTAAATTGAACATTACAGTCATACTCACGTTCCCATTTAAGACGGTCTTCATCTTTATAACGTTCATGAGATCCACTGGTACTGTGACCTTGTGGCTGTGTAAGTTCGTCCACGTGTATTAACACAGGTACGTGTTGTTCTCTTGAAATTTTGCTAGCTTTTTCATAAGTCTCTACTAGAGCGACATAATCCCAACCTTTAACCACCATGATTTCAAAACCATCATGTTTTTCATCTCTTTGAAAACCAGCTTGTATTTTACTTATACTCTCTTTAGTTGTTTGGTGTTTTGCATGTACAGAGATTCCGTAATCGTCATCCCATACACTTATTACCATAGGTACTTGAAGAACTCCTGCAGCATTAAAAGTCTCCCAGAAATGGCCTTCACTCGTACTTGCATTTCCTATTGTACCCCAAGCAACCTCGTTTCCTTTATTAGAAAAACCGTTGTCTGCAGCAATAAGGTCATTATTTCTATAAACTTTAGATGCTTGTGCTAGACCTAATAATCTAGGCATTTGTCCAGCTGTAGGAGAGATGTCTGCACTAGAATTTTTCTGGTCTATCAGTCTTTTCCAGCTTCCATCTTCATTTAAACTGTGCGTTGCAAAATGGCCACCCATCTGACGGCCGGCACTCATAGGCTCATCATTAATATCGGTATTTGCATAAAGGCCTGCAAAAAATTGCTCGATAGTAAGTTCTCCTATCGCCATCATAAATGTTTGATCACGATAATAACCACTTCTGAAATCTCCATTTTCAAAAGATCTTGCCCATGCTAGCTGTGGTAATTCCTTACCATCACCAAATATTCCAAACTTAGCCTTACCTGTAAGAACTTCTCGGCGACCTAAGAGACTACATTCTCTACTGGTTACCGCTACTTTATAATCACTAAGTAGTTCTTCTTTAAAGTCTTCTCTAGCTAGTTGTTGTTGTCCGTTAACTGAGTTTTGCATCGTTTTTTCCATTACCGCAAAGGTACAATTTTAACCTGCGAGTTACAATACAAAGCTAATACCACCTTCTGGTAAAAAGTTTTACAAAAGTGTTAATGTCTAGAGTGACTATAAAACGTATTTTTTGGTCGTAATTATCTTGTCCCATTTCCCAGCCATTATTACTGTAAACAGGGAAATACAGCTCAAAATAATCTTGCAATAAATTTAAACGTATTCCAGAATCGTAGACAAATTTTGCATCACGATCTCTATTTTTTACAAAACCTACATCTCCATAAGCATGAATGTAATTCCATAAACTGTACGATCCATTTACGGTGGTAATCCATTGATTTGCAAATGCTGGTTCTAATTGAGATTTAAAACCACCTTCGGCCACGATTAATTGTTGAGAGAATAAACCGCTATCTTCAGATCTACCGTAGTAGTTGTAATCAAATAAATAATCTGTAGGTCTATCTAGTGCAAAGGAGAAAAAATCGCCGTTAGATTGCGAATTATTGGATAGAAAAGCACCAACAAAAACTCTAAAATCTAGCTGTCTGTTATTTTTAAACAACTTGCGCCATCGCATTCTGTAAGTAGCTTTAGTAAATTTACTAGAGACCTCGGTCCCTATGTTATAATTAAAGACACGTTTCAAATTATTATCAGAATGAGAAAAATTCATGCTGAATACATTATAATCTGGTTCGTCTACTGGACTCGATGGGTCACGATCACGATCTACATAAATATTTCTAAAGTTTAAGGATTGTCTTTTATTACTACGTAAATCTTTTGGACGATAACTAAATTGTAAAAAACCGCTCGCACGTCTGTACAATAAATCATCAGCATAAGAAAATGTATTTGCACTCACTCCATACCTCACTTGATACAGTCTTTCTTCTCGATTTTGAACAGGATGTGAATAGCTCAAACTAACAGATCCCACAATCTTATTAGAATTTGTTCCGTACCCTGGTTTTATGCTGTAGCGCAATGGTTTCGGTAATAAGTTTCCATTGTAAAATCGTGTTCCTAGAGTAAGACCGTCATAGATATTAAACTCTATATCTGGCATTAAAAATATTTGAGAACGTTCTGGATCTTCCACATCTTTAAATAAACGGAATTCTAACGGGCGGTTCAATGAAGGGAAGCCCTTTAATGTCTTGTAATTATCTCGTTGATTAAACTCGGTTATGAGCTTTTCATAGTTTATGGCTATTCTGTTGGCACGCTTTCGCGAAAGCGAGATCACACTATCACCTCTCACACCTTCTATCCATCTCTTATCTATAATGCTGTCGTTATCTAGTAAATAGACAGGAACAGGAATGTTAAGTTGCGATTTATTCTTGATTCTGAATGAAACGGAATCTTTTGTTTTATGAACGTTTCTTATGGTCCAGTCCAGTTGTTTATGGGTCGTGATATAGTCGTCAAAAAACCAGTTAACATCTTTAGAAGCGTCTTGTTGCACTATTTTTCTAAGATCAGAAACGTCTGTGTAAGCGTTATGATTTGCGGTGTAATAATCTCTTATAGATTGTTCTAGACTGCTATCTTCTAGGTAATCGTTTAAGAAATTTAGTCCTATGGCAGCTTTAAAAGGTATTCCTAATTGCTGGTTGTACTTTACCAGCTGGTCTGCAGGAGTATTAACAGCCTCATCCATATTACGTCTTGCGCTGTTAAGATAGAGTAGTGGATAACTCTCGCTGAATTTGAGTTGCGTGACATTAAAACCTCTTAAACCCCATACATTACTAAGTTTACCACTTATTTTAAGATCTGGATAATAAAGTTGCTGGTATTGCATCATTAAATACACCATGATAGATTGTTGTATCCAGGCTTCGTCTCTTGGGTTTACGTGTATGCCAGTGTCTACCCATTTGCGAGTTAGTGTTTTGAGCATTTTAATTTCATAAGTAAATCCAGCAGGAAAGGGATTTATAAAACTAGGTAGCGAACTCAATCCATAAACTGGATTCTCTCGATAATAACGGTCGGATACAAAGACATCTTTTTCTGGATAAGCACCTAGTCTAGTCTGAAGAAAGCTAGCGATTCTATCGTTAAAAATCACTTTCATTTCTAGAGGCACATCTCTGTCATCTATGTCTGTGATGATGTTGATGCCTGGTACACTGTAGGTTTTAAAAATATCGATGTCGTTGAGCAAATGAAGAATAACACCACGATTATGGTTTGCCGTAAATAAATAACTATGACGCGTTTCTGGTAACGCCTCTTGTACAGTGGTAATATTACTTATCGCTCGATGTGTTGCAGGTATGTGTAGAGAGATCGAAAAATCCATGGGTGCGCCATAGAAATCATCTAGATCTTTATGAGAGTAATAATCCCAAGCTCCATTTTTAAACGGTGCAGGGTGCAGGTACCAGTGTTTTAGAGAGTATTCTCCTTTAGAGTTTTTTCCATATCCGGTAAAATCGTCTTCAGGGATTTTAACGGTATAATTTAAATCTATGTTACGAGTAGCGCCTGGTAGCAATGGTTCGTTAAAATAAAGTTTTATAATATCTTGTTGACCTTCTAGTCGCTCGATGCGATAGTGTTGATCAAAATTAGAGTCTGTGGTAATAGTTGTTCTACCACGCTCTTCATCATTTGCAAACTGAAATTTGTTTTTAAAATCCTCGGCAAAGCGTGTTGCAAGTGGTGTTTGTGTAGAAGAAAATGCATTTGCCCAGTCTAGAAGTACAATGTAATCCCATGCTACATCGCTATCATTATGAATCTCTAGATCTTGATTTATGGACAGCAAGTCTTTATCGCTATCAAGATGTGCGATAATATTTGTTTTGTGCTGTGCGTGTAGGACACAAGTAAACAAAAGCAAAATAAGAACTAGCTTTTTAGTCATAATCTGTATAAGATTTGCTTTTGGTAGAATAAAAAATAATTTAAAATGAAGTTCAAGTCTAGTTATAAAATATCACAGGAGTTTCCTGTTTATATAACAAAGACTTGAACTTTAAATTGCAATAACCCTAGAAATTAGGACTCAAGCTGTATTTAGAATAGAACTCATTGATAATTTCGATAGCCTCGTCACTAGTATCTACTACATGTAGTAAATCAATATCTTGTGGAGATATGGTAAAGAACTTTTTATCAAGAGTAGATTTGATCCAGTCTAGTAAACCACTCCAGAAATCTGTACCTACCAGTATGATAGGGAATTTACCTATTTTATTAGTTTGAATTAATGTAATTGCTTCAAACAACTCATCTAGGGTACCAAAACCACCTGGCATCACAACAAAACCTTGAGAGTATTTTACAAACATTACTTTACGAGCAAAGAAATAATCAAAATCAAGACTCTTGTCATGATCAATATAAGGGTTATCATGTTGCTCAAATGGCAATGCGATATTAAGACCTACAGATGTACCACCAGCTAGGTGAGCACCTTTATTACCAGCCTCCATAATACCAGGTCCACCACCTGTAATAACTCCATAACCATTATCTACTATTTTACCAGCAATCTCTGTCGCTAGTTGATAGTATTCATTATCCGGTTTTAATCTAGCACTACCGAAAATAGACACACATGGCCCGATACGACTCATGCGTTCAAATCCCATTACAAATTCAGATAATATTTTAAAGGTTGCCCAGCTATCGTTAGTCTTTAAATCATTCCAACCTTTTTCTCTTGTTTCTTTTCTCATTGTTGTACTTTAAATATTTAATGTAATTTTCTAAATCTATAACTTCGTAGACAGACTTACAAACATAACGACTATGCTTTTATAAATAATCAGTTTACTGTAAATTTTAGCAATTATTAATGGTGTAAAATCGATGATTTCCTTCTAATTATTTTTAATATCGCAGTTCAAGAATAGTATCTTTTAAAATGTCAGTTTTAGAAAAGTATCTTCCTAAGCTTGCCGCAGCCCCATTAACTGCATTACTGGAGCAAAATGAGGTGCATCTTAAAATTGTGAATGAGCGCAAGACCAGACATGGAGATTATCGCAAAAACCCTGACGGTTCTCATGCGATAACTATAAATGCAAATCTTAATAAATACCGGTTTTTAATTACTCTCGTACATGAAATAGCACACCTAGTGGCGTTTCAAAAATATGGTAGACAGATAAAACCCCATGGAGTAGAGTGGAAACATACCTTTCAAAAACTCATGTTGCCCTTTTTAAGGCCAGACATTTTTCCCAAAGACTTACTGCCTGTACTAGCGCGACATTTTAAAAATCCTAAAGCGAGTAGCGATACAGATGCAATGATGAGTGTCGCCCTAAAATCATACGACCCACAAAGTGATAAAAGCTATATCTTTGAAATACAAGAAGGGACTATCTTTTTAGGACCTAGCGGTAGAAAATTCCAAAAAGGAAGTAAATTGCGTAAACGCTATCGTTGTGTAGAAATAAGCAGTGGAAAAGTGTATCTTTTCCAACCTAACGCGCAAGTAGAAGTATTAAAGACATTATGAATAACAACAACTACGCAGTAATTATGGCTGGCGGTGTTGGTTCTCGATTCTGGCCAGTAAGTAAGCAATCTTTTCCTAAACAATTTCACGATATGTTAGGAATGGGTAAGTCACTCTTACAGATGACCTTTGATCGATTAAAGCATCAAATCCCAGCACAACACATATTAGTATTAACAAACGAGGCCTATGTAGATCTTGTAAAAGAGCAATTGCCCGACATGAACTTTGACAACATAGTTGCAGAGCCTGCTATGCGCAATACCGCTCCATGTATTTTACTGGCTGCTTTAAAGATTCAGAAAATGAATCCGCAGGCGAGTATGATAGTCGCACCTAGCGATCATTACATTGCCGAAGAAGATATTTTTAACGAAGACCTTAATACGGCATTTGATTTCTGTAAAGAACATCCAGATGCGTTAATGACCTTAGGTATTCAGCCTACATTTCCTAATACTGGTTATGGATATATTGAATTTAATAAGGAGGCAAGTGAGGTGAAAAAGGTGTCTCAATTTAGAGAAAAACCTGATCTTAAAACGGCTCAAGAATTTATCGCTGCAGGTAATTTTTTATGGAATGCAGGGATTTTTATCTGGAATGTAGATAGTGTTGTTTCCGCTTTCGCGAAAGCGCAACCACAATTAACCTCTTTATTTAAAAATGGATTGTCTGTTTTTAATACTAACGAGGAAACAGAATGGCTGGAAGAAAATTATCCAAAAGCCGATAACATTTCTGTTGATTATGCGATCATGGAAAAAAGTGAAGATGTCTATGTATTACCTGCACGATTCTCCTGGAATGATCTAGGGACATGGGGTTCGCTTTATGAAAAGCTAGATAAAAATGAAAAGGACAGCGCTGTAGTAAATGCGTCTGTTACAGAGATAGATTCTAGTAAAAATATGATAAGAACGGCAGCTGGTAAAAAGGTAATCGTTCAAGGACTAGAAAATTATATAGTAGTAGATCAAGACGATGTATTGATGATTATTCCTATGACTGCAGAGCAGGAGATCAAAGAAATACGCAATAAAGCCATGGAAAAATATGGTAAGAATATAGGTTAATGGAAGAACAGAATATTAATAAAGTAGAGGAGAATGTTCTCGAGGATAATCAGCAAAAGATATCTGGTATATGGGAGAATATAATGGAGTTTTTACACAATCTTCTAGATATACGTGAGGACTCTGACCGTCATGAAACCATAGACTCTGTAAGAAAGGATATCTCTTTTCAAGGACACAATGCTTGGATTTTGATATTTTCTATCATGGTGGCATCTATAGGTCTTAATGCAAATTCTACTGCGGTAGTAATAGGTGCCATGCTTATCTCACCACTTATGGGTCCTATAGTGGGTATGGGATTAGGTACGGCTATTAATGACAGTAAAATGTTGCGTCGTTCTCTAACAAACCTAGGTGTAATGGTAGTACTGTCTCTTCTTACAGCGACCTTGTACTTTTTTATCTCTCCTATTAAAGAGGCAGAAAGTGAGATACTGGCGAGAACTGCGCCTAACATTCTAGATGTATTGGTCGCTATATTTGGTGGTCTAGCGCTTATAGTTGCCAAAGCTAAAAAAGGAACTATTTCTAATGCCATTGCAGGTGTAGCTATTGCTACAGCCTTAATGCCGCCGCTGTGTACGGCAGGTTTTGGTATAGCAAATGGAGAATGGGGATTCTTTGGTGGGGCGATGTACTTATTTTGTATCAACGCTGTGTTTATAGCACTTACTACTTATTTAGTCTGTAAATTATTGCAGTTTCCTATGGTGAAATATGCAAATGAGGCAAAAAGAAAACGTACGTCTCGTATAGCTGCATTAGTAGGTTTTATAGTTTTGGCTCCTTCTATTTGGTTTTTTATACAATTGTATGAAAAGCAAAAATTCATCATTGATTCAAAGAAATTTGTTCAAGAAAATATGATCTATGAAGGTACTAGAGCAACACCAGAATGGGATCAAGAAAAGAAACAACTAGATGTGACTCTTTTAGGTAAAGAAGTGCCAGAGTCGTTAATCAATGACTGGAAAGCAAGATTTGCCAAAATAGACGGTTTTGAAGAAAGTAAAATAGAAATTTATCAAGGTACCCGTACGATTTTAAATTCTGGAAATGAGAATTTTGAAAAACTGCAAGAAGAGCGTATCAACGATATAAAGCAATTACAAAATAAAGACCAGCGCATTATCGCTTTACAAAATGAGTTGAATATTTTAAATAGTAAAACTCAAAAAATAGAGATGATAAGTGAAGAGGCAGCATTGATCTATCCGCAGTTATCTAGTATCGCACATGCGCACGAAATAAAGAAAGATCTATTAACGCAAACCTATGACACCACAGACGTGTTTACGGTAAGTTATAAAGACTCTACACTTACTGGAAACGATACGCAGACCATGAGAAAAAACATGGCAAACTGGCTTTCTTACCGCATGAAGCCCAATAAAATTAAAGTCAACGAGTCTTTTCCTGTAATTGAAAAAACAGCGAAGTAGTAGGTAGTTGATAGAAGTAAAAAAAAGCTCCCAAAAATCAATTTTGATTTTTGGGAGCTTTTTTATTTTTAATTAAAGATAATGAATTCCTTCTTCTGCTGTTTTAGCGGTGTAAAGAGATACAAAATCTTTGTCATGTATGGCATCTTTGTAAGATGCTGCTATTAAATATTTTTGAATAGCTTCATCTTTATTTTTAGCCTTCTCATTTCCCAGATGAGTTCTGTTTTTATAAATAGCATATATTATATCATCGCTTTGAATCATGATTGGAACCTATTTTCATTATGATATTTTAAAAACTCAACATCTGGAAGGAATTTTGATGGTAAGAGAATTTCTTTGTTTTGATACTGGAAGAAATGCTCCTCAAGAGGGATTGAGTTTTTTTGAATTAATAGTTTGTTAGATATTTTAATTCTGTAATTAGGTGTTATAGTAATTAACCCTGATTCAAATGCCTTGTCGTGTAATGCATTTATAGCTATTCCGTTTCTTGGGTTTAATCTGTTTTTAGTATCCTCACTCCAGGGCTTTATATGTCCAGCAATTAATAGTTCACTTTGTTTTATTCCAGTTATACAACAGGTGTTGTTATATGAGGCTAAAATAGAACTTCTAAAAAATGTTTGATTGACTCTCGTTTTGACAACTTGTAATTTAGTTTTTCCCTCTGGAAGGTCATTAATATCAATATTATTAAGTAATTCTATTGATTTGTTCTCAAATTTTGAAAGTAACTTTTCACTTTCAAAAGGTAGTTCTTCCCAATTTTCATAAAACTCGTTCCAAATTACCTTATCTAGTTTACTAGCATTTGAAGCTCCTTTTATACCTCGAGCCTTGAGACTAGGATCTAGACTTGCAAAATTAACTAGTTTAAAAGCGATAGAGCTAGGTGTTCTTCCTATTAGATTAGCTAGATGGATGACTCTAGGATTAGAATTATGGATTTTTCCAAAAGGGATTTTACAATACAAATTGATCGCTAAAATCAATTCTTATCGAGTCCAAAGTTTTTGTCCTTTCTTCATGAAAAATAATTATAAGAATGAATAAAAATTTGTGATTGAGTCATTATAGTAAATCCTCCTTACAACCCCTTATTCTGCGCAATACGAACCTTCTTAAACAGGTTAGAACTATATACAAAGTCGGTTACGGTTTCATTATCGGTTTTAAAGATCTCTTGGTTGGTGCCTTTCCAGGCCAGTTTACCATCTTTTAAGAAGACTATGGTTTCACCTATTTCCATTACAGAATTCATATCGTGCGATATGATTACTGTCGTGATATCGCGCTCGTGTGTGATTTCTTGAATTAAGTTATCGATTACCGTTGCCGTTTTAGGGTCGAGTCCAGAATTGGGCTCATCACAAAATAAAAATCTTGGATTGTTTACTACCGCTCTTGCTAATGCCACACGTTTTTGCTGTCCACCAGATATCTCACTAGGCATTTTTTTATTAAGACCTACTAGATTTACACGTTCTAATATCTCGTTTGCGTTTTCTTGTCGTTCTTTTAAACGCATTTTTGTAAACATACGTAAAGGGAACATAACGTTCTCTTCTACAGTTAAGGAGTCGAATAAAGCACTGTGCTGGAAAAGCATTCCCATTTCTTTACGCAAGTTACTCTTGCGATCTATTTCCATTTCATTAAGAGGCTCTCCGTCATAAATAATCTCACCACTATCAGGAACAAAAAGACCCAACATGTTTTTAAGAAAAACAGATTTACCAGATCCACTGGCACCTATAATCATGTTGGTTTTTCCTTTTTCAAATGTTGCAGTAATTCCTTTTAGAATTTCTTCATCGCCAAAACTCTTGCGCAAATCGTTTACCTGTATCATTAGCTTAAAAGTAATTGAGTTAGAATATAATTTGCTATAATGATAGCGACACAAGTCCAGACAAAGCTGGTCGTACTCGCTTTACCTACTTCTAGCGCTCCACCTTCCATATAATAACCATGGTAACTAGGTATAGTCGCAAGCATTAATCCAAAGACCATTGTTTTTATAAAAGCATAAGCAACATGCCAAGGGATAAAACTATCTTGTAATCCTACTATAAAATCTTCAGAACTAGAAAGGCCACCATAAACAGCCGCTAGATAACCACCAGCTATTCCTACGAACATGATAATAGCAATCAAGAATGGGTAGAAAAGTAGGGCGATAATTTTAGGGAAAATCAAATAATTTAAAGGATTGATACCCATTACTTCTAGAGCATCTATTTGCTCAGTAACACGCATAGAACCTATACTAGAGGTAACATAAGAACCTACTTTACCAGCCATAATAACCGATATAAATGTAGGGGCAAATTCTAGAATTATAGACTGCTTGGTAGCAAAACCTATCAATGATTTAGGAATCAATGGATTATCTAGATTAAGCGCCGTCTGTAGCGCTACAACGGCACCCATAAACAAAGATATAAATGCTGTTATACCTAGAGAACCTATAATAAGGTCGTCTATTTCTTTAAGGATCAACTCCTTAAGAACTATTGCTTTAGTCGGTCGTTTAAAAACGCCGTACAACATGATCATATAACGTCCTATGTGTCTTAAAAATCTCATCGTGGTAAAAATAGATAAAAATAATCCTACATAATTTAATGCTTTATTAAACTTGTTCATTTTTTCATAGTTTACTTTTGTGAAAAATATTTTTCCATGAAGAATTTACTTTCTCTGATACTTCTTTTTGTCTTTTTGACTTCTTGTAGCACGCTTTCGCGAAAGCGAGACCAACAACCTTCTACATCTTCTATAACAGAAATGGATGCTTCTCAAAATGCACCTAAACTGGTAGTAGGTATCGTTGTCGATCAAATGAGGTATGATTATTTATCTAGATTTTATAACCGTTATTCTGACGGTGGATTTAAGAGATTGATGAATGATGGTTTTAATCTTACTAACAATCATTACAATTATGTACCTACGTATACAGCGCCTGGACATGCGTCTATTTATACAGGTACTTCACCTATGAATCATGGAATTATAGGAAATAACTGGTACGATAAATTTGAAGGTAAAGTGATTTATAACGCAAGTGACGACCAGGTGAGTGGTGTAGGTTCTTTAAGTGACGACGGTAAAATGTCACCACGCAGAATGTTAACGACTACAGTGACAGATCAACTAGAATTGCACACTCAAGGTAAAGCAAAGGTGATAGGGATTTCTATAAAAGATAGAGGTGCTATTTTACCAGCAGGACACGCGGCAGATGCTGCTTACTGGTTTGAAGGTGGTGATAAAGGAAGTTTTATTTCTAGTACATTTTATCTAGAACAACTGCCTAAATGGGCGGCAGATTTTAATGCCTCTAGAAAAGCAGACGATTATCTTAAAACATGGAACACGCTTTACCCAATAGAAACTTATACGGCTAGCGGTACTGATCTTAACAAATTTGAAAAAGCACCTAGAGGTAAGACTAACGCTGTATTTCCTTATGACTTAAATAGCCTGAGAGAGAAAAATGATAATTACAGCCTTATAAAAGCAACTCCTTATGGTAATAGCATAGTAGCAGATTTTGCCATAGAAGCTATAAAAGCAGAAAATATGGGTAAGGATGAGGTTACTGATTTTCTAGCGGTTAGTTTTTCTAGTACCGATTATATAGGACATCAATATGGAGTTAATTCTGTAGAGGTAGAAGATACTTATTTAAGACTGGATAAAGATTTAAAGCGTCTTTTTATAGCTCTAGATCAAGAAGTAGGTAAAGGTAATTATACCATTTTCCTTACTGCAGATCATGGTGCGATTAACAACCCTGCCTATCTTCAAACTAGAAGAATAAACGCAGGTTACTTTAATAGATCTGACTTTAAAGATAATCTCAATACAGCGATACAATCTAAGTATGGTGTAAACGATTTGATTTCTAACATTTCTAACGACCAGATATTCTTTGATAAAGCAAACCTGATTAAAAATAATATCAATCCTATCGATCTAGAGAACTTTATAGCAATGACTATAGTAGATTATAAACACATTGATAAGGTATTTACTAGAAATGCGTTAGTATCTGGTACTATGCAAGATGGCACAGGAAAGTTGATTCAAAATGGTTTTCATCACAAGCGTAGTGGTGATGTGATTTATGTTCTAGAACCTGCTGTTATTTCTTACTCTAAAACTGGTTCTACACACGGTAGTTCTCAAAGTTATGATACACACGTACCATTATTATTTTATGGTAATGGAATCAATAAGGGTTCTAGTAGTATGCGTACAGAAATTATAGATATCGCACCTACTATATCGAGTCTTTTAAAAATAGGATTTCCTAATGGAGCTACTGGTAACCCTATAAGCGATGTGTTAAAACAATAAGTTTCTTTTAACTTGATAATCTTATATTTGCAACCGCAAAATTAAAACTTAACAACATGAAAAAAATATTACTTATCGCAGCTCTTATAGCTGGTGTAACTGTAAATGCTCAAATATTTGCAGGTAAAGGAGATCAAAAAGTACAAATAGGTGCGGACTTTCAGTCAGGTGCTACTGGTATTCAAGGGACTTATGATTATGGTCTTGCAGAGAATTTTTCTATGGGTCTAGGTGTCAACTATGCACTAGGTCTAGATGATGATATAGATGCAGACTTTGATGAAAGAGCGACTATAAAATTACGTTTTAACGCAAACATAGGTAACGTTATCAACATAGATCCTATGTTTGATTTTTATCCAGGTCTTGCTTTCAGTACAAAAAACTTTGGTGGTCACGTAGGTGCTAGATATTTCTTTACAGACGGTTTTGGTGTTTATACAGAGGCTGCTTTTCCACTAGCACAATATAAATCTGGAGATCTAACAGTACAAGAAGAATTGTATAATCAGTTTAATGTAAGTGTAGGTCTAGCTTTTAATTTCTAGAAACCTAATTTAGATTTTATACCGTTCCAGCGGTAATTTCTTATAAAACGACCTTGCTCTTCTGTTACCAGTGGAGCAAGGTTCTTTTTTTGTGCCAGATGGTAGCCTTTTAAATAATCGGCGATAAGTTGGAATTGCTTTTTATTCCACGCCATTTTTGCAGCGGTAATAAAGGTAAGTATCCTCCCATATCGCATTTTATAAAAAGCCTCTCCTTGTAGGTATTTTGACCTAGAATTATAAGCGGCTCCTGTAGGTTTTAGGTGCTTTACATGCAGTTCTGGAATGGTAACAACTTCCCAACCGTGAAAACGGGCCAGCATCTCATCTATCGTGTCCCATCCTATACTTGCTTTTAATCCACCTATTTGTTTAAAGCATTCTGTTCTGTAAGCTTTTATAGGGCCTCGACTGGACTTTTTATCACTTATATTTTCAAAAATCCAAGTGTCTTTTTTCTTGATGTATAAATGACCAGAAACCATTCCTATTTCTTTTTTGCTTTTAAATTCAGTGACTATGCGTTCTAAATAATTACAGGGAAGGATAAGGTCTGCGTCAAATTTACAGATAATATCAAATTTTTTGTGATACGAAATTAGACCTCTATAAAAAGTTTTAATAACTTTAGCTCCTGGCGTGGAAATAGATGGCTCCTTTTCTAGAATACAATGAATATTTCTTTTTGAGGACCACTCTTTTAGTGCTTTTTGTGAGTTATCAATTGATCCATCATCCACGGCTATTAATTCAAATGACGTATAAGTTTGATGATTAATTGAATTAATAAAATTACTTAAATGCAAGTACTCATTTAACACAGGAACAATTATTAAAATTTTCAAATTGATTAAATTATTTAAAAACAAAAGTAGCATTAACTACATTATAATATTACTTTTTATGTCATTTGAAATGAGCGCACAGCAATTTCAAGTATCTAATGTTAAGAAAATATCTAAAACCACCCCTGTATTACAATCCGCATTACAGTCCTCAGATTATTTTGGATATGCCGTGGAGTCAATAGGAGACCTTAACGGTGATGGAATTGACGATATTGCTGTTGGTGCCATCTTTGATGATGATGGAGGTACGAATAAAGGTGCCGTTTATATTCATTTTTTAGATGCTAACGATGATGTGATATCCATTCAAAAGATAAGTGAGTCCTCAGGTACGTTTAATCAGTCTCTAAGCGCGAGTGATATTTTTGGTTCCTCGCTTTCCTTCTTAGGAGATTTAAATAATGATGGAAAAATAGAATTGGCAGTAGGTTCTGAATATAATAGTGAGACAGGTTTCAGGCATGGAGCGTTTTATATACTTTCATTAAATTCAGATGGGACTGTTTTTTCTAGAAAGAAAATTAGTGAGACAAGCGGTGGGTTTACTGGCAATCTAACAACATGGAATGTTTTTAGTAGCGATATAGAGTTTTTGGGTGATATAAATGGAGATGGTTTGATAGAGCTTGCCGTAGGGGCAAGAAGAGATCAGGTGTCTGGTGTGGAAGTAGGATCTGTATACATATTATCTTTAAATGCTTTATTTGATGTAGTGAGTCATTATAGGATATCAAATGGTCTAGGTGGTTTTCCAAATATTTTATCAGATGGAGATGCTTTTGGTGGGGCTGTGGCAAATATAGGTGACCTTAATGGAGATGGTAATATAGATCTTGCGATAGGTGCTTATAGGGATAATACATCTGGAGCTAATAAAGGTACTGTATATATAGCTTTTTTAAATTCTAATGGTACCGTAGGAAGCTATACTAAAATTGCTCAAAATGTATCAGGATTTAATGAGAATTTGAATACCTCTTCCTTTTTTGGAAGGTCTATTGACTTAATAGGAGATGTTGACGCTAATAACACTGTTGAAGTAATGATAGGTGCAAGTAGCAAAACTGATTTTAATAATATAGCTACTGGTGCTTTCTATATCCTCTCCTTAGATACCGCTGGTTACGTTTCAGATTATAAGAAATATCATAATAATTCCAATTCATTTCCAAACGATCTATCTAATGATGATTCATTTGGCTTTTCTAACTCATTTATAAATTACCAGAATTCTTCTTTGAAATTAATGTCCAGCGCTTTTAAAGACGATACGGGAGGGAATTTGACAGGAGCGGTTTATATCATCAATTTAGGTTGTGATATCGCTTTGAATACGGCTTCTACAGATCCAAGTTCTTGTGGAGTAGCAGATGGAGAGATTCTTATATCTAGTTTAACTGCTAATACCGCTTATGAGGTAAGCTACGATCAAGGAGGAACAATCACTGGTCCGTTAACATTAACAACGTCAACGACAGGTGAGATACTATTGTCAGGTTTGGATGCTGGAAATTACCAGCTTACTGTATCTGAAGGTGGTTGTATAGATACGCCAGCGGTCATCACCTTAACAGCCCCTACTTTTACAGTTGCTTATGCTTTTACAGATCCAAGTTCTTGTGGAGTAGCAGATGGAGAGATTCTTATATCTAGTTTAACTGCTAATACCGCTTATGAGGTAAGCTACGATCAAGGAGGAACAATCACTGGTCCGTTAACATTAACAACGTCAGCAACTGGTGAGATACTATTGTCAGGTTTGGATGCTGGAAATTACCAGCTTACTGTATCTGAAGGTGGTTGTGTAGATACGCCAGCGGTCATTACCTTAACAGACCCTACTTTTACAGTTGCTTATGCTTTTACAGATCCAAGTTCTTGTGGAGTTGCAGACGGAGAGATTCTTATATCTAGTTTAACTGCTAATACCGCTTACGAAAGACCCTACTTTTACAGTTGCTTATGCTTTTACAGATCCAAGTTCTTGTGGAGTTGCAGACGGAGAGATTCTTATATCTAGTTTAACTGCTAATACCGCTTACGAAGTAAGCTATGATCAAGGAGGAGCAGTCACTGGTCCATTGATATTTACAGCGTCAGCAACTGGTGAGATACTATTGTCAGGTTTGGATGTTGGAAATTACCAGCTTACTGTATCTGAAGGTGGTTGTGTAGATATGCCAGCGGTCATTACCTTAACAGACCCTACTTTTACAGTTGCTTATGCTTTTACAGATCCAAGTTCTTGTGGAGTTGCAGACGGAGAGATTCTTATATCTAGTTTAACTGCTAATACCGCTTACGAAGTAAGCTATGATCAAGGAGGAACAGTCACTGGTCCATTGATATTTACAGCGTCAGCGACAGGTGAGATACTATTATCTGGTTTGAGCACTGGTGAATATGAGTTACTAGTTAGTTACCTAAATTGTGTAGAAAGTAGAACAGTAGTATTGAATTGTAATTCTACTCTAGCTTGTTTTGAAATCCCTAGCTACTTTACTCCGAATTCAGATAGTTATCACGATACATGGAAACTAGATTTCGAGAATCAAGGAAGCTGTACTGGAGTAATTTATATTTTTGATAGGTATGGGAAATTGTTGAAGACCATGGATATCAGATCTGGTTGGGATGGAAACTATAACAACAATCCAATGCCTTCATCAGACTACTGGTATTTAATTGAATATATAGAAAGTGATTTATCGATCCGGTTAAATGGACATTTTACTCTCAAACGCTAGATTTTCTCGCAATATACTAGATAATAACGATTCGTAAATTTTCTAAGAATAGGACGTATCCCTAACTTTTTTACTGGATTGGTAAATTTGACACTATCGACAATTTTCCAGCCCGCTTTTTCTAGAACGTAATCTAATTGCCAAGGTTCAAATTCATGGTAATGTTGGTCTCTAATATCATTTTTATTACGGTAAGCTGTAGAAAACCATAACCTTAAGGGAATACTGATTACACATCTGTTACATGGAATAGCCTTGAGCGAGGTATAAGGAGAAACTAGATGTTCAAATATTTCAAACGCAGTAACGACATCTCCATTAAAATTCTCAATTTCACTAACGTCGTCATCTAGGTCTAGTCCAGTAGTGTTTTGTACTTTATAACCAGCATTTTTCATAATCACAGAAAACGGATTTTCAACACCTAAATCTAGAATGGTATCTGTTTTAGGGATGTGTTTTTCTAGAAATTCTAGGGTTAATCCAAATCTTTTATGAGGGAAACTGTTCTCGTACAATGGTGCTTAATTTAAGTTACGAAAATAGAGATTTATACTCGTAGAGTAAGATCAGTTTCTTAAAATTTTATGCGGTAGCGATAGTTTTATCGTTAATAAAAGTTAAGCATGACTCGTTAGGAGTTAATTGCGGTACATCTTTTGTATTTTTCGCCCTTATGAAATGGATCACACTAGTTGCTCTTTTTGGAGCTTATTTTTCTCAATCACAAAACACGCCTAGCCAGTTAACAACGGTAGATTTTAAACAGGCTGATGTTTCTATAAACCTAGATGCAAATTCTAATGAGATAACAGGTACTATAGATTATAATCTTGAAATCTTAAATGATGCGCCATCTATTTTTCTAGATGCAAAAAACCTAGTTTCTTACAGTGCCTTATTAGATAATAAGGAAGTGAAAATGATTTATGATGGGAAGAAACTTGTCGTACAAGCTCCGTTTAAGGCAGGAGAGGAGCACGACCTTAAAATCTCTTTTACCAGTTACCCATCAAAGGCTATGTACCATATAGATATAGACGATGATCGTTTGTGGGATCAAGTATGGACGCAAGGACAAGGTAAATACACCAGCAACTGGTTGCCTAGTATTGATGATATGAATGATAAGATCATCTGGAATACGTCTATTACCGCTCCTTCTTCTAAGCTTGCTGTAGCAAATGGTGTTCTTAAAAACGTGACAAATGGTGCAGATGTGAAAACATGGAAATACACCATGCAAAAACCTATGTCTAGTTATTTGCTGGCCGTGGTTGTAGGAGATTATGAGGTGAAAAAAGAGAATAGTTCTTCTGGGACACCTCTTGAATATTACTATTATAAAAATCAAGGAGATAAAGTAGCGACTACCTATCAACATTCTAAAGAGATTTTTGATTTCTTAGAAGGAGAGATAGGAGTAGCATTTCCATGGCAAGATTATAAGCAAATTCCTGTAAAAGACTTTTTATATTCTGGGATGGAAAATACAGGTTTAACCGTTTTTAGCGATGTGTTTTTTACCGATGCGCTAGGAGCAAATGACCGTAGTTATGTAAACGTAAATGCGCACGAGTTAGCACATCAATGGTTTGGTGATTTAGTTACCGAGACAGATGCAAAGCACCACTGGTTGCATGAAGGGTTTGCTAGTTATTATGCATTGCTAGCCGAAAAGGATTTATACGGTAATTCTTATTTTCAACATCAATTATATGAGTATGCCGAGGCTTTGAACGAGCAGACTGCTAGAGGAAAAAGTACTGCTTTGTTAGATCCCAAAGCAAACTCGCTTACATTCTATCAACATGGGGCATGGGCTTTACATGCGTTAAAGGATAAGGTTGGAGAGTTCAGCTTTCGCGAAAGCGTAACACAATACCTTATAAAGAATAAATACAGTAATGTCACGACAAATGATTTTCTAGATATAGTAGAAGAAGTAAGCAATCAAAATCTAGACGAGTTTAAAGCAACATGGTTAACATCTA
The DNA here is from genome assembly GCF_045063755.1 of Nonlabens sp. Asnod3-A02. Classification (NCBI taxonomy): domain Bacteria; kingdom Pseudomonadati; phylum Bacteroidota; class Flavobacteriia; order Flavobacteriales; family Flavobacteriaceae; genus Nonlabens; species Nonlabens sp. Asnod3-A02. The sequence goes on from NZ_JBEFOC010000007.1 coordinate 444,643, forward strand.
CTACATTTCCTACTGCCGATGCTTTACAAATCTTGAGAAAAGAACCTATTATGGAGGACTTTTTACAGCTGGCGGCAAGACGTATATCTAGCTTTGACGAGTCTTATTATTCTTATAAAGAAACGCTAGAAAAACCGGTAGAGTTAGAACTGGTTAAAGAAATGGTGGCACAATTAAGTATTCATAATACGAATAAGAAATACGAGTTATTAAGAGCGGCTGCCACACTTGATAATGTAGAGGTGAATCAATTAATAGTTTTAAGTACGCCTAGTATAAATGTAGAGAATAGAGAATTGATAAAAAGCATGCTCAACGATAATTCTTACGTGACTAGAGAGTCGGCATTATTTCTTTTATGGAATGATGTGAGTGATAAAAGAACCTTTTTAGAAGAAACAAAACAGCAATGGAACGACATGAATTCTAGTCTAGACATGGCATGGATAGTTCTTGCGCTCAACTCTAGTGGTTACAGCAATGAAGAGTTATTGCCTTTATTAACTAGATTACAGTCTTATACAGGACCTGTTTATGGTACAGAGACTAGAACGGCAGCATTTGATTATTTAATAAATCTAGATGCGATGAGTCAGCAAAATTACATTGATCTCATGCAAGCTAGTTTACATCATGTATGGCGATTTTATGAAAATGCGCGTGATATCTTAAAAGCGCAATATAAAAGAGAGAATGGTAAATTTCTTATAGACCAGTCTTTTGATCATTTTAATACAGAAAATCAAAAACGTTTAAAGAAGATTATAGATATAAAATAGTCTAATGATTTCATAAGTAGTGATTTATAACTCTTATAAAGTTTAATCATATAAAAAATCCAGATCTATTACAGATCTGGATTTTTTATATAAGCTATGTTTTTTATTTAAAACAAATCATTTACTTCAGTTTTTAAGAAGCTTATCGCAGTGGCGCTAGGTGCACGTTTATCCATAAGGTCATTAAGAATAGCCTGACGTAGTCCGTCTGCAGTGGTGACTTTATCAGTCATAGATACTTGACGTAGTTTTTGTATGGTAGTGTTTTTTGCGGCACGTATGATATTCCAGCATTCTTCACTCACGTAAACTTGTTGCGCTATGTTGTGTTCAAACTCATGTTCTATAGCTGCAATAAGTCCTTGTTCATACTCAGATTTTGATAAGTTACCAGGCTTAGTTCTAACGACTAGACTAGCAGGTTTAATACGTTCAAGAAAAAGAACTAATCTCTCATAGGCAGCCATGCGAGTAGGAAGTGTTTTTGCTTGAGACTCTCTTACTGTGATAAAACGTCTTCTTTTTTCTTCATTCTTCATAAATGACGAAAAGAAATAATAAGAAATTACTGCAATAATAAAAGCAGGTAATAAGGTTTGGAGTAAAGGTAAAATCGCTTCTTGCATATTTGGGTTTTAAAGTTTTGGAACGTTCAAAAATAATAGGATATTTTATTTAACATGTAATTTTATAGGGCTATTTCTATTCATCTAGCGATATAAGTGTTTTATAGTATGAAGCCGTGGTTTTATCTGTTACCTCTTTATCGACATATTTATATACTTTATGTTTATAAAATAATACTTCCTTAAAAAGACATCGAGTAAGCAAATTGCAGTACAGAGTTTTTTTTAAGTGTCGAGATTATAAGGTTATTTGGTTAGTTTTTACAGTAAGCTGCTCTTTTGATTGAGCAGCTTATTTTATTTACCACCTAGGTGAATGCAGTCTTTTAATTCTTGCATACCATTAAATGGGACGACCGTTTTTTGATATTTATAAGTATGTTCTAGAGTTTGTGTCATGTTACTATCTCCTATATTCACATCTACATCTCTCATATCAAACTGACATGGGTGCTCATAACCAGCTGCGTGAGTAATCTCTAGCACTTCTTTATTGAATTTCTTAAAATAGCTAGCCAGTCTACCAGCTTTTTCTGGAACAACGATACCACGTTGCAACCATTTATTTTGAGTAGCAATACCAGTAGGACAGGTGTTGTTGTGGCATGCTTGTGCCTGTATGCAACCTATAGATATCATAGCTTCACGAGCTACATTAATAACATCTGCTCCCATAGAAAATGCCATCGCAGCCTTAGCAGGAAAACCTAGTTTACCAGATGCGATAAAGACTAAATCTTCAGTCATTTGTCTATTCTGGAAAACCTGATAAAGATCTTTAAAACCATATACCCATGGAAGCGATACATGATCTGCAAAACTAGGTGGAGCAGCACCAGTACCACCTTCACCACCATCTACAGTGATAAAGTCTGGACCTTTTCCTGTAGCTTTCATAATATCTGCCAGTTCTTCCCATTGTTCTAGTTTACCTATCGCAGCTTTTATACCAGTAGGTAATCCAGTTTCCTGAGCTATTTTTTCAACAAAATCTACAAGACCTTGTATTCCTTCAAAAGCACTGTGAGTAGGAGGAGAGAGAACGTCTTTCCCCATAGGGACATTACGTATTTCACTTATCTCTTTAGTAATTTTAGAACCTGGTAGTACACCACCTTTTCCAGGTTTTGCACCTTGAGATAGTTTCACCTCTATAGCTCTTACTTGTGGATGATCTTTAACCAGTTGTTTTAATTTTTCCATGGAAAATTTTCCGTCGTCACCACGTACTCCAAAGTATCCAGTACCAAAATGAAAAACAACGTCTGCACCAGTTTTGTGATAAGGAGATAGTCCACCTTCACCAGTATTGTGGTAAGCATGTACTTCCTTACAGCCTGTGTTTAAAGCCTCAATAGCCTTGGCACTTAAACTACCATAACTCATCGCGCTCACATTAATCACACTTCTAGGTCTAAAAGGTCTTTTTCTATTTTTTGCAGCTCCCATAACCTTTGCACAAGGAAGGAATCCTGGGTCTTTAGCAGTAACATGATTTTCATCAAGTTTAAAAGGCATCATCGCATTATTAATAAAAATATACTGGTGCGAGTAGATGTCACGATCGGTACCAAAACCTTCATAGTTATTTTCATTCTTTGCACTGGCATATATCCAGCCACGCTCAATTCTATTGAAAGGAAGTTCTTCACGATTATTTGCCACAATGTATTGACGCAATTCTGGACCTATACTTTCTAGCCAGTATCTAATATGTCCGACTACAGGGAAATTCCTGAGGATGATATGTTTCTTATTGAAAATATCATAAAGTGCAACGATAATTATAAAAGCGATGAGGTACCAGTACCAAGCTATGTTTGCAATAAAATCCCAAATTTGTTCCATGAAAAATAATTAAGAGCTAAAAATACAATAGTTGTTATATAAGATCTGTGATAACTGCAATGAAATTATACTATTCCATCTCTTAATGTTGAAAAAACGCTGGATTTTTATTCCGCTTTCGCAGAAGCGAGAACAGCACAAGCCTTATCTTTATACTCTATAAAATGAAGACCTGTGCAAGATTATATTTCCCAGCTTAACGACGCCCAAAGAGAACCAGTTTTACAAAAAGAAGGTCCTATGATCATCATTGCTGGTGCAGGTTCTGGGAAGACTCGTGTGCTTACCATACGTATTGCTTATTTGATGCAACAAGGTGTAGATCCGTTTAATATTTTATCTCTTACGTTTACTAATAAGGCGGCCAAAGAGATGAAAAAACGTATCGGTGATATCGTGGGTGCCGGACAAGCTAAAAATTTGTGGATGGGAACTTTTCACTCTGTCTTTGCAAAGCTATTGCGTATGGAGGCAGATAAACTAGGCTATCCATCTAACTTTACTATTTACGATTCTCAAGATTCACAACGTCTTACCAGTGCCATTATAAAAGAAATGGGACTGGATAAAGATGTCTATAAATACAAGCAAATACAGTCGCGCATCTCTTCTCTTAAAAACGGTCTGATTACCGTACGCGCCTATTACAATGATGCCGATTTACAAGAGGCAGACGCGATGGCACGACGTCCACGTTTTGGTGAGATTTATAAAGAGTATGTAGAACGCTGTTTCAAGGCTGGAGCGATGGATTTTGATGATTTATTATTAAAGACTAATGAATTAATAAACCGCTTTCCAGAAGTTCTAGCAAAATATCAAAATCGTTTTCAATACATACTGGTAGATGAGTACCAGGATACGAATCACTCACAGTATTTGATAGTAAAAGCACTGTCAGATAAATTCCAAAATATATGCGTGGTAGGTGACGATGCGCAATCCATTTATGCTTTCCGTGGTGCAAATATTAATAACATCTTGAACTTTCAGAAGGATTATGATAATGTAAAAGCATACCGTCTAGAACAAAATTACCGTTCTACAAAAAATATTGTAGAAGCGGCAAACTCAATCATCGAGCACAATAAGACTAAACTTGATAAAGTAGTATGGACAGCAAATAATGATGGGCCTAAAATTATAGTCCACCGACTCATGAGTGATGCCGAAGAAGGTCGTTATGTAGCCGGTTCTATTTTTGAAAACAAAATGCAACACCAGTTAGATAATGGAAAATTTGCCATTCTCTATAGAACAAACGCACAGTCTCGTGCGATGGAAGACGCGTTGCGTAAACGTGATATTCCATATCGTATTTATGGAGGTCTTAGCTTTTACCAGCGCAAAGAGGTGAAAGATGTACTTGCATATCTACGTCTGGTGGTAAACCCAAAAGACGAAGAGGCTATAAAACGAGTTATCAATTACCCTGCTCGAGGTATAGGTGCTACGACCATGGACCGTTTAATAGCTGCTACAAAACATTATGACCGTACCATTTTTGAGGTCATGGAAAATATAGATCGAGTAGATGCTGGAATAAACAGTTCTACAAAAACAAAGTTGAAGAATTTTGTTACCATGATTAAGAGTTTTCAAGCGCTAGATCTAACTCAAAACGTTTTTGAACTGACAGAATATGTCTTAAAGAAAACCGCTTTGTTAACTGAGCTCAAGAAAGACGGTACACAAGAAGGAATCTCCCGTATAGAAAATATGGAAGAGCTTCTTAACGGTATGCGAGACTTTGTAGAAGGACAAAAAGAAGTAGCAGACGCGAGAGGTGCCCTGTCAGAATTTCTAGAAGATGTTGCACTAGCAACAGATCTCGATAAAGATACAGGAGACGATGACCGCGTTTCTTTAATGACCATTCACCTGTCTAAAGGGCTGGAGTTTCCTTACTTATATATAGTAGGTATGGAAGAAGATCTTTTCCCTAGTGGTATGAGTATGAATACTCGCGAGGACCTAGAAGAAGAGAGAAGATTATTTTACGTGGCATTAACCAGAGCAGAGCATCAAGCTTATTTAACCTACACTTTGAGCCGCTATCGCTGGGGTAAACTAGTAGATGCAGAGCCTAGTCGTTTTATTACAGAAATTAATCAAGATTATATAGAATACACGACTCCTATAGATAATTATCGATATAAACCACTGATGAATAATGACCTGTGGGATGAGCCAGATAAGTCAAAACTGCGACAGTCTAAACCTAAGAATGGAACACCACCCAGTGTAAACCAGCCTAATGAAGAGCAAATTAGAAAACTAAGAAAAATGCGACCGGTAAGTCGTACAACTAGTAATTCTAGTGCTCCTTCTGGTTTTGAAGGCGATTTACAACCAGGTATGATAGTAGAACATGCGCGCTTTGGTCGTGGTACAGTAGTTAATCTAGAAGGCGCTGGTGGTGAGAAAAAAGCCGAAATCAACTTTAATGTCGGTGGTCTTAAGAAATTACTTCTGAGATTTGCTAAATTAGATGTAGTAGGATAGAAATAAATATATAGATGTTAATCTTTGGTTCCGCTTTCGCGAAAGCGGAATTATAACATTACATTTAACCACTAATTAAACCAGAATGAACAACTTACAATACCCTATTAAATTCTCATTTAAGATCACTACGCTAAGTAATGATTTTACAGCAAAAAATGCGTCAGGACAAACTATTGCTTACGTAAAGCAAAAAATGTTTAAGCTCAAAGAAGCCATTTCAGTTTACAGTGACGAGAGTAAATCGCAAGTTTTATTTACCATCGCGGCAAATAAATGGCTAGACTTTAGTGCAGCATATTCTATGACAGACGCTAGCGGTAATGAAATAGGTAAAATTGCTCGTAAAGGATGGCGCTCTATGTGGAAGGCAGAGTATGATATTGTAGATCAAAATAACCAGCCGCAGTATAAAGTGCAAGAAGCAAACGCATGGGTACGTGTTGCAGACTCCATGATAGGAGAGATACCTGTACTAGGTGCTTTTACAGGTTATTTATTTAACCCTACTTATAATGTGACTAACAAAGCAGGTCAGATAGTAGTTAAATTAAAGAAAATGCCTTCTTTCTTCGGTAAAGAATTTGAACTTGAAAAAGTGGCAGATATAGACGAAGATGATAAAGAAAGAGTAATGTTAGGTCTTATGATGATGATTCTGCTAGAAAGACGTCGTGGATAATACAGACTATTAAATAAATACTTGAAAACCGAAACTTAACAATGTTGAGTTTCGGTTTTTTTTGATTCGAAAACTAAAATGAATTAACTTCATTTAAGGTTTTTTTAATGTGTCTTCAAAAAATAGAATATCAGATTACTGAAATCTTGTTAAATGTCTATGATGCAGCTTTAAGATATAAAATACAAGCAACATTAAACCTTCAAGAATGCAGTCTGAATGTGTCAGAAAATAATAACTTCATTTTAAATGCTTGGTTGAGCGATAGTCGAAACCTTTTTCTCTCGCACGATCTTTATTAATATTATTTGGTATGAATTATCAGTTTTACGTATACCTATTAGAATGTAATGACAGATTGCTCTACTCAGGCATGACGAACAATATCCAAAGAAGATTTAACGAACATCAAAAAGGATTGAATCCACGATTATTTACTTTCAAAAGACGACCAGTAGAGTTGTTATTTCATGAACAATTTAACGATGTATTTCTAGCTTGTCATTTTGAAGCAAGAATTAAGAAATGGTCAGCTAAAAAGAAACGAGCATTAGCATCTGGTGATTTTGATAGATTGAAAATATTATCTAATTGTCAGAATGATTCATCAAGCGCATTTGCATCTTCAGATGATGTACCTAAAAGAGAAAGATAAAACTCTTTCCATAAGTAACCGTCTTCGACTATCGCTCAGACTAGCATTATTTTAAAAGTTTAAATTTTGGTATATCATATATTCACATGATTATTAATTTGACAATTTCATCAAGTCCATTTATCTTTGAATACACACTAGAAACAACTTTCCATTGCCACTTAACTTTCTTTCTACACCTATAGATTACCTTACTGGCATAGGCCCAGAAAGAGCAAAACTGTTGCGTAGTGAATTGCATATCCATACTTATGGAGATCTGGCAAACCTTTTTCCTAATCGATATATAGATAAAACTAAATATTATAAGATCAATCAGCTTGTTCCAGACAGTGCGCAAGTGCAGATTCTAGGGAAAATTATCAATATAAAAACCGCAGGGTCCGGTAAGTCAGAGCGGCTAGTTGCCACGTTTGCAGACGAGACGGGACGCATGGAGTTGGTATGGTTCCGCAGTCAGAAACATTTTAGAGATAGTTTAAAGATAAATGAGCCCTATGTAGCCTTCGGTAAAGTGGCTCGTTATGGATCTCAATATAATATTGCACATCCAGATCTAGAATTATTAGTAGATCACAAGTCACGCAAACAAAGTGCGATGACACCAGTCTATCCCAGTACAGAAATGCTGGCCAAACGTAAGATAACCAACACCTACATTGTTAAATGTATGCGCAAGTTATTTAGCGAGATCAATGGTGCCTTTGTAGAAACATTGCCAGACGATATGCGTGAGCATTATAAGTTGATAGGTAAAAATGAAGCCATGCTTAATGTTCATTTTCCTACCACACCAGAGATGTTAAAGCATTCTATTTATAGATTAAAGTTTGAAGAGCTTTTCTTTATTCAAATGGAATTATTGCTGCAAAATAGAATTAGAAAAACGAAGATAAGAGGTTATGTTTTTGATAATGTAGGAGATAAGTTTACCGACTTTTATAAAAATCATTTACCCTTTGAACTTACTGGTGCGCAAAAACGTGTGGTAAAAGAAATACGTGCCGACATGGGTACTGGCGCGCATATGAATCGTTTGCTTCAAGGTGATGTAGGTTCTGGAAAAACGATAGTTGCCGTTCTCACAGCCTTACTTGCATTAGATAACGGTTTCCAGGCTTGTATTATGGCACCTACAGAGATTCTTGCACAACAGCATTACAGTGGCGTTTCAGAATTGCTAGAAGGTACAGGAATTACGGTTTCCTTACTTACAGGATCTGTAAAGACTAAAGCACGTCGTACTATTCATGAAGAGTTAGAAGGTGGAACTTTAGATATTTTAATAGGTACACATGCACTTATTGAGGATAAAGTAAAGTTTAAAAACTTGGGCGTTGCTATAGTAGATGAGCAGCACCGTTTTGGCGTTGCACAAAGAGCAAAACTCTGGAAGAAAAATGAATTGCCACCGCACGTGCTCGTGATGACCGCAACACCTATACCTAGAACACTTGCCATGAGTCTATATGGAGATCTAGACATCTCTGTAATAGATGAGTTGCCGCCAGGTCGTAAAGAGATTAAAACCGTACATCGCTATGATAAAAATAGATTGGCCGTTTTTGGATTTATACGTGACGAGATAGCGCTAGGACGACAAATTTATATGGTATATCCATTAATAGAAGAGTCAGAAAAGCTAGATTATAAAGACCTGCAAGATGGATATGAAAGTATCGTTAGAGAATTCCCTTTACCTAAATACAATGTAAGTATAGTCCATGGCCGTATGAAGCCAGAGGACAAAGATTATGAAATGAATCGCTTTGTAAATGGCGAGACTCAGATCATGGTCGCAACCACAGTGATAGAAGTAGGTGTAAATGTGCCTAATGCCAGCGTCATGATTATAGAAAGTGCCGAGCGTTTTGGACTATCTCAATTGCACCAATTGCGCGGTAGAGTAGGTCGTGGTGGAGACCAGAGCTACTGTATTTTAATGACAGGTCATAAATTAAGTGCCAATTCAAAAACAAGATTAGACACCATGGTTGCTACTACCGATGGTTTTAAGATTGCTGAGGTAGATCTTAAATTACGCGGCCCAGGAGATCTTATGGGAACACAGCAAAGTGGTGTCATGGATTTAAGACTTGCAGATATTGTAAAGGACAATCATATACTCGCCATAGCAAGAGAAGCAGCGCAAAAATTACTCGCCAAAGATGTGAAAATAGAAAAACCTGAACATGCTGGTGTAAAACGCGTCATGTCTTTTTTACAAAACAAAAAAGGACTTTGGAAGTATATAAGTTGATAAATTCTAACTCAAAATTCAAAATATTCTTTTTTCTATCTGTATAATTATATCAGTTTCGCTTTCGCGAAAGCGAGATTTATTTATAATTACTTTCTTTTCTTCTTTTTCTCTTCTCTTACAAATATACTGGAGTCGCGATGTATTTTTTTATTAGCATCATCAAAGCTGCTTAGTTCAAAAGCTATTCCGGGATCAGATTTGTGATACTTACTAATGATTTCATAAATCAATTTTTTTGATAAATTGGCTAACTCTGGAGATTTATGTTTTTGCTTTTTTAATGACTTTATGAATATTCTAATATTAGAAATATTAGTTTCATACTTGTTGAAATACAAAATCTCCTGCTCAAGCTTTTTATGGTCTTTTATGTTTTCAAAGTATTGATCTATACATTTAGTTGATTCTTTGCGATTTCTCCATCCTTCTAAAAGTGTTTTTTGAGTATTTGAAATGTCCTCAATTTTTTCTTTATAAACTTGAGAGGCATCCAAGTATTTATGGGATTGTACATATTTATCAATGACAATTTTAAAATAAAGATTAGCTTCATTTAAACTTCCAGATTCTTTATAGAGATCGCCTACTTTTTCATCTTCTTTAAGTTCTTTATAGAGAGCAATCGCTTTGTCATAGAAACGTCCGTCTGCGTAACACTGTGCTGCACTTTGCTTATTTTTATTGTATTTGAGATGCAGGTATGCGGCTTCTTCATAATACTCTCCTTCATTTAAAGTTTCTGCGGCAAGCCAGTGGCTTCCTAGAAGTTTGATTTGCATGGCAGCTGCTTTGCGATAATCACCTTTTTTCTTTTCTTCTTCAATAAGCTTTTCATATTGCTTTCTCAAAGCTTCCATACGATCATCGTGAATGGTCGCCGTGCCACCAGAACCATCTCCAGATTTGAATAAGTTAGAAACAACTAAATAAAGAATAATATCTATTAATAAAATCCCTAAAATATAACCTAGCGCCTGACCAGAAGAGGTACTTGTTGTACTCGCTTTTACAGCAAGTCTAATAATCATAAAAATAAAAACCCCTCTTGTTATGATAGAAAAAATGGACATGCCATTAGAATTACCAGAGTCAGATCTGGAGTCGAAACCTTTAAAAAGAGAAAACAATCCTTTGCCAGAATCTCTAGAACTACCTATTAAATCAAGAGGTATAGCAAATCGCATGGCCATTTGCGGATTTTTTGCAAACATGGCAAGCAACCTGTCTGCTTCTCTGGAGTTGCGAGTCATTAAGGCGTCCATACTTTTACTCCATTTAGAATTCCCTTTTTTGTTGCCCGATAAACGATTGAAAAGTTTAAGGAAACCTCGTTCTTCTACATCAAACTGTCCAGGACCTTTACCTTTACTTTTAAAAAGTGTTTTGAAAAGACCTAGACGTAATTTATCAATAGTATTGAGACTAGAATCTGACATTTTTTCTAGAGGTAGATCCAGTTTCTTTTCTATTTCCTTTTCGTCTTTTGCAAGCGCAGCTATTTTGTATATATGTTTAGGAATTACTGTTCCCAACATAGGTGTAATAGTTTTTACCGTTATAGGTTTTTTGATATCTAAACAGTCTAGCCAATTCAGAGGTTCTTTCAAAGTTACCCATCCAAAATCAGGATGGAATATATGAGGCACTTCAAATATACGATCTGTTTCATTTTTTGAAATTTGCGGATGTATGGTCGTGTATTCTGGTATGAAAATCTGATTTTGAACGTACTGAAAAAATATTACGTTAGATAAATGTGAATCAAATTTTAAAGAATTGCCATAAATAAAACAACCGTACAACTCATTTGCTTTTGAGCTAGGGATAGGAAAGGCATTCACATTATCTAGATTTAGATTGCATTTTTGAATCACTTCTAACCAGCGTCGTGGCGAGTTTCCTTTTATGAGTAGCCCACGTTTAGGGTAGGTATTATTTCTGGTAGGTAAGATTTTTAAATGCATGGCTTAGGAATTAAAAAATGGGATAAGGTATAATTCTCTAAACTTGCTGTATTCTATTGTTATCAACTCATGTTTTACAGGTAAGAAATACTCATTTCCTGTAAAATGCATATCACTAGCAAATGCTATAGGTTGTTTGATAATACAGGTCATTGAAAAGTTTAATCCAGAGCTTACTGATGACTGAAAATAGAGTTTTCCATTTTTCAAGGTGATTAAAGAGCCGTTTTCGGTTTGGAATTTTTTGGTTTTTATATAGCAGGTGAGTCCTTTTGATTCTAATTCTTTTTTTAATTTATCGGCAACTTGTTGATCTATATCATCTTTAATTACCACAGGTGCATTTCGTAAAAAAGTTTTTGCTTCACTCAGGCTTATTTTTAAAATCTCTCTTAGATTTTTTATATTTTCTAGATTTCCTCTTTTAAGATAAAGATCTATTATAGGACTGAGTTTTTTCTTTTCTTTATGATCTAAATAACTATAATCATTTTGATTGAACAGTAATTTATTAGAGTATGTATCTAGATGGTATTTATCAATTACAAGTGTTAATCCATCATAAAAATCAATCGTTTTTATTTCTTCTATATTCTTAAGGACAGAATAATTGGTGAGTTTTGTGTTTAAACTTTTTCTACAGGAAGCAATAAGTTGTTGTTTTGCTGTTCTTTGTTTTAACAAATTAGAACTCATCGTTACGTGAATTTTTTTGATCTCGTTTTCTGATATTTGGTAATAATTGCGATCACAGTAAACAATTATTTTGTTTTCTATTGAGAGTAATCCACATTTTCCTTCTAGGTTTTTAGAATATTTGCGATTAGAAGTACTTTTTCCCGTTTCTAAGTTGGTTATGTAGTACGCTTTCGCGAAAGCGTTATACTCATGAAAAATAAGATCATTATTTGCATTAAAATTTATGCAATAAGCACTGTTTTTATAGGCTACCACATTATTGTATATAAGCTGCAAGCCTTTGCTAGCTCCAGAAGAAGTAAATGAGTATAAATGACCGCTTTGAAGTACGAATACTTGATCTTGATAAAGAATGTATTTGGCTTCTGATTTGAGTAGTGGTGTTAATAGATTATCTTCTACGATTTCATCAATGGTATTTTTAAAGTTAACAGCAAGCTCTTTCTTTTTAGGCTTTTGTTGTTTCCAAAGCTCTTCATAAGGTAAATGAATTTGTTTTAAATGCTTGCGACTACGGTTAAGGTAGCGATAGAAATCTATGTGACCGCTGGAGCTTGTTGTAATTAAATAATGTAATTGCTCTACATTATCAGTAATAACGTATTGTAAGTCGTTACTTTCTAGGGTTTCTTCTGTTGTGAGTAAGAAAACCTCGTCAGTAGGAGTGATGTAATCTTGATAAAATTCATGTAATCCTATTGCTGGATCTAATTGTGCGCTCAATACTTGCTGTCCAGAAATAATTTCTAAGATATCATCAAAGTTAATAGAATGAACACTATCGCCTACTAAATAGGCATCATATTCAAAAGTAGACTTAGGGTGTGTTGCAATAGCAAGAGCTGTTGCAAAAGATAATATTTTAGGAATTCCCCAATTCTTGAGAGAGGCATCGATTAAGAAAACACGCCTATTATCATTTTCTTCATTGGCGGTTTCTCTTTCTATATATAAAGCTTCTTTATTTGCTACACGAGATAGAAAAGTGTCTTGATCATAAGCAAATTCTGAGATGAGTAATCTACTCATATCGCCTTTGTTAGTAATATCAGAAACACCACCCAAAGGTTGCTCGCTCGCTGCGTTTTGATGCATGGGAATATGCAATCCAGACCAGATTCTTTTGATCAATGAACCTATCTCTACTGTTTCTTTATGTTCTATTAATTGATCAACAATAGATGTTTCTGTATTATAGACTGGATCGAGTTGAGATAAGAGTTCTTCTTCTGGATCTTCTTTTATGATAGGAACGTTAGTCAGTGCGTTGATTAAGTCCTGCATGGATTTGAACCTGCGTACCATCAATGCAATAGGTCTGGTGTCTTTCTCGTAAGTAGATCTAGTAGTTAACTCTAAATAATAATTGTGTCTCGCCGCGTTTTTTATAGCATTTTCTCCTCTAAGAATTTGTTTAGACTTTTGAATCCCTTTTCTATTGTGGGATTCTTCAAATAATACCTCAAGTAGGTATATGAGATTATTCCCAATTCTCAATTCTGTTGGTAAATTATGAACATAATCCATAATCTGATGAACATTTTTGATATATTGATTCCCAAATTTATGTTGATCTAAATGACCCCAGAGAGATTGTTTTATTCTAGCAAAAGCCTCTTCATCAAAGCCTACAGTAGCCGATAGTAATATGAGAATAATAGAGCCTAATTGTGGTAAACCTTTTTCGGCTAGTGCGTTTAAAATCTCTCTAAGTCTTCCTTCATATACTAAAGTTCCTTCTTGAGGAATTTCGATCACCGCATTTTCTATAGCTTCTGATGATTCACTATCATCAATATCCCAATTCCAAAAATAATGCTTGTATTGTGTAAAATAACTACTCATTATCAATCAATTTTAAGCTTTTGCGATAAGAGCTTATAGTTAGTGGTACAAATTGATCTTTTTCAATTAAGGTATAACAATTATTTTTTTGCCAAATAATAAAATGTATTTGATCTTGATCTATCGCATTTTGTACGATAGTTTCTAATGCAGGATATTTTAAATAATAGCCAGTAGGATAGAAACTGGACTTATTTTTCCAAAAACTATATCCTTTTAATGGTAATAGAGGTGTTCCAATAATCAACAATTGATCTGGAGCGACGATGGTGTATGTTAATTTTTCTAATCGATAACTGGCAGCGGTTTCAATAATTTGTGAATTAAAATCAGTGATTTGAATGAGTTGCGCACAGGTATCTTTTTCTGCCTCAAATTTCACGATTTCAAAAGATGCTTTTTCTGGAATACCAAAATAGTTATGATTAAGATCAGGTGTTTTTAATTGTAGCACAGTTTGAATAGGTTTCCAAGAGGGCATCATTTTCATTCTTGCCACTGGTAGTAATTTACCTTTAGGGAATAGGCGCGCTTCTTTTAAATAATAAATTCGTGCAGGAGATAAGGATTTTACTTCTTTACTATTAATTTGGTCAAGTGTAAAATCCTTAATCCACACTTCGTTATCATCTATTGCTATTTTGAGATTTTCAAAATGCCAGATATTCAATAACAGCTTTGTATGAACTTTGTCTATATGTAAAACGTAATCTAGACGCTCTGTAATATTTGTTGCCATAAGGCGTCTATTTCTTTTTTAATGTACGTTTTTTGTTCTTCGTTTTGGATCCAGTCGGCGCGGCTTTGAATGTATCGCAGTTTATCTTTTATAACATTTTGTTCGTCGTAACTCAAAACTGTAGCATCCCACTTTTCTTTGAGAATTTGAACTTCCTTCATCACCTCTTCTGGATTAGGCGCTTTATTAAACAGTGCTTGTGGATGTGATTTTTCGGTAATTTCTTGCTCGATAGCACTGTTTACAATTCCTTCTAGAATTTCAATTTGTTCCTCAGTATCCCATATGTATTTAAGCACCCAAAGATCTGAAATAATCGCTTCATCTCTATCGCAAATTACGGCACTTGCAGCGATGAGGTTTTGAATTTTTACCGCGCGACGATCAGAAATGGTAATTCCTGTATTTCTCAAATTACGAATCAGATCGATGTAAGTTTCTAACACAGCGCTCAGACTTATTTTTTTTGCCTTTTGTTGTAATTCTATGATTTGTTCTGGAGTTATCGTAGGTGTTTTTACAGTTTTATTACGCTCAAGATTCCAGCCAGCAAGTAAGACTTGGTTAAGTAAGTCTGGATGTACATAATCACACTTGATACGGATTAAGAAACGGTCAAAAAGTGCGTCTAGAGCATCATCTTCTGGTAACACATTACTTGCTCCTACAAACATTAAAGCTGGTAACTCTAGTACTTGTTTACCACGTCTCAACATCTTTTCATTAAGTGCCATTAATAAACTATTAAGAATAGCAGAGTTGGCATTAAAGATTTCGTCTAGAAAAACTAATGAAGCCTCAGGCATCATTCCTTCAATATTAGTCACCAGTTCTCCCTCACGTAATTTTTTGATGTCAAATGGGCCAAAAAGCTCATTGGGTTCTGTAAATCGAGTAAGTAAATATTCAAAATTTTTACCATTCTCAATTCCTTTAGAAAGTGATTTTACGATCGCACTTTTTGCGGTTCCTGGTGGACCAAAAAGAAAGGTGTTCTCTTTTGCAATAAGACTTATACCTAATAGGTCGATAACATCATCTTTTCCTATAAAAGTTGATTTTACATGATCTAGTAATGCCTTAAGTGGTAGTATGTTATTCTGACTCATCATTTGGTATGGTGATGGCACTTAAAGAATTCCAAAGCTGGTCTTTGTAAAATCCTAAATGCTGGATTAATTTTTTATTGATTGCTGGGTGCGAGCCCCAAGCTTGATTTTTTTGGACGACTATTCTATTAAAAAATAATTGTTGTAAACATGAGTTGCTATAATAGAGCTCTATATTCAATTGACCTGGTGAGAAATGTAAATCTATTGCACTATAATGCCAGTTGTTAAGAATGGATTTTAAACGTTCTAGTAAAATATCTTTAGGATCTATATTCTCTAATGTATGATATAGAAAAGGTAGATAACGCAGTAATAAGTCAGCACTTAGAATTTGAGAAGGCTGTATTTGCTTATCAAAGTATGGGAATAATTTTTCAATAGAATTATCAGAGTCCTTTCTGAAAATAATGAATAATGCGGTATGATAAATTATTTTTGCAGCCCAAAGAGCTGCATCGTTATCATATACCGGTGCTTTAAATGGATATTCTTGTGCTTCTCTATAGTATTCATTTTCAAGATACAACTTAACTTCTTCTTTTTGAGAAGTAGATATTTTGGCTGGCTTCTCGTGCAAAAAAAGATGACCCACTTCACGCAATTGTGTGATGGTTTTTAAGAAATCATGAGTTTTTAAAGCGTTGATAACTGCGTTTTGTTTTGAATGCTCAATTTAATAAATAGCTGTATTTACTCCTCATATTTCTCTTTATTTATTTTATTTAATAATAATTCCGCTTTCGCGAAAGCGAGATCTACAACCATTTTATGTGGAATTTAAACGACTATAATCTTATTTGTTTTTAAACAGGAACGTTAAATATCTCTTTAATGATTGCTAGAGTAGGGCTTGGGTTGTAATTTGTACACGATTACGAAGGAAAAATTATGGATTACAATAAAATAAGTACGTTAGGACAGCTGAAGGAAGCCGGCTGGAAATCAAAGTCAATTAAGGAAGAATTAAGGGATAACCTTATTGAAAACATTAAAAATGATGTGAATTCTTTTACAGGAATACATGGTTATGAAAACACTGTAATTCCAGAACTAGAACGTGCTATTTTATCACGTCACAATATCAATTTATTAGGTTTAAGAGGTCAGGCAAAAACCAGACTTGCGAGACTTATGACTGGCTTGCTAGATGAATATATTCCTTATGTGACCGATAGTGAGATTCATGACGATCCATTACAGCCGCTCTCTAGAACGGCCAAAGAATTGATTGAAAAGCATGGTGATAAAACACCTATATCCTGGTTGCATAGAGACGATCGTTTTTATGAAAAACTAGCCACTCCAGATGTTACTGTTGCCGATTTAATAGGTGATATAGACCCTATTAAGGCAGCCAATTTAAAACTAAGCTATGCAGATGATCGCGTGATACATTATGGTATGATACCGCGTGCAAACCGATGCATTTTTGTAATAAATGAACTTCCAGATTTACAGGCGCGTATACAGGTAGCTCTTTTTAATATTTTGCAAGAAGGTGATATACAAATACGTGGTTTTAAATTGCGACTAGCACTAGACATGCAGTTTGTCTTTACGGCAAACCCTGAAGATTATACCAACCGTGGTAGTATTGTAACACCGCTTAAGGATAGAATAGGATCTCAAATTCTGACTCATTATCCTGAGAATATCGCTATTGCGAAAACAATTACTCAACAAGAAGCGAAGAACGATTCAAGAACTACGGAGACTGTTTATGTGCCTGAATTGGCTAAGGATTTACTAGAGCAAATAAGCTTCAGCGCTAGAGATAGTGAGTATGTAGATGAAAAAAGTGGAGTAAGTGCTCGTATGAGTATTACTGCTTTTGAAAATCTACTGAGTACTGCTGAGCGTCGTTCTTTAATGAATGGTGACGATAAGACTACTATTCGTTTTTCTGACTTTACCGGTATTATACCTGCAATCACAGGTAAGGTAGAACTGGTTTATGAAGGAGAGCAAGAAGGTGCAGCATTTGTTGCAAATGAATTGATAGGTGCGGCGACTAAAACGTTGTTCCCTCAATATTTTCCAGAAATTAAGAAACTAGTTAAAAGTGATGAGGTAACGCCTTATGATAAATTAGTGGAGTGGTTCTTTAATAATGAAGGACTAGAATTACTAGACGAATTAAATGATAGTGATTATCAAGTATTGATCGATCAGGTGACACCGCTAGAAGATCTTGTGCAAAAATACCAACCACAGACAACTAAGGAAGACCGTAATTTCATGAAGGAGTTTATTCTTTGGTCACTAGTGGAATTTGATAAATTGAGTAAAAAGAGATTTACAGAAGGATATCAATTTAATGATTTATATAGTGACTTTGTAAGAGGAATCTAGATAATAAAAGATATTAGAATTTATAAATAGTAGGTTGTTTTCTTAAACGACCTACTATTTGTATTTTAAAAAGATGAAAAGAATTACATAATAATAAACCCCTATAAAAACATGCAAAAGAGCTTTAAATTCCTGCCATTATTATTTTTAATACTACTCATTAGTAGTTGTAATGATCATACTTCTACCGACCGTAAAGAGACGATAGAAAAGCCTAAAAATGAAGTTCTAGTTTTGGGAACTATTCATGGTGGCCACTTAACAGATAGTGTTTATAATACAGACTATCTGGAGAGGTTAATTAAAGAGATTCAACCTGATTTTATCTTAACTGAAATACCACCTAGTAGTTTTAAAGAAGCGATGGATGGATTTAAGAAAAACGATTCCATATCTGAATCTAGGGTCTCGCGTTTTCCAGAATATACAGACGTTGTTTTTCCTTTGTCTAAAGAAATGGACTTTGAAATTATACCAACAGCAGGATGGTCTTTATCCATGGCGAGAGAACGTAGTAAAAAGCTAAGAGCTATAAGTCAGGATACTTCTAGAACAGAAGACTGGGCTGCCTATCGCAATGCAAATAGATTATCAGATTCTATTTATAAAGCTACAGGAAAGGTAAATGATCCCTATTTTATTCATACTAATGCATATGATAGTATACAAGATATAGGATTACAGACGTATAACAAACTATTTAATGAAGAGCTAGGCCTAGGTGGTTGGGAAAATATAAATATTGCCCATTATTGGAATATTGAAAAGGCTCTAGAAAAACACCGTTATGAAGGTAAGCGAATTTTAATTACTTATGGAGCTGGTCATAAAGGATGGTTCTTAAGAGAATTACGTAAAAGAGATGACATTCATTTATTAGAACTAGAGCCATTTCTTAATGCCATAGAAGAGAAGTAAAAAAGCTTTTAACGAGTTTTATTTTAAAATAAAAAAGAGTCCATTATCGCGAGATAATGGACTCTTTGCTTAAGAATTAATTTGTTCTTTTTTAAAAGGAATAAGTAAGATTATGCTTTACCACCTAGCATTAATACCTGGTCGCAAACTACCTCTGTAGTATAGCGTTTTTCTCCAGATTTATCTTCCCACTGTCTAGTGACTAGTTTTCCTTCTACACCTATTTTATTTCCTTTTTTCACGTATTGAGATATAATGTTTGCCGTACCATTAAAGGCTACAATACGGTGCCATTGTGTGTCAGTTACCTGCTCACCTAATTTGTTAGTATAACGGTCTGTAGTAGCAAGAGAAAACTTAACTAGCGTTTTACCGTCATTAAGATTTACTGTTTCTGGGTCTTGTCCTAGGTTACCGATTAATTGTACTTTGTTGCTTAGATTACTCATAATAAATTTGTTTGTATGGATTATAAATTAGTTAACGCCATCGTTTGTAATTGATGACGGTGCAAAGATGTGACGGTATCAAAGTTCCAATTGTATTTTAAACGTTTGTTTACGTTTATTTACGTTTGTAAATGGTTATATCTTATTAACCGACCGTTATTCTTAAAAAGAATAAGTTTTAAAAATTATGTTAGAAATGGGGTTGATTTATGTTTAAATTTATGGGTTGAGAGATAGTTCTCATATACTTTTCGTTCTACACCATTTGAAAAAAACACTTTACATAATAACAATCATAAGTATTTTTATTGCATGCTCTACTGAACCCAAAAGAGAAGTTCAGGAAAAGTTAGAACCATTTGAAATAACAAATAGAATATCGAGCAAAACATACGGCGATACTTTAAGAGTTGAATATGAATATCGAGGTGATACTGTCATTCAAAAAAGAATTGATTCTAAAGGCACCACAGACGATAATTTTGATAGTTCTTTTACTGTAACATCTATATGGTCAACTAAAAACACTTCGAAATTATTGTGTGATGAAAAATTAAAATTGACTCTTGACGATATTGATTATGAATTTTGTTATCAAGATGTTCTAAAACAATTTGATAAAGAAATAGCCCTATCAAAAGCAAAAAATAATATTTGGGATGCGGATGGTCTTTTAGAGATGAAAATGGATGTTATGAAATATCATAACGGAAAAAATATAGATTTAGACTTCTTCGGCAATTCATATCTAATGGATTTAGTAAAAGAGATAAATGTCAATATCTATGATAATAAAACCAAATCACTAATCGAACAAATAAGTTTAGAAAAATATGAGACAAATTTCTCTGAAGGGAAAAAATACTATTTCCTAAACAAGAAAAAGGATACTATTGCGGTTTATCGTCGATTAGAATGGATGAGCTAGTCTGCGAAAAAACGGTGTAGAACAATGTATATAAAAAATAGCGCGAGCAGTTGCAAATACAAAGGTTCGACACTTTTTCGAGGTCGCCAAATTTTTAAATTTGGCTATTTGAGAAAAGAAAAATAAATAGATAAATTTAAAAATTCGGCTTGAGTCTAACCGAATAGTTTGTGCACTTTTTCAGCGCTATTATTCTTATATCCAACCGTTGTTTGTGATTTGAGAAAATCGTGATAAATTGAAAATGATTGATTTTAATGAAAAAATGGATTTTAATAATTGTCGGAATCATTCTGGTAGGAATAGTTGGAATTGGAATAAAAATAAATTCTGATTTTAATGATCTAGCAGAGACCTTTAATTCTGAACACATTCTAGATGAACCGAGTTTAAATATTCTGTTTGAATCTATTTCGCCAAATGAAAAATACAAATATTACCAATATCAATTTGATAATGGCGGATTTGGATATTCAAGAGTCTTTTGGTCTGTAATTGAAAATAACAAAAATATAAATGACCTTGAAAAAGGTATTATTCCGAATGGTTATAAAATAGTACAATGGAATAATGAAAGTGAACTAATCCTCGAGAAGTGGAAACCATATTACGAAACTAATACAAATTATGAATTGAAAAACAACTCAGAATTCAATGGAATTATAATCAATATAGCGGAATAAAAACATGTTTTAACAAAGAACCGCACTAAAACACAAGTGATTTTCACTTCATTTCTTACAAGAACACTTCTATATCCGTCATCATATATTAATCCTGATTTTGTTTTTTTAATGAAGTATTCACCTATTATAACTTGCTCTTTTTGAACACCTATAAGGCTCATGAGTTCTAAATTTGTTTTGTACTTTCACATCAATCATAATTAAAACAATAACATACCAATGTAATACCTCAGTCGCATTATACTTTTGGCCGTTACGCACAATTTGAGAGAATGACTTACAGAATAACAAAGTTTGACCCAAAAAAGAGAAATGAAGAAGGGCATTTTCTGGATATTTCCGAATGGACAGCGATTAGCGACATAGGAAAATCTGAATATAGAAACGTGGATTATGAAGAATATGAACAAATAGAAACAGCATATGCGGAATCTATTAAACTTATTCTTGACGAAAAAAACATATCGAGTCTAAAAATTGATTCATTAGAATTACAAGATTCATTCGATGATTTTGAAAATTATAAAAAAGATGGTCGACTAAAGAATATTGACGTTGATTTTAATAATGAAATTGACATTTTGGAAAACGGAACTATTTTGAATTTAACGCAGATTCAAAAAATGATACGTTTGATTTTAAGAGAGACTATTTGGATGAATTTACTCGAATCTGAATTTAAAATAACTTTCGGATATGAATATTATATGTATGTTGAGTGTTCGGAATTAAAAAAATCAACCATAAATCGGATTGAAAAAAAGGGACTTTTTGTCGAACCAAATATGGGACAAAGAACAATTATAGTAACTGACGAAAAAGGAAACGAAATATAAAAACTGTGGGTAACAAAGACGTATATAAAAAATAGCGCAAGTCATTGCTAATACAAAGGTTTGGGCATTTTTAAGAAGTCGCCAAATTTTTAAATTTGACAAATTCCTAAAAATAGAATAATTAGTAAAATTTAAAAATTCGGCTTGTGTTTCATCCGAAAAGATATCGCCTTTTTTCAGCGCTACTTTTCATATACTGAGACGTTAGCCACAAGTAAAAAAATGAACCTAGAATTAGTAAGTATTGAAAAAATAAAAAATTATTTAGTAATTAAATATTCTGGAATAACTGGAATTGGTTCATTAGGTAATAATGATATTGATTTCATACTTAAAAGCTCTAGAGAAAATTTAATAGAACAAAAAAATATACAAGGAATAATATTCGATTTTTCAAAAATGAGATATGAGTTTTGTAATCGTTTTTCAAAAATTTTCAACTCGAATGAATATAAGCCTAATAAAAAAATCTATATCCGAATAATTCCAAATGAAAATGATTATGAAAATTGGAATTCATTAATTGAAAAATGCACATCTTACCAAAACCATATATTTATCCAAGTTGACAAGTTACAAGCAATTAAGTCTATTAATAAAGAAATGAACTAATAATAACGTTTATGAATAAATCAAAATTTATTCAAAATATTATGAACCTTTTATTGGACGGAGATAAAGATGGAATGAAAGCAAAATTACAGTTGGAATATCTATCAGAATCTGATTATGAATATACAGGTTCTGGAGTTTTTGTAGGATTTAAGCATAAAATCGGAATTGAAAAACATAAAACAAATAACGGTGACTTAATTTTGAATGGTGTTGGAATAAAATCAACTGAATTAGAAATTGGAGCTGATTGTACTTTGTTTTTTACAAATGGACTAATTGACAATCTTGAAATATGGTCGTTTAGTGGAAAATATCCTAATAAAGAATTAAGTAATTATGAGTTGACTCAAGAATGGGGAAATTCACCTGAAAAGAAAATCATTGTAAATAAAACCAGTGGCTAACAATGTATAAAAAACATAGGGCTTTTGTGTTAACTCCAAAGTTCTGTGAATATTAACAAAGTCCGCTAAATATAAAATTTGGCGTTTTATAATAGAAAAGATAAAAGCAAAATATTTATATTTAGCTAAGTTATAAACTGAAACGATAGTGCTTATTAACTGCCCTACGATTTCTTATACTTAACGTTAGCAGCAAGTTGAAAAACACATCAATGAATAAAATCAATACCTTAAGAACAATTAATTCTGAACTAAAGTACAATCCAATAAAAGATTTTATCGGAATTGAAATGCCTATTGATATATCAAAAAAAGGTGACGTTATTGCAAAAGAAATAAAGTCAATAATCGAAGAAAACCTTAAAGTAAAAATAAAATCAATATCAGGAAATAATATAGAAGGAACAATTGCGAAATATGGATTGATTGATATCAACTTTGAAATAGAAGAAAAATCTAAATCAAATGAAAATAACGGAATTCAAATCTTACGCGAGAATGGTTGGGTTGACAAAGAGAATTCAGATGAATATAATGATGAAGGATTTCTTGAAGATATTGTAGTCGAATTAAAAGAAAACAAAAACTACCTGAAAATTTACGCAAACACTATTGACCAAAAACAAAGTTGGTTTAAAGAAAAATCCTATCTTCTTCAACAAATGATAAAAGGAGAAAAAATCAAACCACTACCTAAAGACAGAATACAAGTATTTAAGATTAATGATATGTGTTTTACTAATTACTCTGGAATTTGGTTATGGAAATATTTTTATATGTAAACTGAATAAAAAACCTGCTGCTAACAGTGTATAAAAAACATGGGGCATTTGTGGCTTAACCGAAAGTTTGTGCATATTTACAAAGTCACCAAATATAAAATTTGACGTTTATAGTAAAAAAAGATAAAAGCAAAATTCTATATTTAGCTAAGTCATAAATCGAAACGATAGTGCTTATTAACTGCCCTACGATTTATTATACTGAACGTTGTAAGTAATTTGAGAAATGAACATACTATCGAACATATTTAAAAAGAAATCTGATAAAGTAACTTTGATTCTTAATCCTAAAGGGAAAAATTGTATTGGAGGAAAAGCAAATTCTGAATTTGAGATACCTAAATTAGAAACGAGTGCGATTGTTTATTTTGGATGTATTTCTAAAAAAGAACAACATTTAGAACAAATCGATTTCGATTTGCATTTGATTTGCCCATTTTTTATTGACCTTCGAGAACCTGTGTTTTTTGATTATTCTAATTCAAAAAAGCCTGAATTAATAAGAGAAAATGTACCTACTGACTTTCAGCCATTATATGATGAAATACCTAATACGGCTTATGTAGAATACAAGAAATTGAATTTTATTTTTGACAATCCATTACCAACTAAAGTCAAAATTGGAGTTCATAATATTGATATGATACCTGGCGAAATTGGTCATTGTGGAAAACCTAATTGGATTCGTGACGAAAACTGGCCTATTTGTCCAATTACAGGAAACAAAATGAAATTTTTATTTCAATTAGCAGAAATTGATGATTGTGAAACATTAGTTGGACAGGAAATTATTGATGAAGATTTTGACCCATATCTGAACTTTTGCCACGGCTATCTTTATATATTTTATGAGCCTGAATCTAAAGTTATTGCCTATTTGAACCAGTATTAAAAACTGCTTACGACAAACAACTGTGGTAAAAAAAACAAGTGATTTTCACTTAATTTCTAACAAGTACACTTCTATATCCATAATCATATATTAATCCTGATTTTGCTTTTTTAATGAAGTATTCTCCTATTATACCTTTCTTTTTTGAACACCTGTAAGGCGTATGAATTCTTAATTTGTTTTGTACTTTCACATCAATCATAATTAAAACAATAACATACCAATGAAATGCCTCACTCGCATTATACCTTTGGCTGTTATGTGCATTTTGGTTGCGTTACCAATATTTGGTATATTTGAGTAAAATTATATTCGAAATGGGAAAAAACACATCAATATCACTCGGAAATCATTTTGAGGAGTTTATTAGAGAAGAAGTGAATTCTGGAAGATATGGTTCGGTTAGCGAAGTAATTCGTTCTGCTTTACGTTTGTTAGAACGTGATGAAAAAAAAGAAAGGGAATTGATTAAAGCTCTAGAAGTTGGAGAAAATAGTGGATTTATTGAAGAATTTGACCCAAAACAACACCTGAAAGAATTACATCGTAAACACTTATGAGTAATAACAAATATCGTATAAGTCAACAAGCGATTGAGGATTTAAATAAAATTTGGATTTATACTCTTAACAAATGGTCTAAAGAACAAGCAGACAGATATTACGATTTAATAATTGCAGAAATTGAATTTATTGCGGAAAATTATCTTGCAGGAAAATCTGCAGAACAAACTCGAAAAAATTATAGAGTTTCGAAAGTTAAATCTCATCTATTGTTTTACAGAAAAGTAGATAATGAGATGGTAGAAATCGTTAGAATTTTACATCAGAGAATGGATATTAAAAAACATCTGAAATAAAAAAAACGGTGTACAACAAACAACTGTACTAAAAAAAACAAGCGGATTTCACTTAATTTCTGACAAGTACACTTCTATATCCATTATCATATATTAATCCTGATTTTGCTTTTTTTGAACACCTTTGAGGCAAATGAATTTTAAATTTGTTTTGTACTTTCACATCTACAACTATAGCCATAACAACAGCATACCAATGGAATGCCTCACTCGCATTATACTTTTGGCTATTGACCACAATATGACAAAAACACCGAAACATAATATTTCTCAAGAAAAAGCTACCGCTTTATTAAATAACGGAATAACACTAAAAGATTATTATGTGGAAGGCGAACTGAAAATTGAAACGGTTGACGGTTGGAATAAAGAAATTGTTATTGAAAATTGTATAATCGAATATTTTTCTGGTAGCGTAACCCAATTTGAGAAAGCTGTTAGTATAACTAATAGTCGATTTAAAAAATGTCAATTCGTGTTCACATATTTTTTGGGTGGTTTAGAAATTGACAATTGCATTTTTGATAGCTATTTAGATTTTCAAGCTGGCGGACATAATAAATTTGGAAACTCTGTTTTAATATCAAATAATGAATTTTATGGCTTTGTAAATTTCTTTGATTGTTGGTATGAGAATGAATTCACAGCTAAAAAAAAAAATTTTTTAAACGGAACTAATTTATTGGGAAAGCCACATAACATTCCAGTAACTTTTGACATTGAACCCAATATTATAGACAATATTGGACAACTAAATTTTGACCACGAAGGAATTGAATAATATAAATTTGAATATATTTTAGAACGCAATCACAGCTTTGCGAAGTCGCCAAATTTTTAAATTTGGCTTATTGAGAAAAAATAATAAGTAAATTTTAAAAATTCGGTTTGTGTTCTACTGAATAGTGACTGTTTATTTTCAGCCCTACTATTCTTATACAAATCCTTTGGCAGTCATTTAAGAAACCGAGAAAACACATTGAAAATTAAAAAATTTATTTCCAGCTTTTTTAAAAGTAACTCAAAGGAGAAACTTGAAACTGATGAAAATCAATGGAGACCTGTTCTTCATCCTTTGTTTATTCAAATGAAAGAAAAAGCGAACATCTATTTGTCCGAAGATGGATATTCGATTTCTAATCAAAAACGTGGAATTGAAACCTTTAAAAATGATTTTGGGATTTATATTTCAATCGTAAATCAAGGTTATGATTTTCCTGAAGTTTATATCGGAAAAAATACCATTATTGAGGAAATGATTCGTTTTGACTTTATGCTTGAATTATACTTGACTGACAAAACTGAATTAATAAAAAAACATAAATCGCTGAACAATTTCTATGACTTTGAATATGAAAAAGACTTTATAGAAACGCATTATCAATCCATTCTGAAAATCAATCCATTTCCTGAACAATATAATAAATGGATAAAATCAAACGACAAACTAATAAGAAGTTATACGAACTAAAAAAAACGAACTGCCAACAAAGAACCGTACTAAAAAAACAAGTAAATTTCACTTCATTTCTAACAAGTACACTTCTATTACCGTCATCAAATATTAATCCTGATTTTGTTTTTTTAATGAAGTATTCACCTATTATAACTTGCTCTTTTTGAACACCTGTAAGGCGTATGAATTCTTAATTTGTTTTGTACTTTCACATCAATCATAATTAAAACAATAACATACCAAAGGAATGCCTCAGTCGCATTATACTTCTAGTAGTTATGTGCATTTGAGAAAAGCGAAAATATGACAAGAGACGAAGCCCAAGACGCGTGGGAAGAAATAGTTGATAAAGGATTTTCAGATTATCAGAAATTGACTCGTGAACAACGAGTATGGTTTAATGTTGAACCTTTAACAACTGACGGATTATGGGATCATTATGTGAATCACGGAGCGGACAAAAATGCGGATACTATTCTGGACTTGGAATATCTGAATTTTAATTCGATTGCTGATCAATTACGTGAATTTAATAAAACTTATTTTCCAAATGGAGTTCCGGAAGGACCAGATGCTCGACAAGATGAATTTGACAAGTTTGATGAAGATGAACTCGAGGACTATATTGAGGAAATGGACGACAAATTTTGGGAACTATCAGATGATTTAGAAAATGCTCTAATGAAACACATAAATAATACTGGAATTGGAAAATAAAAGCCCACTACGACAAAGAACCGCACTAAAAAACAAATGAACCCTACTTAATTTCTAACAAGTACACTTCTATAACCGTCGTCATATATAAATCCTGATTTTGTTTTTTAATGAAGTATTCACCTATTATAACTTGCTCTTTTTGAACACCTGTAAGGCTCATGAGTTCTAAATTTGTTTTGTACTTTCACATCTACAACCATAATCAAAATAACAGCATACCAATGGAATGCCTCACACGCATTATATCTTTGGCTGTTGTGCATAATAATTATAGTGAGCGAAAACCAAGAAAAAATAAGCAAATTAATAAGCTACTGGTTAAGACATAAACCTGAGGATGGCAATATTCAAGTTGATCGATTTGGTTGGGCTGAAATCCAAAGCGTTATAAAAGCACTAAATTCAAATAATATTGACTTTAACGAAAATCAACTCATAGAACTCAATAATAGTTTTGATAAAATTCGTTGGAAAATTGATTTAGAAAAACTAAGAATAAAAGCAACTCACGGACATTCAATATCAATAGAACAAGAAGTAAGCTCTGAAATACCTAATAAAATATTATTTCACGGAACTGCATCAAAGAATCTAAGAGGAATCATTAAAAATGGATTGATTTCTGGGCAACGTCAATATGTTCATTTATCAGAAGATATTGAAATGGCAAATGAAGTGGGGAAAAGACACGGAAAGCCATTTTTAATTGAGATAAATACAACAAAACTAATCGAAAACGGATGGGAGTTTTTTAAAACACAACAAAACGTATGGTTAACTAAAGATATACCTTCAAAATATTTGGAATTTAATCCTTGGTATTTCAATTTTCAAGAGGAAAGAGACCAAATTATAAAAGAGGAACTAAAAAAAGAAGTACATAATAAACATTCTCTTTATGGGAAAATCGATAGACTTAAATTAATTGGATTACATAAACCGAATGACGACTGTCTTTTTGAGGATTCGGAAAGCGAAAAAGTATACGTAATTCATCCAACTTGGAGTGGAAAAAAGGACAGAGGAATTTGGCCTACAACAAAAAATTATAGAAGTTTAGATGAATGGATAGAAAAAAGATTATTGCCCGACCAAAATGATTGGTACTTGTAACCCATTACTATACACCACAAAGAACCGTACTAAAAAAACAAGCGAATTTCACCTAATTTCTAACAAGTACACTTCTATATCCGTCATCATATATAATACTGATTTACTTTTCAATGAAGTGTATACCTAATTTACCTTGCTCTTTTTGAACACCTGTAAGGCTCATGAGTTCTAAATTTGTTTTGTACTTTCACATCTACAACCATAATCAAAATAACAGCATACCAATGTAATGCCTCACTCGCATGATACCTTTGACTATTGTATGCAAGCTAAAAAATTAATCTGAATTTAAAACTTAATGGAAAAAATTAAGACTGAAATTAATGTAGGACAACAAATATTTGACAATGTTCCGAATATTGTTCAACCTGATTGGGCTCGTCTAATTTTATCAAGATTTGACCAGTTTTTGGAAAAAATTCCAACCGAAATAATTGAACTTTATGAAATCATTGATAATTCGGAGAATTGGAAAGACGCTCACAAGCAGTTTAGTAAAATCCGAAATCTGACTTTAAAAAACAACAACTCTGATTTTGAACTATATTTATTATTAGCAGAAAACGTTGCTAAAATCACTTATAATTCAACTGGACTTCCTGCACCATTTGACTCTGACAGCGGATTTTATATACCAAGTCTTGCATTAAAATTTTCAGACACGTTTTCGAATGAATATTTAAATGAAGAAGTAAAAGGTACAATTTTGATATTCAATAGAAACAAAAGAGTTAATAATAAGAACGCTACAGACTTAATTATTAGTAAAAAACTTGATGATATTCTATGGAATGATTGGGACCCAATTGGAATAAATGATTCAGCACCAAGAGATGAATATTCTGGTTATGTTGCTGGAATTTTTAAATTAAAAAAAGAAAATGCAGACCGGATAAAAATTGGAAAGAGACTTTTGGAATTGGAAACAAATTCAATGGGAATGACAGGAAGTTTGGAAAATTGTTTGATCGTAGCCGATAAAATATTGAACGTGTGAAAAGCCTGCGTATAACAAACAACCGCACTAAAAGACAAGTGAATTTCACTTAATTTCTTACAGGTACACTTCTATATTTATAATCATACACAATACCTTTATTGGCTCTTAAAATCTATACAATGATGTATTTTTTAGCTTCTGAAATAATAAATTTTGCTTTATTACGCAAAGATTATAAGCATAGAAAAAATATAGAAAAGTTAGAAAAAGAAGATGGAGTTAATAGACCATTTCAAAAATATATGATGCAGCCCAGTGTTGTTATATACTCGATCGTTCTATTTCTTGCTCTAGTATTAATGATACTTTTTATAACTTATAAAAGAACAATCACCTATCCTAAAAATACCCAACAAGAAATAACGATCATTGCAGGTAGGGTAGAGAATTGGTACGAGATAAATGGTAGTTATCCTAACAGTCTAGAAGAGTTGATAGGTAGTAATCCGGTGCGTAAAGAATGGAAAACAGACGCTTGGAAAAGAGAGTATCAATTTACTTTGTCTGATGATGGGAAAAGTTTCTTTATTTCATCTGCTGGACCAGATGGTAAACATGGCACTAGTGACGATATAATTCCTGATTAAATGGAAGTTGTATTTTTATAGTAAATTGAACCAATCAAAACCAACCGCCACATGAAAAACTTCATTTTTTTAATCATTGCCTTATTCACCATTTCGACCTATGCACAAGAAAAAGAGTTGTGGGCAAAATCTATTCTTAATGAAAAAGCGCCTGAACTAGTAGTAGAAAAATGGCTGTCAGATATTCCAGATACCGAAGGGAAATTTGTTTTAATAGACTTTTGGGCTACCTGGTGTGGACCTTGTATTAAAGCAATACCTGAATTGAATTCTTACCAAAAAGAGTTTAAAGATAAACTTGTTGTAATAGGGTTAAGTGATGAGCCAGAAGCAAAGGTTAAAAAGCTTAAAAGACCTAAAATAGAATATTACAGCGCCATAGATACTCAAAGTAGATTAAACAATACGCTAGAAGTAAGAGGTATACCTCACTGCATTTTAATAGATCCTGATGGTATCGTTAGGTGGGAAGGCTATCCATTATTAACCGGTTATGAACTCACATCAGATGTGATTGCAAAGGTTATTGAGAACTATGAAAAGTAGTGACTCGTTTCTATTTTTAAAGTATACTTTAAT
The DNA here is from genome assembly GCF_045063755.1 of Nonlabens sp. Asnod3-A02. NCBI lineage: Bacteria > Pseudomonadati > Bacteroidota > Flavobacteriia > Flavobacteriales > Flavobacteriaceae > Nonlabens > Nonlabens sp. Asnod3-A02. Next base: position 475,539 of record NZ_JBEFOC010000007.1, read on the forward strand.
CATTATTACCGATACAAGTTCCTTATGAAAAAAACGTTTTTAGTAATAATTTGCTCATTTGGTTTTCTAGCTTGCTCAAATAAGGATAGAAAAGAGGACTTACTTCTTGAAATAGATAGATTAAAAATAGAAAATGATTCTTTGATGAAGCTTTCTAGAATTGAAAAAACTCCAACTAATTATTGGTTTGATTCTGACTTTGATGGAGAGGCATTTCTAGATCAAGGTATAATAGATCCGGTTTTTCTTATTGAAAGTAGTCTTCGTGAACAACCAGAATTGATTCCGTTAAAAGCTGTCTTAGGTGGTACTATGCATTTTGGTAATATTCAGTTGTTGAGTAGTGAGTGGTTAATAGCCGACTTTGACGACGGACATATTATGGGAAGAGCTATTTATGAATATGATTTAAACAAGGATAAAGAAGTAGATTTTAAGTTATTACACGTATTAGGTCCTGAGTAAATTTACATTTAATGAAACACGAAGTATACGAGTTGAGAAAAACTCCTCAGTTAAAAATTACGCTTAATAAGGTTGACCTTCATGTAATCGATGTTTTTGATCCCATAAACTCTGGAACTTATTTTTGGAACGACATAAAATCAATAGAACTTAATAAAGAAAAAATCAAATGGATTTTTTCAATATTCAATGGATTAATAGATCTATTTGCAGGGACAGCAGCATCAAAAGTTTATAAGTTCAAGTCTAACCTAAAAATTGTATTAGATGGCAGTAGTATTATAATTAAACTTCATAAGGTAGATCTAGAACGTATGGAAGATATGCTTACCTCTATGGAAGCAAAACTAACAATATGACTGTAGCAAAAATAAAAGGTAAGTGGAAAATAATTTCCTGGTATCAGCCTCTAGGTTGTTAATCGTTAGTGCTTGAAAATCAATTGCAAATCTCTCTTGTAATAATCTCAATTAACATTTGTACATTTGACTCATAAGCCCATCCATGAAAAATTATTATTTCCTTACCGTTTTTTTAATTTCATTAATTAGTTTCAAGAATAGTACAGCTCAGACAGACGTAGAAAACGTCTTGACAGATATACTCTTTATTCTCGACGGTTATAATGATCCTGCTGCAGAGGCTAGCGTTATGCAAACAGGTGCAGGATGGTTCCATACTGCAAAATCTCTGGATAAATTTAAAATTAACGTCTCTGTTGGTATAAGTGGTCTACCTTTTCCTTCTAATAAAAAGAGTTTTACAGTACAACAATCTGATTTTATTAATCTAGATATAAGAGAAGCAGAACAGGCATCTATACCTACATCATTAGGTGGACAGAAACGCGTGTTTTTTGATTTTATGATAGAAGGTGAGAGCTATGAATTTCAGGCCTTTTCTGGTTTAAATACCGATTTCTTTGCCTTTCCTTATATACAAGGACAGGTAGGGTTATGGAAAGAGACAGAGGTTACTTTAAGATATGCGCCTCAAATCACTATCGAGCGTTCTAGTTATGCCGTTTATGGAGTAGGCTTTAAACACAATCTATCTCAATACTTTTATAAAGAAAATCGCAGTTGTGATTTGGCTTTTTATACTAACTACAGTCTTACCGATCTTAACCTAGGTTATGATGAGCCACTGGATTTAGAGCCACAAGATGGTGGTGCGCCGTTAGCAATTATAGATGGATCGCTTATCGATTTTCATTCAATAAACGCAGGTCTTGTAGCTAGTAAAGATGTCAATAAATGGACATTTTCTACAGCAGTTAATTATAATACCAGTTGGGTGGATTACAGTTTAACAGGAGAAGACGGTATATTTTTCAACCTTTTTAATAACGTGCTTACCACTCTTAGCGAGACCAAGCATTCATTTAAGGTAGATGCTGGCGTTGCTTATCAAATCGCCCCTAAATGGAATTTAAATACTCAATTAAGCGTCGGTCAGTTTGCTAACCTTAATATAAGTGGTGTTTATAATATCAATTAATTTATTTTTATAAAGGCTATTTATAATTCCGCTTTCGCGAAAGCGAAACAACCATCTATCTACCCAAATAATTTAAAGATTTATGCTAGTTCATAATTTGAGAAACGCGTCTAATTTGGCATTTTTATAAGTAATTAGATCGTTTTAACTACTATTTTCTTTAATTCTGTTAAAAAACGATGCTTTTTTAGAGAACCATTGTGAATTTCTATGTGGGCCTGACTTCTTATAGCCTGTAACTTTGTACTGTAATAAATAACTAATTTAAAAATACAGACAAATGAAAAAGACAATCATAACAACACTAGCAATCGCAGGATTATTTACTATCTCAAATGTAAATGCACAAGAAACATATCAACCTGCCGAAGGTGTAAACACCGGAGTGACCAAAGATATTAATGGTACCGCAGACGATTTAAAAGACGAAGGAATAGTAGGAGTGAGTGGATGGAGTAGTTTCAATACTTTATCAAATCACGTATATATGCTAGAAGGTAAAGATTTTACCACGACACGAGAGATCATACCATTAATGAGTTCTAATATCATGATGCTAGATGATACCATGCCAGAATGGTTAATGACCGAAGAGATCATGGAAGATGTAATGGATGTGCAAAAAGATTATGTAGAGTTAATGAATGGTACAAAAATGACCAGTCATGAATTTGAAGAAAATCTAGAAGAAGTCATTGAGCAATATGAGGATTTAAGAGAAGAAGTAGGAGAGACTGTACAAGAATATAATAATGTACAAGCAGATGCTATGGAAGAATACATGGAAGAAATCGAGAACGATAGATCGTATCGTAAAAACATGCAAGACGCCTCAGAAGAATATGAAGAAGAGATTAAAGGCTTAAATAAAATTACTGATTTAGAAATGAAGAAGTAGTAATCACCCCATAAGTGATAATTGAAAAGACCGATGTTAAAGCATCGGTTTTTTTATGTCAGAGTTTTTCTGCTTTCATTGAACTAGGTTCTATAAGAGGAATAATTCTTATGGAAGAAGCTCGTTCTTTAGGGTGTACAAATAAAGTGTAGAATGAGAATTCTTAACCGGTGGCTGGATCGCGTCAGTAAGCAAGTCTCTACAAATATAGAAACTGATAAGAACAGATGTGATGGAGTGCATCTAGGTAACAAAAACAATAAATTAGGGCATAAAAAAATCCCCATCATTGCTGATGAGGATTTTTATTACGAGAGATGGTTGTTAAACCTAATTATTTTACTTTGTTTACTACTGCTTCAAAAGCTTCTGGGTGATTCATAGCAAGGTCTGCAAGAACTTTACGATTTAACTCGATGTTGTTCTTTTTTACAGCTCCCATGAATGCTGAGTAGCTCATTCCGTGCATACGAGCACCAGCGTTGATACGCGTGATCCATAGTCTACGGAAAGTTCTTTTCTTGTTTCTTCTATCGCGGTAAGAATAAGCCATAGCTTTATCTACTGCATTCTTTGCTACTGTCCATACGTTTTTACGACGTCCGAAGTAACCTTTTGCCTGTTTAAGGACTTTTTTTCTACGTGCTCTACGAGCTACTGCATTTACTGATCTTGGCATAATTTAATTTTTTAACAGCAGGCGATCCATTTCTAGATTCTTTTATTGTGCGCTACTATTGGGTTATTGTGTGAATTAATAAACCATCAAGGTTTACAAAAATGTCTTACTTAAGACGTAACTGTAACTTGATATTTGGTTCGTCTGCTTTGTGCACAAGTGTAGAGTGCGTTAAAGCTAACTTACGTTTCTTACTTTTTTTAGTCAGGATGTGACTTTTAAAAGCGTGTTTTCTTTTAATTTTTCCAGAACCAGTAAGCTTAAAACGCTTCTTAGTACTAGATTTTGTTTTCATCTTAGGCATAATTTCCTTTTTTAAATTCTCGTATTCCTTTCTCTTAAACTGTTTTTTGTTTCTTAAAACCTATTAAATCAATGAGTTATTAGGGATAATTAAGACACAAATACACGGTCCTCAATTAAGGATTGCAAAAATAGGTTTTTATTTAGAAATGGCATTATAAAACATCAATTTATTCCTACTCATTCATTGAAATTTATCTTCTATTTTTCTTGTGCGGTACCTAGTCGTTAACTGTTTAAATAAGATAGCAGGCTTTGATGGAGCACTAGTGGTTTAACCAGTTCTAGATGTTGCTGTTTATTTAAGTAGCTGTTGTACCGTATTTGAATGTATTGTTATTCTACGAAGTATGATAAAAACTAACTCTTAAAATCTAAATTATTGAAACAAGAAAAGACTGTCTCGTTTTCAGAGACAGTCTTTTAAATATATACTTTCTACGTTGCTACTACCTTTTAATAACAGTAACGAGTAAGATTATTTTTTCTTAGGTGCGATAAACATATTCATACGTTTACCTTCCATTTTAGGCATTTGTTCTACTTTACCTAGTTCTTCAAGATCTTGAGCAAGTCTTAAAAGTAAGATTTCTCCTTGATCTTTATAGATAATAGAACGACCTTTAAAGAATACATAAGCTTTTAATTTAGCACCTTCTTTAAGGAACTTCTCACCATGTTTTCTTTTAAACTCGTAATCATGATCATCAGTGTTAGGTCCAAAACGGATCTCTTTAATAACCACTTTACTAGCGTTTTGCTTTATTACTTTCTCACGCTTTTTTTGTTCATAGACAAATTTCTTGTAGTCCATGATCTTTGCAACTGGTGGGTCAGCATTAGGAGAGATCTCAACTAGGTCAAGTTCTTTTTCCTGTGCTTCCTTAAGTGCGTCACGTGTGTCCATAACACGAGGTTCTCCATCGCCTACTAGGCGTACTTTTCTCGCACGTATCTTTTCATTGATTGCGTGCTTGTCTTCTTTGATAATTCGAGCCGGACCACGGCTTCTGCGTCTACGTATTGCTATGACTATATAATTTTAATTAAACTTCAAATGTTTTTATCGTTTCAGAGATTTCCTTTTGAACTAGTGTTGTAAAATCTGCAACACTCATCGTTCCTAAGTCGTCTCCACCATGTTTTCTTACAGAAACTGTACCATCTTTTTCTTCCTGCTCACCTACGATAAGCATATATGGTAATTTATTCATTTCTGCCTCACGGATTTTTTTACCCATGGTTTCTGCACGGTTATCAACTGCTGTGCGAATTTCGTTAATTTCTAGGGAATTTGCCACTTGTTTAGCATAATTTTCATATTTCTCACTGAGTGACAGAATAGTACACTGCTCTGGCATCAGCCATAGTGGGAAATTACCGCCAGTATGCTCTAATAAAATAGCTATAAAGCGCTCCATACTACCAAAAGGTGCTCTGTGTATCATAACTGGTCTATGTGACTCGTTATCAGCGCCTTTGTATGATAGATCAAAGCGTTCTGGTAAATTGTAATCTACTTGTATAGTACCTAATTGCCAGCTTCTACCTAGGGCATCCTTCACCATAAAGTCTAATTTAGGACCGTAAAAGGCAGCTTCACCTTCTTCTATCACATAATCAAGACCTTTATCTTTTGCAGCACTGATAATTGCATTTTCTGCAATTTCCCAGTTTTTAGTGTCACCTATATATTTTTCTGGCTTCTTAGGATCGCGTATACTTACCTGTGCCGTAAAGTTTTCAAATCCTAAAGAACCGAATACATAAAGAACTAAGTCTATTACCGCTTTAAATTCTTTGTCTAATTGCTCTGGCATACAGAATATGTGTGCATCATCTTGAGTAAAACCACGTACACGAGTTAAACCATGTAATTCACCACTTTGCTCATATCTATATACCGTACCGAATTCTGCAAAACGTTTAGGTAAATCTCTATAAGACCATTGTGCACTTTTATAAATCTCACAGTGGTGAGGGCAGTTCATAGGTTTTAATAAAAACTCTTCACCTTCATTAGGTGTTGTAATAGGTTGGAAAGAATCTGCTCCATATTTTTCATAGTGACCAGATGTTTCATAAAGCTCTTTGGCACCTATGTGAGGTGTTACCACCATCTCATAACCTGCTTTTTTCTGAGCTTTTTTCAAGAAATCTTCCAGTCTCTCACGTAGTGCAGCACCTTTAGGTAACCATAATGGTAACCCTTGACCTACACGCTGGGAAAAAGTAAATAATTGTAATTCTTTACCTAGTTTTCTATGGTCGCGTTTTTTAGCTTCTTCTAGAAGTGCTAGATATTCTTTTAAGTCTTTTTGTTTAGGAAAAGAAGTTCCGTATAAACGTGTCAGTTGCTGGTTGTTCTCATCACCACGCCAGTATGCACCAGCTATACTCATTATTTTTACCGCTTTGATTATTCCTGTGTTAGGAACGTGTCCACCGCGACATAAATCTGTAAAAGTATCGTGATCACAAAAAGTAATATCTCCATCAGTAAGGTTTTCAATTAACTCTACCTTAAAAGCATTGTCTTGATCCTTATAGAATTGAATAGCATCTGCTTTAGAAACACTACGCATAGTAAACTCATGTTTACCGCGAGCTATTTCTAGCATGCGAGCTTCTATTTTAGGTATGTCAGATTCTGAGATCGAGTGCTCTTTAAAATCGATATCATAATAAAAACCGTTATCTATCGCAGGTCCTATTGTTAAACTTACTCCAGGGAATAATTCTTCAACAGCTTGTGCCATAATGTGAGAAGTAGAGTGCCAGAAAGCCTCTTTTCCTTCAGGATTACTAAAGGTAAATAAAACCAGGCTACCATCTTCTGTAAGAGGTGTTTTAGTCTCTACCTTAGTACCATTAAAGCTTGCGCTTATTACGTTACGAGCAAGTCCTTGTGATATGCTCATTGCGACGTCCATAGGAGTGGAGCCGCTTTCCATTTCTTTAATACTGCCGTCTGGCAATGTAATGTTAATCATAACTACAAAATATGTGCTGTAAAGGTAAACTCTTTGGAGAAATTTGCAATTATTTAATTCAACAGTTTTTTAAGTTCTTTAATCGTTTTTAGTGCCTATGGAATAGGCTGTTATAAAGATATTTATGTATTTTTAATCTTCAATTCTATATTACATGACTTCATTATTAGGGAAATGGAAGTTGTGCTTATTGCTATTTGTATTGGGTAGTTCCGCTTTCGCGAAAGCGGAAACGTATCCAGCAACCATGCTATGCAACAACTTTTCTATCACAAATACACAAACGTATACGCTAGATCTAACGGTAGATCGCGACCAAATATTCTCATTATTTAAAGATCTAAAAGCGCACTATGGAATTTCTTGTTCTATAAACGCTTATAGACGTAAATCTGGAGTTACCAGTAAACTAGGGATAGAATTAGTGAGCAGTACTGGCGTGGTTTATCACGTCTTTGAAGAGGATCATAAAGGTATAAAAGACATTTGCCTAGAAATAGATAAGGTAACTAAAGAAGTTATCTATTTTGACCACTGTGATGTAAAAAAGGATTCTAGCATAGCCACACATACTACCGTTATCAACCGACAGCAAATAGGTGATGAAAAATTTAAAAATACCAGTGCAAATTTAAAGTCAGCACAAGAAAATCCAACAGAAATAAATGGGCGAGAATCAGTGCTTTTAAAGGATCAAATAAATAAAGCAAAAAAAGAAAAACAAGCCTTAAAATCTCAAATAGCCCAAGCTAGATCAGAAAAATTAAAAGAAGAAAAACGACTGGCACTTTTACAACAAAAAGAGCGCCTCGCCGCTACAGTGATTAAAGTAAGGGAACGCAAGGCCCAGGCTGCCGCAGCAGCACTAGAATTACGTAAAAGAAAACAAGAAGAGTTGCAAGCGCAACAAATGCAACAAAAACGCGAGAAAGAGGCTGCTAGAATAGTTAAATTAGAAGAAGAACGCTTGCGTATAATTAAGGAAACAGAAGAATTAAGACGTACAAACTTAATAGAGCAAGAACGACTTTTAAAAATAAAAGAAGATAGAGAGGCGGCACAACGACTGTCAGATCTTAAGAATGAAAATTTAAAAGAATCTAAAGAGAGTCTTGCTCAAATGAAACAAGCTAGAAAATTAGATTATCGAGAAGAACGAGCGACATCTAAGGCTCTTGAAAAACAACGCCTCACTGCCGAAGAGCTCAAAAAGCAAGAGATAAAGCTAGCAAATGAAGAGCTAGACGCAGTAAGAAGAAACCAGGAAGAAGAGTTAGAGAAGTTAGAATATGAAAAAACTAAGGCTTTAGAAATCTCTAAAAAACTCAAAGAACAAGAAATGGTAAAAGAATTAGATCGCATACAGAGAGAACGAGATCTAGCAGAAAAGACGCTTAATGTGATCAACGAGAATTATAAAGATCGTCTTGCAGGTCTCCAGAATTTAGAGACTCTCATGAAAGAGAATACAGAACTTATCATAGAAGAAGATAGCACAGAAAAACCGATAGCCGAAGGAACTCTTATTTTTAAAGCAGAGCAATGTTTCTATACCGTATACAGCGATAGAACCGTAATTTATAACACCATGGGTAGAGAGCTCTTAACACTAGACTTACCTTATGAAGAAGAATTGATAATGGGTAAGGTTTTTTATAAAAAGAAAAGTCGCAATTATAAATTTAATGGTAACGTGTTAATTATAGAAAATATAGAAGGTGCTGCAAAGCAACTATCTTTTAGAACTAATAAAACTTATATTATTACATCTCAATATACGGCACAACAATTTGAGAATTTAGTGAAAAACCTTGTAGAATCTGGACATGATTTTTCTAATTTAGAATACAAAACTCTAGTAGGTAATAACAGTATTTACAAACTGTCTTTTAAGATTAATAATGAGAATTATTCCTTTGAAGACTCTCAAGGTATAACAGATATTGAGCTTATTGATAATGTGAAAGAAGGAAAGGTTTTTATAAGAAAAGCCTCTTAAATAATAAAATGGCCTGAGGTTTGATGAGCTTTTATCAAACCCAACCTATGAAAAAGCTGTTAATTCTCATCGGCGTTAGTTTATTAATAACTAGTTGTGATCCATTCTTAGACTGTATTATCGATAATCGACCACAACTTAATGATAAGGTGTTGTCTAATGGTTTTAGAGATTTTTATTATGAAGACAGTCTCAATGCAGAGATAAATAACGACCCTGCAGATAATGCTTATTATTACTATTTTTCAGTAGATGGATTGCCTGCCGGTATGGATTATGAATCTTATGGTCGTGAGTTAGTTATCTATGGTACACCTAGGGTTTCAGGACGTTTTACTCTAGATGTTTATTTAAACGTAGAGGCTCCAGATAGTTATTATGATGAGGATGATGGCCTCTTTGAAGACGGAGATGATTTGTGTAAAGATAGTACCAGTAGGCAGTATAATTTAAGAATTCAATAAGCCGATTTTATAGAGATAATTAGATGAGATTCCGCTTTCGCGAAAGCGGAATAGCTACTAATATCATCTCTTATAAATAAAGTATCGTTAAGAAAACAACTCTTTGATACGGTAATAGTTGCAATAGCTTACCTTTGCAGTTCAATATTATACATGACATTTAAAGAATTAGGGTTAGTAGAACCCATCTTGCGAGCTTTGCAAGACCAAGGATATGAACGTCCTACACCTATACAAGCACAAGCCATTCCAGTTTTATTAGAAGGAAAAGATTTATTAGGCTGTGCGCAGACTGGAACCGGTAAAACTGCCGCGTTTTCCATTCCCATCGTTCAAGATTTATATAACCGTGCGCCACCTAAAGGTAAAAGGCGTATTAAAACACTAGTAGTAACACCTACAAGAGAGCTAGCTATACAGATAGGTGAGAACTTTACAGCTTACACAAAGTATACTGATATTAAAAATACAGTCATCTTTGGTGGTGTAAAACAAACCTCTCAAGTATACAAATTACATCAAGGAGTAGACGTGCTAGTTGCTACTCCAGGTAGATTACTGGATTTAATAAACCAGCGTTATATCTCGTTAGATCACATAGAGCATTTTGTGCTGGATGAGGCAGACCAGATGCTGGATATGGGTTTTATTCACGACATTAAAAAGTTGTTGAAAATTCTACCTACAAAAAGACAGTCTCTATTTTTTAGTGCGACTATGCCTAGCAGCATAGTAAAATTATCTAATGAAATATTAGGTAACCCTGCTAGAGTAACTATCGCACCAGAAAAGACTACTGCAGAGAAAGTAGAGCAAAGAATCTATCACGTTAATAAAAAGAACAAGACAAAACTCTTAGTTGATTTATTAGGTGGTGAATTAAATGGCCCAACGTTAGTTTTTTCTAGAACAAAACATGGAGCAAATAAGATAGTAAAAGATCTGGATAAAGCTGGTATTAAAAGTGCCGCTATACATGGTAATAAATCTCAGGCAGCTAGACAAAGAGCTTTAAAGCAATTTAAAGATGGAGAGCTTACAGCACTTATAGCAACTGATATAGCCGCTCGTGGTATAGATATCGATGAGTTGAGTTATGTAGTGAATTATGATTTACCTAACGTACCAGAATCTTATGTGCATAGAATAGGTAGAACTGGTAGAGCAGGAGCAAGCGGTCTAGCCGTTTCTTTCTGTATGCTTGAAGAACGTCCTTTCTTAAAGGATATCGAGAAATTGATTAAAACGAGTATTCCTGTTGTGGAGGATCACGATTTTGAATTTAAAATGGAAGATGCTGCAGAGCCTAGCCTTAAAAAACAAGGTGGTGGACGTGGTCGCTCTCAAGGAAGAAATAATAATAGATCTAAGAGTGGTGGTAAAGGTTCTTCTAAAAGTGGTGGCTCTGGTCGCAATAGCAGTCGCAATCGCAGATAACAGTTGTCTTAGTTCTTAAATAGAATAAGGAAAAATTAATATTTTATAAAGGCCTTTTGTCATTTGATGAAAGGCTTTTTTTTGTGCGAATAACTTAGGTTTTTGTGATAAAGAGTTTATAAAAACGTGTTTTAGTATGGAAATATGATTCTTTATTCAAAATACATAAATGTTAATTGTTTTTGTAATCGAGGAATAATAGAACATAAATGAGGAATCTTGTGCGATCAAGAAAGCTTTAAAATGTCGCAACTTTGTACCATCACTTAAAAACAATTATTATGAAAACTCAAATAAAATCTATATTCAACCTTATTGAAATATTTAGAACAGGAAAAAGAAAAGTAAAACAGGCCATACAACCAGAATTATACTGTAAAACTAATAGCGTGCAAGATTACTACTGTGATCAAGAACACATAGGAATTTGATGAGGTAAATACACATCTCAATATTTTCTATATATTTGCAGCATTATGAAAAACAATACAATACATAACAACTTACGTCAGGAAGTACCTTCTTGGACAGATCTAGGAGGAGATTTTCCTTTGAGATCGAGTGGTTATCTATTTGTTTTTGACCCTATGTAAGATATAATTACACAGGTAAAACATAAAGAAAAACGCTTGATCGATAGATCAAGCGTTTTTTTTTGTGGGTCTTTCAAAATTTTTTCAAAGAAAATGAATGCGAAAAGATAAATGAGTCCATATCCTAAAACCATAACTATCAACGCGATAGTAAAATGGCAATTATCTGCAACTTGCGGACAGGTCTTCTAGTGTCTATTTTTAAATATAAAAGTTTGATTATCAGTTAATTAAATTCGTTTTAATTTGGTTATTAGAAAATAACAACTTTATATTTGCACCGCATTTAAGAACAATGCAAAACAATTAATTTAAACAAGAAGTTGATGTTATACACACAAACACATATGGGTTTCTCGTCTTTAGAAGACCAGCTGCCTAGAGCCATAGGGCTTACACGACTTCGGTATTCTTTTTATTGACTAACTAGATATCAATAATGGAAAAATCCGAAGACAATGAAAAATTTAAAAAATCATGTTTCGGATTTTTTTATGCGATAAACTCAAATAAAAATACCACATAAAGAAATCCGTAACGCACACTAGAGGTCATTTAAACCTCTTAATAAAACAGTTATGGACACTATTACACATAATACTTACTTAATAAAAGCCTTAAATAATTTTGAGTGGGATCTAGAAGAAACCGTCGAGTCATTAAACTATGCACTCTCTTATGATCCAGAAAACGCTTACACTTTATTTACCATGGCGCGATTACAGGCAGAGCGTTTTTCTAACTATCCTGCTGCAAAGGATTACTATGCACAGGCATTGTCTAAAAACCTAGATCTAGTAACCGCCTATCCTAAATACGTAAGTGTATTGATCTTAAATGAAGAGTATCATGAAGCGATGCGATTAATAGATTTTGCTTTAAAAATTAAAGGAACTAATAAAGCCTATTTATACATGCAGTTAGGTCTTGTTCTAGAACGTTTAGGAAAATATAGACTTGCAGTTAAGATAATGAAACAGGCTTATTTAATAGCAAATGATGAACTTAATGAACATATAGATCATCAATTAAAACGTATTAAAGAAAAGATTAAAAGAACTAGAGAAACTTCTAAGAAAACTAAAGGCAAGAAAAAAGCCAAAAAGAAAAAGAAGTAGCACTAGGTAAAAGAATCTTTTCTTTTAAAGCATCATTCAAATTTAGAACCTGTGTTTCTGTATAGCACGGTAGTATCATGTCCTGCGCAGTTGCGTATAGGAATTTTGATATCCTATTTGAATCGATAGGTTGATAGTAACCTTAATACTATCTCACACTGAAGATCGCTGGTTCAAATCCAGCACCTGCGAGAGCAGGTTAGCTAAGTCCGGTTATAGCAGCAGTACAATTGTGGGTTCGAGTCCTACCAAATCCTCATCGATTTGTGGCCAAACTGGTAAAGGCACTACAATAGGGTTGTAGCTTGTATGAAGTTAAGTCACTTCTCAAAATGACTTGTATCAATCTTTAAAATTGATGTAGCCATGACCACGGCTTTAAAAGGTCCCCAAAACAGTAGGACATCTGTTTTTGTGTTTAGTATATACCACCATATTAAGTTAAGTAGGTACAGAAAAGCACCTTTATTTATAAGTGAGATGCCATCTCGTTATGATAAAATGATATAGTAGTTAGCTCTTTGTTGATCAAAGAATAAAACGTTATAGACTTAAATCATTATGCGGTCACAACTTCCTTAAAGATCTAGAAACCATGTTTTACTGTTTTATTTAATAGTAAATAACCAGCTTTTAAAAGCACAAATAGAGTAAAATGAAAAGAGTAAGAATAAGAGAAGGTACTAGAGGTATCGTCTTAAAAAACGGCAATTTTAATAGAGTATTGATAGCAGGTACCTACTGGTTAGGTTTTAATGAAAGACTCGTAGTATGCGATATGTCTGTAAAGCAAGTGGGACCAGTTTCCATGGATTTAATGTTGGCTAACAAAGAGTTTGCAAATATGGTAAACGTTATTAATGTAGGTAGTACAGAGATAGTCATGGTAACTATAAACGGTGTCCTGTCAGAAGTACTTACCACTGGTAGATATGTGTTCTGGAAAGGGTTGATAGACTTCGCTTTCGCGAAAGCGGATACCGCATCCATCTATATAGATAACAATGTGCCAGTTGCCTTTTATGAGCAATTGAGAAATTTATACCTATTGCGTAATGTAGAAATAGCCAGTGGTAGTAAAGGTCTTTTAATGGTAGAAGGTAAGTGCGTAGAATTGCTAGAAGCAGGAAGTTATTATTTCTGGAAAAATGCTACAAAAATAGAAACCATCGCTACCGACATGAGATGGAAACAAATGGAATTGAGCGGTCAGGAATTGTTATCTAAAGATAAGGCAACCATAAGAATGACTTTAAACACCAGCTTTAAAGTAATCGATGTACGCAAGGCATTGATAGAAAATAAAGACTTTGAGAAGCAGTTATACGCTGCCTTACAAATGGCATTGCGTTCTTATGTGGGTAATTACACTCTAGACGAATTGTTAGAAAATAAACAAGAAATCGCAACAGCTGTTGAGACAGAGGTCGCAGTAATAGCTGGTAGATTAGGAGTAGAGGTAAGCAATTGCGGTATAAAGGATATTATTCTAACTGGAGAAATGAGGGCGATTATGAACAAAGTTATTGTAGCAGAAAAAGAAGCGCAAGCAAATATCATTCTAAGGCGTGAGCAAACTGCCGAAACAAGAACTATGTTAAACGCTGCAAAATTGATGGAAGAAAATGAAACTTTGTTTAAGCTTAAAGAAATGGAATATGTAGAGAGAATAGCTGACAAAGTAGGTGAAATAAGTATTACTGGTAACGGTGGTATGGTAAAGCAATTAAAGGAGATTTTTGCTTTGGGTAAATAAAAAGATTCTTTCCTGTAAAAGGGAAAGAATCTTTTTTGTTTGCATGATGTTTATGTGAACAGAATCAGAACCTTTTCTGTAGTAAGAATAATAAATAATAAAATACAGATAATTATTAAACTCTTTGACGGTTTGTTATACTGTCAGAATCTTTTATTTAGCAGTGAAATACTAACGCCAATACTAAAAAGGGCAAATAAAATGTTTACAATCAGTAATGATATAAATTTACCGCTATCCATGTCTAATGTAAAAATTCTAATAATAGAAAAGACTACTAATAACAACCAAACTGTAGAGCTTAATATCCACCCTGCAGGTTTATTTTTATACCATAAGATACTCGCGATATTGACTAAAAAGCTCATGAGAATAATGGATTTACTACTTATGACCATTACTAGAATTAAATTAAAACTCCATGGAATGGATCCGTTAGGGTAACGGCTTGTTATTAATTGGTTTACTAGATATAAGAATGTAACAATAATTAGAAAGCCAAATAGAATTTGTAAGCCTATGATTAGTTTTTCAAAAAACTTCCAATTTTTAGTCAAAATTAAGTATGTTTAATGTTTTTCTAATACATAATTAGTGTCTAATGTATTTTAATGTAGCTTTGGTAATATCGCTTTAACTAAAGCTTGTATAGTTGTAAAACTTTGAAATATAAAAAAAGGAAAGCCTTGTAATGGCTTTCCTTTAAGGTGATCATTCGTACAATCAACTAATTACTATATCTGATGTAATAATTTATAGAGCACCACATGCAACGTCTGTATAAGTTCTACATGATGTAACATACTCACAAGTATCAATACCTGCTGCACCTTCCCAATTACCATTAGGATCATAACCGCGACAAGGTCTACCACTTCCGTCAGCTCTAACCCAATTGGACTCACAAACGGTAACAGTATAAAAATGTGGAACACATGGCTTTGTAGGTCCGCCTTTTAATTGCGGCAATGAAATAAATTTAGTTTCACTTAATTCGTTGTTATTATTAGTTGTGTAAACGATACTACTTTCATTATCAATTTTAAAATTTAGAATAAACTCTGATACTGTATTATCTTTTTTTAATAAAGGTATTTGAATTAATCTTAATCCAGATGTAGTTTCTAAATAAGTCATTTCAAATTGTAGATTAATTGTTAATCCTTTTAAATATTGTTCTGGATTTTCATTAATTACATCAAATTTGTTCTTAATATCAGTAAAGTTCTCCAATTCTCTATAGTTTATGAGTTTAGATTCTAAAGCTTCAGTTTCTAAAGAAACTCCTTCTTCTTTAATCAAAATTTCATCATCTGAATTATCACATGAGATAATACTTGCAAATAAAAAGCAGCAAATAAATAATTTGGAAAGGTTTTTTAATTTTTTCATTTTGTAAATTATTCAAAGTTATGGTACAAACATACTGGCATTCTAGACTTAAAAATTGCTGTTTACACGAGTGACTACCTTACTTTCATATTTGAGCAATTCTCTTTCATATTTGCGAAATTCAATTGGTTGAATTGCTAGAATTACTTTCATATGTTTTTATCAATTCTAACCAATCTTATATTTTTCTATTAATATCATCTTCTCTGGAATTCCATAATAGAAGGTATAACCACCTTTCGGTAATAAAAAAATGATGTATAGCTCTCATTATCTCTTGATCTCCGAAATCCCAAATATTAAATTGATAATCTTTATTGGGCTATTTAGTAATATTAATACCACGAGTTATAGGTGTTGCTTCTAAATAAATATCTTTTGTTAGTTTTTTTTGACTACTGCTGTTTTGGCAATGTTAGCTTCTTATAATAAAATTACTTTGGCTTCATTTAAGCTAATATTCTCACCTTTTTTTAATTTTAGAAGAAAACTCATTACCTCGGAAGGGGATTGATCAAAGATCTTCCTTGGCATTTGAAACAAATTTCTACTAAATCTAATTCTTTTAGATGGACCAAATTATTTAATCGATAATCAACTTCAGATAATCTATTATTAATTAAGTCTACATGCTTTAGCCAATCCATTTTAAATAATACGTCAGGTGTGTTCTCAAAATCATTTTGATCTAAACGAATGGATTTGATTTTTTTTTAAGGTTTAGTAATTGCTTAGGAAGATCAATTAGAGAGAGTTTGAATGAATATATAGAGTTTTTAAATTAATCAGATTACCCATCTCAGAAGGTAGCTCTAATAAGTGATCTAAATGAATATGGATAGTATCTGAATCTAATGGATGATCATTAATTATTCTCTGAACCACCTTAAGGGAATCCATATTGAATTAAAAATAAAGCCATATTTTTTAAATAATTCAAGTAAGTCTATCATTTACTTTTATAACATCAACCTTCATTGTGCAGTCTGTTTTATTTTGACGCTACCGACATGAGATGGAAACAAATGGAATTGAGCGGTCAGGAATTGTTATCTAAAGATAAGGCAACCATAAGAATGACTTTAAACACCAGCTTTAAAGTAATCGATGTACGCAAGGCATTGATAGAAAATAAAGACTTTGAGAAGCAGTTATACGCTGCCTTACAAATGGCATTGCGTTCTTATGTGGGTAATTACACTCTAGACGAATTGTTAGAAAATAAACAAGAAATCGCAACAGCTGTTGAGACAGAGGTCGCAGTAATAGCTGGTAGATTAGGAGTAGAGGTAAGCAATTGCGGTATAAAGGATATTATTCTAACTGGAGAAATGAGGGCGATTATGAACAAAGTTATTGTAGCAGAAAAAGAAGCGCAAGCAAATATCATTCTAAGGCGTGAGCAAACTGCCGAAACAAGAACTATGTTAAACGCTGCAAAATTGATGGAAGAAAATGAAACTTTGTTTAAGCTTAAAGAAATGGAATATGTAGAGAGAATAGCTGACAAAGTAGGTGAAATAAGTATTACTGGTAACGGTGGTATGGTAAAGCAATTAAAGGAGATTTTTGCTTTGGGTAAATAAAAAGATTCTTTCCTGTAAAAGGGAAAGAATCTTTTTTGTTTGCATGATGTTTATGTGAACAGAATCAGAACCTTTAATTTCAATTTAGTTAATTACTTAACTCTAATGCAAAGGTCTCTTCTTAATCATACCACCTTTTATGTCCTTAATGCTATTCATTATTACAAAGGCATTGGGTTCTATTTTTTCGATCTCAGTATTTAATTTATTTAATTCTAGTCTCGTTATTACGGTATAAATGATATCCATATCTTTTGAAATACCATCTTTTGCATAACCGCCTTCACCTTTATAAATAGTCACACCACGACCTAATTTATTGATAAGCATCTCTCTTATACGATTGCTTTGAGAAGAAATGATGGTAACACCTATATATTCTTCTATACCTTCTATAATAAAATCCAGAGTTTTAGAGGCCGCGATATAAGTAATCATGGAGTATAGCGCTATTTCTATAGATAGTAAATAAGCTGCAAATGAAAATATAATCACGTTTATTAAAATAATCACATCACCTATGGTGGTAGAAAATTTGCGACTTAAGAAAATGGCAAGTATTTCTGTACCATCTATAACCGCGCCACCTCTTATAGCAAGACCTATTCCTGCACCTAGAAAGAAACCTCCAAAAATCGCAACTAGTAAATCGTCATCAGTGACATTAGGAAAAGGAACTACTGCAACACATAATGCGAGTCCGATAATGGCAAGTGTTGTTTTTAAGGCAAAATGCTTTCCCATGATTTTATAACCCATAATAACAAAGGGTAGATTTACTCCTATAATTAAAGCATAAAGAGGTATATCTGTAATAGCGGCAAGGAGTAGAGAAATACCAGTGGCACCACCATCTATAAAATCATTAGTCAGTAAGAAACCTTTAAAACCAAATGAAGCAGAGAATATACCAATAACTATAAGAATAAAGTTTTTGATATTACGCTTTATAGAAACTACCAGTTCCTTGTATTTTTTGGCAAGCCTATATTCAGAAGGTTTTCCTTTAGGGTATTTCTTCTTATCCTTAAACTTAAGAGTAGTTTGAATAATAATATTAGTTAAAAGTTGATTCATTTATGAGGTTTGATTTTATAATTGTTTCCGCTGAATTATTCGGGCATTTATTTGTGAAATAAGTTTCAAATCACAATCTTGAAAATACGTTTTTTTACTACTTTTAACTAGTTAATAGTTACTTAATTTCTTTATAAGTAGATAGCAGAAATAAATTTAATGAAAAGGTATTTGTAATGATATTCCTGTTTCTAGATCTGGTGCATTATTAACGGTAAGATCTTCTTTTAAATAAATGGTGTAAGAAATCTTAGGTCTAGCATGTGTATATAAAAACGACCAGCTGCTCAGGTTTTTTATTAGCGTGGTGTAACCATAATGCCAACCTTGATTTATAGCAGCATAATCACCTTTGAGATGAAAATAATCGGCTTCTTCTTTTTTAAAATACGAGGTCTGATTTTGATAATTAAGGCCCAAAATATTTTGATTACCGTGTACTGTTTTATGAGACCATTGTGCCATAACCTCTCCTGAACCTAAAAAACGATTGTTTCCTAAGTCCAGATTATCTGTGCCGTCTATTGCATTTTTATATAACACACTGTAACCTATACCTAGCCATAAATTGCTTTTAGGATTAAGAACGTACTTTTTAATGGCATTTAATCCTATTCCTAGATCTAGAGAATTATTATAAGCACTCATATTCCATCCTATTTGTGACTGTATGTTAAAGAATAAATTGCGATCATTCCACCTTTGTAATTTGGGATAATAGCTGTGTGATAATTCTAGACCGCCTAAGATAATATCACCAGCCTCCATGGTGAGTGTTTTTCCATTGCGGTCGGTATAGTTTACAGCCACTTGATTAACGCCATAAAATTTCCTGCCAAAAGGATCTTCTCCACCAGCAATATTACTATGAAACCACTCTATAGAATCGTCATTTGTAAAAGGCGAATTAAAGAAATTACCCTTAACCGTTTGAAAAGCCCGCAAGCCTATCTTTATCTCATTACTTTTACTTATAGGTATGGTTAACGCAGGTCTATAGACTTTATACACCGCATCGATTTCCATACTTAATATTTGCGCTGGTGTTGTTTCTTGATCTACATAATTAAAAGGCCTGTAAAACCATGTTATATTTCTAAACTGGTTTCTTATTTCACGATCCTCTGGTAAAAAGGCCTGGACAGGTGCGTGAAAATTATTTCCAGATTGTATTTCTAGATGCAGTTCATAGCTCTTACTTACACTGGTCTTAAAATTTTGCGTCATGCGAGAAGAGAACAACCCTAAATGATGTGTAGACGCCAGATGCGGTTTTACCAGACCATTAATCTCTACAGTTATACTATCCTTTTGTCCTACCGCTATGGTGCTGGCAATGAAAATAAAGAGCACGATACAAAACCTAGATAAATAACTGTTATTAGGGTTTTGATATAGCATCGTTTAGTGAATGGATTCTTTTTGCAAGATAGAATAAGTAAATAATAATTTTAGGTTCTATGAGATGGATTTCTATTCCGCTTTCGCGAAAGCGGAACACTTATCATTCTCCTAAAAAGATGTACTTTTGCACGCTTAAAAATCAAGCATTATGCGCAAGATATTCAATAATTTTACCAGTAATCCTAAGGATGATATTCTCTCTGGAATAACCGTTTCTCTAGCGATGATACCAGAAGTGGTAGCATTTGCTTTTGTTATAGGTATTGATCCTTTAGTGGCTCTTTCAGGTGCTTTTATGATAGGACTAATTACGGCATTATTTGGTGGTCGTCCTGGTTTAATATCTGGAGCAGCTGGTGCAGTAGCCGTGATTTTTGCAGATTTGATTATAGAAGGACATGATAAAGGTCTTGCTATGGATGTGCCAGTAGATAACATGCAATACATTTATCTATTTGCAGCGGTAATTTTAATGGGAATTATTCAGGTGCTAGCTGGTGTATTTAAGGTAGGTAAATTTGTTAGATTAATACCACATCCAGTAATGATGGGGTTTGTAAACGGTCTTGCTATTGTAATTTTCTGGGCACAAGTAAAAATGTTTAGAAATAGAAACGCAGTTGTAGATGAAAATGGTGTTACAGAATATATAGCTACTTATATGCAAGGATCTCAATTATACATTATGATCGCACTGGTAGCACTTACTATGGCTATCGTATTCTTTTTACCTAAGTTAACTAAGAAAATACCAGCAGCGCTTACGGCTATTATCGTAGTAACCGCTATTGTTATATTAGGTGATATGGAAGGTGTGAGTACGGTAGGTTCTTATATAAGAGATGGTGGTGGTACTGGTCTTAAAGGAGAGTTACCTACTTTTAATACAGAGTTATGGGATAAATTACCTATAAATTTAGAGACTTTTAAATTTATACTTCCTTATGCTTTTCTAGCTGCTGCGGTAGGATTAATAGAGTCTTTAATGACTATGAATCTTGTGGATGAACTTACAGAGACTCGTGGTAGTGGTAATAGAGAGTCTGTAGCACAAGGAGCTGGTAATATAATCAGCGGTTTATTCGGTGGTACCGGTGGTTGTGGTATGATAGGACAGACGGTTATTAATATCAATGCAGGTGGACGTGGCCGTCTATCTGGTGTCATGATGTCTTTAACCTTATTAGTCTTCTTACTTTTTACAGATGAATATATTGAGCAAGTACCTATTGCAGCGTTAGTAGGTGTTATGTTTATGATGGTTATCGAGACATTTGCATGGTCTAGTTTTAGAATATTACGTAAAATCCCTAAGTCAGACGCATTAGTTTTGATTACCGTATCTGTGGTAACGGTTGTGTTTGACCTGGCAATCGCGGTATTTGTAGGTGTAATTATCTCTGCATTAGTATTTGCATGGGAAAGTGCAAAGCGTATTAGAGCTCGTAAAAGCCTTAAAGCAGATGGTACTAAAGTATATGAGATCTGGGGTCCATTATTCTTTGGTTCTGTAACAGATTTTAATATGAAATTTGATCCTAAAAACGACCCTGATAAAGTAGAAATAGACTTTATAGAAGCTCGTGTGCAAGATCATTCTGGTATAGAGGCATTAAGAGGTATTGCAAATAAATATCTAGATCTAGGTAAAGAAATAAAGTTAACGCATCTTAGCCCTGAGTGTAAGGAGTTATTAATGCGCAACAATCCAGAATTTGATACGATTATAGAAAGTAGTATTGAAGACCCACGTTACCATATAGCAACAGACTTAATGGATGCTGAGGTATAGTAAATAACTTCTTAAAAAAACAAAACCTCTATAAAGTGATGTATTACTTTATAGAGGTTTTATTTTTATAAATAAGATGATGTAATACTACGCTTTATGCGTTTTAAAAGTCGTTTTTTTAGGCTCATCTTTTTCTTCTATATTCTTATTGCTTCCAGGAAAAACTAACGGAGTGCTGCTGTAAGTAGTACCAAAATTCACATGAGCCAGATAGACTTGTTTCACAGCATCTGCCACTTGCTTTTCAGTAAGTTCTTTTAATGGATGTATAAAAACAGACCATAAGAGATCTTCTGAAATGGCATACTTAACGTCCAGTGCGGTATGAAAATTTGCTACTAGAGCATTGGTTTTCATCTCTTCATCTAGTTTAGAATATTCTATTATAGGAGAAATAATGCGCATTCTATTATGGTTGACATCAGTTACACAAATAATAGGTATGTCATTGATTACAAATTGCCACCTACCATTCTCACCTTGAATGGTATCACTGACAGTTTTAAAAATAGTATCCAGTTTATCATTACTCATGTTCTGTGAGAAAGATAAATTTGTAATAAATAGCGCTGCTAATAAGAAGGTGTATTTCATAATAAAGAATTTAGATGTATGAGCCTTACTCCATAACCCATGCAGCAAGTATATATAAATGGTCTCACAAAAACATTTCAAAACCTTAATTCTGGTTTTATAAATAATCCATTCTTTAAAACAACTGTTTAATATTCCTTCTATTTAAACAATTCTTTACGTAGTAACGTAATTTTATATTCTACAGAATCACGCTGGTATGTTATGTTTACCGTATCTAATTCAGTGATATTATAGTTGTTCCATTTCTCACAGGCATTATCTTTATTAATATCTCTAAAGTCAAAATCGTTAATAGATAACAGTTGATCTCCTAGCTCTAATTCATTAGGAAATTCTTTGATAAGCCCTGTTACTATAGCTTTATTGTCCTTTATTCTAAAATTAAAACCAAATGAAGTTTCTTGAGTATCTTGATATTCCTTTACTTTCTTTAAGTAGATTTTTTGAGATGACCAGTCCATAATGACATCATGTTTATTCATGAATTTATTCCCTATTAAACTACCATGATCTAGATCAACAATTTGAGTTTTCATATCTATAGCACCTATTTTTACACTGTCCATTTTTACCGTTCTCGTACTAACAGAGTCTATTGCATCATAAAGTCCCACGCTAGAATTTCCCAATCTTGTAATTCCTACAGCATCTGGAAAATCGGCTAGTTTTTTACTTACATCTATATGACCAGTAAAACCTGTGTCATAAGTAAAAGAGGTGGTTAAACCATTGATAGTTCCTTTTACATAAGGCGTTTTTTGCATAGAAGTTGTAAAAGAAAGCGTGTCCTTATAAGAAGATAAATCGTAATTAGATAACTGTTCTGTAATAGTGATCTCGTGATTTTGATAGTCAAATTTCCAGAATGATTTTGCCATTTGGTTAGCCCCTATAATACCATCTATTTTCATACATTTAAACTCAAAAACATCATCTAGACTAGCTACCACAGCACCTATATTATTGTATGTTAGATTACCTAATTTGATCTCTGGCACAATAACGACCTCCTTTTTATCCTTCTGTCCTTGAGAATCTGAAACAGATATTTGATGAGCAGGTTTTACATTTATATCTTTATAAATACTGCTAGAAATAACAGTAGGTGCTCCTGTATCTACTAAAAAATTGTACCTTTTTGAATTGATAACAACCTCAATTATTGCCAGATTATTATCGTAATTAAAAGGCAATACTTCTTTATAATACTCAGTAAGTAGGCTTCCAGAATTGTATGTTTTTGATAAACTGCCACAGCTTATTATTAAGAAAACAAAGGCTAGGTAGAGGTATTTTTTCATTCTATATGGTTGTAGGTTATAAATATAGAAATTATATGGGTCTCGCTTTCGCGAAAGCGGAACATTTACCATCGTTATAGTAACAAAATCCTTATTTTTGAGCAAAGACTTATTTACATGGATTTAGACTTCAATAAAAACGAAGATCATAATAAAATGCTGCTTTCTGACTTGAGAAGAAAGTTTGCTCAAGTAGCCCTAGGTGGTGGTAAAAAGCGTATTGAAAAACTTCATGCCAAAGGTAAGATGACTGCTCGTGAGCGTATCGATTACTTACTTGATAATGCAGAAGATGCTATAGAGATAGGCGCATTTGCTGGTGATGGTATGTATGAGGAACATGGCGGTTGCCCTAGTGGTGGTGTGGTGGTGAAAATAGGTTATGTGCAAGGTAGACAGGTTATAGTTGTGGCAAATGACGCAACGGTAAAAGCTGGAGCGTGGTTCCCTATTACAGGAAAGAAAAACTTACGTGCTCAAGAAATCTCTATTGAGAATAGATTACCTATAATTTATCTAGTAGATAGTGCAGGTGTTTATCTACCTATGCAAGATGAGATTTTTCCTGATAAGGAACACTTCGGTCGCATATTTAGAAACAATGCGGTCATGAGTAGTATGGGAATCACTCAGATAGCTGCCGTAATGGGTAGTTGTGTTGCAGGTGGTGCTTATCTACCTATTATGAGTGACGAGGCGTTGATAGTAGATAAAACAGGAAGTATATTTCTTGCTGGTTCTTATCTAGTAAAAGCTGCTATAGGAGAATCTATAGATAATGAAACACTAGGTGGAGCAACGACGCATTGCGAGATTAGTGGTGTGACAGATTATAAGGCAAAAGACGATAAGGATGCTCTAGATAAAATCAAGAAAATATTTGATAAAATAGGCGATAGCGATAAAGCCGGTTTCAATAGAGTAGAAGCAAAGAAACCAGAATTAGATCCAGAAGGTCTATTCGGCGCGTTACCCAGAGAACGTAATGCTCAATATGATATGATGGAGCTTATTAATCGTATGGTAGATGCAGGTTCTTTTGAAGCGTATAAAGACGGTTATGGACAGACATTAATTACAGGTTATGCACGCATGGATGGTTGGGCTGTAGGTATAGTTGCAAACCAGCGCAAGATTGTAAAAACTAAGAAAGGCGAGATGCAATTCGGTGGTGTGATTTACAGCGATAGTGCTGACAAGGCGACTCGTTTTATTGCAAACTGTAATCAAAAGAAAATACCTCTAGTATTCCTTCAAGATGTTACTGGTTTTATGGTAGGATCAAAATCTGAGCATGGTGGTATTATAAAAGATGGAGCAAAAATGGTAAACGCTGTTTCTAATTCTGTCGTTCCTAAATTTACGGTGGTTATAGGAAATAGTTATGGTGCAGGAAATTATGCGATGTGTGGTAAAGCCTATGATCCTAGATTAATTTTTGCATGGCCTACTGCTGAGCTTGCAGTAATGTCAGGTAATAGTGCCGCAAAAGTATTGATGCAAATTGAAAAAGCATCTCTAGAAAAATCAGGTAAAAAACTATCTGAAGAAGAAGAGAAAGCACTGTTTGCAAAAACGAAAGACCGTTATGATAAACAAGTGTCTCCATACTACGCAGCGTCTAGAATATGGACAGATGCGATTATAGATCCGCGTGATACTAGAAAATGGATTTCTATGGGAATAGAGGCAGCAAATCATGCACCTATTACAAAGGATTTTAACCTAGGAGTGATACAGACATAGCGTACAGTAATTTTTATACAACAGAGTTTTAGATGTCAGTCTGAACTTGTCGAAGATGATCTGCGAATAGATATTCAGGTCCATTTCTATAAGTTCAGTATGACATTTTTTTATTGACTTTTCTCAAGAAGTTTTTTTTAATAGTATTTCATGAAACAATTTTTCAACAGGTTCTTACTCATAGTAAATTTACAAACGGTAATAATCTCTTTACTGGCCGTTATCTCTACAGCGATATGTATCCATTATAAGTACGAGGCCGAGTTTCCATTAACTCTAGTAGCGACATCAATTATTTTTCCGATAGTGTTTTCTATAGGTGGAGCTTATAAACGTAGAGAAGCTGCTTTAAAAGAATATGCTGCGATAAAAGGATATTTAAGAGCTATATTCTTTGTTTCTAGAGATTGGTTGGACCATCCAAAGCCTGAAAATGTGACTAAGATGAACACGATCATATTTGATTTTTTCAATAATCTAAGGACCATGTTTACCAGTCCTAAAGAGCAACTTATTGAAAACGAGAAACTAGTTTATGATAGTTTTTCTGATTTTTCATTATACATAAAACATGAGTTGAGAGGTGAAGGGCTGTCTGCAGGTGAGTGCTCACGTACCAATCAATATTTACAAAAGATGATGGTATCTTTTGAATCTATTAAACACATTTACCAGTACCGCACACCTAGAACTCTTAGAGCTTTTAGTTCTTTATTTATTAAGGTGTTGCCCATACTTTATGGACCTTACTTTGCGTTTAAAGCAGAAGAGATGTCTTGGGGACTGGAATTTGTGATTCCTATCTTACTAACGATGATTCTTGTAAGTTTAGAAAATATTCAAGAGCACCTAGAAAATCCTTTTGATCAAATAGGAGAAGACGACATAAAGTTCAATGTAGAAAAATTTGTGGAGCGATTGAATCATAAATCAGATGATTAATAACTAAATATGTTTTTAAAGAAATTATTTAAGGGTCTTGTTATCGTTGCTATTGCAGGCTATGTGTTAGTTTGTAGTTTGCTTTATTTCTATCAAGAAAGTATACTCTTTTTTCCAGAGCAATTAACGCAAGAGCATGAATTTCAATTTAAGAATGATTTTATAGAAAGAGATATTGTCGCCAGATCTGGACACCGTATCAACACCTTATTATTTAAAAATGAAAACTCAAAAGGTGTCATTCTTTATTTACATGGTAACGCTGGTAGTTTAAAATCTGTAGGTAATGAGTCAGAGAATTTTTTACCATTAGGCTATGATGTTTTAATGATGGATTATTCTGGGTACGGGAAAAGCTCTGACCAGATCACAAATCAAGAAGAACTTTTTGAAGATGCACAAGATGTTTATGATGACCTTAAAAAGACCTATACAGAAGATAAGATTCATGTTTTAGGATATTCTATAGGTACAGGTATTGCAGCACATCTTGCATCTAAAAATAAACCAGCAAAACTAATATTACAATCACCATACTACAGCATGACCGATATGATGAAACGTAAGTATTCCTTAATACCGACGTTTATTTTAAGATATGATCTTGCTACAAATGAGTATTTAAAAGAATGTGATATGCCAATATATTTATTTCACGGTGTAGAGGATAAAGTAATACCCATAGAATCTTCTGTAATGCTGAGCAAAGAATTTGATATTCCATTATATAAATTAGAAAATCAAGGCCATAACGGTATGGGAGGTAATATAGAAGCATTACAAAAGCTCAATGAAATTTTAAATAATTAAAAAATAGTTAGTTGAATAGGAGAAACAGATGTTTCTTAATACAAAAAGTAAAAACCTCCATTAATTATAAATGGAGGTTTTAGGTTTAACGACTATTAAAATTATATTAACCTCTTTTACCCATACTAAAACCAATCCCGAATTGAAAGATAAAATCTTTGTTGAGATATTTTGAACCTGCTGTTAAGTAACCGAAGTTTCCTAATTTAAGATTAAACCCAGCTTCTGGGAAAAATAAAATACTTTTAGGATCTTCGGTAGTTACTACAGGACTATCTTCTACATCTTCAGAAGAATATTCTGTATATCTTGCTCCGGCTCCCACATACATCCATATAGGATACGCTACTTTAAAATGTACACCAAAACTGGACTGAATAATCGCTACTTCTAAATCGTCAATTACACTTTCTGGTATACTTTCCACTGTTTCGTCAGGGCTAAAAGTCAAGTTAAAAAGATTTTCATTACCTCCCAAATTCCAATAAGTACTTACTCTATCGTTTCTTAATGCACCAAACTGTATTCCATAAACTTGATCTGTATCTGAAGATAGACCGATGTAGGCGATTCCATGGCGATTTGACTTTCTTTCTGCACTAGCTTCACTCTTTTTAATCTTTGATTCTATTTTTTTAATTTGATCAATATTTTCACCATTAGGATATCTTGTTTTATAAGTTTGTATTTCCTTCTTTGCATTATAAAACTTGTCTTGTTCAAAATAAAGTTGTGAGTTATTCAGTAATGCTTTTTCCAATAACATTTCAATTTCTTCTTTATGATCTGATTGAGGGTAATCATTTAAAAAATCTAAAAGATCATCGCTCCTTTCATTTAAGTTGTTAGACCCTAATAGGTCTTTATATTCCTGATCTTCGTCATATTTTTCAAATAAAATTGCTAACTCTTTAGTAAATTTTCCTTCTGGAAAGAATTTTTCATAATCATCAAACATTTTTTCACTTGGAGATTTTTTTATTTTCTCAACTAAATTTATTTCTATTGAGTTTAACTTATTTTTTAAGCCAATAGTTTTATCATCATTGGGGTACTTTTCGATAAATTTTCTAATGTCATGAGGCTCATTTTTATTTGCCTTCACCAGCAATTTTTCTCTTAAATTATCTTCAGCGGTTATTGCATCTCTGTGCTCTATAATCATTAAACTAACCTTAGTTCTTCTATCATCATCTCTAGTTGCCTCTTGCATGAAAGTATTTCCTAGCGCCTCAATTTTTTTATCTATAGGATTTAATTTCAACCTAGCGCTTAGTTCCATAAAATCTAAATCTGGATTACTAGCTCCTAGTTCTGATCTTGATTTAACAATATAATTTATAGCTTCTTGATATTTATCTTGTGACATGCTTTCTCTTGCTTTAACGTAATAGCCTCTGGCTAACTCAGAATTTTGAGCAAAACTTATGCAACTTATAAATAGAATAAGAAAAGTGAGTTGGATGGTATTAATTTTCATGTTGATTTATTTAGTTTAATTGTTATTTTTCCAATAATTAGGTTTGTTATTTTTTATCTCTATTGAAGGATTAAGAGTATCTTTTTTAGTAGGAACTTGAGTATTCCAATAATTTGATTTTAATACGCTTTCCGTATTTTTTTCTTCATAGTCTACTAGCCCTAGTTCATCATAGTTAATCTGAAAACCTGCATTAATTGCTTTATCACTCAAAGTTTTGATGTTTTGGTTTATTTCTTCTTGATTAAATGACCAACCACGTAATTGAAAAATTTTGGTAGGATCTTTTGAGAATGATTCTTCTAGTTCTTTTTTTATATCCTTAATGTATTTGAATTCACCTCTGACATTGGGATGGATAGCAATAACAGGTGAAACATATATTTTTGGTTCGGTATTAATTTTTATATCAATAGTGCGTGGGTAAACTAATCGTTCGCTGATATCGTCGTAATTTTTATCAATAAGTACATAATGAAAATAAATCGGATCATTTGTTTGTAGACTATAAGTAGGTTCCATATTTTTTTCATTTTTAATAGCATTCACACGTTTGCGAATTATGCCTTCTTTATCATTTCTAATTCGATTTGCTAGCATATTGAACGTTCTTCTTAGCAATTTTTCCTCAGCTATTTTCTTACGTTCAATCTCCTCTAATTTTCTTTTTTCTTCAAGACGTTTTCTTTCTAACTCTCTTTGTCTTTGTTCTTCAGCTTCTCTTCTTCGTTTATTTTCTGCATTAACTTTAATTAGCTCTCCTATTGTACCTGCCGCGAGGCTTACATATGCACCAGTCTTATTTCCTTGTTTCGCATATTCTGTTGCCATTGTAACACCAGCTTTCATATAGTTTCCCTGACTTAATTCATTACTTGCTTGATTACTTGCTACAGTTAACCTTTCGTAATTTTTCTGGTTTTCTTTTATTTTCTTGTTTAATTCAGCAATTTGCCTTTCTTGCTCGCGCTTTTGCTTTTCTGCATAAGCTTCTTGTTTACGTTTATAGGCTAGTTGTTGCTCTTGAACAGCTGTACGGTAAGAAGATTGAGCATTACTGTTAGAACTTTGAGAGTTATAACTGTTGCTTGAATTATTTGAAGGTTTTGTATTAGAATAAGCGATAGAAGTATTATCAGAAGCTTTTGTTTGATTTTGAGAAGCTGTAGCTTTTTCTTGTTTTACTTTTTCAGCTTCCTGCTCTTTCTTGCGTTTTTCTTCTAATTCTTTTCTCTCCTTTGCTTGTTGTTGCTTTACCTTCTCTTGTTCTATATTTTTTAAATAACTTTCAATCCCATAAAACCCATTAAATTTAACATTGTAAAGTCGTGCATTTCGGATAGTATAACCTTCTTTCCATATTTGTTTTGCTCGCTCTTCGCTCACCCCAGGCCACAGTTCATCCCAATCTGGGCTTCCAGCAATAAATGAAACTGATAATTCATTATCTAATTGGACAGTAGTTACCTTAATACTTCCTTGATAAATATCAAATGCAACATTTACCAATCCTATTTCAACATTATCAAACGCTTTATCTCCTATTTGTTCTCTAGTATATTTTTTACCATTATATATTATAAAATTTCCTTCATTGGTAATCTTAGTTCTTGATTTGATTAATGGTTCACCAAAAAAGGCGTCATATTGAACGGCAAAGTTTAAAGTAAGATTCTTACCATTTTGATTCCTTACATTATGGTTTATGTTTTGATTGTAAGTCTTTTTATAGGATTGTGCATGGACTGTAGAGATCAACACGACTACTAGGTTAATGAAAATGAATATAAATCGATTGCAATGATTAAAGTGCTTCATAAAAAGAATTATTTATCAATATAGAATAGAAAAACAGTGTGAAAAATATCCTGAATAGGGCCATTTTGATTTTTAGTAAAAACCTCCACTAATTATAAATGGAGGTTTTAGAATTAATAACGTTCCCTAATTGTTATTAATCGTAGATTCATTAGAATACGGTGTATTTCTAATTTTTGATGATTCTCTTTATCGTAAATTCTCCTGTAGAAGTTGTGACTTTCATTAAGTAAACACCATCACTTAAACTCTCAACAGAAAGTGAACCAAGAGAACTTCTTTTTTCTAGTAATAGTTTTCCATGAAGATCATATACATCTAATTGAACAACATCTACCGTAGTTTTAATGTAAATCATAGAACTAGTAGGATTTGGATAAATGGATATTTGCTTGCTAAGAGTAAAATCTTCATTGCTCAAAGTGTTGTCTACAGTTACTTGTGTTGTAGTAGAGCCAGTATTACCGGTAGCATCAGTCGCGGTAAGTGTTACCGTATAAATACCTGCAGCGGTAAAAGTATCAGGTGATACGGCAAGATTTACAGCGCTACAGTTATCGTTAGAACCATTATCTACATCACTCGGAATTATGGAAATGGAACTATTTCCAGCAAGATCTATAATGATATCTTGACCTATCACGACAGGATCTGTAGTGTCTGCTATGATAATATTTTGAGTTTGAGTGGTAGTATTTCCTCTAGCATCATCATAAGACCAGGTCACCACTGTATTAGATGTAATAGGGAATACAGCATCGTTGCTTACAGTAACAGTACTAGCGCAATTGTCTGTTGCGGTAGGAGCAGTAAGCATAGTAAGTTCACATTCTCCCGTAACATTTGCAAGAGTATTGCTATCTGGAACAGGTGCGGTATTATCTACAATTACCACATTTTGAGTTTGTGTAACCGTATTTCCGTTACCATCATCATAGGTCCATGTTATTGCAGTGTTTGAGTTGATAGGTAAAGTAGCATTTGTTGTTCCGGTAACTTGTATTCCTGTACAAGCGTCAGTAGCAGTAGGAGCAGTAAGACTTGTAACCTCACAAGTTCCCTGCACATCGGCTAGCGTTGCAACGTCTGCAACAGGAGCGTCAAAATCTATCAAAAGAGCTGGGTCAAAATCATACAGACTCCACACACCATTTGCATCTTGTACTCTTAAATGAAAAGGAGTTGTAGTACAACTGGTAAAACTAGAAAAGTCGATGTCAAACATAAACTGATCTTGATTCCCTGTAGCCGCAAGCGTTACTGCCGTAGCGTTACCAAAACCAGGATCTGTTCCTCCAAGAAAGTATTCTGCTGCTACTATGGCTGGCAACGTAGGATTAGTAATAGGTGTGGCATCATCTACATAAAATAAAAAGTTATGGTACAAACTCCATACATTGTTAGTATCCTGTACTCTTACATACATTCTATGAAATCCTACCGATAGCGTACCCACATTTACCGTAAAACTGTCGGTAATATCGTTACCAATATTGTTCACAGTTAAAGCAGTTCCTTGACCTACACCAGGATCTGTATCTATAAAATATTCTGCGTTGGTGATGTTTTGCGCTTTCGCGAAAGCGAGACCTATAACCAACAATAAGAAAAGTATATAATTTTTCATGTTAGTTAATTTTAGTGAGAACGAGCTTCGATGTCAAAAGTTACCGTACCGTTAGAAGAAGTAGCACCAGTATAATTAGTCACTTTTACTTCTGGATAGCCTTTTGGATTACCTAGATATTTAAAAATAAACCCAGTTTCAAAACCTATATCGCCGCCGTTTACTCCTGCGCCTATGAGTGGAGAACCAGCCCCCACGGTAAAGTCTGGAAGATTATTTAACGGTACTGCAGGAGAAAAGTAAGTCGCTGGATTTGCAAATAAAGGATCTTGATTGAAAATACAGTTTAGAATATTTTGAGTTGCAGCATTATTACTGGAGGTTACATTCATTGCAGTAGTAGATCCCTGTGAGTAAAGAAGACAATTATTTAATTGATAATTTCCAGAAATAGCAAAGTTATTGACATTAGGTGAAGAACTATAAAAAACGTTATCAAATACAACGAGAGTATTAATTGAGTCAGAATTGGTTATAATTTGACCAACAGAACTTAAATAGATTATGTTATTAGATAAAACTATTTCATCAGCTTTTGAAACTGAAATTCCGTTTATTAGATTATTTTTTATTGTGATATTTTGAGCAAAGCTTGCAATTGTTAATCCACCAGTATCGCATCCAGATATATTGATACCAGATACTGTATAGGGTATTTGCGAGTTATTAGCTCCAAATCGGGATCCATTTAAACGACAATCTTGAATTGTGATATTTGAGATGACGGCGTTAGAAATCATTGGGTCCACTTGCGTATCAACGCCACCACCAGCGATGTACAAACCTTTAAGTAATGTACCGCTAGATCCGTTGGTAAGAACAATTTGACTAGTTGTTGTTACAAAATTATTGTCAAAATGAGATCGCCCAACAATTGTCAACTGTTTGTCAACCATAATAGGAGCTCCATTAGTACCTGAATATGGAGTTATAGAATGTTGGACATAAATTGTATCACCATCACTAGCTGCATTAATAGCACTTTGAACATCAGTAAACTGAGCCCCAGCACCTGTCGTATTATCTACCGTCCATGTAGTTTGAGCTTGTAAGGTAATCACGTTAAATAGGAGCATAGCTGCACTAGCCCATGAGAGTATATGAGTTTTCATAAATATTGGTTTTTTAATTTTCGGTAAGATTAATTAATTAAGAGTCGTGAAGAAATACCCTGTTTAGGGTATATTTTTAGTTAATTGCTCCCTTTGATTTTTCCAGCTCCCAAAGAAAATCGATAGCCTAGCTCTGCTTGAAAGAAGTGTCCATCAGAATTTATACTTAGATCATCATTTGTCCTAAAACGTGCAAAAAGAGAGTTTTTCTTGCTCTTTACAGGATACCACTCTAATTCAAATTGATTACCAAGAACTAAAAAATTTTTTGGATCACTAATGTTTTCAAGATCATTCTGACTATCTATATGGTAATCCATGAGATCCAATGTATAGGTAAGTGACAGATTTTCAAATCGCTTTAATTCTATTCTTAAGCCGCCACCCAATCCTAATGAAGAATATCGTTCTGAATTTTCTTCATCTGTTTGTAAAAGAGCAGATTGATACCTAGAGCTAAAGAATAAGGAAATATCGGATAATGCTTCCTTTTTAACTTTGTAAGTAACAAGATCAATGTCTATACCAGTTCTAAATGTTGATTTTTGTAATAGATCGATATCTTGAATTAAAGATCTATTCAAACCTATTCCTTCGCTTTCAGTTTTTACAAGTTTGTCTTCCCCTTCAAATCTTGATATGATAGCAAAAGGTCTTACTTTCTTTAATATGAATAAATTTGTGTTCCTAACGTTTGCGGTCTGAAGAAAAAATATAGCTTGTGCTTCAAAAGATGCTAAACCATTTTCTTGAGAATCTGCTAATGCTAGTGCGTCTGTATATGCTCTAAATTCTATCACGTTATTAAGAGCT
Organism: Nonlabens sp. Asnod3-A02; assembly: GCF_045063755.1. Classification (NCBI taxonomy): domain Bacteria; kingdom Pseudomonadati; phylum Bacteroidota; class Flavobacteriia; order Flavobacteriales; family Flavobacteriaceae; genus Nonlabens; species Nonlabens sp. Asnod3-A02. Next base: position 509,241 of record NZ_JBEFOC010000007.1, read on the forward strand.
GTAGATTGCTTCACTCTATAAGCCGCTGGGGCATTAGAATTAGTTGATTTATCATTTACATCATTTAATGGAAAACTAAACGTCATATCATCTGGCACGTAATTACCACCTATGTCGTATTGATAAGTAATAACATCAGATACTCTTAATACATGATCTTCAAATTTTTCAGAATAGTTTGTTTGTTCATTTGCATAAGATAAATAGTTAAGACTAGCGGTTTTGTCAAAATGAAGAAAGGATATAGGTGTTCTATTTGTGAATAGGTGACTATTCCCTTTTTTATCAATTAAAATTACACGTATGTCAACAATACTACCTTCTTTTAATTCTAAGTCTACTTTTTTAAAGTTAAGTGGTATAGTGTCTTCCTTTTTTTTACCAGGGAAAAGAAGAATGTTAACTTCTTTATTTTTTTTCGGTATAATAAAGGTACCGAAATGAGTTTCAGAATCCTTCGATATGCCATCAGTAATTGCTTTTATATAGGCGTTACTTTCATTAGAATTATTTATTTCAATCGCCTGATCTGGAGTTAATAATAAGTATTCATTTGGCTTAATTTCTGGAGATTCAACATCTTTAAATAAATCATCAATGTCAACTTTATTTTTATCTGAAAGCAATTGATCAAGGCTAAAGTAACTGTCTAGAGCATTATATGATATACCAGCTGTATGATACATTTCCATTTGAAGACTCACTTTATTAGTAAGATACTGTAGGTCTAATTCTGCTTTTAGAATCTTTTTAAGTTCAGAAACAAATGCATCTGGATTTTTTTTTGATGCTTTTATGATTTGGTTCTTATTTTCTTCTAATATTTTAATCTGAGAGTCATATTTTTCTTGATAGTCTGCAAATTCTTTTTTAGCCTTTTCTTTTAAGTCTTTAATAGTTTGCGCGGTTGTACTGATACTCACTAATAAGAATAATGTGAATAGAATTGATCTCATAATTAGGATGTTTAAATTTTCAACACCACAAACCTAATTACTCCATACGCCTCTTATTCAAGGACTTTTCCTAATTGATTTAGGACTATTCTTTTAAGAAATAGGGTTTTACCTATTTATGTTAAAATGTTAATGTGTAGATTTATGGTCTAACTATTAAACCAATTTAAATATGTCATTGATTAACCATTCTAATATGATAGACGTAAAAGATGTTCTGGAACCAACTAAATTATCTCCTGCAGAATTAAAGAAATTTAACGTTAAAATAGATAATTCATACCAGTCAAATTATAGTGGTCTTGTAGTAAAGGATCAAATCAAATTTTTAATTGCGACAAGTCTACATGAGACCTCATTTAAGTTATTAAGAGAGAGACATAGACTTAATGTTAATTTAATATCGAATTTTGAAGATTCTGATTATCCAATTAGTCATTTTCCTATCTCTGATCTGATCAAAGGAGAACCCTTTCAATATGACAAATGGGTAGAATTCAAAGTAGATGAAAATTATAATATAAATCAAAATATTAGCCATTTGCATTTAGCCAATCATGATTTAAATGATTTAAAGGGGAATAACAGTTTTTATTTTTCTATTCCATTTTTACATGCAATTAAAGATCTATATAATGAATGTACTTTAAATATCAGAGTAGTAAATCTTAATCCAAGTGTTCAAGACTCTGGATTAACTATAGCATTCAGGATAGAAGATAATAGTGAAGAAACAAATATTTATGATTTTTCATATGAGCCACCAAATGGTGGTCGAGTAGCTTTTGGTGAATAATATGGAATTTTTAGAAAAAATAACGCTAACAACAATTTTAGTAGTAGCAACTTTTTTAGTTGCTACTATTTTTTATCGTAGAGGTAAGTTATATAATCTGCTCTATGGAATTATATGTCTAAACCTCTTCTCTGAGGTTATGGCATTGATAGCAATTACTACAAAAAGATTTGGATTTATTCATTTTTATAACCTCAATTTTTTTATTCAACCGATTTTATGGTTTTTATTGATCAAATTGATTTTGAAAAACCAATCATCTAGTTTTCTGATGATTACGTTATTTGTTTTCTTTGCCATATTTAACTTGTTATTTTTTGAGAAATTTGATTTGAATGAATACACATTTATTTGTGCTTCATTTATGTATATAGGATATTATATCTGGGCTCATATTATATTACTAAGAAAAGAGAAATTAGAACATTTTTCATCAAAAGAGTTTCTATTACTTTCATCTCCATTAGTTTTATTTTTTGGAATAAGTATCCTGCTTTGTTTTGGAGATAGCGGTTTGAAATCAACTCCATTATTAGGTAGATCCCTTTATAATATTATCCAAAACTTTACTAATTTAATATATTACTCACTCCTAATAACCTACATCATTAAATCAAGAAACGATGGTAAAACTCAAATAGCAAATGACTGACATCGCCATAGGAATTATCATCACTTTTCTCTTCGTCTGTATGGCGCTACTTTTCTGTGCTATATTGATAAAAGTCTATGTGGCTAAAGTCAAAAAATACAACCAAATCCTTTTTGACAAACAACTGGAACATCAAAAAGCAGTTAGTAAAGCTGTGCTAGAAACTCAAGAAGAAACGCTTAATAACATCGCTCTAGACTTGCATGATGATACTGGACAACGACTAACGTATTTGAACTTGCAACTGGAGCAAATCAAATTACAGCAACCAGAATTAACAGCAATCATACAACCTGTTAGTACAACGGTTAATGATCTTGCTATTAATTTACGTGACTTAAGTCATTCCATGACTTCAAATTCTTTAATAAAAACGCCATTATTCAAGGTTATAGAAAAAGAAATAGCACGAGTGAATAGGCTAGGAGTAGTGGTTTGCAGTATAGACATTTCTAACAGAGAAGATTTCTATTTTTCTCTAGATGAGAAGATCATCTTGTACCGTATTTTTCAAGAGGTGCTCAATAATATGCTTAAACATTCTAGAGCTGGTCAGTTTACTATAAATGTATCAAATCCTGAGCAACCTTCTTTTTCTTTCATAGATAATGGGAAAGGATTTGAAATAAATAATGAATCGCTTACTAATGGTTTTACGAATATGAAATTGCGTAGCGAATTGATAGGTTATGAACTTCAAGTAAAGTCTCAAGAGCAAAAAGGGACACACATCCAGCTAGTTAAAGAAATAGCTTAATTTTAAAGCATGGCAAAGAAAATTAACATAGGGATTATTGATGACCATGACATCGTACGTAAAGGATTGAGTCAGTTGCTCCAAAACATGGGAGATTATGTAGTTACAGAAGAACATTCTAGTGGTGTTTCATTTATCAATAATTTACCTGATAATAAAGAATTGCCCGATGTCTATCTTCTAGATTATTCTATGCCTATGATGAATGGTCTTGAAGTCCTACAAGAAGCTAAAGAAATTAATCCCAACCTAAAATTTCTCATGCTTACTCAAAATATTGAAGATAAAATCAAAGTAGAGGCCTATGACAAAGGTGCAAGAGGTTTTCTTTCTAAAACTTGCCAGGCTCCAGAATTAGGTCAATCGATCACTAACGTAGTCACTACTGGCTACGATAATTTTGAAGAGATTCTACGGTTATTACGTAACAAAAACACCATAGAACAACTTACCAAAGAAGAAAAAGCTAATTTAACTGCTCGTGAATTACAACTATTAGAACTCGTTTGTGATGAGAAAGAATACACCTATCAAGAAATAGCAGACCAGATGAATCTCTCGATAAAATCAGTAGATGCTTGTAGGTCACAGCTTTTTCAGAAACTAGATGTGAAATCCAAAGTCGGTTTAGTACTGTATTCTTTTGCTCATAAGCTTACTAAACCTTTTGTTTAATTAGAATTATATCAATTCAAGAGCTAGGGAAATCTTTACTAATTCTGAAACTTTAGTTACATCTAATTTTTTGAATATATTTTTTTTATGGGTGTGTACAGAGTGAACTGATAAAATTAGTATTTCACTAACCTCTTTATTTGATCTTCCTTCGGCAAAAAGTTTGAGGATTTCTTTTTCGCGTTTGGTCAGCGTTTGAAATTTATTCCATCGATTAAAACTTTCCTTGCCCCAAGGAATTATTTCTTTAAAAATTTTTTCCACAGCCTCGTATTCATTGGGGAATAAAGACGTATTTAACGTAAGTTTTTCATCGATTAATATCTTATTTGTAAAATAGGGAGTCATGTTATGATTCATAGATATGATTTGCATGTAACTACAAACAGACTCATAATCGTTATCTTTATGAAGAGCATCGGCCTTATAAATAGCCTTTTTCATTAGGCTAATGTTGGAAATTTCTGGTAAATACGATTTTCCTAATTCGTATAATTTTTCTATTTCTCTCCCATAGCTGAAAAAAGATTTACTGAAAAACTCATACTCATGGCTATCTCTGCAATTGATATAGGTAGGGCTAGGTAAAAAATCCTGAAGTTGATAAAAAGCTTTTTTATCATTTAAGTATAGCTTTCTAAGCCTAAATACAAAATGCTGGCTCTGTTGATGGTATTCTTTATCAGTAAATAGATTCATTTCTCTATTTTAATGGCTTAAAAATATCTGCCGCTATTTGATTTATAATTTCAGACATTTCTTCTGGTTTTTCTAGGGTAGGGTAGTGGCCGCAATTTTCAATACAAATAAGCTGTGCATCTCCTTTACTTTGTTCTACCACTTCTTTTAAATAGCTAGGGTTTACCGATGGGTCTTGCACACCACTCACTATAAATTTAGGACATTTTAATTCTGTAAAAATCTTATGTTGATCTAACCAGTTACCACTAGAAATATCTTCTGCAGTGGTGGCTCTTACCTTAGGGTTAGAATTATTAAAATCTGCTACAACCATGGTGCTGTATTTATCATCATAAACGGTAATTGCTGCAGCTTCTTCAATTTCCTTTTGAGTAGGGTGTTCGGTTAAAAAAGTTTGTAATGCAGCAACAGGTAAAAACGCCTCTTCAAAGTTGACAGGTTTTTTAACCGGTGGCGTCCCAAAAATCATTAAACCTTTTAAGTTTTTGATATCGTTTGCAATCTCAATAGCAAGGTGCCCGCCTATACTATTACCTATTAAAAAGACAGGTCTTGAATAGCTATTAATTAATTGGATCAGTTCTCTTTTATAAAATTTAAAACTAAAATCATCATTCTCATCTGTATTCTCGTTAATTTCGTGTCCAGATAAGGTAGGAGCTAGTACTGAATTTGTTAGCTGTAATTTTTTAAAAACTTTACTAGAAGAAGAGCTTCCATGAAGTAAAACTATTAAACCTTCTTTATTTGAGCTTATAAATGTACTTTTCATAAATTATAATGTTTAACCAAAGTAAATAAAACACTAGTTTTTAACAAGTGATTTATTGTAAAATAATAAAAATCAATATTTTGAGTCGTAAAAAAATCATTTGGTTATTGGTTATAGGTATTCTAGGTTATCTAGGATATCAGGCGCTTTCCATTTTTGCTCTAGAAGAAGATAAAATTAATGCGGTATACCTAGTACCTAGAGATGCGGTGTTTTTTATGGAGATGGACGAGCCGTTGCGCAACATGAATACACTTGCTGAGAGTGAGATCTGGGATCATTTACAAACTAATGATGACATTCATAAAATGAGTGCCAAATTGAATGCCGTGGACTCTCTTTTTCAATCAGAGAGTGATCTTTTTGAAATGATAGGAGATCGTGATATTATTTTGAGCGCTCACATGATTAAGCGTGACGATTATGCTTTTCTATACATCGTAGATATGCAAAAATTATCGCAACTTAATTTACTTAAAAACAACATTAACCAGTTGCTTACCGGTGATTTTACGGTTACAAAACGTCTCTATAAAGAAATAGAAATTACTGAGGTAACTGATAAAACTACCTATGAGATTCTGTCTATTGCCTTTGTGAAAAACCAGATGATAGCCAGCTATACGCACTCACTGGTAGAAAAAAGTATAGACGAATTTGCCTCTCCAGAAATAGGTCGCGACCTTCAGTTTCTAGAAATTCAAAGAGAAGTAAGACAGAACGATTTATTCCGTTTTTACTTAAATCATAAATTCTTAACCGATTATTACAAAGCATTTTCTAACGAAGAGAGCCCATTTGTAAAATTACTAGAAGATCATTTTAGTTTTTCTGGTTTTCAAATAGATGTCGATAACGATCGATTATTAGTAGCAAAAGGATATACTAACGGAGACCAGACAGCACAGAGTTTTATAAACGCACTGCATGAGTCTGGAACTGGTTCTATAGACGCCACTACGATTTTACCTCAAGAAACGGCATTGTATTTAAGTTTTGGTTTTGACGATTTTTCTACTCTACACCATAATTTTTACAACTTATTAGGTGAGCAGCAGCCAGAAATGGTGGCAGAATATGAAACGGGCAGGAAAAAAATAGAAGAATTGCTAGATATAGACTTACAGCGTGATTTTTACGATTGGATGGATGATGAGCTCGCTTTCGCGAAAGCGGATGCCCCAAATTTATCTGAAAAAGAAGGTCTAGCACTTGCCATAAAAGCAAAAGATACCGATGATGCTCTGGAAAGATTAAAATTTATTGAAGAACAAATAAGAAAGAAAACACCTGTAAAATTTAAAGAAGTAGATTACAGAGGTTATAAAATCAACTACTTAGAGATTAAAGGCTTTTTTAAATTGATCATAGGCTCACTGTTTGAGAATATTGAAAAACCATATTATACCATCATAGATGAATATGTGATTTTTAGTAACTCGCCCAAGACTTTAAAATTATTCATAGACAGTTTTGAAGAAGAAACTACCTTAATGTCTGACGAGTATTATCGTGATTTTATTGATGAATTCAACTCTGAGAGTAATGTGTTTTTATATGTAGATACTAATAAGTTAAGTAATGCGTCTGGAAAATATCTCAATAAAAACTCTCGTAAAGAACTGAAACAAAATGAGGCTTTTTTCTCTCAGTTTACACAAATAGGACTGGAGTTAGAGGCACAAGAAAACTTCTTTGAGTCAAAGGCGGTTATACATTATGACCGTGATTATGACTATGAGGCTATACAACTAGAAGAACGCAATAAAGACGTACCACTTGATCTAGTGACTATTAAAAAAGAAGAAATAAATAAGGAAACCATCTTTAATATTGCTCCTATTTTCCCTGATGATTTCACGGCAAATTTTTACGAGCAAAAATTTAATAACGGTCAACTTAAAATGAAGGTTTATCTCAAGGATGGAATGCCAGACGGTCGTTATAAAGAATATTATTTTGATGGACAGTTAAAGATTTCTGGACGTTATGACGACGGTAAACAGGACGGTACCTGGAGAGCTTATTTAAGAGATGGAAAGTTATTCCATAAAAAGCGATTCTAATTTTATGAGGTTTGGCTCGAAATATGATAACATAAGAACAAGGCCAGTTTCTTATTTATAGGAGACCTGCTGGTTGTGTCTCGATACTTATTACATTCATTTTATTACATTTATTCTATGAAAAAACTTCTTATTCTTTTCACGATATTTTTAAGTTTGACAGCTGTTGCTCAAGAAGAAATCTTTTATCTCTTACCTAACGGTGAGATTATGAACGAGGCTAGTTTTGATAAACTCAAAGCAAGTTTAAAGGATATGGGAGATGTGAAAGCAGATTTTATCTCTACCATACGTCGCAATGACTCGGTTATAAAACGTACTAAGTTAGTTATTACTGAGAAATCGGATAGAAAACCCTTTGATCCGTTTGCTATTCATAGGGAGAAAATAGGAGAAAAGTTTGTTCTAGAAGACTTTAAAAAGGCAGATGGCTCTGTGCTTACTCTTAAAGATCTAGGTGGTAAATCTACAGTACTTAATTTTTGGTTTACGAGTTGTGCGCCTTGTATAAGTGAGATGCCCAAATTAAATAGCCTTAAAAAACAAATGAGAGGCGATGTTAATTTTATCGCGATTACCTTTAATGAGAAGTCTAAAGTAGATGTGTTTTTAAAAACGACTAAATTCGACTTTGATCATATTACAGATGCTCGCAAACAAATAGATTCTTTAAGAATACAAGCATTTCCTATGACCATTTTATTAGATAAGAATGGCTTTATAAAAAATGTTTACGGAGATCTAACTTATCAAATGAATGATTTAAAATCTGATTTAAGAAAAGTAATGCAATAGAGTAGATTGAATCTTACTCTCGATCTTTTCTTTTTTCATTTAAACGTTGCTTAAAATTGCGACGTTTGCGGTCTTTTATACTGCCTTGTTTACTTTTATTCCAAAACATAAATATGACAAATGCCAGTAAAACGGCACCTATATAAATCCAGTCTTTATTCTCGCTTAAGATTTCCATGGTCTATTTCTTGTATCACTTTCTATAACGCCATCACGCAGTCTTATAACGCGATGTGCATGCTCTGCAATGTCTTCTTCGTGAGTTACTAATATTACCGTATTCCCGTCTGCATGGATTTTATCAAAAAGTGCCATGATTTCTACTCCAGTTTTAGAATCTAGGTTTCCAGTAGGTTCATCTGCTAGAATGATAGAAGGATTATTAACCAGCGCTCTTCCTACAGCTACACGCTGTCGCTGTCCACCAGATAATTGATTAGGCTGGTGATCCATACGGTCTTCTAGGCCTACACTAGTAAGTACTTCTGTAGCTCTTGCAACACGGTCTTTCTTTGATTTACCTGCATATATCATAGGTAAAGCCACGTTATCTAGTGCAGTCGTTCTAGGTAATAAGTTAAATGTTTGGAATACAAAACCTATCTCGGTGTTTCTTATGTCTGCCAGCTGGTCGTCTGTGAGCATAGACACATCTGTACCATTAAGCTTATAACTACCAGCAGTAGGAGTGTCCAGACAGCCTAATAAATTCATTAAAGTAGATTTACCAGATCCAGATGGTCCCATAAAAGCGATGTAATCTCCTTTTTTGATTTCTAGATCGATTCCTTTAAGTACATGAACCACTTCCTGACCTAATTTAAAATCACGTATAATATTCTTTATTTCGATTACATTTTCACTCATGGAACTAAGTTATGAATTATAGTTTGTACGAGTATGACGCAGCAATTGTTTTTTAGTTACAATTTTATATAAAAACGTTCGGGCAATTGTTCTTTTCTAAAAAACACCATACCTATATCAAAGCAATCTACACTAGCGGTTACTTTAGAATGTGCGCATATTTTATTCCATGCAGCGGTCATATCTGTAGACCAGTAGATATCATCAAAAATCACTACACTGTCATTGTGCACTTTATCCAGTATAGCTTCAAAATAATTTAATGTCGCTGTACCATCATGATGCCCATCTATATAAATAAGATCATAAGTAACTTCATTAAAATCATATTCATCAAAGAATTCTTTAAAAGTAGAACCGATGCAGTTTACATTTTCAATACCGTTATGAACTAATGCAGTTGCGGCATATTCATAAACCTCTGGACTACCTTCTACGGTGGTAATTATAGCATCTGGTCTCGCTGTAGCCATAGCATGAGTCGCTATACCTAGTGATGTGCCTAATTCAAGTACGGTATTTACTTTAAGATAATTGCAAATGCGATAAAGCATTTGCGCATCTTTTTGAGTACTGCAATTGTGTCTTAAAATGTCTTTTACCTTGCGGTCGTTAGTTTTAAAAACCCTGCTGCCCGCACCGTGATCTTCTATATGAAGAGTCTTGTCAGACGCGTTAACACTATTGCGATATTGAGACAGTTTTAAGTAATCTGTATAGGTAGTAGAATCTTTAAGGCATTTTTTCTCTAGTAGAAACACAAATGGTGAGTGTATACCATGTAAATGAAACGACTTAAGAAGATGTGCGAAGTATGAAAATATGAAATGAAACAATGCTTAGTTTTTAAAGGAACAAAGATGCTTTAAAAATACTATTCGGCTTCTATTTTTTCAATTAACTGCTCAACAATAGCAGCAGACTCGTTATTGCGATTGGCTAGTTTTTTTGCTCTTTTTGCTGTTTTTAAAGCCTTTTTATTTTCTCCTGTTTTATGCAGTAAATGCGCTTTAGTCTCTAGATTAGAAACATTTTCTTCTAGTTCTATAGATCGGTTTATTAAAACTATAGCACAGTTTAAATCTTGTTTGTCATTAAGGTTTTGATATATTTTCCAGCTCAGTTCATTTAATTGGTGAGTACTGTACCAGAGTTGTTCTAAGTTTTTTTTAGTCAGCTTTTCATGAGCACCTTCTACTATTTCATATTTAGACGGTTTCCCTTTATAAGGTAATAGATCACCTTTTACAGTCAGACGGTCGTGTCTTTCTATCATCTTTACCATTTCGTCGCGACGCATGACACTACCGCTTTGTCCTATTTTGCGACCATTTTTAATAAAGAAATAAGTAGGTATGCTGTGAACTCCTAGAATATCATCGGCTATGTTATCATCGGTATTCATTTTATAAATAGTCACGTTAACAGACTCATCATCTGCTATGGATTTAATAACCGGTTTCATATACTGACACGGTCCACACCAGGGCGCAGTAAAATAGAGTACTTTGATCTGGTCGTCGTTTGCCATCACCGTTTCTTCCATATCTTCATCGGTCACATATTGTTGTGCTACGGATAGGTTAGAAAGTAAAAGTGAAAAAGTAATTATAAATAGAATTCTCATCGTGTCGATTTTATAGTTTAAGTAACTAATTTTATGCCAGTATTATTGTTGGATAAAAGTTCCGCTTTCGCGAAAGCGAGATAAAAATAATCTAACAAACTCACAAAAAGCTCTCAATCGCTCAAAATAATAGACTAAAATGAACAACAGAAAGGATCAACTCAAAGCCATAGATAGATTATTAACCATTATGGATGAGTTGCGAGAGCAGTGTCCATGGGATAAAAAGCAAACGCTAGAGTCGTTGAGACACCTGACTATAGAGGAAACGTATGAGCTGGGCGATGCAATTCTAGATAAGGATATGGAAGAGATTCCTAAGGAATTGGGCGATTTATTACTGCATATTGTGTTCTATGCAAAAATAGGGTCTGAGACTAACGACTTTGATATCGCTAGTGTGGCAAACGGTATTTGTGATAAATTGATTTCTAGACATCCACATATTTATGGAGATGTAAAAGTAAAGGATGAAGAAGAGGTAAAAGCAAACTGGGAAGCGCTGAAATTAAAAGAAGGGAAATCTAGCGTGCTAGAAGGTGTGCCCAAATCACTGCCAGCACTGGTAAAAAGCCAGCGCATACAAGATAAAGTAGCTGGAGTAGGTTTTGATTGGGAAAAGCCAGAACAAGTAAAAGAAAAGCTAGAAGAAGAACTGGCAGAGCTGCAGGTAGAAATAGATGCAGGAGATAAGGATAAGATCGAGGCCGAATTTGGTGATGTGCTATTCTCACTAGTTAATTATGGTAAGCACTTAGGAGTAAATCCAGAAGATGCTCTAGAGCGCACCAACAAGAAGTTTATAAAACGTTTTCAATACCTAGAATCCAAAGCTAAAGAACTAGGCAAGGAACTGAGAGATATGACTCTGGCAGAAATGGATGTTTTCTGGGAAGAGGCTAAGAGGTTGTAGGGTTATGATTGAGAGTAACAACAAATCAATACGACAAAAAATTCTTTCTTTTTTTGAAGTAAAAAAAACTTTGATTAATCGAATAAGTCCAATCAGAAAACCTGTTTATATTCAATATTTAATGAATATAAGTGCCTTTTTAGTGCCTATTGTGATAATAGGTTGGGATGCGATGGGGAAAATTTATCAAATAGGTGCCTCTATTTTTATTGGTGTTAATTTTTTGATTCTTTTAATAAATATAATTTATTCATTAAAGAAAATGGAAAAACCTGGTTTGATTAAAACGGGAACCTATTTAGATCTCTCTATTTATAAAGAGCGTTCTATATTGGTGAGAGTTTTATCTGGGTTTGCACTTATGACTATAATCTATTTTATTTGGTCTTTTTTATCAGAGGTAAAATATGTATTTGAATGGGAACATATATTTGTTTATCTATCTGTAGCTTCTGTTATTTATATTTTAGTTAGCCTAATGTTATCTAGTAAGAATAACATTATCATGATCTTAAAGGTAGAATTAAATCGATTAAGAATAGGTTCTAATCAAGGTGAGAGCTATGTTTTTCTTTCTGAATTAAAGGAAGTTAGAATAGGAGATGAACATATTTCATTTGTTCCTATAGCTGGACAGATAGAGCGTTTGAATAAATTAAAATTATCCCAAATACAAAAAAAAACAAGTTAAAGATTTTCTCGAAAAGTATTTAATAGATATACCTGTTACTATTTATAAATCAAAAATTTAGATTGTTAATGATGTAGATCAAAAGTAACTATGTGGAACAAAGATCAATTTTTAAAGAGAAAGCGACCGTCCTGGAAAAGCGTATTGTTTCATATTGTTATATGGGGCACATATGCTCTTGTTATTTTCAAAGATCTAACGGAGTATTTTACAGAATGGACTTTTTATTATGGTATACTATTGTTTTGGAGTCTTGTTTTATTATCTAATTATATAAATATAGGTAAACCAATAGGTAAGGTGATAAAAATTAATGCACATGATAAGTGGTATGATATGAGTAATGTGTTTAGTGATATTTTTCCATTTATTGGTATTTATTATTTTGGTACTCATGCCACAGAAGACTCCTGGATCATTTTACAGCACTGGCCTTATTTAATGTTAGGATTTATTTTATTGCTAGTATATAAATTCTATACCAATAAAGAAGTAGTAGAGAGAAGTATTAAAGTAGAAGAAGGTAATTTGTATTTTGAGGAAGCAAAATCAACCTACTACGCACCGATAGTTGAATTTGATAAAATAAGAATCAGTTATAATAAAATAAGCGCAATAGCAAAAGACGGTAGAAAAGATAGACTAGGTGGATATATCATGACAGATGGTGCTATTCTAAATCTAGTGGCGTTCCTGAAAGAAAACGCGCCTAATGTTGAACTAGATGTCTTATTTGAAGATACTAAAGATTGATGATGGAAATAAATTCACAGAATAACAGATTTATAGTTTTGGATAGTTTGCCAGCTTATGATGTGATGTATGTCCCTATCACTCCTTATAAAGTTAATACCTATTCAGAAGGTCTTGTAATACGATTTTTTAAAAATGATGGAACTAATTGGATAGCAAATGTTCATTTAGGAGGTAAATCCTTTAATCATGTTAGAGCTTTTAAGAAATGCAATTTATTATTAATTATTGCTGGTGGTAGATGTTATTTGATAAATCCTGATGATGAATATGTTTATGATAGTTTAGATTATGTAGGTTTTAATAGTTTGATTGAAAACCCATTAGGAGGATTTATTCTCGAAGATTCTTTAGGTATAATGATATTTGATGAAATGGGTAATCACAGCTATGAATATAGTATATCATATGGAGGATTTAAAAATCTAACTATTCAAAATAATGTTTTATGTGGTTATGCTCTTGATTTAAACTCTAGTTATAATCAAGATTATTATTTTTCTTTAAATTTAAAAAGTAGGAAATTAAAAGGTGGTGTTCCAAAATCAAGCGGAAATAGTGTTACTTCTTGGTGGAGATTTTGGTAAATAAATTAAACACAAAAAAACCGATGCCTTACAGCATCGGTTTTCATCTTTTTCAAAGCAATTTTAATTCTAAAATTTATTTTGATGTCACGTAAAATGCGTGAATCATTCCTGGTATTCCACCTAATAAGGTTAGAATAACATTAATTATAAAGTCTTTACCTAATCCTTTGTTCATCGCTACACTTAAAGGCGGTAAGAAAATGTTTAATATGATAGTAAGAATGCTCATAGTTAGTTTTTTTTTGATATATCCAAATTTACTGATTGATATTCGGTTACTTTCTTAAAATATTACGAATTGTTATTCTATTAACTTAAAACGGCTACTTTTTAGATGTTGTGTAAAATGCGTGAACTATACCTGGTAAATAACCTAAGAAGGTGAGGATTATATTTATAGTAAGATCTTTACCAGCACCTTTTTTAAGCGCAACGCTTATAGGTGGTAAGAAAATGTTTAATAGAATGGTAAGAATGCTCATAGTTGATAAGTTTGATTTAATAATAAGTTTCAATAAAAGTGAATGTCCAGATTTATACTAGGGCAAAAGATACTTATAACTAGTCATAAAAAAGCCCTGACTTTAAGTCAAGGCTTTGGTATAAAAGGTAAAGGATAAGTATTAAATACCTGTAAAAGTACTAGGTGTAATCACTCTCATTTCAGCTTTAATATCTTCACTTACGTCTAAGGTTTCAATGAAGTTTGCAATACTCTTACCAGTGATTTTTTCATTAGTACGAGTTAATTCTTTTAAAGCTTCATAAGGATTTGGATATGCCTCACGACGTAAAATAGTCTGAATAGCCTCTGCTACAACAGCCCAATTGTTTTCTAGATCTTGTGCAATCTTTGCCTCGTTTAATAAGAGCTTATTAAGTCCTTTTAAAGTAGCTTTAAATGCAATGATCGTGTGTGCAAGTGGTACACCTACATTTCTTAATACGGTAGAATCTGTAAGGTCACGTTGCAATCTAGATATAGGTAATTTTGCTGCTAGGTGTTCAAAAAGAGCATTGGCAATTCCTAAGTTACCTTCAGAATTTTCAAAGTCGATAGGGTTCACTTTGTGTGGCATGGCACTAGAACCTATCTCACCAGCTTTAATTTTTTGCTTAAAGTAATCCATAGATATGTACGTCCAGATATCACGATCTAGATCTATAAATATGGTGTTGATTCTTTTTAAGTTGTCAAAAAGAGCAGCCATGTGGTCATAATGCTCAATTTGTGTTGTTGGGAAACTATGTTTTAAACCTAAACGACTCTCAACGAAATCTTCTCCAAAACGCTGCCAGTTCACTTCTGGAAACGCCACGTGATGTGCGTTATAATTACCTGTCGCACCACCGAATTTTGCTGCGTGCTGTACTTGCTCCAGCATATTCATTTGCTCTTCTATACGTACTACAAATACATAGAATTCCTTACCTAAACGAGTAGGAGATGCTGGCTGTCCGTGAGTACGAGCTAGTAATGGGATGTCTTTCCACTCATTTGCTAGTCTGTGAATATCGTCACGTACAGCTTCTAATTCTGGTAAATACACATTTTCTATAGCATCTTTAATAGATAGAGGTATAGCTGTGTTATTTATATCTTGAGAGGTAAGTCCAAAGTGTATGAACTCTTTATGGTCAGATAACCCTAACGTATCAAATTGTTCTTTTAAGAAATATTCTACAGCTTTGACATCGTGGTTAGTAACCTTTTCTATGTCTTTAATAGCTTGTGCATGCTCATCATTAAACTTGCGGTACAAGTCTCTTAATTGTTCTTGAGTTTGCTCAGGTAGTGGTTGTAGTTGTTTGATTCCGCTTTCGCTTAAAGCGATAAAATACTCTACTTCTACAAGAACGCGGTAACGTATCAGTGCAGACTCAGAAAAGTAATTTGCAAGTGGCTCGACTTTAGAACGGTAACGTCCATCGATAGGAGAAATAGCTTGTAAAGCAGTAGGCATAATTGTGTCTTTAAAGCGTGCTAAATTACGGTTTTAATAATTGATTATAGATCTATTGAGAGTCTATTTTGGCTAAGATTATTCTGGCACTAGACTTAAAGCCGTTACCATAATCTTCTTGTAATTTTTGTTGTAAAACTGGCGCTAGTTCTGGATATATCCACTCAAATTCTTTGCCTAATTCAAAGAGACTGTAAACAGAATAAGCCATGTTTGCTGTCTTATCGGTAGTTATTAATTCTTGAAAACAACCTTCTACCATGCTTTCTCTTATGGGTTTAAGAAGTAGTTTTTTTACTTTGTTATCTTTTTTGCTATAGAATTGTTTGGTTAAAATTCCAGATATTTTACACAAAGCACGCATGCCAGAAGAGTTGATTTCTAACTCGTATAATTCACCTATTTCCTTTAAAAATGGATAGCAAGCATATTCATGAATTAAGAAAGATTGCTCCAGACTCCAGCAGGCCTGGTGAGAAACGCCACTTTCTGGACGACACAATTCTATAAGTTCTGGTAACAGATTAAATTCTACAGCAGCGGTTCCTAGCCGCACACGTTCTGCCTTATAGGCTTTTAGTTTTTTTAAATTCTGTTTTAAATCTGCAGCGGTCATTGTGGGTATTTTTACTTAAAATATGATATCTGCAATCTCATTTTCTGTTCCTGCCATGTGATCACCACCAGTAATAATGTGGTAAATACGATTTTCTTTACGTACCATAAGTGCTGGTGAATTCCAGTCTATACCGTCTTTCCATACAGCTTCACTACCAGATTTTAACTCCATGAGTCTGGTATAACTAGCTGTAGCTATGGAATCATTTTTAAAGATATATTCGATCATAGTTCCTTGAGGAAAAACGTCACCATTTCTCTTTACCTGGGCTTTGTATTGAAAACTGTTCTTTTTAACGACCGTTTTTCCTACGTCTTTTAAAGCACGTTCTATGTTCTCAATTCCTTTAGAATACGTCTCATCTACATCATAAAAACCAGGAGGTGAAAGTAATCCGTTGTGGTTGCTTATGACATATTTATATTTAGATGCTTCTAATTTTGATTTGTATGCTGATAGGTAAGAGGTAACATTTGAACTTGTGCTGTCAGTAACAGACTCTTTTATTGGCCTAGATTCTGTGGTAGGAACGATCACATCTTCTACCATTTCACGTTCTACGTCTTTTTTATTGTCGTGATTACAACTAACTAGAAACAAGATCGATAAAAAGCTTAAAAGTGTTTTCATTATTTTTCTATATTTAATAAATCGGCTACCATTTGTACGCCTTTGCTTGCTTTTTCTTTGATTACAGTAAGTTTTCCATGAGACTCTATAGAAGGTGCAGGGTCTACAAAATAAATAGGTGTAGTGCTAGGTGCAAAATCTTTTAGTCCAGCAGCAGGGTAGACTTGTAGCGATGTTCCTATTATAAGGAGTACATCTGCTTTTGAGACCAGTTCTATAGCTTGTTCCATTGCAGGCACTTCTTCACCGAACCATACTATGTGTGGTCGCAATTGAGAACCATCGGCACTTAAATCACCCATTAAGATATCTCCATCGCAATCTTGAATTTCATGTCTATTCTTAGAACTGCGTGCTTTTTTTAACTCGCCGTGAAGGTGAATTACAGTAGAAGAACCGGCACGCTCGTGCAGATCGTCCACATTTTGTGTAATTACCTGCACATTATAATTACGTTCTAATCCAGCGATACAAAAATGAGCATCATTAGGTACAACTTCTTTTAATTGTGCACGACGCTTGTTGTAAAAATCTAAAACTAATGCAGGGTTTGCAGCATAACCGTCTGGCGAGGCGACTTCCATAATGTCGTGACCTTCCCATAAACCACCGGCATCTCTAAAGGTTGCGATACCACTTTCTGCACTAACACCTGCGCCAGAGAGTACGACTAGATTTTTCATAGAATTTTATTTTCGGTTTAAAAGTAGACATTATTTAAAAGATTTCTAACATTTTAACCGTGGTGTGAGCTATTAAATATAATTTAGAACAATGGTGTTTACAACCTTTAGAATTTAAGAATTTAAGCCGTTTTATCGTTATAAAGAACTGTGAATTTATGTATAATGTTTATGTAGGTTCCGCTTTCGCGAAAGCGGACATATAACTATCTTTACCGACCTTAAAAAGCAATGGATTTATGAGAGTTTCCTATAACTGGATCAAGCAATTTATCAACGTGCCAGAAGCGCTGGAAGAACATACTGCCTTATTAACCTCTCTAGGGTTAGAAGTAGAAGGTTTAGAAAAATTTGAAAGCGTTAAAGGTGGGCTGGAAGGCATAGTCGTAGGTTATGTAGAGTCTTGCGAGCAGCATTCTAATGCAGATAAACTTAAGGTAACAAAGGTAAACCTAGGTACAGAAACGGTTCAAATAGTTTGTGGCGCGCCTAATGTTGCCGCAGGTCAGAAAGTGCCTGTTGCTACCATAGGTACTACTTTATATGATGATAAAGGTGAAGCCTGGAAAATCAAAAAAGGCAAAATAAGAGGTGAAGAAAGTCATGGAATGATATGTGCCGAAGATGAGTTAGGTCTAGGTAAGTCACATGACGGTATCATGGTTCTAGATGAGAATCTAGAGGTAGGTACACCGCTTAAAGATGTAGTAGATATAGAACTGGATCATGTTATAGAAATAGGTTTAACGCCTAACAGGTCTGACGCGATGTCGCACATGGGTGTGGCACGTGATTTAAGAGCTGGACTAGCCGTTAATGCAGACGCGGTAGAGTTTATTACACCATCTGTGAGTGGTTTTCATGTAGATAGTCGCTCTTCTAGAGTAGATATAGAAGTAGAAAATACAGATCTAGCACCGCGTTATTGCGGTGTGACCCTTACAGGAATTAAGGTTAAGGAATCTCCAGAATGGATTAAAAATAGATTAAGCGCCATAGGTATTGCACCTAAGAATAATGTGGTAGACGTTACTAATTATGTAATGCACGAGTTAGGACAGCCGCTTCATGCCTTTGATTTATCAAAAATTGCTGGTAATAAAATTATAGTAAAAACTCTTGAGAAAGACACGCCGTTCACAACCTTAGATGGTGTAGAGCACAAGCTTCATGAAGATGATTTAATGATATGTGATACAGAAAAGCCTTTGTGTATCGCAGGTGTTTATGGTGGTGAGAATAGTGGTGTTACAGAAGGGACGACTTCTATTTTCTTAGAAAGTGCGTACTTTAATCCAGTAAGCGTGCGTAAAACTGCAAAAAGACACAACTTTAATACCGATGCCTCTTTTAGATTTGAGCGTGGTATAGATCCTAATATTACAGAATATGCTCTTAAAAGAGCCGCATTGTTAATTCAGGAAACTGGTGGTGGTGAGATATCTAGTGATATTACAGACTTGTATTCTCAGAAAATAGAAGATCAACAAGTGTTTTTAACTTATCAAAAAGTAAACTCTTTGATAGGGCAAGAAATACCTAAAGAAGAGATTAAAAGTATTTTAAGAACTCTAGATATAAATGTAAATAATGTAACAGAAACTGGTATAGGACTTACTATTCCTGCTTATAGGAATGATGTAACTCGCCCGGCAGATGTTATTGAGGAGATATTAAGGGTTTATGGTTATGACCGTATAGAAAGCTCTTCAAAGATTAATGCAACTATTGCAAAGTCTTCAAAACTAGAAAACAATAGAGTACAAAATATAGTAGCACAGCAACTGGTAGGGCAGGGCTTTATTGAGATGATGGCAAACAGCTTAACATCTGAAAAGAACCACACACTTACTGAACAAATTTCACCTAAAAACCAGGTGAGTATGTTAAATCCTCTAAGTAGTGATCTTGCTGTAATGAGACAGAGTTTAATTTATGGAGGTCTAGAAGCGATCGCTTATAACTTAAATAGAAAACAAGAAAACCTGAGGTTATTTGAATTCGGTAGTAGTTACCACCAGTATCAAGAACGTCAGTTTACAGAAAATAAGCATTTGAGTATTTTAACAGCTGGTAATACTTCTAGTCCTACATGGAATGGTCCATCACAACCAGCAGATTTCTTTTATCTTAAAGGTGCTGTGATTGCTGTTTTAAAGCGTTTAGGAATTAATACTATAAATGAAAAACCTACTAAATTAGATTTCTTAAGTGAAGGTATTGCATTAAGTAGTGGTGCAAAAATTGCCGATCTAGGTGTGGTAAAAAAGAAGGTTGCAAAGAACTTCGGTATAGAGGTAACCGTACATTTTGCAAATATTTATTGGGATGAGGTGTTAAAAATAGTTTCTAAGGAATATACTCCTGTTACTGATATACCTAAATTCCCTGAAGTGAGTAGAGATTTTGCATTGTTAGTAGATGATGCTGTGAATTTCAAACAACTTAGAGAAATTGCTTTAAATTCTGAAAAGAAGATTTTAAAGTCGGTGCAGCTTTTTGATGTTTATGAGGGTAGTAAGTTACCTAAAGGTAAAAAATCTTATGCCTTAAACTTTACACTACAAGATGCTAATAAAACACTTACAGATAAGCAAATAGATAAAGCTATGAATAAGATACAGCAGCAACTAGAGAATCAGGCTGGTGCAGTATTGAGGTAGATAGTTCTTTCTATGTTTAAAAAGATCATTAAAACGGTAATAAGTTTGTTCAGTGCTGCGTGTACTGAACAAACTGTTATCAAGATCAACGATGACTCTTTTCATACATTGAAATCTTTGATCAATAAGGATCAATATGCAGGTGGTGTTAAGTCTAACGGCTTTGAGTTTAGAGCTAGAAGATTTCCTAACAATATAGAAATATCTGTAAATGAATCTGATGATGGTACTTATACCATTGTTGCAGATTTTTTATTTCCTTTTGCCTATTACGCATTTCTTCTTATTACAGCAGGAATTTTTAGCTATGTATTCTCGTACTACTTTTGGACATTTATAGGTATATCCACGTTTGTAATTCTTATCGTAAATAATTTAATAAGTTGGTCTCGACAAAAGTACGTGGACTATTTTCTGATGAATTATTTTAAAAATAAACGTGGGTATTCTAAAAGCCCTAGAAACCCTAATAGATATCAATGATTTCTATATTTCTAGATTTTTTTGACGGTGCTTATAAAGAGAAAACTTCTATTAAAAGAGATGCCACTTCTAGAAAAATTATGGAAGCGCTTGCTAAAAGTGATTATTATGATGGTGAAGTAAGTTTGTATGAGGGGTATTTTGTTCCTAAAAAGAAGTTTCCTAACAATTTGAAAATTTGCTTGTCAACTTCTAAGGATGATTTTTATATCGTTTCCAATGATCATATTCATGTTCCTATGCGATACGGTTTTGGTTTAGCGTTTTTAATTTGTTTATTATTCAGCTTAATCCCAATTTTGAATGGTATTTTTTACTTAGCACCTTTTTTGTTTTTAATATTTTGGATTATATCTAGGGTGTCTAGAATTTTATTAAAGGATGATGTTCATCTTTTTTTAGAACGTTATTATAAGAAGGAGCACGAGCATTCTAAAAGCCCTAGAAACCCTAATAGATATTAATAGATTGTATTTTCCGCTTTCGCGAAAGCGGAAAAATTAACATTCTCATTTTGAAATTATAGAGGCTCCTTTACGACCTATACGGTGAATGAGTTTGTTGTTTTTGCAACAAGACTTGTTTAATACTCACTCGTTTAATCAGGAAGTTGTTATGTGGAATCGCACTAATATTGAAGAAAAGCTCAAGAAATCTAAAGCAAAAAACTTTAAAGGAACTGAAATCATGGATCAGGTGGCAGCTATTCTTAAAGAAGATGATAAGAGAGAAGATGCGATTATGGCGCGTATGAAAAGCCCGCAAAAACCCACGCCTCGTAATCATTTTAATATCGATTTATTAAATAAAGATCGCATTTATCACATAGATCAAATACAAGATATTTGTATCACCTATAGATTACGATTTCTAGACACCAAGTATTTTAAGAACGAGATACCTTATGAGGCTTTGATGAAGATTAAAGAAATGGAAAAGGATCACGATATAGAAATGCGTGGTTTTAAAATAGTGGCTCCTTCTAAAATGTTCAAATTAGAAGATGCAGATGATCCGTTACTATTTGCACCTATAGGAAATGGCTATTTCTATCTCATACATAAATGGGGAAATGATTTAAACCCTTTTAGAAAAATTTGGGCATGGAATTTTAAGAGTTTTGAGAATTTAATTTTCTCTACGGTAATCGTTAGTCTTTTATTGGCTTATTTAATTCCTAATGGAGTCTTCTCAAAGGATACTACAAATGTTCAATTTTTATTAATTTTCTTTTTTACTTTTAAATCTATTGCAGCTATAGTTTTATACTACTCATTTGCAGCTGGTAAGAATTTTAATACGGTCATATGGAATTCAAAGTATTTCAATGCTTAATTTTTGACATACTATATAACTAGTTTTTCAAAGCAATTACATTATATCAAGCATTCATATTTGCCTCTTAAGGAGTACTTTTTATTTATCTTTGCCGGATAAAATATTATTATGGCAGTTAGAAAAAGAAATCCGATTTTAGGAGGTTTAATGGCAGCGGCCTTTATAGGTTTTGGTAGTTATCTTTTGTATACTCATTTTGTATTAGAAGAGACTGTAGGAACTGCACAACTAATTTTACGCTTTGGTGTCGTAGCTTATGGATTATATATAGCCTATACATTATTACCTAAGAAAGATGTCTAATCAAGATTCTAACAAACGTAAATACACCTTATTATTATCTATAGCTTTTATAGGTATAGGCGCATGGAAACTGTACGATAAGTTTGTACAAAATTCTGAAGTAGAGAGTTATCAATGGATTCTAGCTGCAGGACTTATAATTTTAGGAATCTATCAATTGATAGGGTTAAGAAAAAAGTAGTTCTACAAAAAGTTTACTTTTATAAAATAGAAAAACGGCTATCAAATTTAATTTGATAGCCGTTTTTTATTTTAGTAAGGAACTATATTTAAAGACCTTGTTTTATTGCAGCCATTTTAATTGCTGCTACAGCTGCTTCACTACCTTTATTTCCATGAATACCACCGCTGCGTGCAACAGACTGTTCATGAGTATTATCTGTTAAAACACAAAAGATAACTGGCACTCTAGATTTATTTAAATTTAAATCTTTAATACCGCTAGTAACGCCGTTGCATACAAAGTCAAAATGTGCCGTTTCTCCTCTTATAACACTACCTATGGCAATGACAGCATCTAGAGGTTTACGTAGTTTGCTATCTTTTATAGGATAAGTAGCATATTGCATGTTTTTACATCCGTAAATAAGCTCAAAAGAACCAGGTACATCCATACGGAATATACGCTCTGGATCAATACCACAATCTAGTAACGTTTCTTGAGCACCTTTAAAAAGGTTTTCAGTAATATCGTCATTCCACTCAGATACAACTATACCTATACGCATGTCAGTAGCGTCTGGCATACTTTCTTTATCGTAATGTGATAGATCTTTTCCTACGGTTGCCATAGTGTCTTAATTAGAAGCTGCTTGAGCCTGTCCTAGAAGTACCTGTGCAGTCTTAAATTCTTCTGCATTAGGATAGTTCTCTTCAATTCTTTCTAGAGCTTTTACAGCAGTGCTGTTATCTCCAGTTGTTAAAGCTACTTGAGCAGCTTTAAGTAAATACTTAGGAGTTGTAAATTCATTTTCATTAGTCTCTGCAGCGTTCATGTAATAAGAAACAGCATCACCAGCCTGACCAGCTTGTACAAGTGCATCACCTATTCCAGCTTGTGCGATAGACTGTAATACAGAATCACCACCATCATATGCCTTAAGGTAATCGATAGCTTTTTGTAGCTTATCACCACCTATGTTTAAGTATGCCATACCAGCCTGGTAAGTAGCAATGTTACCTACATCAGTACCACTGTACTCTTCAGATATTTTTATTAAACCGAATTTTCCATTAACACCTTCTAGTGCTAGTGTATAAAGTGAGTCTTTTTCTTTACCAGTAGAGTTAAGAGCAAGATCGTAATATTTGTTTGCTTCAGTAGTTTCTGAAACAGCCTCTTCTTGTTTAGGTTCTAGAACAAACTGACTATAAGCCCAAGCGCATAATGCACCTATAGCTATAACAGCAACTACTATTATAAGAGTTTTTTGGTTTTTTTCTAACCATTCTTCTGTTTTGTTAGCACCTTCATCTAGGGTACTAAATACTTCAGCTGTAGTAGATTCAGAGTCATCAAAGATTTCTTCTTTCTCTATTTTTTCTGGTTTTGTTTTCGGTTTGTATCCTCTTTTGTTATAAGTAGCCATAGTAGTCATTAATTGAACGCGCAAAAATATAATTTTTATCCATATATAAAAATGTGTGAAAGCTTTATTCTCTACCTTTTCTTAGGTTAAATTTGCAAATGTCTTATATAGATGGTTATTATTCCGCTTTCGCGAAAGCGGAATACTTTTAAATCATTAATCCACAATTAGTTACCGTATTCTTCTATGCATCTTAATTCTATTAGTCTTATTAACTATAAAAGCTTTTCTTCGGCAGAATTTGACTTCGATAAGAAGATAAATTGCTTTGTAGGGAACAATGGTGTAGGAAAAACCAACGTTTTAGACGCGATTTATCACCTTGCTTTTGCCAAAAGTTACTTTAATCCCATTACTATTCAGAATATTAAGCATAATGAAGAGTTTTTTGTGGTTAATGGTAATTTTTCTAAAAAAGATCAAGATGAAAAAATAGTAGTCAGCGCAAAAAAAGGAGTGAAGCGTGTCGTAAAACGCAATGGTAAAATATATGACAAGATTAGTGATCACATAGGGTTAATACCTCTGGTTATAATTTCTCCAGCAGATAGAGATTTAATAATAGAAGGTAGTGATACCAGACGCAAGTTTTTAGATGGTGTGATATCACTAAGCAACTCGTTGTATTTAACTAAGTTAATTAATTACAATAAACTGGTACAGCAGCGTAACGCATTGCTTAAGTACTTCTTTATCAATCGTACTTTTGATAGTGATGCTCTTGCTGTTTATGATGAACAACTAGTTGTTATAGGTGGTTTTATTCATAAAACTAGAACCGAGTTTTTAGAATCTTTTACTCCTATTTTTAAGAAATATTATCATCAAATTTCTCGATCAGAAGAGGTAGTGGATATATATTACAAAGCCGATTTCAATAACGCAGATGCTGCACAAGTTTTAAAAAGTGCTCAACAAAAAGATATGCAATTGCAGTACACTAGTGTGGGAACGCATAAGGACGATTTGTTATTCTTGCTGGATAATCATGCCGTTAAAAAATTTGGTAGTCAGGGGCAACAAAAAAGCTTTCTAACGGCATTAAAACTGGCGCAGTTTGAGTTCATAAAACAAGAAAGTGGTACCGTACCTATCTTACTATTAGATGATATTTTTGATAAATTAGATGAATCTAGGGTAGCACAAATTATAGACATGGTTAACGACGATCAATTTGGACAGCTATTTATAAGCGACACACACCCAGAACGAACAGAGGCTGTGATTAAACAAACAGAACAATCTTATAAGATATTTAAATTATGAAAAATCTAATTTACATAGTACTAGCTGTTTTATTCATTTCATGCAGTAGTAATGAGGACAAAATACAAGCCATAGAAGGTTACTGGAATATAGATCAAGTGGTTTTACCTAATGGAAGTGAACGTGAGTTCCCTTTTTCAAATCATATGGACCATTTTGAAATAGATGGATTTAAAGGTGTAAAAAATCGTGTAAGTCCAACTTATGATGGTAGCTTTGTATCCTATGGTGATCCTGTGAGTTTTGTTTGGGAAGAAAAAGAAGGCGATTTATGGCTTTCTTTTAAACAAGGAGAACAAGCCTATACTCAGAAAGTTGAAAAAGCAACTGAAGAGACTTTGGTTTTAATTCACGAGAACGGTACGAGATACACCTACAAAGCATATACGCCAGATGAGAAACAATAAGAAGAACGATTTTGTAAGCATGAGTGATTTATTAAGTGATTTTAAATCACAAAGTAAGTTGCAAAAAGGTTTTGAAAAAGTAGATGTAGAAGGAGCATGGAATACCATCATGGGACCAGGTGTTACTAATTACACCACGCAATTAAAGTTTACAGCAGGAACTTTATTTGTTAATTTATCATCTTCTGTATTAAGACAAGAACTTATGTATGGTCGTACCATGATCATTAAAAACCTTAATGAGCATTTAGGTAAAGATATGATAGAAAAAATAGTGTTGAGGTAATAAACTATTATTTAAACTGTACTGGTGTGCTGTCTACTTCTTCACTTGCTTTTACCTCTCTAGCTTTAACCATTTTCTTTTTAAAGATGCGTTCATACAGCTCTTTAAGACTGTCAAAGTTTATACGGTATTGTAGTCCTAAACCTTGAGTATAGTCTTCTTGTTGTCCTAGTTGTTGTAAGGTGTTTTCTCTATTAAATAGTTTTAAACGTAGAGTTCCATCTTCATTTATTAAGAATTCAATTTCTACATTACCTATTACAGCTCTTTCACTAGAACTGGTAGAGCCCACAGGAACACCTAGTTTACCATTAATTAAAACACGGTCTGTTATTTGTGTACTTAGTGTTATACCAAAACGGTCTGCACGTTCCAGGTCAGAATTAGGGTTACGTTCTGACGCTTCATAGCTTACTCCAAAGTTAAATTTACTATCCTCACGACTCACTAGGTCATTTACAATTCCTGTAACACTTTCTACCACGTTACCAGTAACAGCATTTTGGCCTATGCTATTTGGGTTGTAGAATGAGCCTGTAGCTACTAGTGATAGTGCTTGCAACTGTCTTTGAGATTTGTCATCTAGTCTGTACTGTAATTCTGAGCTTACAACAGAATTGGTATTAGGAAATCTAATAACAAACTCAGGATCAAAGAAACTTAAGTCACCTTGTAATTTAGTAAGAACCTCTACAGGAACTTGTGCGTTAAGGTTAGGGTTATCTAGTAATATAGAAGGGTTTGCTCTAGTATTGTATACGGCTTCTACATCTATATTTGCATTAGTAGGATCTCCATTCCAGTCCATGGTACCACCTGGTTCTATAGTAAAGTTTTTATTTACGATACCAGCATATTTAAAATTGTATATACCCTCGGTAACAATAAAATCACCGTTCATTATAAATTTACCGTTGGTATTAATCTCTAATAGTAAATTACCGACACCTCTACCGCGTATATAACTTCCGTTAGTTGGGTCTACTGTTATTTCGACTTCGGCATCAGGTGTGACTTGCAGTTCAAACCTTAGTTCTAGACCACTTATTTTATCTGTAATAACTTGCTCGCCAGAAATACGTGCTTTCTTTTCTTCAGGACTTAAAAAGTAAATGGCAGATGTGTCACCTAGAGACTCACCGTCATCTATAGGGACTTTAAAAACGGTTCCCTCACCAGTAGTAGCGATTACGTTAATGAAAAGCTCATTAGTAGGGCCTGTAATAGTGGCCTGTCCATCGATAAATGCAGTTCCATAATAAAGAGCATCTGGTGTCAATTGCGTGTCTAGAGCAAGCAATTTTTCTGATTCTATTTTAAGATCTAAATCCCAGAAACCAAAGTTTTTATGATTTATAGTACCAGATAGAACACCTCTGGTATTGTATTTTGTATCCTTGAGTTGTAAACTATTGAAATCAAAAGAGGTTGATGTAATTGAAATCTGTGAATTATTCTCAATATCAAAATCGGTGTTTAAGTAAGGAACTCTTAGACCTGCATCTCTCGTTTTGAGAGAGCCCACTATATCTGGTGCTTGTAGGTCTCCTGTTAATCTTGCTTGTCCAGATGTAAAACCTCTTATATTATCGAGAACTTCACCACCTAAGGGACTTAAGGCGACGAGATTAAAATCTTTAAAAACTGCGTTAACATCTATCTTACTGGTGGCTCCACTCGCATCAATATTACCAGATGCTGTAAATGTTTTTTGAACATCATCTTTAAGCTGCGCGTTGACATTGTATCTACTTAGGTCATCATTTCCAGTAACAGATAGCTCAAAATCACCTAATGGTGTTTCATTTACCTCAAATCCTTTTACCGTAAAATCACTAGTAGGCGCATACTTACCGTTAATTTGTTTTAACGATAGATCTCCATCTATGTGTCCTTTTAGTTTTAAGCTGTCTATAGGAGATGTAAGACTAGAGAGGCGTACATCTTTAAAGTCTAAGTGAAGATCTTTGGTGTCTTTTCCAGCAACATCACCTACTATAGTAATTAATTCTTCTTGGTGTTTTGCAACTAGGCTGTCTAATTTAAAAGTTTTAAAATCATGGTCAAATTTTAATTTCACTTCTTGATCTTGTTTATTTAAAAACCATTTTTGACCTTGAAAAACGACATCACTTTTTCTTATCCCTACAACAGACTCATTATTATCATTAATAGTGTGATAGAAACTCAAATTGAATTTATCAGTCTCACGTGCTGTACTATTAAACTTAGTACGGAAAAGTAAAGTGTCCTTATTAGTAACGTTTATCAACTGAAAGTCTTCAATATCATAAACACCATTTTTTACTTGGTCTACTTTAATGAATGTATTAAATAATGGGTTTTGATTGTTTATTTGAACATTAACCTGATCCAGTTCAATATCATAAACCTTAATATCTGGAGATCTAAATGTCATTCTAAACTGAGCCTCGTTACTAGCTACTTGACCTTTTAAAATAGTATTTTCACCTAAGTCAATTTCAGGGAATACAAGATCTACTATTTTATCATAAATTTTAAACTCATAATCAAGATATTGATCTTTAGTAATATTTTCTGACCTATAGTTGGTGTAAACGTTACCTATACTATTTTTAAATAGTTCAGGGATTTCAGCAAGTTTAAATACTCCAGATAGTTCACCTTCTATAATGTCGGGACTATTAATAGTGATGAGTCTCTCGTCGTTTATAAAAGATGATTCTATTGCAAAATCTTCAAAGACATAATCGTCATTATGGTTTTTGTAACTAGCATTATTAATTTTTATAGAACCTACAGCATCGTCCAGTGTGGTCCCTTTCATGTTCATGACTATATTTCCTTTTAGAATAGCTAGAGAGTCACGAGTAAACACATTGATAGCTTTTAAATTTGCATGTTCTATTCTAGCCTTAAAGTCATAGGTGTTAACAGCAGCGGTAAGGTCGGCTAGTCCATTAAAGTTCATTCTAAGATTAGGATCATTGATAGAAACTTTCCCTCTAAAAATAGGTTTCTTGAACTTCCCATTAACGACTATGTTCTTATAAGAATAGCCATTAAAATCTAGTTGAGCTACTTCACCTCTTAGCGTAGTGTTTACTTTTTCAGGATCAAAACCACGTCCATCAACATCTAGATCTAAGGTCACTACACCAAATTCTTCTAGACCTAGTATAGAGCCTAATTGAACTTGATTTAATTTAATGTTTCCATTATAAGCGATATTGCCACTTTGAATATCGTTTAAAACTAAATCAGAATTAAAATTACCCTTACGTGTAGATCCGGATAATTTAGTTACCACTCTGTTGGCATTGACACTTGCATAACCAGCAGCTTTAATGGTTCCTAATTGGTTCAATTCGGTAGGCATTGTATTACCTAGAATATTGGGTAAAAATCGTTTTAAGTCTGTGTTACTTATTTGTAGATTATCAAAATCACCTTCTATAAAAAAGTCATCTTCATTTTCTATAAGATTCTTAAATCGCATATTACCATCTATAGTGATATCGCTCAATGTTGTAGCGAGCATGTTATTTACAGTAAAGTCATTTAATGGACCTGTGAGTACACCGGTTAATTGTACTGTTTCATTCTCGATTATTTCATCATAGAATTTTCTCAACTCGTTAGTAGATAAATCAGCTTTTTTAATATGAAAATCCCAATCGACTTTATTTACAAAATCGATAAAATCTTCTCTATTATAAGACATTTTTAAGTCACCTTCAAGAATAGACCCAGCGGTATTAATAACTAAGTCGGTTGCAAGTATTTGTGATGGGGTATAAGAAAAATCAGTTTTGAGATTTTTAACCTTTAAAATTTTATTACCATTTACATCTGGTTTCATTACACCAGTGTACATGTCAAAATTAGCATCTTCTATCACGGCCGAAATGTTAGACCCCTCAATCTTTAACCCATCAGATTGTAGATTGAAATTTGTTGCCATAAAAGTTTCAGGATACTTTAAATTTTCATCGACTATACTTATTCTAGAATTAGTAATGTTTAAATCGTCAGTGGTAAGTATAAATGGTGTTGTAGATGTCCCTTCACTTTCTCCAAATTTATTGATGAATTCTGTTAAATTATCGTCACTATCACCTTTATACCTTTTCATGTGAAAATAAAGCCCATCTATAGAAGTGTCACCTAAATCAGGCTGTCCACCCAACAAATCTCCAAAACCTAATATAGAAGATTTAAGTTCTTTAAAATAAAAGATCGTATCCTTTCTAGAATCTAGAGCTCTTGATTCTCTGAGTATTACGTCTCCTGAAAATGAGATGTCTATAGATTCTATTTTGAGATCTGTATCATATTCTTCGTTAAGATAGGTCGTCGCACGATCTGCAGCTGCGGTTTGCACAGCTGGAAAAGAAAAAATTACTACTAATAAAATAAATAGTATTAGAAGTACAAGAGCGGCTTTCGCTAGTATTTTAAGAAGCTTCTTAATGATATATCATTTACTTTTGCAAAGATTACCAATTTTTATGCCTTTCTGCCTTAATGGATACACAAATTTCATACATTCTTGCAATTGAATCATCATGTGATGATACCTCTTGTGCCGTTCTTAAAAATGATCGCGTATTATCTAATGTAGTCGCTGGTCAGGAGATACATACAAAATATGGTGGTGTCGTTCCAGAACTAGCTTCTAGAGCACATCAGTCTAATATTGTTCCTGTAGTAGATCAGGCATTAAAACAGGCTGGTATATCAAAAGAAAACTTAACTGCTATTGCTTTTACTAGAGGTCCAGGACTTATGGGAAGTCTTTTAGTAGGTTCTAGTTTTGCAAAATCATTATCTCTAGCATTAAATATACCACTTATAGATGTTCATCATATGCATGGTCATATACTGGCACATTTTATTAATGAAGATCAAAAAACTCCAGATTTTCCATTTTTAGGGGTTACCATAAGCGGTGGGCATACCCAAATCGTAAAAGTTACAGATTATCATGAAATGGAAGTCATAGGTACCACTCAAGATGATGCGATAGGAGAGGCTTTTGATAAAAGTGGTAAGATGTTAGGGTTAGGTTATCCAGCAGGTCCTCAAATAGATAAATTAGCTCAAGAAGGAGATCTTAAGAAATTCCCATTTCCTGTACCTAAAGCGCCAGACCTTAATTATAGTTTTAGTGGTTTTAAAACTGCCGTATTGTATTTTATACAGAGAGAGGTAAAAAAAGATCCTGATTTTGTTGAGAAAAATCTAAAAGATATATGCGCTAGTATACAGTACACGCTTATTAAAATTCTTTTTCAAAAAGTAGAAAAAGCAGTAAAACAAACCGGAATTAAATCTGTTGCGATAGGTGGTGGTGTTAGTGCAAATTCAGGTATTAGAGCCCAGCTTTTATCATATAAAAATAAAGGATGGAATGTGTTTATACCTCCATTTCAATATACTACAGATAATGCTGCGATGATAGGTATATCAGGATATTTTAAATATTTAGAAGGAAACTTTGCAGGCATGGAAGTAACTGCTTCACCTAGAATAGAAATGTAATGCAATTATTTTATTTTGAAAATATTACCCTTGATACTACTGTTCTTCACTTAGATAAAGAACAAGCGCGTCACATGACTAAGGCTTTACGTAAAAAAGTAGGAGATACTGTCCATATAACAGATGGGGCAGGAAACCTCTTTAATGGAACCATAAGTCTGGTTACTAGTAGTAAATGCAATATAGATCTCGCTTTCGCGAAAGCGTACCCTCAACAATCTCCGAGACTACATGTAGCAATAGCCCCTACTAAGATGAATGACCGTATGGAGTGGTTTCTAGAAAAAGCTACAGAAATGGGAATAGCTTCCATTACACCATTATTGTGTGACCACAGCGAGAGAAAGAAAATAAATCTAGAAAGGTTTAAAAAGATAATTGTGAGTGCAATGCAGCAAAGCAATCAGTTTTACTTGCCTCAAATAAAAGAATTAACAGTCTTTAATCAGTTTTTAGAAAATCCAGTAATGGGTGTAAAATGCATCGCACACTGTGAAGAAACGGATAAAAAATTATTGACTCACATAATCAATCGTGAGCAAGACCTAACGATTATTATAGGTCCAGAAGGTGATTTATCAAGTAGAGAAATAGAGGCAGCAATCAACACAGGCTTTTCACCTGTGTCGTTAGGAACTAAAAGATTGCGTACAGAAACTGCAGGAGTTTATGCCGCTGCAGTTTTTAATAGTTTTATAGAACAGTAGCCATAGACGCAGCTACTACAGTCATATTTTCATCTTGTAATAAAAGAGCAACCTTAAATTTATTGTTCTCATTAATCATACTCGGTAATTCAAAAGTTTGGATACCTTTTTCTACGCTGGTCTTTAAAGGTACTTTCTTTAAAACTACATTAGGATTTACTAATGTCATATTAGTATTAGGACTTTTATTTATGTCTATTTCAAAAGAGTCCATTAATAGCAGTGCATAAGCATCAGTAAAATCTTGATTACTTTCTAGGTTATAAGACACATCAATAGTTCTACCATTTCTAGAAGCGGTAGGACTCATTAATTTTTCTGTTGTACTTGTCTTTTTTAAGGAATTGTTGAGCATCCTTATGTTAGTACCATCAAATTCTGTAGTACCGTTTACTATCATTTGTGGAGTAAAAGAAGGTTGGTGCAACTTGTTCTCGTAGCTACGTTGATAGTCTGTATGTCTAGCGTCAGAAAAGGTGTCTTTCCACCCTAAACTGTTCCAGTAGTCTACATGATAGGAGAGAACTATGACATTTTCATAATCCTTTATTGCATTAGCTACCGCATCTGCATTGTTACAAGTATAGCAACTTTGAGACGTGAATAGTTCAATAACTACAGGGTTTTTTTGAGGTGAAAATTGAATGGGTTGCGAGCTGTTTTCAATATGTTGAAATGCGAGCATACAGAATGCTACCGATAAACTGAGTATAGGTAACAGTATTTTTTGAGAGGTTGTTATGTTCATAACGGGGGGATTATGATGTCTTCAAATATAAAAAATTAACGTTATCGTAACGATTTTATTTTATTTTTTTTACACAAAAATTAATAACATTTAATAACTATTGTCATATAAGTTTGTAATTTGCTTTCTTATGAAAATATTTACTGTATTCTTAATTCTATTAAGCTCCATTTTTGTTAACGCTCAACAAGTTGCTGTTTTAAAATATAATGGTGGTGGTGACTGGTATTCTAATCCCACTGCTATGCCTAATCTTGTTCAATACTGTAATGAGAATTTAAAAACACAACTAGATAAAGAGGTTGCCACGGTAGAAGTAAGCAGTATTGATATTTTTCAATACCCATTTATTCACATGACAGGACATGGAAATGTTGTCTTTAATGAAGCCGATATTCAAAACCTTAGAAACTATTTATTAAGTGGTGGTTTTTTACATATAGATGATAATTATGGTATGGAGCCTTATCTTAATAAAGAACTCGTTAAACTTTTTCCACAACAGGAATTGATAGAATTACCATCTACACATCCTATTTTTCATAGTTATGTAGATTTTCCAAAAGGTCTCCCTAAAATTCATGAACATGAAGGTCAGCGACCACAGGCCAAAGGTCTTTTTCATGAAGGTAGGTTAGTCCTTCTTTTTACCTTTGAGAGTGATCTAGGGGATGGATGGGAAAGTCCAGAGGTACACAACGATCCACCGGCGGTGCGTAAAAAAGCACTAGACATGGGCGCAAATATTATTAAATACGTTTTTACCAACTAGAATATGAGCAAAGCAGTACATTCTAAATCCATTGCTTTTGGTATACTAAGAGCGCTAGGTATCATCTTTGGTATCCTTGTTTTACTTTGGTTCTTGTGGGAAATCCAGTCGGTACTTGCTTATATAGGTATAGCAGCAGTTTTTTCTCTTATAGGTCGACCTATCGTACTTTTATTGAGAGATAAATTAAAGTTTAATAACACCATTGCTGTGATTATAACATTACTCATATTATTTATGATCATCATAGGTGTTGTCATGATGGTTATACCTGTTATTACGGAGCAAAGTGAAAATTTAAGCCAGATAGACTTAGAAGAGTTACAGGTTAATATAGAGGTGCTTAATGAGCAAATAAGTAATTATTTTGGAATTAAAAGAGTAAATTTATTAGAGAGATTACAAAAAACCGATTATTACCAAGACTTTAATATGGACCTTATTCCTCAGTTCGTTAATGGTTTTTTTGGTACGCTAGGTAGCTTTGCAATAGGCCTATTTTCCATTCTTTTTATATCGTTTTTCTTACTTAAAGACAGTCGTTTACTATTAGAAGGTGTTTTAGTTTTTTCTAAAAAAGGTAATGAAGGTCAGTTTTTAAGAGCTTTTACAAAGATTAAACAACTCCTGTCACGTT
This sequence comes from Nonlabens sp. Asnod3-A02, assembly GCF_045063755.1. Classification (NCBI taxonomy): domain Bacteria; kingdom Pseudomonadati; phylum Bacteroidota; class Flavobacteriia; order Flavobacteriales; family Flavobacteriaceae; genus Nonlabens; species Nonlabens sp. Asnod3-A02. Next base: position 543,474 of record NZ_JBEFOC010000007.1, read on the forward strand.
ACTTTATAGGCTTGGTGTTTCAGGTTCTAATTCTGTTTGTTCTTTATAGTGTTATTCTATTTATAGTAGGAGTAGAAAACGCTATTATCATCGCTTTTTTCTGTGCATTATTGAACCTAGTTCCTTATTTAGGGCCTGCCATAGGTTATGTACTTATGTCTGCATTTGTAATAAGTGATAATTTAGGATCTAACTTTTCTGACGTTATTTTACCGCAATTAATCATCGTATTCGTAGGTTATGGTTTAGTCCAGACCATTGATAACTTTTTAAATCAACCTTTAATTTTTGGAAAAAGTGTAAAATCACATCCTTTAGAAATATTCATTGTTATTTTAATAGCAGGTATTGTATTCGGTATATTAGGTCTAGTACTTGCTGTGCCTACTTACACAGCGATAAAGGTGATCTCAAAAGAATTCTTGAGTGAATATAAAATCGTTAAGAAACTGACTCAAAATTTATAAATGAATCTTAAGGTAATTCTGCCAGAAGTAATGGCATATTTAAGATCGTGTTTGCATGAAAACGCTGCTGCTTTTATGCTCAAGAAACATCCTTTTAATGAGGTGACTAATCTTGAGTTGACCCAACAATTGATAGGTTTACAGAAAGCACGCAGTAAATTCCCATCATTTTTTGAGAACGACCAGATTATTTATCCTCCTAAGGTAAATCTTGAGCAAACCAGTTCACAAGCTACCGCGGTTTATAAATCTCAAATATTTAAGATCGATAGTATAATAGATCTTACTGGTGGTTTTGGTGTTGATGTTTCCGCTTTCGCGAAAGCGTGCCCAACAACAACAACAACAACAACAACAACAACAACACACATAGAATTATCTAGCCAGTTGCAAGAGTATGCACAGCACTCTTTTAAAGTACAAGGTCTTCAAACGGAATCATATTGTGCAGACGGAATGCAATTTTTAAAAGAAAATAATTCCCTGTATGATTTAATATACATAGACCCTAGTCGCAAAACAGCGAGCCATTCAAAGGCAGTACTTTTAAAAGATTATGAGCCTAATGTGATAGAAAACCTTGAGCTTTTATTAGAAAAAGGTAAGCAAATCATGATTAAAACCTCACCCATGCTGGACATAACAGCTGGATTGCAGCAGTTAAAATATGTAAGTAGCCTACATATAGTTGCGGTTAAGAATGAGGTAAAAGAATTGTTATGGATTCTCAACAAAGATCAGGTAGATACACCGGTAGTTAAATGTGTAAATCTTTTAACAGTCCAGCCTGTATTTGAATCTGTAATAAAGTATAAATCGATAGGGCGTTATTCTAGCCCTTTGAAATATTTATATGAACCTAATGCTGCGGTAATGAAATCGCAAGAATTTGACGCGATTTTAGAACAATATCCGTTAGCCAAATTAGACCAAGATGCTCATCTATTTACTTCAGAGCATTTAATAGATTTCCCAGGTCGTGTATTTGAAATCAAAAACGTAATTGATAACAAGCCTAAAAAAATTAAAAGGCTTTACGGTAAAAGTGCTAGAGGAGTTGTAACACGCAATCACAAAGAGTCTGTTGCACAATTGCGTAAGAAATATCAGTTTTCAGAGCATGAAACCGATTACTTGTTTTTTACTAGTTCTGAAGAGTTGGGTAGTATTGTGATCGAAGCGATTAAATTATAGTTCTTTTTTGTGGTTAAATGTCAGCCTATATGAACATTCTTTAGATTATGTATTTTTGTTTTAAAAACTTGATAATCATTATGTTATATATAATTCATCAAATATCTTCCTTACGTTTAATTGTATAGGTAACTATAATAATGGTAAGAGCAATGACATTAATGGGAAAGCTTATAAACATAAAAACCATTGTGTCCCAAGTTCCTATTCCTCTCAATAACCAAATAGAAGGAATTAAAGTAATTACGAAAAATGTGGACCAAAATGGAGTCTTTTTCAAAATATCAATGATTAGCTTCATAAATTTTTAATTCTTTAAATATAGATAATTAGATTTTTAGTTAATAAATACTCGACTACTCAAAGACTCAAAAGCTCAACACTCACATACTTTTCAATTACTTTTGCATTCTTAAAATATAATCATGATCACAGTCGATAATCTTGCCGTAGAATTTAGTGGTACCACCTTATTTAGCGATGTCTCATTTGTAATAAACCCTACAGATAAAATAGCTTTAATGGGTAAAAATGGTGCAGGAAAATCTACGATGATGAAGATAGTTGCAGGTGCTCAAAGTGCAACACGTGGTCATGTAAGAGCACCTAAGGATGTTGTAATTGCATACTTGCCACAACATTTACTTACTGAAGATGATTGTACTGTTTTTGAAGAAACGGCTAAAGCTTTTAAGCACGTTTTTGAGATGAAAGCCGAAATGGATCATCTTAATAACGAGCTTACTGTTAGAACTGACTATGAGAGTGATGAGTACATGAAAATCATAGAAAAGGTAACAGAGTTAGGAGAGAAGTTTTATGCTCTAGAAGACGTTAACTATGATGCCGAAGTAGAAAAAGCTCTCAAAGGTTTAGGTTTTAAACAAGAAGATTTTACCAGACAGACTACAGAGTTTAGTGGTGGATGGCGCATGCGTATTGAGCTAGCTAAGATTTTACTGCAAAAACCAGATTTAATACTTCTAGATGAGCCTACTAACCACATCGATATAGAATCGGTGATATGGTTAGAAGACTTTTTAGTGAATAAAGCAGACGCTGTTATGGTGATTTCTCACGATAGAGCATTTATTGATAACATAACAAACCGTACTATAGAAGTAACTATGGGACGCATTTTTGATTATAAAGCTACCTACTCTCATTACTTAGTACTACGTGAAGAACGTAGAGCGCACCAAGTAAAAGCGTACCAAGAGCAGCAAAAATTTATAGCCGATAACATGGCTTTTATAGAACGTTTTAAAGGAACATATTCTAAGACTAATCAAGTTACCTCTAGAGAGCGCATGCTAGAAAAACTTCAAATAATCGAGATAGACGAAGTGGATAATAGCGCTTTGAAACTTAGTTTTCCACCATCGCCTCGTTCTGGTGATTATCCGGTTACAGTAAACGATGTATCAAAATCCTATGGTGATCACGTAGTCTTTAAAGATGCAAATATGTCTATCGCTAGAGGTGAGAAGGTATCCTTCGTAGGTCGTAATGGAGAAGGTAAGTCTACTATGATTAAGGCTATTCTTAAAGAAATAGAAGTAGAAGGGACTTGCGAATTAGGTCATAATGTAAAAGTGGGATACTTTGCACAAAATCAGGCAGCGTTATTAGATCCAGATTTGACTATTTTTCAAACGGTAGACGACGTTGCACATGGCGATGTAAGAACACAAATTAAAAATATATTAGGTCGTTTCATGTTTAGTGGTGACGATTTAGAGAAAAAAGTAAGTGTACTTTCTGGTGGAGAAAAAACCAGACTTGCTATGGTAAAATTACTCCTAGAACCAGTTAATCTATTAATTCTTGATGAGCCTACAAATCACCTAGATCTTAAGTCTAAGGATGTTTTAAAAGAGGCACTTTCTACTTATGACGGTACGCTTATTCTCGTTTCTCACGATCGTGATTTCCTTCAAGGACTGTCTGAGAAAGTATTTGAGTTTAAAGAACAACGCGTTATCGAGCACTTTGAAACCATAGATGCATTCTTAGAACGCAATAGAATTAAAAGTATAGCAGATATTAATTTGTAGAGATTTAAAATCAACCTATAAAAAAATGTCCTGAGATTTAATTTAAATCTCAGGACATTTTTATTTTTCTAATATTCCCACTGACGTAGTTTATTCAGCTCTTCTTGAGCTTCTATTTCTTCTACAGGAATTACTTTTAAGAAAGATTGATGTTGCTCAATAGCAAACTCTAACTGCTCCACGATCTTTTCTACAGAGTCATTTTCATAATCTATTTCTAGCGGTTCTTTAATAACCATAGATTGTAAAATATTACGCTTTTTAATGCGCAATCCTTTTTTATCAAAACTCCTACGGAAACCGTCGATAACAACAGGTACGACTATAGGCTTGTATTGCTTTATAATATGAGCAGTTCCTTTTCTAATAGGCTTAAAAGGCTTTGTAGTTCCTTGTGGGAAGGTGATTACCCATCCATCATCTAGAGCAACACCTATATTTTTTGTGTCGTTAGGGTTTACGGCTCTATTAATTTCTTCTCCTTTTGCTCTCCAGGTTCTTTCTACCGTAATGGCACCAGCATAAGAAAGTATTTTAGGCAGTAAGCCACTTTGCATAGTTTCCTTGGCAGCTACATAATATACATTTAGCTTAGGATTCCATAAGTAACCTATGTTTTTAATGCTGTCATCACGACCTTTTAATGCGGCATTAAATACGTGAAACATGCTTACCACATCAGCAAAGTAGGTTTGATGATTAGAAACAAATAGCACACCTGTTTCAGGTAGATTTCTTAAAATATCACTTCCCTCTATATCCATCTCATTAAAGCCACGATAGCGTCTGTGCGATAATGCACCAGCAATACGTATGAGCCATTTTTTGAGAAATAATATATGACCGAAAGGATTTTTTTTAAATAATCCCATGTAGTTTTTTTAATTTTAGGCGAATTACAAAGATAGTAATAGCTTTTTAAACTATCGCATTCTATTTAAAACCTGCAGTAATAAAAAGATCTTTGATTTCTTGTAGCATCATAGCCGTTGCTCCCCATACCATAACTTCGTTAAAATAAAAACAAGGTACCGTTGCGTTTTCCATATAACTGGTAGACAGTGTGGTAGTAGAGTTGTTTTTAGTATCCATTAAACTCTCTAGAGGGATTTCTATCACAGATTTTACTTCACTTAATTGAGGTGTGAATGATAGTTCCGCTTTCGCGAAAGCGAGATAAGGAAAAACCATGTAGTTACTAGGTGGAATATAGATAGATGTTAAGGGTCTTATTAAATGTTGCTGCGTTGTTAATATACCTATTTCCTCTTCTGTTTCTCGCAATGCCGTGACGCTATTATCTGCATCTGTAGGTTCTTTTCTACCGCCAGGAAAAGCGATCTGACCACTGTGTTTACCTGTAGATTGGGTGCGTTCTATCAGTACAAAATAAGGGATGTCTTTTTTAGGGTAAATCAACATCATGACAGAGGCTTCTTTATGTTCTTTTTTTTCTAACGCAATTTGCTGCATTTCTTCTAGACGTTCCACAGCAGCCATTTTAAGCTGAGATTGTGGCCCTGGAAGTGGTAATTTCTTTAGTTTTGAAATCTGATTTAAAAAATCCTCAAATGAAGTCACTAGTATTGATTTTAGCAGTTATACTATTAAGTATCTCTTGTAAAGATAGTCCACATGTGGTAGATATCAAAAATGAAAAAAAACAAGATACGGTTAAGAGATTAACTAGAGCAGAGCGTATTTTAGAAAAGACGTATAAGAAACAAATATCGGCAAATGGTGATACCTTACTTTCTTATATACCTCAAGATAGTGTTCAAGTATTCTTTACACGTTACGGAAAAGAAAATCCAGAAACTAAGGTGCGATTATTGACTACCTATGGAAATATAGAAATGGAGCTGTTTACAGAAACACCTATTTATAGAGCCAGTTTTATCTACCTAGTAAAGAATAAATATTTTAATGGCACTTTTGTGCATAGAGTGGTAGAAGGTTTTGTCATACAGGCTGGTAATAGTGATGAAACGCTGCCTTCTTTAAAAAGAGCTAGTGCAGGGAATTATAAACTAGAACCACACTTTTTACCTAACGTGCGTCATGAAAGAGGTTCTTTAAGTAGTGCAAAACAATGGGTTAATAATCCAGAAAACTGGCATGATCCATTTGATTTTTTTATCACTTTGAGTAAATCCCCACATTTAGATAATGAGCATACTATATTCGGTAGGGTAGTAAAAGGTATGGAGGTTGCAGACGCTATTTCTAAAGTTGAAAAAGATGACAGTGACTGGCCTAAAAATGATATTTTTATAGATATGGAAATTATAGATTAGGTTATTGTAATGTCTAGGTTTAGAAAAAAAAACACCCCTTGAAATCTTTGATTTCAAGGGGTGTTTTTTTTAATCTTAGATAAATACTAGTATCTGTAAACTATGGCATTTATATTCATTCCTGCACCTACACTAGCAAACATAACTACATCGCCTTTTTCTACTTTGTGTTGTGGCATTTTATCATGAATAACTAGATCCATAACAGTAGGAACGGTTGCTACAGAGCTGTTTCCATATTTATGGATAATCATAGGCATGATATCCTTAGGAACCTCCATGTCATACAGCTTATAGAACCTATCAACAATAGCTTCGTCCATTTTTTCATTGGCCTGATGGATGAAAATCTTTTTAAGATCTTTGATATCTACACCTGCTTGTTCCATAGCACTCTTCATGCCTTCTGGTACTTTGGATAAAGCAAAATTATATATGCGACGACCATACATCTTTATGTACTTGGTCTTATCTTGCAATTCTTTATTATAAGAAGTTTCATTGAATATGAAAAACGCCTCTTCTTCTGTATAAGTTGCCGTAGCCTGTCCTATAATACCATGCTCATCATTACTAGCTTCTAAAACTGCTGCACCAGCACCGTCAGAATATATCATAGAATCTCTATCATGTGGATCTACAACTCTAGACAAAGCTTCTGCACCTATAACAAGTACTTTCTTAGCAAGTCCTGATTTTATAAAAGAATCTGCTTGAGTAACACCTAGAATCCATCCCGGACAACCGAATAATACATCGTATGCTATACAAGTAGGGTTTTTAATACCTAGTTTATTTTTTACTCGACTCGCAAGACTAGGTACCATATCACTAGAACCACCATCAGACTGTATGTCACCATAGTTGTGCGCTACAATTATAAAGTCTAACGTCTCTGGATCACAATTTGCATCTTCTATTGCTTTTATAGCAGCAAGTGTTGCTATATCGCTGGTAACAAGTTCATCACTCATGTACCTGCGCTCTTCAATTCCAGTTATCGCAACAAATTTTTTAATAATAGTAGAGTTATCGCTACCGAAAGAACTACCATCATTATTTAAGAATTCATGATTCATGAACTCTTCATTTTTTCTAACTACATCGGGAATATGACTTCCTACACCAGTGATTTTTGCTCTCATTAACCTGCTTTTCAAACTTAGGGACAACAAAAAAAGTGATTTATGATGTTCATTCCTAATTATTAACAACGGAATATGTGGTATTTTTTACTTTGTTGAGAATCAATCAAAGAATAGGTGTTTTTCTTGCATTATATATAATGCAACGAATAGTAAACTAGCTGATTTTGCTGATTTTTCTTTTATTCTATAGATCAATTAGAGTGTATTGAATGATGAATTATTAGAGTTAAGAATGGTTTATATATCAAGAAAAGTAATAGTTTTTTAATCTAAAAAATATGAGTCTTTTTTTAGATGCTAACATTATATTTGCAAAATAATTCAAGAAACCTGAAAAATTTTATAATCATATTGGTGCTAATTTCATTTGCATTGCGACCTATGTACTACGTGGGTCAGTTCGTGTATTATGGAACTAACATGGATTATATTATAGAGAATTACTGTGTCAACAAAGAACGACCACAATTAAAATGTGATGGTAAATGTTTTCTTGCTAAAAAACTTATCGCAGCTAACGACTCTGAAACAGATGATTCAAAAAGTGTAGAAGCACATGCTTTTTTTCCTGTATTTTTAGAAACTCCACAAACGTTACAAATAGATAGTGATGTCATTTATAAAGATCACTCTATTAATTTCTCTTATCAATTATTATACAGTTATAACTGGTACGAGGCTCCTCTAAAGCCACCCATTTCATAAGTTTATTTTCCGTTTTTATTACAAAGACTTTTGACGTGAGTCTTCGATCGCGTCTACAATAAACTTAAAAAATGAATTTTTCAAAAACTATAGGAGCACTAGCTCTAAGTATCGCTATTATATCATGTTCATCTGACGATGACGCAATGGAAAACCTATCTAACCAGACAGGAGAACTTACTGTTAAGTTTGATAATGCTGTTGGTAATCAAGATTTTATATTTGATTCTTCTTTTTCTAAATCTAATGGAGAATCTTTTAAATTAGAAACACTTAAATACATCGTTAGTAACATCAAGTTAACAGACGAGAATGGAGTGGAATTTGAATACCCAACTAGTGATAATATTTTTATTATTGATGAGGCAAATGCAAATAATGCAGGTGAAATATATGTAGAATTAGATAATGTACCTGCTGCTAACTATACAAAGATCTCCTTTGGAATCGGTGTAGATCAGACTAGATTTGCTCAAGGTGCAGCAGGTCAGGGAGATTTCTTGACTACCGCACAAGATGCAGGTATGTTCTGGTCATGGGCTTCTGGTTATAAATTTATGCGTTTAGATGGAACTTATTCTGACGCTACCGTAACAGATCAACCGGTAAATATACACATGGGTAGTGTGGGAACGTCTCTAGATAACTATAGAGAAATCACTTTAGACTTACCTAATACTTCAAGAGTAAGAGAGGATTCTCATGCAGAGATTCACCTAGTAACAGATATCCTTCAAATTCTAGATGGCGCATCTTCATTGAATTTTTCAGATGGGTATGACCAGGTACATACTAATGAAATAGAAACTCCTATCATAGCAAATAACTTTATGGGTAGTTTCAGTGTAGATCACGTACATAACTAATAATCTATATAGTAATACCGCTAGAAGGGTTTAAACAAAACCCTTCTAGTTATTACTATGATTTTATCTGATATGAAAAAGTATATATTATTTGCATTAGGAATCCTCATGATTTCTTGCACAAAAAATGATATAGAAAACGGATACGAACCTATTCCTGTATCTTTTGAAAAACCAAGTAATTTTCCTGATCTTGTTTATAATCTAGATGCAAATCCTTTAACTGAAGACGGTATAGCCTTAGGTAAAGCTCTTTTTTACGAAGGAGATTTATCTTCTAATGGAGCAATAGCTTGTGCTTTTTGTCACGAGCAGGCATCAGCTTTTACGCATCATGGACATACTTTAAGTCATGGAGTAAATGGAAACATAGGATTTAGAAACGCACAACCTATTCAGAATTTAGGTTTTCAAGAAGCATTTACATGGGATGGAGCTGCATCGCACCTCGATTTACAGCCTATTATTCCTATTACTAGTGAGCTAGAAATGAACGAGACTTTATCTAACGTTATAGGTAAATTACAGGCAGACGAAGGTTATAGAAACATGTTTAGTAAGGCATTTGAAGATGGAGAGATTACCTCTAGCCATCTATTACAAGCCTTGTCTCAATTTATGGTGACTATGGTTTCTTCAAATTCAAAGTATGATAAAGTAGAACGTAATGAAGGAACGGTCTACACTACTATAGAAGCTGATGGTCTTGCATCTTTTAACCAAAAATGTACAAGCTGCCATGCTGGCTCTTTACAAACGGACCAGAGCTACCGCAATAACGGTCTAGCAGTAAACCCTAGGTTAAATGATTTAGGAAGGTATAATTTATTAGAAATACCAGAAGACCTATATAAATTTAAAGTGCCTAGTTTAAGAAATGTAGCTGTTACTTTTCCTTATATGCATGATGGACGTCTGTCAGACTTAGAATCTGTTCTGGATCATTATGACTCAGGTATGGTGGATACTGGTACCATAGATCCATCACTAGTAAAAGCAGACGGTAGTCTAGGTATCGATTTAACAGCTTATGAAAAAGAGAGCATCATTGCTTTTTTAGAAACATTAACTGATCAAGAATTTTTAAATGACGAGCGCTTTGCAGAATTTTAATAAAACTTTTATCACCCTATCCATAGGACTATTATTCAGTATCTCTAGTTATGCAGCTTGCCCACCGCATCTTGAAAAAATATTTTGTGACCTTTGTGGCTGTACTACCTCTAGTGGTAGTTCTGGTTTTGGGACACTCAATGATGTAAGTTTTATAGGACTGCGCTATATCCACCAGTCCTATGAATCACGAGATGGTATATTTGTAAATTCACCTACTAGTAAGGAGAATTTTAATACCTATCAAATATGGAGTAAAGTGCCGCTATCTAAAAAGTTCTCCATAAATGCGATGGTACCTTTTCAAGATTTATCAAGAAAACGTAATACCGGTTCAGAGCATATAAGTGGACTAGGAGATGTAACTGTGATAGGCTGGTACCAACATGTTTTTTATGAAAAGCCAGAAGGTTATAAAGTGATTTTTGAAAACAAAGTTCCTACCGGACACCAACTTAACTTTGGTTTAGGTGTAAAATTACCAACAGGAGAATTTGAAGAAGAACTCACAGATCGTATCAATCCTGGTTTTCAAGTAGGTACTGGTAGTGTAGATGTTCTAGCATCAGTTTCTCACACCTATTCTAAAAATAAGTTAGGTATCAATACACTAGCTACCTATTATTTTAAAACAGAGAATAAAAACGAATACCGATTTGGTAACCAATTCAGTGTTTCTTCAAATGCGTATTATAACATACCGTTTACTAAATCTGCTTTGAGTCCATTTCTAGGCCTATCAGCAGATGTTTATGACTCTATAGAGCAATTTAATGAGCAACTCGTGGATACAGATGGTTATATTTTTAACGGCAGTATCGGTACCGAATATAAATTTGATCAATTTGTTTTAGGAGCTAGTTACACATTGCCTATAGTTCAAGACCTTTTTGGTGGTGATGTAGAATCCCAAAATAAATTTTTACTGTACGCTAATTTTGTGTTGAACTAATTATAGAACACATAAAAACTTAATCATAGATCTAATGATCAGTTCTATGATTAAGTTTTTATTTTTAATCTCGCTTTCGCGAAAGTGGAATAGACATAAGGTATCTAGAACAATTATAGATTGTTATAAATTTAAATTAAGCTTTTAAAATATATAATATTAACAACAATCCCAATAAAACCAAGCCTTCTCTAAATCGCCATTTTTAAGATGTTCTTTATCTATAAATAAATGTGCCACTCCTACATCACCAAACATCATGTGTTTTGTATTGCTATCTAGCTGTAGTAACTGGATATGGTTTGTTTTGTCTGTTTGATAATCTCTAGGATCTCCTTGAGTAAAATTACCATAACCGCTTATTTTACTTCCGCCACCGCCATGCATGTCCCACATATATTCTTCAAATTGGTCTTCTTGCTGTTCTGGTATATTAAAATGCGATTCTATTTTTTTAAAATTAACATCTTCCCAAGAACCTTTATCAGTGGCTTTTTCAAAATCTATTTTTAGTAAATATTGAGAAGGACTCTCATCATAGATTTCAGGTGTTAAAAATGGGAAGTTAATTTCTGATGGCATGGATAGAGTTGCACCTTTATGAAAAATTACTTTTACATCTTCAGAATACCAATTGTCTTTGGAGAAGAATAGTTGTAAAATACCTTTTTTAGGAAAAGGTTCTAGATGAGGTACTTCTTCAAAGTTAATTTGACACATTAAGAACATTTCATTACTAGATTCATCTTTTGGATATTCTTTTCCCTGCGGCCAGAATGGGATTCCCATTATTTTTGAATCTTTTAACCCTAAAGGGTCTATAGATAAATCTTTACTAGAAACACTTGTTTTAATTTCAACACATTTTATTTCATATTCTTTAAAATGATGCTTGTGATGCTCTTCAAACTCTTCAAAATCAAAATCTTCTTCACCTATAGAAAGAGTATGAGCTTTCTCAAGTTGGTTTTGAATAGATAATTGATTCTTTTTTTTCTTTTTGAATAAGTCAAATATTCCCATTTCATTTGTTTTTTATTTCACCAAAATTTCCACCATAGCTTTTTATCAGCCTTATCTTTTGGAGCAGGATAAATATCGGTAATGTGGTGGTAATCTTCTTGAGAAATACTAACCAATTTATAGGGCAACACACTTTTATCAATCTCTGTTAAATTTCCTCCAAAATCGTATATAAATGTTTTATTACTTTCATTTACGATATAAACGTTATCTCCATATTCATCTTTCGGATTTGTATATATCATTAACCATCCACTGTTTTTTAATTTAGAGAATTCATAAAGTTGTGAACTATTGTAGAAGCCGTAAACTTTAAAAGAAAATTCATCCAGACCAATAGGGTAATCTAGATAGTTCACGAAGTAATTGAACCGCTCAAAATCAGGTTCATTTGTGAATCTCAAAACAAATTTATCATATTCACCTTTCTTTCTATACAGCTGCAAACCATGAGCAAAACTCGTGTCTTTATATAGATCAACTAAATCATAAATAGCTTTTTCAAGTTTATTTTGATGGTCTGTCTTGATTAGAATGTAACTGGACATGCTATTAACTTTAAGTTCATAAAAATAATAAAACCGAATCAACAAAATGCTGATTCGGTTTTATATAATTATTGGGTAAGGGTATATGTGATTTGATATATTTAAAGCTGTCCAGAGAAAACTAAATACTATTCCTGACACAAAAAATAACCACCTGTATCTATAAAATTTAATTTTATTATTAAAATAATACCAATCTATTAATTCTGTTAAAATACCTAACGAATAAAAAATATTAGCACCTATTAACCAAACAACGACAATTAATAAGTCTGATATTTTAATAGAGTAATGATAGTATGTGATTATTTCATAAATACTTATGAAGCTAGCGATTAAAATAATAAGGTTATAAATCCATCGTTTAGATTCCCACCATTTAATTCTAGACTTAAAACTATTTTCTACTTCAGATTTTTCCAAGTTTAAATATAATAATATTTTCAATGATCTATAAAGTAAAATGCCTAATCAAAATAATTTGATTAGGCATTTTATTTTATAATAACTAGGTATCTAATCCTCTAAATACTCCTCCATAGGAGCACAAGTACACATTAAATTACGGTCTCCATAAGCATCGTCTGCACGACGTACGGTAGGCCAGAATTTATTGTCAGCAATGTAATCTAGTGGATATGCAGCTTGCTTTCTAGTATATGGTAAATCCCACTCATCACTAGTTATCATTTGCAAGGTATGTGGACTGTTCTTAAGAACATTATTAGGCTGGTCTTTAGAAGACTCTGCAATTTCTGCTCTTATAGAAATCATCGCGTCACAAAAACGATCCATTTCTTCTTTGGATTCAGACTCTGTAGGCTCTATCATCATAGTACCTGCCACTGGGAAAGAAACAGTAGGAGCGTGGAAACCATAATCCATCAATCGTTTTGCGATATCTGTTACTTCTATACCGTTTTCTTTAAATGGACGACAGTCTATAATCATTTCATGAGCAGCACGACCTTTCTCTCCTGTAAAAAGACATTCATAACTACCTTTAAGACGTTCTTTAATATAGTTTGCGTTAATAATAGCATACTCTGTAGAGCGTTTTAAACCTTCGGCACCTAACATACATATGTAACCATAAGATATTAAACAAACCGATGCACTACCATATGGCGCTGCACTAATAGGTGAAATAGCCTGATCACCACCTGTAGGTACGATAGGGTTAGTAGGTAAGAAAGGAACGAGTTGTGGTGCCACACATATAGGTCCTACACCTGGTCCACCACCACCATGTGGTATAGCAAACGTTTTGTGTAGGTTAAGGTGACATACATCTGCACCGATGTTACCAGGATTAGTAAGACCAACTTGTGCATTCATGTTTGCACCATCCATATAAACCTGACCACCATTTTCATGGATAAGTCCTGTAATTTCTTTAATCGCACTTTCATAAACTCCATGAGTAGATGGATAAGTAACCATTAAGGCACTTAAATTATCTTTATGCTTTTCTGCTTTTTCACGTAAATCATCTACATCGATATTTCCGTTTTCTAGCGCTTTAGTTACGACTACCTTCATACCAGCCATTACTGCACTAGCAGGGTTAGTACCGTGTGCACTAGATGGAATAAGGCATATATTTCTATGTTGATCTCCACGACTGTGGTGATAAGCACGTATAGCCATTAAACCTGCAAATTCTCCTTGAGCACCAGAGTTAGGCTGTAAAGAAGTACCTGCAAAACCAGTTGCTTCATTTAATTGAAGCTCTAATTTCTTCAACATTTCTTGATAACCAGCTGCCTGATCTACTGGTACAAATGGGTGAATATTTCCCCATTGCGGATTTGAAAGTGGCAACATCTCTGCCGCAGCGTTCAATTTCATTGTACAAGATCCTAATGCAATCATCGAGTGATTTAAAGCCAAATCTTTACGCTCTAATTTCTTGATATAACGCATCAACTCTGTCTCAGAATGGTAAGAGTTAAATACATCATAGGTTAAGAAGTCTGTCTGACGTCCTGCACCTAAGTGAGTTTTTTCTAATAATTCTTTGATAGGAGTGAAGTCTTTAGAAACCGCTTTCGCGAAAGCGGAAACAACATCATTCAAGTCTGCAAGAGAAGTAGTTTCATTTAAAGAAACCTGTACCGTGTCTGCATCTGGATAATAGAAGTTAATCTCTAAATCAAGAGCTTGTTTTTTTACAGCTTCGGCATTTACTTTAAAACTTAAAGTGTCAAAGAAGTTTGCGTTAGTCTGGTAAATACCTAGTTTCTCTACAGCGTCTGCAAGAGTTGCTGTTTGTGCGTGTAATTTATTTGCAATAAACTTTAAACCACGTGGTCCGTGATAAACACCGTACATACCAGCCATAACAGCTAGTAAAACCTGTGCAGTACAAATATTTGAAGTCGCTTTATCTCTTTTAATGTGTTGTTCACGCGTTTGTAACGCCATGCGCAGCGCACGTTTTCCATCTGTATCTTTAGTAACACCTATAATACGACCAGGAATTTGTCTTTTAAATTCTTCACGAGTTGCAAAGTATGCTGCGTGTGGTCCACCGTATCCTAGTGGTATTCCAAAACGTTGTGTAGTTCCCACAACAACGTCTGCACCCCAATGTCCTGGAGCTTCTAGTAATACTAGCGACATAATGTCTGCGGCAACAGCTATACGTATATTGTTTTCTTGGCATTTTTTTGCAAAAGCAGTATAGTCTACCACATTACCACTAGCACCAGGATATTGTAAAAGAATACCGTAATACCCTGCATTTACATCCATCTCTTGTGGATTACCTTCTACTAATTCTATACCTAGAGGAATAGCACGAGTTTTTAATAGCTCTTTAGTTTGTGGTAAAGCATCTTGATCTACAAAGAATTTTATAACATTTTCTTTTTTCTGAGCTCTCTCACGAACTGAGTAAAGTAAAGTCATAGCCTCTGCAGCTGCAGTAGACTCATCTAATAAAGAAGCATTTGCCAGTTCCATACCAGTTAAATCGGTAATCATGGTCTGGAAATTTAATAACGCTTCTAGACGTCCTTGAGCAATTTCTGCCTGGTAAGGAGTGTAAGCGGTATACCAACCTGGATTTTCAAGAATGTTACGTTGGATAACTGCCGGCGTTATAGGTGCATTGTAACCTAGACCTATGTAAGATCTAAATTGCTTATTCTTATCACCTAGTTTTTTAATATGAGATAAAAACTCATATTCACTCATCGCAGGATCTAACTGTAAATCTTGTTGAAGGCGTATGTTATCTGGGACAGTTTCATAAACTAGTTGGTCTATAGAATCAACTCCTATTGTTTCTAGCATGGGTGCAAGGTCTGCCTTGCGTGGTCCGATATGTCTTAGGGCAAAACGATCTGTATTCATAGTACTTGTATGGTCTATTTAAGATAGTGCAAAAGTAGTCGTTTAAGATATCTAAACTAACAAGGGTTAGTCTAGATTTATAGGTATTTTTCAACCTTTTTAACCTAGTTATTAACTATGCGCTGTAAATTTGAACCATGAGGTTATTAAAAACCGTTTTAGATTTCTATATAAAGAGTAGTTTGCACGTTGCAATTTGCTTTGTAGCCTTACTGTACGTGTTTCATTGCTATAGTTTTGTGAAACTGAGTGAAGACTTTGCATTGTTAGGTTTTTGCTTTGTGGTTATAGGATATAACTTTATAAAGTATGCGACACTCGTATATGAAAATAGAGATTTTAAATATAAAATAGAGATTTTTATAATCACTGTCATTAGCGCACTAGTAGGTGCTTATTTATTACTGTTTGAAAGTCTTCAAGCCTATATAGTATTGCTTATATCAGGTCTGTTATCTTTATTTTATGTGATACCATTTTATCATAAAAAAAGTTTAAGGTTAATGTCCATTATTAAGGTTATTACTGTGGTGGTGGTATGGTGGCTAGTAATAATGGTGTTACCAGTTTATTCAGTGTACTCAGAGGTTGTAAATTTGAATGTAGATGGTTTGAACTCCATCGAGCAAATAAACTGGACGCCCTATATTATAAAATCTGTAGAATTGTTTCTCTTTGTATTTAGTTTATTGATTCCTTTTGAGATACGAGATTTAAAATATGATGACCCTAGTTTAAAAACAATACCACAACTAGTAGGAACTAGAAAAACTAAATACCTCGGTATAGTATTATTGCTGTGTGCTTTCTTATTACATCACTTTTATTTCATGCAGTATGAATTCCCGTATTACTTTATTCCCTTATTAATTTATGTGATAACAGCCATTGCAATATGGTTTTCAGATAAATTTAAAGCAGATTATTATGTCAGTTTCTTTGTAGAAGCCATACCAGTTTTTTGGTTAGCTTTATACTGGATGACATAAAAAAAGAGCCGTATGGCTCTTTTAATGTGTTTTAATATGTTTTACTTTTTCATAGACGCTGCAATCCTTTTTTTAATAGAATCTTTTTGTGAGTCAGACAGTGTAACCCATTTGAGTCCTCTAAGTTTGCGCTGGAAACGTTCGTTATTTTTATGAAAAGACCTGCATCGTATGCAGTGACCTTGGTGCAATTTATGACGGAAAGCCTCCTTAGGATTAAGATCTCCATATTGTTCTCTTGTACTTAAAATACTTGCCTCGTCGCAGTTTATAAAAAATCTACCCATCAGATTAGTTGTCTTTGTGCCATTTCTTGTTCATACATTCCATAAGCTGTACTCGAGCTCTATGAATAATTACCCATAAATTAGACGCTGTGATATCGTGTTCCTTACATATCGTTTCAGTTTCTAAATTATCGATGGTCTTTTGAACAAATATAGTGGCATATCTCTCTGGTAGACAGGCAATACATTCTTCAAGTGCTTTTCCTAATTCTTCTTGTTCTATAGTATCTTCTACATTAGGATTGCGCAGGTCTTGAGCCTTTTCTTCCATCCAGTCGCCTTCTTGGTCACTATTAGAAAGATAGCTCATACGTACTTCCGCCTTTCCTTTATTAGAGTTTATCTTGCGATAATAGTCTATAATCTTACGTTTAAGAATAGAAATCAACCAGGTTCTCTCTGTAGAGTTTCCTTTAAATCTATGCGCGCTTTTTAAACCTGCCAGAAAAGTTTCAGATACCAGATCTTGCGCCATAATAGGATCGTTAACCCTACTTATGGTAAAATTAAAGAGGTAGTCACCATAACGGTCCACCCATTTTTCTGGTATTAATTTAACTTCTGGCATATTTAATAAACTGTTTTAACTTATTAGACCAGCTCTTTTTAGAAGAGCATCGATTTTAGGCTCGCTTCCGCGGAAACGAGTATATAATAACATAGGATCTTCTGTACCACCTCTAGAAAGAACATGATCTCTAAATTTCTTAGCGGTCGTGCGATCAAAGATTCCGTTTTCTTTAAACATTTCAAAAGCATCTGCATCTAGAACTTCGGCCCATTTATAACTGTAGTATCCTGCGCTGTAACCACCCTGGAAAATGTGTCCAAAAGAAGTACTCATACAACTACTTGCTACATCTGGATAAAGATCTGTCTGGTCAAATGTTTTTCTCTCATGAGCTTTCACATCTGTAATACCAGTTGGGTCTATACCATGCCAGTTCATATCTAACATTCCAAAAGAAAGCTGTCTTAAAGTTTGCAATCCTTCTTGAAAATTAGCCGCTGCTTTTATTTTTTCTATATACTCAAGAGGTATTACCTCGTCAGTTTCATAATGTCTCGCAAATATCTCTAATGCTTCTTTTTCATAACACCAGTTTTCTAATACCTGACTAGGTAACTCCACAAAATCCCAAAATACAGAAGTACCTGATAGGCTTTGATACTTGGTATCTGCTAGCATGCCGTGTAGTGCGTGACCAAATTCATGAAACAAAGTCGTTACTTCATTAAAAGTAAGTAAAGAAGGTTTTGTAGCAGTAGGTTTTGTAAAGTTGCACACGTTAGAAACATGTGGTCTCACGTTGTTTCCATTTGCATCATGCCACTGTCCTTTAAAGGAAGTCATCCAGGCACCATTACGTTTTCCTTTACGTGGAAAAAAATCTGCATAGAAAATAGAGTTTAAACTATCATCCTCATTTTTTACTACATAAGTAAGTACATCGGGATGGTACTTTTCTATTTCTTGAGTTTCTTCAAAGCTTAAACCGTATAGACGGCTAGCGATTTCAAAAACTCCATTAATTACATTTTCTAATTTAAAGTATGGTTTTAACAACTCGTCATCTAGACTAAATAGACGTTGTTTTAATTTTTCTGAATAATAAGCCGCATCCCATTTTTCTAATTTTGTTATTGATTCAGAAATCTCTGACTGATTAGAAATAGAGATTGCAAAATTAGTCAACTCATCAAAATCGTGTTGAGCAGCAGGTTTTGCTTTTTCAAGAATCTCTTGCGAGAACTGGATAACGGTTTCAGGAGTTTTTGCCATGCGCTCTTCTAGTACAAAGTGTGCATGCGTTTCATAACCTAATAACTGCGCACGCTCATATCTTAAACGTACTATGTTCAGTACATTTTCTTGATTATCATGGTCATCTTTATATGCTTTTTTACCAAAAGCCTTTGACATCTCCTCACGCAATTTTCTATCATCTACATAAGTCATGAATGGAATGTAGCTAGGGTAATCCAGCGTGAAAACATATCCAGTTTTATCTTTAGCTTTTGCAGTTTCTGCAGCTGCTTCTTTTGCACTTTCTGGTAAACCTGCAAGCCTAGAATCGTCTTCTAGGTGCATTTCAAAATCGTTAGTTGCTGCTAGTACGTTCTCTCCAAAAGCAAGGGTCAACTTTGAAAGCTCACTATCTATTTCTCTTAAACGTACTTTCTTATCGTCGGTTAGGTTTGCACCATTACGAGAAAAACGCTTGTATTGTTTATCTAAAAGTGTTTTTTGTTCTTCAGTTAAATCTAGATCATTTTTTTGATCATAAACTGCTTTTACACGCTTAAAGAGTTCTAAGTTTAAAGTTACATCATTCCCGAATTCAGATAACTGCGGACTCACCTCACGAGCGATACGCTGGATTTCGTCATTAGTTTCTGCACTGTTTAGGTTAAAAAAGATGCTGGATATACGTCCTAGTGTCTCTCCAGAAGAATCTAGCGCTTCTATTGTGTTCTCAAAAGAAGGTGCTTCTGTATTCTCTGTGATAGAATTTATTTCCTTTTTTGCTATTTGTATCGCTTTCGCGAAAGCGGACTCATAATCAGACTCCTTGATCAATGAAAAAGGCGCTGTGTTATGAAAAGTATGAAACTCTTGTAATAAAGGATTGTTATCTGTGCTCATATTAAGTGTAAAAGTAATGGTCAGAAAGAAGAAAGTCATTACTATTTTGTTAAACTTTATCTTCTGAAGGTTAAACAAAGTAGTTAAACGAAAAAATAGCCATAGCCAAAAAGACTCACCATAAGAACACCGTGAATGATGCCCAGGTAGTTGTGATCTTTTTGTGTGTACTGCCTGTTAATGATGACTGCCATCAAGAAATTAATACCACCTGCGGTTAAGAAATGCCACTGGACAGAGTGTCTCAACATCATTTCATAACCGAACCATAATGCGGTTAAAGCAATAATAAAAATAGAGGCTATTTGAAAAGCTCTAGACATTTTCACGCATTTGTGCAGCCGCCTTAGTCACTTTTTCTTTAAGTCCTTGTTTATAATTTATAATGCGCTCACGTACATCTTCTTGCGTGGCACCTAGTATTTGTGCAGCAAGAATACCAGCGTTTTTTGCACCATTAAGAGCAACAGTTGCTACTGGTACACCGCCTGGCATTTGTAAAATAGAAAGAACACTATCCCAGCCATCTATAGAATTACTAGATTTAACCGGCACTCCTATTATAGGTAATGGAGATAAACTGGCTACCATGCCTGGTAAGTGTGCAGCACCACCAGCACCTGCGATAATTACAGCGATACCGTTTTCGTGCGCTGTTTTACCGAATTCAAACATTTTCTCTGGTGTGCGATGGGCGCTTACCACATCTACCTGAATTTCTATTTCTAGTTCTTTAAGAACATCTATTGCGTCTTGCATCACTGGAAGGTCGCTCGTAGACCCCATGATAATAGCTACTTTTTTATTCATGAGGTAAATTTACAAATATGAGGTCAGTTTTTTAAAACGAAATTGTGATATTATTGACACAATACTTAACAGTATTGCAACAACTGTATGCGCTTTTAGTACGTAATTTTACCATATCTAAAAATAAGACAGATGATTAAAAATATTTTAATAGCCATTATGGCAATAGGTTTTGTCTCTTGTGGTAATAATACCTCAAAAGAGATCGCAATGAATTCTTCTCATGATCACATGCAACAAGAAAAAGTGTATGAGGTAAAGAAGTCTAATGCAGAGTGGAAAGAAGTTCTAACAGCATCTCAATACAATGTGTTGAGAGAAGCTGGAACAGAACGTCCACACACGAGTCCTTTAAATAAACAATATGCTCCAGGTACACTAGTATGTGGTGCATGTCATGCACCAGTTTATGATAACGCACATAAATTTGATTCTGGTACAGGATGGCCTAGTTACGATAGAGCGATAGAAGGACAGGTAGAGCGCGATACCGATTATAAAATAGGATATGCACGTACAGAATTGAAATGTAACACTTGCGGTTCTCACCTAGGTCATGAATTTAGCGATGGTCCTAGAAAAACTACTGGTAAACGCCACTGTATAAATGGTGTAGCTTTAGATTTTATACCACAAGGTCAGGAATTGCCTCCTTTAAGAAAATAAACATACAAGTTGCGTAAGATTTGAAGAGAGCTCTGGACTAACTAGTCGAGAGCTTTTTTTTGTATCGCTATTGCGAAAACGAGATTAATTCAAGAACTTTAGATCATGACAGAACAAGAATATAAAGACAAACTGACTCCAGAGCAATATCACGTGTTAAGAGAGAAAGGAACAGAAAGACCATTTACAGGAGAGTATAATACAAACTATGACAGCGGTGTTTACAGTTGTGCGGCTTGTGGTAATGAATTATATAAATCAGATCAAAAATTTGATTCAGGCTGTGGATGGCCTTCCTTTGATGATGAGGTAGAAGGAGCAATTGAGCGTAAACGTGATACCACTCATGGTATGATACGTACAGAGATTATGTGTTCTAATTGTGGCAGCCACTTAGGTCATGTTTTTAACGACGGCCCTACAGCAACAGGAATAAGACATTGTGTGAATAGTTTAAGTCTAGATTTTAAAGCAGAGTAGGTTTTAATCTTGTCATTCCGTACTTGATACGGAATTTTACATTTCTCGATTTATAATGTGACTCTTTTCCGTATGTGTAAATGCTATGAACTTTATTACTTATTAATCTTCTCAATATAACGACAAAAGAAAATGCGAGGCTCTCGCTAGAGCGCGCATTTTCTTTTTTTTATTCAAAACTAATATTGATTTCATTTTCCTTTCATTCATTTATAATTTCTGCCGCTGTCGGCGGTGGTGGTAAAGGAGGTAGAATTTCCTCAACAAAATGTAAATTAAATGTAGATATTTCTTTTATGGAGTTTAATTGTTTAATGTTAAGTGCTTTAAGAGGTTGGTGGAATTTGTTCTCACTTAGTAATTCTGCATATCTAATATATGCAGAAATCATAAAATGTAGAAATTCATCTATAACTTCTTGATTTACATTATTATCTTTAATGATGGAGAGGTAGCAGTCTTTTCTACCAAAAGCATTTAAATAATTAGTAATATCCAATTTTTTTAAATCTTCTTTAGATAATAATTGTCCATCTAATAGTATCTGATTTTGATTAGTAAATATGGCTGTAACTCCAAATCCTCTATTGCAAGTAGGCCTGTTGTTACAATACCCCATTGCTAATGAACTAATCATACCATTTTTAGTGATTGAATTAAATTTTAAATAATCAATACAATCTGTATTTAACGATTTCTTTAATGCAGTTTTAATTTCTTTGTTATCATATTCTTTTATCTTTAAAGTGGGAACTTCATCGTTATTCCTCAACAAGTAAGCTCGGTAATCAAATTTTTCAGACTCCTCAATAGAAGTTTTTGTATCTGTTTTACAGGATGTTAAAATCAGTACACATAAGAGTAATAAGGTTGGTAGGTTTTTCATGAATTATAGGTTATCAATCTTTGTGCCTTTTATTAAATTCTTTTTTGAAATAACTATACAATTGTGTGTCAAGTAAATAAATTCAATTTTCAATGCTATCTATTACTAGATATGTGCCAGTAATTAGATACTTAAAGAATCTTTCTGTGATATTATTGTTATATCATTTTATGAGATTTGGTCAAACTTAAAAGTGGACTCTCATGAAAAAAATTACTTTACTAATTACTTATTTATTCACCATAGGACTTGCACAAGCGCAATGTTCACAACCTGCGAGCAATTTTGGTAACAATACCGTCCCTAATTATGATGTGTCTGGAGATATAGATGTTGTTCTTAATGCAAACAATACGGTATCAGTAAATCTAGGAAATAATTTCTCTACAGCGGCTGGACCAGATGTTAGAATATTCTTAGTAGATCGTGGTACATTAACAGATAGCCAGTTAACGGTACCTAATAACTTCTTAAACAGCCCTCGAATAGAAATAGGTCTTGTTTCTAGTTTTTCTGGTGCTTCTAGCTATACAGCAGCTTTACCTAATAATGTCAGTATAGCAGATTATCAAACGGTGTTTTTCTATTGTTTACAATTCAATCAATTTTGGGATTTTGGATCATTTACAACCATAGATAGCTCTAACTGTACTTTATCTAATGAATTAATTGAAAAAACAGAATTTTCTATCGCGCCTAACCCTGCGGTAAATGATCTTACTATACAAAGCAATTCTACAACAGCTATTCATTCGGTTTCTATTTATAATATACTTGGTAAAGAAGTGTATTCTAGAAAAGGAAATGTGGAAGAAAGAATCTCCATTCAGGATTTACAGGACGGTGCTTACTTTGTCAGAATAACAGACGAAGAGAATTCTGTCTCAACTATTAAATTGCTCAAAAAGAGTTAATAAATAGTGTAGGTTATACTAAAACGAAAAAAGCGATACTTGTATAAGTATCGCTTTTTGTATTTAATTAGTTGAAGCTGTTAAGAATTCCACTCTGGTAAATCTTCCATCCAGACTTTTAATTTTGTTTTCTTTTGAATAGTTCTCATGTGATTTGACTCTTCTTTAGAAACTAAAGAGATCGCTGTACCAGCGTTTTCTGCACGACCAGTTCTACCTATACGATGTATGTAATCTTTAGGAGAGCGAGGCAATTCATAATTAATTACATAAGGTAAGAACTCAATATCTATACCTCGAGAAAGCAAATCTGTAGTAACAAGACATCGCACGCCAGTTTCTGCATGATTTTTAAAAGCTTCTAGATTTTCATTACGCACGCCTTGAGTTTTTTTACCGTGTATCGCTTTGGATTTTATTCCATTAACGTTAAGCTTATCATTTACATGATCTACTTGATAGGTGGAAGAACAAAAGATCAACACTTGTTGCATGTCATGCTCTTCAATAAGATGTCTTAAAAGAACGCCTCTTTTTTCTTGAGTAACACGGTAACCTAATTGTTTGATAAGAGAATAATCTTGCTCTTCTTCTTCAATTTCTATGACTACTGGATCAGTTAATAATCCTTCTTGTATATCTTTAACTTCACGACTTAAAGTAGCCGAAAATAATAAGTTTTGTTTCTTTTTAGGTAAATGATAAAGAACAGCATCCATCTCTTCTTTAAAGCCTAGAGAGAGCATTTTATCTGCCTCATCCAGCACAAGAACCTTACATTCTTTAAGAACCACAGCGTTAGCCTCTACCAGCTCAATAAGTCGTCCTGGTGTAGCCACCAACACGTCTACTGTATTCATCTTCATCATTTGAGGATTAATACTCACACCACCATAAACAGGCATTGTAATAAGAGGTTGGTCCAGTGCCTTAGAAAAAGTTTTAATCACCTCACTCACTTGTACGGCAAGTTCTCGAGTAGGTACCATTACAAGACCACTTATGAATCTGTTTTTAGATTTAATACCTTTTAAATTTTGAAGAAGTGGCAACGCATAACTAGCTGTTTTACCAGAACCAGTTTTTGCAATACCCAGCACATCTTTTCCTTCTAGAATTACAGGAATAGCCTGTTCTTGTATAGGAGTAGGCTGTGTTAAATTCTGATCGTTAAGGGATTTTATAAGTGCAGGATCGAGTCCTAATTTTTCAAATGACATATAGGTTTTTTACAAGCTACAAAGGTAAACGATTTTCAATGCTTTTGTTATTCCTTTTCTGTCTCGTTTTCCCTTATCGCCGTGATGTGCAATTCTACGCGACGGTCATAAAAATCACTCTTGCCAGTTTTAAAATTGGCCATTTTTCCTATAGTAGTAAATCGAGTAGGGTCTAAGCCATATTTTACAAAGAACCTCTTAATTTGCTCTGCTCTGGCAGTAGAGAGATTCCACTGTCCTGTGTCTTTATCGAGTCCAGGTTCATTTAAACCGTTGCAACATATATGACCTTGTATTTCTATTTCATACTTTTTATGAATCATTAAAGAGTTAATAATCGAGTCCATTACAGGATAAGAAATTTCTCTTAATCGGTGTGTGCCAGGGTAGAAGATGACATTGTTAAAAACCAATTTGTCATTTAATTTAAGACTGTCTGTAATTTTGGATGAGATCTTTTGTAAACTTTTTTCTTGTGATTCAACAGCTATGACTTCGCTGTCTCTATTTCTATTTAGTAAAGTTGAATCTGGATATTCATAGCTAACATTTATTTGTACACGTCTATTTAATTGATAATCCCCTTCAAAATATTCCAAGTCGCCTGGATTTAACTCTCCTCGAACATGAATTTCAAATATCGATGGATCAAAATTGCCTTTAGAATTGAAAAAATCTTGAACATTTTTTACTCTTCTTAAAGCTAAATCTTTATTATATGAATTCGATCCACGTTCATCACAAAAACCAGTTAGTATTATTTGTTTTACAACGGATCCATTTTTAAAAAGAAACAAATCCTCAATTGTCTGACGAGAATCATGATAAAATTGATCGCTATCAGTTTCAAAATAAACGGTAGACATTACAGAAATAATTTTTTCATTTTTTCCAGTGTCTTGGGACAGACAAAAATTAGTCGTTAAAAGCAACCCTACTATTAAAAAATTCTTAAGCATCATAATGAATGGCGTGAACTGAATTATATTTAGGTATGAACAAAAACCTTTCCAAAAAAATACCTGCATCTTATTATCAACAAGAAGATGTAGTAGCTATCGCAAAGGATTTAATAGGTAAGAAAATAGTATCTAATATAAACGATCAATTGACATCTGGTATTATAACAGAGACCGAAGCTTATCGTGGTTATGACGATAAAGCCTGTCATGCCCATCTAGGTAAGTTTACAGACCGTACTAAGGTGATGTATGAGGACGGTGGCGTTGCTTATGTTTATTTATGCTATGGTATTCATAACCTTTTTAATATCATAACTAATTCTAAAGACCAAGCAGACGCGATTCTTATACGCGCTGTAGAGCCTGTAGATGGAGTAGAAGTGATGTTAGAACGTCGCAATAAATTAAAACTAGATAAAACACTCACTTCTGGACCAGGTAATTTCAGTAAAGCTTTTGCCTTAGATAAATCACATTACGGTGCTTTTCTTACGGGAGATCTAGTGTGGGTAGAAGAGAATGATCAGTTCCGCTTTCGCGAAAGCGAGATCACAACCACCACCAGAATAGGTATAGATTATGCACAAGAAGATAAAGATTTGCCCTGGCGTTTTTATTTAAACACGTCTAAGTTTATTAGTAAACGTTAAGTTTGTAAAATGAAAAACTTAATCAAAATTATAATCATTTCCTTAGTTATAGTACAACTTACTAGTTGTGGCTACACCAGGACAGAAGATGATAAGTTTCCTGAAATGGCAGCTTTTCCAGACCATTCTAATGATATGATCTCGATTAAATCTGCTGGTATGAGAATAGATACCATTTATACCACCAGTAAGAATGAGTTGATGGGATATGTTGAAATACTAGATGCTGATGGTGATAGTTATAGTAAAAAAGTTATAGCAAAATTTGACAAGAATTTAAATATAATGGATTCTGTTTCTGTCTCAAGAAATACTTTCATAAATAAAAACGGGCAGTTTTATCGGTACAATAGAGAAGGTGAGTTAGAACGATTTGATAACATAAGTGCGACACCTGTTTTAATACCAGAACACCCTTTTAATGGAGTGAAATTTAAAGAAGATCTAGAGAAAGAGTTGGCAAAAAATGGACCGTTTGCTACACATAAATTCCCAGATAGTCTAAGTTATGAAATTGCAATGAAGAATGACTCAATAAGCTATCATCGCGCTGTAGATGCGTTTGAAAAACAAGTATTACCGGGCTTGCTATGCTTTAAATACACCCTAGGAATCACCATTCTAACTTATGCAAATCAAGAATATCGAATAAATAACCTGCCACGAGCTCTATGGGACAGTGCTTATGGGGATAGAAAAACATGTAATACCATGTTATCAGAATACTTAGAATGTGATCGGGCAAAAAAGTACATAACTCACTATAAAGATCATATAAAAATAACCGACCAGGCAGTTACAGGTAACGGCAGTTCTGGTGGTAATCATTTTGTTTTTGGATCCTTTTACACAAAGGGTTTTGAATATTATGAACTAGAAATAGAAGGTGAGGTAACCACATTTAAAAATTATGGTAATGTAGTAGGTTCTCATAGAGTTACCTCTAGAAATCTACCAGGCACAAACGTGTACCTGATAGATGTAAAAGGTGATATGTATGACCATCCAGTAACTTACATAGCTACTTTAAAAGAATAGTCTATCTATATTCTGGGTTATTAAAAGCCCATTTATTACCATTATTCCATTCTTCTTTTGAATTACCATAGGTAGAATAGCCGCCATTTTCTTTAAGCATTTTTGCAAGGTGCATTAAATTATAGGTCATAAATGTGGTATTACGTTTAGTAAAATCATTATCCAGACCTACTTGACCATCATCTCCATAACTAGGTCCAGGACCAGCTTCTCCTATCCATCCAGCATCTGCTTGTGGTGGTATGGAATAACCTACATGTTGCATGGAATATAAAATTCCCATAGCGCAGTGTTTAATACCATCTTCATTACCTGTGATAATAGTACCACCTACTTTTCCATAGAATTTATACTGTCCTTTATCGTTAGTAAGCCCACTCATGGAATATAAACGTTCAATTAATAATTGTGCTTGTGACGATTTTTCACCTAACCATATAGGAGTACCTATGATTAAAATATCTGCAGCATCCACTTTTTTATAAATATCATTCCACGCGTCAGTATCCCAGCCATGTTCTGTCATGTCAGGTTGTACACCAGTTGCAACATCATGATCTATAAAACGTATGTGCTCAACGTCTACACCTTCATTTTTCATGATGTCTGCACTTACATCCATTAGGACTTTAGTATGACTTTTTTCTGGTGATCTTTTAAGAGTACAGTTTATATAAAGTGCTTTTAATTTTGAGAAATCTGGTTTATTCATCTTGTATTGTTTTTGAGGATTATTTTGATCTCGCTTTCGCGAAAGCGGAACTATTATTTTAATTTTTTAGTTAATTTTTAGGCTGTTGCATTTTTTCTACCATTTTTAGAATCACTTTTTTAGGCGTGATGGGTAGAGTATGGAGCATGGCTTTTTGCGTAAATGTCAGACCGGCTTTGATATCCATTTTACCTTCAATCATTGCGTTATATGCCGTAGTGGCAACATCTAGTGGTGTAGCGGTGTTGTCAAACAGAGATGTTTTATCCATTCCCGATGTTTTACCAAAACCAGTATCTGTAGCGCCAGGCATTAAATTAGTCACCGTAATATTAGTATGTGATAATTCTTGAGAAAGTGCGTTGCTCAGTGAGGTTACAAAGGCCTTAGTCGCAAAGTAAACGGCCTGCATAGGTCCTGGCATAAGACTCGCGGTAGAAGAAACGTTGAGTATTTTCCCTTCATTGCGCTCTACGAAGTCTGGTATAAATAAACGACATAGATGTGTTAATGCAGTAATGTTGAGCAGAATCATATTTTGATCTTGTGCCCAGTCTCTTTCATGAAACTTACCTATACCGCCAAAACCTGCATTGTTAATCAAATAATCTACTTGAATACCAGCCGATTTTACTTCGTCGTAGATCTCTTGTGTAGCGTTATAATTGGTAAGATCTTTTTCAATAACATGAACAGAAACGTTATACTGGTTTTCTAATTCTTCTTTAAGTAATCGCAATTGATCAGCACTCCTGGCTATGATAACCAGATGACCACCTTGTGAAGCATGTATTTTTGCGAGTTCTTTACCTATACCGCTGCTAGCACCGGTTATTAATGCAGTTTTCATTTTATTTATGTTAAAACATAAAGATAATGAACTAATAGAGGTGGGTAACTGCGTTTATTTCAAGTTTAACAGCGTGTGAGAAGTATGTTAAATTTTAGTAAGACGTGCGAGATAGTCATAATGTTCTCCTTTTTGAACGAGATCTGCTTTTAAACCAGCTTTTTGAGCATGTGTTTTAAGAAGTTCAAAATCCATGTATAACCAATCAAATGATGCAGACTCTATTCCTTTATATTCTAAAGAGAAGGTGACTTCTCCATAATATTCTTTGCTAGGGTCTACCCACAGGCCACCATCTTCTTCGTCTTCATAAAGAAATCTCAGGTCAGAACTGTCTATTAGAATCTGTCCGTTTTCATTCAGTAGGTTTTTTAAATTCTCTAGACAGGAAGTAGCACGAGATAGTTTTTCAAAAATGCCAGTACCATTCATAAGTAGAAGAATAGTGTCGTACTTTTCTTTATGTTCCCATATGCTTTCTAGAACTATTTTAGAATCAGGCGATTTTAATCGTTCTTTTAAAACAGTTATAGCTCCAGGACTTTGATCTAATGCGGTAACGGTAAGCCCATTACTCTCTAGGTATAAGGAGTGAGAACCTGCGCCAGCACCTACATCTAGAACAGTACCTGTGGAAAGTAGCAATGCTTTCTTTTCTAGAGCCGGCATTTGATCATAAGATCTAAAAAGATAGGGAAGTGGCATAACGTCATCTTCCATAGTGGTACTTAAAACTGTAATATCTTCACTGTAGTTTCCTTGATGAAAATCTACTAATGCATTACCGTAAAGGTCTGAATCTATATCCACTTTAATATCTTTAAAACAAAATTAAGCTTTAAGAAATGAATAGCCTTTCTTAGTATACTTGAAGTATGAATTAATTAACCTTTGAGCTGGTTTAAAAAGTCGGTACGTTTTGCTCTAGATACTGGTATGCTGGTGTTACCTTCTAAAACTACGTAGCCATCGTTTAAATAACGCTCTACAAAAATCATATTAATGATGTAAGATTTATGCACATGATAGAAATCTTTATGATCTAACAGTTTTTTAAAATGTCCTATACTGTGAGAGCTGAGAATAGGTTTACTATCTATAAAATGAATTTTAGTATAACCGTCTACACCTTCACAATGGGTAATGGTTTTAACTTTTACAAATTCTAGACCTTCAGTAGATGGAATAACAATTTTCTTTTTTTGGAATTTTTGAATACCTAGATTTTCGATTAGAATTTTATTCTTTTCTAGTGCATTCTTATCGGTAATATTACGTGTTGCATTATCGACTGCTTCTACTAGATCTTCATTATCGATAGGTTTCACTAGATAACCTATCGCGCAATGTTTAATCGCATCGAGAGCATATTGATCAAAGGCCGTAGCAAAAATAATTTCAAAATTAGGATTTGAAAATTGCTTTAATACTTCAAAGCCACTCATACCAGGCATAGCTATATCTATAAAAACAAGATCTGGTTTCAACTCGTTTATCGTGTCAAAAGCATCTTGAGGTTTTTCTATAGTAGCCACTATGTCTAATTCTGGACAAAAACGAGCGATTTTATTTTTGAGAATAGCAATGGCCTTAGGCTCGTCATCTATAATTATAGTCTTGATATTCATTCTTCCTCGATGTGTTTAAAAGTGATGTAAACCGCTGTGCCTGATTCTCCTTTATGTATGGAGCGGTCTATGATTTCATAATCTATGGACCATTCTTGACTGTCGTTTAAAATGTCTAGTCGTTCTTTTATGACTTCACTACTGTGTGCTTTGGTATTAGCTTTTTGGTTTTTTTGAATTTCTCTAGATTTTTCACAACCTATACCATCGTCTATGATACTTACTTTGTAACCGTTTTTTTCTGGTAATAGATCAAAGCTCATAATAATATGTCCAGCACCTAGTTTATGAAAAATACCATGATTAACAGCATTCTCTAACATGGGTTGTAAAATCATGGTTGGGATAAAGGTGTTTTCTTTATCTAATTGACTGTCTACCTCTATGCTATAACTTATTTTCTCTTCAAACCTCAATTTCTCGATTTGTAAATACTTAGTTAGAAACGATATCTCTTCTTCAAGAGTGATTAATTTCTTTCTTGAATAATCAAAGAAAAGACGCATGAGTTTAGAGAACTTAGTAAGATAATCTTCAGAGATTTCTACTTCATTGCGTTGTATATAGTATTGAATTGCGTTTAAACTATTATGTACAAAATGTGGATTGAGTTGACTACGCAGCGCATTTAATTCGCTATTATGTTGTCTTTTTTGAGCGGCTAGTTGTTCTTCTAGTTTTTCATTAAGTAATTGATTCTTTCTATTATTAAAGGTGATAAATAAAGAGATAATACCGATGGTAATGACCAGTACAAATATAAAAGCGCCTATAAAGTAGTCATAATTATTCATCTCGAGCAGATTTCAAACTTAAAGCGTATATAAAACAGCCATACATAATCAGGTTAATAAATACTAGTACACCGCTAACTTGCCAGGTTAATCTTTTAAGGTTAGGTAAAAATAGCACTAGTGGCATCGCGTTAATATGAAAGACAAATAAGCCTATGGTAATCCAGAATGGTCTGTGATTTGTGTATTTTTTCACCTTATTGTTAAGCAGCATTTTATTAAAAAAGATAAAAACATTAAGCGTTATGATTAATGCGGCAGCTATAACAATAGCAGGCAACTCGTCAACATAAGATTCTACATAATAAACGCTTATTAAGTAACTAGCTATCATTAAAATAGAGCTTATAATTGCTAGCCATTTTATTCTCAAATAAGAGTAAAACCAGTAAATAGTAAATAGCATCGCAATCAACGTATAAAAATCTAGAACTATAGATGCATTCCTAACAAGAATCCATACATAATAATTACTTATAAGTTCTATAACAATGGTAAAACAAAGAAAAGGGAGAAAAATCGATTCCTTTATTTTACTCAAATAACTCCAGTTTTTAACAGTGACCCATGTAGTAATAAGGATCAACGCATAAATTATGGCTGTAGAAATATAATAATATGTATAGTCATGCTGCATAAAACTATGGGTATATTAAATCCTTAGGAGGCATTCCAGACGTTCCTTTATTAAGACCATCTATTCCCGGGATATTAGTATCTAGAGCTGACTGAGTCGTACTTCTTTGTGAAGTAGGGCCATTAGCATGTCCAGTTCCATAAAAGAATAGCGTAGTAACGGCCTTACCATCTTTAATCGGTTCTTTAGTACCTAAATAGACTCTTATACCTAATTGATCATAATTGTTATCCTTACCATGTTGCTCGATATAAGCAATGTAGTTTTTCAACTCTTCTATGTCAAACCAGACTTCTCTAGTATCTTTATATACCTCACCATTTGCATCGATTAGAGAATCTCTGGATCCATTATAAAGCAATTTCTTGTAATTCTCTTCTAATCGGTTAGCCTCTTTATTAGAGATTTTCCCCTTTGTATTGTTCCATTTCTTAGCTATTTCTTCTGGTGATGGATCGTTATGTTTAGGAGTATCTTTATTCCACTCGCAAGAAGTTAAACTTATAGCGATGGTTAATAAAAGAAAAGATTTAAGGATGTTATTTTTCATGGTAGAGATAGGTTGGTTAGTGGTTAAAATTAACGTTTTAAAACTCTTTAAGTTAATTTTCTTATTTTTTCATTATTTGTTATGAGTTAAAACTTCTCATTTTTACATTAGGTACATGCGTGAACTGACATATATTCCTGTAATTTCTATAAGAGCTTAAATGGATGTTAGCTTTATTTCTCTTCATTATTAATAAAGTATAGTCTTTAAAAAGCCATATGTATTTGTGCATTAAAAACTCGATTAAAAAAGAGAAAAGCCGCAGGATTGCTCGCCACGACTCTTCCCCTAAAATCTATACACTTCCTTACAATGGGCGATACAAATATGTGCTTACATTAAAGTTTATGAAATGGTCAGTACAGCAACGGTGGCTTTGGGTCGATAATCAGTAGTTTTAAAACTATAATTAAACTGTCAGGTTGTCGTATTCTTTTAAATGGTACAAGGCTTGAAATAGGCAAGAGGTAATTAATAATTCCGCTTTCGCGAAAGCGGAACAGATATAAACTTAATAGAACAATAAAATAATATGTCACAAAAAGGAACCATTAACGTAGCGGTGGAAAATATTTTCCCGCTTATTAAAAAGTTTTTATACAGCGATCACGAGATATTCTTAAGAGAATTAGTCTCTAACGCAACTGATGCTACATTAAAATTACAACACCTTGCTAGAATAGGTGAGGCGAGTGTAGAATTAGGTGATCAAAAAATTGAGATTAAGATCGATAAAGAAGCAAAAACGCTTCATATTATAGATCAAGGTCTAGGTATGTCTGAAGATGAGGTACAGAAATATATTAATGAAGTAGCGTTTTCTGGAGCTGAAGAGTTTCTAGAGAAATATAAAGACACTGCAAAGGATAGCGGTATCATAGGTCATTTCGGTCTAGGATTCTATTCTGCCTTTATGGTAGCAGACCAGGTAGAAATTATTACAAAGTCATTTAGAGGTGATGCAGCTGTGCACTGGACTTGTGATGGATCTCCTAATTATACGCTAGAGCCTGCGACTAAAGAAGATTTTGGTACCGAGATTATTCTTCATATATCTGACGACGAGACGGAATTCTTAGAAGAAAGCCGTATTACAGAGCTTCTTAATAAGTACAACAAGTTCATGCCAGTGCCTATCAAATTTGGTATGAGAACAGAAACTCTAGAAAAACCAGAAGGAGCTGCTGAAGATGATGCTGCACCTACTGAAGAAGTAGATAATATCATCAACAACCCTTCTCCAGCATGGACTAAACAGCCTAGCGAGTTAGAAGAAGCAGATTATAAAGGTTTCTATCGTGAGTTGTACCCTACGCAATTTGAAGAGCCTCTTTTTAACATTCACCTTAATGTAGATTATCCTTTTAATCTTACAGGAATTTTATATTTCCCTAAGATGACTCAGGATCTTAATGTACAGAAGGACCGTATACAATTGTATCAAAACCAAGTGTATGTTACAGATAACGTAGAAGGAATTGTACCAGAATTTTTAACCATGTTACGTGGTGTTATAGATTCTCCAGATATTCCATTAAATGTATCTCGTTCTTACTTACAGGCAGATGGTGCTGTGAAGAAAATTTCTAGCTACATTACTCGTAAGGTAGCCGATAAATTAAAGAGTCTTTTCAACGATGACCGTAAAGGTTTTGAAGAAAAGTGGAACGATATCAAAATCGTTATCGAATACGGTATGTTAAGCGAGGAGAAATTCTTTGATAAAGCAGATAAGTTTGCTTTATACCCTACTGTAGATGGTTCTTATTACTTATGGGATGAACTGGTAGAAAAAATTAAAGATGCACAGACCGATAAAGATGGTAAGACAGTAATTCTTTATACTTCAAATAAAGAGACTCAACATTCTTATGTAGCAGCAGCGACAGAAAGAGGTTATGAAGTACTGTTATTAGACTCTCCTATTATCTCGCACCTTATGCAGAAATTAGAAGGATCTAAAGAGAATGTTTCTTTTGTAAGAGTTGATGCTGATCATGTTGATAACCTTATCAAGAAAGATGAAGAACAAATTTCTAAATTATCTGATGAGGAGAAGGAATCTCTTCAAAAAGTAATTACTGATACCATAAAGGATGCAGAATATACGGTACAAGTAGAAGCTATGAGTAGTGATGCAGCACCGTTTATTATCACACAGCCAGAATTTATGAGACGTATGAAAGAAATGCAAGCGTCTGGTGGTGGAGGTATGATGGGCTTTGGTAACATGCCTGACATGCACAACCTAGTGGTTAACGGTAATCACGATTTAGTACAAACTATCTTTAATGAGAAAGATGAAGCTAAAAAAACTGGACTTATTCAACAAGCAGTTGATCTTGCAAAATTATCTCAAGGATTACTTAAAGGTGAGAAATTGACTGAGTTTGTGAATCGCAGCTATGGTCTAATTAAATAAGACTGTAGAACTAATAATTTATTTTATGAAAGAGCATGCTGTAAGGCATGCTCTTTTTTTTTAATTATACATCGTAACTAAGGATAATTTGATGAGGAATTGATAAAAATCGGTTTTAATAATCATAAATCGGCATTACGTTGTAGTCTAATACTTACAATTTGTTAAATTTAAACTAAAATAATCGAGTTTTTCACATTCTGTTTTACGTATTACAAAGAGTATTTGTGTAGTATGTCTAAAACATTGTTTTTTAACATATTAAGCTTAAGTATTGTCATTGCTCGATTTTCAAGCCTCAGATAACAGAAAATACCCATCATAAGTCAAAAAAGGTGTTTGCATAGCATTAAAATCATCGCCTATATTTACCATGTCAGAAGTAAACAGCATCCCTGCAAATGTTTATGACAGTTACAAGGTTATCCCTACGACCGTGTAATAATAAAGTCCCTATAGATTAAAAGAACGTATGTTCAATGAACGATTAAACGCGTAAGGTTTTCTTGTTTCATGCTCAATGAATGTGTATTTATTAATTCTAAATATTTTATTATGAAACGATTAATCTTAAGTGTTGCGGCACTTCTTGCAGGAACTGTAGCGATAGCACAGACGCCGCAAACAATTACTAATCCAGGACAGCAAGCAGTACCAACATCTGCAGCGACTGTAGGAGGTAACTATTCTAATGTAGACCAGAAAGGAACTGGTAGTGATGCTTTAGTATCTCAACAAGGTACAGCAAATGGTTCTTACATCTCACAGACAGGTACAAATGCAATTAACCGTAACACGGCTACCGTATTACAATGGGGTAATGTACAACCTAGTATAAGTGGTCACCTTAACTATTCTGATATTGCACAGTCTGGTGAAGGAAACGCTTATACAGTAACTCAACAAGGAGATTTGAATGAAAACTATGGTGTCCAAGTAGGGTTGGATAACACAGCGTTAGTTCAACAAGGTGCAGATACACCACAACAGGCAGAAAGTAACCTAGCACTTGTAGATCAAGACGGTAAGGATAACTATGCTGAGGTACAACAACGTTGGGATAATAATGAAGCTTCTATACTTCAAAGAAATGACCAAGTGGCTGGCGTAGGTAACAGATCTTACCAGTCTCAAGGGGCAAATCCTAACCAAAGTGCAGGACATGTTGCTATAGGTGAGCAATATGGTGATGACAATGAGTTGGTACAAATTCAAGATGGTGCTTCTAGTGGTCCTACTGGATTAGGTAACTATGCACAGTCTAACCAAGGAGATGCTGTTACAGGAGCAACAGGTGCTTTTGCTCAACAAATTCAAGAAGGTGAATTAAACGAAGCTTATTCTTCTCAAAAACTAGTAGGTGATACTGCTTTTCAAGAGCAACTAGGAAATGGAAACATGGCTGTTAATGAGCAAAACTTAGGTGGTTCTCTAAACGGTGGTGATAACTATGTAGATCAATACCAAGCTGGTAATGGGAATGAGGCTAGATCATTACAAAACGGTAATGATAACCAAGCATTTCAAGAGCAGTATCAAGATGATAACTACTCTAAAATAACTCAAGGAAATGGACAGGTTGTAGGTAACATAGCTACATCTATTCAAAACGGTTTTGACAACTCTTCTTTAATCAACCAAAGAGCAAATGGAAACATGTCTATGGTAGATCAAACTGGTAATGGTCAAGTAAGTGTTGTGAATCAAAATACTCCATTAAGTGGTTCTCCAGCAGCAACTTCTGGAAGTAACACAGCTACTATTATTCAAAGAAATGCAAATGTTTCTTTAAATGCTCAGCTTCAAAAAGCAGCAGCAACTAAAGTTCATAACTTCTAAACAGAAGCAACCTTATCCAACATCTAATTATTTAGATGTTGGATTTTTTACATATCAACTCAATCTAAATATTTATTATGAAACGAATTATCTTAAGTGTAGCAGCACTTCTTGCTGGTACTGTAGCAATAGCACAGACTCCACAAACAATAGCGAGTCCTGCACAACAAACAGTTCCTACTGCAGCAGCGACTGTAGGTGGTAACTATTCTAATGTAGATCAAAAAGGAACTGGTAGTGATGCTCTTGTATCTCAACAAGGTACTGCAAACGGTTCTTTTATCTCACAAACCGGTACAAACGCAACTAACCGTAACACGGCTACCGTATTACAATGGGGTAATGTACAGCCTAGTATAAGTGGGCACCTTAATTATTCTGAGATTGCTCAGTCAGGTGAAGGAAATGCTTACACAGTAACTCAACAGGGTGATTTGAACGAAAACTTTGGTATCCAAGTAGGGTTGGATAACACAGCGTTAGTTCAACAAGGTGCAGATACACCACAACAAGCAGAAAGTAACCTTGCTCTTGTAGATCAAGATGGTAAGGAAAACTATGCTGAGGTACAACAACGTTGGGATAATAATGAAGCTTCTATACTTCAAAGAAATGACCAAGCAGCTGGTGTAGGTAACAGATCTTACCAGTCTCAAGGAGCAAATCCTAATCAAAGTGCAGGACATGTTGCTATAGGTGAGCAATATGGTGATAACAATGAATTGATACAGATTCAAGATGGTGGTTCAGGTAGTCTAGGTTTAGGAAACTATGCAGAATCTGATCAAGGTGATGCATCTGTTCAAGCTACTGACGCATTTACACAACAAGTTCAAGAAGGTGACTTAAACGAAGCGTACTCTTCTCAAAGATTAGTAGGTGATTCTGCTTTTCAAGAGCAAGTAGGAACTGGAAACATTGCTGTAAATGAGCAAAACCTTATAGGTCTTACAACTGGAGGAAATAACTCTCTAGAGCAGTATCAAGCTGGTAATAATAACGAAGCTAGATCTACACAAGCTGGAAATGACAACCAAGCTTTTCAAGAGCAGTATCAAGATGATAACTACTCTAGTATTTTTCAAGCAAATGGACAGGTTGCAGGTAACATAGCAACTTCTATCCAGAATGGTTTTGATAACTCTTCTGTAATCAATCAAAGAGCTAATGGAAACATGGCTGTTGTAGACCAGACTGGAAATGGACAAGTAAGTGTTGTGAATCAAAACAACCCTTTAAGTGGATCACCAGCAGCAACTTCAGGTAGCAATAGCGCTGTAGTAATTCAAAGAAATGCAAACGTAGCATTAACTGCTCAAATGAAAAGAGCGGCTGCTACTGCAGCACACAGTTTCTAAAATAATTTTTAACAAGATAATCGCGAGTTACTTACTCGCGGTTATTCTTGTTTTTTAAATCTGATAATATGAAAAATGTAGTTTTATTATTTGTATTGGTTTCTTTTTGTGGCTTTGCTCAAAATTATGTAGACGATAAAGAGGTAATATCTGACGTTTCATTTAAGACTAATAACTCACAATTAAATTATGCTGCAAACCAGCAAATACAACAAACTCCCGTTTTAAAAAACTCCGTTTTTATTGCGCAAGTGGGACTTAATAATACTGCAATTTCTCAAATAGCCTCTGATAATGCAGAGGTTACAATAGTACAAGATGGAAACTTTAATATTTCTAATCTTAAAATAAATGCTTTAAGGGTTAGAGAGCAGGTGCAACAAATAGGAAATAGCAATTTGTTTTTAGACTATAGTTTACACGGTGCTCAAAACCATGAAGTACAATTAAATCAAAATGGAAACTATAATACAGCTATAAGTGTAGGTACCAACGGTATATCTGAGAGATTAAAGATTAATCAAACCGGTACAGGAGCTGCTGTTTATGTACTTCATTACTAAAACATGAAAGGGTTTTTCACAATAGTCATATTACTAGTTGCAAGCACTTGCTATGCGCAGCAATCCTTATACAATCGTGAAGTAAAGGCAGATATTCAAATGGAAGAAAAATCAGAGTTTTTAACCATTAAAGGAGTTGCTGAAAATTTAACAGGACTCGACACAGGGTTGAGGTATGAGTTATCAGTTATTAAAAAAGATTCTTTAAATAATATATCAAAAAATAAACAAGAAGGAAGTGGTGTCCTAAATGCAAAAAACAAAGTAGTTCTAGCAACTACCAGTGTTAATTTAAACATACCAGAAACCTTAACCATAATGCTACTTATTTATAATTATGATAATAAGTTGATAGGGAAATCTATAGAGAGAATAGCGCCTTACACACGTCAGTTAAATAAACCAGTAGTAGATACCTATGACGGTATAGTTTTTTTGGGAATAGTTGAAAATAAAACACGTACCAGTCCGGGACGTAAATTTTATGACTATTTCTATGGTAGGTATAATTATTACCAGTTAAAAGGTAATCAAACAGTGAAAATAAAAGAAGTCTTTGGACAGGGCAGAAGCTCTAGAATAGAGATTTACTTAGGATATAAATTGGTTTTTCAATTCTTTTTAAACCCTAAAAAAGAATATATAAAAGCAATGGGAGATCAAGCGATCAGTATTGTGTATCAAGAATTACAGAAATTAAAAAGTGCTCAACAATAAACTAAAACTTAAATCATGCTCAAAAAATTAACAACATCGCTCGTTTTGTTATTTTCAATTTGTTTTATGGCAAATGATCTTAATGCTCAACAATTTGTCTATAAACCTATTAATCCAGCTTTTGGTGGAGATACATTCAATTATCAGTGGCTTGTACAAAGTGCTGAATTACAAAATAAATTTACGGATCCAGCAGAAGCTCAATCTGCAAACGATACATCTACATTAGATAGTTTTGCCGCAGGTATAAATAGTCAGATACTTAGTCAGCTTTCTAGATCGCTGTTAGATTTACAATTTGATACATCGACAGGATTATCACCAGGAGTATTTTCTTTTGGTAGTCTAGAGGTAGAAATTCTTGAATCCTTAGAAGGACTGGTAGTAAATATACTCGATACTACGACAGGAGATCAAACCCAGGTAATAGTACCTAACCAGTAGGGTTTACTCAAATATTTTATTTATGAAAATCCGATTAAAACAAATCGGGCTGTTGTTGTGTGTCGCATTATTTACTAGTTGCGGTGCTTATTTCAACCAGCCATTTGATACTCAAGAAGCTCGTATAGGTGAGATAACTGAAGCTACTACTAGATTAAAAGAATTGCCAGAACCTGCTGCTAAGGCTGTGGTAGGTGTGTATAAATTTGAAGATCAAACAGGACAGTATAAACTCAGTGAAGTAGGAAGTAGTTTTAGCAATGCAGTTACACAAGGAGGAACTACTATTTTAATAAAAGCGCTCGAAGATTCTAAATGGTTTAGAACCATAGAGAGAGAAAATATAGGTAATTTAATAAATGAACGTGGTATAATTTTAAACACACGCAAAGATTATGCTGCAAAAACTAAAACCCCTATAGAAGATTTGCCTCCATTGCTTTATGCAGGTATATTGATAGAAGGTGGAATTGTTTCTTATGACACAAATGTATTAACCGGTGGTGTAGGTGCTAGATATTTTGGTGCAGGAGGTTCTACAGAGTACCGTCAGGATAGAGTAACTATTTATTTACGTGCTGTCTCTACACAGTCTGGCGAGATTATGAAAACTGTTTATGTGTCAAAATCTATATACTCGCAAGCAGTAGATGCTAACCTTTTTAGATATGTAAGTTTTCAAAGATTACTAGAGGCAGAAACCGGTTTTACTAGAAATGAACCAGGACAACTAGCGATTAAAGAAGCTATAGAAAAAGCGGTAGAATCTCTTATAATAGAGGGTATTACGGTACAATTGTGGTTTCCTAAAGGCGGTATGCCTGTCGCTCAAAAAATGGTGTCGGATTATTATAAAGAAAAAGAAATAGCCGAAAGAACTGATGTCTACCAACGTGAATTTTTAGAAAGAAGAAGTAAATGGCGCGCAGACCTAAG
Source organism: Nonlabens sp. Asnod3-A02 (assembly GCF_045063755.1). Classification (NCBI taxonomy): domain Bacteria; kingdom Pseudomonadati; phylum Bacteroidota; class Flavobacteriia; order Flavobacteriales; family Flavobacteriaceae; genus Nonlabens; species Nonlabens sp. Asnod3-A02. The sequence continues at coordinate 584,203 of NZ_JBEFOC010000007.1, forward strand.
CGCAGGAAGTACTTACATAAAAGGAGACTTGCCAGACGCTAGTTATGAATACTCCATTTCTGGAGGTCTTAAATATAACCTCACACCTAATATAGGTGTACGTGGTGTATTGAGTAAATACAGATTAAAAAATACCGACTTATTAAATAGAGAGTTTGCATCTTCAGATTTAAATCTCGAGTTAACCGTTTTACCTTATCAAGAGTTCTCTCCATATGCCTATATAGGTAGCGGTCTCAATTTTGCTAACAATTTTGATAAGACAGATCTTAAGGTACAGGCAGGTATAGGTTTTGAATATGCGTTCTCGCCCAGCTTTGGATTGACAGTTTTTGGTGAATACAATAACGTTTTTGCTGACGATCTTGATAACCTAGTCTCCGGTAAATTAGATGATCAATACTATCGCTTTGGATTGGGTTTAAACGTGTACTTAGGTAATAACAAAGCCAAAGAAAGCAACATAGAACGTCAAAAACGTAAAGCAAGAAGAGTACAAAAACGCAAGGAAAAAAAGGCTCTCAAAGAAAGTTTAAAACAAGATGTTGAGGGAGATTCGCTTTCGCGAAAGCGAAACACACAACAAACTCCTTTAATTAATCAAGAAAATAATTAGATGATGAAAGGATTTTTAATATTGCTAGTGTCTCTACTACTTATAACTGGTTGTAGTGAAGATTTAATAGACATAAACGGTACCGGTGTGATACGTGGAAAAGTGGTAGAAGAAACTACTTTTTTACCTCTTGAAAATGTAAAAATATCTACAAATCCTAACACCAGCTCAGTCTTCACTGATGTTAATGGAGATTTTGAGATAGAAGTAGAGGCAGGTCAATATGCGGTCCAAGCAGAAAAAGATGAATATATCACAGCATTTGAGTCGGCAACAGTTGAGGTAGATGGAGAGGTAGAACTGGTTTATGAATTGAGAACACAGACTGCAAATAATCGCGCACCTAACGCGCCGGTATTAGAAGTTCCTGTAGATAATGCGGTGGATCTATCGTTCAATTTAACTCTAGAATGGACAGGTACAGATGTTGATGATGATGAGCTTACTTATAAGGTAACTCTTAGAAATACAGGCGATAATACGGTTGAGGTTTTTGAAGATATTACGGACGCCAGTCTTGATGTTACTGTAGATTATGGTACAACTTATTTCTGGCAGGTAACAGCAAATGATGGTATCAACGAAGATGTAAACAGCGAATTGTTCACGTTTTCTACAGCAAATTTTCCTGTAAATAGATTTCTATTTGTAAAGAAAATAAACGGTAATAATGTGATTTATAGTGGTGACGAAGATAGTGTTGAGGTCGCAATTACATCGGTTAATTCTAATAGTTGGAGACCTAGAGTTAGTCGTGTAGCTAATAAAATAGCATTCTTACGTAGTGTAGGAGCGTTAGCTCAAGTTTTTGTCATGGACCCAGATGGTAATAATGTAAGACAGGTATCTACTCAAGTACCTGTGGCAGGATTTAATCTAGAAGAAATAGATATTTCATGGTCGTCTGACGGTGCAAAAATTTATTACCCTTCACAAGACAAATTATATAGTGTGAATCTAGACGGTACAGGTACTACTATGGTATATCAAAGTACTGGTAATCTAGTAACAGAGGTAGACGTAAACGGATCTTTAATAGCTGTAAAAACTAATGATTTGGGTGGTTATAATTGCGAGATATTATTGATAGACACCGCAGGAGCATTAGTAAGTACAGTACTTACTGGTGTGAATGGAGCTGTAGGTGGGCTAGATTTAAGTGCAGATAATTCTAAGTTACTTTATACTAGAGATATTACTGGTTTTGAGAATATCGGTTATAGACAGCTGAATACACAGGCATTTATATATAACCTAAATTCCATGTTAGAGTTGAGCGTTAGTTTTAATAAAGATCCTGGAACTAATGATTTGGACGCTAGATTCTCACCTACCGAGTCTAAAATAATAGTTTATAATCAAGATAATGATGGTATTACACAAGGGACGTTGCAAGTCTTAGAGATAGATACTATAGATACTAGAGAAGATATTTTTACTAATGGATTAATGCCAGATTGGGAATAGTCGACATCTATTTATCATCATGTTTGCGTAAATGTGATTTATGAAAGGAATATCTGAGCAATATTCCATTTCATGGATAGATGAGATTGATACTTACGCAGCTTCAATGTACTGCGGCTATTCCTTTATGGTATTCAATTGAAAGAATGTTATAAAAACAATGCCTGGAAAAAGTATAGGGACTTCGTTCCAGGCATCTTTCAATTCTAAATATCTATTAAAAACGTATGTTTTTTTTAGACAGGACAAATGTAATATATGTATGTGGTATGAGCATAAATATGTTAAAAAGAAGTGTTTTTTCTTTGAATAACAGTATTTCATCGATAAAGAACCTAAAATTAAAGATCCTTATTTTGTTAAAATTACCCATTAGTAATTATTAATAGAAATTAGTATGGGGTAATTTCTATAAATAATGTGTTTGCTTATAAAAAACAGGGCTTTATTTTCTTAATGCATTATCTGTCTATTTATTATTTAGATAAGATCAATTAGTAGATAAATCCACACTCTCAAAAGCACCAGCATCTGGAGACGCGGCCCTTGTGTTACCTTCTATATCTAGAGTAGTGGTAGTGGTAGGATTTGCAATACCATTTGCGCCACTAGTATTATCGATGCGTAGTTTAAACGCATCTTCATCCTCAAACAAAGGGTCTTCATTGAATACACAGTTCTCGTATAGACTAGAATTAGTGATGTCATAAGAAGGAAAACCATCAAAACTGTTTGAGAAATCATTAAACCGTATTAAAGAATTTTCAAATTTAAAGTTGAATGACGAGAGTTGATCATCTAGTAATGCATACTCAATATTGCGATCTCCATAAATAATACAGTTGGTAAAATTAGCTTCTAGCAAGTCTGCTGATAGATCTGAGTTTGGGAAAATGTTAGTTAGGAATAGAGTAGGGTCTTGTCTAAAACTGTTATTCCAGTAATTAGAAATCGTACAATTATTAAAGTTATACGCTCCACCTAGTCTAGCAATTACAGTAGACTGTCCCGAATTATGAAATATAGAATTACTAGCCTCTATCGATGCTGTGGTAGCTAACAATGCTGTATTAGAACTATTTAATATTTTAGAATTATTTATTTTTAAAGTAGCGCCGTTAGAAGTAGTGTTAGAGCTATCCATAATAATACCGACGCTGGCATTTTTAATGGTAGCATAATTAATTTCATGATCTTTACTACCAGCAGTAAGCCAGATAGCAAACCACTGTCCAGCTACATCTTCATAAAGAGGTTCTAATCTATCTCCTTCAAAAATCACTTCGTTTTCGAGATCTTCTGTCGTGGATAAAGCTCCATTTACTTTTAAAGTTCCCTCGTTTGCCACGATAATACCACTGCCAGCATGAAAGTGTATTCTCGCTCCAGCATCTATGGTGAGTGTCTTGTTAGATGGCACGGCTGCAAAACCATATATAACATAAGGCTTTTCATTGGTAAAATTAAGTTGATCATCGTCTAACGAAAAACCAGAAATGCGTATTTCATTACCATCGGTGTCTGTATCTAACAATAAAGTCTCTTCTACACCTTGAGCATCGCGCTCTGGAAAAAGAAAAACAGCATCTTTTATTAAAGTCACTAATTCTACTTTTTGAAGATTACCACCAGCATCAAATTCTATAGTATCTTCATAAAGAAATTCAGTGTCAGATGTAAAGTCCATGATGTCTACTGTGGTTTCTACAAAAACAAACATAGAATCTTTTGCAAGTAATTCTACATTTTCAAATACCTGTCCAGGTACTCCATCTACAGACAGTCTGTAATTAGAGTTAGTACCTTGGTTAAGAGCAACTCTAGGGATGACAATGTCATCACTACTGCGATTGTATACTTTAAAAGTTCTCGTGCTAGAACCTATATTAGAAAAAACAGTATCTAAATATATGGTGTCTTGAGAGAATTCTAAATTTCCTGTACTGGCAGTAAATTCAAAATCATTTCTACAAGAAGAAATGCTAACTAGAGTTATGATACTAATAAGGACAGTAATTATATATTTCATGTTGTTTCAAATAGGTCTCTCATTTCCTGAGAGATTTTAATAGGTCTACCGTTTTTATCAATCGCGCACCAGTCAGATGTTGTTTTAACTAGCAAGTCCATTGTGGTCTCGTTATATATTTCAATGTAACGCTCATAACGTACGTTTGTTGCTCTACCGACTTGGGTTTTAATTAAGATTTTATCACCTAAAACAGCCGCTTTTTTATACTCTATACAGTGTTTTAACATTACCCAGCCAAAAGTGTCTAACATCTCTGGTGTAGCAACCGTAGTCCAGTGCTCCGTAGCGATGTCATTTGCCCATTGTACATAAACCACATTATTCACATGGTCTAGGTCATCTATTTCTTCTTCAGTAGCAATACGTCTTTTCTCAAAAACAGGTAGATCAGCTTGAATCATTACTTTACTATTTCGATTTCAAACATTTTAGGCCATCTTTTACCGGTAATGAAAAGCTTGTCATTAACTTTATCATATGCGATACCGTTAAGCACATTATCAGATTCAGAGTAGTTAGGGATTTCTTTAGTAATACTATTTAGGTTAATCGCACTTTCTACCACACCGTTTTTAGGATTGATAATCATGATTAAATTAGTAGTATAAACGTTTGCATAGATTTTACCATCTATCCATTCTAATTCATTGATTTTAGAAACTACACCATCGGCACTTACTACTTCTATGTAACCTAATTCTTCATAAGTATTAGGGTCTATCTTCCATATTTTTGAAGTACCATCACTTTTATATAAATAAGTACCGTCATTAGTAAGTCCCCAACCTTCCATACTGCGGTTGTATTTAAACTCATCGACTTTATTTAAGTCCATATCATAAACATAACCTATTTTACTTTGCCATGTTAGTTGATACACCTTATTATTAAGTATAGTCATTCCTTCAGCAAACTGACTAGCAGGCAAATCTACTTTTTTTGTAACCTCACCAGTTTCTACATTTGTGATTCTTATATCACTTTCTTTAAATTGACCTGTACTTTCATAAAGGGCGTTTCCATAAAACTCTAGTCCTTGAGTATAGGCATCGGTTTGATGCACATAAGTATTAAGAATATTGTACTTGTAGATTTTTGCTTTTGTTGCAGGTATTCTTTTTATTTTGGTAGCTACAGTAGTATTCATACCGTCCTTATATATGGTAGCTTTAAAAGTAAGATTACCATAAGGTTGATTTTTTAGCTTTCGCGAAAGCGAGTTTCCACCAGCACCATCGATAATGGCATCATTTTGACTCCATATAATACTATCTGCACCGACAGATGCGTCATCAATCAGCGATAATTGGACCGTATCGTCCTCATTCCACTTTAATTTTGAATTAGAAACCTCTAATTTATAATTTTCTTTAAAAGTTTCTATGTCTGTTTTACAGCTTGATAATGAGATCACTGCTACGATTAGTAAAACCGAATTTTTCAATTTCATAATATTTTTTTATCAAGTCGAAAGATAGTTATAAAAAAGCATGAGAAAAACCTTTGTGTAAGTAAAACTAGACTGTATATTTGCAGCGGGCAAGTCCTACACAACCAGCTCCTGCTGAACTCCTCCAGGGCGGGAACGCAGCAAAGGTAAGTGGTCGTAGCGGTGTGATGTAGGTAGCTTGCCTTTTTTTCTTTCTCCTTTTAGTGATTCCTTCACATTAGTTTTTAAAATATTTTATGAAAAGAGTAGTATTGGTTACCGGCGGTTCTTCTGGTATAGGCAAAGCCATTGCATTATTTCTTCAAGATAAAAATTATACCGTTTACGGTACGAGTAGAAACCCAGATCGTTATCCAGACAGTCCTATAGAGTTACTAGCTCTAGACGTGCAAGACCAAAACTCTATTAATAAAGCAGTTGATATTCTTATAGAAAAAGAAGGGCAGCTAGATGTACTTATTAATAATGCAGGTGTAGGTATTACAGGTCCTATGGAAGAAACTCCTATAGACGAAGTTAAAAATGCTATGGATACTAATTTTTATGGTCCATTAAGAGTTTTACAAGCTGTATTACCGGTAATGAGAAAACAAAAATCTGGACGCGTCATTAATATAACCAGCATCGCAGGTTACATGGGTTTACCTTATCGAGGTATTTATAGCGCTAGTAAAGGAGCGCTAGAAATAGCGACCGAAGCATATCGTATGGAATGCGCACACCTTAATATTCATTTTAGTAATGTAGCGCCTGGTGATTTTGCAACTAATATTGCAGCTGGTAGATTTCATGCTCCAGTTATAGCAGGAAGCGATTATGAATCTGGCTACGCACATACCTTAAAGTTAATCGATGAGCACGTAGATGATGGTCAGGACCCTAAAGAAGTGGCCTCAAAAATCTATGAGATTCTACAAAACCCTAATCCAGGTATTCATTATAAAGTAGGTAGTTTTTTACAGAAATTTTCTATTGTTCTAAAAAAGATTCTTCCTGAAAAGACCTACGAAAACATGCTTAAAAAACATTATGGACTTTAAAGTAAGTAATTTTTTTCCGCCAGTAACAAGGCTTTTAGGTGTTCTTATTTTTGTTATTGGAATAATAGGTATTGTAACTAACGGTATTCAAGTATTTTTTATACCATTAATAGGATTTGCAATTGTGTTTTCTACAAAAGGAGTTTCTATAGACGTGGCTCATAAAAAATTAAAAGAATACAATAGTTTCTTTTTTATAAAATTTGGAAAATGGCAATCTTTAGACCAGTTTCCTCATATTACTGTTCTTGAAATTACCGAAAAAACCAGTTTAGGAAGTCATACTACGTTAGTAAACTCATCTTCTCGAGAAATGGTTTATCGCATCACGCTATTAAGTAAAGATCATTATCAAAAATTGTTGATCAAACAATTAAAAGATAAGGATATAGCTCACAAAGAAACAGAGAAACTTGCCGATTTAATAGGCTTTGAAAAGGTGATTTACAGCCCTGGAGCTTATTAGAAAATTATATTAAATTGTAAATTCGCTTTCGCGAAAGCGGAACTTGCATCATTGATCTTTCTTTATAGGTTCTATTAATTGCTGACGAATAGCACTTTAGAATCTTTTATCTATAACAGTACTTAGTTTTTATTTCTTATCAGGAGAAGGTAAGTATGGTGAAGCAAAAATATCATCTATAACTATGAATGAAGACTACTGTTTAAAGAATAATAGTAATTTTTCATGCCGTTAATCGATTTTTTTAATTCGTTTAACAAATGTGTCTTTTTTTGTTTTCTATAAAGCTACTCTGCGTTAAAGAGCTGTTAATTTTGTCGCACTCAAAATTTCAACTTAAACCACAGTAATGATTAGATTAGGTATTTCTATTGTCTTATTCTTCACTTGTTTTTATTCCTATTCTCAAGTAGGTATCAATATACAAGTGCCAGCTGCAGATGCTGCGCTGGATGTTTCTGGTACAGACAAGGGTGTTCTCGTACCACGTGTGGATATAGATAATCTATCCACTATTGCACCAGTAACAGGTGGCGCTACAGAGAGTCTTCTAGTTTATAATACTAATATAACTACAGGCAAAGGTTTTTATTTTTGGTCTGGTGTAGAATGGGTTCCAGTGGGTACAGGTTCTTTTTGGGGTAAGAAAGGAAATGCAGGTACTAATCCAGGAACAGCAGTAGGTGAGAATTATCTAGGTACTAAAGATGCTCAAGATTTAATTATAGCTACTAACAGCGTCGAGAAAATGAGAGTGACTGATTCTGGTCAGATACTGGCTTCTAGTAATGGAACTGCGTCACAGCCTACTTATTCCTTTCATTCAGATAACGACACAGGTATTTATTCTAGTGCAGTAAATAAATTGAATATATCTGCTGCAGGAAATGACATGATAGAGTTAGATGGAACAGTAAATCAAGAAATTGTTCTTAACAAAAATCAAGCAAATATCGATACGCGTGTGGCATCACAAGGACAGACTCACATGCTTTATGTAGATGCCGTAACCGATAGAATAGGAATAGCCCAAGATAATCCACAAGCAACCTTACATATAGGCGGTAGCAGTAGTACAGTAAGAATAGATGCTTTTAACGCTGTTAATAATGTAAATAATAAAGGAACAGTATCAAAACCTGTATTTGTAGATTCTAACGGTGAGTTGAGTATAGAAGGGTCTAATGTTATAACGCAAATGGTAGAAGATAATACCACTTTCTTATCAACACCAGTAGTAATTGACAATAATTCTACAGGTAGAACTCAGGTAGAACTTTACAGTACATCTGTCACTTTAACGCGCGATGCACTTGTAGAAGTGGTTTACCAGGCTGGTGTAACTATAACAGATATGTCTGACGACCTTATATATGATGGTAGACCGAGATTATACCGTATTTATGTTTTAATAGATGGTGTTAAAGTCGCATATAAAGGTGATGCTTATACTAGTAGGAGTAACATGGGCACGGCTATAGTTAATGGTCCGTTTTTTCTTAATGGTAATGGATATGTAAAATTACCAGGTTCCATTACTGGTACCACTCACGATATAAAAGTATATGGAGAGGTTTATGGTAACACCGCTTCCACCAGATGTACTTATGGTGGTAACGGAGATGATTTATTTCAAGTTCTAGTTAGATATTAAGAATATGAGCTTTAAAAATATAATCGTTACAGCGTTATTATTCAGTAATATCATAACGGTAACAGCACAAGTAGGAATAGGTACTATCGATCCACAACCAGAAACTCTTCTTGATATATCTTCAGGAAACAAAGGTTTTTTAATACCTCGTATTTCAGTTGATGATTTTGAAACGTATAACTTACCAGTAGGATCGCAAACAGAATCAGTATTGCTCTATAATACTAACGAGACTTCTGGAAAAGGTTTTACTTCATGGACAGGTTCTAGATGGAATCATATAAATAACGATTTCTTCTGGTCTACTTATGGAGATAAAGATGTGCCAGTTTCAAATTTCTTAGGAACTACAGATTCTAGATCATTTATTCTTGCAACAGCAGGTATGCCAAGACTTGAATTTACCACAGATAGTAGATTTTTATCTTATGATTTAGGTATTGTAAACAGGCCTAGTTGGGCATTAAGAAATACACTAATAGGAGCGTACACTACTGGTGATAATCTAGTACTTAGTGCAAACAACATAGATTTTTTATCCAGTTCAAATGCTACAGGGATTACTTTTAATCCTAATCAAAGTGATGTTAATTTAAAAATCAATAGTACATCAAATAATATCTTAGAAATAGATAGTTCTATAGATAGAATAGGAATTGCGAGTACCGCTCCACTAGAGGCATCGTTACATATTCAGGGAACAACTAGTAATGTAAGAATAGAAAGTCTGGACAGCTCTCATCCTTATAATAATGGTTTAGATAAATCAGTTCTTTATGTAGATAGTAATGGAGAGTTTAAATTAGAACCTACTCCTAATATTACTCAATTGCCACAATTTGAATTTGAGTCTACTTATTTATCAACTGCTATAAGATTTAGTAATGTCACCTTAGGAGAAGAATCCAGAGTGATTTATACCACAACCCAACAATTATTTGAGGACGGTTTACTAGAGGTCGTGTATCAAAATTCCATCTCTGTAAATAGAAGTAATGGTGCTGGTATTACAGATGGTTTACCTAGAAAGTATGGTGTAAGAATAAAAGTAAATGGTCGTGTAGTAGGACAGACCGCAAAGATGTATACCAGCGATGCTATTTTGGGTAATATAGCATCTGGGTTTATGTATCTTAATGGTAAAGGCTACGTTCCATTAACAGGTAACGCATCTGGCACAATGTATACGATAGAGGTAGAAGCCTTTGTAGACGGCGGTGGTAATGATACTCAAATTAACTATGGCTCTTCTTCAAATGACTTTTTTGAGGTTATAGTTCATTATTAGTCCGCTTTCGCGAAAGCGGAACCTACATCAATGGTCCTTCTTAAAAGGCTCTATTAATTGCTCATGAAAAGCATCGGGAAAATCCTCATCTCCAGGAAAACCTAATTCTAATTCTCCATCGTGATAAGGAATGTGTGCCGTCCCAAAAATATAATCCCATACACTCAAGGATAGCCCATAATTAACTCCATAAGTGACACCTTCAGGAAGTTCTTTAGCATGATGCCATAGGTGCATTTTTGGATTATTCAATACATATTTTAAAGGTCCGTAATCCCAATTCAGATTAGCATGATTCAAGTGACCTATAAAAACTGCAATCATGTGGATAATAATAAATTGATCAATACCAAATCCTATCATCGCTAGCGGCAAGTACTGTAAGGATTTATATAAAATAGTTTCCATAAAATGAAACCTAAATTGAGCAGCAAATCCCATTTCTTTTATACTGTGATGTACTTTGTGAAATTCCCACAAAAAAGGAACGCGATGTAATAGTCGGTGAATATTCCACTGGGCGAAATCGGCGATAATAAACATGATTAAAAGCTGCGCCCATATAGGTAGAGTATTTACCTCTATCGCAACTAGGTTAGTAATACCTATTTGTGCCAGGCCATCTTTAAAAAGCTCTACAAAAACATCTGATACAGCGTTGTAACCTATTAAAGAGAATAAAAAGAAATTAAAGAATAGGTAAAATAAATCCAGCCAAAAATCTCTACGCAATATCTTTTGATTTTTGCGCCATGGCAACCATATTTCTAATGCAAAAACAAGTAATGAAATAACGAGTAACCAGTAAAAATAATTGGTCCAAGAAGGGTTCATAATTTCACCCCATAGGTAAGATGCATATCCTTTAAAGGAGTCTGTAAAGATGTCTATATATTTATTCATGATATTCTAGGCTGTTTTATCAAGTGTAAAATTAGTATATAAAAAGGATTACGATAACGTTGTATTATATTAGAAATCTATAATGGTATAATATCACCATCTTCTTTTATTTTTACGATATAAATATGGATCCATGAAAAAGCTTTTATACCTATTCACTTTAAGTCTCTTAGTTATCTCCTGTAAAGAGATTGCAGACAAAGAAATAGCCTTGGTAAAAGAACCAGCATACTTTGACTGGAGCGCTGCAAATGTTTATTTCCTATTAACTGATAGATTCAATAACGGCGATACATCTAACGATAGTATTGTAGAGAGAAATGAAAAAACAGCAAAGTTGAGAGGTTTTAATGGAGGTGATTTTGCAGGTATTATTGAAAAAATAGACGATGGATATTTTACAGATTTGGGAATTAATGCCATCTGGTTAACACCTATATGGGAGCAAATTCATGGCGGTGTAGATGAAGGTACGGGGTATTCTTATGCTTTTCATGGCTATTGGGCAAAGGACTGGACTGCCGTAGAACCTTCTTACGGTACACTAGAAGAGTTTAAAACACTAGTTAAAAAAGCACATGATAACGACATAAGAATTTTACTAGACGTAGTAATTAATCACACAGGGCCGGTAACAAAAAAAGACCCATTATGGCCAGAAGAATGGGTGCGCACAGGACCTAGCTGCACCTATAAAGATCAAGAAACAGCAGTTACCTGCACACTCACTAATAATCTCCCGGATATAAGAACAGATAGTAAAGAAGAGGTAGAATTACCGGCTATTCTTAAAGAAAAATGGAAAAAAGAAGGTAGGTATGATCAAGAAATAAAAGAACTAGATCAATTTTTTACCACAACAGGTCTTAAGAAAACACCAGCTAATTATTTGATTAAATGGGTGACAGACTATGCCAGAGAAACTGGTGTAGATGGTTTTAGAATAGATACCGTAAAGCATGTAGAAGAGTCCGTTTGGGCTACTTTTAATGAACAGGCGAGACTTGCTTATAACGACTGGAAGAAAAATCATCCTGAAGAAATTATTCATAACGACGATTTTTTTATACTAGGCGAGCTCTATGGTTATGAGACTAGTGGTGGTAGAATTTATCCATTTTCTGATGTAGAGGTAGATTATTTTGATGCTGGTTATGATGCACTTATCAATTTTGGATTTAAAAACCATGCCATCGCAAATTATAAAGAACTCTTCAAAAGGTATGATGGTTTTAGAAGAAAACTTTTAAAAGAAAACCCAGATAGTGAGGCTTATTTTATGAATTACATAAGTTCTCATGATGACGGGCAGCCCTTTGATGTGTCGCGCGTAAAAGCAATAGAGGCTGCAACAAAATTGTTGCTTACACCAGGAATGACCCAAATATATTATGGAGACGAGATCGCTAGACCTTTAATTATAGAAGGCACACAAGGAGACGCTACCCTAAGATCTCAAATGGAATGGAAACACAATAATCCAGAAGTTCTCAAACACTGGCAGCTATTAGGAAAGTACCGCAAGAATCATGTGGCAGTAGGTGCTGGAGAACATTTCTCTCTAGAACACGATGGAAATGGCACACTTGCAGCTAGATTCTATGATAAAAATAACCATCAAGATATCGTGTTGATAGGCGCTGGATTAGATAACGGTAAATTAGAAATAGATGTAAAAAAAGTATTTCCTAAAGCAACTAGATTGCGCAACGCCTACACCACAAAAAAACTGCCTGTAGTTAATGGAAAAGTAACCGTAATGGTAGAAAATGGAGTGGTTCTTCTAGAGCAATGGTAAAATATGATACTGTAAGCGCTACTATGTCTTATGATATGTTCCTATAATTTCACATCTGTAAGAAAATAGGAATTTGTTAAGTGATAAGTGATTCAAAAAAGTTGGTTTAAGTTCCGCTTTCGCGAAAGCGATATAGAACAACATACATAAAGAATGTTTTATCTTTAAAAACTGAATAGAAAATAAAGATGAAATATTTAATATATGCTCTAGTAGCAATTACGGTGATAAGTTGTAAAAATTCTGAAACGTCTACAACTCCTGAAAAAACTGCTAAAACAGAGAACGTAGTAATAGTAGATAAGATTCCTACACCACAATTAACCTTAGAACAGGCTAATAATCTGGCGCAATTACCACTGCACTGTATAGAAACCGAGTACCCTAATAAAATGGGACATGTAACTGCTGGTCCAGAAGATCAAAAAAGGCCGGCTGTACAACATCCTGTTTTTTACGGTTGTTTTGACTGGCATAGTGCGGTACATGGGTACTGGAGTGCTGTGACTTTATTAAAAAACTTTCCAGAATTAGAAGCTAAAGAAGAATTACTGCAAAAAATAAATCATAATCTTACTGCCCAAAATATTGAGGTAGAGATTGCTTATTTTAATACCGCAAACAATACTAGTTTTGAGCGTACTTATGGATGGGCATGGCTGCTCAAATTACAACAAGAACTCGATACATGGGATAGTGTAGAAGGCAAAAAGTTATCGGCGATTTTAAAACCATTAACAGATGTGATAGTGAGCAGGTACATGGAATACTTGCCTAAATTGAATTATGCCATACGTGTAGGTGAGCATTCTAATACCGCTTTTGGGATGGCATTTGCCCATGACTATGCCGTACATTCTCAAAACGATGCCTTTAAAAAAAGTATAGAAACTAGGGCAAGAGATTTTTATTTAAATGATAGTGACTGTCCTATCTCTTGGGAGCCTAGTGGTTATGATTTTTTATCTCCGTGTCTAGAAGAGGTGGATATTATGAGAAGAATATTACCAGAAACGGCTTTTCATAATTGGATAAAAGAATTCTTACCTGGAATAGAAAGTGGAGTTTTAGACATAGAAATAGGTCAAGTATCTGACCGTACAGACGGGAAATTAGTACACATTGATGGATTAAACCTGAGCCGTGCTTGGGTACTTTATGGACTAGCAGCTCAATACCCACAATACGATAATCTCATAGAAACGGCAGATGCTCACATAACTAACACGCTACCTAATCTAGTAGCTGATGATTATGCTGGTGGACACTGGTTAGGTAGTTTTGCTATTTATGCATTACAGAATGCAAAAAAGAAATAGAGATACTACATGATCTTTGATAAGATCGTTAAACTATAATTAATCCTTGTGGTAAATTAAGAAATAGTTGGTTAATTCGTTATTATGAACACACAACCAGCTACCGAAACTTTTAAATGGAAACATTTACCATCTTTATTGTGGAGTAGTGCAAAGAAATGGAATGACGAAGACGTGTGGCAATTAAGCGCCAGCGTTGCCTATTATACCATTCTTGCACTGCCTGGTCTTATAGTCATACTCATTAATCTAGTAGGCTCAGTATGGGATACAGAGATAGCAACAGGTAGATTAACATCTGGTCTTACCTCACTGATAGGTTATGACGCTGCAGAGGATATTAACGGTATGTTGAAAGCAGCTAGTGCCGATCAAGACAGCTGGATTGCCAAAATTATAGGTATAGCCACTTTAATATTTGCTGCAACTGGAGTCTTTTATCAATTACAACTGGCTCTTAATAAAATATGGAAACTCAAGATCAATCCTAAAACGCCCTGGTGGAAGCTAATAACCGATCGTGTAAAGAGTTTTGGATTCATTTTAGTTCTAGGTTTTTTGATCCTAATCAGTTTTATTCTATCTGCCGTTATAGGAATTTTACAAGACTGGATACAAGATCACATTGCGTCGTACTTAGGTAAGCTGGCCTTAATAGTTAATTATCTGGTCTCTCTAGGAATCATTTCAGTACTTTTTGGTCTTATGTTTAGATATTTACCAGACGCTAGATTAAAATGGAAAATGGTATGGCCAGGTGCTTTATTAACCGGCATTTTGTTTGAAACAGGTAAATTTTTATTAGAAATTTATTTTACACAATCCTCGCCAGCTAGTGCTTATGGTGCTGCAGGTCTTATAGTATTGTTACTGCTATGGGTTTCTTACTCTTGTCTAATTCTGTTTTATGGAGCAGAGTTTATTCTAGTCTATGTAAACCGTTATGGCGATGGGATTCTCCCTAATTCTAAAGCATTGAAGTATAAAGAAGAATTAGTTATTACCGATAAAGGTGAAGAGGTGAGCGATGACGATATTATAGAAATTCTAGAAGCAGATGATAATAATATAGTAGGTGGTTAGACCGCTTTCGCGAAAGCGGAATACTCATAAATACTTCATGTTTATGAGCCAGTTAGAATCTAAAAGTATCGTTAATTCAGCTTTTATTAGGAAAAGGATTACAAAAGTAGTTCTATATTTAAAATAAAAAATGAGCACAGAAAACCTTACCCAAAGACAAGCGAGAGAGAAATATTTAGAATTAGCTAGAGATATAAAAACAGCTATGATGCTTACTGATTTAGGATCAAAGCCAGTGCCAGCGATTCCTATGGGAACTAAAGATATACTTGATAGTGGTGATATTATCTTTTTCAGTAAAGCAAGCAGTGAACACAATGCTAATATTATTGCATCTGATAAGACTCAATTAATCTTTGGCGATCCTAATACAAAAGAATTTTTAAGTGTTTATGGATCAACGATGATTTCTAAGAATAGAGAGCTGATTGATAAATACTACGATAACCTAGATAATAACTGGTTTGAAAGTAAAAACGATCCAGAATTAACGGTTCTTATTTTCACACCAGAAAAAGGTCATTACTGGGACAGTAAGACTAATGCACTAGTAACACTTGCAAAACTAGCTTATACTAAGATAACAGGTGATGAAACAGAAATAGGAGAATCTGGAAATTTAAAACTGTAGGGTATGAATATTTTTGAAGCATTAAGAAAAGACCACGAGATACAACGCGACCTTATTGATCAACTAGTAAAAACTAGTGGAGATAGCGATAAGAGAAAAGAACTTTTTGATCAACTAAAAAAAGAACTAGCCCTGCATGAAGATGCTGAAGAAAGACACTTCTACGTACCATTATTAGAAGTAGATATGACTCAAGAAAAAGCGAGACATAGCATCGCAGAGCATCATGAAATGGATGAGCTAGTAAAAAAAATAGAAGAAACAGATAGAAGTAGTAGCGCATGGCTGGTCTACATGAAAGAACTAGCGCACCAAGTAGAGCATCACCTAGATGAAGAGGAACAAGAAGTCTTTCAACTAGCTGGTAAAGCTCTAAATGAGACTGAAAAAAAGAGTCTTGCTACAGACTATCAAGAATATATGAAAGAGAACAGATAGATATGTTCTAGAAAGTAAAAAATCCGATCGTTAGATCGGATTTTTTACTTATAAATAACTTTGAAAACGTGCGTTAGAACTTTGCTTAGGAGACTCTTCATGAGCATCATCCTGTTCTTCGATTGTCTTTCGTTTATAGTCGCTGTATCCGTTTTTTGATGTAATTAAATCCATTCCCTTTTTTTTTGCTAAATATAATACGATGCGCGCATAGTATTTTTTAAATAATTCTTAAAATTTAACTAGATTTATGTTTATTCTATAGTTTAACGGTGTATTAACCATGACATAACGCAATGGAAATAGAAAATTACAGACTGCCCATTTCTGCCGTTTCATAAACGACATTTTGCTCGCCATATTTTTTGAGATAGGAACGTATAATCTGGTTGGTATGATAGTTTGCTGCTTTGCGATCTATAAAATCTTCACAGTCTTCTATAGAAGAAATAGAGGTATATTGATCTACAAAACCATACCCTTGATACTCTCCATCTTTAACCATTACAAAGCAAGATTCTTCAGTAGTTCTTCCTTTTTGCTTAATGATATAATTAGGATTCTGGTTGTGTAGGGCAGTAATAGCTTGGTTTGCTCTTATGTTATACAGAGATACTAATTCTTCTTTTTTACAAACTCCTTTACATTTTTGTAATTTATAGTGTTGAGTACAATCTTCAGGTGTTTTAAAACTACAATATCTAGGGCATAAGTTAAAATCGGCACACAGTTGTTCTAATTGTTCTACGGCATGAGCACGATCATAATGTGTAACGACAGAGTAGTCATAAGATTTAACCAGTCCTACAGCAAATTGTACAACACCTAGCTGATTTTTATAATGTAAAATTTGATAAGCCTTGCGTGGTTTCTTTTGTGCACTATTAAATTTAGGATAGTATTCTTTGATTAAATCTGCTTCTTGTAATAAAGCAACCAGCTCATTACCAGTGGGTATGTGTTCTATATAATGAATCTCCTGACACATTAAATAAGACTTACTCGTTTTAGAATAAAAATGAGAAAGTACACGCTTGCGCAAGTTGATGGCTTTACCCACATAAATTACCTTGCGCGCTTGATTTTTAAAAAGATACACACCAGGCACTTCTGGTAAATCATGAAATTGAGCACGATCTAGGTGCGGTGGGAATGTACCTTCTTTATTACTGCCTTTTAAAAAATTAGTAAAAGCAGTACCATCTAGATCTATCTCTAGTAGTTTTTTAAATAGAATTACCGTTGCGTCAGTATCACCTTCTGCACGGTGTCTGTTATTTAAGGAAATGCCCAAAGAGTTGCACAATTTACCTAGACTATAAGAATTCATTCCAGGAATTAACTCTCTCGATAGACGTACGGTACAAAGTTTTTTACGTTTAAAATCATGCCCCAGCCTCTTAAACTCGTTGCGTATAATATTGTAATCAAAGTTAACATTATGTGCTACAAAAATACTGTCGCGTGTCATGCGTTCTATCTCTTCGGCAACCTCAGTAAATAGAGGCGCAGCTGCAACCATCTCGTTATCAATGCCAGTAAGGCCAGTTATAAAATCTGGAATTAACGTTTCTGGATCTACCAGAGTCGTGTATTTCTCGAGTACTTGATCACCTAGCAGTCGTACAATACAGATTTCTGTAATGCGATTACCACTCATTTTGTTACCAGTAGTTTCAATATCTACTATACTATAAACTTGTTCTTTAAAATTCACTCGGGCTTATAAATTGGAAATGTTCCAAATTTATGGAATAATTCCATATAAATAGATCTATAAAATGGTTTTAACATAGATTGTTTTTATCTCGCTTTCGCGAAAGCGAGGTGAAAACAAATACTCTTTAGACTTTGTTATCAAAAACTATAATTAAACTATGGGCATCAATTTTGTTGTTCTTAAATTTACTACAACAAATCAACCATTGTCATTTGAGATTTTTTTCTATATTTTTTTTAATTATTTGTTTATCTAGTTGTGATAAAAAAAAATCAACCTCTTCAAATCAAAATCTTGATGCTTTGGATAATGATAGTATTTCTATTTCTGAGAAGTATTATAAGGAAGGACTTGAATATTATGATAATGGAGATTTGGAGAAGGCTAAGGAGTCTTATAAACTTGCTATTGATAGTTGTGTTTCAAAGAACTTTAATGTTCATTATAAATACTTTAGTGATCTATTTGGTATCTATTTATCTAAAAATGAATATGGTGATGCGATTGCATCGATCAAGGATTTTGAACAACTAGATGTTCAACCTAAAATTGATAAAATGAAGTTAGCTTATGCTGCATATATAGCTGCGTACTCTGGATCTTCAAGTTTTACTGAGGCTTTAGATTATACCGCAAAACTTTATCAAATAAGTGAAGAAACAAATGATTCTTCTTATAAAATACACGCAATTTTTAATGAAAGTTCTATTTATCATAAACTGGGTGATAATAAGAAAGCTTTTAATGTTTTAAATGATTTAAGGAATTCAAATAGTAACTTTAGCTCAAGTGAATTATCATTTATTACAGGAGATTTAGGAATGTATAAATTTTACGAAGGCGATTTTAAAGGTGCTATTGATAACTATAGCACGAGCTTGTTTTTTTATAAAAAGAGTAAAATACAATCAAGAACAGATAATATAGCAGTCCAGTATGCAAATATTGCTGAGGCCTATATTGAACTTAATAATTTAGAAAAGGCTGCAGTTTATTTAGATTCTTTTAGACAGTTAGATCAGGGAAAAGTAGATAATAAAAGAAGGCGCAATGTATTTAAATATGAATTAAGACTTTTAAAAGCTTCAAAATCAGATAATAAAAGAATAGAAAGCTTGGTTGATAAGATTACATTAGATCAAGAGAAATTTTATTCAGAACGATATAATAAGGACTTAGAATATCTTTCTGAAGAAAAAGAAAAGTCGGAAACGCTTTTGATTGAAAATCAACAAGCAGAATTAGATCGTCTAGCACTAAGGAATAATTTTATTTTGATAATCTCGATTTTGATTATAGGACTACTTGTAGCGCTTTTCTTTGTTTTTAAGCAGCGTCGAGATAATGAAATCAAAGCTTTACGTGATCAACAGCGTTTATTACGTGCGCAAATGAATCCGCATTTTATATTTAATGTATTGAGTAATATTCAAAACTTATTGCGCAATGACTCTAAAGCAGCATCTAGATTTATTACTAAATTTTCTAGGTTATTGAGGAAGGTTTTAGAAAACTCCATGCAAAACTATGTAGCTGTTGTAGAAGAGGTAGAGGTGCTTACCAATTATTTAGAATTACAAAAATTACGTTTTCCAAAATTGTTTATTTATGATTTTAAGTTAGATGAAAGATTAAATGATGAGATGATTAGTATACCACCTATGCTGATACAACCTTTTGTCGAAAATGCTATTGAACATGGTTTTAAAGGCATTAATTACACAGGAGAAATAAAAATAGAACTTATTTTCACAACGGAAAACAAGAGATTTTTATCTTGCTTTATATCTGACAATGGTAAAGGACATACTCACGTAAATAATGAAGATAAAAAGTCGGCATCGGTTCAATTGATTTCCGATTTCATTAAAAAGTCGACTGGTTCATCTATCGAAACGAATTACTTAGATTTGGATCAAAAAACTGGAACATTGATCACTTTTCAAATACCAATACAGTAAAATGACATTACAATTAGTTACTATAGACGACGAGCAGTACATTAAAGATTTTCTGATTGAAGAAATAGAATCTAATTTTAGTGATCGTATTAAAATTGCTGGTCAAGCAAGTTCTATAAAAGAAGGTTTAAAATTAATAAGTGAAGTGCAGCCGGATATCGTTCTGTTAGATATAGAATTAGAAGATGGCTCTAGTTTTGAGATTTTGGAACAACTAGAAATAGTTGATTTTCAATTGATTTTCATTACTGGTTTTGATGATAAAGCGATAAAAGCGATTAAATTAGGCGCTTTAGATTATTTATTAAAACCCATTGACGAAGAAGAACTGGAACAAGCTATTGAAAAAGCAATTGCTAACATAGAAGAAAAGAAAAGCAATACCAATCAAATAGGTACAGAAGTAGCTGCGCAGTTTTATACTTCTGAAAAGAAAGAACATATTGTATTAAAAACTTCAGATACAGTTCACTTAGTCAAATTAGATAGATTAATGTATTGCAAGTCAGAGGGTAATTACACCACCTTTTATCTAGATGGTCAGTCATCTATTCTTATTTCTAGGCCTTTAAAATATGCAGTAGAATTATTACCAGAACTAAATTTTGTTCGTTGCCAACAATCTTATATTATCAATACAAAATACGTTACTAAATTTTTAAAATCAGGAACTATCATACTACAGGACAAAATTGAAATCCCTGTATCGGGAAGAAATAAAGAAAGTATTTTGAAATTAGTTATGTCAAAAATGAAATGATGTGTTACAAATTAGAATAGAATACAGTAAAATATGAAATAGAATAAACTAACTGTAGGAAGAACTATATTTTTGTAAAAAGTAATACTATGAAAAAAGAATTTTATCCATTCATTTTAATATTATTTATGATCTCTTGTGAAACTGAAGAGTTAAATAATGATAATCAAGTAGTTGGTAAGGAAGTATTAATACTTAAAAGAGGAGGTAATAATACAGCGGTTTTAAGTTTATCAGATCATAAAGATTTGTTGGCTCGTAATTCTTTTATTGTCGGAGAGATGATGCGCTTGGATGCAAATCATAGGCAACATGTTATCAACTCACTAGACCCAGTTACTCAGGTCGTTTCTATGCAAACTTTACTTAATACTAGCAGTGGCTCTTCATTTTATGATCATTATCTTTTTATTGCTAGATATGCCAGCATGAATTTTGATGGGTGTACTTCATTAAATAGAGACATTAATCCAGAAGGAGGTAATCCATGGCCACCACTGAACCCAAGAACTCCTTTTGACCCAAGACCTTCGAGCACAAACCCAACTTTTACCGTTCTTGAAACTTTAGCTTTTATAAATGAAATTTTAAATAATAATATAGAGATTGTTGTTTATAACCCCCTTTCGACAGGAAATATATATACAGTCGGGCACCCTTTAAATGTGCAAAATACAAATTTAGGATGTATGATTATAGATTCACCTTCTTTAAAATATGTCGGTAACGGTATAGATCTTAATGTATGTGGAAAATATTCTGAACCTGCTAGTGTTAATGCATCTAATAGAGCAGCAAATCAAGTAGTGGTGTTATCGAGACCTAATTTATCTAAAGGTAATCGATATCCTTACATAAATTTTAATATAACAAGTTACTTAGATAATTCTCCACCAGATGAGATTCCTGGTTTTTAATAATTTCTTATTGATAATTAATCTTTGATTAGAATACACTTTAATCAATTTCTAGAAAAAACTCAAGTGTTTTAAATACTTGAGTTTTTTTAGGGTTACGTCGACTTACAAGTGGTAAATAGCCTAAAATCATTAGCAATGTTTTCTCTGAACCCATTAAAAAGATTAACCTCTTTCATATTTATAAAACAAATATGAAAGAGATCAATTTAAATATGAACAGGACTGGTGCGTACCTATATTTTGTCCTTTTTTAGTAAATATACTTATTATTCTTGCATTGCAATTATGAATTTAATTGTCGTGATGGCTGAAAAACGGAAGAGTAGGTTTCAATAAAACTAATTATTATGAAAAGAATGAATTTTTTAAGCATCATTTTAATAGCACAGATTTTTTTTGTGGCCTGTTCAAGTGATGATAATTTACTAGAAGTGAAGGAGACTGTTGTTTTAAATGAGATTACTACAAAACAACGCCACAGAGAAATCAGATTAACACACCAATCCGTACGTGATTTAAAGATTTTTAGTAAAATTACAGAAGTTGATCCGATAGATGAAATTGGTACTAATCAAAATAATTGGAGAACGGCAATAAATTCAGCTCTTGAAATGTGGAGTAGTGCAACACCGGTAAGTTGCGTATAAATGAGTTTAACTACCAATGAAAAAGATGCAGATATTTTTTTATTACCATTTAATGAAGCCGATGCAATGCAAAGAGATCTTTGTGGATGGACTGAAGTACCTCCTAACGAAATTACTCCTCAAAGGAATGTTTTCATAAATTTAAGTGTAAATCCCACTTATAATAATAAAGTAAATGTATTGGTACACGAGTTAGGACATGCAATTGGTCTTGGACATAGTGATGGATCACCAAGAGTTACAGACATACAAATACAAGACACTCCTCTTTTAGATAGAAGTTCTGTAATGGTTAACGATGTTTGTAATCGTAGTCAGGTAGGTTTCAGTTATTATGACAAAATAGCAATAAATAAATTATGGGGTTTTTGCGGTCAAATTAGAATAACTGGTAGTGATGAAGTTTGTGCTTTTGGAGAATTATTCACATATTCAATTAACAGAGATGTAGCGAACTGGAGTGTTTCTAATAACTTTATCATTGTAAGAGAGTCTAATAATACCTTAACTGTACGCACAGCTTACAACGCTGCTGGTAATCCTCCAACAGCTACACTTACAGCTACTTTGCTTGATGGAACGTTGTTCTCAAGAACTGTTAATCTAAGCGTAGGTCCAGTAGCAGACCCAAATACCTTTTTTATGGCAGGAAGAGATCAATTATCATGGTATCAAACAGGTAATTATTCTTTTAGTCCAACTAGAATAACATCTTATTCAAACGTATCTTGGGATGTTTATAGTGATGTAAATGTAAGTGCTAATGTTCATTTTAATATTCAAGAGCAAGGAAATCTTTCTGCCATTGAAGTACTACCTACAGCTCCTCCAGGAAGATATACGATAAAAGTAGATATATCTGATGATTGTGGCACTTATCTTCTTGAAAAGGAAATTAATGTAAAAAAAGCAAGACCACAATTTTTTAATTAAGCATTATTATCATAAATAATTTATCAATTCTTAAACGGCTTTTCATAAGAGATAAGCCGTTTTTTTATTTCAATTTCTCATTTCTACCTTTCGCGAAAGCGGAATTTTAATTAAACAATTCTAAAAACGCCTGCTTATACGTCTTAGTAATAGGCACGCGGTAGTCATCTCCTAGGACAACATAACCTTCATTTTCAAAGGCACGCACGGCTTTTATGTTCACAATATGGGATTTATGACATTTAAAAAAGTAGTCGTCTAAATAACTGCTGAATTTTCCTAAGCTGTAGGAGCTGGTCAGTACCTTGCCGTCTACGAGGTGTATTTTTGTATAACCCTCATAACCTTCTAGGTGCATGACTTCTTCTTGTGGTATGAAAGAAATACCTTTTTGTGTAGGTACTTTAAGTTTGTGATCGCGATCTATAATTTTGTTGAGTAATTGTACCAGGTTTGCATTTTGGTCTGCATTTAGTTTTTCTATATTAAAAATAGCTTTGTTAATTGCTTCTTTGAGCTCCTGATTATCTACAGGTTTGAGAACATAATCTACAGCATTTTGTTTCAATGCCTCTAGTGCATATTCATTATAAGCGGTAGAGAATATAACTTGAGATGTAAGGGTAGGGAGCTGTTGTAGTAGTTCAAAGCCAGTCATTCCAGGCATTTGAATATCCAGAAATAAAAGATCTGGAGTGTTTTTTATGATAGATTTTACGGTAAGTTTAGGGTCTTGAAAGGTATCTATAACAGTTACCTGACTACTCATTTTTAGTATCTTATTATGTAAATTTTGCAATGCTGAGAACTCATCATCAACGATAATAGCGCTATATGTTATCATTGTTTAATTTTTTAAGATGAAATAGAACCTGGTGACCTTTATCTTCTTTGTGTGGAAATGAATCTTCACGTTTTACGGTTATTTCCCAGTCTCCTGTCTCGCGTAAATATTTTAATCGATCATCTAATACAGATGTAGATTTATACCTGCCATCTTCTTGAGTAGCTTTGTATCCTTTACCATTATCTACTATGCATATTTCTATCTCGTTAGATGAAAGAATATGAGAAAATGTCTATAACCATAATCTAAGTCTAATTCTTTTAACTACTACAGCTCAGTTTACTGCAACCTACCTTAGAACGTGCCCATTCTGGACGCAAGGCATACCATTTATTGTATTCTGGCTGTTCTTCATATGGATTTTGCAACATGGCATACACCTCGTTAAGCAGTTGGTAATCTCCTTTTTCAGCATCTTCTATAACTAATTGAGAGATGTAGTTTCTTAATACGTACTTGGGATTGATAGCATTCATTTTTTCTGTTCTCGCTATTGCGAAAGCTGATTTATCACCATCACTTTGCTCCATATCAAACTGCAGTCTAGCCACATAGTCTGTTAACCATGCCAGCCAAGTGTCTTTATGTAAGTCAGATAGATCTTCTCGATTATAAAAAGCAGCAGAAATTATTGCAAAGGCATTTTCGATAGTAGTTTCTGTGTTAATTTTACTTAGCTCTCTATAAAAAATAGTCATGTCAGTTTCATGTAAATGAAGGTTTTCTTCTAGAGACTGTATCAAATCGCGATCTTGATTATTTGCATGATAAACACCTATTTTATCCATCATTAATTCCAGATATTGCACTTGATAATTAGTTTTATAACTGTCTAGAATATCTTGTAAAGGTGCAGCGTCTTCAATTAATGGAAACAGAGAATTTGCTAGTTGTAAAAGATTCCACAACCCCATTTCTGGTTGTGCGCCATACCTGTATCTTTTAAACTGATTATCTGTAGTATTAGGTGTCCAGCCATGATCATAAGGTTCTAACCATCCATAAGGTCCATAATCTATAGTAAGTCCTAGAATGGACATGTTATCGGTATTCATAACACCATGTACAAAGCCCACACGTTGCCAGTGCATGATCATTTCTAGAGTACGGTCTGTAACTTCTTTAAAGAATTGTAAGTAAGCATCTCTACCAGTAGAGGTAATATCAGTAAAAAATGTAGCGATGGTATAATCGGTTAGTTTTTTAAGTAAATCGTTATCGCTTTGAGCTGCGGCTAGCTCAAAATTACCGAACCGTATGAAACTGGGTGCCACACGACATACTATAGCGCCTTTTTCATAAGCAGCATTACCATCGTAAAGCATATCGCGCAATACTTCTTCTCCACTTAAAGAAAGTGATAATGATCGAGTAGTAGGTATGCCTAAATGATACATAGCCTCACTACAAAGGTGTTCTCTTATGCTAGATCTAAGAACAGCAAGTCCATCACCACGACGAGAATAAGGTGTAGGTCCAGCACCTTTTAATTGAAAAGCCCATCGATTATTATTGTGCACTATTTCAAAGAGATTAATAGCACGACCATCACCTAACTGTCCGGCCCAGTTGCCAAATTGATGCCCAGCATATGCCATTGCATATGGCCTTGTATTAGGATATGTATATTGTCCAGTAAATAGTTTAAGAAATTCTGGCGACTGTATTTGTTCTTCTGTAAAGCCTAATTCTGTTGCTAGTTTTGATACATGAATAAAACTACTTTCAGAGAATTTTAAAGGAGTCGCTAGTGAATAAGCTGCATTGTTTACCTGACGAGTATAGTTGTCTTCTATAGGATCTTTAGGCAGTGAGTTGTAAAAACTATTTGAAATCTCTAGATTAATCATATGTAATAGTACCACCTACTGGATGGATTTAGTTTTATTGCTTCATGAAATCTACTATCTCGTCTATCATGTCATTCCATGGGAAAAACATTTGTATCACCATAGCAGAGTGTTTTTTATCCAGATAATTAATATGTGCTTTGGGCTGGTAATCTTGTAGTTTCTCAAGAAACAACTCGTTACCTTCTAATATAGATGGATAAGTTTTTGTACCGTTATATATTTTAATTTCTGGTGTAGTCTCATCTATATAATAATATGGAGAGGCTTCTTTCCATGTTTCAGGATTGAGAGTCCATGTACTTATGTAATCGTCTTTTTCTGTAGGTTTATTTTCTAAAAAATAAGTATACATATCTAGACCAGCAGCATCATTAAATATAATACCTTTTATATCGCTAGAGTCTGTCTGGTATTTTTTATTCATAACAGCTAGTGCCGCAAGATGAGCACCAGCACTGTGACCAGTTATGTAAATCTGGTTAGGATCTCCAGAATAGTTTTTAATGTTTTCTAGAGTCCATTTAATAGCCTGCGCTATTTGAAGAGTCATGTCGTCATAACTAGCGACAGGACTTTTAGTATAATCAGGTATTACTACCGTAACATCGTTGTTAGCAAAGTTGCGACCTATACGATTATAAATTTCCTTTTTACCACTGTTCCAGTTACCACCGTAAACAAAAATTAATACAGGTTGTAAAGAGTCTGTAGGTTTTCTCTTAGAAAAAACATTTAAAGTAGGTGCAGGCGTTTCTTTTATTTGCGGCGCTTTATAATCTAAGTTCTTAAACTTTTTTACAGAGCAACTGCTTAGCAATAGGCTGGTAGATAAAAACAAAAAGAAATTTTTTAATGACATTTAAATAGAGGATTAAAACTACTCAAAATTAGAACAGTTTTAGCTCACAAATTGATAAAATGAAGTTATTAAAAGACATGAAACAGTTCATTTATCTTAAATAAATACTATTTTTCTTCTTGACTGGCTTTTTGAGCGGCTTTTGTAATAGCCTTAAGTCTAGCCTTACGGTCTTCTTTTTCTTTGCGTTTTTTGTTCTTTACACGTTCTACTAGAACACTATGCTTTCCTTTATTCTTTGTGTTTTTTTCTCTTCCTTTCTTAGCCATGGTCATTTAATATAGTTGCAAAGGTAGTTGTTATAGATGTCAAAGCGATAGAACTTACATTTGCATTAAAAACGGAATAGCATGACTGTAGGAGATCTAGCAGGAAATTATATCATAAAAGGTCATAATCAAGACGCTTTTAAAAGCAGTTATGAAGGAGAACTTACCTTGTCTATCGATTCTAATAACAGAATCATCGCGCAATGGCGCATAAGCGGTGACCAATTTCAAGAAGGAACCGGTTTTTTTAAAGATCAAATACTCGTGATTAATTTTAATTATAAAGGAGAAGACGCTATTGTTTTTAAAGGTGTAGTGGTTTACAAATGTCTGTCTACAGATTTGTTAGACGGTTTCTGGTCAGAGAAGCATGGAGATCCTGAGTTTCTAGGAATGGAACAGGCCTATAGAATAAGTGAGAATAAAGAGTTACTTAATTAAAAGTAAAAAGCGAATAATATGAAGTGTCCTTGTAACCCAGAAAAACTTTATAAAGACTGTTGTAAAAAAGTACATCAGGATATTTTTAACGCAACAACAGCTCGAGAGTTGATGAGGTCTAGGTATAGCGCCTTTGTTCTAGGAGATATAGATTATTTAAGCAAGAGCCATCACAGTAGCACCAGACCATCAAAGAGAGAGGATAAAGAAACAGCTCGATGGACCAAAACCGTAGAATGGGTGAAACTAGACGTCATTAATCATACTGCGGGAACGGTGAGTGATTCTACGGGAACTGTTTATTTTAAAGCCTTTTTCATAGAAAATGGAAGCGTGCAGATTATAGAAGAAAATTCTCGTTTTTGTAAAGAAAAAGATCACTGGGTTTATCTAGATGCACAAGGCTAGAATAGTAGAATTATCATTGATTTTAATTCCGCTTTCGCGAAAGCGGAACACGTATCCCACTTTTAAAAGTTTATTCAATTGTAAAGTGTAACTTTTTAATCTAGATAGAGTCTATTAGAGTAACTAATGACATCATTCCAAACCAATAATTTAAATTTATGAAATCCATTTTTTCATGGGTATTGCTACTTACCATGGCAGCAGTACACGCACAACAAGATGCAGGATGGCTGCGACACAACACCATATCACCAGATGGTTCTCAAATCGTTTTTACTTATAAAGGAGATTTATACAAGGTGGCCTCTCAAGGTGGAGATGCGCAGCAGTTAACCTTTCATGAAGCGCATGACTACCAGGCGGTGTGGAGTAAAGACGGTTCTCAATTAGCATTTGCTTCTAACCGTTATGGTAATTTTGATGTGTATGTAATGAGTTCAAATGGAGGTGCAGCGACCAGACTTACTTATCATTCTACAGACGAGCAGCCGTTTACTTTTTCTCATGATGATAAAGAGGTTTTATTCGGTGCCGTGCGCATGGATGCCGTAAATCACAGACAGTATCCTACAGGATCTCAACCAGAAGTTTATAAAGTGCCGGTGACTGGTGGTAGAGTAGATCAAGTATTTACTATTCCGGCAGAATTTTTAAATATGAGTAAAGACGGTAAAACGATTTTATATCATGATAAAAAAGGTGGTGAGAATATATGGAGAAAACACCAAGAGTCTAGTATTGCTAGAGATATATGGAGTTATGATGTTGTGACCAACACGCATAAAATGCTGACTGGCTATAAAGGAGAAGATAGAATGCCGGTTTTTAATGATAAAGAAGATGCTTTTTATTATTTGAGTGAGAGCAGCGGTAATTTTAACATCTTTAAAGTATATCTGGCAGATAATTCTAAAAGGGAACAGCTGACATCATTTGATCTACATCCTGTGCGTTTTCTCTCTTATGGTAATGGAATATTAAGTTTTAGTCAAGATGGTAAACTTTATACCATGAAAGAAGGAGAAGCACCTAAAAAACTTCAAGTAAATATTACTACACAAGCCATAAGTAATAGCGATAAGTTTATTTCTATTAATGGTGGAGTGAGTGAAATGGAAGTGTCTCCAGATGGTAAAGAAATTGCTTTTATAGCTCGAGGAGAGGTTTTTGTAACCTCAGTAGACGAGTCTTTTACTAAGAGAATTACCAACACGCCCGAGGCAGAAAGTTTTGTAACCTGGGGACCAGAAGGGAAGTCAATAGTTTACAGTAGTGAGCGCAATGGTAAATGGAGTATCTATAAAACAGAAAAAACGCGTAAAGAAGAACCATTTTTCTTTGCGTCTACTTTAATAAAGGAAACCGCTGTACTAGAAAACGGTAAAGATAATTATCTAGCAAAATACTCGCCAGATGGTAAGAAACTTGCTTTTATAGAAGACCGACGTACTCTTAAAATAAAAGATGTAAAAAGTGGTGATGAGGTTACTTTAATGACGCCTAAAGATTTGTTTCACATGAGAGATGGAGATAAAAACTTTACATGGAGTCCAGATAGTAAATGGTTGCTTATGGACTGGGGACTATCACTCAATAATAGTGAGATTCTTTTACTCGCAGCAGATGGATCTAAAAGAGTCAATCTTAATGAGAGTGGTTATTATGACTCGAGCCCGCAGTGGGTAAATGGTGGTAAGCAAATGATATGGTTTTCTAATCGTGATGGTTTAAAGTCTTATGCTACTAGCGGTTCTTCTCAAAGTGATGTGTACAGTATGTTCTTTACACAAGATGCGTGGGACGAGTTTAACCTAAGTAAAGAGGAATATGCACTTCATAAAGAAATCAAGAAACTATCTGACGACTCAAAGAAAGAAGATGACGATAAGAAAAAAGATAAGAAGAAGAAAAAAGGAGATAAAGGAAAGAAAAAGGATACAATAAAAAATCTAGAATTTGATTGGGAAGAGATGAAGGATAGAACAAAACGTTTTACCATTCACTCCTCTAGTCTTAGAGATGCCATACTATCTAAAGATGGTAGCAAGTTGTATTACCTCACTAGATTTGAAGGTAAATTAAATCTATGGATGACAGACCTGAGAACTAAGGAAACTAAGATGGCGATAAAACTTAACGCTTCTTCTGGTAGTTTACAATGGGATAAAGAACAGAAAAACCTATTTCTTTTAAGTAGTGGTAGTATTTCTAAAATAGATTTAGGAAAGAGTAAAAAAACAGGAGTGAAAATATCTGGAGAGATGGAGTATGATACCGTTGCAGAGCGTCAGGCCATGTTTGATCATGTATGGATACGTACTAATGCTATTTTTTACCATCCAGATTTTCACGGTATCGACTGGAATTTAATGAAAAAAGAATATGGTAAACATTTACCATATGTAGGGAATAGTCATGAGTTTACAGAGTTACTGTCAGAAATGTTAGGAGAGCTTAATGTATCTCATGCCGGTGCTGGTGGTGCGAGTATTACCATGAAGAATAAAGACGCTACCGCATCCTTAGGAATATTTATGGATTATAATCATAAATCTGATGGAATAAAGATAACAGAGGTGATTAAAGGTGGTCCACTAGATAAATCTGGCTTTGATATAAAAGCAGGGATGATCATTGAAAAGATAGATGGCGAGACCGTAAGTGCTACTAAGGATGTCGCACAATACTTAAATCGTAAATCAGGAAAATTTACTTTATTAGAAATTAATGATCCTGAGAGTAAAAAGAATAAGACTATTACCGTAAAACCTATAAGTCTAGGTGCTCAAAATAGACTTCTTTATAAAAGATGGGTAAAGCAAAATGAAGAAGAAGTTACTGAAAAAAGTAATGGGCAACTGGGCTATGTACATATACCAGGTATGGGAGATGGGCCTTATCGTGATATTTATGAAAAAATGATGGGTAAATACTTTGACCGTAAAGCGATGATTATTGATACTCGTTTTAATGGTGGTGGAGACCTCGTTGCAGACCTCGCTATGTTCTTTACCGGCACGCCATTTATTACCTATGAGACTGAGGATAAGATTGTAGGAGGAGAACCTACCTCAAGATGGGTGAAGCCTACACTAGCTATGATTAATGAGGCCCAATATAGTGACGGTCATTGTTTTGCTTGCGGTTATACAGATCTTAAAATAGGTAAAACAGTAGGTATGCCTACACCTGGGACTTGTAGTTTTGCAGGTTGGGAAGGTCTACCAGACGGTTCTTACTGGGGTGTAGTCCCTATAAGTGCCAAAGATAGGAATGGAAACTGGATGGAAAACAATCAGACAGAGCCTTTAATCACGGTTAAAAATATGCCTGGTAAGATCGATAACGGTATCGATCAACAATTAGATCGAGCCATTATAGAACTACTTAAAGATGTAAAAGAATAAAATAGATTCACATATTCTTAAACGGCTGTAAAATATTTTTACAGCCGTTTTTTTATCACTTATTTAATATGAGAAACTAACCATATCATGTAACTAATTTTTTAATAATACTTTGTTACATTAAGGTGTATGCATTGATACAGTCGCTTTTTTACAAGGAAAATAAATGTCTCAAAAACTTAAAAAAAAGTCCTTTCTGGATAATATAGATTATGACAATTCTTTTAAATATTCTTATCTTAGCAGTCCCCTAAATGATGATCTTATTTCTAGTAATATAGAAGTAAGATAGTTGTTTAGGGATTTTTGTTTTTACGCTTTCGCGAAAGCGTAATTATTATAAAACACACTCTTTAAATTGGACAAATGTGGTACGTATCAATTTAAGGCTGTTATATTTTACATGCGAACTTTATGTTTGAAAAACGCTTGTTTTCTTTAGACAAAAACTGTTTAACTCTGAAAAAAAGAAGTGATATAGTTAAAGTGTCATTTTAAGTAAAACTAATATGAAATATAAGTATTTGATAAACAGAAGATTGTGTTTTTTGTATGTAGTTTTTTTATTTTTATTTTACCTAATTATTAATTAATAATTTTATTAATAGTAGCTTAGGTGGGTAGGTGTTAATATTTAATTTATAAATCAAAAAATGACGAAAGTCCTTTATTTTGTAATATTTTTCTTAGTTCTATTTAAAGTAAGCAATTCTACTGCTCAATACTCTGATGACTTGGATGCATACGCTCAAGTACATGAACAAACCTCCAACTTTAATCAGAAAGAATTAGATTCTATTACTAAAATAATGTTGACTTATTTTAATGATGGGGTTTATGAAAAAATACTTCAAGAGACACCAGAATTAATAAGAAATGCAAAAGAAATAGATTCTTATGAAACAGAATTAAAACTACGTAATTTATTAGGTAATTCTTTTGTAAGATTAGACGATCTAGAAAGAGCAGATGTATTTTTTTCTCAAGCACTTGAACTGGCAAAAAAGAAAAACGATACACTAGGTATAGTAACTATGTATGTGAATTTGGGTAATACTTATTTTACAGAAGATAGAGTAAAAGCTGCCGCTTACTTTAGAAAAGGACTTGATTATAATTATAAAGGTAATAAATCTGTTGAGCTCAACTTTATTATAAATCATAATCTAGCAGAGTTATATGTAGGTCTAGAGAACGTAGAACTTACTAAACATTTTCTAAGTAAGATAGAAGATCAAATCTATTTAAAAGAAATGGATGGTCGTCGTAAAACATTCATAGCTACGACCACGTATATTAAAGCTGGTCTAGCTTTATTAGAAAATAAACCACAAGAGTCCATTGATCTTACACTAGAATCTCTTAAGTATCAAAAATATATTGATGAGAATTATAAATTCGGAAACTACAAACACTTAATGGCAGGTTATGAGGCTATTAAAGATTACAAGAAGTTGAACGAAGTGCATAAGGTTTATGATTCTTTAAAAGATTTGAGAAATGAAAAAGAAACAGTTAAACAACAACAAATAGCACGTGTAGAACTACATCTAGATAATGTGGTACAAGATTTAAGAGAGTCTCAATTAGAAAATCAGTTAGTGATTCAAAAAGCATCTGTAGGT
This sequence comes from Nonlabens sp. Asnod3-A02, assembly GCF_045063755.1. NCBI lineage: Bacteria > Pseudomonadati > Bacteroidota > Flavobacteriia > Flavobacteriales > Flavobacteriaceae > Nonlabens > Nonlabens sp. Asnod3-A02. The sequence goes on from NZ_JBEFOC010000007.1 coordinate 617,038, forward strand.
AAAATGTTATTATTATTTTTCATAGTAGTTGCAGCATTATTATTATTAGTTGCGATTTTACTTTTAAAAGCAAAAAATAAAAGAGATAGATTAGTAAAGGGTTTAATTCTCAAAAACAAACAGTATTTAGAAGCTAAGGAAAAGTCAGAAGAGCTAGCTAACAGTAATACAAGATTTTTATCTACTATTAGTCATGAATTACGTACCCCACTTTATGGTATTGTAGGTCTGTCTGCCACTTTTTTAAATGATCCTAGGCTAGCAGATTTTAAAAGTGAATTTAAATCTTTAAAATTTTCAGCAGACTATTTACTTGCTTTGGTTAATGATGTGCTTCATATCAATAAGTTTTCTTCTAAAGAAGGACATAGATTAACAGAGGTTCATTTTAATCTATCTATTTTATTAAAGAATATTATACAAACGTTTACTTTCTTAAATGAAAAACATAATAATATAGTTACTAAGTCATTAGATCCAGGAGTACCAGTAGCTTTATACGGAGATAAGACTAAAATTTCTCAAGTACTTATGAACTTGATGAGTAATGCTAGTAAATTTACTGAAGATGGTTTTATATCCTTAACGGTGATTAAAAAAGAGCACAAAGGAAATAATTTAAAACTGTACTTTGAAGTTAAAGATTCTGGTAAAGGGATACACCCAGATCATCAAAAAGGGATTTTTGAAGAGTTTACACAAGTAAAAGACTCTTATGATGAAGATGTGGCAGGTACTGGTTTAGGACTGCCTATAGTAAATAAAATATTGAGCATATTAGGGAGTTCTTTAAAAATGAATAGCATTTATAATAAAGGTACTACGTTCTCTTTTACGTTAGACATTAAAGAGGGATGCCTAGAGGCTATTAATAAAGAAGCTCCATCTATAGATGTTAAATCGTTAGAAGGTAAAAAGGTGTTAATAGTAGATGATAATAAGATCAATCAGCTAGTTACTCAAAAGGTCTTAGAGCAACATGACATGATGCATCGTACTGCTAGTAATGGTAAGGAGGCAGTGGATATTGTAGAGAAGGAATCATTTGATTTTATCCTAATGGATATAAATATGCCTGTTATGAATGGTATAGAGGCTACTCGTAGAATAAGAGAATTTGACGTAGAGACGCCTATAATAGCTCTTACAGCAACTAATTTTGTTGACCCAGAAAAAGAAGTATACCGACATGGTGTTAATTCTATTATTGTAAAGCCGTATGATACAGAGCATTTATTACAAGCCTTATTACGAGAGATGTAATTAGTTCTTGACTTCTCTTGTTCTAAAATTATAGTAAATTTTTCATATTTAATTTATTCTTCAATTCCTCTTGCAAACGATTTGAACTTCGGTTTGTAATACATGGAATATGTATCCATTTATCGAACGATTACTTCTCGTCGGATTTTTATTTTAACACTAGTTAATTATAATTGGTATTTAGTGTTTATTCTTGTTCAGTAAAACTTGTTTATTTAAAATTGTACCGATATTGTGTATTTAGACGTATTAATAAGTGTTTTATCTAATTAATGTAAATACCTGCCATAAATATCTTTTTTGTCATAAAACCAATTCAACTATTATGAAAACTATAACGCTATTCTCAATTTTATTCATTGTAACTTTATTTTGTAATGCACAAGTAGGAATCAATACAGAAATTCCTAAAGCAACTCTAGATATAGGAGTAGCAAATCCTGCAGCACCAGAAAATACAGATGGTATACTTGTGCCTCGTATCGATGCTTTTCCACTGGTGAACCCCACAAGTGATCAAGACGGTATGCTAGTTTATTTAACGACTACAGAAGATAGTAACTCTCCTGGGTTTTACTTTTGGAACAGTTCTTTATCCAGTTGGTCTAAAGTTATGGTAGAGAACAATACTATGCTTTGTGGTAAATCTGGAGGGTCTATCGGATTAACCGGTACGGTTTTTAATTTTCCAGATTTAAAATTTAATAATATTTTAGGAGCTTATTTTGTAGGTGATAAATTGCATTTACCGCCAGGAAATTATGAGATAGAATCAAAGCTAAGTACAAGTCCTAATTTACTATTAGGCTGGGATGTACGTGTTGATGGTATAGTATGCCCTACTTCTATAGCTGGATCGGCAAATACCATATCATTAGGACTAGGTTTAGGTGTAATAGTTACTGGAGTGAACACACAGTCTGCGATAGTTACAATTACTGATGCCTCTGAAGAAATAGACTTTGTTATAACAAGCGGAGTTGCTGTAGGAGGATTACTCTCTGATAGTAGTTACCTTAAGGTGACTAAGCTTTAATTTAAAATACATACATTATTTAAACAGTCTCTTTTGAAATTATTTTTTATTTTTTAAAAGAGACTGTTATATTTTACAAATCTTTCTATTTTTATTAAATTAATTGCGTTTTTCATAAATATTACTACTATAAATCAATCAACATGTCGTGTGAAGTAAGAATGTGCTATATACTCCATCTTATTCATTAAAAAATAGTTTATTTTTATTTTTTAACATAAAATATCCAAATTTGAATAGGTTTACAAAGTATTGGTTTTTAGAAGGTTTTAATTTATTTAGTAAATTAAGTAAGGCTTCGATGATGCAATTGAGTGAGATTCCTGAAATGGAAAACATAGAGAAAGGAGCTCGTATAGAATTTGACAAGTTAAATAAGAACTGTGTTTTTTTTCTCAAAAAAGGCACTGTTAAAATAGTAGATGGTTCTTCTGGTAATGTAAAGTGTATAGTAAAACGTGGTAATATCTTTGGTGAGTTATCATTGTTTGAAGAAGGTAAGACTATTAAAGAAGTTGCTTATGCTTTAGAAGAATCTATTATATGTTTTATTGATTCTGATAAAATGGAAGAATTAATAGAAAAACATTCATCTCTCAAGAATGGATTAATAAAGATTCAAGGTCTACGTATTAAAAAATTAGAAACGCGTTTAAGCGATCTTTTATATAAAGACAGTTCTACTAGAATTAAGGAGTTTATTTTTTACTATGTAAGAGAATTTGGAGAAGAGAACAGTGACGGTACGTTCACGGCAAAAAATCTATTATCGCATAAGGATATATCAAACCTTACTAATACGTCTAGGCAAACTGTTAGTAATGTTATGAGTAATATGAGAAAAGATGAATTGATAGATTATAATTCAAAACAAATATCAACGATCAACAATTTAAAAAAAGCTTCTGGAGGCTTTTAATTATATAATAAATTTAATAACTGTTCACTTGACATGTGAAAATCTCAAAAAGTATGAAACCCCTTAAATTACTTAAAAGCATAGTATGCGGTCTAGCTTTATTAGCAGGATATGCGGCGTTGGGACAAAAAGTAGAGACATCTGTTTTTGTTACCGCAAATACAAGCTCAGCAAACGATCTTAGCATTATTAAACAAATAAATAAAGAAGCTAGCACACTAAAGAAATCAAAAATGTTACTGCTGGGTAATGCAGTGCATGAAAAAGGTTATTCAAAGAATCAAAATCCTTTTATAGACGCTCAATTAAAAGAAGTATCAGAGTTTAATGGAGATGTTTACTTTGCTCCGGGAAATAATGAATGGGCAACTTATGGACATAGAGGTGTTAGAGACTTAGAAAAATATATTCAAAAAAATAGTGAAGCAAAGTTTTATCCTAATGATGGTTGTCCTATCAAAGATAAAGACCTTACTGAAGATGTTGTTTTAATAACGATCGATTCTCAATGGTTTTTAGAAGATTGGAATGATCATATTTATTTGAATGAAGATTGTGATATTAAAAACAAGACTCAGTTTTTCTTAGAATTTGAAAGCATTATTAAAAAAGCTCAGGGAAAAACGATAATGGTGGCATCACATCATCCTATATTTTCTAATACTAATGACGGTTTTTTAGCTAGAGTAGGAGGTACTTCATTAAATGATTTTCAAAACAAACAAAATAGAAAATTCAGAAACCGTATTATAACTCTAGCTAGACAGACAGATAATATCTTTTTTGTGTCTGGTCACGATGCAAATTTACAGTACATAAATAAATTCGGTGTACCACAAATAATTAGTGGAGCAGCTGGCAAAACGACAAAAGCATCTCCTGTAACTGAAGATGATTATGCATCTAGAGAGAATGGATATGTGCGTATAGACTTATTGAAAGGTGGAGCTGTTAATGTCTCTTTTCAAGGTGTAGAATCACCTCGTAGTATAGAGGTTATACGACCAGTTGAAGATGAATTGTTTACAGACTTTAAAGAAGAAAGCAGCTTTGGTAAAACATATACATCTACCGTATACTCTGAAGAAGAAACAGAAAAAAGTAAGTTTTATAAAGCCGTTTGGGGAGAACACTATAGAGAGTTTTACAGTAAGCCAGTAGATGCTAAAGTAGCATTTATAGATACTTTATATGGAGGCTTGACACCAGTAAGACGTGGTGGTGGACATCAATCAAAATCATTAAGATTAGAAACTAAAGATGGCAAGCAATATGTAATGCGTGCTCTACGTAAAAGTGCTATAAAATTCTTGCAGTCTACTGCTTTTAAAGATAAATATGTAGAAGAAGATCTAGAGGGCAGTTATGCAGACGGTTTCTTACATGATTTCTATACAACGGCACATCCTTATACACCTACGACTATTGGTACTCTGGCAGATGCGGTTGATGTTTTTCATACAAATCCAGAATTATTTTACATTCCTAAACAAGAAAAATTAGGCGTTTATAACGACGAGTATGGAGATGAATTATACCTAATTGAAGAGCGAGTAGAATCTGGTCATGTAGATCTAGCTAGTTTTGGTAAGCCAGATAAAATATTAAGTACTTCAGACGTATTACAAGAAATTCACAAGACAGGAAAAGAAGTAGTAGATGAGCCTTCTTACATCAGAGCACGTTTATTTGATATGCTTATAGGTGATTGGGATAGACATGAAGATCAATGGCGTTGGGCTTTATACAAAAATGAAGATGGTACAGAATTGTGTAAACCTATACCTAGAGATAGAGATCAAGCTTTTTCTGTCTTTGATGGTAGTATGTTAAGCTTTTTACGTTTTGCGATTCCTAGTATACGTATGATGCAATCATTTGATGAAGAGTTGCCTAGTCCTAAATGGTTTAGTTTTGAACCTTACCCATTAGATATGACATTTATTAATCAGTCGAACTGGCAAGATTGGGAAAGAGAAGCAAAATCTTTACAAAATGGGATGACAGACGAGATTATAGAAGAGGCTTTTAAAAACTTACCAGAAGAAATAAAAGGGCAAACTATAGAAGATATTAAAAGAAAATTAAAAGGTAGACGTGGTAATATAGTTAAGATAGCACAAGAGTATTACAGTTATGTGAATAGACATCAGGTAGTTACTGGAACTAATAAAGCTGATGTTTTTGAGATTGTACGACTGCCTAATGGAGAGACGACCTTAAGTGTTCATAGAAAAGACATAGGTGTTTTTAATAGAACCTTTAATAAAGAAGAGACTAAGGAAATCTGGTTATACGGTTTAGACGGTAAAGACACTTTTAATGTTACTGGTGAAGGAAAAGATTTGATCAAAATTAAAATCATGGGAGGTAAGAAAAATGACACCTATAACTTTGACAATACTAAGAAGGTTAAAATTTATGACTACGCAGGTAAAAACAATACAATTGTAAACAAGAAATCAAAAAAATGGTTAGTTGATGATTATGAAATCAATAACTACGATTACAAAAAAAGAAAGTATAGTATCAATCAAATAATACCAGTGATAGGAGTAAATGCAGATGATGGACTTCAAATAGGTTTTGTAGATAACTTTACTACCTATGGTTTACAACGCAATCCATTTACTACTAAGCATAGTTTAAGTGCCTCTTACTATACAGGTAATTCTGGATATGATATCGGTTATAAAGGAGAGTTCTCTAATATCTTTCATAATTGGAACTTTGGAGTAGAAGGAAAATATACCAGCCCTAATTTTGCACAGAACTTCTTTGGTTTTGGAAACGAGTCTACATATGATAAAGATGCTGTGGAGATAGATTTTAACCGTGTGAGTATAAGAGAGTGGAGTGCTGCTATTTCTTTAATTTGGAAAGGTAGAGACGGTGGTTCCTTCTACTTTAAACCATTAATAGAAACTTTTGAAGTAGAAAATGTAGCAGATAGATTTATCAATATCTTGCCAGCAAATTCTACACTTTTTGACGAGCAAACATATGTAGGTGCTGAGGTTAATTATTCTTATAAAAATAAGGATGACGCAGCTTATCCTACTATGGGACTAGATGTAGGTCTTACAGCAGGATATAAAGCAAATGTAGATAGTGGTGCAGGTTCTGATAATAAATTCGGTTATTTAAAACCACACCTTGCAATAGACCATAGACTTAATAGAAGTGCAACGTTAGTATTAGCTTCAAAAATAGGAGGTGATGCTATTTTAGGAGATAACTTTGAATTGTATCATGCTGCACAAATAGGTGGAGGAGCTAGTCTAAGAGGATTTAGAAAAGAAAGATTTATCGGTAAATATGCCGCTTACCATAATACAGATGTAAGATTAGAACTTGGTAAATTTAAAACAAGTGTATTACCATTCAAATATGGTGTTACCGGTGGGTTTGATTATGGACGTGTTTGGGAAGAAAACGATACTTCAGATAAATGGCACAACAGTGTAGGAGGATCTTTTTGGATAAGTGGACTGGACACATTTACAGCAAACTTAGGATATTACGGTAGTTCAGACGGTGGGCAAATTTCCTTTGTATTAGGGTTTGCATTTTAAAATTAATCTTTAATCGATACAATAGATACTTATGAAAAAAGCAAAAGTTATAGCGCAAATAAGTCAATTAATAAATAAACAACCTGTTCATGCATTAGTTAATGGATTGGATCTAGTAATAGTCATGTTTGATGATGATATCTCTGTTTTATACGGTAGATGTTTACATAGAGGTGCATTAATGTCAGACGGTCATGTAGACGGTCATAATCTTATTTGTGGTGTACACGGTTGGGATTATAGAGTGGATTCTGGTGTGTCAGAGTATAATAACAAAGAAGTTTTACATAAATTTTCTACTAAGATAGAAGGTGATGATTTAATGGTAGATGAGTTTGAAATAGACGCTTATCTAGTTAATAATCCACAACCTTTTAATAGAGATAGTTATCTAGGTGCTTATGCAGACACGCACCCAGAAGAAACAGAACCTTATACAGGTTATATAAAAGAATTGGCTCAAAATGGATTAAAGAATATAGGGCATCATGGTTTTTCTGCCTCCATGGGTGTGGATAGAAACACACTGCCTAAATGGAATGATATCCAATTTTTACCGGCACAACTAGCTACCAGACCTTTATTAGATGAAGATGCTGTAGCAACTGAAGTAGTAATAGGCCCTAATGCAAAAAAGCCTCTAGTTCTTGACATTCCTCTATTTGTAAGTGATATGAGTTTTGGAGCCTTATCTCGTGAGGCAAAAATTGCTTTGTCTAAGGGAGCCCAACTCGCTGGTACAGGAATATGCTCTGGAGAAGGAGGTATGTTACCAGAAGAACAAGCTAGCAATTCAAAATACTTTTATGAACTAGCTTCAGCTCAATTTGGATTCTCTTGGGATAAATTAGATAATGTACAGGCGTTCCATTTTAAAGGAGGTCAAGGTGCAAAAACAGGAACAGGTGGACATTTACCTGGTAGTAAAGTAAGTAAAGAAATAGCTGAAGTAAGAGGACTTAAAGAAGGAGAGACGGCTATATCTCCTGCTACTTTTCCTACTTTCCATGGGGTAGATGATTTTAAAGCTTTCGCGAAAGCGGTAAGAGAACGCACAGGTGGAATCCCAATAGGATTTAAGATCGCAGCCAGCCATATTGAGAAGGACATTCAGTTTGCTCTAGATGTAGGTGTAGATTACATTATACTAGATGGTCGTGGAGGTGGAACAGGATCTGCTCCTACTATTTTAAGAGATCATATCAATGTACCTACTATTCCAGCACTTGCTAGAGCGCGTAAATATTTAGATAAAGTAGGTGCTACAGATGTAACCTTAGTTATTACTGGTGGATTAAGGGTTGCCGAAGACTTTTCTAAAGCATTAATGTTAGGAGCAGATGCTATTGCGGTATCTAACTCGGCATTACAAGCTATAGGTTGTTTAGGAATGCGTGCTTGTGGTAGTAATAACTGTCCAGTAGGTATTGCAACTCAAAAAGAATCTTTGCGTAGTCGTTTAATTATTGACAGCTCTGCAAAGCAATTGCAAAACTACTTTGACGCAACAAATAACCTTATTAAAGTTGTAGCGAGAGCGTGTGGATATGATGATATAACAAAGTTTAATCAAGAAGACCTATCTACATTTGATAGAGATATGCACTTATTAACAGGTATTAATTACGCTGGAATTTAAAAAATAAAATAATGAAAAAGCAAATGCATCTAGCTGCTCAATATCTAGCAGCTGCAGGAATAAGTTTCTTAGAAAAAAAAGCAGATGATAGTCATACTAATCTAGGTTTTGATATAGAAAGAGGTAGTTTAGAAACACATCTTTTATCAGACCATGGAGACCAATTGTTTTTAAATTACGTAGATTTCTCACTAGAATGGAAATCAAAATCGAGCTCTATCGTTTATAATCTCGATGGGTCTACACATGAAGATGTTTTAAAATGGATTACAGAGACGGCTCAAAAGGCATTAAATAAAACGTATTCTTATAACCTACATTATGATTTACCTTATAAAATAGATAGCTCATTCACGTTTAAGTTAGAAGATCCTAAAGAATTAGTAGATTTAAAAAACTTAAGAACACAAATTCAATTAAGCCTAGAGCAAATAAACGCAGACTTTAATCTGAATACGAGTATAAGAGTGTGGCCACATCATTTTGATTCTGGTATTTATACTAAGTTTCCAGATAGTGATATATCCATAGGTTTTGGTCTAGCTATACCTGATACGGTAAGCCCAGTTCATTATTTCTATATTAGTGGTTATAATAACAACGGACAAATGGAAACAGCAAGTTATACTGATTTATCTAGAGGAAAATGGAGTAAAGAAGGATTTAAAGGTGCTATTTTACCTGCTGCAGGTGAGACTGCTAGTCAGGCGACTACATTTTTCAAAGAAGCTATTCAGGTATTTTTAGGATCTTAATACATAAGATAGATAACAACATCTCATGAGTGATAAACAGATAAGAAAAGAAGAAGAGAAATATTTAATGACCGAATTAAATGTGGATAAAGAGAAGTTAAAAGCGCTCAAGAAAAAACTAGCTAAATTAGAGCCTAGATCTGAACGTGGTGTAGAGACTTTATTTAGACTACTTTCTAAAAATCAATACACGTTAAACTCGATGATAGATAAAAAATCTAACATCTTGATTTCTATTAATGCTTTGATTTTATCATTAATTCTAGGTACGGTAATGGGACAGCTTAAAAATGATCCTCACCTTATTTATCCTGTGATTATGATGTTACTTACTAATCTAGCTTCTATAACCTTTGCAATTTTTGCAACGCGTCCAGAATTAGTTCATGGAAATGAAAAATCTAGAAATTTGATGTTCTATGGTAATTTTCAGAATATGGAAGAAGATGATTATGTAAATGAAATCACTTCTTTAATGAATGAAGGTGATGAGTTATATAAAACCATTGCAAAAGATACTTTTCATTTAGGTAAAACCATGAATCATAAATTCAAATTATTAAGACATTCTTTTCATGTGTTTTTAATAGGTATTATCCTATCTGTTATTGCTTTTGTAGCATGTCACGTTTTATTTGGTGGTTTATTATAAGAAACAATCTTTCTCAAAATAAAAAAGCACATACTTTAAAAGTATGTGCTTTAACTTCCCCTTAATATAAATTAATCTTCTGATTAATCTAACGGTACAAACATAAAGGTACGATTTGATATATTTTTACGGTATCCCTCATTTAGTCATTTAAATTCTTATTTTTCTTTAAACTACATTAAGAGGCCTTATTAAATAAGAGCTAAATAATAACGTCCAAACAGTATTTTAGATTATATAGGGTTTTGATATCTGTGCAGGCTTGAAGAGAATCTTTTCAAAAAAAATCTCGTTCTTCTGTTTATAATCCTATATTCCTGGCGACTTAACGAATAACGGTAAACTTATACCTACAGGATTAATGTTTTAAAGACTAGGGTTTTAATTTGCAAACTATAAAGATCTACAACTTTAGAGTTTTTTAGATCTGCCAGTTTACTTTTATATGGATGCGTATTTAATTTTAATTATTGCTATACTATTTGCTATTGCCATAGCAACTTACATAGGTGTAGAAAAAATTAAGAAAAAACGATCTTCTGGTAGTAAGTCCTATCAGAAAAAACTCTACTATCAAGTTTATTTTAAACACTTTGTAAGTAATATTCCTGATTAAAAATAAATTATCTTTAATTTAAATACTTAGTACGACTTCATTGAATTGATTTCGTTTCAATCATTTCTAATTTATTTAAGAAAGACACTAGGTGTGATATTATATCAAACCTAGATCTTTAACAATACTTATCAAGTGTATAGCATTGCTAGCTCTAAATTGAATAAGTAATTTACCTTGTCTTTTTTCTATTGAGCTAAGACTATTAGGAGCTATTCCATTCTCCTTAAAATAATTACTTATAGCGTCTTTAGAATGTCCTAGAGATAGTTGTGTAAGCAGGTGAATATCATAGTCCACTATTTCTAGTTCGTTTCTAGAATGTAATGCTTGCTTAACCTGATCAGATAAGAAAAGCTCGTTTTTATAAACACTATCGATAGCTTTTGATAAATCTAGCAATCCATTTCTACCCTTACATACAAATGCATTAACTTCTATATTATTGATAAGGTGACGTACCTTTTGTAATCGGTCTTCAACAGAGTAAGTAATCATCTTCAGAGTAGGGTATTCTTTTCTTAATTGCTCTGTAATAGCCTCTCCAGAGCCGTATTTTTGAGCACGATGGTCTGTTTTAAAATTAAGATCTGTTATAAATAAATCATAAGGAACATTATTCTTGATAGCACTTTTTATTTCTAGATAAGCATCGTCACAGTATTGCACTTGTTTTACATTTTTAATACCTGCCTGATTTAAAACTGTCAGGACACCTTTATTGATACTACCAAAGTCATCTGAAATTAATACTTTCTTAAACATATTCTAAATAGTTATTATTGCTTTGAACCCTTTTTCTGTTTCAGATTCAAAAGTAATAGATCCATTTATGGAATGAATACGGTTTTCCGTATTCTGCAATCCATTTCCTTTAATTAATTCTGTTCCTATACCATTATCCTTATAATTAATAACAATAGATTTACCAGTATAGCTGAAGTTTATCACAATAATAGAGGCCTGACTATGTTTATTTGTATTGGTCAGTAATTCTTGTAATACCCTATAAATAGTAGACTTTTGTAAATTATTTAAGTGTTGCCAGTTAATTTGTTGTATTCCCATGGATAGGACATTAATCCTCTCAGTTTTATAACTTAATAAAAGATCGCTTATTAAATCTTTAAAGTTAATATTAAGATCTATAGAGCTATTCTCTCTAGAAATATCTCTAGTACGCTTATAAATATCTTCTAAATGGTCTAGTAAAGTTTTGTTAGTTTCTGGAGAATCTTGTAATTGGGTCATTACATGGTAAACATCATTTGCAACTTCATCATGGATTTTTCTCGAGATGCGTGTTTCTGTATTATATATTTCTTGGAATTTTTCCTTCCTGTGTTTATACTTTAAGATAAAATAGATAGAAACAGCTCCTAATGCTATAAATAATAAGAGATAGATCAATCTCTCATTTTTTAATTTACTGTCTTGTAGATCTTTCTCTTTCTTATTGTATTGATAAACGTAGTGATTAAAATTGTTGAGTTTTGTCTTGTTTATGGTAATTAGGCTATCGCTTAAACGCAAATATTCTTTTGCATTATTAGAGTCTCCTATTTGTATTTTTAAACGTAAAGCACTTTCTAACTGTCGTATAGCTCCATTTTTATAAGCCATGTTTAAAAAAAGATCTGAATATTTGGACATATTCAAGGTATCTTTTTTACTCAAATAATATTTAGTTAAATGCGTATAACTAGAACCTAATGCGTTACTGTTTTTCCCTTTACGCCTTATATTAAGTGCCTCTAGTAATCCCTCTTCGGCACCAGGAATATTTAATTTTGATTTTACATAACTTAGATTACTTAGTGATCTTGCTATTTTGCTAGAATCATTAACCTCTATGGCTATATCATAAGCCTTTTCATAAAAACCTTTTGCCTTTTCCAGTTGTTCTAGAGATTCATAAGTGCGTCCTTTATTATTTAAGAGAGTAGAAATATTTTTAGGTAGTTTAACCTTATTTAATGCCTCGTCATAAAAAGATAAAGCCTCTGTATAATCCTTCTTTTCTCTATAGAGTATTCCTAACTCATTAATAGTTTTTAAATAACAATGGTCCGTCCAGGGCGTCTTTTTTTCTAATCGATCTATCAATCTTAAGGTTTCTACATTTAACCGTTCACTCTCATAGATTAAACCTAGTTCTTTTTGAATTTCAGCAAGATTTTGATTGTCGTATATTTCTTTTAGAAATAATCCAGCCTTATAATGTTTAATTTTTTGTTTAGAAAAATATTTATAAGCCCTAGCAAGATCGTTACTCTGTTTAGGATTCTTAATTAGTCTCACATAGTATTGTGTAGAATCTGTACTCTGTGCATGTAACGAGTTTGTTATGAGATAGGTGAAAAATAAAAAGAGGAATGAAGTAAAGGTTAGTTTCATTCCTCTAATGTAATAACAAATTTTACAACTAGCGATTAATCTTCAGACTCATCTGCTGGTGGTGGTGGCGGTGGTAACTCTATAGTTCCTTCGTCATCACAACAGGCTTGTACCTCTGTAGTTTCTTCTATAATTTTATCTGGAGTACAAGAAAATAATGCCAGATTGAGGGATACCGTAAGGACTATTAATAATAATTTTTTCATATTTGGAGTGTTTAAAATTGGGCATAGGTGTGGCTGTCCGAGATTTTCTCAGAATATTTTTTATAGCAACACTTGCTTTATTTAGAAGAGTTTGTTCTTCTTAGGGAAGTAGGAACTGGCACGAGTAAAAGAGATAATTACTTCCCAAATGGTCATCTCAATTACCTGGCAACTCCATGTTAGAATTGATTATCGCAAGCCCTATTGCGAGTAAGGCGGTCATTAATTCTGGGACAAATAAAAGTCTATTGTTTCTGTCCCATAGGAAGAGCGTGGGAAGCTGTTTGGAAATATTCAGGAAATCTTTTTCCAATAACTTTCCTTGATTTAATAATCTGTTAATCAGTAGTATGAATAAAATTTTAATAATGCACGCTTTCGCGAAAGCGGAACAAGAAATCAAAAATAAAGGTATAATTAAGCCTTCTCTTACTGAAAAAGCGACAGAAATATCTAGCTATTTAGACGAAAAGATGGACTTTAATTTAGGTGAACGTAGCCTGAGAGATTATAGAAGTGCAGCACAAAAACTAGAGCACGACGCAGGAGATATAAGAATCAAACAAGTGGATGTTATTACAGGTTTATGTCATTATTTAGGATATGAAAATTATCAGGATTTTGTAAATAGAAATGATACACTAGAAGTGGATGGACCTATTATAATAGAATCTACTGTAGTAAAATCGGCTGTAGAGAAATTGCCTAAAAAGTCTATTTTAAGAAACTATAGATTTTACGTTTTGATAGGTGTAATGTGTATTCTTTTATTCTGGCTATATAATTATACGACCAGACAGCGATGGATGGTCTGGAAAGAAGACCGCTATACTGAAGTGGATTTTGACGCCAAGAAATATGACATAAAACAATTAAAATTATATAAAGAAGATCGCATTTTATCATTCAGGAAAATAAAAGTAACCTGCCTCACCGATTTCTTTCATCCAGATGGTAGCGTTCTAGTCTGGTATGGAAAGAATGGTGATAAACAGTTAGAGTACTTTACAGATTTAGGGCTGCATCCAGAGACAGGTAAAACCCTTAAACCTATTTCAGGCTACATGATTGATACACATATTTGTGTAGAATAAAAAGGAAATAAAAAAGCACCCATTGATTGGGTGCTTTTATAAATGAATTGGGTGGTCTGTATTATTCGGTAAATTCAATTACTTGACCAGAAACTATAACCTTGTATTTAGTAAATAGGAAAATTCCAGATGTTTTTACCTCCACAACCTCGTTAATTATAGTACGTGAATTTCCTTCTATCCCTTCTTATATAATTTTTGAGCAACGGTACCTATACTTAATCCTTGTATTATAATTGAAAAAATGACGATAATATAGGTAATATGCAAAATAAGGTTCCCAGAATACTCATCACTTAAACTTAATGCTAGTGCTATAGAAATACCACCACGTAAACCACCCCAGGTCAATATAGCAATGGTTTTAATAGGTTTATCTTCTTCATGTTTAAGTAAAGAATAAGGTAAGAATACAGAAATAAATCTTGCTAACAACACAATGATAATTGTTATTACACCTAGGTAGACATAACTGCTAGTAAAATCTAATAAGTGAATGGCAAGACCTATTAGTACAAATAGAATACCGTTAAAAACGTCGTCTAGGATGGCCCAAAATGAATTGATAGCTATTTGTACTTCACTTTTATTTTCACTAACATGGATTTTGTTACCGATTAATAATCCTGCGACTACCATAGCTAGTGGAGCAGAGGTATGCATTAAGAAGGCTCCTGCTGTTCCACCCATTACTACAGCAAGACTCATCATTACGGCAAGTTGTGGGTTATCATTTAAGGACTGCATACATTTTAAGCCTATAAAACCTATCAATAATCCATAAAGTATGCCGCCTACAGCTTCTTCTAAAAATAGAATGCCTATTTCAGTTCCTATTTCGGTACTATTAAATTCTCCAGTAACAGATGCTATTATGAGTATTCCTGAGAAAACAACCACGCCTATACCATCATTAAAAAGCGACTCTCCTTCTATTTTAATTCCTAGACTTTCGGCAATATTAGCTTTCTTTAAAATAGCCATAACAGCGATAGGATCAGTAGGTGATATTAAAGCTCCAAAAAGAAGTGCATGTATAAAAGGTAAATCTAAATCAAATAGTTGTGCTGCAAAATAAGTTAAAGTACCTACTATAACGGTAGATATAAGAACTCCTAGAGTTGCAAATAAGATGATTGATTTCTTTTCTTTGGCTAGTGCGGCAAGGTTAACATGCAGCGCTCCTGCAAATAATAAGAAACTCAATATACCATCTAATAAAAGTGTTTTAAAATCTGCATTAACAATGATGTCACAAAAGAATTTATAAAACTCAGGAAAGATAGACTTACTTAAAGTGATAGGTATAATGAGTAGCAAGCTTAAAATCATTAAACCTATGGTAGTAGGTAATTTTAACCACTTATAATTAATGTAGCTAAAAAATGCTGCAATAGTAAATACGATACTGAATGACTCGAACATTTTATTTTTATTTAGTATTAATATATTTCCCTACAAATACGGCTATCACTATAGCGAGATAAAACTGACCTATAATATTCATCACTAAGGTAAGCGATTGTGCAGGTGCACTAATTGGAGTAATATCACCATAACCTACTGTTGTTATACTGATGAAACTAAAATAGTAAAAACTAAAACCAGAGTACCCCTTTATTAATTCAAATGAATTAGGATCTATTAAATGTATGGATTCAAAAAAAATACCTCCTATTATTCCCAGATAAAGAAACCCCAATAATGGCCCTAAGATAAACTGTAGGTTTACCTTCTTTATTTTTAATAGCTGTCTGATTAATATAACACCAAAACAAGAAAAAAGTAGGAGTGAAGTCGTTAATCTATATATTAATATAGGATCAGAATTCTGGTTAGATAGTTCTAACCATATAGCTAGTAAAGTTAATATACCTATCACATAGGTAACTAATTTAGCACTTTTTTTAGAGGCCAGTAATGAACTGCTCAATATGACTAATGTATAATTAATTACTATAACATAACCAGGTGTAAGGCTACTTATTGCTACATGAATAGGAGTCAATAAAAAGTTGAATGCAGCAACTAGAGCAATCAAATACTTGTTGCTCGTTATCGTGTTCCAGTTAATTATAGATAGTAATTTCATAAGACTACTAAAAGTTAGCTTCTAGAGTCAGTACTTTTCCTTTTCTCAAAACTTTAATAAGTACTTTATCACCTTCATTGAGACTTTCTATTTGTTTTTTAATAGAACCTAGATCATGAGGACTGTTGCAACTTAAACCTTGAATACTCAAAATAATATCACCACCTAACCATAGTTTTTGACCTAAAATTTCAGCTTGTATAACACCTGGTTTCAATCCTATTTTGTCAGCAAATGAATTAGGAAGAACACGTTGTATCAATACACCAGATTTCTGTGGAGTATTAAATATGCCTGCTAGTCCTTCGTTTAAAAATAATCCATCAAAACCAGTCCAAAAACTATTTACATCAAACAGTACTTTTTTGATCGTATTTGTATCTACGGCAAACCCTAGACCTTCAAAGCCACCACTATTAGTAAGAATAAAGCTTACCACACCTATAACTTCACCTTTTACATTAAACATAGGCCCGCCAGAGTTACCTTGATTTATAGAAGCATCTGTCTGTATAAATCCAGCCATTTCTCCATTTGCTATCATGTTTTTATCGACTTTTCTACTTATGTGACCTACAGATAAAGAATGCTCAAGTCCACGAGGTGCACCTATAACAAGTATTTGTTCTCCTACCTTTGATTTATTAGAATCTCCTATTACAGCAGGTTGTAAACCAGTAGGAATCGTTCTTAGTTTAAGTAAAGCTACATCTGCGGCTTTAGAGCTGGATATCACATCTGCCGAGAAGGCTATTCCATTTTGAAGTTTAACAGAGATCTCGTTTGCAGACTCCACCACGTGTGCAGCCGTAAGAATTAAACCTTCCTTACTTATAATAACACCAGATCCTAAACCACCTGAACTAGTTACTTGCTGATTTTGTACCTTATATTCAACAACCTCTATTGTTACTACAGATTCATCTAGTTGCCCAAAAAGGCTTGATAAATCTTGTGCATTTAGAGCGGTACTAAAACATAGTAATAATATAAAGCCGAAACTCAATTTCATCTTCTTAATCATAATTATTTTATTCTTTCTTTAATTAACGTAGCAACTTTTAAAACTTTAGATGCTGTCGTAATTTTTAAAATTTATTTAAAAATGGCAACAACTCTCGTAGTTGCCATTTTATCAAAGATTTAAATCAAATTTACATCTGTAATAATTTCTAGTAGTGCAGGACCATCATGATCACGTAGTTTTTCCATTGCTGGAACTAGATCTTCTAACTTTTCTACACGTATTCCTAGAGCGCCGCAATTCTCTGCATACTTTGCAAAGCTTGGGTTAGAGAGCGATGTTTGCCATACATCTACCTCGGCAGCACGTTGTTCTTTAGATATTTTTCCTAGTTCAGAATTATTAAGCACGACGTGTTTAATATTCATATTGTACTTGACTAGTGTATTTATTTCGGCTAGGTACTGTCCTAGACCAGCATCACCGGACACAGACCATATAGGTCTTTTATCACCTTGGGCAGCCCATGCTCCCATAGCTGCTGGTAAAGCAAAACCTATAGAGCCTAAATATCCAGACATTAATACGGCTTGATTTGTCGGTTCAAAATACCTTCCAAAAGAGTAGGTGTTGTTCCCTACATCTACCGCTATAACAGCGTTATCTGGAGTAACTTTATTCATTGCGTTAAATACAGAAATAGAGCTCAACCCATTACCACAGTCCTTTAAGCGACTTTCTTTTTCTTCTCTCCACAGTTTCCATCGTTCTTTAATTTCTTCGGTCTGATCTATGGCAGCGGTTTTATCTTTAGTTTGAGTAGTAATAATATGAAGCGTTTCAGAAATCTCTCCCCATAATGCCACATCTACCTTATGGTGTTTACTCAATGCCATAGGATCGTAATCTACCTGGATAATAGGTTTCTTAGGTGTTATTCCAGTATGGTTAGAGAACGATGCGCCTAACACGAGCATTAGATCACATTCATTCATAAACCAAGATGCGATAGGAGTACCGCTTCTTCCTAGCACACCACAACCTAATGGATGACTGTCTGCTATTAATCCTTTTGCTTTAAACGTGGTTATGACTGGACAGTTTAACGCTTTCGCGAAAGCGGTAATAGCATCCATCTCAAAACGTGCTCCATGGCCTACTATAATTACAGGTCTTTTTGCTTTCTTAAGTAAGTTAACCGCCTTTTCTACCATTTCCTTGGGAGGCGATATATTAAAAGGGGTAATTCTATTTTCTGGTGTTTGCGCTACGGCATGTTCTGGCTTTTCAGTAAAGGCTACTTCATCAGGAAAGGTTAAGTGCACCACATCTCTTTTGATCAACGCAGTTTTTACAGCTTGAGACATTAACTCACTATGATTAGAGTTTAAATGAACCGCATGATTAAATTGTGTAACGCTGTCAAAAGCCTTAACGAGATCCACTTCTTGAAAAGCTCCTGTTCCTACTACTTGTGTATTTACTTGTCCAGAAAGGGCTAGCATAGGTGCTCGATCTACTTTGGCATCCCACATTCCTGTAAACATATTGGTTGCACCAGGACCAGCTATCCCAAAACATGCAGCAGGTTTTCCAGTTAATTTTGCATAACCAGATGCTGCAAACGCTGCGGCGCCTTCATGTCTTATCCCAAAAAACTGTAGTTTTCCTTTCTCTTCTTGTCGGCGCATAGCATCTGCCACAGCAAGATTACTATGTCCTACCATTCCAAAAACGGTGTCTATGCCCCAGTTTACCATGGTTTCTATCATCACGTCAGATATCGTGTCTTTGTGAGACTCTTCTTCTGGTATGGCAACATAAATGGCGTCGCCTTCTTCTTTTACTTCAAAGGTGATAATACTATCATCATGACCACCTGGCGACTGACCATTGCAAGGGTCAAAATCCCAACCGTGCCACGGACATCGCAGCATACCGTTTTCTATAGAACCTTCTCCTAGAGGACCGCCTTGATGTGGACAGGCGTTATCTAGCGCTGAAAATTTACCATCATAATGTGTTAAACAAATACCTTGATGACCAGCAGTTACGGTTTGTACACGTCCTTCCGGCAAGGTATTTCTATTATCTAAAACTTTATACCACTTTTTATTATCCATAATTAAGTTGATTTAATTAGATCTATTTTTAAATTGATTTTGATGAATATTCACAGATCTAGTTGAATATATAATCAATGATACAAGCCCA
The DNA here is from genome assembly GCF_045063755.1 of Nonlabens sp. Asnod3-A02. Lineage (NCBI taxonomy): Bacteria > Pseudomonadati > Bacteroidota > Flavobacteriia > Flavobacteriales > Flavobacteriaceae > Nonlabens > Nonlabens sp. Asnod3-A02. The sequence goes on from NZ_JBEFOC010000007.1 coordinate 636,460, forward strand.
AACGTTGCTACAGCAATCGCACAAACTCCTAAATAGGTTGCTATTTTATAGCTTTGATTTATACCAGCAATCACTCCTGAAATGAGTAATAAGAAGACCGCTATATAAAAGTAAATCATAGCTCTATTCAATAATTTTAACTGTCTCAGTTTGCGACTTATTAAATTATCGTCCTTACAATTAGTTATTAATTTGTCCAACTCATCACTAAGCGCGACCATTAAATTAGATGTCGATAGAATCAAAAGACCTATTCCTGGTATGATAGTTATGGGTAGATACCAATGCTCCATTATATAAAGTTTTTCAAATTATATTTTAAACTAAGCATATAGGAGCCTGATCTTGAATAAAAATTCAAATGTCTTATCATAACCATAAATACGGAATATAGGTATGTTCGGTATAAACTTATAGTAATCATAACGAGGTTGGTTGCTTTTTAAGAAAGGTAAAATTTACTCAAAATTTATCACATTAAGATCACCCTTAGACGCAATACTTCTTTGTATATCAATTCAATATTAGATAAAACCTTTTAAATCTGTCTAGCTTTATTTGAGACTACTTACTTCATGCGACACATTAATACTATTGTTCTTTAGTTTTAAAACAAATGATAACTAAATCGGTTTTGAAACGATTGATTTAAAAAAGTGAGGTAAAAACCGATGTTTCTACTTTGATAAATTTTCATACATATTTATGAATTAGTAAAAGATAAATGGAAACAGTGATTAGAAGAACATGCACATCATTTTGTATTCTAAAAATAAAAAGCAATAATTTGCAAGGCTATGAAGGCATAGTCGACTTAAAGAAGCTGTATAGTAAAAAAAGAATCCCAGACCATGAATGAATTAGAAGTACCCATAACCGATATAGAAAATTTCATTTATTGTCTAGAGGTCGTTCCAGACGCTACTTTGACTGAGACGACAGAGGTGCTTACCATTCTAGAAGATATGACGTTAAATCAAAATATCAATAGTATTTATAAGGCCTGCGATACCATAGAAGATCTAGAAGAAAGTATCAATCACTTGCTTCATGAAGATCATAATTTTAAAGATTACGAGATCATTTATCTGGTCCTACCAGGAGAAGCTAACAATATATTAATAAACGGTTATTACTACAGCATAGAAGAAATAGCAGAGCTTTTTGAAGGTAAAATGGAAGGAAAGCTGATTCATATAGCAAATAAAAAAGTACTCGATCTCACTGCAGATGAATCTCAGTATTTTCTAGACGTTACAGGTGCTCGCGCCATTTCTGGTTATGGAGTTCCTTCACCTCACATGACTAGCGCCTTTACCATCGACCGTGTATTCTTCAGTCTATTCTATGAAAACGACGATTTAAAACAAGTCGTAGAACGTCTGTTCTATAAACATCATCAGCTTAGTAAATTGCTCGATTTTAGATTGTATTATTAATACATCATGTAATCAATTGTGTTCTTGTAGAGATTCTTACGATATAGAGTGACCATTAGTTATTTAAATAATCATGTTTCTATTTACCGATAAGAAATGAGTTTTTTATAGGTATACGATTTGGATAATTCAATTGCTTTTAAACCTCATATAAACCGGTAAATGATCAGACAGCATTCTCATGGATTCTAGTTGACCACACTCTTTGACAAAGTCTATCGTACCGCAATCCATCAACTCATTTTTTGCAGCGTTGTAGATAATATTATCTATAGCATGATTCAAATAATTACCGTCTTTACACAATCGTTTTAAGGTCGTTCTATTTCCATTTAAACATGCTTTATAAGAATCGTTCTTTATTTTATCAAATACATTGTGATCTATCGTTAAATTAAAATCACCAGCAAGGATTATATTCTCGTCCTTATGATTTATCATATAATCGTTTATACAACTCACCTCTATTTCAGGTTGCTCACTATGTTTTCTAGAGTGATAATTAAGCAAAGTAAAAGAACCCTTCGAGCCCTTCTTAGACTCCAATTTTACTTGATACGGTTCTCTATAAACACATTCATCTAGGTCAGTAATTAGTTTTGCCTTTTCTATAACTTTCACCTTACTCGTTTTCCATAAAAAGGCATACTTCTCCGTTTTGTACTTAGGACTTTTAGTAGGATTACTTATAGAATAATCCCACTTGCTTCCCGTCCTATTTAGGTAATCTGCCAGTCTAGCCACCGCTTGCGAGCCGCCATAACCAGACACCACTTCTTGCAGCGCAATCACATCATATTCCTTTAAAATATCACCTATCTGTTCTATTTCTTCAGCCGACTTTGTTTTACCAAAATCTCTGATATTCCATGAAACTAGAGTGATCTCTTCCTGTGCACTCACTAAGTTAGGCATGCTTAATAAGAAAAACAGTAATAGGAACAGATGCTTTAAACTCATTATAAAATAGGTGTTAAGTGGGTTGTTGATCTCGCTTTTGCGAAAGCGGAATTAAAAAAAATATATCGATCTCAAATAGTAAAACCACTAAAATAAGAACCGCACAAAGATATTTATAACAAATCAACTCTACGTTACGGGATACCGTAAAGGAATGATAAGAGATAGATTTAGGTTTGTTTTTTATAGAACTTAAGACTGTTTTAAATAAACCACATGAAAACCCTATTCACCATCATTACATTATTGTTTTTAACAAGCATGGTTTTTTCTCAAACCTGTCAGGAACAAATAGATTATCTAGATGAGAATTATTATGGTTCTACCTATACCAGTTCTTTGAGCACTGCCGTGTCTAAGGTTACTTTTTATGAAGCCACTATAGATTACAGCACGGTATATTATGCCGTAGTTTGTTTTAAGAGTAAATATTCCTATGGCTGTAGTGAGTATTTGTATCGAGTAGGGTCTAATACAAAGTATAACTACTCCATGAATTATTTAAACAGCGCAGGAAAAGCGTTCTGGAAATATATAGAACCCTATGGTGATAACTCGCCTTGCGCGCCAGATTTAGATTAATACACTGTAGGATTTTATTTTTATGAAAATGAATTTGTACTATAAATTCTTATCTTCACAATCCCCTAAAACATGCTTTTTCCTATATCATTGGATAAGTGTGTTTTAGGGTTTTATTTTATTTGATCTTGTATAATATAACAAAAATAACTATCACATGAGGTTACCAATCATTCTAATTCTATTAATAATTTGCAGTTCCTGTAATGAAACAAAAAATGCCTATAACAAATCTAAAGACGCTATAAGTTCTAGTGCTGACTATCTAGATAGTACGTTGATTAAACAGCCGATTAAATATTTTGAAGATAGAAGTGCTAAATCTGACTCTGTTGAACGAAAAAAACTTGCTGATTATTACTCGTTTTATGGGAATAAATATCCAGAGTATAACGCAGTTCGCAAGTGGTTTGAATCTAATCCACCACAAACACAAAACTTAGATGGCAATTTTTATAAAATTATAAATAGTATAGTTACAGATTCTAAAGACGTGGAAAGAAAGAACCACGAAATGGTTGATGATTTTGGGACTTATAAATACTTCTACGAAACTGAAGATTTTCATTTTATTTATGACCTTCAATATTTAAATAGCGAAATAAAATGCAAAGGAGTAAGACGAATAAGCTCAGGTATTGGTGAGGAATCTATGTATGATTTAATTTTTGATGATTTTGGAATATTGAAAAAAGAAATATTTCAGTCAGAAGTGAATCCAGAGTTTTATGAAGAAGACGAAATGGTGTTTTTTGAGTTTAGTAAAGAGGTAGGTGATAGAGAGGTAGTAAACCTAATCAATCTAGGAAAAACGATAGAATAATGAATAAAATAATTTATATCTTAATAGCATGTTCAACTTTTATAGGTTGTAAAAATGACGACGCTAATTTAAATTCTTTAAAAACTGTTGGTGCCTCTACCAAAGAAACTAATAAAGAATATATTATGTCTGCCAATTCTTATCAAAATGAAGCTTTGGCGATAATTGAAAAAGGTAAAAAGGAGTTGCAAGATTTATTACCTAATGTAATAGAAGGTCAACTTGTAAGATACGAGCAAACTTTAGTGAATATTGAATTACAACCAGTAAGTACATTATCTTTAGATGAATCAAAATTTGAGATTGATATTTTTAAACAAAGAGCATTAGACTCATTATTAATTGACGAGTTGAGAGTTAATCAAGTTTTTTATGAAACTATTGGTGAACTGAGTGTTTTAAATGAAAAATATATTAGTAAAAATCCAACACTTGTTTTAGCAGACTATTACGAAACAAAACCGTTCATTCTAGCTGAAGAAGTGGTCATAAAAATGGAAGAACTTATTTTTGATGAGAAAGATAGGGTTAAACGACAGGCCCAAAAAGATAACCTTTCTCTCGCCTTAGCTGTAGCATCAATAATTCCTGTTGGGGCAATAGCGGCTAAAGTAGGGACTGTTGTTAATAAATTACGAACACTCAAAAAGGGAATTGAAGCGACTGAAAATACAACAAATTTTTTATCTAAAGTAACAGAAGGCTTTAAAGCGCAAATTGATAAACATAGTGACTTGATTGAAAAATCAAAAACAGTAGTTGATAAATCTAAGTACCTAGCTAGTTATATTGGTAAAAAAACTTACCGCGATCAAATAGAAAATATTGATCAAAAAGTAATCCATAAAACAGCCATAGACTTCAAATCACCGGATAATAAATTACCAGGTCGTATACTCGATTTTTCTGACGGAGTTATATCGCAACCTATAGCAAACTTAAGGTTGATGATGAAGCAAAACGTAAGTATACTCCAACAAAGTAATTTTAATAAAGAATTACAGTAAAGAAAATAAAACTCTTTTAAGGAATTCATTGCACTTTACAGCACACACTGTGACCATTATTAATTAATTAGTACAAACCCACAAATGGCAATAAAAAAATCAGAACTCTACTCATCCCTTTGGGAAAGCTGTGATAAACTTAGAGGCGCAGGCGGTATGGACGCCTCACAATATAAAGACTACGTACTTACTATGCTTTTTGTAAAGTATGTGAGTGATAAATATACGGGCGATGCAATGAGTTTGATAGAAGTACCACAAGGTGCTTCTTTTGACGATATGGTAGCGCTTAAAGGGCAACCAGACATAGGTGACCGTATCAATAAAGAAATATTACGACCGCTATTTGCCTCAAACGGACTAGAAGGTTCGCTAGAGATAGTAGATTTTAATGATGATGAAAAACTAGGTAGTGGTAAAGAGAAAGTAGAATTACTTTCTAAGCTTATTGCCATTTTTGAAAACCCAGCACTTAACTTTAAGAACAACCGTGCCGAAGATGATGATGTTCTAGGTGATGCCTACGAGTTTTTAATGCGTCATTTTGCAACCGAATCCGGTAAAAGTAAAGGGCAATTTTATACACCTGCCGAGGTATCTCGTATTCTTTCTAAAGTGATAGACGTACATAAAGCAGACAAGCCATCGTATAGTGCGTATGACCCAACTTGTGGTTCTGGTTCGCTATTATTAAAAGTAGCTGGCGAAGCGCCTAATGGCTTAACACTTTATGGTCAAGAAAAAGACGTAGCGACCAAAGGTCTTGCCATTATGAATATGTGGCTGCACGGTTATCCAGAAGCGTCTATCGCTGGTAAAAACACCATTGCATCACCACAGTTTAAAGATGAAAACGGAAAATTAAAACGTTTTGACTTTGTGGTGGCAAATCCACCATTTTCTATTAAAAACTGGGATAGTGGCATAGTACCGTTAGATGATGAGTACAACCGTTTTAGAGGTTATGGCGTGCCACCAGATAAAAATGGGGATTATGCCTTTTTATTGCACATTATCGCATCGCTTAAAAGCACTGGTAAAGGCGCTATTATTTTGCCGCACGGTGTCCTCTTTAGAGGGAATGCAGAGGCTGCCATTAGACAAAACATTATAGAACGCAAGCTGATTAAAGGTGTGATAGGTTTGCCTGCCAACTTATTTTACGGTACCGGTATCCCTGCCTGTATCATCGTGATTGATAAGGAAGATACAGACAGCCGCGAGGGCATCTTTATGATGGATGCCAGCAAGGGCTTTATAAAAGATGGAAACAAAAACCGACTACGCGAGCAAGACATTCACCAGATCGTAGATGTGTTTAACACACAGACCCAGGTAGAAAAGTATGCGCGCTTTGTCCCTTTTAATGAGATTGAAAAAAACGAGTACAACCTCAATATACCACGCTATATAGATACCCAAGAGGCAGAAGATATTCAAGACCTTAATGCGCATCTTAACGGTGGTATTCCAGATTGTGATATAGACGGCTTGCAACGCTTTTGGGAAGTATATCCTACGCTCAAATCTCATTTGTTTTCTCGCTTTCGCGAAAGCTACTCACAATTAAACGTAGCTGCCAGTGATATAAAAAGTGCTATTTACGAGCATCCAGAATTTACGGCATATAGTGATGAACTGGCATTTGTTTTTGATAGTTGGAAGACCAAGATCTATGACGACCTACAAGGTATCAATGAACATACCGCACCCAAAAAACTAGAAAAACACATCTCTGAAGCGCTCCTACACGAGTACAACGGTAAACCACTGGTAAATCCCTATGCGATGTACCAGCATTTTATGGATTACTGGAACGATATGATGAAGGATGATGTGTACCTACTTGCCGAAGATGGCTGGGTTGCCACCACCAAACGTGTGCTAGAAAAAAACAGCAAAGGCAAAGAGGTAGATAAAGGCTGGACCTGTGACTTGATCCCTAAGCAACTGGTAATAGACAACTATCTGGCGGACGAGCAACAAGCCTTAAATGATCTCATAAGTACGCTAGAAACCAAGCAAGCCGAAATCACGAGTTACAACGAAGAGCACGCTGCCGAAGAAGGATTACTAGCCGATGCCACTAATGATAAAGGCACGATTACCAAAACCACACTCACCAAGTACCTAAAAAGCATAAAAGGCGATAAAAGCGAAAAAGAAGCCTACGATTTGGGTACTAAGTTATCAACAGCTTTCGCGAAAGAAGCCACACTCAAAAAACAGATTAAGGCAGCCGAAAATGACCTGGACGAACTTACCCTAAAACAATACGGACTCCTTACCGAAGCCGAAGTACGCACCCTAGTAGTAGATAAAAAATGGCTCGCATCTATAAGTGCCGTTTTACAAAGCGAGATAGACAGCATCTCACAACGCCTTACTGGGCGCATAAAAGAACTGGCAGAGCGATATGAAAACGCCTTACCACAACTTAGCGAGCAAGCCACAACTGCCGAAGAAAAAGTAGCCAGCCACCTAGCAAAAATGGGATTGGTATGGAGTTAGAAATGAAAAAAGGGTTACAGGGCACTTTTTATGGAGAAATACCTGCAGAGTGGATTGCTTGTAAATTTGAAGATGTTTTAACAGGATTTAGTAGTGGAATGACTCCTTACCGAGGTATTTCCGAATATTACAAAGGTGATATTCCTTGGATAACTAGTGGTGAATTGAACTATAACATCATAACTGATACTATTGAAAAAATCACAAAAGAAGCTGTTGTAAAAACTAATTTAAAGATTCTGCCAACAGGTACATTTCTAATGGCTATTACTGGCTTAGAAGCGAAAGGAACTAGAGGTAGCTGTGCAATAACTGGAGTTGAAGCTACCACAAACCAGTCTTGTATGGCATTATTTCCATTGGAAGGTAAAGCAGACACAGGATATTTATATCATTTCTATAGAATGTATGGTGATGTCTTGGCTTTTCATTTTTGCCAAGGTTCTAAACAACAGAGTTATACTGGGAAAATTGCTAAAATCCTTCCGATAAACCTGCCGCCAACCCTAGCAGAACAAAAAGCCATTGCCACGGCATTAAGTGATGTAGATGATTTAATAAGCAGTCTAGACGCACTCATCGCCAAAAAGAAAGCCATCAAACAAGGAGCAATGCAACAGTTGTTAACTGGTAGGATAAGACTTAATACCTTTGAAAAAGGTAAAGGATATAAAGAAACAGAGATTGGTTTAATTCCTAGGGATTGGGAAGTAGTAAAAATTGAAGATGTATTTGATTTTTCTGGAGGCTCGCAACCTCCAAAGAGCACTTTTGTTTTTAGAGAAAAAAAAGGATATATAAGATTACTACAAATACGTGATTATAAAAAAGATAATTATAAAACATTTATTCCTCTAAACCTTGCCCAGAAACAATGCTCTGCAAATGACATTATGATTGGTAGATATGGGCCTCCAATCTTTCAAATATTGCGAGGGATTGAAGGTGCATATAATGTTGCTTTACTTAAGGCTATTCCAAAGGGAATTGATAAAGAATATGGTTATCATTTTTTGAAACAAGATACTTTATTTGATTTTGTAGAAAAACTCTCTCAACGTTCCTCTGGTCAAACAGGAGTAGACTTGGACCAATTAAAATTATATATACTACCACTTCCATCAACGATAAAAGAACAAAAAGCCATCGCTCAAATTCTTTCAGATATGGATAAAGAATTGGAGGAGCTTGCCACCAAAAAAGAGAAATACGAGCATATCAAACAAGGGATGATGCAGGAGTTGCTTACTGGTAAAACGAGACTTATATAATTATGACTATTCAAGAACTTTTACACCTTAAGGAATCAGAAGATAAAGTAGAGTTTAAACAGGCTAAAGGTGGTAGCGTGTCGTATAATGGTGGGACTAAATTAGTGCCTAAAGATAGAAGACGTTGCATTTTAGGTTATGTAACTGCCTTTGCAAATGAGTGTGGTGGTTATTTAGTTTTTGGCATTAAGGAAAGTCTACCTCACGAGGTTGTAGGTTCTAATCAAAGCAAGGGCTCATTGGGTGAGTTGGAAAGTAAAATTTATACCGATACAGGAATTAGAGTTGTAACTGAAGAACTTTTTGATAAAGACGGTAAGCGAGTATTGGTACTTCAAATTCCGTCGCGTCCAGTAGGTAAAGTATATAAATTTGAAGATGTTGCTTTAATGCGAGTAGGTGAAGAACTCAAACCTATGTCTGATGCGCAGTATTTAAAAATAGTTCAAGAACAAGAACCAGATTTTTCTCAAAAGATTTGTAATGGAGTCACAATTGCCGATTTAGATGAAGATGCAATCCTTCGTATGAAAGAAGCGTATTCAAAAAAGCAGCAAAATCCACAGTTCTTGACATTAGATAAGCATCAGATATTATCAGATTTAGAGCTTGTAGATGGGAAGAAAGTGACTAATGCAGCTATCATACTTTTAGGCAAAGAAAAAATTATTCGTAAACATATACCACAAGCGCTTATTCAATTAGAGTATAGAAATCAAGAAGGCAAGATTGTTTTTGATAAGAGAACTTCATTTACAGGACCTTTTTATTTGGAAGCAGATCGATTGTGGAATACCATAGACCTCAGAAACGGAACATTTCCAGTTCAAGATGGGCCATATATTTTTGACATACCCTATTTTAATGACGAGGTTATTAGGGAAGCCGTTAATAACGCTGTTGCTCATAGAGATTACAGGTTAACTAGCGAGACCGTGATTAAACAGTATCCGTCTAGATTAGACATCACAAATCCTGGAAGATTGCCATTAGGTGTTACTGTGGAGAATCTTTTAACAACGCCTAGTACTCCTAGAAATAGATTACTAACTGATGTGCTACAAAAAACAGGAGTTGTAGAGCGTTCTGGACAAGGTGTTGACAAGATATTTTATCAGACCTTAAAGGAAGGTAAAAGTGCACCTGATTACTCAAACTCAGATGATTTTGCGGTGGTTTTAAAATTATCAGCTGTAATAGAAGATAAAGCGTTTGCTCTCTTCATTGAATCTGTACAATCAGAACTAAGTGATTCTGAAAAATTGTCGGTGCAAGAAGTTATGCATCTTAATCAAGTTAGAAAAAATAGCAAAACATTTCCATTTGAAAAAAGTGTTATTCACAAGCTTTTAAAAAGAAATCTAATCGAGAAGAAAGGCAAAACTCGTGGCACCTATTATGTTCTTTCTAAGTCCTATTACGAGTTTTCAGATGAAAAAGGAAAATATAGTAAAACAGATTGGGATCAAAATCAAGCATTTATGTTGATTTTGCAGCATTTACAAAAGTTTGAAACGGCCAAAATGAAAGATTTTGTCGATTTGTTTGATGGGCGACTTACAAGAATGCAAGTACGTACGATAGTACAAAAACTAACTGACAGTAAGGAGTTACAACAAGAAGGAGTTGGAAAGGCTACGTATTATACTATTGGGGAGAACTTCATTAAAGGAATGGAACTGATGAATAAAGCTATTGAAATAGGAATGAAAAAACTTAAAGAAGATGGAGAAGTTTAAAATAACCACAAATAACCACAAATAACCACAAATAACAATCCATAAACATTGATAAACATTGATAAACATCGATAAACACTGATGAACATTTATAACCATAAACAACCAATAAAAACCAAAAGTAACTAATGAGCATTAAAAAAGAGAAATACGAGCATATCAAACAAGGGATGATGCAGGAGTTGCTTACTGGTAAAACGCGGTTGGTGTAATGGAGATATTTTTAAAAATAGTTGAGATATTAAAAGATTTAGGACCAGTCATAATTGCTGTAGTTGCTATCTGTCTTACGTATCGTCATCATAAGCATTCAAGAAAAATAACAAACGACAAAATGCAAATGGAGCTGCATACGAAGTTTAGTGATGAGTTTGAAGAATTGCTTCCAAATCTATTAGTGCTAATTGACTCAGAATTACCTGAAAACAATCCCATTTATGGTGAAGACCAAGAAGCTATAAACACGCTTACCATAAGAAAGTATTTTAATCTCTGTGCAGAGGAATTTTATTGGTATAAGAGAGGTCGCATAGATCAAGAAGTTTGGAATAGTTGGCGTAATGGGATGAATGATTTCTATAGTATGAGTCCGCTTATGCAAGAGCTTTGGGAGGATAACAGTAAAAATGGCGGTTACAAAGCTTATTATTTAAAGAGTCCAACAGATTTGTTTGACCCTGTAAATGTTAGTGATGAGGAAATTATAAGTAAATGAAACAAGGGATGATGTTGGAGTTGGTAATTTGTGAAATTAGGTTGATATGAGAAGAGAACAAGCAGAGAAACTGTACGAATATTTTAATTTATTCATACAAGAGTTTTTAATAAACGGAAACAGCATTTTAACGGAACATAAAAATATACTTTCTAACAACACCTTAGAAGCATGTAACACTAGATATAATGAAAACTATGATGATAGTAAAAAGAACTTTGACGAAAAAGTAATCCAGCAATTTGAAGGAGCTTCTATTGAAGAAAGACTAGTATTTGCTCATATAGAATGGTTATGGGCGTATTCAGTTTACGATATTAGCAACGCTAAGAAATTAGAATATACAAAAAGAACAACAAGGCTTAATAATGATGAAATCAACAAAGAGCTTTATCGTGAAGGTTTTGGCAGTGCTGGTCAATGGCATACAAACAACAAATATTTCGAAATACTATTTAACCTTAGGTTAATTCAGTACTTATTTTCTAAAATTAAATCTGGAGAAATCAGTAGATCTGTTCCTGAAATTAAGAAGCACATTGAAGCTATTTGTTTGTTTAACAAGTACCAAAAAGAATCAATTGATTACCCTATTTCAGATGAAGATTATAAGAGTTTAGTGGAGACCGGAAGCTTTGCTCAAACAAATATTTTGTTATACTTAGGCTTTCCTGAAAAATATGAACGTATCCCTTCAAATAATCATAAGAGTAGAATTTATGCCTCTTTTTATAGCCTTTTAACTCCTGAACAGAAAGACTCTGAAGAGCTAAATTTGGATGAAAAAATTCTTATTATTCGTGAACAACTTGAGGGAATTATTCAAGAAAAATTTGATTTTTATGAACACTTTGAAATAAGAAAAATCTGGAATAACATCTCTGATTTAGATGATTTTACAGAATTACAAGGTTTACACTATAAAAAGGCAATTGTATTATATGGACCACCTGGTACAAGTAAAACCCATAGTGCATTTACATTATCTAAGGCATTAGTTAGAGATGCCTATCTTAAAAATAGAGCTAATGTAGAGTCTTATCTTCAACATGGTGTGCCCAACGCTAGTGATTACATCCATCACCTACAGCTCCATCCTAACTACACTTATGAGGATTTTGTAGTTGGTTACCAGTTAAAAGATGGCAACACAATAAAAACTCCTGGATCTCTTTTTGAAATTTGCGAAAAGGCATCAAAAGACAAAGGGAACATGCCTCATGTACTCATTTTAGATGAAATTAATAGAATAGATTTATCTAAGCTTTTTGGTGAAGTTTTTTCTGCTTTAGAAAACCGTGATAAAGGTGTGCAAGTAAGTATTGGAGGGATAGAATTAACAATACCAAGTAATTTATATGTTATAGGCACGATGAATGAAATTGATTTTTCTTTAGAACAAATTGATTTTGCTCTAAGACGAAGGTTTCTTTGGTACTTCTATGGTTTTAATAGACATACTTTAAAATCAATTATAGCTTCAAAAAATACTAGCTTAAAGACTAAATTAAATTTTGATACTGAAGTAGAACGTTTCCTAAATAACGCAAAAGCATTGAATGATAAAATATCAGCTATTCAAGAATTAGGCAAGGAATATCAATTAGGGCACACTTTCTTTGGCGAAATTGTGGATATATACAAAAGTTATAAAGACAACACAGGTTTACAACAACCTAAAAACAAGATTTATAGGAAAGATGGACCTATTGAAATTTTATGGAATATTTCTTTAGAACCTATGATTGTATCATTTTTAGGAAATATAGAACCAGAAGAAGCAATAACCATATTGAAAGACCTGAAGAAGATTTATTTAAATGCATAATTCCTTGGTCACCTTAAGAGCAAATGATTGTTCGCCTTTCCAAAATCAAGAAGGGCATGCAGACGCAATTCAATACTTTTTGTCTAAACCTGAGTTAAAGAATGTTTTTCATTTTAAAACTAAAAAAAACCGATTTGAAGATGACTCTCCAATAGCTGAGTTCAATTATAAAACATCTTCTTGGTATGCAGGAAGGTATATTGGAGAAGCAACATTTGAATATAACAATCAGCATTATAAGATAATCATTCTACCACGTTTTGGTAACTTACAGTTATATAACATGCTAGAAGAAGTCTATAATATAAGATTATCCAAGTCAAGTTCTATACAGAAAAACGATAATCAATTCCAATTATTAATCAGAAAAGTGATTGCGTTTTTGTGGCTTAATTTATTAGGTAAAGCTAACAAGCATGGCGTACCTAAAAAAACAGTTTCTAAAACATACAAAGGCACTAAGGTAATGGGTAGGCTTAATGTTAGGGAATCAATCATACCACTTAAAACAGAAGAAAAAATTGTAAGTAGATTTACAGAGAAAGCTCCAGAAGATGTAGTGGTAAGAATTCTAAAAGAAGCACATCGTATCCTTTCTTCAAATTATGGTATTGGATCTATAAAGACCTCTGCCGGAGCAAGAAATTCATTACAACAAATATTTTCATTCTCTTCTAACCAAAAGAAAGTATCTGAAATAGAATATAAAAATATACGTTACAAAAATATTTTTACCAACTACAAACCGCTGGTCGATTTATCTTGGGATATTATAAAAAACAAACAATTCGGAAGACAAGATTTTCATCAAAATTCCGCTTATAGTTTTTTTCTGGATATGGCTGAAATTTGGGAACTATATCTAAAATCAATTTTAAAAAAGAAGCTTATGCCCAATGGATGGGCATTAGTAAATGAGAAATTGACGGCTTACAGATACAAAGATTTTCAACGATTGCTAATTCCAGATATAGTCTTTGAAAAGGAAGGTCAATATTTGGTATGGGACGCTAAATACAAAAGAATGAAGTTTGATTATTTTGATTATGATCGTGCTGATTTTTTTCAAATACACACGTATATCAATTATCATCAACAAAAAGGCAAGGTACTAACTGCTGGGTTATTGTATCCTCTTTCCAAACAATTCAAAGAAGAACGAATAAAAAAAAACAAGTCATCGACTTTATATGGAATTGGAAATCAAGAAACAACCTTCATTGTTGATGGTATAGATTATTCAACAATTTCTCCTGAAGTAACAGATTATGATAATCAGGTAAATAAATTAAAAGAAGAAGAGTTTAACTTCTTAAATAGAATTGAAAAAGTCATTTTCGAAAAACAGTTTTTATAATGAACCATATAGGCAAATCAGAACGCGAGTCTCAAAATAGAATCATACAGCTGTTTCAAAACGAGCTACAGTATACGTATTTGGGTAATTGGGAAGAGCAAGAGCGTACACAACCCATAGAAGAACAGTTGCTTTTTGATTACTTAATAAAAGATGGCAAGTATTCTAGAAACCTAGCTCAAAAAGCAGTTGATAAGTTGGTCAAAGCCGCCACCAGTTTATCTGGTGACTTGTATGAAACCAATAAAGAAGTTTATAAACTCTTGCGTTATGGTATTACCGTCCGTGAGGAGTTAGGGCAGCCCAAAGAAACCGTGTGGCTCATAGATTGGAAAAATCCAAATAACAATGATTTTGCCGTTGCAGAAGAAGTCACGGTTAAGGGGAAACATACCAAACGACCAGATGTTGTGTTATTTGTAAACGGTATTGCTGTAGGTGTTATAGAATTAAAAAACAGTAGGCGTGGCTTATCTGAAGGAATCCGTCAAAACCTAGATAATCAGAAACCAGAATTTATAGAAAAGTACTTTACTACAATGCAGCTTGTAATGGCCGGTAATGATACGCAAGGTTTACGCTACGGTACTATTGAAACCTCCGAGAAATATTACTTAAAATGGAAAGAAGAAAGTACAAAGGAGTTTGATTATTTAATAGATAAACAAATCAGTCAGCTTTGTGAGAAATCAAGATTGCTAGAACTCATACACGATTTTATCGTGTTTGATAAAGGCACAAAGAAGCTATGTCGTCCCAACCAATACTTTGGAATCACTGCCGCACAAACTCACGTAAAGACAAAAACTGGTGGGATCTTATGGCATACTCAAGGTTCCGGAAAGAGCCTTACCATGGTGTGGCTTACTAAATGGATACGTGAGAATGTAAAAGACAGTCGTGTATTAATCATAACAGATAGGCAAGAACTAGATGACCAGATAGAAAAGTTATTTACAGGTGTAAATGAGACTATTTATAGAACAAAAAGTGGTAGAGACCTGCTAGCTACGCTCAATGAAAAAAATGAATCATTGGTGTGTAGCCTTGTGCATAAATTTGGCAGAAAGTCAGATGAAGGTGATTATGATTCGTATATAGAAGAATTAAAAAACAGTTTACCTACAGATTTTAAAGCCAAAGGAGATATCTATGTCTTTGTAGATGAGTGTCACCGTACGCAATCTGGAAAGTTACACGATGCGATGAAGATGATTTTACCAGACTCGCTCTTTATTGGTTTTACAGGAACACCGCTACTCAAAAAAGACAAACAAAAAAGTATTGAAGTCTTTGGTCCATATATTGGAGACCCCTATAAATTTGACGAAGCTGTAGAAGATGGCGTGGTACTCGATTTATTATATGAAGCGCGTGATGTAGAACAGTTCATCACAGATCAGCAAAGTATAGATGAATGGTTTGAAGCAGAAACACGAGGACTAACCGATGTCGCCAAAATCCAGCTTAAACAAAAGTGGGGCACAATGCAAAAGGTATTGGGTTCTAAATCTAGACTAGAGAAAATTGTTTTTGATATTGTAAAAGACTTCAAGGTAAAACCAAGACTTTCTACAGGAGAAGGAAATGCGATGCTTGTTTCTGGTTCTGTATACCAAGCTTGTAAATATTATGAGTTATTTCAAAATGCAGGTTTTAAAGATTGCGCAATTATTACATCCTATCAACCACATCACGGTGATATAAAAGGAGAAGAAACAGGAGAAGATAGCCCTACAGACAAGCTTTTAAAGTATGAAGTGTATACTAAAATGCTTAAAGGGCAATCTACAGAAGATTTTGAAGCTTTCGCGAAAGCGCAATTCATAAAAGAGCCTAATAAAATGAAGTTGCTTATTGTAGTAGATAAGCTCCTTACAGGTTTTGATGCGCCATCTGCTACTTATCTATACATTGATAAGAATATGCAAGATCACGGCTTATTCCAAGCCATTTGCCGTGTAAATAGAGTAGATACAGATGATAAGGATTATGGCTATATCGTAGATTATAAAGACTTGTTCAAAAGCCTTCAAAAATCAATAGGCGATTATACCTCAGAAGTGTTTGATGATTATGATGAAGACGACGTAAAGGGATTATTGAAAGATCGTTTTACAGAAAGTAAAGAACGACTTGAAACAGCGCTAGAAGTTTTACGAGCAATGTGCGAACCAGTGCATCCTAAAGATGAGCCTACATTCATAAAATTTTTCTGTGGAAACACAGAGAATCCACAAGACATAAAATCTACCGAAGAAAAACGTGTAGGTCTTTACAAAGCAACAGTAAGTCTCATTAGAGCCTATGCAAACGTTGCCAATGAAATCCACAAACTAGGATATAGTAGTAAACAAGCACAAGACATTAAGGAAGAAGTAAAATACTATTCTGATTTGCGCGAAACCATAAAGCAAGCTAGTGGAGATTACATAGACCTAAAGCGTTTTGAGCCAGGTATGAGACAGCTAATGGATATGTACCTAGATGCAAAGTCAAGCAAGAAAATCTCTGATTTTGAAAACAAATCATTAGTAGATCTCATTGTTCACGTTTCCGAACCAAGTGCAGAATATCAATCAAAAAATAGAAGAGAAGCTGTTGCAGAAACTATTGAGAATAATGTTCGAAAAGCTATAGTTGAAGAAGCTAAAGCAAATCCCAAGTATTACGAGAAAATGTCTGCCTTACTAGATGAACTTATTTTACTAAGAAAGGAAGAAACCATTTCTTATGCAGAGTATCTTGAAAAAATTAAGGAACTAGCTGGTAGGGTGGCAACACCGTCTAGTAGTACTAACTATCCAGATACGCTCAACACGAGGGCAAAGCAGGCGCTCTATGACAATCTAGAGAATAATGAGCACCTTGCTCTTGTAGTCCATTCAACTATAGTTGAGAATAAATTGGACGGCTGGCGAGATGGTGGCATTAAGGAAAAAAAGCTTACAATCGCAGTAGGTAAAGTAATCAATGACATCGCAAAGACATTTGAAATAATGGATGTTGTAAAAGCTCAAAATGAATACTAAAACAGAAACTATTGCATTTGCAAATGTCGAAGTAGAGGTGGTACGTAAGGATATAAAAAATATGCACCTTGCCGTTTATCCACCAAATGGGGCTATAAAGTTATCTGTACCTACTAAAACAGATGATGAAGTTTTACGTCTTTTTGCTATATCAAAATTAGGTTGGATTAAGAAGAATGTAAAAAACTTTAAAGAGCAGGCAAGAGAAACAAAGCGCGATTATGTCTCTGGAGAGAGTCACTATTTTAAAGGAAAGCGGTACTTATTAAATGTGAACCATCATAATGGTTACAATAAAGTAGAAATTACAGGGACTAATAAAATCCAACTTTGGGTGAAACCCACAGCTACTGTAGAAGAAAAAGCAAATATCATAAAAGAGTGGTATCGCAAAGAGTTGAAGTCTCAAATACCTGAGCTACTTTTAAAATGGGAGAAAATCATCGGTGTTCAATCTAATGATTGGGGCGTAAAACAAATGAAAACAAAGTGGGGCGCTTGCAATGTAGACGCTAAACGTATTTGGTTAAATCTTGAATTAGCCAAAAAGCCAACTATCTGTTTAGAGTATATTTTAGTACACGAGCTGGTTCACTTACACGAGCGTAATCATAATGCACGTTTCATCTCATTAATGAATCAATTTATGCCAAAATGGAGAATACATAGAGATGAATTGAACAGTTTGCCTATAGTTCATAACGATTGGGGTTACTAAAAATAAAAATAACATTGCAAACTATCATCAAAATAATCCTAGCGGTATTGCTGCTCATTTGCTTACTAGACATGCCATATAGCTACTATGAAGCAGTACGTTTCATTGCTTTAGTAGCTTTCGGTTTTCTAGCTTATTTAGAAAATAAAAAAGAAAATAATGGGCTAGCAGTAGCATTTGTAATTTTGGCGTTATTATTCCAACCGTTTTTTAAAGTTGCTTTAGGTAGGTCATTGTGGAATATTGTGGATGTTATCGTTGCTGTTGGTTTAATTGTAAGTATATATAATCGTAAAATGTAAAATGATAATAGGATCATTTAATCCATTCTTGATTTCCATTCCAAAACAGCATTGATTATTCCGTCACAATATTCTTGGTGAGAAATGCTTGTATTTTGTGGATGATATGCATTTACAATGATTTGATCTTTAGTACTGTACCATGAAAGATTTTTGTCTCCATGATCTGAATAATGCATGATATCCAAATCTGGTTCAACAATATCATATGTACCACCGAATATGATTACCTGAGGTATTAACTCATTTATTTGTTTTAAAATGTGTTTATCACTTTGCTTATAATATTTTTTTAGATTACTCATATTTGTTGAAGAGTTACCAGGAATCTTTTTAACATTGCAATATGCTATTTCCTGCAATTGACTAGTCATATTCAAATCATTATAATGATTATTTTGATCTTCCCATGCAGTTGAAGTTAGTATACCGTTGGTTACATATAATATATTATCAAAAGTTTTTCTCCATTCAGTTGGGATCGGTTTTCCTGTCCAATCCTTTATAGTATCTATCATATTCCACTCCTCACCATCTTCACTCGCATTAACTTCTTTTAATACCCACATAATTCGTATGTTAGATTGTAAATATTTCTCAACATTTACAATTCCATCAACTTTTGCTGTTGCATGGGTAATTGGATCCTTAAGTATTTCAACTTCCTGATTAATCTTATTTTGAATGTTATTTATTTTCTCTAAGATTTTCATATTCATTTTTAGTCTAATTTAGTTATTTATTTAAAAACTCCCAAAACTCCCTTTCTATAATCCATTCTCATTTCTAGAGATGGTAACATGCCATTTTTATTACGTACCACATTAATTTGTGCATAGTTTTCACCCTTTTTATCTACTTCAGTTTCCCATTTATGTTCAGGTTTCATTTCAGGTTTGTGGAGTGATGTAATGCTTTGTAAAATCATAGCCTCGTTAATGGGTATGTGGACATCAGTCTCGTTAGGGAAATGAAAGTAAGGAACACGAGTTATTGCTTTATGAATAAATACAGTTATTTGAAATTGCTCTGCGATTTTTTGCAACATGGAGATCAAGTGGTTTTCAAATAACGCACTGCGCTCAGGTAGGTTGATGATTATGATATCGGTATTCATGCGTTGTAGTTCTGTGCACAATTGGAAGTAATACACCAGTTCTGTTTGTATCATTTGTTGATCTTCTACTATTAAAAAAGGCCGAATCACCTCATAACATTTATCTAATTTTAAAAGCATCGCTTTGGAGGGTCTTCTATCCCACATAGAGGTGTTGCACAATGCCATAGTTGCGCTGCGCTTAGTATAGTTAGCATCTCGGTTTCCATCGATAATAAAAATATTGGACTCTTCGCTTAGAAAATCTAATAATATTGTGTTTAAGAAAAACTCCCAGAGTGGATCATGCGCACTTAATAGTAGATGCACCTTATATTTTTGGTAATCTAATTTTTGATCAGCTTGTTTCCATTTTACACTTAGATTATAGTGTTGCAATCTGACTTTATCTTCGTTTAAATAATTTTGAAATCTTTGCGTCCACGCTTCATTTGACTCTTTCATTTTTTCAATTTTAAAACCAGATTACGGCAGTTTTTTGAGTTCCCTAAACCACAAATAGAACTGCCGCACTGGAGTATTGTATTGTTTAATTAGTACAAGAATATAGGTCAAGAACGACAGATAAAGTCGGTGTGAAATAAAATATGTTGATAATTCCGCTTTCGCGAAAGCGAGAACCCAACACAACTCTTTCTTATTATTTGAAATATTGTGTCCTGTAATGATTGTATAACAAGTTGAAATTGTCATAATAACTAGGAGGAAAAAACAAAAGCTTGCTAACCATTTTTGAAAACACGGAATATAAGTGACTAGAATAATAGGATTGCAACTATTAGTCCTTTCACATATAAACAGCTGTTGTGCAAATCGAGAGAATTTAATTAATGCGAATTGCGGGAAACCGTAATATTTAAATTGATTTAATCATTAATTTTAGGTCCGACACCTTTTGGCGGACTATCGATTTACATTTGTACCAAATCAAAACAACTATGGCAAATTATAAACAATTAGAGCGACTAGAACGTATAGTCCATTTATTATCATGGAAGAGTATTATATCTAAGAAAGAACTGATAGAAGAACTGTTAGGGCGTTTTGAAATTCAAATATCTGAGCGTTCTCTAGAGCGAGATTTTAAAATATTAAAAGAAAGTTTTAGTCTAGATATAAATTATAATCATCAAAAAAATGGTTATGAATTAGAAAAAGACGAACGATTATTATCACGCTTCTTCAAATTTGCAGAGCTTAATTCTCTTGCCAAGGTTTATGAAGATGGATTAAAGAACTACTCTGAATTTGAAAAATGGATTATTCCAGACGACAGTTCTAAATTGAATGGAATAGAAAATATAAATACAATTGTAAAAGCTCTCAACTTAAGACTGAAGCTCAAGTTTAATAAGGTAGATTTCTTTTCAGACGAAATATTAGTCCGTACCGTAACTCCATTGAGACTTAAAGAGTATTTAAATCGCTGGTATCTGATAGCTATTAAAGATGGTACTAATGAGATAAGGAACTATGGAATAGAGCGCATGTCAAATCTAGAAATGCTCAAAGAACCTGGCATAGAAATTAAATCGTTTACAAATCAATTAATACGTTACAATGATATTGTAGGGATTAATTATAGTGACGATTATTTTTCTAAACCGGTAAAAATAGTCTGTAAAACATTTGATAACCAGCATAAATATCTCGCCACGTTACCATTACATCATAGTCAAGAGATCTCTTATTTAGAAAATAAAACGGAAGCAATAGTTAGCTTTTTCTTGCAGCCTAATCATGAGTTCTTGATGCAGTTGTTGGGCATAAATGAAAATATTGTGGTTATGGAACCTGTGGAGTTGAGAGAGGTCATGAAAACAAAATTAAATAAAACATTAAATCATTACAAATAAGAGTTATGGATACGTTTGAAATTAATGCTTTTACAGCAACATTAGGAAAAACAGTTAGAAAGAATAGTTTACATATAGTTGGTAATGGTGACTGGATCATTCCTATTTATCAACGACCGTACTCTTGGGGCGAAAATGAAGTTAATAAGTTTTTGAGGGATTTACGAGATAATTTCTATTCTGAAGATAGCGTTCCAAGCCCAATGTTTATTGGAACGATGCAAGTAAGTGCCAAAGAAAACAATGCACGTGAAGTGATCGATGGTCAACAAAGGCTAACCACTTTTTTACTATTATTTCATGTTTTAAATCAGTTTAATCCAGATGTTAAAACTCATCAATTAACAAACTGGATAAAAACAAGAGTGAATAGAGGAGAAGCTCAAAATTCATTAAATAATGCTATTAATAACACCCTTGATAAAGAAGTAAAAGACCTAGAAGTAAATAGGTATTCTCAAAATCTTGCCCTTATACACAATTATATAAAAGATAATATTGATTTAGATGATGTTAAAGGATTTCAAAATTTCATTTTGAATCAAGTTTATTTTGTGTGTATAGAAACAAAAGCAAATTTATCAAAGACGTTACAAATATTTGAGTCTATCAATGCTACCGGAATGGATTTAAATACTGCAGATTTATTTAAGGTACGTTTTTATGAATACCTGAGGATTAAAGAGAATGCTAGTGAGTCTGTTTTTGAATCAATTTCTGATTTGTATGCTACTATAGATAAGGCAAATAAATCACAAAATGATGTGGTTACTAGTATAGCTGATATTCTTGCGCAATATCAAGTGATTTTGATTTCTAAATATGACCTATCTAATGCTTTATATTTCATGAATACGGAGACTTTTTACGATAAACTATTTGACAGACTATTGAATAACGTAACAAACGAAGGGTTTGGAGAAAAAATAAATAAAGTAAAACTATCTATATCAGATTTAGAATCTTTAATTAATTCAAGAATCGAATGGCATTCTACAACTGGTAAAACGCTAGAGGAAGACATGGCTTATTACTTCATAGTTTGGTCAAGATATAATCGTTATTGGAGAGCTATTCTTGCTTTTGAGTTTGCCTATAAAGAAAATATAACACCACAATTGATGTCTGATTTTAAGATCAAGCTGTCAAAACTTTTGATTATTTATAGTGTCAAATTTGGTAAAGCCGTAAATGAATGCCACAACTTTATTAGAACAATTTTGAAATCAATGTTTTCGGAGACTAATCCGCAAAGAATAATAGACTTGATCGATGCAGAAATTCGACGTCATAGTTCAACTGATCTTGATAAAGGCCATTTTGAAATAAAAATGAATGAATCTATTGCTAGTATTCCTAAATCTAAATATCTATTATGTAGATTAGGTGCTATGTTAAGTGAAGATTATTTAACATCAAATGAAAGATCTATAAAGGATCTAAGAGAGATATTATGTTTTAATGATATAGACATTGAACACATACAGTCTTATAATCATGAAGACCTTTCTTTGAGAGAATCTATTTGGGAAGAATGGAAAGATGAAATTAATTCACTAGGAAATCTTGTAGTACTAGAAAGATCAATTAATCGAAATATTAAAAATTCTTTGTACAACATTAAAAAGGATAGTTATGTAAAAAGTCAATTTTCTATCATCAAAGAACTTAATCCAACGTCAGGAGATTGGATTTTGGAAGATGCTCAGAGAAGGAGGGAAACTGAATCAAAAAGAATTATGAAATATATTTTTGAATAATGACGAAACCACGACACCTCACAAAATCTCGATTCAAGTTAGCACTCAACTGCCCGACAAAACTCTTTTACACTCGTAAAGACGAATACGAAGGCACCAGCGAGACCGATAGCTTTCTAGAAGGATTGGCGCAAGGTGGTTTTCAAGTAGAGGAATTGGCACGTATGTATTTTCCAGATGGTATTGCTATTTTAGAAAAGGATTGGGATTATGATGGCTTGGTTCAACGTACTCAAGAAGCACTGAAAGAAGAAAACGTCACCCTATTTGAAGCTGCGTTTTTATACAATGGACTTTTTATCCGTGTGGATATATTAGAGAAAAAAGGAAATCAAATCAACCTGATAGAGGTGAAGGCATCCTCAATACGCAGTGACGAGCATACTGGGTTTATCAATAAAAAAGGTAGATTGGACGAGTCTGAAAAGCTATATGACATCGCTTTTCAACATTATGTAATTCAAAAATGTCATCCAGAATGGGATATTACGTCCTATTTAAATCTGGTTGATAAATCAAAGCGCACTACTGTAAGCGGTTTGAACAGTCATTTTAATATTGTGCCTAATTCTAAATTGCGAACTAAAGTAGAAGTGACAAACGGTTTACAGAGAGAGGATTTAGGAGAGTGCATTCTCGCCTATACTAACGTAAGTGAAGAAATCGATTTCATTTTCAGAGAAAATCCGCTACAACCAGAAATCGGTTTTGAAACAATGTTGCTTGGCTATCGAGATCATTATGCTGCCGATAAGAAAATGATAACATCCATTAATTCTGGTTGTTACGGCTGTGAGTTTCATTTACGAGATCCGGAAAAAGGCAAGAAAAGTGGTTTTCATGAATGCTGGATGGAGCAATTACCTAGTATAAATGTTAGTTTTAGTACGCTTTCGCGAAAGCGTCAAGAAGAACGGCTCAATGATCCCAAAACAACTAATGTCTGGTTCAATCCTGCTCGTAATGCTTTTGAGAATGGTAAAGTGTTCATGGACGAACTGGATGAAAACGATTTGAATATCAGACCAGATGCTTATGGGTTAAGTAGAAGTGAACGTCAATGGTTACAAATTGAGAAGCACAAAAACGGTGAAAACACTAGCTATGCAGATGTCGATAATTTAAGGTTAGAAATGTCACAATGGAAGTATCCTTTAAATTTTATTGATTTTGAAACTAGTGGTGTCGCTATTCCATTCACATCAGGAATGCGCCCTTATGAGCAACTCGCTTTTCAGTACAGCCATCATGTTGTTTATGAAGACGGCAGGGTAGAGCATGCAAGTGAGTACATTAATCTTGAAATAGGAGCGTTTCCAAATTTTGACTTTATACGAGCTTTGAAAAAATCATTAGAACAAAACGATGGTTCTATTTTTAGATACCATAATCATGAGAATACGATTGTAAATGTAATTCATAACCAACTTTATAATTCTGAAGAACAGGACAGAAAAGAGTTGTGTGACTTTATAGAATCTATCAGTAAATCTACTGGTAGTAATCCTAACACTTATGAAGCGGGAGCTAGAAATATGATTGATTTACAACAAACTGTAGTACGCAATTATTACCATCCGCAGACTGGAGGATCTAATTCTATTAAAGCGATTTTGCCAGCAGTTCTAGAGTCTAGTAAGTTCTTAAAAGGTAAATATGTACAACCTCTCGACTCGATTAACTTGACTAGTTTAAATTTTTCGTCAGATTATCAATTTCTGAAAATTGAAAATGATCTACCTATCAATCCTTACAAGTCATTACCGCCTTTATTTGATGGAATATCAAATGATCAAATTGAAAACGCTCTAGAAAAATCAAAAGATCAAAGCGTTAAGAAAATAGCCGATGGTGGTGCAGCACTTTTTGCTTATGCAAAAATGCAGGATAAAAGCATTTCTGCTGAGGAAAGAATAGAAACTGAAAAAGCACTATTGCGATACTGTGAGCTAGATACACTTGCTATGGTGATGATTTATGAGTGTTTTAAGGAATTTGTGGATGGCGATTAGAAATTGCTAAAATCAAAAAGCGCATACCTAATAGATATACGCTAGTTTTCCCCTGAAGACGAGTGAAAATCAATCATTTCATGTCAATTAATTTTTCTATTTGACTTACTCGATTTTAACGAAAATAAAAGAGCTTGATTTAATTGTCAAGCTGTTTTCGAGATAAATTGATCTTTTAAAATTGATTTTCAACTTTTATTTTATTTGATGCTAGTATATTTTTTAAGGAATTTAAAAAATCTATGTGTAATTCATAAATTGTATATTTCATGATAAGATCAATGTCTTCATTTTCCATGCAGAACTGTTTGTAGACCTCTAAGCATTCTTCATCAAGTTCAGCTATAGTTGAATAATCATTACTATGACTATAAATCTCTTGAAAAATTTCATTTTCAAATTCTTTGATATTTTCATATCCGTATATGGTTATATCGATGTAACAGCCAGCGCCGTATTCTAATTCTTTAATAATTGAAATTGTAGTTTTCATAATTTTTAAGCTTTGAAGTAGTTTTTATATTTTTCACTTACGTCATCTGATCGATCCAAATCTTGACACTTTAAAAACTTATAGATTCCCAAATTAATTAAGTCATTTAGTTTAATGTTTTGTATTTCACAAAATTTCAAAGCATCTTCTTTTAAGAGTTTAGGCATTCCTTTGACAGGGTAATAAACTGGATAGTATGCTTTTGGAATTAAATGACTATAGTTACCACATATATCAATGCCTTTATAAATTTTATATTTTATACCATAACCTTTTTGATCTTCAATAAATTGGTTTAGTAAATTGCAACAATTATTAGTTCTAAATTCATTAATACCTGCGAAGCTATTCCAAACTTTCATTTTTCTACCAAAGTCTGAAGTTATGTGGAGAAGATTTCTTTCTAATAACACAATTTTATCTTTTTCACGATAAGTTATAACTAATGACTTATGATGATCAACGATCAGTTGGCTGCCTTTTTCTATAGCGGTTATTCTATTAGATATGTTTTTTGTATATCCAATCTTAATAAGGTTTGACTCTTGAAAATGTAAAATGTAAAGTACTGTTTTCATATCTGGCGAATTTTAAAAAGTACCGAAAGCATAAAGCGAGGAACTGTAACTATTTAGTTCTTGGGTCTCGCCAGAAACCTTTCCACCACATAGAACAGCCCTCGCAGTTGCAAGGGCGTTAGAACTATGATGTGGTGGAATTATAAACTGGCGAGTTTAAGAACCAAATCTGAAGCTAACGCTTGTAATATTTTATATAATCTATACTAATAAATTACATCGTAAAATTAATCATTGTCATTTACATAAGACCTAATGCTTTCAGTAATTATTGTTTTTATAGTTAATTTATTTTTTAATGCTTTTGTTTTAAATCTTATCATCAACTCTTCATCAATAAAAAAGGAGCATTGAACCTTACCTTGATTGATAGACTTTTTTAAAGGAATGACTTTTTGTTTTACGGGATCTTTATTGTTCTTTTGAACATCGGCGATTAATTTTGATAAATCTTTTTGTTTTGAATTCATATTTTTTATTTTAACTACACAACTACACAACTACACAACTACACAACTACACAACTACACAACTACACAACTACACAACTACACAACTACACAACTACACAACTACACAACTACACAACTACACTATTAAATATTAACTAATTAGCATTAGTAGGAGCTCTTCGGTTAAATTTGTAATTTGAGTTTCTGCTTTTACGTCCTTACCTGGACCATTATAAATGACCGATCTAGTAAAGGAAACAAGATCACTAATATGTGTCTTAGCTAAAGTTATATCAGTTTTGGCTAACTCTATCATGACTTCCAGAGTCAGAGTTGTATTAGGTTTAATCATATTCATAACTATTAAAGATTTGTTTAGTTTACCAGCAGTTTTTATTAGATCAACGGTACTTCTTATTGCTAATAAATCAAATATTCCCGCTTTGGTAGGAACTATAATAAGGTCAGAAATGCGCATCAATTCTTCAATTTTATTTGAAAGGTATGGTGGAGTGTCAATTATGATAAAATCATACGGTAAGCTTTTTATTTTAGTAGGCTCATTAGGAGACTGTATGATATCTACACCAGAAATACTACTCCTTAAAGAGGCAAGACTTCCCTGTAGATCTATATCAATTATTCCAACTTTTGTAGATTTTGCAAGACAAATTGCAAGATTTAGGCATAATGTGCTCTTTCCTACACCACCTTTTTGATGTGTTAGTAGTATTATTTTTGACATGTTTAAAATTTGATTTTATATCCTATTTTGTTTTGTGGTTGTTTACTTAGTAGCGCTTGTCCCTTATACGAAAGCTGCTTCTTTATACCGCTCAGAGAGAACTCTCTTCCTAGTTTAGATCCTTTGGTTACAACGCCATCATATTTGAAAGATATTCCTCTACCTATTTTCACTTTCACTTTTAAATTCTTTAAATGAAATTCTAAATCTTGTAAATTATCTGACTGCCCGATTGCACTCTTGACCTTCTCTAAAAGAACCTGATTTCTAGAATCATTACTTTTAAATAATTCATTTGCTTTATATGCTTCTAATACACGAGCAACTTGTCTGAGCTTGTACTTTCTTTCAATTTCTCTGCACCAATCCATATTCTTATAATGAGTAAAACTGTCGCTTACACTGGTGTTATTTGATTTGATACGTGAACTTACAATATGAATATGCTCGTCCTCGGTAGCTTCTTTGTGAATGTAAACTGCGAAAGGATTATTGTTAAAGCCGATTTTCTTAGCGTAGCTTGAAGAAATATCAATCCAGTCCTGTGAATTTAACTTACCCTTGTCCTCTGGAGCAATTCTAATTTTTACATGAAATGTATGATTTATACATTTATCATTAGATGAATTGTTTAGTTGCATCTGATCATAAATTTGTTTGGCATTCCCAAGAGATTTATTGGTTGTCAAAAGTTCTCCGCCTTTTTCACAATAGACTAAGGCATTTTTGCAATATGAAATACTTGCTAGCTTAGCGATCATCTTTTTCTAAGTTTTTTAATTCTTGTTCTAACTCACTTCTTTTGATCTCAATTTCATATTCAGTTCTCCATTGATTGATTTTATCTAAAATCCAAGGTTCTTCATTTTTAATATCGCTAAGCCTCTCTGAAACAGTTGATACTGTTTTAGAATCATAATTATTAAAAAACACATAATCATAAAATAATTTATATTCTATCAGTTCTTTAGATTGCTCACTGGATTTAAAATATAAATCTGGACCATAAATTGCAGAGAATGTTATAATTAATGCTCCTAAGATGAGTGTGATTAGATGCCATGGTTTGAAAATTGAATCCTTACCTATTAAATGATAGTGTGTGTGTGCAACTTTGGAAGGTATTGAGGGTTGTTTATTAATGTTCAATACTTCCCTTATTGTTTTATTTAACTTATTTGATAAACTATTAATAGCATTGGCTAAAGTTGAATTGAATTCGTTTTGGTTTTTAGCAAACCTATTAACTACATCTTCCGATTGATCATTTTTTTTAATGCTTATATTATCAATTTTCTTTGAATGCTTTTGTATTTCGTCAAGTATACTTTGCATCAATATTAATATTGATTTGTATTTATTTTCTTCCATTATAAATTGTTATAGATTGAGTCAATTTGTTCTTTTAATATTGCAATTTCATCGATTAAATTTTGCTGATCGATCAATGGGAATTTTTCATTTTTGTTCAGTTTTCGTGCAATTTGATTTAAGTTATTTCCTATTCTCAATAGAGAAGTTTGATATTTTTTGAGATCAATATCAAGCACTTTTTTCGGAATAACTGGAAATCCTAACTTCTCACGAATTAGATTTCTAATCCAAAATGACGGTTTTATTTGTAGAGAATTACAATATTCAATCATTAGATTTTTATCTTCCTTACTTAGGTAATAAACTACTTTTAATTTCTTTTCCATTTTTTTTTATTTATGAGCTGTAGGGCGAATAAACCAGGCGTCATTAGTGAAGTTTCGTACCCTGAAAGGGTACTGAAAGTACACTGATGACACGACTGGCTAACTCATCCATCAATTTATCTTTTAAGTTTGCACTTGTTTCTAATTTTTGTCACACGTTCTTTTCTTTTTCGTTATACCCTAATTATTATTTCATTTTTCAACCAAATCATTTAATTCAATTTTACTCAACTTATTTTTTGCTCATCAACATTTTTTTTAACCTTGAATTTTTACCGTTGATTTTTAATTGTTTCGCTCTTCACTTGATTTTCTTTTAATACAATAACCATAAACACCGTTTTGTTTTATTTTTTCAAAACCTAAGCTGTTTAGAGCTTTACCCATTGAAACATTATTAGCTTTTGCGTTGTCTTTACGGTGCGATTCAACAATATTTCCAGCTGTAGAAAAATCATTCTTATCGCTAGATTTTTCATAATGTTGATTGATAATATCCTCGTACCAACTATTGAGTTTATACTTTTCATTTCGCAATTTATTTTTCTTTATTTCTGAGCTTGTTAATTCACAATCAAAACCTTTCTGTTTGCTAAGATGTAAAGCTTGAGACCATACCTTTTCGATGTCAATATCATTTGAATATGAAAAGTCAATAATTCCCATAATCTCAAAACATATCCATCTGATATTCCCTATGTCAGTATTTAGAAAGCTGTAAGAATTTGTAGTTGCTAGATAGGATGAAATACGAGGAACTGATATTACACGGTGACCGTATGGAGGTCTAATAGTTACTGTCGTTCTAGAAATTGCAGATTTCATGAATTTTAAATCTTTTAATGGCATTAAATCAATTTCATCAAGCAATGTCATCCAGTTTGAACTTTGAGTTATTATACCATCCTTACTGCTATCTATGGTATCTGTCGAGTAATCTTTCATAGCTGGTGGAATTAGAAATTTACAAAAGCTGGTTTTACCTGTACTTTCTTCACCAGAAACGAGAACAAAGCAATTTTTATTAAAATATCCATTCTCTAAGACACATCTGATGGCTCTGACCAACCATTTTCTAAATTGTATAAGAAATTCATTATTATCTTCAGTTTCAAGATAACTACAAAGTTTAGCTATATGATCCTGCTTGTCCCATGGCGGCAAGTTTTCTATATAGGATTTTATAGGATCATATCTAGAAACAAAATAACTACTCAAGAAAATGTCTAAATCTGTCTTCTTTAATTGTATATTGTTTTGTTTCAAAAAGATATAAAGTGATGAAGAATTAATTATTTCCCAATGATTATTATTATGTTTTTTAGATATTTCAATACAATTTTTTATTGTGTTATAACGAATTGAGAATGTTTTAGTAATTATTAAATGTATTCGATCATATATTGTTTTAAGGCTTCCCTTTCCAGCAATATAAATGTTGTTTTCTTCCATATTTATAGGTTGAAAACTGTATATTTGTATACAGTTTATTGATTGAACTGAAAATTATAAGAGCACAACTTCGCACAGTTGTGCTTTTCTATTTTAGAGACTTTTCATCTCTTGATAGATAATTTAAACTTTAAATTTGGGTAGGTAGGTAACTTAAAAACTTAAGTTACGATTAATGAATTTTTACTTTTTTTGAAGAACATAGCTAATTGCTTCTGCTTTCAATTCCTGTTTAGACTTTCTAGAATTGGAAAGTAAAAATTCATCAATCTTTTCTCTATCGAAAAACAAAACTTTTCCAAGGGGTTTTGAATGAGGTATCAAATCTCTAGAAGTTAACGAATAAATGTATTTTTTCTTAAAACCTGTGTACTTAACTAGTTCATCGAGATTCAAGATGCTCTTTTGTGAAAGACTGTTGTTTTCAATTCTGTCTAATTGTTCCTTAATTAAATTTGTGTCCATTTTTCTTATTTTAAGATTATGAACAAGGCCTTGTTGCTATTTATTGATATCGGCAACAAAACTATATCAAAAGGAAGCATAATTAAGCAGACTTTTTTTTAAGTCGGGATCTTTACTGATATACTTAGAGTAGTCAATGCCGATTAAATGAAGGAAAGTCGGCTCAATGTCTGAGAGCTTCGTTATAAAAACTCGAAAACAAAATTATTTTACTAGTGGTTTATGCGTATTAAAGATTTCTTATCTAAGAATAATAATTCTTTAATACTGTATTTGAAAATCCTTCAGTAAAATACTTACCAAACATTCCTCGAATATTAGTAATAACAAGGTTTTGTGGATTGCTGTTATTGCCCAGAGCTATTTTATCTGTTTTCAAAAAGTCTCCGAGTTGAGTTAGGAAAATAATTCGATTAGCCTGGTCAAATTTTGATAAAATACCAGGTAGTTCTTTAAAATTTGAAGCAATATCATTTTTGTTCTTTCTTTGGATTTGGAAGAATGGTTCCATATTTAGGTAAAGATCATTTTTCAAATGATCAATATTAAAAGATACTGGAGATAAAGTTTTTATACATTTTGTTAGATCTATTACTAATTCCTCAAATTTTTTATCATCTGACAAATTCAATTTTTTGTAGTGAGTTTTTATGAAAGGATTATTTCCTTTTTCCTTAAAATTATCGATCCATTCTAGCATATCTGTATTCCAATGATCGTAATGGTTAGAATTTAATTCTTCCCATTTTTTAACAGCAAGAGTTTCTTGACTAATTACTTCTTCATTTAAAACAAGAAATTCTGTTAATGCCTTTTCTTTTTCATTGTCATTCAAAAACAAAATATCTTCGGATTGTAAAAAATCATTAGCCATAACATCTCTTGGCGTCATTTTAAAACCATCATCACGAAAAGCATAGTCATGGTCAGAATATTCACTTTGAAAACGAAAAAACAAGGATTGCTCAAAACTATTTTCTCTGTTAAGGAAAGCTTTAATTTTATTCTTTTCTTCAATCGTATTGTTGTTTCTCAAATGTTTTGCTAACCTCTCGCAATATTCATCGATTGTTAAAAAGTATAAAGCTGCTCTCTCTAAGTTTAAACTAGATAAATTAAAAGCAATGCCAGATTTAAACATCCTAAGTTCTTGAATAAGTTTATTTAATTCATTGCTGAAAGGATAAAAATATAAAATTCCCCAGTTAACTAGATGAATCTCTAATGCGATGTAATGATTCAATAAGTCATTTCTTTTAGATAGTGTTACATCTAAATTTTGAGTAATTCTATAATTTAAATTAGATTCTTTTTCAATCCTTTCCCTAATAATATTTGATATCTCAGTTCTAATCTTTATAAATTCACTCTCTTTAGATGTGAAGTTCATCATATTTATAAATTTATCTAAGGGGTCAAAAGTTTCATAATCGAATATTTTACATTTAGGCTTAAAGCTATGAATTACGAGTGCCGTATCATCATTTTGAAAAGGCATAAAATTAAAGAAGTATTGTAGGTTTTGAATTGGGTTTATCTCTAATCTAATTATTTCTTTGATAATATATAGAATTTGATATTCACTCTGATTATTTAAAGTGCCAAGATTCTCCTGAAGGTTATCACTAAAGCACTTTTGAATGAATAATTCAATTATGTCTAGTGTATCTTGTTTAATTGTGAAGTGATTATCCATCATTATAAGTTTATTTCAAGTTCAGGAATTAGTTCTGCAGCCTCTTGCATTTTGGTATCGATGATTTTGGCATAAATCTCAGTTGTGCGAAGTTCGCGATGACCAAGTCTTTTAGATACGGTGTATATATCTGCACCTTTGGAAAGTAAGATCAATGCATTCGTGTGCCTGGCACTGTGAAAAGTTATGTGTTTAGTTATACCACCTCGCATACACCATTTCAATAATTCTGCATTTAATGTAGCGCCGTATTTGAGACCTTTGAAAACTCTGTCGGCGTTTCCTCGACGTTGTCCCATTAGTTCTCTTGTTTGTTTACTAATAGGCAGGTACTCCATACCTCCAGTTTTCTTTTGTCTAAAATTAATACGGTATCTTTCTCCTTCTTCTCTCACTTCTGCCCACCGCATCTTATCAATATCACTCCACCTTAAACCACTAAGGCATGAGGCTAGAAAGGCACATTTTAAGCGCTCATATTTACAAGGTGTTTGTGCAAGTGTCTGAACTTCTTCAAGTGTAAGGTATTCTCTATTAGACTCAGCCATTTCAAATGACTTAGCAGCTTTTCTAATATCAGTCTCTAAATAATTATCTTCAAATGCTCTTCTCAAGCAAGCTTTAAATTTATTAAAATAAGTATGTTTTGTATTTTGAGATAGAAGGGTTTTGGATTTGGTTAATGCGGTTTTATCTAAATACCTTCTAAATCCTCTAACAAATTCAGCATCGATTTGATCAAATGTATAGTGAACTGGACAAAACCTAGCTAGATGTAATCCTGCTGCATCCCAATTATCATAATTTCCTTTACTCTCGTAACGATCCTCTTTTAATTTATTATAGTAATCAAGAAAGTTCGTATTTTTCTTTCTAGTATTTGCAATATTGTATTTGCCTTGTACATGTTCAGATCTACGAATGGAAAGAATATTTTCGGCTAATTCTAGATTTTCTTTATTGGTAATTTTAGTTTTACGATCTGATTTACCATTGTCAATATATAAATCTAAATATTCAAAAGTTCTATTATGTTTACGTTTGCCATTTTCATTTACGGTAGATCCATTATAGAATTCGATGAATAGACTTTCTCTATCATTTTTAAGTTTCTTTCTTTTTAAGCTTATTTTCATATGAGATGTACTTTTTACACCTCTGGAATTATTAATCGTTATGAGATGTACTAGGATGTACCAAAGATAGAAACATAACAAACTATTATACAAATAAAAAACATATAAATCGTTGAAATACAGTCTGTTATTTGCTTTAATTATGTTTTACTTCTTTTTGTTTCCTATTCTTACTTCCCAATACAAAACTGACTGAATATATTCCCAAGCAGCTCATCGTTTGTTATTTCTCCGGTGATAATGCCTAGAGACTCTGCTGTGGCGCGTATGTCTATGGCTAGAAACTCGCTAGAAATATCGTTTTCTATTCCTTCTTGTACTTCTATTAATGAACTGTATGCTTGTTGTAAAGCATCATAATGTCTTGCGTTACTTACTATAGATTCATCTTGAGATAGTGCACCGCTATTAAAACTTTGTACTAACGCGGTTTTTAATTCTTCTACGCCTGTACGTGATTTGGCACTTAGTGATATAAGAATGGTATCTGGTGATTTGGTACTTATTTGTTTAGTGATTTCGGCATGTTCTAGACCGGTAATTTGATCTAATTTGTTCAGGATAACTACTAGAGGTTTATCAGGAAATTTTTCTCTCATCAGTTGTATGCGCAATAAACAGTGCATAATTCTAGGTGAGGTGTTTAATTGTGTCGCATCTAGTAGATAGAGTACCAGTTTAGACTGCTCAGCTTTGGCATAAGAACGCTCTATTCCCATACCTTCTATAGCGTCTGTGGTCTCTCGTATTCCTGCGGTATCTATAAGTCTAAAACGTACTCCTTCTATATTGATCTCGTCTTCTATAGCATCTCGTGTGGTACCTGCTATATCACTAACTATGGCTTTATCTTCATTAAGTAAAGCGTTTAAAAGGGTAGATTTTCCTACGTTAGGTTCTCCTACTATGGCCACAGGAATTCCTGTTTTTAAGACATTTCCTAATGCAAATGAGTCGATTAATTTGCGCAACGTTTGCTGACTTTTACTCAATAAGGTACGCAGGTCGTCACGGTTTGCAAAGGCGACATCTTCTTCACTAAAATCTAGCTCTAATTCTATTAAACTAGCAAAGTTGAGTAATTGAGATCTTAAATCTTTAAGCTCTCCAGAAAAACCACCACGCATTTGTTGTATCGCAATCTGGTGTGCGGTTTCACTTTCACTCGCAATTAAATCTGCCACAGCTTCTGCTTGTGATAGATCCATTTTTGCATTTAAAAAAGCCTGTAAAGTAAACTCACCTGCTTGTGCCATGCGAGCACCTTTTTTAAGGCATACGGCTATGACTTCTTGTTGTATATAAATAGATCCATGGCAGGATATTTCTACTACATGCTCACCAGTGTATGATCTAGGAGCAACAAATTTGGTTAATAAAACCTCGTCTATTACTCGATTTTCATCATATATGTGACCTAGGGTGACGGTATTTGCACCTAGATGGTTATAGGTTTCCTGAGATGGTGTAGGTTCCGCTTTCGCGAAAGCGGGAACAAAAATAGCACCTGCAATAACATGTGCATCTGGTCCTGATAGTCTTATAACAGCAATAGCGCCTGTTCCTGCAGGAGTGGCAAGCGCAACAATGGTATCATTTTTATACATATGGTAAAGGTAAAAATAAGCGAGGAGTTACCTGCTTAAAATTTGCACAGATTCATTTATTCTCTAAAAGTTGAGTAATTCAAAAATTCTAAGATGTAAAATCCCGTATTATTGCAAAATGTACTCAAAAGAAGAAGCAAGAAACGTAAGGCAACAATTCTGGACCATGTTCGGTAAACGATATGATCGCAAGTGGATGTTGTACGACACTAAATTAAAGGATGTGGTGCTCAAATTTTCATTTGAAGACCGTAGAGTTTTGGTTTCTATAGATATTACCCATGATGACGATCTTATTAG
The DNA here is from genome assembly GCF_045063755.1 of Nonlabens sp. Asnod3-A02. NCBI lineage: Bacteria > Pseudomonadati > Bacteroidota > Flavobacteriia > Flavobacteriales > Flavobacteriaceae > Nonlabens > Nonlabens sp. Asnod3-A02. The sequence goes on from NZ_JBEFOC010000007.1 coordinate 672,113, forward strand.
ATCGTATTACTATGATAAATTTATAAGTTTAAAGGCTGTCATGTTAGAAGAGGTAAGTAATGACCTTATCTATGACGATGCTTATATGCTAGAATCTGGCAAGATTATATCTCGTATTTTTGTCATGCACGAGGGCGTAAAAATTCAGAAAAAAACGGACTGGCCAGAAGTCTATGAGTTCTTTTTTAAATATATGGATAGAATGGAGGCCTTTTTTATAGAATACAAAGACTTTATCGAGGCCTAAAGGTTTTCTTTAGTATAAAGTATTTGTTCATTTACCTGATCATAGTTTTGACTAAATTGTTCTAGTAAACTATTTATCAATGGGATATCTTCATTTTTTTTTGCGCGAGTTTCTATCTCTTGTAATATGCTAGCCATATCATTAATACCTAGTGTCCTATAACTAGATTTTATTTTGTGTGCCTGCATACCTGCAGCTGTATAGTTACCAGATTTAACTTGTTGCTTGAGGAGTTCATAATCTTCGGGCACTTCTTCCATAAACATATCTAGTACGGATACTAGAATATCCTTATCGTCATCAAAAGATTCTCTCAGATCTGTTAAAGGTAGTAAAGTAATTGTAGACATATGGAGTTGATTTAAGATTGAAGATAAAAAAAATAATTAACTAAAGTTGTTAAATGGCTTGAAAAAATAGTCAATTACTTATGTTAAAAGTGATTAAAGCCACCGTTTATCGATGTTTAATATAAAAGGTTAACCTAGCCATCCGTCTCGATCGAGACTGCGGTACTGGATAGCCTCTGCTATATGTGTGCCGTTTATGGTTTCCACCGCATCTAGGTCTGCAATGGTGCGAGCTACTTTAAGAATACGGTCATATGCTCTGGCGCTTAGATTTAAACGTTCCATAGCATTTTTGAGCATTTCTTTGCTTGCTGCATCGAGTACACAGTGTTTTCTTATATCCTTAACCGTCATTTGTGCATTATAATGTGTTTTTTCACTTTCTTTAAATCGTGCAGTTTGTAAATCTCTCGCTGCAGTAACTCGTTTTCTAATTACGGTAGATCTTTCGGCCAGTCGTTCTTCTGTTAATTTTTCAAAAGGTACTGGTGTCACTTCTATGTGTATGTCTATACGGTCGAGTAGTGGGCCAGATATTTTACTGAGATATCGTTGCATCTCTGCAGGACTGCTTTGTACTGGTGCATTAGGGTCGTTAAAGTAACCGCCAGGACTAGGATTCATACTAGCCACTAACATAAAGCTAGAAGGATAAGTCACTGTAAATTTTGCTCTAGAAATAGTTACTTCTCTATCTTCTAGTGGTTGCCTCATTACTTCAAGTACGGTGCGTTTAAATTCTGGCAACTCGTCTAGAAATAGAACACCGTTATGACTTAACGATATTTCTCCAGGTTGTGGATAAGCACCACCACCTACTAGAGCAACATCTGATATCGTATGATGCGGACTCCTAAACGGGCGCTGGGCAATTAACCCTGCTTTTTCTTGTGTACGACCGGCGACACTATGAATTTTTGTAGTCTCCAATGCTTCATGTAGTGTCATAGGTGGTAGGATGGATGGTAGCCTTTTGGCCAACATCGTTTTACCAGCACCTGGTGGTCCTATTAATATAATGTTATGTCCACCAGCTGCTGCTATTTCCATACATCTTTTAATAGATTCTTGTCCTTTTACAACTGTAATTGATGAAAATAAAAACACTAATAACCAGTATATCAATATGTTATTTAATAGTTTCATTACTCGATAATAGTTAATTCATCAATTTGTTGTACAATTGTTGTACAATTTAAGTGCTACTAAACTATGAGTGTAAAAATAATTTACAGACCAGTAAGTAAAAATGATAAGGTGGGTTATCTGAAAGTAAGGGTAATCGAAAACAGAAAACCAACGGTTAAAAGTCTAAAGATAAAAATAAAAGGTAAGAACTGGTTAGATGATAAACAACGAGTAAGTAAGAACGAACCCAATGCGGATGCTATTAATGATAAACTCGATGAGGTTCTTAGAGATTTAAGTAAACACGATGCACCATCACAGGCGTTAAAAACCACAAATAAAACAATGCTAACGTTTTACGATGAGGTAATAAGTACTATTCTCAATAATGGTACTAAATTAAAATATATAGGAATCCGTAATAGGTTTGAAAGTTATCTAAATTCCATAGGTTATAAAGACCTTAAATTCATACAATTAACACCTCAACACGTTAACGCATTTCATACCTATATTAGAAACGATGGAGCATCAACCAATACAGCAAACTACAATCTAAAAAGTTTTAAAGCATTGGTTAACAAGGCAATAAATAGCGGAATAGTTAACTACACAAATAATCCGTTTGCACTACTAAAGTTAAAGTTTACGCCCACCACCAATAAAACACTAACAGCCGATGAGGTAACTAGGTTACTAGATAAAAAGAAATTTATTGACCATCGCAAGGAACGTTATAATAACCTCAACGTAAGTATAGGAGAATTTCGAGATATATTTCTGTTTCAGTTATTCTCACAAGGTCTAAGATGTTCAGATGTACAGTTATTAAGGTGGAGCGATTTAAAGAGCCTTAACGGTGCTATAATAATGGAGTACACACAATATAAGACTAAGAAGAAAATGCGCCTTAGACTAACTTTAATAGCATTAAAACAACTTAATAGTAGGTTGGTTAAACTAGATAAAGAATTTAATAGTAAATTGTTTAAACTTGAAGCTCTAAGAGATAGTTACAAGTCAGTACTGGCAACCACTAAACAGATGGTTAAAGAACGAAAGACAGAACAAACCAAACAAGCAATAGATGAAGCGTGGAAAAAGGCAAACAAACAAGAAAACGATGCAGATATAAGAGCCTACGGTAATTTAGTAGCAGATACAGCTCAAGATTTAGCTATTAACCACGCACTAGACCAAATTAAAAGTATTGAGAATGATATTTATAGTCTATATCTCAACACCATAGACCAAATAGAAGACCGTAAAACGTTTATATTTCATTTCCTAAAGAATGAAAACTATAAGAATTACAAGGATGGTGCAAACCTCACACCGTTACAGTATAAGAGGTTAACAGGAACTAGACATTACTATAACAGAATACTAAAGCAAATAGCAACCCAATGTGATATAAATATTAACCTAACCTCACACGTTGCACGGCACACTTACACCCAATTACTACTAGATAATAGAGCGGATGTAATTGCAGTTAGTCAGAGTTTAGGACATTCACACATAGCAACAACACAAGCCTATATAAAGCAATTACCAAATAGCAGTCTATTGGAGATAAACGATGTGTTAAGTGATAAGTTTAATTAAGTAAAGTTCACATGATCCGCAAAGCGGATGATGTGAACCTATATTTGTATTATGAGCAAATCGAACGATAAGAAAATTTATTATAAACATATTCCAAGTGGTCAAGTTGGTAGGTTTAAAAGAATCAGTTATGACTATTATAACGATGGTAAGAAGCAAACCGAGATAATTTTAGATAATGGTAAAGTGCTTATAGGAGCTATGAATGAATTTGAAAGAACTTATTTGAAAATATAAAATCTTACCTTATGTGTTATGCTTTTGCGAAAGTGTTAATAACTTCAAGAATTCACTAGAATTAAGGATTAAAGCTTAAATTTTTAATCGGTGATATTCTCCTTTAAACGGATTTAAAAGTCTTAAATTACAAATGGAACTAGGTTAATTTGTAAAAACACTAATTATATCTAGGTAAAAAATAATTCACAGCAAGCCTAACACTAGCGTTGAAAACTTGTTTAAAAGCTAAGTCCTATAAACAGACTTGCATCTACTTATAGGACTATCTTTACCATAATGATAATTATAATCATAAGGTTACCTAAAGCAAGGGATTTGCTAAGGTTAGTAGCTAGATTATATCCTCTACTTTACATTGCGATGGATATAGTCGACAGTCATTTCTAAAGGAACGACTGATAATCAAAGGGATAGCTCGATACTATCCCTTTTTTTATTGGTACAAATTTAAACTAAATGTCTTGTCATTGTCGTGATGATGTCGACAAATATACACCAGTTATGAACATAAATACCATCATATAGTGGTAAACTGGAGCATATAAAGATACATATAGGGGTAAACTCGAGCATATAAAACTACAATAAGTATTTAGTTTAAAAGTAATAATAGCATCTCATATTGATATAATCATAAGTAAATCACCATATCAAACTGTAGACTTTTTTCCTGGAACTGGTGGATTATCTAAGGAACACACTAACTTTTATTTAATAACTCTATTCACTTGAATAGCTAAAGACTTACCACGTAGAACTAAAGGAATATTAAATCCTAATTTGTGGTGCAATCTCTTATATTGGCTTATAGTTATCTTAATAGTCATACTATAAATACGAAACAAATTATTAAAATCCAATAAATTATTACTATTTAGGTTTGTACTTGAAAGTTAAGTTTTTAACATCCTTTAAAGGGTAAATTCTATTTAGACTTTCCTTGTGATTTCGCAGAAAAATATAATTACTAGTTTTACCTATATATCTCAAATTTGAATCACTGATAACCTTTTTATTATCGTAATCAAATTCAACAGTTGTAAAGTCTTCACCGTAAATAGTTAAATATGCTTCGGTATTCTGTAAAATTATTAGATTGCCTACAAATAGGATAAATATTGTAAACAAGATAATGTTCTTTTTAATTTTAGTTGCAAACAAATCATTAGTCATAATCAGTATCGCAATATGAAAAATTATTGTTAAACCTATAAGAGAAATCTCATTGTAGTACTTGTTAATGAATAAGCTTTCTAAGTCTGTTTTTATGTCTATAATACCTGATACATAAATGAAAAGATATAAACCTATGAAAGCGAACAGTATTAGGCGAAACACACAAGAAATAAGCGTCGTGAAAATTTGAAAAATACGCTTTCCTTTACTTATTTCGACTGGATTTTTAAAATACCTAACCAGTGCATAAAGTTTAATAAATGGAAATAAATAGAAGTAAAAAAAACTCTTTTTTAACTTTTTAAAAAACTTTTTCTCAAATCTCTCATTCTCTAAATAATCCTTATTTTTTTCTTTAACACCACTAACTAGTATAAGTACAATTAACAGTATCGCTCCTTGAGTTATTATAAGTGGATATGATAAAAAAACAAATGAAAGAAGTATTTCACTAATATCCATATAGTGAAAAATGACTATATCAAACTTACGATAGTAAATATCATAACTAATGAATCCTAAAAATACAAGTATAGGATAAGCAATTGGTAAATACTTTAAGTAAGATGATTTTTCCATTTATAAACTAATGATTAAAAAAGAGTTAGTTATTGTTAATTTGCTTATTTCAAAACAAGCAAATATAATAGATATGGTGGTAAGCTTTTCTAACTAGATACTATTGAAGTAGTCGAATCATCTAACAAAATTTAGAAAAAATTTAAAAAAAAATTTGAACGGCAATCTATATGAAATATGTTGAATATAAAACACTTACAACAATAAGAGCGGTTACGCCTATTAAATTTGTAGCATTGTCGGGCGTTACAGGCAGGTAGGTAGGGGCTAACGCATACTTAATCAATTATTTACAACAATAACACCTATACTTTTACCCATACGCAACACGTTGATAAACAGTTGTTTAATCACTTATAAGTACCATTAAGCACCTATTAAACACTTAAACAACTTAATATCAATATATTATGTAGGGCATTATATAAGGGAATGTTAACACCAGTAAAACCGTTATTAGTATATCCAATGCGTGCAAGTTAGACCACCTACACCCCTATTAACTAGTCAATCTCTTAACCTCGATAATTGCAGTATCAACCAAGTAGAAAACATACATCACATCTTCATAGGTATGATACATATCACCATAGCAACCACTTAGAACTTCACCGACTGTAACAAATCCATTTAGTTGTTCTAACCAGTTAACTATTACTGTTTCAGTTACCTCATCATTATTAAAGTAGAATGCAATGTTAACGTCTTCAAATTCCATTACTACGTTTGCATTTATAGTTTGCTTAACTTCATTTCTTGTACTCATAATTTTATATTTTTTTTTATTAATTATGATGCAATTACGAGGTTATTACGCTGTAAAACAAGGTTTTAATTTATCTAAAATAAGATTGTGCTAAAATTATACAACTAGATTTAATCAATTTTAAATATGCTTGAATGTCAATGAAAACGGGCATTTATATATGAGCGACATCTAAGCAAGCGAATGTTAAATATTTATTAAAATTATTATTACTATGTTTTTCATCGAATTGGTGATATAGTTACGCCCCTAATTTTACCCATACGCAAATAATTAATTTAAATTGTAACTATTATAAAATAAAATGGTTACAAATTGTTCTAAAAAATAAGTAATACAAACAGTTGAATAAATGTAATACGTGTACTATATATTATATGTGGTTTATCTAATTAACCACACAATAAAATATGAAAAACACAATGTTAACCGTAAGAATCTCAAATGAACTTAAACAGAATCTTACTAATGCAGCGAAAGCAAACAATACGACAGTAGGAGCATACGTCCGTAAACTAATAACTAAAAGTAACGACGGTATGAATGGAAAAGAATCACAATTATAATAGAGGTGGGTTTAACCTTAACTATTCAAACGGTTTCAATTTAGAAACTAAAACATTTAAAAAATATAAAAAATTCTTTATGCATATACTATCTGCTGACCAGTTAGAACTAACTACAAGGGGTCTAATCGATAAGGCAACTGGAACAGATGCAATTGCTATGATACAAGGTAATGTGTATGGTATAAGTTTACGAGTACGTTCTAGCGATTATAACAGCTTCACCCTAAGTCGAAATATAAACGATATAGCTAGTGAGGTAAAGAAATGGTGTAAGAATCGTTCTAACAAGATTAAACCAGCCTATCACGTTCAAATAAGTGAACGAGCAGATAACACTATAAAGGTTACACGCATTAACATAGATGCATTTAGTATATGGTTGCGTTATGCAAATAAAAATAATAAACTAGAACAGTATTATAATAAAAAATTGTTAGCCTATGAGTTTGCCCTAGATAATATCCCTAATGCAGATGGCATTTTTACAGACATTTACCCAATAGATTAAAACCGTTTACTTAATGTATATTGTGTAAACGAAATTAAAATACTAAAACGCTAAATATCAATTAGTTAATAAATGTATGATGAAAAGCTTTTACATAATGTATATATTTACTATCATTGTGTAAATGAAATAAGAATAGCATACTATTTATATTAAAACGATAGCACGATGAAAAAGACAGAAAAACTAAACTATAACAGCACTATGAAATTTGCTAACACCAAATTAACTAATAACCAAACGAACCAAACTAAAAGAATGACCGACAAGGCATTTGGTCTATTGGTAAAAGTCTGTTTAAAAACTGGAATCCGTGCAAGTGATTTACTAAACCTCAACTATGACCAGTTTACAGAAAACCGTACAGCACCTAATACTTTTACATTAGAATATTTCATAACTAAAACAAATAGCAAGAACGTTGTACCAGTTGGAGCGGATTTAATGCGCTCTATTCAAGTTTATAAAATGGAATGCCTTGAAGCATACGGAACGGTTAACGGTAAGATATTCTATAATTATAACACCAATAAACTATATACTAGAGTTTGGGCAAGCCAACGCATAGCGAAAGCAAACAAGAATGGAATGTTAGGACAAGTTGTGAACGTTGCAGGAATGCACAGCGTTAGACGCACCGCAGTTGTTGAGGTATTTGAACAGAATCAAGATTTAAGAGTAGCACAGGCATTTTTAGGTCATAAAAACATATTAACCACCAGTAACTATCTACAAGATAATAAGACCACGATGCAAGATAAATTAAGACTAGCATTATGCGAGTAAATAATAAATAATAATCTAACGGTACATGGATCACGCAGTGATCCATATTCCGTTAGAATAGTAAACCATCTTGAGAACGTGGTAAGTAAACTAAACCAATGCAACACAACCAAACATTAAAAACACTAGACGGAATAGCACCGTTGGTAATGGCAACAAACTATTACAAGAGTAAATTAAAAAAAACAGATAAAGAAATATTACTGGATAAGGTAAATATAGTAACCAACAGTATCATAAAGGGTAACCGTAAAAATTGGTTACTTCCATATTTCGAACCAGTACCATTAAGTACCGATATTTTACAAGAACAACTAGGACGTAACTACAAGCAAATACTATCGTTGCTGATTGACTTAAAACTGGTTGAAACTGATAACAGATATTTAACCACCTCAACGGCAAACAAATTAAGTAAAACACACGGTAAGGATATAGCACCCAAATCTAAATCTTACGGTTTCACGTCTAAGGCTAAAGCGATGCAAATCGTTAAAACTGGAATCATTACCAATAGAGTAATTAAGAAAATACTAGTAGCTAAAAGCAACGACCTAAACAAATATCTCAAGGATAAGGACGTACACAATAAAATCATTAATAACCTCACGCAGCTAACCTTTACAATTGATAGCCTAAAGGATGCGTTAAGAATTGCCAACGTACACGAACCACAGGAACTAAAACACCGTGAAGACTGTTTTAACGGTTTGCAGGAACTAAACACCATTACAACGGTAAAAGGTCTAAAATCTTCAAACAGTTTCTTTTACAATGCAGAAAATAAAACTGGTAGAGTTTACAACTACTATAACAACATACCTAAAGAATATCGTAAGCACCTACGACATCAAGACGGTACGCAATTAGTAGAAATAGACCTCAAGAACAGCCAACCACTACTGTTAACACTTTTACTATTTGAAGCGGTTACTGGTCAAGCTAATGATACCATAAACACCAACACCAATACAAGTAAAAATGTTAGTATAATACGTTGGTTTGAAGCTAATAAGAAAGCAATCATTAAAGAGATAGCACCAACTAAAACGGATTATAACGACTTACTAAAGGAACTAGACGGTCTTATAGAGAACGTTAGTACTGGTAAATTCTATGAGCAACTTAGATACGCTGCTATACTTCAAGATTTACCGGCAGAAATGGACTATAAAGTATTGAAAATGAGTGTTTTAAAGTGTATATTCAGTTATGCGAATACGGAACTATCTGAAATGGAGCGAGTTATAAACTATCGCTACCCATATTTATTAAAATTTATGCGTTATATCAAATTGAACCGTAACCATAAGGAAGTTAGTCACTTAGCTCAAATATATGAAAGTAGTATCTTCATTGATAAAACCTTTAATAATCTGGATAACAATACATTTGCAATTCCTTTACACGACAGCATTATCTGTAAAGTTCAAGATTTAGATAAAATAAAAACGCTCGTAAATAATGCGATTACAGAGACTTTTAGACTCAACGCAACAACTACTAGCAAACTACTAACAACAACTTATTATGCGTAACTTAAACAGCATCACAGACCACTACGGCAACACCTACCTATATGATAATAATGGTAACATAGATAGTTACAGGGATAAACACGGAATAATCTATGATAAAGTTGGTAAAGAAATTGCTATGATGGAGCTATAAAACCATTACCAAATACAGATACCTAGATGCATTTCTAGTTTACAAATCCTAACGGCAATTTCTCAAGCTATTAGGGTTTATTTGTATCTATTAACTATATGCCTCAACCACTATTTAAGACCTAAATAACGCTATTTTAGAGCAGTTAGTAATAATATGATACTAGTTATTCTACTAGTTCAACTATCGTTAGAACGTTTTAAAATGAGTATTTAATATGATTAATATAAAATTATTTTAGTTGTTTAATTATCAATTAGTTAAGTTGTAATCTATTATATGAATACTCTTGAACTATTAGTGTTTATAGTGCATACCGAGCAAGTGCATAACACTTATAAGAATATATAATATATTTAATTATTATAAAACTCATTATACCAAATACCAGTATAACTAAAATAGATTAAAACTAAAATACTATAATATCATAAACTAAATTTAATTAGATTTAAACTAAATATCTATTATGCTTAACTGGTTCAAGAATGATAATGAAGAAAATGATTATAGATATAACAAGTTACCCTATGAAAATGATAGTCGGTTATGGTTCTTTAGAACTAGACTAGGTAAATTAATTATGTGGTTACTAGTAGTTTTTATAGTTGGTGGTTTAATCTATACCCACTTTATAGAAAGATTCTTATTACCAAATTTTTACTAAATAATGTTTAAAGGTCAGCGTTAAAAAAAAACAGGGATTAATATCCCAAACTAAAGCTTAAAATAGTTAACGCTAATGCTAATGCTATTGTACCTGATTACATTGTCCTAATTTTAGAGATTATAACTTTAGCAACTATAGTAATTCCCAAAACCATTAAATCTTTTATTAAAGGGTCAATCTCATTCATTTCTGAAGAGTTATTTATCGTGGATAAATTTAAATCAAGTAGCGGTATTTCATTATTAAGGTTATTCATATTTATGTTTTTAAAATTATAAAATATGCTGACCTTAAACATCGAGACAAATATAGTAATAACAATTAACTCATATAAATTTAAAGTTGGTATAGTAAAATACCTTGATTTGTTTATCAATTGTTGTACAATAAATAAATAAAAATTATAAACAGCTATAATTCAATAAGTATACTATATCAATTCTAGACCTTTTACATCTGCAAAGTCAAATTCTGGATGTTCTAGTGCTTGGAAAAATTCATCTCTAGTATCTACCACGGTAGGTTCAAGTTCTTTTTCACCATTAAAAAATTCTATGACTTCTAGAATATTATCTACTCCATAGACATTTAGATTATCTACTATAGCAGCTTCTCTAGCGTTTTGCTTGGGTAGTATAAAACCCTTATATCCTTCTTCTCTGGCTTTAATAGCAATGGGTAATGCGCCTCTTATAGGCTGTAGTTGTCCATCTAGGGATAATTCTCCCATGATAATGTAGTCTTTGAAAAGGTCGGTAGTGATCTGTCCAGATGCATTAAGTATTCCTAATGCTAGCGGTAGATCATATGCGCTACCTTCTTTTCTAAGATCGGCAGGAGAGAGATTTAAAATTAGTTTCTTACCAGGCATTTTATAACCTACATTTTTAAGAGCAGCAGTGATGCGATAAGAGCTCTCACTTATTGCTTTATCTGGTAATCCTACTAGGTGGTATCCTATTCCTTTATCGGCATTTACCTCTACGGTAATAGTAGTAGCCTCAACGCCAAAAACGGCACTACCATAAACTTTTGTAAGCATGAAGTTGGTTTATTTCCTAAATGTAAGAAAGTTGTGCTTAATTTTAAAGTTTGTGAACTGTCTGATAACGTTTTAATGAATAATCAGTTAAAAAGTTGTAAAAAGCAGTTTAAAGAAAAAAAAATGGAGCCTTGGCTCCATTTTTCAACTTTTTTTAGAAGTTGGTAATTTTGATTTATAACATGTAAATCCCTAATTCTACTCGTTATACATTCAATATTAGGACGAATATAAGATTAAAAAAAGGCATATTACCATCTTATACATAACATAACTCTAGTAACTAGCTATGTTTTAGATGAATGGTTAAATTAATCTGTAACAGTCACTTAGCAGGAGTAGATCTACGGATGTAGATATAGAATGAGGCAATAGAATCAATAAATAACTAATGGTATTAGTAAATGAAAAATGGGACCGAAGTCCCATTTAAATCTCATTCCCTACAATGAAACTTTTTTCTTGATGTATAAGTGGTCCCCTGAACTACCACTTAAAATCATTTTTATTTACATTGTAAATGTATACCGATTTGTAATTCTACACATGAGTATAAATACCCATTTTAAGAACGACATGTTTTATTTAAGGTTGATAAGACTGTTTTGAATAGCAAATGCTACCAGACCGGCAACGTTGCGACTATCTGTTTTATCTAATAAACTATCTCTATGTCTGTCCACGGTACGAGTAGATATAAATAATAAATCTGCTATTTCTTTAGTAGTGTGTTGCTTGCAAATTAATTCTAATACTTCTTTTTCCCTGTCGCTGATTAATTTTTTATCTAGAGCACTTTTCTTAAAGTTTTGGTTTTGTGAATTCTCATGTAATATAGCCAGTAGCTTTTCATTATAATAAAATCCTTTTTCATGTACTTCTTTAATAGTTTTGTACACCTCTTCTGGTTTAGAGTTTTTTACTAGGTAAGAAACCGCTCCTACACCTAACATGTTAGAAATAAAAACATCAGTATCATAACTAGATAGAGCAATCACTTTAAGACCAGGGAAGTCTTTGTGTATTTTTTTAGTAGCCTCTATACCATTAAGAACAGGCATTTTTAAATCGGTAATAATAACATCAGGCATCACAACACAGTCATTAAGCTGGTCTATCATTTCCTGACCGTTAGTTGCGGTAAAGAGGACATTGAAATGAGCGTTTCTATTCAGCATAAAACTCAATGTTTCTAGAAATAGGGTCTCATCGTCTGCTAGAGCAAGGTTAATCATAAGTATCTAGGGGTTAGTTGGGAATTCAAAGGTATATAAAACCCCTTGATTAATAGAGGTTTCTAATGTCATACTTCCTCTTAAAATAGAAACACGACTGTTGATGTTACTAGTCCCTAATCCTTTCCCTGTATTCTCCTGAAAACCTATACCGTTATCACGGTAAACCATGCTTTTTACGTTACTTGTAGTTAGCGATAGATGGATATGGTTTGCCTGACTATATTTGAGTGAGTTATTGAATAATTCCTGTACTATCCTATAAGTATGTAACTGCTGGTCAGAGGTTAATACAGACTCATCCCAATCGCAATCAAAGTTTATTTTTAATTGATCGTTATGTATGGAATCCACGAGTTCTGTAAGCGCCTGGCACAAACCAAATCTTTCCAAAACTGGTGGTAATAGATCATGTGCTAGCCTACGAGCATTTTCTAGTGTTTTTGCAGTAGCATTTTGAATACGATCTAGCAGTAAATCACGGTCATCTTTACTTAAGGTAGTATCAGTAAGTAAATTTGTGTTTAAAGAAATAACATTAAGTTTTGCACTTATCTCATCATGTAATTCTCTTGCAATACGATGTCGTTCTTTCTCTTGAGTTAATAAAGTTGCCTCTATGACATCTTCCTGAGCTTTAATTTTAGTATCTCTTACCTCTAGATCTGCTTTGGTTATCCGCTTTCGCGAAAGCAAGAAAAAAATAACCATCCCGACAGAGAATAAAATGATAAAAACCATCAACCCTATCGCTACATAGTTGATGGTTGTATTTGAGATTTGAAGTAGAGTAAACATTGGTATAAAAATAAAAGATGTAAACTTAGTAATGGCAGTATATGTAGTAAAAGTTTTAATTTGTTAATGTGATCTTCTATTCCTGCTTGAAATGGAAATGTCACAAAATTGATTAATGAACAACCTATCATTAAAAATATCCCTATGTTAATGAATGGATAACCATACCTATTCTTTAATAAATCTGTGAAATAGACAGTACTCATTAATAATAGTATGGGTAAGGTGATAAAGGCCGCCCATGGAGTAAATGTCATAATGAGTTTATAATCTATGAGATATGGAAGGGCTGTAATGAATAGAATGACTGTAATAAAAGCATTTAACAAATAAGAGAACCTTCTTTTATGCAAGACATTTTTATAAAATAATGAAAAGGCTATAAATTGTAAAACAATAAAGAAGAAGTAAAATGGAGCATTGGTTTTTTCTCCTAAAAAAAGAATAACGTCGTTCCTTATTAAGTTAGAAAGTACTTCTGTACTAGCTGCAGTTATTAAGTAAATTAATAAATATTTAAAAATACGATAGCCAGTAGCTACGGCAACTGCGTAGAATATTAAGTTTATGCCTATTAGAATGTAATAGCATACTATTAGAATATCATAAATTTCATTCAATGGCGCTGGACTTAGATAGCCTCATCAAAATACATTTTAAGTATTGTATTTTTAGGACTGTTAAGTTAAACTAATCTGTTTTAAAGTGAAGCTACTTAGGCAATATAGAAAACATAGCAAATTATTCATTTATTTTACCACTATGACTGTTTCTTTTCTTTTCTTAAAAGAGAGATAGATTTGATAAAAAAGTAGGGTATGAAGTAAAAGAATAGGGGTAATGTGTAAACTCTTCTTAATAAGTAACAAGTCATAATTTATATTTTCATAAAATGTTGCAGAACTTAGAAAAATAAGAGTGCAACTTGTGACCATATAAATACCTATATTGATAAATATGTAACCTTTTTCACCTTTTAATAAGTCATAAAAATATACGGTACTTAATAATAAAAGAAAGGGTAGAGTAATAAAACTTAACCATGGATTGTGAGTCATAAAAGTATTTAAATCAATGATATAAATAGAATAGGCGATTACACTTATCATGCAAAAAATTATGTAAAAGTACTTTTGAAACCAGATGTTTTTAATATTTGTTTTATAAAAATACGAGAAACTTAGAAACTGTATCGTTAAGAATAAGGTGTTGAAAGGAGCATTGGTAACCTCACCGAATATTGTAATAATATCTTCTCGAATTAAATAAGTGCCTGTTTCAGCCATCAACGCACCCATTAAATACAATAAAATAGGAATAAATTTTTTCCCACCTAAAAATATTGCTGCTGAATATCCGCAGATATTCAACAGCAAAAAAAATAAATAGAAATTAAATAAATATTTATAGATTTCAATCCACATATTGAGCTATTCCAAAGTCATTAAAGGACTGTTAACATCTCCTTCTTTAGGAGGAATAGTAGAGGTAGCATCATAGATAAACCATTCCTTAGTAGCATCTATCATATCCTTACCATTTTTATCAACGCCTACTATTAGCGTTTTTAATGTTCCTTTGCCGTCTATTGCTAGGTATAGTCTTGTGTTTACCGCACCAGACTCTGCTAGAGTTTCTGCAAAATCTACTCCAGGAGCTTCATATGCCTTTATGGTGTTTCCAAGAATTTTATTTTCACTACTTCTCCAATTTGCTACCCATTTTTGGGCGTCTGATAATGGTACTACGTTTTCTGCCATTGTTACTCTTTTAGTTGGTTTATAATTCAGGTCTAAAATAATAATAAAAACACAATTCCATAAGTTATTCTTATGTTCTAATTCGGCAAGCTCTTTCAATTATTCCGAGAAAACGGTAATTTATGTTAACTAAGCCATTTTAATGTAGTTCTATAATGATGGATAATTTATTTTACTCTTTAATAACGCCTTTGCTTTGATTCAACTTAAGTATTAGGAAAAGGTGTTTTTAAATTTTTGCTTTCGCGAAAGCGTAACAACCATTATCTTTAATTCATGAAAAAGACATTAAAACAATTAATCCAGACACGTCGCAGTATTTTTCCTGCACAATATACAAATGGAGTTATACCGCAATCTGATTTATTGAAAATTTTAGAGAGTGCAAGATGGGCACCTAATCATAGAAAAACAGAACCATGGCGTTATAAAGTATTACAAGGAAATGCCTTGATAGATTTAGGGAACTTTATGGTTGAGCAGTTTAGTCTATCTACAGATAAAGCAGTACCACTTAAACTTAAAAAACTTCAAGAAAAACTAGAAGTAACCTCTGCGATGATTTTGATTTTTAAATCTAGAGATGTAAAAGAGTCGATTCCAGAATGGGAGGAAATAGCCGCTGTAAGTATGAGTGTGCAAAATATGTGGCTTACTACACACGATCTTGGGTATGGATGTTATTGGAGTTCTCCTAAACCATTTGCAGACATGTCAAAATTTTCAAAAATCACGGTAGATGATAGAGAGGAGTTTTTAGGTTTCTTTTATATAGGTACTTATGATAATGATGCGGTAGGTTCTTTAAGTATACCAGAGAGAAAAAGTATAGAAGAATTTACACAATTTGTACAGTAAAAAGAGAGAGAGCTTATGGTTTTACGTTTAAATTTAATAGCTTGTGTTGTTAAGAGTTTTTATACTAAAACTGCGATATTATATCTATAAAATTTCTATATAATAAAAAATTCATTTATTAGTCGTACTTTTGCAAAATAATTAAACACAGTTATTTGAAAAATTTTGAAGACTTAGGTCTATCACAACCGTTATTAGACGGTCTTGCTGAAATGGGTTTTGAAACTCCTACGGAGATTCAGCAGCAAGCTATTCCATTATTGCTTAAGCATGATGGTGATTTTATAGGTCTGGCGCAGACTGGTACAGGGAAAACCGCAGCATTCGGTATACCATTATTAGAGTTAATGGATACCAGCTCAAGAGACACGCAGGCACTTATACTAGCCCCAACGCGTGAATTAGCACAACAAATTTGTCGTCAGATAGAAGCGATGTCTCAAAAAATGGGAAGACTTAATGTCGTACCTGTTTTTGGAGGAGCAAATATCATGGGTCAGATCAAAGACATTAGACGTGGAGCGCAAGTGATTGTGGCAACTCCAGGGCGTCTTATGGATCTTATGAAACGTCGTGAGGTAAAACTCGATGCGTTGAGATTCTTGATTCTTGATGAAGCAGATGAGATGTTGAACATGGGTTTCCGTGAAGACATTGATTTTATTCTTTCTAAGACAGATGTAGGTCGTAATATCTGGTTGTTCTCTGCTACAATGGCAAGAGAGATCAAGAAGATAGTAGATACGTACATGGTAAATCCAGAAGAGGTACGTATCAACCGCGAGAACATAGTAAACACAAATATATCTCACCAATTTGTTCAACTTAAAGCTCGAGATAAAACAGAAGCTCTAAGAAGAATGCTTGATTTTAATCAAGATATGTTTGGTGTAGTATTTTGTCGTACAAAAAGAGATACACAACAAGTAGCAGACGAGTTGAATAACAACGGTTATGCAACAGAAGCACTTCATGGAGATATGTCACAAGCACAGCGTGACGCGGCTATGAAACGTTTTAGAAATAAAAATCTAAAATTGTTGATAGCTACAGATGTTGCTGCTCGTGGTATTGATGTAGAAGACATTACACATGTAATTCATTTTGCGTTACCAGAAGATCCAGAATTTTATACACACCGTTCTGGTCGTACCGCTCGTGCAGGTAAAAAAGGAGAATCTATTGCGTTTATTACTAAAGGTGATATTCGTAAGATGAGATATATGGAAAGTAAGCTTTCTATTAAATTTGAAAGATCTGAGATTCCAGCGTTAGAAGCGATAACTGCTAGACGTATTACTAAATGGACAGAAGGTATAAAAGATCTAGAAGTTAATGATAAAATTAGCGATGAGCTTCTTGATGAAGTGAAAACTAGTCTTGAAGATATTACTAAAGAAGAGTTGATAGGTAAGTTTTTAAGCCAAGAGTTTAATAAGATTTATAAGCGTAATTCTATTACAGATCTTAATGATAATTCAAAGCCGCGCGAGGATAGAGGTGAGTACCGTGAAAGAAAGCCGAGATCCAGAGGTAAGGAAGATGGGATGAAGACCTATTTTATTAACTTAGGTCGCAAAGATGATGTGAATAAAGGAGCGTTATTAGGTTTTGTATGTGATGTAACTGGTATTTCTGGAAATGACATAGGTCGTATTGTTTTAGATGGTGCCCATTCTTTTATGGATGTAAAGGAAGAAGTAGCTTCTCAAATGGAGAAGTTGAATGGACAAGAGCGTAATAAACGTGAGATCAGAGCAAACGTACACGAAGGTGAAGTGAGAGAATCGAGAGATCGTGGAGGACGTGATGGTGGCCGCGGTAGAGGTGGTTACAAAGGTCGTAGAGATGGAGATTCTAGATCTGGCGGTGGTTTCAAAGGCCGTCGTAGAGATGGAGATTCTGGAGGCGGTAGCAGTCATAGAGGTCGTCGTGATGATAGTTCTAGCTCTGGCGGAGGGTTCAAAGGTCGTAGTTCTAGATCTAATGATGATTCTCGTTCCGGTAGTAGTTTTAGAGATCGTGATTCTAAGCCTAGAAGAGATAATTCTGGTTCTAATGATTCTGGTGGTAATAAAGGAAAGCGATCTAAGTTTTTTGGTTCTAAATGGGACTAATTAATTTAATAGTTTTAAATATAGAAAAAATCCTATCTCTTTTGAGATGGGATTTTTTTTATTATATAAAATTTGTCAATTTCATTTCGACACACAAGGACTTGGATTTTTAACTGGTTTGACTTCTTTATTCGGATTAATGTGTTATCGATATAGCTGTTTGTTGGTTAATGTTATGTGCGGATAAGATGATTTTGAATAGGTTTTCTTGATTAAAAGGGTGTCTTCTTGATTTGATTTTACTGTAAGCTATTGTTAGTTAAGTAGTTGATTAATTGCTTTGTTTTTATTTCGATTTTATTAATAAAAAGTTAGGAATTTAAATAAAAGGGGTTGTATATTTGCAGCCGCTTAGGAAAACAGCTAAATGTTTAACGAGGCAAATGTTCTTCAGATAGGTTAAAAGATCAGTTAGTGAGTCGTGAAGATTTGCAGTAAGATTTTAACTAAGGTATTTGAAGTTACCTTTCCGAACAGAGAAGTTAAGCCCATTTGCGCAGATGGTACTGCTATTTGTGGGAGAGTATGTCGCCGCCTTCTTTTAAACCCTTGTCAATTAGACAAGGGTTTTTTTTGTTTATACATGTCCGTTCTAGAATGAATAATGTTATGAGTTTGTTCATCTAGAATAATTATAAGTTCGTATCGAGAGTTGTTGAGTAAGTTTTATTGTTTGTTTTATGCTGGGTTCATATATGAAAGTTTAGGTTTGATTTTTGGTGTATACATATTTATTAAAAATCAGTAGTCATAGAGATTAGTTCAGGCCAATTATATGTTGTCAAATTATTACACTATAGTATGTTAATTTAATCCTTTAGCTAATTAAAATTATTCTACACGATATTCATGAAAAACACAAAGCTATCATTAAGCTAAACAAATTAACAATTTTAAGACTCTGAAACTACTAATTGGCGTGAACAGACAAAGGTGGATAATATTTAGAGTCAAATAATCTGATGTATAACACGCTATACTGCCACAAATAATGTCTCGAACAAAAGTTTAAATTGAATGACGCATTCCAAATGGTTCTTGTGAGATTTATGAATTATAATAAGCTTTATGTTTTCACACCTACAACCATTACCAAAACAACGGTATACTAATGGAATCCCTCACTCGCACTATACTTTTATTGTTGTTATTTATTATTCAGAGACAGAAAACTACAGTTTAAATGGTGTTAAGTTATACTAGATAAAAATGTTTTCATTAATAGAAAAATACAAAGTGTTAAGTCAAAGATTATACTTGTTGAATAATATATTCTATTTAAATAACATCTTTCCCCCTTTATCTCTAACCCTCAATAATAGGATTATTTAAAATTTAACTAGAAATAGTAATGGATAAAAAAATCTCAATGAATCTAAATTCATTGAGATTTTAATAAACTATATAGGACCAAATTAATTTTTTGAAAATGACCTTATCTTACTAATAATTTTACGACTTTAGAATTATCACCTTCACTTAGTTTTGCTAGGTACATACCAGTTGTTAAGTTATGGTTTATTCTAATTGTATTTGTTATGTTTTCAGTTCTTACAATTCTACCAAACGAGTCGTAAATAGTAATATTAATTGGCTCATTAACATTTGATATTGTAAAATGGTTGTTTGATGGATTAGGTGTTATAACTATTTTCGATAGTACTTCAGACTGTTCTGAGAGTGTGAAGGTTTGACCTATATTATTACCATAAATTAATTCTACTAAATTTGGATTATCAATGAATGGGTTTCTATTATTTTGCCAGGTGTAAATGACATTATTACGATTCATTTCAAAATCATCTGGTGGATCATTTCTGTGCCATTGTATTAATGTCGCTAGGTCACCTATTTGTCCAGTAGTTGTATTTGCAGGGTTACCATTTACCATAGCAAGATTGTTGTATCTTAAATCCATATAGAATAATGCACGAGCAACGTCACCATGCCAACTACCTTGAGAACCTACAGGACCATTATATTCTGGGAAATCATTATTACCTCTAGAACTGTTTTCTGGACCGTCTGCAGCTCTTAAATGGTGTGCATCACTATTTCCATGTCTTAAACTATCTGCGTTAGTTTCTGTCCATACAGACATGCCGTCTGTAATCTCGTCGTATTCAATTGATGAAAACGGACCTCTTGATCTAGACCAAATGTGTTCTCTATTCCATTTACCTGTATTTGTACTACCTGTTTGGAAGTCTATCACTCTACGTTCTTGTTCCGTATACATTAACCATACGTTGTTAGAGTTTAAAGGAGATACATCTGATTTTTTTAATATTTCTGTTACATCATTGTACGTATGAATACGAACTACGTTTTCTTCAGAAATGAGTGCTGTAATTGCTGTTTCTAGTTGTGGCGATGCTAGATTGTTTAAACTGTTATAATAATCACTCGGTGCAGTGCTAGCTACAATACCATATGTAGGTGCTAGTGGAGTACCGTATGTTGCTACTTGAAAATCATTATCAATCACTACTAGTTCTTCAAGATCTTTTAATCTCTTAAAACCTGTTGGTAAATTATCATCTAAGTTGATACGTAAAGACTCATCACCCTCATCTATTGCATCGTCGGTAATGGTAAAACTTAGTGTTGTACTGGTCTGACCAGCTAGAATAGTAAATGAAGAACCTCCTGTAAAGTCATTTGCATCAAAGCCTTGGTTATCAAAATTAAAACCTAGGGTAAAATCCGTGGTAGGTGCCTCGGTTAGTGTGAAGGTAATGTCAAATGTATCAGGTTCGGTAAGCTCTGTTTTACTAGTTGTGAAACTAACACCATTATAGGTAGGTATTGTAGAATTGTTTAATGAGTGCGGTGTAGGGCTTTTAGTTTCATATGTCCCATCTGTTTTACGTTGTACCGATTCTGTTGTTTTATTACCGTTTTCATTTTCATTGTATTGAACTGTAATACCTAAAAATGTCATCAATGCTACGTTATCAGCATCATCAGTGTCATAAATTAATGCATCAACTAGATTTACTTGAGATGGGAATGTTCTATCTGGCCAGTCTGTATCGTCACCTCTGTAAATTGCTACAGCATCTGCACCTAGTTGTATGTTACTTTCTGCTATATAACGATCTGGAACTGGTGAAACTAGAGAGCTACCTAAGACAACTAAACCATTGTCATCTGTCACAAGACCATCGAGATCTACTGTGTAATAACTACGCCCCATTCCTGTGCTAGAGCTTGTAGAACCATTAAAAAACACCAATACGAAACCATCTAACTGATAAAATGGTACATCAGATTTTAATTCAACAAATTGCCTATCGTTTGTGCTAGGGGTATCTGCATCTAATTCGTTTATGACTACTTGTGATTCCGCTTTCGCGAAAGCGAGAACAACAATTAGTAAAAAGTATAATTTTTTCATTTTAATAGGGGTTTCTGCAAAAGTACTATTAATGCTCTAGATTCAATGATATTAAATGGTTAAGAGATTTTAATACTACCTTGTGATATAAGAATACATAAATTCATGTAATTTTGAGTATGGCCGCTACAGATACATTATTTTATTCTAACTTACATTTACATTATGGTTCTATTCATGAACTGATAAATGATGAAGAAGCTTTTACTGATGTTCCAAACTCGTGGAATATAATTGTAACCGATGTAGAAAAATCTACACAAGCTGTACAAGCTGGAAAGCAACAGCTTGTTAATCTAGCAGCTACTGGTAGTATAGTTGCCTGTCTTAATATTTCTCGAGCAAAGGGTGTTGAGATTCCTTTTTTCTTTGGAGGTGATGGAGCAACACTTATAGTCCCTAATGAGATCTTAAATGAATGTTTGTTTGCTTTAAATCTACACCAAGAGAGGTGTTCTATTTCTTTTGATTTCTTTTTAAGAGTAGGGTACCGTAAAGTTGGAGAAATGGTTGATAAAGGAGCGTCTCTTAAAATATTAAAGTACAAGCGAAACGATCTCCATTTAATGCCTGTTATATTAGGTAATGCATTACAAATGGCAGAAAATGAAATCAAAGCCTCACCTCCAGTAACAGCTATAGAGCAATTTAATTTTAATCTCGACCTTAACGGAATGGAGTGCAAGTGGGATAAAATAAGCCCGCCGGATAATAAAAATGAGATTATTTCCTTAATAATTAAGGCCAGAAAAGTAGAGGATCAATCTAGTTTATATAGTCAGATTTTAGAGAAAATCGAATTAATATATGGAGATGATACCATACGCCATCCTATTGTCGCAAAACGATTAAAGATGGTCAATAGTCTAAGTAGGATTAAGGCTGAAGTAAAAATGAAATTTAAAAATGTTACACCTAGCAAGTTGGTTTCTAGCTGGTGGCGTGGTGTAATGGGTGGCTGGTTTACTAAAAACACCAAAAAAGGTAAAAACTATATCAATGACTTGATTCAACTTACAGAGACGTTATTATTAGATGGTTCTATTAATACTGTGATTACTGGAAATGTGGAGCAAAGAGAGCAACTACTAGAATATCTAGATGGGTTAGAAAATGATCATTTAATAAATTATGGATATTACAGTAGTAGCAGTAGTGTTTTATCTTGTTTTGTAACAGCCATTGATGACTATCATATTCATTTTCTAGATGGAGAAAATGGCGGTTATACACAAGCTTCTAAGGTTTTAAAAGCAAAGATGAAACTGGTTTAATAATGTGGTATTATTAATCTTCTGCTCTTATTATATCTATTAGGGTATTTGCGTTTTGCATGCTATCTAATTCACTATTTAGAATATAATAAATATCATCACCATAATTTTCTTCTACATTAAGTTCTGATAACATGTTATACCTATCTGCCTCCATATCATTATGGATGTAAAAGATAGAATCATAATTAATTGATACAACTTTCATTGTAGAATACTGGCTGTAACCTGTTTTATAATGATATACATCACCTATAGCTGGTGTTGCGATATATGCTGCATCTCTATTTTCAACATATCGTGACCTTCCTATGCCTAGGATTATAGCAATAATTATAATAGCAATGCCCGTAAATTGCCAAAATGGTGTTTTGCTATCATTTTTTAATAGGTCTATATGGCTGTAATAATTTTGAGGGAATTCATTTTGATTAGCCTCATAAGTGCAGTCGTGACAATAAGCAGAAATTTTTATACCTAAGGGAAACATAGGTATATAATATAGATGAGTGTGAGAACTGCGAGATATTAAAGTTACAGTTCCTTGAGATTCACAGAAATTGCATTTAATGGATTTAGGCGTGATCTCGTTAAGTAATACTGTTTTGGTGCCAAAAATAAATATCATTTGTTATATGGTTGATCTGTAATTATAACAGAAGATTAAAATTAGTTTTTATTTCTAATCCAACGGTTTAAAGGGGTTTCAAAATAACGATGGCTTGCAGCAGCAGCTATAACGGTTATTGTAAACAATAATATTATGATTAGATAGTGATTAGTGATTAATTCAAATTTACCATTACCTAGTATAAAGTATCTCATTACTAGATGGTGTATCATGTAGAAGCCAAAACTTATCTCTCCTAACCATATGGCATATTTATGACTTAGAATTTTAGAAATTGCTCCTTGTTGAAAAGCAAATATTAGAATGATGGTCATTATAGGGATCCAATAAAAAATACTGTATAAAGATGTATCTGTAACACTATCTCGTAAACTGAAAAACAATACAAAAATCGCAATAGAAAGAAACTCTAGTATAGTAAAATCTACTAACGTTTTTTGATTTTTTAGATTTATATACAAATCATATATTACAATGCCTAAGATGAAATCAACTATTCTAAATAGTGGATTGATGTAAAATAAACCATGCTGCAAGTTCGGACTTATATAGTTAGTTAGAATGATGATAATAGATGCTAAAATTGCGGTTAGGTAGTATTTAAATTTACCTAGTTTATTGAAAAGAATTAGTAAATAAGGGAAACATAAATAAAAGAAAGCCTCGCAAGAAATACTCCATGATGGTCCGTTAAAAGAAAAGTAAAGTTCTTTTATAGGTATGAAACTTTGGGTTAAAGTAACGTTAGACAACCCCAATAATAAACCTCTTATAGTAATTTCTTGACCCCAGAACATTAAAGGTATTGCGATTAAAAAAGTAGCAAGATGTAAAGGATAAACTCGTGCTAGTCTTGCTATAAAAAAGCTCCTTCTTGCTGTCGCATTGCTATCTAGTTTAAAACGATAAACATGGGTAAGTATAAAACCGCTTAAGATAAAAAAGAAACTGACACCTATATAACCTTGTGATAGAATGGTGTTATAAGTATCGCGCAACCATATATGATTAGAATTTTTTAAAAAATTTAAATGTGATACAAATACCATTAATGCAAATAAAAACCTAAGTGAGGTAAGTGGTTTAAGATGCATATTGATATTTATTGAGCAAAGTAATAAAACTGTCCTTGATAAAAATCATGCATTCTACGTGTGCTATTGCGCAATAAAATAAAAGGTAATACAATGGCTATACTGGCAAACAAGATTATAAAAGGCAGTATTATTAGAGCAATGGCACTATCTGTTATTACACTAAATATCATACTTAACAACACGATAATACAGTACAAACTTGCCATAATCATGTAAATAAAAATTGCGATTTTAAAAGAGTTTACCTTAACGGTTATTTTAATGCCTTCTTCCGTTTCTATAACATAACCAGTACCTATGGCAGTATGTTTTCCAAAATCTAAGAAAGCCGCTTTATGTTTAATTCTAAAATGACTATTAACTACTAGACCTTTATATCTTCTATAGTCAGACGAGAAGAGATCTTCTAGATCTGTAAACCAGCCTATCTCACTATATAAAGTCATTTCACCTAATTTGCGCGCAAAATCATATGCGCTTATAGGTAATTCTATAGTAAAGAACGATATGATACCTATTCTATGGAGAAATTTGTCAAAGCTAT
The DNA here is from genome assembly GCF_045063755.1 of Nonlabens sp. Asnod3-A02. Classification (NCBI taxonomy): domain Bacteria; kingdom Pseudomonadati; phylum Bacteroidota; class Flavobacteriia; order Flavobacteriales; family Flavobacteriaceae; genus Nonlabens; species Nonlabens sp. Asnod3-A02. Next base: position 697,167 of record NZ_JBEFOC010000007.1, read on the forward strand.
TCAAGCGCTGCAGGGTTTATTAGTTTAATATATGGCTATTGTAAAAATACAAGTTTTAATAGCTGCGTAAGTTACAAAAATTGAACGCATGGTGAATACGTTAAATGCAGCTTAATAAAAGAATAAGGCATAGTTAATAAGTGCCTAAAATGAGGTTAAAAACTATTAGACAAGCTGTTAGAGCAGCTGTATTTAGTATCTTGAAAACATGGAAAAAGTATTAGTAGCAGGTGCAACAGGTACCACAGGAAAACAAATAGTAAATCTTTTAAATGAGTCTCAATATTTTGAGCCGGTAGCCATGATACGTAAAGAAGAGCAAAAGGCACAATTTGAAGCTCAAAATGTTAAATGGGTAATGGGCGACCTTTCTCAAGATATTTCTCATACGTTTAAAAATATTGATAAAGTAATTTTTGCTGCAGGTTCTGGTGGTAAAAAAGTAGTCGAGATAGATCAAGAAGGAGCAAAGAAGGTAGTCGATGGAGCTATAACAAATGACATTAAAAAATTTGTGATGCTTAGTTCTATGGGAGCAGATAATCCAGAAGAGGCAGACCAATTAGTAGAGTATTTAAAAGCAAAACATAATGCTGATGTTTATTTGAAAAACAGCGGTCTCAACTATACGATAGTTAGACCAGGTTCTTTGATTAATGATAATGCCTCTAACCATATTGAACTCTCACATAAATTAAATAAACATGGTGAAATCTCAAGAGCAGATGTGGCACAAACATTAACTCGAGCATTACACGATGATACGGCAAATAAAGAAACCTTTGAAATTATAAAAGGAGATACTTTAATAAGTAAAGCCCTAGATACCATGAGTACAGCAACGGTATAAAATTTTAGTGATATAAAATCTAGCATTTAATAAAAATCCATCTCAATTTGAGATGGATTTTTTTATGCTATTTTTACTCTTTTAAGCTAGTGGATAGTTACTGTTTACTTTACTTATTCTATCATGATATTCTATAACTCGCGTAGAAGAAATAAAGCCTATTTCTTTAACAAGGTTACATGTAGAATATCGCTGACTTTTATATCTATATTCATCCAGCCATTTATCGAGAACATTTTGCTGTTCATATGTACGATCAGGAAAAATAATTCTAGGTAATTTTTGTTCGACACGATTAGGTTTTGGGGTTAATCTTGCCCGATAGCAATTTTGTTTTTCACACATGTAATTGTAGAGTCGGTCACCGTTAAAATCTTTTAAAATGGATTTAGTCTCTATGCTTCTCACTGGATAATGAAATCCACTTACTAAAATGCGATAACCTTTATAAGTTTCATAAATTCTAAAACCCAACTGGCTATAAACACTCTTTGCAGCAGCTTTTTCTATTCCTGCTAGCATAAAATCTTTATTCGTTTTACCACGTCTGAAAAAGATTTTCATGAAGCTTAACTTGTAACTATCTACATCTATAAACATGGTATCTGTAGAATTGAGAACCTGTGCACCATACCTATTACGTGTTATAATATTATTACTGTCTATTTTTTCTATGATTTCCTCCCTAATATCGACCTCATAACTAGGGTCGTTATTAAATACTCTATTTATTTTCTCCTGAATCTTAGCAGCTGCTTTATCGAGTCTTTGTTCTGCATCTTTTCTAGCATGCTCTATAGAAATATCTGACCCACCATAAACAGTTGATTCCTGTGTAAAATCATCTATTTGTAAAACTCTAGAGGCAGTTGCCCAATATTTGAATATTCTCATGAAGTAACCATTAACTTTAAATACGGTGACTATAAAATTGTATCGACCATAATCAAATTTAATGAAAATGAGACTTGGTTGGAGAGATTTTGAAATGTATTCGCTTTCGCGAAAGCGGAACACTTATCAAAAAAGTAATTTAACTAAAAAGCCATCTCTTATTGAGATGGCTTTTTCACGCTTTAGCAAATTTGAAAGCAATTTATAAAAAATTAGTAATAAGTAAAACGTCTTACTTTTGCGATATATTTAGCCAGTCTAATCACCTGGTGGCTATATCCATATTCATTATCATACCATACATAAACTATTGCATTTTTTCCATCTGGACCTACTATAGTTGCGTTGGAGTCATAAATAGACGGTGCGTTAGAACCTATAATGTCACTAGAAACTAGCTCGTTATCAATAGAATACTTGATTTGTTCCACTAGATCACCTTCTAGAGCATATTTCTTAATGGTAGCATTAAGAGCGTCCTTAGAGGTGGCAGTTTCTAGTTCTAGATTAAGAATGGCAAGAGAACCATTAGGTACAGGAACACGTATAGCGTTAGAGGTAAGTTTACCTTCAAAAGAAGGTAATGCCTTGCTTACCGCTTTTCCAGCACCAGTTTCTGTAATAACCATATTAAGTGCCGCAGCGCGTCCACGACGGTACTTACTATGCATGTTATCTACTAGATTTTGATCATTAGTATATGCATGTATCGTTTCTAAATGTCCTTTTACAACACCAAAACTGTCTTCTATCGCCTTTAAAACAGGCGTTATAGCATTAGTCGTACAACTTGCTGCAGAAAATATATCTACTTGATCAGGGTTGTTCTCTAACTGGTTAACACCGTGTACTATATTAGGAATACCTTTTCCTGGTGCAGTAAGTAGTACTTTATGTGCACCTTTTGCCTCTAGGTGGCGGGCTAGTGCCACGTCATCTCTAAAAGCACCAGTATTATCTATAATAAGAGCATCGTTAATACCGTATGCTGTATAATCTATGTCTTCTGGCGCGTTTGCGCTTATTACTTTTACAGTCGTCCCGTTAACAATAAGAGACTCTTGTTCTAGGTCATAGCTTACCGTACCAGAAAAATCTCCATGTACACTATCTTGTGCAAGAAGAGAAGCACGTTTTTCAAGAACAGATTCTGTAATAGCGCCACGAGTTACTATGGCACGTAGTCTTAACTGGCTGCCTTTTCCAGCCTTGCTCATTAACTCTCTAGCAAGTAAACGTCCTATTCTACCAAAACCATAAAGCACCACGTCCTTAGGAGTGATTTCTTCAGTTTTTTGTGCGTCACCCAGTTTACTCATGACAAAAGCCATGGCATCCTGCATCTCGTTTTCTTCTAGATGGTATTCATAAGTAAGTTTACCTATGTCTAGTTTAGAAGGTGGTAAGTCTAGAGATAGAATAGCTTGTGCGATCTCCACACTATCAAAAACCGAAATAGGTTTTTGTACAAATTCACCAGCATACTCATGTAGGTTGATGATCTCGCTTACGTTTCTATCAATAAGCTGATTTCTAAATAGTACCAGTTCTATAGAACGGTCATACCATAGGTCGCTTACGACTTTAATAAATGCAACAGCTGCACGTCGCCTGTCAGTTTGAAAAGCGAGCTCTTTTTCATAAGTATCTACTTGGTTACTCATAAATGTGGGTTTAGTGTGTTTAATTTTTTGCAAAAGTAATAATACTATAACGTTATAGTAGAATTTATTTCGACTTATTTATGTGTATTGTTTAATTTATTTATTGATTTGTGATGGTTATAGATTCGCTTTCGCGAAAGCGGAACTCATAAAACTGCTCTTAACTACCATAAAAGTTGATTATTTATAATTTTATTACTCTCGCTATTTCTTAAAAATACAATTTTTTCAATAAAAATTATTGTTACCTAAGATTCTTATGTATGTTTGTACCTAAGAAACTTAGGTATGTCAAATAACAAATTATACAGAGGTAGTTTAACCACTATAATCATGCGCCTGCTAGAGCAAGAAGGGAAGATGTATGGTTATGAAATTACTCAAAGAGTAAAAGAATTAACTAACGGTACAATGGATGTTAAAGAAGGAGCTCTTTATCCTTCTTTACATAAATTACAGTCTGAAGGTCATTTAAAAGTAGAAGCAGAGAAAGTTGAGAATCGTGTTAGAAAATATTATTCCCTCACCCCACAAGGTGAAAAAGAGGCTGTGAATATGATGCAAGAATTAAAGGAATATATGGAGAACATGCAGGCTATTATTAACCCTAAACTATCATTTTAATGAATAAATTAACTCAAGAACATATAGAAGAGTTATTTGCATTTACTCAAAAACATTATGTAGAATGGTATGATCTTCAATCCGAGCTGGTTGATCATCTAGCAAATGGAATAGAATCTCAATGGGAAGAAAACCCAGATCTAAGTTTTGAAAAAGCGCTACAGATAGAGTTTAAAAAATTTGGCGTGTTCGGATTTATGGATGTGGTAGAAGAACGCCAGAAATCATTAGGTAAGAAGTACTCTAAACTAATATGGAAACATACCTTAGAGTTTTTTAAGTTACCTAAAATCTTATTGCTTATTTTATTTAGCGTAGCCACTTTCTATCTATTGAGATTAATAAGTGTCTCTGCAGATTATTTGAGTGCGGTAATAGTAATTCTATTTATAGGTTATTTTGTTAAACTATCTGTTTCTTATTTTAGAGAGAGAAAAAGAAGTCAAGAAAGTGATGAGAAGAAATGGCTGTTTAAAGATATCATTATGCAGCATGGAGCAGGTTTTGGTTTAGGGTTAATACCTATTCATTTTTTTAATATGCTTATTCCCAATACAAATTCATTTGCAAGCATGAATCTTTGGGTTGTAGGAATCATTAGTTTTCTATTTGTGTTGATGTGTGTCATGTTATACGTTATGCAAGTGGTTATACCTAAAAAGATGGAAGAATACCTAGAAGAAACCTATCCAGAATATAAACTAGTAGGATAGTAGCATAAAAAAAATCTCCAAATAACTAAGTAGCTATCTGGAGATTTTGCATTTTTAAACTTAAACTTAAACTTAAACTTAAACTTAAACTTAAACTTAAACTTAAACTTAAACTTAAACTTAATCCAGCGTATATCTAAAACGTTCTATTTCACCAGCGCTGTTTTTCATTTGAATCAATAGCGTCGCATTAGGATTAACACTTCTCAATACATTTTGTACGTCATCTATATTTGTAACTTCTGTATCATTGATTTTGGTGATAACATAATCTCTCATATCATACCTTGCGAGACCTCCAGTAGTGCGTTCTATTTTTACACCTTCTTTAATTTTATACTTGCTGCGATCTGATTTAGTTAAGTTACGTAAATCCATTTCTATAGATGGAATACTAACCGTATTGTTTTTAGTCAGCTCTATATTTATTTGACTTATTTTTCCATCTCTAATAATATTTGCCACTACCACATCGCCAGGATTTTTACTAGTTACATAACCAGTAAGCTCAGAGAATTTTGTGATCTTAATATTATCTATCATAGTAATGACATCACCTTTGCGCAGTCCTGCATTAAACGCGCCACTATCTTCTACTACGTCAGATACTATAATTCCTTCACTTTCATCTATACCTAATTCGTCTGCAATGTTGCCATTAAGGTCACCACCACGTATACCTAGCATTCCTTTTTGTACAAAACCGAATTCTATAATGTCATTAATGATTTTACGAGCATTATTAGATGGCACCGCAAATGAGTATCCTACATAAGAACCAGTTTTAGACGCGATAGCTGTATTAATTCCTATCAACTCTCCATTAGTATTAACCAGCGCACCACCAGAATTACCTGGATTTACAGCAGCATCAGTTTGTATAAAACTTTGCTGGTTAGCATCAGTCGCATCGAGATCACGACCTTTGGCACTTACTATTCCTGCGGTTACTGTACTAGTAAGGTTAAAAGGATTACCTACTGCAAGAACCCATTCTCCTATTTTAGTCTGATCAGAATCGCCAAAAACAATATATGGCAAGGCCTCATCTGTCTCTATTTTTAATAAAGCGATATCACTATTAGGTTCTGTACCTATCAGTTTTGCTTTATAGGTTTTGTTATTATTTAAAGTCACTTCAAGTTCGCGAGCGTTATCAATAACATGATTATTAGTCACTATATAACCATCTTCAGTAATAATGACACCACTACCAGTTCCTATCGCTTCTCTATAAGGTACACGTCCATTTCTTAAATCAGACCAGGACTGTCTTACTCTAGCAACCGTTTTGTTTTTTACGTGTACCACGGCATGTACAGTTTTTTCAGCAGCTTCTGTAAAATCTACACCTGCTATAGATGTTGCGTTTACATAATTTACTGGGCTTATGGGTACAGGGTTTTCTCCTGTAGTTGCTTGTTCTGTATATATAGATTTTTGAGAGTTTTCTTCAAAAAAGAATTTATAAGATCCTAAAACAACCGCTCCACCTAGGACGGCTATCCCTAATGTTTTGATAAATGATTTCATGTGCAATTTGTTTATTTATATCTATAACCTAAAATTACACATAGAATTGTGTTTAAAAAATAGGTTTAACGCTGTTTAACATTAAGAGAATTGAATCACTTGCTGTATTTTTGCAAGAATGAAAACGATCACATTCTACAAGTATCAAGGAACAGGTAACGACTTTGTTATCCTAGATAATCGCGACTTACATTTTGATAAAACAGACACTAAACTTATTGAGAAGCTTTGCGATCGTAAATTTGGTATAGGAGCAGACGGTTTAATGCTGTTAGAAAACCACGATACGTTAGACTTTACCATGGTATATTATAATGCAGACGGTAACGAGAGCTCTATGTGTGGTAATGGTGGTCGCTGTCTAGTTAGTTTTGCACAACACTTAGGCATCGTAAAAGATACCGCAAGTTTTGAGGCTATAGACGGTTTACATCATGCTCATTTATTTGATAATGGAGAGGTAAGTTTACAAATGACAGATGTGCCTGTGGTACAAGTCTTTGATGGACATATTTTCACTAATACTGGTTCACCGCACCATGTCCAATTAACTGATAACATAGATCATACAGATGTTTTTACACAAGGTAGGCACCTGCGTAATGATCTTTATGGAAAAGAAGGTGCAAACATAAATTTTGTAGAACCACAAGGTGGTAACGTATTTAAAGTACGTACCTATGAGCGTGGAGTAGAAGATGAAACCCTAAGTTGTGGTACAGGTGTTACAGCAGTAGCTCTTGCCATGCATAGCACAGAACAAACACAAAATAACGAGGTGTCACTTCTTACACCTGGCGGTACTTTAAAAGTGAAATACCAGCCATCTCCTCAAGGATATACTGATATATGGTTAACTGGTCCTGCAACGCAAGTTTTTAAAGGAGCGATAGCCGTATGATGTTAAAAAACGATTTATGTGAGTTAAGGGCAGTAGATCCAGAAGATCTAGATTTTATCTATGCATTAGAGAACAATCCAGAGCTATGGGAATTCGGTCATACCATAACTCCTTATTCTAAATTTACAATAAGAGAATATCTAGAAAATGCACACCGCGATATTTATGAGGTAAAACAATTACGTCTCGCCATTTGCAATTTAAATAATGAAATTAAAGGAGTTGTAGATCTTTATGATTTTGACCCTTATCATAAACGTGCAGGAGTAGGTATAATTATCTCTCAAGAGTCAGACCGTGCACGTGGTCTAGCTACTTCTGGACTAGAACTCATGATAGATTATGCTTTTAAACACCTTAGATTACATCAATTATATGCGAGTATAAGTGAAGATAATCTAGCCAGTCGCAAATTGTTTGAAAAGTTACGCTTTCGCGAAAGCGGAATAAAAAAAGACTGGATTGCCACAGAAAAATCATATAAAAACGAACACCTTTACCAACTGATCAATGAATAAGAATTATAAAAAAATCATCCTAGGTATTGTACTCGTGGGACTGGTAATTATGGGCATTTTTGCTTATAATATTTACTCGATATTATTCGGTTCTAACACTAATTTCGAAACGGAAACCTATGAGGTTTTTATACCTAGTGATGCAGATTATAATACCGCATTTCTTATTATAGCAGATGCTGTAAAGGATCGTGACAACTTACACACCACAGCAGTTAAAAAGAAATATAACGAGAATATAAAATCTGGTAGATTTTTGATTAAAAAAGGTTCAAGCAATAACGATATTATAAATACCGTGCGCAGTCAGAACATGCCTGTTAAGGTCACTTTTAATAATCAAGAACGTGTAGAAAACCTTGCAGGACGTCTATCACAACAAATAGAACCGGATAGCCTGACTTTACTTAAGGCTATGAAAGATCCAGAATTTTTAAAAGAAAATGGACTGGATGAAAATACAGCTTTGAGCATCTATTTACCTAATTCTTATGAGACCTACTGGAATACGAGTGCAGAGCGTTTTAGAGATAAAATGCTGTCTTACCACAAACAATTCTGGACGGCAGAAAAACTTGCAAAAGCAAAAAAGCTAGATCTATCAGCTAGTGAAGTGTACACGCTCGCCTCTATAGTACAAAAGGAAACTGCCAAAGTAGACGAAATGCCTAGAGTAGCAGGTGTTTACCTTAACCGCCTTGAGAGAGGTATAAAACTCGATGCAGATCCTACGGTTATATATGCAAAGAAAAAATCTGAAAATGATTTTGAACAACAAATTAAGCAAGTGCTTTATGTACATCTAGAAATAGATAATCCATACAATACGTATAGATATTCTAGCCTGCCTCCAGGTCCTATAGTTACTCCAGATTTAACTGCGATCAATGCGGTACTCAATCCAGAAAAGCACGACTACTTATATTTTGTAGCAAATGTTGAGAATTTTGGATATCATAAATTTGCCAAAACTCTTGCGCAACACAATCGTAATGCTGCGGCTTATAGAAGGTGGATAGCAAAGAATAATAGATAGAGTTAATACCATGCAATCGATTGATTAATAGCGCTTCATATTCCATTAAGTAGTGCTAGATGTTATTATTTGTTAATTTTAAATGCATTTCTACTAGATCTGTAAAGATTTCGTTTATCCTTTGTTACTTAAATCTCGTGTTATATAGATGACTGACCTCATTTCTATCGTTTAAAAGACTAACGACCGCTTAAAATGTCTTTTTTTAAGGATATAGTGCCTTAAATCAGTTCTTTAACATCGATCTAACAAATAAGCGAGATAGTGTCGTAAATTTGCGCCGCGTTATAGAAAGGTGTGACAGTAACCTTTCGGAAACAAAATTTATGAGATCACAATATGTGAATTTTATTGCTTATCCAGCAGTGTTGTTGATGAGCTTTTCGGCTTTTAAATATATAAAGTCCGATTCTTCAAATAGCAACTCTGAAAAAGCTGCTGTAAAAGAGGTTTTAGAAATGGGACCTTTTGAAGAAACAGAATACGAAGAAGAGAGTGGTGACTTGAATCTACGAGACTACTCGCTGGCTACGTCCAGTGCAGATAGTTTTATTTCATTCAAGGAAGCACTAGCTTTTAAAGAATCTAGAGGTCAACACTGGCGTGTAAATACTTTAGGTTACATGGGTAAGTACCAGTTCGGTGCTGTCACGCTTAGACATTTTGGTATAACAGATACTACTGCTTTTTTAAAGTCAGTAAGGTTACAAGAAAGAGTCTTTATTCAAAATTTACGATACAACCATAAGATTTTGAAACCTTATATAGAGAAATATGAGGGAAAAACTATTGCTGGTGTAGAAGTAACAGAGAGCGGTATTCTTGCTGCTGCACATTTATCTGGACCAGGTGGTGTAAAGAAATTCCTTAAATCAAATGGACGCAAGAGTAATAGAGACGCTTATGGTAGCTCTACTAGATCTTATATGAAAAAATTTGGTGGTTATGATTTAAGTAAAGTGCTTAAAGTAACGAGAGCCTAATATTTTTAAATTTATAGAATCCCTTAATATAATAAGCCTTGTGAAGTTCATTTCACAAGGCTTTATTTTTGATATTATTAGATTGCGTTATCGCAAGAACTATCGGTGTTTCTTTTTAATAACAGCTGTTATATAGATTGAATGTTATAAATGGCAATAAATGTCATTAACAAATAAGCAATAACCTTTTCTCTCCGTTTTTTTCTTTTGGAGCACGATGTACGCAAGGTAGGACTTTGCTCTCAGGATGATCGATAGCTAATCTGTATAGGTTACCTAATTCTAATTTTATAGGTTGTGATTCAGGTGTTTCTTGATAATGTAGGTCAAAGAAATTGTCACTTAAAAAGGTTTCAAAATCTTCTTCTGATTCGTCGTGTAATTTTTTAAGTTCCTCGCGTATTTCTGGAATCTGGATTTTTTGTACGGCTTGTGAATTGGGTACTATTTCACTTGATGCGCCATAATAGGTGCACAAAATAGTGTCTACAGGTACAGGAGATCGATCTACATGAAAAGAATATACATCGGTTGGGAAGGGTGGATAACTATCGTCTCTATCATAGAACTCAATTAGGTTGAGAGTAGGAGATGTGCCCAGATCTTTTAAGGTCTTTAAATCTTCTAAAAGTATGTTACGAGCCAGTTGCCCTTGCTCACTTAGTTGAAGTGCTAATAGATCATTTGGTAGAATCTCGACTATGTTCTCATTTGATTCTAACTGACTAACGATCTCAGAAAAATCACCTACTAATTCACGACTCCAGCAAATCGCATTCATTTTTTTATGAAAGGAAGCACTTATAAAGTCTTCAAAATTACTAACGCAATGAATTTGATTCTCTTTATGAGGTATGTTTTTCATAATTTATTAATAGAAACTAGTTTTAGATAGATGTAAACATAAACATTAGAAGGATGGTTTATATCTAATAAATACATATTAGATTAAAAAATCAGAGTTACCGTACTATGATAAGCAGGATAAGTGCTTTTAAGAAATGTAGTTTTACCTGTTGTTTGATTGCTTAGGCATTATAGCGTATAGTTAATTTTCACAGGATATTTTTCACCATATACTTCTCCAAATCCAATAATGCTAACACAATTGTTTTTCACATAAACCTCGCCAACAAACATTCCATGTTCTCCAAAGTAAAGTCCGATTTCAGAATCTAAATGATTGTTTTCTGTGATTAAACTTTGCATATTTTTTGATAAAGTAAAGTTTCAGATATATAATTCTGGAGGATATATGAAGTCTTTGAATTCAAAATCATCAGTTTGTTCTAGAGTTTCAAAACGTTCATTGTTTCCAACAAAAGTAAAGTCAATTACTTTATTTTTATCATATTCAATTACACATTTAGATTTTTCTAAATAGAAATTATTCTGTCCGATAAGAAATTCTTGTTTCAATTCCATTTTTTTATAGTCTTAAGCTTACAATAGTAACTTCTTACACAACTACTTTATTTTTTAACGTGAGGAGTTGATACACTGAAAATATAACTAGTACAATTGCGATAATTACTAATACCATTTTAGGTTCTGGTCTAGCAATAAATTCCAAGCCTAATGCTGTTATCATGGTGATCAATAAAAATGCATAGGCAAACATTCCTACTTTTATTTTTTGAGTAATCGCAAAATATAGAATAAGTATCGCCATACTTAATTCTGATATTCCAGTAAAGATCATGAAGAATTCTGCATCTAAAGGAATGACTTTTTCAAATTGTTTAAATCCTGCCACGCTTGTAGGCTGACCTAATAACTTAGGAATCGCAAAAAATGTCATAGCTAGAATAGATAATATATTAATGGATTTTGAGGTTATATTTTTCATTATTATTTGTTTTTATATTAATTGTTTGTGTAATATGATGCTAAGCTAAATAATCGTTTAGTTATAAAAGATGTTTTATCTTAATTTTAGCACTATTAAACATTGTGGTGACAACATATAAAAGCCTTGTGAAAACAAATTCACAAGGCTTTTAAAACTATTCTAGAACGTGCGCTATCTGTTTATTTCTCTTTCTTTTCTATATTTTGTAATTGTATACTTAATGCTTTGGTAGATAGTTGTACCTCTATTAATGAAAGTATGAGAGACACCATTAAAGCAACTAGACTAGTACCGAAAACTATATTTGCCCAAAAACTGAGTTCTAGATATATCAGCAGCATGGTAGTCACGGCTAGTAAGAAACTAAGTATAGCAACAGCCTGCATATTCTTAATGATTGTAAGTCGTTTTCTTAACTTCTCTACTTGCAGTCTTATAGTTTCTGATGCGTTTTCTTCATACTGACGGTGCAAACTTCGTATCAAGGCAGCGATAGCAAGATATCTAGCGTTATATGCTAGCATGGTTAGTGAAATCGCTGGAAATAATAGTGCTGGTATACTAAGGGATAGCTCCATGACTTTTAAGCTTATTAATATTAATAATTCCTATTGCCGAATATGGCACTACCTATGCGTACCATAGTAGAGCCCTCTTCTAGAGCTATTTTATAATCACCAGTCATACCCATAGATAATTCTGTAAATTCATGTCTAGAATCTAACAAGTTTTCTGTTTTAATTTTATTAAAAGTAGCAGCTAGACTTTTAAATTCTGCACGCACCTGGTCTTCATTATCGGTAAAAGTAGCCATTCCCATGAGGCCTTTAATTTGAATATTTTCGTATTCTTTAAAAGCCGCATCGTTTAAAAGAGTAATCAACTCTTGCTCGTCATAACCAAATTTTGATTCTTCTTGAGCAATATGCACTTGTAATAAACAATTAATGATACGATCGTTATTTTTTGCCTGTTTATTAATTTCTTTAAGCAATCTAGGTGAGTCTACACTGTGAATTAAATCAACATAAGGCGCCATGTATTTCACCTTGTTACGTTGCGTGTGGCCTATCATGTGCCACTCGATATCTTTGGGTAGCGTTTCCCATTTTTCGGTCATTTCTTGAATCTTATTCTCACCAAAAATGCGTTGACCAACTTCATAAGCCTCTTCTAGATCGCTTGTAGGTTTGGTTTTACTTACTGCTACTAGAGTAACTTTTGGTTGCACGCTTTCGCGAAAGCGTAACAGAGATTCTTTAATTGTGCTCATGTTTAAAATTCATAAATTATCAAACCACTAGGTAGTTTGGGGCGTATATACGTACTCTTGGGCGGCATTCTCAAATCAGCATCGGCTATGGATTTCATTTGCTCTACCGTAGTAGGAAATAAGCCGAAACCAACTTTGAATTCTCTTTTATCCACACGTTCTTTCATATGCATTAAGTCATGTTTTCCATAACTGTACTGTATGCGACTGTCTGTGCGTAAATCTTTAATACCCAAAATAGGATCTAAAATAAGATCATACAATAACTGCGGATCCAGATCCTGCAAAGGAGTCAACTCTTTTAAAAGTCCTTTACGCAAATAAAGACTGTAAAACTCTCCATCTAGATACATGCTAAAATGGTGTTTCTTAGAAGGTCTATAGAGTTCTAAACCGCGATTTTGTATTCTAAAATGTTGATCGAGTTTCATGAGAAACTGTTGTTTATTAAGACCATTAAGATCTTTTATCTGTCTGTTAAATTCGTAAATGTTAAGCTGACTTTCTGCTATGAGAAGACTCATGAAAAATTTATAACTCTCTTTTTTATCACCCATTTCTTGTGCCAGTAGGCTAGAACTGGCGCTGCGGTGGTGACCGTCTGCAATGTAAAGTTGTGAGAGTTCTTTAAATTCTTTTTCTATTTTTTCTATTAATTGAGGATTTGTAACTGGCCATATTTTATGAGAGTTAAAATCTGTGGTAGAAAAATGTTGATCTGGAGGAGTGGTTTTAACTTCGGCTATTAGTTGATTGATCTCAGATCTATCTTCATAGGTAAGTAAAACAGGCTCTGCATTAAAACCAGCGGCCTTTAAATAATTTTTAAAGAGATTTTCTTTTAAACTTAAAGTATCCTCGTGCTTTTTAATTTTATTATTAAGATAATCATCTGTGCTCGTACCAGCTATGATACCAGTATAACTGTGATGCGGATCTATATTTTCATAAATGTAAAAAGCAGCCTTTTCATCTTCTACTAGATATCCTTCTTCTTTGAATTCTAAATATCTATTTCTAACGAGACTGTACCGGTCCAGTCCAGTTATCTCTTGATTAAATTTATAACCAGGATTTAAAATTTGTAAAAAGCTATAAGGATTGTACTTGAGCTGCGCCTTAAGTTCTTTCTTACCATAATCTTGATAAGTGCGCGATATTACATGCGCAACCTTATCTGCGGTGGCTCGTACTCCTTTAAATGGTTTTATTGTAGGCATTTATGGTGTTTATTTAAAACTAGCACTTACAACTTCTGCTTTTCTAGAAGTAGAGTAGTCGTAGAAACCTTCTCCAGATTTCACACCTTTTTTACCAGCCATAACCATATTAACTAACAGTGGACATGGTGCATATTTAGGGTTTTTAAAACCGTCGTGCATCACGTTGAGAATACTTAAACAAACATCTAGACCTATGAAGTCAGCTAGTTGAAGCGGTCCCATAGGGTGCGCCATACCTAATTTCATTACCGTGTCGATTTCTTCTACACCAGCAACGCCATTATAAAGTGTCTCAATAGCCTCGTTAATCATAGGCATTAATATACGGTTTGCTACAAAGCCTGGATAATCATTAACCTCTGTAGGTGTTTTACCTAACTGCTTAGAAAGTTCCATGATGGTCTTAGTAACCTTGTCACTAGTAGAATAACCTCTTATGATTTCTACCAGTTTCATAATAGGCACTGGATTCATAAAGTGCATTCCTATTACTTTTTCTGGACGTTTTGTTACCGCTGCGATTTGAGTAATAGATATAGAAGACGTGTTAGTAGATAGAATACAATTTGCTGGTGCAAATTCATCCATATCACCAAATATTTTTAGTTTCAGGTTTACATTTTCAGTTGCTGCTTCTACCACTAGATCTGCTTGTGCAACACCAGCTTTTAAATCTAGGTAAGAAGTAATGTTGCCTAGAGTAGTTGCTTTGTCAGCCTCTGTGATACGCTCTTTGGCAATCATGCGATCTAGGTTTTTTGCGATGGTGTTTAAACCTCTATCGATATTTTCTTGAGAAATATCTACTAGAGCAACCTTAAATCCTGATTGTGCAAATGTGTGTGCGATTCCATTTCCCATGGTTCCTGCACCTATAACTGTAATGTTTTTCATTTTTCTAATTAGTAATAATTACTCCTGTGAAAACATTTAAACCATCACAATATGAAGTAATTAGTTTTTAATTTATGATTATCATCCTGCCTACAATGCAGAATATTTAATTCTATTTATAATATCGAGTTACTATCTATAAAGACTTAAACTCTTTAATTATTTTTAAAGCTACATCTAGTGCTGCAGTACCATCTTCTAGGTTAACGATAGGTCTGGTATCATTTTCTATAGCGTCTGCAAAGGTTTCTAATTCATCTAGAATGGCGTTATTATCTGCTACATCTGGATTATCAAAATAGATTTGTTTTTTGATTCCTTCGGCATTTTGTAAAATCATATCAAAATCTCCTGGAACCTCTGGTGCATTTTTCATGCGTACCACCTCTACCTTTTTAGTTAAAAAATCTACCGATATATAAGCGTCTTTTTGAAAAAAGCGCGCTTTACGCATTTGTTTTAAACTGATGCGACTGGCAGTAAGATTTGCCACACATCCATTTTCAAACTCTATACGCGCGTTTGCGATATCTGGAGTTTCAGAGATTACAGAAACTCCACTAGCGCTCACATTCTTAACTGGGCTGTTTACCACACTAAGAATAGCATCTATATCATGTATCATTAAATCTAGCACCACACTTACATCTGTACCGCGAGGATTAAACTCTGCTAGGCGATGTGTTTCAATAAACATAGGACTTTCTATGCGATCACTTACCGATCTAAATGCTGGGTTAAAACGTTCTACTTGTCCAACTTGACCTTTTAGGTTCCGCTTTCGCGAAAGCGAGATCAATTCATTTGCTTCTTCTACGGTTACAGTAATCGGTTTTTCTATGAATAAATGTTTTCCTGCCTCTAGAACTTTTACACCACTTTGATGATGGTAAGAAGTAGGAGTGACTACGTCTATCATATCGCAAGCAGCGATTAACTCATCAATGTCAGAAAAATATTTGTAACCTAAATCTGCCTCTATTTGTGCAGCGTGCTCAGGATTTGCATCATAAAAACCTACCAAATCATAGCGCTCGCTTTGTTGTAATAATTTAAGGTGAATTTTACCTAGGTGACCAGCACCGAGAACTCCTGCTTTAAGCATAGTAATTGCGTTTTTGTAAAAATAGGGAAATGATTGTTAAATAAAAATGAGTAAACAGAATCTTATCCCATTTAATTGACAATCTTTTGTTGAAAAATAGTTGGACTTTTTCAATTGAAAATAGAATGTAGGAAACTATTTTTGACCCTATCAAAGATAATTACATACATAAAGGAAAACGACGCCAGCTGGTAGAGTTGATGCGTTCAAAGGGAATAACTGATGAGTCTGTACTAGATGCGATGAATAAAGTACCTAGACACTTATTTCTAGACAGTTCATTCTTAGAGCATGCGTACCAGAATAAGGCTTTTCCTATAGGAGCAGACCAGACGATATCGCACCCATATACGGTTGCTTTTCAAAGTCAGTTACTGCAATTAAAACCAGGAGATAAGGTCTTAGAAATAGGTACAGGTAGTGGTTATCAATGTGCTGTACTGTTAGAAATGAAAGCTCAAATTTATACGATAGAGCGACAGAATGAATTGTATAAGAAGACCAATTTACTTTTCAGAAAACTGAATTATCGCCCTAGAAAATATGTTTTTGGCGATGGTTATAAAGGGCTGCCAGAAGAAGCTCCATTTGATTCTATTATCGTTACTTGTGGAGCACCAGAAATACCTCAAACATTATTGAGCCAACTAAAAATAGGAGGTAGGCTAGTGATTCCAGTAGGTAGTGACCCACAAATTATGACTTTAATTATTAGAGAAAGCGCAACAGACTTTTCAAAGGAAACCTTTGGCGAGTTTAGATTTGTACCATTTTTAGGTGGTAAGAATTAAAACGGTTCAGGTTTAAAAATACTAAGAATGTATTACCACTCCTCTGTAGAGGTGCTCAAGTTTTGTTGACCACCTTGTAAGGTTATGTCTGGTAACGATTTTGCAAAGTAATAGTTTGCAAAATATGCTGCACCAGCACCTAATAAAGCTATAACGTACATTAAGACAGGAGCATCTTCAAAAAGTACTGCACCTATTAACATACCAGCAATCTCTGACGCAAACCATGTAATAACAAAGATGGCGATATACCATCCTTTTTTGTGTCCCTTTTCTTCTAGAATCTTTCCTATTTTTTTTGATAAGTAAACAACTAAGAATATTTCTAACATGTTAAATCTGGTTTGGTTAATAATTGGTTAGTCAAATGTAAACTTTCTTAAGTAAAATTTATGAAAAGGAACCTGTCGTTTGTGATATCTGTTTGATACATTACCGCTGGGCTTAGTGATACACCTTTTTATGAAAAACATATTTTTAATAGTAATAGGTGGTTTGTTTTTAACCTCTTGTAGCAGTTTACAATACCGTTTAAATGATGAAGAAATAACAACCTCCTTTTCTAAGATAGACGCTCTATCTCATATCTCTTATGTAGCTATAGATAGTCTAGACCTTAATGTGCGTATTCAAAGTGTTACAAAAGAAGATAACGATATCAATCTTGTTTTTTTACACGGTTCTCCTAGTTCGCTAAGTGCCTGGAGACGTTATCTTAAAGATAGTTTATTGTACAACAAGGCAAACCTACATGCTATAGACAGACCAGGTTATGGGTATTCTAACTTTGGTGAGTCATTAACTTCTATAGATACGCAAGCCAAGGTGATGAATGAAGTAGTAAGTTCTCTTAATTTAAAAAATATGATTGTAATAGGCGCTTCTTATGGAGGACCACTAGCTGCAAGATTATCTTTAGAAAATGAAAACGTAAAAGGTGTGATGATGGTATCGCCGGCCATTGATCCAGATAATGAACAAAGAGTATGGCAGTCTGACCTTACACAATACTGGTTAACGCGCTGGTTAGTGCCTACGGGCTATCGTGTTGCTGGAGATGAGAAAACCACGCATGCACAAGAACTTGCTTTAATAGAAAAAGATTGGGAAAAAGTGACTGTTCCTATCATGCACATACATGGAGATAAAGATGATCTTGTCCCTTATATAAACGTGTCATATACAGAGCGTGTTTTTCCTAATATAGAGATTATCACCATACCTAATACAGGTCATGAAATCTCATGGGGACGACCTGAATTAGTTAAGCCTTATATTATAGAATTCATGAAACGTATAAAGAGAGATTAAGATATCGATTACCTCTCTTTAACAGCTTTTTCTTCTTGTTATTTACTAGCCTTATTTACTTTATGGCTAGCTTTTTTAAACCATACTTCGGCATAACTACCGTTTTCATACTGTTTTTTTAAATCGCCATTATAAATGTCAGACCCTGTATTCCATACGATGTTTTTTTCAGGGTCCTTTCCATTTGCTTGATTGTAAGCACCTTGTTTAAAATACTGAATTTCTCCTGCATAAGAATGTGCCATCTCTGTGCCGTCTCTACCTATAGAGGCATACAGTGTTGTTATTTGTTTAGGGAGATCTTCTTTGGCAGCAAATTCTGTATGTAGTAAATCCTTAGAAAAATTAACGGTTTCGTGTCCTGGACTGGTAAAAGTAAGTTCCATAATACCGTCTGAGACATTTATTACATAGCTGAATTCTTCTCCTAATTCTATCCCATCTGCAGGTTCTTCTGGTGCTGTATTTGATTCTGGACCTACTACAGACATGTCATAACCCCATACCGCAGTAGAATAATCCCATCTTTTTGAATTATCATCTTTGGTATTGATTTCATAATTCCAAAAAACAGAACCCTTAGTATGGCCAGGGAATTTTTTATAAAATATTTTAATAGGTTCATTCTCGTTTCCTTCTTTACTGTGTATTTGACCTACCACGACAGAATAGGCTGCTGCAACTCTAGCATCTCCGTTAGTAGATACGTGTGTTACTTTTAAGGTGCCAGATAATTGACCTCCATTTTCTGGAATCCACTCATCCTTAAGGCGCAATTCAGACCTGGTATTGCTAGAGTTTTTTGTCGTGCCGCCCGAGTTAGGTGTTTTATAAATTACCCAATCTTCACCATCATTTACCGTATAAAAATAATCTTCATGAGTAAAATCTTTGATATCCTTAATATAATCTCCGTTACCTAGAGTGATGGTACTTTCTTCTATGATAGATAACACCTCGCTAGGTGATTTAGATGTAGAGTATTCAGAATTATTTAGGTCTTTCTCTTCAGATTTACAGTTTATTAAGATCAAGCTATTGAGAAGTAGCACTGTATAGATTAGATTTCTTTTTAATTTCATTTGTTGTGGTGTTTAAGCTCTAGTAATAATGAGTAAAGGTGTTTTTTAAGCTAAGAATGTATAAAGCAAGGAGGCTTTTTTTTGTTCCGCTTTCGCGAAAGCGAGATCAATATCAAACTATTACTTTAATTTTCTTCTTCTTTTTCAGGAAAAAAACATTTAATAATCTTCTATTCAAAGCTACAAATAGAATTAATAAAAAAGCTCATAAATTCATGTTAGTGAATCTATGAGCTTTAAATCTATAAAAGATGTTGTTTTTATAATTGTGCTACAACTTCTATAGCTACATCTGGCCATGTTTTACCATTGTGCAATTCTTTACATGCTTCATGAATAGCGTCAAATGATTTTGTAGCATTAAAGTCTTCTATCATGTCGATAGTACCATTAATAGTTAACTTATTTTCTACTAGTGTATACGTAAATGGAATTACTTTTTCTACTTCATTGAAGTTCAATGTAACATCTACCGTACCGTTATTAAATGTACCGAATTCACCATTAAACGTAGGGTTTACTAGGTTTTTAAAGAAAAACTCTACTAGTTTAGGATCACGTATTTCATTTTTTGAATTAACAGAAAGTCCGTCTATTTTAAATGCAGCACCGGCTAGTACTTCTTCAGCATTATTAGATGCTTTATTACCAGTAACTTTAATTGTGTCAAAGGTACCTGAAACTCCTACTTTTTGGGGTGTTTTATAAGCTGTCCATGTTAAAGTAGTCTGGTCAGATTTATAGTTATAGGTAGTCTCTGTTGTTTTTTCTGTAGCGACTTCTTCAGTTGCTTTTTCTTCTTTTTTTTCTGTACAAGAGAATGTTAAACCTGCAACGAATAGTAATAGGGCAATTTTTTTCATTTTATCTTACTTTATTTTAATTCTGTTTATTAATCTTTAATCACTTATTAAGAAATGTATTAAAGTCGTAATAAGTGCTGGTTCAGTAAATTAATAGATCTAAAGACCTGTTTTATTATAAGAGCTGTACTTTCTTTAATTATAGACTGTGAAGTTAGTGATTTTAGAGATAATCATTACTTTGTTTTTAGTTTTAGTGATGTGTACTTAGAAAAAAATGAGAATGTGTATCTCTTATTTAAGACGTGTGAAAAAGTTGTTTTTTGATTTGATAAAAAATCAATAAACCCCTGTATTTTGGGATGTTTTTGAGTAATGCAATACCTACATTTGTGCATGCTTTTTAGGCCCAAATACATACTAGCTTTATTCTTTTTATGCTATGCATCACTATGTATGGGGCAACTAACTGATTATAGTGTTGAAACAGAGGATGAAATAGTAGATAAGTTGTTTTATTACTATAATAATGGCGAGGATAATAAGGCATATAAAGAAGCACATCGTGCTCTTAAAAACTTTAAGTTTAAAAAGTCGATTACTAATACTCATTTGCTGCTGGCTTATTACCATAACAAATATGTAAGTACAGATTCTTCTATCTATTATACGTATGAAGCGCTTAAGGGCAAGAATACAGTTAGCGATTCTTTAGGTATACGGCTCACTATATTATCTTATCAATTACTGGCTTTAAATAATAAAAATAAAGGTTTATATCAGGAAAGTAAAAACTGGCATATTAAAGGTGCTCAATTAAGTGAAAAGTATAAAGAAACTAATCTTTACTATTCTCATTTACATGGACTAGCTAGTACTTATGTTACATTAGGAAAAAATGAAGAGGCACTAGACCTATTAAAAAAATGTATAAAATTTTCTAATGATGAAGAGATTATTTTAGGCAGCTACATCAATTTAGGTTCGATTTATTCTTCTCTGTCCCAATATGAAATCTCTAATACCTATTTACAGAAAGCAAAAGCCATTTGTGAGAAAGAGGATTTTAGAAAACAGGCACTAGTTAATGTGATCATTAACATAGGTGATAACCATATCAATAGAGGAGAAATAGATAAGGCACTTACAGCTTATTATGACGCAAAGGATATTAGTTTTAAAAATAGATTTTCTGATATCGAACTTATTGCTCTTGGTAAAATAGGAACCATTTTATACGATCAAAAAAATGATAGTCAGGCATCTTTAATTTTTTCTAGCGCACTAGTTAAGTCTATGAATTTAGGTAATCTAGATATAGAAATGAATAGCTATTTGATGTTAGAGAAATTAATGGCTAGAAAAGGTGATTATAGAAATGCCTATAATTATGGTAAAATGTATCAGAAAATCAAAGACTCTATAGATAATTCCATAACCGAAAAACAACTGAATAGACTAGAGGTGAGGTTTAAAACTCTAGAAAAAGAAAAAACGATCAAGTTATTAAAAATTGAAAACCTAAATAAGAGTTTAAATTTAAAGAACAAAGATGCAGATTTAGAAAAGATTAAACTGCAACAATCCATAATAGCAAAACAAAATGAGAATCAAGTTTTACAGCTACAAAATGGTGTAGAGCGCCGTAAAAATGAAATTATTTTACTTAAGGAAAAGGAGGCCTTAAAGGCAGTAGAATTAGATAGAGAGAAGACTATCAAATATGTAGTGCTTGCTGCATTTTTTATTTTA
The DNA here is from genome assembly GCF_045063755.1 of Nonlabens sp. Asnod3-A02. Classification (NCBI taxonomy): domain Bacteria; kingdom Pseudomonadati; phylum Bacteroidota; class Flavobacteriia; order Flavobacteriales; family Flavobacteriaceae; genus Nonlabens; species Nonlabens sp. Asnod3-A02. The sequence continues at coordinate 718,969 of NZ_JBEFOC010000007.1, forward strand.
CTGGTTCCTATTTTTGGATTGTTAATTAACTATTATCAAAAACTACAAGCTCAAAGTTTATTAAACTTAAAAGAGAAAGAAATAAATGAGCAACAGGTACTTTCATTAAAAAAAGACCAAGAAATTAAATTGATTAAAGCAGCGGTAAGAGGGCAAGATCAAGAACGTAAGAAGATAGCACAAGAGATGCATGATAGTGTAGGTGGTAATCTAGCGGCTATTAAATTACAGTTTAGCCAGCTATCTAATCACCCAGATAAATTAAAGTTAATTTACAGCCAGCTAGATGATACTTATGAGCAGGTAAGAAATTTATCTCATAATTTATTACCTAAAAAAATAAGAGAAAACGACTTTGTATTTTTAGTTAAAGAATACATCAACAAGGTAGAAGAAGCCAGTGAAATAACTTTTAATATATCTTTTTTTGACGAAGAAAAGATTAATAAGTTGAATAAGGTTTTACAAAATGAAATGTTCTCTATTTTTCAAGAATTAACTACCAACACGCTTAAATATGCTCAGGCAAAGACAATAGATATACAACTAGACCTTTTAAATGAGTCCTTATTCTTTGTTTATGAAGATGACGGTGTTGGTTTTGATATCGCTATGACCACATTAGGTATAGGATTAACAAATATTAAGAATAGAGTAGAAAACTATAACGGAATTTTACATATAGATTCTCAACCTAATAGAGGTGTGAATATCAATATAGAGATTCCTTTTAAAGAAGAAAGAAATGAAGCATAATCTTATTATAGCTGACGATCATAAAATGTTTTTAGATGGTTTATTAAGCATTCTTAAAACAGAGAGTAATTATAACATCTTATATACAGGAAAACACGGTGGTCATGTTCAAAAGTATATGACTATTAATAAAGACGAAAAGATAGATCTGGTTATTACAGATGTTACCATGCCAGAAGTAGATGGTATAGCATTAAATAAGTGGATTAAAAAAACATCGAGTACGGTAAAAACTCTAGTCGTGAGTATGCATAACACTCCAGATATTATCGACGAGCTTATTGAGAGTAATGTAGATGGTTATTTACAGAAAAATGCACAAAAAGAAGAATTCTTAAAAGCTATAGAAACTATTCTAAGTGGCGAAAAGTACTTCTCAAAAGAGATTAAAGATATCTATCTTAAAAATAAATTTGAAAAAAATAAAGATCAAGAAATAAAACTGACTAAAAGAGAGGTAGAGGTCATTTCCTTGATTGCTGAAGAATATACAACCCAAGAGATAGCAGATAAGCTCTTTTTAAGTAAACACACCATAGAAAGTTATCGCAAGAATCTAATTACTAAACTGAATGTAAGAAACCTAGCAGGATTGACTAAATATGCTATTAAAAAAGGTTACGTTTCTTAAAAAAGACATTCATACTATATCCTATTATAAAAAGAGTTCTATATCATTTGTAGAGCTCTTTTCTATTTCTATATGGTTTTAAATACTGGTATTTAGAGTGATAGATTAATGCGATCAATTCATCAAAATATAAAAAATTATGTTTTTCCATTTAATCCAAATTTAAAATGGATTTTATAATCGGTAATCGTAAATAAATATAAGTTTAAACTATTGTTTTACAAGTTGTTATGTTAAAACACCCTGTTTTCAGGGTATACGTTTTCACTTAATAAGGGGTTATTTAAACTGTAGTAGCAACATAAATTTGCAGAAGAAATATGAGAGACATCAACTTAAAATAAACCAGATGTTTCAATTATAAAACAAACAAATTTAACCTTAAAAACAAACATTATGATTTTCGGAATTACACTAATCTTATTAAGCATCATCGCAGTACCATCTTTGTTATTATCAAAAAAACCTAATGCCAAAGAACTTTTAGAAAAAATAGAGCCTTACCAAGGATGGATCGGTATGATCTTTTGCTTTTATGGTATATGGGGAATTATATTTTCTATTTTAAACCTAGGTTGGATTTCTACATTCCCTATCTGGTGGGTAACATTACTAGCAGGTAGTATAGTAGAAGCTGTTTTAGGATTCATGTTAGGATTTAGCCTAATCAACAAATACGTATTATCTAAAAACGAAGCTGCTAAGGAAAAAGCAAATGCTTTAAGAGCAAAACTAGCACCTAAACAAGGTAAGTTAGGTATAGTAGGAATATTTGTAGGTGCATGGATGATAGTTGCTTCTATCTTATTCTTTTAAGAACAAAATAAACAATTTTTCTTATGAAAAAGCTCCTATACATAATAGCCTTATTGCTTGCCATTATAGCAAACTCTCAAGAAAAAGAAAACACCATTACAGTAATAGGTGAAACTGATAAAAATTTAGTCGATGAGAACTATGTAGTTCTCATCGCACTACAACAAGTATTAGTTTATGAAGGCTCTGCAGAGGTAGAAGCTACTTCATTAAAAGAGGTGAAACAAAACGTAATTAAAAAACTTAAAGACCTAGACATTGATTTTAATAGGTTTAAAAGAAATACCTATTACGAGTTTTCTATGGCTTATAGTCAGAACAGGGAATCAGCATATTATTTTTTAAAAACCTCTAATAAAGAAGAGGTACGAAAGATATTAAATCTGAAGTCTGCCGGAATGTCTATTGCAAATATCGAGGTAGAAACAACAGCGTTAACAGATCAAGACCTAGTAGATTTTTCTGTAAAAGCTATTGCAAACGCAAGAGAAAGAGCAACAGCCATCGCTGGAAAAATGAATAAGTCGATAGGTGAAATTGTGAGTATAACAGATCAAAATACAAACTCACAATATTTACAAAGCTATGGTACAACGACCTTACAGCCACATAGCGTTACTGTAACCTTTGAATTAAATTAAAATAACGAGTGTCCTAATAATTAACAAATTAACTAAAAGATTATGAAAATTAAATTAGTAGTATTATCAGTATTTGCTTTCTGCGCAATGTTCAATGCAGAAGCTCAAAAAATGAAAAAATTCGGAAGTTCTATCGAAAAAAAGATCGGACCTAAAACTATCAAAGTACCTTATACAGATGTAATCTCTTATGTAGGGTATGCAGCTCCAGGTAATGAAGACGCGGTAGAAGATGGCAAGAAATTCTATTACATTTATGTATGGGTACCAGCTGTAGCGCCAGAATTAGGTGTAAGAATGGTATCTCCAGTAGGAAAAAACAAAATTAAGAAAGCAATACAGTCTGCTGCTTATAAAGAAAATGCATCTTCTGAAGATTTCTTTGATACGTACATCACTCTAGAGCGTTCTACTATTTTTCAAAAAGAAAATGTTACAGAAGAAGGTGTAAAAAGCGCAACGTGGACTACGCTAGCTAGTAATGATGACAGTAGTGAAATGCCTAAGCAACCTAGTGGTAGCAGTTACAACTCTTTATTAAGATATAAGAGTGAAGTAGGTAGCCCGACTAAAGCTCTTACTGCAGGTTTATACCGTATCGGTTTTACAACTTACAAAAGAGGAGAAGTAAAAGGAACTTTTATAGCTGAGGTTGCAGCACCGGTAAAATTACCTGGTGTAGTAATGGCAAAAACTATTGCAGAGCTTAAAGAAGGACTTTAATAGTAAATTGACATTCGTATTTTAATAAAACACCTCTTTATGCAAATAAAGAGGTGTTTTTTATTTCATCAATATTCACTTTAAGATTTGGTTTTAATTCTATTACTTATTTGAATTCACAACAACAAAAAAAGACCAACTTATTAAGTTGGTCTTTTCTATTATCTGTACTGTTTTAAAAGCGCTTGTTAGGTATCCGCTTTCGCGAAAGCGGAATTAATATCCATCTATAACCCAAAGTTAATACCTACCACAAAAGCACCATAATTGCGACCACTAGTCATGCTGTAAACATAATCCACACGGAAAGGACGGAATTTACCAAAACCGATATTATCTATTCCTGCACTAGCCTCAAAATACGGTTTGCGGTCTGTAAATAGAGCTTTACCACTTAAAATGAGGTCGTAGTTTAAACGATTTAATCCTGGTACTTTACCTAGTACAAAACCTTTAAAATCGTGCTGTAAGTGTACTTGTGCATAGTCTCCATTTGTACTGTAGTCATAGTAGTTAAGCAAGCCAAAACCATAAGGATTAAGGGCTTGTAACTTATATCTTAATCTATTACCATTAAAGTGCTGGTAGTCTACAAAGGAAATGTCATCACCATCTAAGAAGGTACCACCATTAACCCAATAACTACTGCGACCTAAGTTACCCATATCAAAACTTTGATAAATGCTCGCTCTTAACTGGTGAAAGTTATAATCGCTATTACTAGCAGCTACAGCACCTTCATAATTTAGAGATATAGTAGGGTATTTTTCATTACGTATATTATACTTTTGATCAGGATAACTTTGGAATTTCTGACCAGGACGTATAGTAAGACCTAGACCTATTTTAACTAGTTCATGGTCATCTATAGTAGCCACTCGGTTATTATCTAACCCCAGCGGATTGTTACTCGTATAGTCTACATCACTTTGAGTAAACCATACCTGGTCTGTGGTATTATTAAGCCCTTGACGTTTTTCATAATCCAGTCTACCACTTAAGTAAAAGCCATTTGCAATTTCTTCAGAATAACTAGCACCGGCATAGTCTACTTCATAAAACTTAGCATAATTACGTTCAAATGCGAGACTAGAAATAGTGTTTTCTAGACCACTTATAGGATTAGAGTTGTTGATTTGGCGAGCTTCTGTACCACCATAAACAGATAAGTTTCTTCTATTAGTTCTATTAAATCTGTAATTAGCACGCGCTGTGTATCGCAGTCTGTCATCAGATATTCCATAGTTGATATTACTAGTTACATAAAGACTGCGGTTATAGTCGTCATCATAACCTTTTGAGTAACTAAAACCGGTACCTACTACATATCCTTGGACTGTATTAAAACCTTTAAAACTACCTGGATTTAATAACCCATTATAGCTGAAACTCTCATTTTTCTTACTGTTTCTATAAGTGTAACCAGTTAATGGGTCAAGAATATGAAATTTATTATTCACTCTGTCCACGCTGTCTTTATACTTAGGGTCGTTGCGCACAGCAGCGATACTGTCTTTACGTACATAATTATTAGATTCTTCAACAGTAAGTGGTACAGGGCGTTTTTTACTCCAGTAAGTGCTATCTTTCTTATTTGCATCTAGTTCAAAGCTTAATACTTCTGGACCGAATGAATCTTTGTTAAAGTCAGGTTTAAAATTATAATTGGTATAATTTGCTATAAACCTACCATTACCTTTAAAACCCAAAAAGGCGAAAATAAAGTCAATACTTTGTGACCTTTTTACCCAGTCACCACTGCTAGGCTCATATGTAAAGTCTTGATTAAAAGTAAGATTCTCAATGACAGGTACGTTTATGTTCTCACCTAAAGTGGTCATTTCTAGACCATAAATAGTCCATTGATCTTCTACTATATAAATAATACCGTTAAAAGTGTTATCCTTAGGACGTTTAGAGATCACTTCTATTTTATTAATTAAGAATTTATTCTCGTCATAAAAAGTACCTAATAATTTATACTTGTAATACCCAAAAGCATAGTCCGCAATAGGGGATACGATACGGTTGTTAAGATTTATATTGTTGTTATAGAAATCAAAATTAGCTTCTTCGGCACTATTAGCACTGAAACCGTTATCATCTCCAGATATTTTACTAGCGATAATATGTTCCTTAAAATTATCTGGTGCTTCATAAGCTATTTCAGATACCGTTTCTGATAAGTAAACGACACCGCTGCGTGATAAAGAATCTAGCGATCCTTCTAGATCACCTACTTCTTGTCCCATAAATTTTTCTGGAACATCTTTCATACGCCATATTCCACGTGAGTAAAAATCTGCTTTATAACTTGAGAACTTTTTACGATTCATCTCTCTGTTCTTGATCGCTTCTCGTATCACACGGTCGGCAGGATTTTCATCTGAATTTACAATAACCGCATCAAGAGATGCCACCTCTTCTTCTAGAGATACATTTTGCACCTGGCCATTTTGAGTAAAAGAAATTTGAATAGTTTTAGGTCGATAACCCAGAGACTGATAGACGATCTCGTAGTCTTTAAAACCATCTAGTTTAAGTGTGTAATTACCATTCTGGTTAGTGGTAGTCCCTTTGTACGTTCCTTTTATATATATAGAAGCAAAGGCAATGGGATCTTCATTTGAGTCGGTTAATGTTCCTGTTAATTGTGCATGTGCATAAACAGAAAACAACATGCCGATAATAAAAGTAATCGTAGTTTTAATAATGTAATTCATCTTGGTGGTTTGTTAGTTGATTGCAAATAAACAACGGACTATAAAGTTATTGTGTTAATGACAATTATCTAATGTTAAGACGAAGAATTTTTAAAATAGTTGCCTGGGATTTGAAAAAGTATACAAATAGGTTGAAAAAAAAGTCAATTACATCACTGCAAACCCCTTGTTAAATTTGATAATTTTCCGTTCCCCAACCCTAAAGGGTGCGGAAAATAAAGTTGTATTTTTTTTAGAATAAAGAAATAGAAACCTACCCTTTAGGGCTAGGGAAAGGTTTCGGTAAAAATTACTTTTAGAAAAAGGGAAAGCTTTATACCACAGCAAGTTCTTTATAATTGCTAGTAATCAAACCATAAGATTGTAATCTAATCTTAGTCCAACCTTTCCCTTTAGCCGAAGGGAAAACAAGTTATGCAACGCAGTTGCAAACCAAAAGGGTTTGACGCGGTGTTTTTTTAATTAAGAAATTTTGATTTAAACGACCTCTTTATTTTTGAATAGAAACCTATCTATGTTTAAAGAGTCGTCTTTATAAAACCATGCTATAAAAACTAGTAATACCGCTCGTATAAAAACATTTTGTAAATCCCATATAGGAGATTGCATACCATGACCGAAAGAAACAATTAAAAGAATAAGAGCGATTACACCATAAGATAGCTTTCTGAAAAAGCCTAATACGAGTAGAATTCCTGTGAGAAACTCTCCATAAGAAGTAAAGTAAACTGTAAATTTCAACACAAAGTTGGGTAAGAAACTATCTTCAAAACTAGCAAAACCATTTTTATACACATTATCAATTCCCCAAGTAGCTATTTTACCTAATCCTTGCCAGAATAAAATAATACCTAATAACAAACGAGTAAAGAGTAGAATATAGGATTTCATAAAAGTAGTTTTATTAAAAACAAAAATAACTTTTAGTTATCATGAAATGTTCACGGTTTCTATTTTACCATACCTGCAGACTTCTTATTTAATTCATGAATTTTACGCTCCTCAATCCTAAAGGATGCGGAAAATAAAGTTGTATTTTTTAGAATAAAGAAATAGAAACCTACCATTTAGGGCTAGGGAAAGCTTTTATCGCAACAAATTTTAAATAATCAGAATGTAGCAATCCAATCTCAGTCCGGTCTTTCCCTTCAGCCGAAGAGAAAACAGATTATGCAACGCAGTTGGAAGTTAAAAGGGTTTGATACAGAGATAGTTGCTTAAAAAAAATATTAAATAATAAATAGAACCATTATGTTCTAAATTCTTTTTTAATCTGATCCAGGCGTTTTTTATTATCACGATCCTTAAGAGTTTCTCTTTTGTCGTGTAATTTTTTACCTTTAGCTAGGGCGATATCTATTTTGGCTAGACCTTTTTGATTAACAAATAAGCGCAGCGGTACAATAGTGTTACCAGAGTTAGCAACGCCTTTTTCTAGTTTTTTTAATTCTTTACGGTTAAGAAGTAATTTACGTTCTTGTTTAGGCGCATGATTAAAATAAGTAGCATGAGAGTATTCTTGAACTGTCATATTAATAATAAACAATTCATTATTCTTGAACTCGCAAAAACCCTCGGCGATACTTGCTTTACCTAATCGTATAGCTTTTATCTCAGTTCCTGCTAGTACAATACCAGCGGTGTATTTATCAAGAATCTCGTATTCAAATCGCGCTTTACGATTCTTGATTTCTATTTTGTTCTTAAAATCCATAATTAAAGGACAAATATACCTTAATCCTTTAGGGATTCTCTTATATCTTTGTGAAATGAGAAAGATTTTTTTACTATTTATTTGCAGCGCAGCGATTCTTATTTCTTGCGATTCTAATACACCAGACCCTCGATCGATAATGATGGAAACCATGAAAGCTCATGGGACGGACCTTGCATCACAAGGGAAGCTAGACTTTACATTTAGAGGTATAGATTATTCTGTAAAAAGAGAAGGCGGTAATTATAATTATGAACGTCATCTAACGATAGGTGAGGACGCTATTCTAGATAGACTTAACAACAGTGGTTTTTACCGTTATAGCAATGATGCAAAGATTAATTTACCAGACTCTTTATCCCAGCGATACAGTGCGAGTCTTAACTCTGTTATATATTTTGCCCAGCTTCCTTATAGTCTAGATGGCGATGCTATTAACCTAAAATATATAGGACAAGACAGCATTAAAGGAAAGGCATATCATGAAATAGAAGTAACTTTTAATGAAGAAGGTGGCGGAGAAGATCATGAAGACGTTTTTGTTTACTGGATCAACCAGCAAGACCACCTTATCGATTATCTAGCATATTCTTATTGTGAAGAAGAATGTGGTTATCGCTTTCGCGAAAGCGTAAACCGTAGAAACAAAAACGGTGTAATTATACAGGATTACAATAATTATAAATCGACAAAAATAGATCCTGAACTATTTAATATGGACGATCTTTTTGAGAAAGATCAATTGGAGTTGTTGAGTAAAATAGAACTAGAAAGAGCTAGTTTCAAAGCCAGTAAATAACATTTCACTACTTATAATAAATAAAAAAAGGCTCACATTCATGTGAGCCTTTTTTATGATATCCACCTTCTAAAGATAGAGTAGAGCACCGGTAAGAGTAGGGCAATCGATCTATATTAATTTAATGAAAGAAAGTAATTTTTCACATCAGTAATGTGCTTTTTCTTATCGTTATCACTTAACCAGCTTGCCTCAAAGGCATTGATAGCCAGTTGTTGTAATTGATCCTTAGTTAAGTTTAAAGCCTTTGCTGTTTCATAATAATTCTCATTCATATAACCACCAAAGTAAGCAGGGTCGTCAGAATGTATGGTGGCTAGAATACCTTTATCCAGCATTTTTGCAACCGGATGATCCTCTAGTTTATCTATCACTTTAAGCTCTAGATTACTTAAAGGACACAAGGTAAGAGCCATGTTCTCTTTTAATAATCTTTCTACCAGTGCGTCATCACTTAAACATCTATTACCGTGGTCTATTCTTACTACATTAAGAATGTCTAGAGCTTCCCAGATATAGTCTGCTGGGCCTTCTTCTCCTGCATGAGCAACAAGTTTATAGCCTTGTGCTGCAGACGCCTTAAAGACCTCTTTAAATTTACTAGGAGGATTTCCTAACTCAGAAGAGTCCAGGCCTACACCATGAATCCAGTCTTTAAATGGTAAAGATTCTTCAAGAGTTTTAAATGCTTCTTCTTCTGTCATGTGCCTTAAATAGGACATGATTAATCGATAGGATATGTGTAATTCTTCCTTAGCTTTTTCTAGAGCTTTATAAATACCAGTAATAGCTACTTTAAAATCAACACCTCTTTCTGTATGCGTTTGTGGATCAAAAAATACCTCTACATGCACCACATTCTGACTGTGTACTTTAGTTAAATAAGCCCAAGTAAGGTCATAAAAATCTTCTTCCTTTAAAAGTACTTGAGCACCTGTGTAGTAGATGTCTAGAAATTCCTGCAGGTTATTAAATTTATAGGCTTTTTTTAAAGCGTCTATAGATTCATAATCTAGAGTGATATTATTTCTTTCGGCTATTTGAAACATCAATTCAGGTTCAAAACTACCTTCTATATGTAAATGAAGTTCTGCCTTGGGAATTCCTTGAATGATGTTCATTAAGTCAGTTGATTCCATGTGGGTGTTTATTTATTAAGCGACATCGTCTTATATTTTTAGAAACTTAAAGCTTCATTTTAAAATATAAGGATGTGATTATTATTAGAAACAGCAAAGTTAACGCATTAAAAAAGACCTATAGATTACCGTAATTCTAATAAGTGATAGAGTTATTATGAATTCATATGGTGGTGGTTTTACAAATTTGATAAGGAGTTAATATCGTAATTAGAAATGCCTAATATTAAACGCCCCATGGCGTATGAAAAGGCGTAAAAGACAAAGACGTAGTTCATAGCTATAAATGCAAAAAGCTCTAGATATCTAGAGCTTTTCTTTACTTAATTGTGAAAAAACATAACTAACTTAACTAAGTAATTTTATTTTAATAGTTCTACTATATCAGTGTTGCCTTGCATTTGAGCATGTTTAAGAGCCGTGTTCCCTCTATTATCTAGAATGGTCTTATCTGCATTATGAGCTAGTAAATATTTTACGATCTCTGTATGTCCAAAGGTGCTGGCATATATCAATGCTGTTGCATCGTTAAAATTTTGCTGATTAACATCCGCACCATTGTCGATAAGTAGTTTTGCGATTTCAAAACTTCCTTTAAAACAAACTCCCATTAATGCTGTATTACCAGATAGGTCTTTTGCATTAAGATTTGCCTTTTTGTTTACAAGAAAAGAAACAGTTTCTGTTTGATTATTATATGCAGAAAGTATTAAAGGTGTAAAACCTTTACTGTCCACACTATTAATGGTATCGTTACTTACCTGATAAAGTGCTTCTAGATTTTTTATATCTCCATTTCTTGAGTACTCAAAAATGGACTGTGCGTTTAGGGTTGCAGTCATAATTAATAAAATTAATGTAATGATATGTTTCATAATAATTGAGATAAAAAAGAGGACGTTTTAATGCATCCTCTTTTTAAAATTTATTTTTAATTTCTAAAATCTTTTGCTGAGAAACCTAGAGCCTCAGCGACTCTCATACCATAATTCCTGTCTGCTTTATAGAAAAAGGTAATCATCTTCATTTTAATAGCTCTATCAGTTACCTGACCTAAATCACCAGCTAAGTTTTTGATTAAATTATCTTGTTCTCCTTTTGATAGAGATCTATAAAAATCACCAGCTTGTGCAAAATCATTGGTCTTTGTAATTTTCTTTTGTGTAATAGTCACATCAGACAGTGTTGTTTCAGATTGCTTGTATTGAGTATCTTCTTTTAAATCTACCCTTGTACTAGGCTGGTAGTTTACATCAGGATTTTTAAACCTTTTATTACCATAACTACCCCAACTGTCAGAGTTGTAGTTGTTAGGTTCTTCTAGAGGTTTGTTAATCGTTAATTGTTGGAAATTAGGACCTAATCTATGTCTTTGTGTATCAAAGTAAGAGAATAATCTACCTTGTAATAACTTATCTTCAGATGGTTCTACTCCAGGTATTAACGCTCCAGGCGAAAATGCAATACTCTCCACTTGCTCAAAATAGTTAATCGGATTCTGGTTTAATGTCATTGTCCCAATTTTGATTTTTTCAATTTTATCTGCAGGCCAGTCTTTTGTTGCATCTAATGGCCAGAAATCAAAGGAATGAAGATCTTTAGGCTCTATCATTTGAACATATAAATCCCATTGAGGGAAATTACCTTCTGCTATATCTTTACGTAAACTTACTGTGGCATGTTGCCAGTCTTTACCTTGTTGTGCAGCAGCTTCTTCAACGGTTAGATTTTTTTCTCCTTGTTTAGAAACCCATGAATATTTTACATAAGTTACTTTTCCAGCTTTATTAATCCACTTATAACCGTGTACACTACTACCATTCATAAACTGGTAACCTTTAGGAATCCCTAAATCGGTATAAAGTCTTGTAAACATGTGTGTCGCTTCTGGAACATTTGAAAAGAAGTCAAAGATTCTATTAGGATCTTGCTTATTTGTAACTGGAGATGGTTTTAAAGAATGCACCATGTCTGGGAATTTAATGGCATCTCTGATAAAGAATATAGGTAGATTATTCCCTACGATATCATAATTACCTTGTTCTGTATAAAATTTTACAGCAAATCCACGTGGGTCTCTAGCCGTTTCTGGAGATCCTTTACCATGTATTACCGTAGAGAAACGTACGGCTAGATCTGTCTTTTTACCAGCATTAGAAAATAATACTGCTTTTGTATAATCAGACATATCTTTGGTTGCTTCAAAGTATCCTGACGCACCAGCACCTCTAGGGTGTACTACTCTTTCTGGTATGCGCTCTCTATCAAAGGCAGCTAGTTTTTCTACTAGATGTATATCTTCTAATAAAACAGGACCGTATTCTCCTACAGTTTTTGAGTTTTGATTATCTCCTACAGGGGCACCATTATTAGTAGTCATAGTGCTCTCGTTGCTGTTTTGTGCAGTAGCAAGCAAGCCTATGGAAATTGCGATTAAAGTAACTAGTTTTTTCATCTTTATTATTACGTTGTTAATTGAGGTGGCAAATATCTGAGCGTTTAACTTATTAATCAAATTAATAGTTTTTATATTTGTATTGATTAAATTAATAAAATGACTTTACAACAATTAGAATATGTAGTGGCTTTGGATACCTACAGGCATTTTGTAACAGCTGCAGATAAATGTTTTGTTACACAACCTACTATTACTATACAGGTTAAAAAATTAGAGGACGAGATAGGCTTTTCTATTTTTGATAAAAGAATATCACCATTTCAACCTACAGAATTAGGTGTCATGTTTATTCAAAAATCCAAAGTTATACTGAGAGAAGTAAGTGACCTCAAAAGCATGGTGACGACAGAGCTTAATAATATAGATGGTGTATATAGAATGGGAATTATACCTACCATATCTCCATACCTTATACCACTCATTTCAGGTTCTTTTTCAGATAAATATCCTAATGCTGTACTTAAAATTAAAGAAATGCAATCAGATGATATTATCGCTGCATTGCAAAAGAAAGAAATAGATTTAGGGATTTTAGTGACTCCATTAAACGAGCCGTCTATTAGGGAAATTAAAATGTATAATGAACCTTTTGTATTCTATGGACAGAATAGTGATAAACTCAAAAATAAATCAAGCATCACTGCAGGAGAAATTGAAAGTATAAAAAACGTCTGGTTATTAGAAAATGGGCATTGTTTTAGAAATCAGGTTTTAAACATATGTAATAACACAGATAATAATAAGAGCATAAAATTTCAGAGTGGTTCTATAGAGGCTTTAAAAAAAATGGTTGATAATTATGGCGGTTATACCTTAGTACCAGAAATGGCCATAAGTCCTAAAGATGCTGGTTGTAGCATTCCATTTGTAGAGCCTAAACCTATTAGAGAAGTAAGTATGGTGACACATCATTCTTTTTCTAAAGACATTTTAATTGAAGCACTAAGAGATGAAATACTAGAAAAAATACCTGCTGATTTCATCAAAAATAAAAACTTCATGAAGATCAATTGGAGATAAATATTTAATTTAAAAATATGTCGATAGAGTAGTGCTAGTAGATTTAAATTATGAAAGAAGAAAAGACCAAAAGAATTAAAACACCATGGCCTACTAGAATGGCTATGAATCAGGTGTATGAAAAGAGTTTGTGGGGCGCTAATAGTTCTCCATTTTATTCTGGAGATGGTTCTCATGATTTACAGATTGTGACACCATACATTAATGCGGTAAGTTCTTTTTTAAAATCATTTGAAGAACCGATTACGGTATGCGATTTAGGTTGTGGCGATTTTAATATAGGAAAACAACTTCTTCCTTATGTAAAAAGATATGAAGCGGTAGATATAGTAGCAGATCTTATTGAATATAACAAAACCAATTTTAAACAGGATAATCTAGATTTTTACTGTCTAGACATTGCGGTAGATCCATTACCAGTAGCAAATTGCGTTATTATCAGGCAGGTTTTACAACACCTGTCTAATGACGAAGTATCTTCCATCGTTAGTAAATTACAAGATTATAAATATGTTATCCTAACAGAACACTTACCGGAACAGGATTTTATAGCCAATAAAGACATCATTTCAGGACAAGGCATACGTCTTAAACAGCAAAGCGGTATTCAATTAACCGCTGCGCCGTTTCTTTTTAAGGTAAAGAAAGAAACTCTATTAATACGCACCACATTAGAACCAGGTAAAGGTGTAATAGTAACCTGGTTATATGAGGTGTTTTAGCAGTTTGTTTTTCTATGTTATTTATTGATTTAAAGCAACTCTTTCTTCTTCAGTAAAAAGTCTTGAGTGAATAAAAAATCTTAATCCTAGCGGTATTTCTAGTGAAAAGCTAGCACCACGACCTTCTGTAATGTCTACCGTTAAATGCGTGTGTTTCCAGTATTCAAATTGATCTTGATTCATATAAAAATTTACATCATTTAAAGTACCTAAGAGTACATCGCTATCATCCAGATACATATCTCCTTTTTCAAAAACCATAGGAGCAGACCCATCACAACAGCCACCACTTTGATGAAATATCAACTCGCCGTGTTTTTCCTTTAACTGTTCTAGAATCTTTGTAGCCTCTGGTGTTATTGCTATTCTTTCCATAATTGAAATGATTAAAAAAAAGGCTGGACTTTTCTTTATCCAGCCTTTTAAATTATTTAATGTTTGTTTCTAAAAGAAGCCTAATTTATTCTTATCATAAGAGATAAGCATGTTTTTAGTCTGTCTGTAGTAATTCAACATCATCACATGATTTTCTCTACCGAAACCTGATTTCTTATAACCACCGAATGGTGCATGTGCAGGATAAGCATGATAACAGTTTACCCATACACGACCAGCTTTTATAGCTCTAGGTATTTGATACAGTTGGTGTGCATCACGAGTCCATACTCCAGCACCTAGACCATAAAGTGTATCGTTTGCTATTTCTATAGCCTCGGCTTCATCTTTAAATTTAGTCACACATAGTACAGGACCAAAGATCTCTTCTTGAAAAACACGCATCTTGTTATGTCCTTCTAGTATCGTAGGCTGTATGTAAAAACCGTCTGCTAGATTATCTTCTAGATGGTTAGCATCTCCACCGGTTAATACTTTGGCACCTTCTTCTTTACCTATTTTAAAGTAAGACTGTATTTTCTCATATTGATCTTTGGACGCCTGCGCACCTACTTGAGTAGAAAGTTCATATGGATTACCTTGTATAATAGCATTAGTTCTAGCTACCACACGTTCCATAAAAGCGTCATATATATCTTCTTGTACGAGTAATCTAGATGGGCAGGTACATACTTCACCTTTATTAAAAGCAAACAGTACAGCACCTTCTACAGCTTTATCTAGATAAGCATCGTCATGGTCCATAACAGAGTTAAAGAACACATTAGGAGACTTACCACCTAATTCCATAGTAACAGGATTTAAGTTCTTAGAAGCATACTGCATGATTAACTGTCCTGTTGTGGTTTCTCCTGTAAAAGCCACCTTATCTACCTTTGCACTAGAGGCTAGAGGTTTACCTGCTTCAGGACCAAAACCATGTACGATATTGATCACTCCTGGAGGGAAGACATCGGCTATTTTTTCCATCAATAAAGTCGCACTAGATGGTGTTTGCTCTGCAGGTTTTAAGACCACGCAATTACCAGTTACTAGTGCTGGTGGTAATTTCCATGATAACATGAGTAAAGGGAAATTCCAGGGTATAATTTGTCCTATAACACCTAGAGGTTCTTTGATATTCATGGATAAGGTGTGCTGGTCCAGTTCTGACGCGCTTCCTTCTTCAGATCGTATACAGGCAGCAAAATAACGCCAGTGATCTACGGCAAGCGGTATATCTGCATTTAAGGTCTCACGTATAGGTTTACCATTATCGCAAGTTTCTACTATCGCAAATTCTTCAAGATTTGCTTCTATGATATCGGCTACTTTATTTAATAAATTAGAACGCTCTGTGGCAGACGTGTTTCCCCAGGCTTCCTTTGCTGCATTTGCTGCATCTAGTGCTAGTTCTACATCTTCTTTTTGTGATCTAGGATATTGGGCTATAAGACTATTATCAATAGGAGAGGTGTTATCAAAATATTGTCCACCCAGCGGTGCGACAAATTTTCCATTGATAAAATTAGAATACTTTTCTTTAAACTTAGGTTTTGAATAACTCATTTGAATAGGTATTTAATTAGTAATAAGGTAATTTTTATACTTAAAGATTATGGTATCTTTAGTTTTGTTAAAGTTATTTTATCATATCCTAATTTTCTTGAACATATAGATCAAAATTTTGAACATATCTATTATTTAGCAATTCTTGTTCTAAAATTTTGTAATATTGAGTATGAAGCCCATTTTAAATCAACATAATAACGTTAGAAAAATCACTACTCTCGTAGAGAATAGAACGACGTATAATGCTGACTATGCAGAGCTTAATATATATGAAACCCATGCCTTTGCAGAGAAAGTATCGCTCACCTTTGATTTTCCTATAATAGCCAGCATGCTCACCGGTAAGAAAGTGATGCATCTTGAGGGTTTTGAATCCTTTGATTTTTTTCCAGGAGAGTCTGTAGTAATGCCTACACATAAAGAGATGGTCATAGATTTCCCTATAGCTACTAGCGATAACCCTACACAGTGCCTCGCACTAGGTATAGATGCTTTTAAGATCAATGAAGTAGTAGAAAAGTTCAATCAGCATGTGGCTATAGAAAATGAGAATAACAATTGGGACCTGGACCAGACTGCCTCTCATTTAATTAATAATACAGATGTAAATCACCTTATAGAACGCCTTACCTACACGTTTACTAATAACAATAAGTCTAAGGATGTGTTGCTAGATTTAATGATTCAAGAGTTGATAGTAAGACTGTTACAGACTAAGGCAAAGTCACTGATCATAAACGATCCACATCAAATTTTTAATGATACCAGAATAGGTACGGTTATTAAATTTATTAAAGATAACCTGACTAATAAGGACATAAACGTAGATCTACTTGCCAAAAAGGCCTACATGAGCACCTCTAATTTCCATAAACAGTTTAAGAATACACTGGGCATATCTCCCATAGATTACATCAATTCTGAGAAGATTAAATTCTCTAAGAAGCTCATTAAGAGTTCTGAAGATTTTAGAATGTCAGAAATTGCCTTTAAATCTGGATTTAATAACACGAGTTATTTTAATAGACAGTTTAAGAAAATGGAATTAATGACACCACAACAATTCAAGAAGTCTATAATTTCTTAATAGATAAAATTTACTTTTTCTACACGCTGTTGTCTCTAACATAGTCTTTGCGTAGAGCGTTTTGAGAGAATGGTCTAGGTGCAAAGAGTAGCACGTGATTTTGTACTAGGTATGGAGTGTTTAAATGGTTAATGAGTTGGTTTTAATTCCGCTTTCGCGAAAGCGAGATAAACATCCATCTATTAATACTCTCAAAAAGTAACTAGACGACATTAAATATAAAATCGTGTAAATAATGAAATCCTATCACAATTAAAGCTATGACTACCATAACTGCAAGGCGTGTGATGAGGTGATGTGATTTTCCTGATAATTTTTTACGTAAATAAAAGAGGTCCAAAAGAATAAATAGAACTGCGATAATGCTGCCCATTATACTCGTGCTGACTATTAAAGCTGCCTCATATACCCAATTAAATATAGACAGAATTCCATCGTTATATTCAGGTTGTGGTCCTAGCATAATGCGCATGTGCAAAAAGCCTAGAAATAGTGCCACTAGATACCATAATAGGTAAATAAGAATTTGCTTAATAACGCGCATAGAGATAATAACTTACTGACTTAGGTGGATAACGGCATGGTTCTATATAATCGCCTGCACGATTGTTCTAGGTGCCATGAGTAGCAGTGTATAAAAGTAAGATATTTTGGTTTTAAAGTAGTTGTTATGAAGTGAGTCGTTTTAATGTGTATCTATTTTAAAGAACTTGTAACTAACTGGTGTGTTGTAGCAATGGGATATTCCTATAGGTGGTGATGAGGTAAAAGTAGCTTCATAACTTAAAATCATGGCAGTATGGTAGTACCTTTGACATTTATATCTATTCTATAATTACATGTGGTTGGGTATAAAAATGATGTCTATAGATTTTCATATATAGATGTTGATATGAAGATTAAATTTGCGCTAAGAGACTCTAGTTTCTTTAAAGATATAAGGATGATTCAACTAGTAAAAACTTTTTTTGTATTTCTTATTTTAATGATGGTGGTTTCTTGTGGAAATACCACAAAATTAAAACCTGCCGACACACCGATTAGCTTGAGATTTATTGACGAATATGTATTGCCAGATACTACCATTTTTGAGAACACTAGAGTAGGAGGCTTATCAGGTATAGATTATGGAAATGGTGCCTGGTATGCTATAAGTGATGATACAGACCTGCCTAGATTTTATAAAATGGATATTTCTTATAATCACAAGGGTTTTAATTCTATAGCTCTCAATGAGCTTATAAAATTTAAGGATAGTCATGGAATAGTTATACCTAACGGGACAGTAGACCCAGAATCGATAAGGTATGATAACGGTAACTTTGTCTGGACCAGTGAGGGAAATATAAAGAAAAGTGTAAAACCCTTTGTACATATAGTAAATTCTAACGGTAAGTTAGTAAAAGAGATACCACTAGCCAGTCGTTTTTTACCTAGCAACCAGGCAGGTTATGGACCGCACCACAATGGGGTTTTTGAAGGTGTGTCGTTGAGCCTGGATAAAAAAGGTTATTGGGTCGCTATGGAATTGCCTTTAAAAGAAGATGGAACAGAACCTACTGTAGAAGAAAATAATTCTCCTGTGAGAATAGCTTATATCAATAAGGAGACTGGACGCTTTGAGAAAGAAATAGTTTATGCTCTGGATAAAGTGGAGCGTCCTGCTATAAACGGTACTACATTTGAGATTAACGGTCTTGTAGAGCTTGTAGAATATGAGCAAAACAAATTCTTAGTTTTAGAACGATCTTATTCTATGGGATATAAAGATGGTGGTAATACGGTAAAAATATACCTGGTAGATGCGACTAATGCTACTGATGTAAGAGATATAAAAAGTTTAAAAGGCAGTAACTATACTGGTGTAACTAAGAAGTTGCTCTTTAATTTTGAAACCATAAGAGCTCAATTAACTAACGCTGTGGTCGATAATATAGAAGGAATTACCCTCGGGCCAGATTTTAACAATGGCAACCGCTCTCTAGTCGTGGTAGCCGATAATAACTTCAGTCTTTATGGACCACAATTGAACCAATTCATTTTATTTGAAATAGAACAAAGTATCGCAAATTAATCTAGGCTTTCCTACAAAAAGGAGAAACTTATAGTAAACCAGAAATATGTTGATTATGCTTTTACAATAGCAAAATCAGGAATCATATATGATGATGGATATAGAAGTATTCTTGTTAGAAATGAAATTCACTTGTTTTTTAGAGCGGTTCTTTGTTTTAGTGCGTTTTTTCTCCAACTCTTTAATTTCAAATTCAATTTTAGAGCTCCAAGTATTACTCCCGAAAAAACTAATAGTACAGTCAGTTTGTAATATTCTTGATTTGAAAATGATTCCGTAATAATAATAACTGAAGCCAAAATACAAGCAATAGGAATAAAATAGGACATTAACATAATACCCTTGAAAGCAATATTTTGTACTGTTGAATTGACTTTAATCCAATTCAATTGTTTTAATGGTAAAATACTAATTAGGTGATAAAACATATGAAAACCAATATTCATAACTAAAACAATTCCGAATTTGTCTTGAATTAATAAGTTGTCAATCGGTGTTAAAACCAAAATGATACTTAATGCAATTAAAAAATATGCAATCAGTTTATAAAATTTATGTAATTTATTTATTGTCAAGGTTTTAATTAAGTTTCTTATTTTCTATTTCTGCAAATTTTTGTTTGTCAGTTGCGATAATATCTGTCAATTCGAATCGATTTTTATCTAAAACATTGAAGTCAACCAGGCTTAAATATAAGTCTACAACTTTTCGGTCAATCATTATCTTTCCGCCTCCAGCCCAATGTCGGTCCGTTCCGTTTTTCTTTATTCCTGAAATCCAATATTCATCTCCGTTTTCTATGTCATAGTAGTTTCCAGCGATTCCTTGTGCATTTGAGCTTTTAAGAGCTTTTCCATTAAAATACACAGTTCGACCAGATTTTGAGAATTCCGCTATTCCAATCCAAGCAGGTCCAGTATCTCCAAATCCACTTTTCAATTCGATATATTTTAATTCAGGTTTCATTAAGTTAAATATTTTGATGTCTTACCATTCCAACCACATTTTGAACAATTTTCGTTTTCAAATTCATGCTCACAATTTGGATAATCATATAGATGATGAGTGCAATCTGGGCATAAATCTGTCATTTTCGAACTATCTTTAAAGTATTCAGATTCACATTCTATACAAATATTTTTCTCTCTGTTCATTGGTTTCTCAAATGCACTAAAACAGCCAAAGGTATAATGCGAATGAGGCATTCCATTGGTATGCTGTTGCTTTGGTTAAGGTTGTAGATGTGAAAGTACAAAACTATTTTAGAATTCATGTGCCTCACAGGTCTTATAAACGATAGAGCAGGAGTAAGTTAATATTCCTGTATAATAGCAAAATCAGGTTTCATATATGATGATGAATATAGAAGGGTTCTTGTTAGAAATGAAATTCACTTGTTTTTTAGAGCGGTTCTTCATGGTAACCAGTTTTTGTCAGTTTCTTCTTGTCATTTCATCTTGTGTGATATAACCATCTTTGTTTTTGTCTCTATTCTGAAAATTTTGTTTTAGATTTCCTTTAGCTTCAGATATGGATATTTTCCCATCATTATTGGAGTCCATTTTTTTGAGCATATCACTAAAATTTGGAGATTTTTTACCTCCTTGATTTTGTGATGATTGTTGTCTTTGCTGTGGCTTATTTTGCCCTTGGACTGTTTGTTGTTTTCTTCCTCCACCAATTTTAAAATCATTACTTGGTGTTCCCATAAAACACCTGCTAGCGGAAGGAAATTCGTCAGAAACTACATAATAATATGTGCCATTTGGAAATTCTGGAGTTACTCCAGTTCTTCCGTTGCATTCATCTAAATCGCCATAGTCATTCTGGTATTCGTAATCACGCACATATTTTCCAGAGTACGTTCCATTTGGTGCAGAAATACCATCACCTGGTCTTTCACCTCGTTTTAAAATATAACTAGATTTTAATTGAATAACACCGCTATTTGCATCCATTGGGTCTGCATAACCCATTTTATAATACATCGGATATCCATCAGCAGCCCAACCCACTAAAGACATTTTGTTGTTATCAAAATTGGCAACCAAACCAGTAGGTGTTCCATGGTAATGGTATTCTCCATTGGGTTGAACATGGGCATTGTTATAATCTTCACCTAAGTTAACTTCGTCACTCAAAGGTTCTAGCGTCCATTCGTAATTAGGTTCATTTGATTCTACGTTTCTAAAATATTCGTTGGCAGAAGGCTCAAATTTTACGCCGTTAATAGCAACACCAAATACATAACTTGGTCTTCCCTTATCAATTCCTAAATCATAAACATAGGTGATTTTGTTTGCTAATGTTGGTGTCAAATCAATAGAATATTCCTTGTTTTGTTCTGTAATTGTGTTTGGATTTCCTTTAGTAGGAAATTGACCAACAGTATGATTTGGAATGGCATTGGATTTTATAATTCTAACATCGTTTTTTTTATCTTCTGTTATAGAAACTTCGCTTTGAAGTGGTAATTTTTCCTTGGTAGAGTTCTTTATTTCTGGCAAGTGTTCATTATTGTGCGAGTGTGATATGCCATTATGATTATGAATATCCTTTACTAAGGGTAATACCATCAGGTCTTTAGCATATAGAACTGTGCCCACATAGTTTTTGCGAATTTCTGCAGTTGTGTTTTCTTCATCAACATTTGTAAAGTTGAAATGCGTTAATACTAAATTTTTAACATTGGCTTCTTTTGCCATTAGTGAACTTTCCTTCAAATTGACGTGTGCTTTTTCTTTAGTCTTAGTATTGCTTCTATTTTTATTATTTCTTGTAGTATTTCTATTTTTTCCTAATTCAATAGCTCCACCAGAATCCATTATTAAATAATCGGCATTGTTAGCCAAAATAGGTAAGGATTGCGAGTATGTTAAATCTCCAGAAATTACAATAGATTCACCACCTGCATCAAAACGATAGGCTAAGGTTTCTATCGTATGATTTACAGCGGTATATGTGATTTTTATATCTCCTATGTTTAATGGGGTGTTTCCTGTCAAGTTTTTAGCGATGAAGCTGGCTTTAACATTACTTAATCTTCGTCCTGACTTTGAGAGTCTATATTCAATATCTTCCTCATAACTTTCAAGAATATTATCAATTATTGAGGTTGTTTGTTTTGGACCAGCAATAATTATTTTATTTCTGCCTAGCAGCGATTGAATAAAAATAGGGGCAAACTCCTCGTTGTGATCTAAATGATGATGAGTAAAAAGCAAACCATCAAGGTCTTTAACTTTTAGGTTCAATTTGTTGAGATTGGCTTGAGTACCATTCCCCATATCAATCAAAATATTCGTGTCTTTATAGGATATTAATACCGCAGGTCCAGAACGTTCTGTATTAAATTTAGGAGAACCAGATCCAATTATAGTAGCGGTTAATTGGTTGTTGGTATCTTGAGCAAAGAGCTGTTGACATAAACAAATGAGTATTAAAACTAAGTAATTTTTCATTATAAACATTTTGTTTATTCGACATTTTTTTTTCTAAATAGTTTAATTTAAAAAAGAGATAAATTACTGTTTATGTGCAGTTTTAATGCTTGTAAATACAACAAAACATGCAAGGCAATTTACGATCGAATAGTAGCCAAAGGAAAGAGTAAAAAACTAGCTTTAATAGCTGTCTGTAATAAGCTCTTAAAACAGGCTTTTGCTATAGCAAAATCAGGATTAATATATGATGACGGATATAGAAGTGTACTGGTTAGAAATGAAGTGAAATTCGCTTGTTTTTTAGTGCAGTTCTTTGTTAGCAAACGGTTTTTTATTTTAGTTCTAGTTTCTCTAATTCATTATTTAATTCCACTAGTGATTTTTCGTCAATTATTTGTGTGTTGATTTTCAATTCTGTTTTATCCGTTTTTAGTATATAATCTCCAGCAAAATTTTTAATCTGTTTTATATCATTCAGATTTATTTTTTTTCCAAAAGGTTTATTAACAAAAATTTGACCATTTTCAAGAGTCAAATATTTATTTCTTTTCCCATAAAAATAAGTTCCTAAATATAAAAATGAAATTATTAAAAACGCGTAATCTGTCCAATAAGGGTTTTCTTTGGTAAATATTCCTAGTAAACTTATGATTAGCCATAATATTCCAAAAATGAGGCTGAAACTCAAATATTTTTTTTTGTATCGTATTTTCATTTTTAACTGTTTGCTAACATTCAGTATAAGAAATCGTAGGGCAGGTGATAAGCACTTTCGTTTCGGTTTATTACTTAGCTAAATATAAATATTTTGCTTTTATCTTTTCTACTATAAACGCCAAATTTTATATTTAGCGGACTCTATAAATAAGCATAGACCTTTCGGATTAACACAAACGGCCTATGTTTTTTATACCGTGTTAGCAATAATTTTTTTATTTCTTTTGTGTTGCTCAATCTTATATATTATTGCTGTCAAAGGAAATAAAGTCAGTAATAATAAACTCCCAAGTCCTAGTGAATAGTCTTGAATCGGAAATGATAATGAAGCTATAGCTCCGAAAAAATACAAGAGAAAAATAATTAACATCAAAATCAGAAGAGTTTTTTTCCAGATAATTTTTTTATTAATTTGATATCCGATTATTAAAATCAGAATAGGTATATAAAATAAAAACAAATCAACTTCTTGAAATATGTAATTCGGAATCCAATGCAACTGTTCCATTTCGTGGGTATGACTGTATGAATACGAGTAAGGAACAATCAAAATCAGTAAAACTATTAGATTCAGCAAGCTAATCGTTTTGTTATTCGTTATATAATTCCAGATTTTTTTTGTCATTCCAAATTATTGCTAACGTGTTTGTGTATGATTTCGTTGCGTGTTTAAGCACTAAAGTTAGCAAATAAATCACAGATAGAAAGTCCGCGAGGACTTTCGTAATAAGGCTAGAAGCCAGCAATTAATTATGCATGATTTACTTGAACTATGCAGTTATGCTGGATTAATACCTATAATAAGGCAAAGCGGAACGAGTATAAATGGAAGAGCACGAATAAGTAAAATAGGTAACCAGAAGTTAAGAAACCTACTGTTTATGTGCAGTTTTAATGCTTGTAAATACAACAAAGTATGCAAGGCAATTTACGATCAAATAGTAGCGAAAGGAAAGAGTAAAAAACTAGCCTGAATAGCTGTCTGTAATAAGCTCTTAAAACAGGCTTTTGCCATAGCAAAATCAGAATTAATATACGATGACGGATATAGAAGTGTACTGGTTAGAAATTAAGTGAAATTCGCTTGTTTTTTACCACAGTTCTTTGTTAGGCACAGTATTTTAATATTTTTTCTTTTCCGACATTTTAAAATTCGTTAAAGAAATTAGATAATCGCAAGCGTTATAAAAATTCCCTTTACTTGGTGACCAAACACTAACTACTCTATAATCGTTTTTATTAACTCCTTCCATTATCCATTCAGAACCATCAGTTCCGATTGAGCTACGACCTAAATCCATATTCCAAAAATCCGCTTTTCCGATAAGTTGGATAAATTCAGTCCATTCTTTTTCGGTTAGTATTTTCAGTCGCTCAATTTCTATTTCTCCTGGTTCGTATCCACCAGTACCATTTAGCACTTTCCAATAAAGAATATATCTGTCATTTCTTTTTTCAAATCTAAAGGTCATTGGTTTGTCAAATGTCCTTAACCAAGTAAAACGATAAATTTCTTTGTCAATTTTTCTATTAAACAACAAAGGTTCTTTCATTGCGTGAAGATGTTTTGAATACCAATCCACAACAAATTCGTCATAAGTCCCCTTTATTGTTTTTGTTTTAATCGTATAACTTGAGTCATTTTTCTTAATCCAATCAGTACTAACTTCAGGAAACATTTCTTTCGGAAAATAAGGTTGATTTAAATCAGTCGGAACATTTAAACTATCAACTTTGATTGTCGAGTCGACAAATTTTTCAATCGATTGGCTAAATCCGGTTTGGGCCAGAAATAATGTCAAAATTCCAATTGATAAAATTAGTCTCAAAGTTTTGTTCATATTTTCCCTAACGTGTTTGTGTATGGTTAGTTGCGTGGTTAAGCGACTAATTTAATAAATAATTTCGGACAAAGAAATTCCGTGAGGATTTTCGTTAGTAGGCGAGAACAAGCCATTAATTATACATGATTTATGTGAGCTGTGCAGTTATGCTGGATTAACACCTATAATAAGGCAAAGCGGAACGAGTATAAATGGAAGAGCACGAATAAGTAAAATAGGTAACCAGAAGTTAAGAAACCTACTGTTTATGTGCAGTTTTAATGCTTGTAAATACAACAAAGTATGCAAGGCAATTTACGATCGAATAGTAGCGAAAGGAAAGAGTAAAAAACTAGCCTTAATAGCTGTCTGTAATAAGCTCTTAAAACAGGCTTTTGCCATAGCAAAATCAGGATTAATATATGATGACGGATATAGAAGTGTTCTTGTTAGAAATGAAGTGAAATTCGCTTGTTTTTTTACCACAGTTCTTTGTTGTAACACGTTTTTTTATTTTCTTTTATTTCTAAATTCTTTTTGCACTTCTTCTTTTCTTAATATTTTTAGAAGCTCATTCGTTATAATTTCATTTGCAGAAATTCCAAAATCCCTTTGGTAATCGTGATGAGTGATTAAAAAGTAATCGTCTTTATTTAAAAACTCGAAATTCTCATTAGTTCCCATAAATAATGTGTCATCAAAATCAGCAAACTTACATGGAAACATAATATTAATCCACTCTTGAAATTCGGTAGGATTTACTTTATGTTTAGTAAACAAGTAAAAATAATGCCCATATTGGTATGGATAATAAAATTTGTTTTTTGGTTGAATTAGTAAATCCGTTATTGTTTTTTTTGAAAGTCCGAACCAAGTTTTTTTTTCACGTTTTAATTCATAATATTTTATTTGTTCAGCGTCCAATTCCGATTGTTCCATATTATACAGAAAATCGTTTTCAATAAATTGGTAAATTCTGTATTCAGGAAGTTTTAATTTTTCGTAAATATCAGTTTCCAATAATTCTGTTTGAAAATCTATTCTTATAGTTTCTTTTTTTTCAATTGGATGTAATAACGCTATGATATTTCTCAATTTTTCTGGGTTTGGTCAAATGTGTTACAACGTCTACGTATAAGAAACGTAGGGCAGGTGATAAGCACTTTTGTTTCGGTTTATTACTTAGCTAAATATAAATATTTTGCTTTTATCTTTTGTTCTGTACACGCTAAATTTTATATTTAGCGGACTTTGTTAATATGCCCAAACTTTCGGTTAAGCCACAAATGCCCTATGTTTTTTATACACTGTTGTGAGCAGTGCTTTACTCGACTGCTAATTCCATACTTACAATTTCAATAAATTTATCATTCCAAATTTTATAATCGTGTCCTCCATCAAATTCGTTAATTTCCGCTATTAAATTTAGCTCATTATATTTTGATTTTAAAAACTCTGCATCTTCTTTTAGAAAGAACGGTTCTTCACTTCCGTATTGTAAGTGAAGTTTTGGGTAATCAGTTCCATCTTTCCAAGCACTTTCTTGAACATCTCCACCGAAAGTAGAAAAACACAAATAAGTTCCAATTTTGCTCGGATAAGTATTTAGTAAACTCAATCCAAAACCAGCTCCATTAGAAACACCATAAAAATATCGGTCATTTTTATTTAGTTTTTGATTGTATTTATTCTCAACATAACTTATCAATTCGTTACTAAAATATTGCATATGATTTTTAAATCGGTTTGCTAATAAAGTATCCTTACTTGTCTTAGCGTAGTCATTTATATATTCAAAGTTTCTAAATCCTAATTTTACTTTGTTTCCATTCCCTAATGTTATGCTTGTGCTATCGGCTATTTTATTATTAGAATGACTTACAATTAGTATTACAGGCTTAATAATTTGGTTTTTGATTAAGGAATCTAAAGTTGTTTTATAAAAATTTCCTGACTTAATCTCATGTCCATCAGTTGCATAAATAATTGAATATTTATTTTTACTATCAAAACCCTTTGGTAAATAAACATTGTGTTTTCGGTATTCGTTTAAATGTTTACTGTAAATTGAATCGGTAAAAAATTCAGATTTTGAAAGATTAGCTGTTTTCTTTGAATTGCAAGAAGTTATTAAAACTCCTAAAATCCCAATCAATATTATTCCGATTTTTATTCTCATTCGATGTTTTTTTTGCATTGCTCACAACAGGCAAAGGTATAAGGCGTGTGAGGCGTTTTGCTTTGTATCCCAATGTTTGAGATGTTGATTTAGGATTTTAAAGATAGACTAATTTTGAATTATACAGCCTCACAGGTAGCCTTTAAAACGCCTGATACGCTTTATGCTTTGTTCACCGCCAGTTATTTGTGGCAGCATGACAAAAGCAAGTATGCACCGGATTTAAGACAAGGCGTTTTACACCTTTGCCCGTTCAGGCCAATTAGTAGTTTGGGAGTCTTAAAACAGGCTTTTGCTATAGCAAAATCAGGATTAATATACGATGACGGATATAGAAGTGTACTGGTTAGATATGACGTGAAATTTGCTTGTTTTTTTACCACAGTTCTTTGTTGGGACCAGTTATTTTGAACGATAGATTGTTTTATTTTTTTCTCCTATTTTTTCGAATAAATCCAATTCAACTCCTTTCTTTAAATCTCTACTTGCAGTTGCTGAAGAAATATCTTTAAAAATATTCATATAATCTTTTCTTGTGAATTCAGTTTCATTTAAAGAAACATAATATTCTAATCTATCTTTTTCAGTAAACGTTCGATTATTGAAATCTAATAGTTCACTTATTGATATATCAATAACGTTTAGCATATATTCAATAAACTTAGTTGACTTTCCAGATTTATCACTTTCTGCTAAAGACTTGTAATATTTTTTCTGGTCTTTACTAATTAGAGTTTCAAAAGGCAAAAACTCAAAGATTGGATATTTTTCCATTAAAATTAATGTTTGCCATAATCTTCCCATTCTACCATTTCCATCCAAAAATGGATGTATAAATTCTATTTCATAATGAAAAACACAACTTTTAATTAATTCAATTTCATCAGACTTTTTCAAATATTCAAAAAGGTCTTTCATTAAGTATGGCACATTTCCAAAAGGTGGTGCTAAATGCTCAACTTTTGAGCCTTTTACAATTCCAACACTTTGATTTCTATATTTTCCAGAATTTTCAATTAAACCTTCCATTAAGTTTTGATGTGCTTTTAAAAAGGATTTTTCATTTGAAGGATTATAATCTTCTAAGTTTTCATAGATTTTAATTGCATTTAAAACTTCAAGAACATCTTTTTTAGGACCAATAACTCTTTTGTTTTCAAGAAGTGCTGTTATTTGTTCTTCAGTAAGTGTGTTTCCTTCTATTTTTAAAGAAGAATGAATAGTTTTGATTCTATTCTGTTTTCTCAATTTAGGTGAAGGTCTGTTTAATAAATTAGCATTTACTTCTCCTATTTTTTCTGAAATAGAAGTTATTAATTTTAAAATAGAAGATGTTATTTCGTAAGGTGGTTTCATTTATGATACTATCATTTGATACTATCAAAGATACGATCATTTAACCTGAATTATCTTATGCAAGGTGATTTCTCAAATGTTGCACAACAGTTTTGTATATGGTTTGTTGCAAGGTTAAGCAACTAATTTAGTAAATAATTACGGACAAAGAAAGTCCGCGAGGATTTTCGTAAGTAGGCGAGAACAAGCCATTAATTATACATGATTTATGTGAGCTGTGCAGTTATGCTGGATTAACACCTAAAATAAGGCAAAGCGGAACGAGCATAAATGGAAGAGCACGTATAAGTAAAATAGGTAACCAGAAGCTAAGAAACCTACTGTTTATGTGCAGTTTTAATGCTTGTAAATACAACAAAGCATGCAAGGCAATTTACGATCGAATAGTAGCTAAAGGAAAGAGTAAAAAACTAGCTTTAATAGCTGTCTGTAATAAGCTCTTAAAACAGGCTTTTGCCATAGCAAAATCAGGATTAATATACGATGACGGATATAGAAGTGTACTTGTTAGAAATGAAGTGAAATCCGCTTGTTTTTTACCACAGTTCTTTGTTAGCTGTAGTTTTTTAATTTTCCGCTTATGTATTTATTCAATAATTCAATTTGTTCCGAATTCAAGTCATTTAATGGAATAACTAATTCAGGAAAAGCAGAATTATAACTATTAGAATATAAATTCAGATTTTCTTTAGTCATTTTGTAATAATCGTAAAATTCCCATTTTTTACTCCAACTATGCAAATTAGACGCATAATTAATTTCATTTTCTGAAATCGTAAATTCAACTTTGTTATTAGCTTTTTTTTCTCTGTTCCGTTTTATGCTAAATAGAAGTTCAGACGCCTTTTTAGATTTTCTATAGTCAACAAATTTAAGAATTGAGTAAAGTATTAGGCCACATCCAATTCCAATAAATATTCCATAATTCTTGAGAGTAGTTTCTTCTTCGCCGTTTTTAAAGGTTGTAACCTCTAAATCAAAACCATTGGAAATTCCACTTATCAAAAGTGATATTCCGATTCCGAAATAAATCAATAACGGAATTAGTGTTTTATTACTATAGAAATGTTGAAGAAAGTATTTCTCCATTTTTCTGTAATAACTATCAATATCTAAAATCTCTATTTTTATTGGTTGGTTCATTTCTCAAATTACAGCTAACGTTCAGTATAAGAAATCGTAGGGCAGGTGATAAGCACTTACGTTTCGGTTTATAACTTAGCTAAATATAATATTTTGCTTTTATCTTTTCTTCTAAAAACGCCAAATATTATATTTAGCGGACTTTGTTAATAATCACAGACCTTTCGATTTAGCATAATTGCCCTATGTTTTTTATACACTGTTGTGAGTAGTTATTTTTTTAACTCGCTAATGGTTCCTTCTAAAGCCAAAACCCAACCATTGGCAATATCATTTTTGTCTTTTTTTACTATTTCCAAATTCTCAATTAATAATGGTAAAAAGTCTTTATCATCAAGCGTTAGGATTGCTTCAAATAAAAGAGTACCATAATCTCCATTTTTCAATTCTGACTTAATAACACCTTTTATTTTCTCGTCTTTTCTGTTTGCTAAACCGACAATTGCTTCTGATTTCGTCTCAAAGTCAGTATCGTCAATTCTTTTCCATAAAGCATTTCTTATTTCTCTATTGTCAGACTCTATTAGAGTTCCAATCCCAAAAGTTGCCCAATTCCTTATTGTTGATGTTTTATGTTCAGTAAACTCGATTAAAGTGTTGATGGCGTTTGAATTTTCTAATCCTGAAAGAGCAGAAATTAATGCGTGTTTGATATCAGTATTTTTTATAGTTTTAAATTCAACTAATTTAGAAATCTGTTTTTCATTTAATTCATCATTATTATGTCCAATTCCGTGAAATATTGATTTAAGCACTTTATCAGACTGAATTTCTTTAAGAAGTTCAAAATGTAATTCAACAGTTTGTTTTTTGTTAAACCTTGGGTGAAATCCTAATTGCTGAAGTATATCAAGTCCAATGATTTTTTGATTATCAATATCTGACTTAGCTAATTCATAAGCTTTTTTATAAACATCTTGATTTGGTCTTTTTCTCAATTCAGAAACATTTTCCCAATATGTCTTTTGAGTTTTATTATTCAGCAGGCGAGTGAATATTTTTTCAGATGTCCATTTTTCTCTACTCATTATTTTTCTCGACTTTGCTCTAATGACGCACAAAGTTCAGTATAAGAAACGTAGGGCAGGTGATAAGCACTTTCGTTTCGGTTTATTACTTAGCTAAATATAAATATTTTGCTTTTATCTTTTCTACTATAAACGCCAAATTTTATATTTAGCGTACTTTGTTAATATGCCCAAACTTTCGGTTAAGCCACAAATGCCCTATGTTTTTTATACACTGTTAGGCAACGTATTTTTTAATCATAAACTGGGCAAGTTGTCCAAGGATAAGCACATTGGTATTTCCTTTCCAGCCATCCAATATATTCTTTTCCGTTATTTTCTATTTTTAGTTTAGCCCAAGTCCCATTTATCTCAATTAATTCAGATTTCACATATCCTTCTACACAAAATTCTATTTCAGAGTTTGTGGCTGGTTTGGAATAAAATCGATATCCACTTTCGGCGAATCCTTTGTCAGTTTTGTCTTTTAAACAACCTACTTTTGTTTCTCCAGAATGACCAATATTGATTTTCAGATTTTTTGCTTTAATCCACTTACCTTTATATTTTCCAATGTCACTATTTAACTCATTGTCTTCACAAGCTGGCAATACAATTATATTTTCTATTTTCAGCCAATTGTCTTTTGATTCAGATATTGCAAATTTATACCAGCAATGAGGTTTGGTTAAAGCACTTAATTCCGCAATTTTATTTTCATTCGGATTATTGTAAATAGAAATAGATTCAGTTGCTTTATTTGAATAAAAACATTCAACAATATCTTCATAAAATATTTTTGTCCTTTTTTGGGCAGAAACACTTAAAGAAGTTAAAATTATTAATGTTAGAATGAGTTTTTTCATATGTTGCCTAACGTTAAATATATGGCATGTTGGGCAATAAATAAACGATTATTATCGGTTTAGCCCCAAGCCAAATCTTTTGTATTTTGTTTTAATTTTTTTCTTTAATACCAAATCAAAAGATTTGGCGACTTTGCAAATAGACAACTGCCTTTTGATTAAGCACTAATCGCCCAATTTGCTATATATAGTGTTAGGTAACGTTATATTCCGTTTATAATTTTCGGTATTCCTATAGAAACCAAAAGCCGATTACTGCCAAAAAACTCAAGAATACTTTTAGATGTCATTTCCCTAGTTGTTTCACACTCTACTTTGAATTTTGAGTAGTCCATTCCTATTTCAGTCAAATATTTACCGGCATAACTTTTTTTATCAGCCAACATAGATAAAATAATATGTTCAGGACTTACTTCTTTGTCTAAGTATGTTCGAGCATAATATTTTGAGTTTTTTAAAGTATATTCAAACTCTTTAGTCAGATAATACTTTTCTACATTTTCCTTTTCTTTTGACTTTAGAGATTCTGTTAGTTTTTCAAATTTCCAGTTTTTAGATTCAAATATCTTTTTGGGTAAATTATCAGACCTTAAAATAGCTAAAAGAAAATGATAAGAAGAGATATATCCAGAGTTTAAATCTATAGCTGTTAATCTACTATTGGAAATTATTTCTTCTAATTCAGGACTAAATTTCATTGGTCTTTTCTAATGTTACCTAACGGCTAGTATAAGAAACGTAGGGCAGGTGATAGTCACTTTCGTTTCGGTTTATAACTTAGCTAAATATAAATATTTTGCTTTTATCTTTTCTACTATAAACGCCAAATTTTATATTTAGCGGACTTTGTAAATATTCACAGAACTTTCGGTTTAGCTCAAATGCCCTATGTTTTTTATACGTCTTAAGTTTGAAATCATTAATTTAAAGGTTTATAAGTAGAAAGAACAAAAGAGAGGAATAAGGTTATTATATAGGTAGAGACTACAGATCTCGTCAACATTGAAAATCTCCTCTCTTTTTTACACAGATTTCGTTTAGTTCTATAAAACGCAGTTTAAAACAAGTACAGAAAGAAATAAAATTAATAGAGGATAAGTTACTAGCCTTAGTAAAACAGGTACATCATGATGTCTTAACTCGTTTAAAAAGCATTCCAGGGATAGGAGACAAGACTGCTTTAATGTTAGTTGTTCTAACCGATGGATTTGAACGTTTTAAAAGTGGAAGTGAGCTATGCAGTTATGCTGGATTAACGCCTATAATAAGGCAAAGCGGAACGAGCATAGATGGAAGAGCACGAATAAGTAAAATAGGTAACCAGAAGTTAAGAAATCTACTGTTTATGTGCAGTTTTAATGCTTGTAAATACAACAAAGCATGCAAGGCAATTTACGATCGAATAGTAGCCAAAGGAAAGAGTAAAAAACTAGCCTTAATAGCTGTCTGTAATAAGCTCTTAAAACAGGCTTTTGCCATAGCAAAATCAGGGTTAATATATGATGACGGATATAGAAGTGTACTAGTTAGAAATTAAGTGAAATTCGCTTGTTTTTTACCACAGTTCTTTGTTGTAAGCAGTTTTTATTCTTCTACTTCTGGATTCATTGGTGAAATATAAGTGTCATCTTGTTCAGACACTTTTCCTTTTTTCATAATCCATACTTTAAATTTATTTTCATTTCCCCTTTCAATATCTTCATCATCTTGAACATATAAAATTCCGTACGAACCTTTCGAGATATCTGAAATCCATTTAAAAAAATCAATTACGTGTTCAGTTCGATGATTATGATTTACCATTATTGATAAATGATAAGTTCCGTTCAGACATTTTAATGAGTAAATTTCATTTCCGTAATCTAATTCAGATAGTTTCAGTTCGATTTTATTTATAATGGAATTCAGAAGTTTTTCGTCATCATCATCTTCCTTAAAAGACTCTCTAATTATTGCCCATCCATTAAATTCTATCATTTTTCGTTTTGTTTCTTGAGTGTTGCGTTAAATTGCTTACAACGGGCAAAGGTATAAGGCGTGTGAGGCGTTTTGCTTTGTATCCCAATGTTAGAGATGTTAATTTAGGATTTTAAAGATAGACTAAATTTGAATTATACAGCCTCACAGGTAGCCTTTAAAACGCCTGATACGCTTTATGCTTTGTTCACGCCAGTTATTTGTGGCAGCATAACAAAAGCAAGTATGCACCGGATTTAAGACAAGTCGTTTTACACCTTTGCCCGTTCAGGCCAATTAGTAGTTTGGGAGTCTTAAAACAGGCTTTTGCCATAGCAAAATCAGGATTAATATACGATGATGGATATAGAAGTGTATTGGTTAGAAATTAAGTGAAATTCGCTTGTTTTTTACCACAGTTCTTTGTTGTAAACAGTACTTTATTTCCATTTTGCTATTAATTCCGTCAAACCTTTTTCAATTCCGTTGTAATAATTTCCGTCTTTAAATTCAGGGATAATAGTTTGGTCAATTATATTTTTACAAATTTCGTCAGTCAGAATTTTTTCAGTTCCAATTCCTGTCGAAATTCTTATTTTTCTCAAGTTTTTACTGAACACAATAGAAAGTCCGTTATCTTTTTCTTTTAATCCAATTCCGTTATAATTTGATAAATCAATAGCAAACTTGTCAAAGTCTGTGTATTTTCCAATAGATTTTATGGAAACAATTGCTATTTGATTTGTTGTGTTTTGTTCAAATTCACGAATTTTCAGAGTCAAATTTTCCAATTGCTCCATAGTAAAGACAAATTCATAATCATTTACTTGTCTTTTCAATTTAGGTAAATCACTTTCGCCTAAATCATATTCCGAAAACTCAACTTTTGGTGCATTTGTATTCGGTTCTATTTTTTCAATTTGCTTGGTTTTGCAACTGCAAATAGTCAAAAAAGCAATAAGTATTATTTTGAAAATCGGTTTCATTCGTATTGTTTACAACGTTACCGTATAAGAAACGTAGGGCAGTTAATAAGCACTTTTGTTTCGGTTTATAACTTAGCTAAATATAAATATTTTGCTTTTATCTTTTCTTTTATAAACGCCAAATTTTATATTTAGCGGACTTTGTTAATATGCACAGACCTTTCGGTTAAGCCACAAACGCCCTATGTTTTTTATACCTTGTTGTATGGCGTTTTACTTATTCTTCAATTCTATTTTTCGTCCATCTAAATCTTGAATAACTGCTATTATTCCCCATTCAGTTTCTTTAATATCAGATTTTATTATCCAGTCAGTTCCTCTTAGTTTATCAATAACAGAACTTAAATTAGATATGTCAAACCCTAGCCTAAGATTTCCATCCGCTTTTGTCATTGATTTAGTCAAAGGATAAATTTCAAAAACAAAACCATTTTGTTCAGAGGCATAATGAAAAGGACCTTTTCCGTGTTGATGATAGTCAAATTCAAAACCAATTTTTTCATATTGATTTTTCAATATTTCAGGTTTTTCAGTTCTAATTACAAGAAGGTTAATATTCATTTTATTGTTTAATGTTTTGTTTTTTAGAATTGATAAACAGTTTTTTAATCATATCCATTAAAGATTACTTCTCCTTTTGTTTCAGACTTCCAATATTCTACCTGTTTTCTTTCTACTTTAGATAAATTTCTAATATCCATATCGTTCAATTTTGAATTTAAATATTCAGGTTTCAAACAAGGGAATATATCTTTTACTTTATTTTCTAAAATAGTCGGGATGTCGATAAATTTAAGATTCATCCAAGAGCTCTCATTTGTTACAGCACAGGAGTATCCATATTGAACATTTATAAGTAAATCTATTTCTGTGTTTTCAATATAATCACGAAGCTTTATTCGAACATAATTACTGGATTCATTTTGGTCGTATACTGTCTTTATTTTAAATTTTTTCAAACTCAAAATGCTTACTTTTAAAGACTCAAGCTTATGGTCTAAGTCGTGCAAATCGGAACAGTTAAAACCAGTTATGCCTTCTTTTATCATATTTTAGTTCGCATTTTTTTTAATGACATACAACGTCTCCGTATATGAAACGTAGGGCAGTTAATAAGCACTTTCGTTTCGGTTTATTACTTAGCTAAATATAAATATTTTGCTTTTATCTTTTCTACTATAAACGCCAAATTTTATATTTAGCGGTCTTTGTAAATATTCCCAAACTTTCGGTTAAGCCACAAATGCCCTATGTTTTTTATACACTGTTGCCCACAGTTATTTTTTCGCAATACTGTCAATAACAACAAATTTATGTTCAAAATAAGTTTTTGGTCCAATGATACTATCGATTTTCATTCCGTCCTCATCTAATTCAGTTGGACCCATAAAATATTGCTGATAAAATCCTCGTAATGTTTTCTCTCCAACAGTTTCGTACCATTGTCCAAATGTCGCTAAATCTCTAAATTCAGCGCCTTTAAACCATTTTTGATTTATTGTGTCTTTCGTTAGGTCGTAAAAAGTGTCTAATTTAACTTCTTTTTCGTTTGAGAAATCGTAGTTATAATTGTTTTCCTCTCTTGCTAATAAAACTCTTGTATTAGCTGGATGGTCTCTTATTAAGTGAGAAAATATTTCGACAGTTCCGATTAGAGGTTCGTCCATTTTTAGAGTATCTCGATTGAAAAATATAATATCATAAACTGTAGCTCTGCGACTTACAGTATCATTTATGAATTCTTTCTGTTGATATATTCCGTCTTCACTTCGCCAAGCAAGCGTATCTCCGCTTTTGTTTAAATGCCAAATTCTGTTCAGTCTTGAATTACCTTTGAAAGGAAACCATTCCCTAATTTCCCTTAAATTTCCATCTTTATCGGATAAAACCCAATTTCCAAATTTTTGTTTTTCATTGAGCTGTTTTCCTCTTTTGAAAACATTACCATTTCGATAAAAGTAATGAACACTATCAAAGTCTTTGTAATGTGTTACCCTTTTAAATTCAGTCTGATTTTTATAATATTCAATCGTTGTCTTTTCGGAATTCCGCTTTGAAACATCATTACATCCTTTTAAAAGAATTGTGATTATAAATGTCAGCAGGATGTTTTTCATAATTGTGGGTAACGGGCAAAGGTATAAGGCGTGTGAGGCGTTTTGCTTTGGGGCCCAATGTTAGAGATATTGATTTAGGATTTTAAAGATAGACTAATTTTGAATTATACAGCCTCACAGGTAGCCTTTAAAACGCCTGATAAGCTTTATGCTTTGTTCACGCCAGTTATTTGTGGCAGCATGACAAAAGCAAGTATGCACCGGATTTAAGACGAGGCGTTTTACACCTTTGCCCGTTCAGGCCAATTAGTAGTTTGGGAGTCTTAAAATTGTTAATTTGTTTATCCTAGAGATTGCTTTATATTTTTCATGGCTATGGAGTAGAGTAATTTTAGTTCGCAATAGGAACAAATTAAAATTTTATAGCGTANTTACCTTTCCGAACAGAGAAGTTAAGCCCATTTGCGCAGATGGTACTGCTATTTGTGGGAGAGTATGTCGCCGCCTTCTTTTAAACCCTTGTCAATTAGACAAGGGTTTTTTTTGTTTATACATGTCTTATCCTTACATTGATACACAATAAAACTACAGTGTAATGGAAACACTTGTAATTATTAGTTATGTGTATGGTACCTCTAAGTTCCTTTCGCTTTTTTTTGAGTATCAGGTTGTGGAATAAAATGAAACAGGACAACTTATTAGATTGTATTCCTATATTAAAATGTTATAATCTAGTTTGATTAAGAATTACCTTATGCTTGGATAAATATGAAACTTTTGATTTAGGAAACGTATATGTGTGTAATTTATTTAGAGAACACCTAAATACTAAATTATCGCTTTTGAATCAAAAACTAGAGTTGAACATCTAGTAGAATGATCAATTAAGAAAGTAATAGTTTTTGATATGCTAGTTGACAAAGTAGAATAAGCATATGATATCAAGATCAGAAAAATTTATAAGCTTAAATTTTCGAAGATTTCTAAGAAAAACATATGTTGATAATAGTTTCTGTCTTAAATTTTTTATTCAATCTAGATAAAAGATTTTGTAATTAAATCTTGAATTGTATTATAATGAAAAAAAAATAGTTGTTTCTAGTAGAGAAAACAGTTGTAGTATAGGAATTGTTAAATTATAATTTTTTTTGGTTTCATTACTCATTACTCATTACTCAATTTGATAATAGAAATATTTTGTTTTTTTTGATTTCGTTATTTTGAGTAGATTACTAAACTATTCAAGAAGCTAGGATATTTTATTTCTTATTTAATGGGTTGGCTTTTGCCACTTAAGTTGTTCGGTATTTCACTTTCGCGACAGCGATATTAAAAATTTAAACTGTCAAATATTAATTTTGGGTTGCCGTTATAGTTTGAGTATATATGAGCACAAAAAAAAAGCTCAAGTACGCCAGTGACGTTATTGAGCTTTGATTTACTACGATCATAATGCAAGCATTGCTTTAAATAATCGAGTGAAGAATATGTTTTTAACTTTAAGATTTGAATAATGGCAAGCCTTCAGTTAGGGTGTATACTTCGTCTTCTAGTTTAGATAAATTATCTGGATTACCTGTTAAACAACGATCTATTAGATCAACGATAGTTTTCATACTATCTTCTTTTAGACCTCTAGTCGTTATTGCTGCTGTACCAATACGAATTCCACTGGTTACAAATGGAGACTCTGTATCAAAAGGAACCATGTTTTTGTTTACAGTGATGTGTATTTGTCCTAGTAATGCCTCTGCTTCTTTACCGTTAATGTTTTTATTTCCTAGGTCTATAAGCATCATGTGATTATCTGTACCACCTGAAATAATATCATAACCTCTAGCAACAAATTCTGCTGCCATAACTTCTGCATTTTTCTTTACTTGAACCATGTAGTGTAAGAAATCTTCTGAAAGTGCCTCTTTAAACGCTACTGCTTTCGCTGCTATAATGTGTTCTAAAGGTCCACCTTGATTACCTGGAAATACCCCACTGTTTAGTAAGCTAGACATTTTCTTTAAGTTTCCATTTTTTAATTTCTGACCGAATGGATTTTCAAAATCTTTACCCATTATAATCATTCCTCCTCTAGGACCTCTCAAAGTTTTATGTGTAGTAGTTGTGCAAATGTGTGCATGAACTACTGCGTCCATCATGATTCCTTTGGCGATAAGACCTGCAGGATGTGCAATGTCTGCCATAAGAATTGCACCTACTTTGTCTGCGATATCTCTAAACCTTTTATAATCTATTTCTCTACTATAAGCTGAAGCACCAGCGATAATT
Source organism: Nonlabens sp. Asnod3-A02 (assembly GCF_045063755.1). Lineage (NCBI taxonomy): Bacteria > Pseudomonadati > Bacteroidota > Flavobacteriia > Flavobacteriales > Flavobacteriaceae > Nonlabens > Nonlabens sp. Asnod3-A02. The sequence continues at coordinate 758,035 of NZ_JBEFOC010000007.1, forward strand.
AGTTTAGGCTGTTCTTTTACAGCTATTTCTTCTATTTTATCGTAGTCTAATCTACCAGTTTCTTTTTCAACACCGTAAAAGGCGTTTTTGTAGAGTTTACCTGAAAAGTTAACTGGTGAACCATGTGTTAGGTGACCTCCATGAGATAGATCAAAACCTAGAATTTTATCTCCAGGATTCAAACAGGCATGATATACAGCTGTGTTAGCCTGGCTACCAGAGTGTGGTTGCACATTTATATATTCTGCATTAAATAATTCTTTAGCTCTGTCGATAGCGATATTCTCTATTTCATCGACTACCTCGCATCCTCCATAATATCTTTTTCCAGGATATCCTTCGGCATATTTGTTAGTTAAAATAGAACCTGCAGCAGCAAGTACATCATCACTTACATAGTTTTCACTAGCAATTAATTCGATACCTTTTGTTTGACGGATTCTCTCATCTTCAATCAAGTTAAAGATTTCATTATCGTTGTAAGCCATTTTAAATATTTTGTTACAAAAATAAGCTACATATGCTATCAACCAATTCTTATATAATATATTTGAATACTACTTTTTAACAAGAAATCAAGATACAGATGCCTAATAAAACAAATGACCCAAAGAGAAGTTCATGGATAGGATATAATAGAGATACTCATTTCCCTATTCAAAATATACCATTCGGCGTTTTCCTTACTAGGGATAACGTTATTACTATAGGTACTAGAATAGGCGATTATGCCATAGATCTAGGTGCATTGCAGGAGATGGGTTACTTTGAGAGTGTGCCATTAACTGACGATATGTTTATGCAGGACACACTTAATGATTTTATTTCTGACGGGAAGAAAACGTGGCGTCTTGTGCGCAATAGAATAGGTGATATCTTTGATAAAGAAAATTCTGAATTACGTGATAATAAATCTGATAGAGACCGTATAATCTTTCCTATCGACGAAGTGGAGATGCAGTTACCTGTTTTAATAGGTGATTATACTGATTTCTATAGTAGTAAAGAGCATGCTACAAATGTAGGTACAATGTTTAGAGATCCTGATAATGCTCTTTTACCAAATTGGTTACACATGCCAGTAGCTTATCATGGTAGATCTAGTTCTGTTATACCTTCTAATATTTCTATACACCGACCACAAGGTCAGACTATGCCAGCAGGGTCAGAGCAACCAGTATTTGGTCCATCTAAATTAGTAGACTTTGAATTAGAAATGGCATTCATTACAACAGATGCTAATAATTTAGGACATCCAGTGCCTGTTAATGAGGCAGAGGATTATATTTTTGGTATGGTTATTCTTAACGACTGGAGCGCAAGAGATATTCAAAAGTGGGAATATGTGCCACTAGGACCATTTTTAGCAAAAAACTTTGCGAGTTCTATCTCTCCATGGATTGTAACGTTAGATGCATTAGAGCCTTTTAGAACTAATAGTCCTAAACGCGAGAAACCAGTTTTAGATTATCTAGATTCAAAAGAAGATAGCAGTTTTGATATCAATCTAGAGGTAGATATTACACCACAACAAGGAACACCTACCACAGTCTGTAAATCAAACTTTAAACATCTTTATTGGAATATTTCACAACAACTAGCGCATCATACGGTAAACGGTTGTTCTGTTAATAGTGGTGATTTAATGGGAAGCGGTACTATTTCAGGACCTACTAAGGATTCTTATGGTTCGATGTTAGAATTAAGCTGGAGAGGTGAAAAGCCTATCCAACTTAATGATGGTACAGAGCGTAAATTCATTCAAGATTATGATACCGTTACTATGAGAGGTTACTGTCATAAAGGAGAACTACGTATAGGGTTTGGAGAAGTATCTAATACTCTTCTACCTATTTATGAGCCTAAGAAAAAGTAAATGAAAAAAACTATAATTTACCTTCTGTTTACTGTCTTAATTATCTCGTGTAGTAGTTTAAAAGAAACAGAAACTGCTTTAAACCAAGGTAACTATGACCAAGCGATAGATATCGCTGTTAATAAATTAATAGAAGGTAAAACAGCCAAAAGAAATCAAGAATACATACCTCTTTTAAAGCAAGCCTATATGAAGGCAGTTGCTCAGGATCAGGTTTTATTACAAAGGTGGCAGTTAGATAATAATCCTGCTGTACTAGAATCTATATATGAAACTTATGTAGGTATGGATCAACGACAGGATAAGATAAAACCTTTGTTGCCTTTAACCTTGATAAAAGAGAATGAAACAGTTGATTTTGACTTTGAAAATTACAATGCTAATATAATTGCATCTAAAAATGACCTTTCTGATTATTTACTTAATAATTCAAAAATGGCTCTGAGAACTGCAAATACTATAGAAGCAAGAAATGTCTATAATGATTTGATTTATTTAGAGAAAATAAATCCTAATTTTAAAGATACTCGTGATTTAATGAAAAAAGCCCTAGAGAAAGGAACTCATTACATTATGGTAAATCTTAAAAATCAGTCACAAACAGTATTGCCACAATTGCTAGAAGAAGAATTACTTAATTTTTCTACTTATGGTATTAACGATCAGTGGACTCAATATCATAACAACGAGATAGTAGAGTTGGATTATGATTATAACATAGATATAATTATAGACCGCATTGTGATGTCTCCAGAACAAGTTTCTAAAAAAGAGTTGCATAAAGAAAGACTCGTACAAGATGGCTATATCTATGAATATGATGCAAATGGCAACGTAAAAAAGGACAGTTTAGGTAACGATATAAAAAGAGATAAATTTGTCACCATTAAGGCTAGCGTCGTTCAAAATACGCAATTTAAAGAATCAAACGTTAATGCAGTTGTTCAGTTAATTGATAATAGAACATCGCAAACAGTAGATCGTTTTCCTGTAGCTAGTAACTTTATTTTCACCTATATCTATGGTTCTGTTTATGGGGATAGAAGAGCTCTTGATGCAAATTATCTAGAAACTTTGAATCCTAGATCTGTGAACTTTCCGACAGATGAGCAAATGATTTACGACACCGGTGAAGACCTAAAGTATAAAATAAAACAGATTTTAAATAATCTTAATTATAATTAGATGGTGTGTTTCGCTTTCGCGAAAGCGAAACATGCATTAAGATCCTACTTACTTTAAAATCTTAGGATTTATTTCACAGTTCAACTCCTATATTTGAGGAGACTATAAATCTATGAGTTCAAAACACCAATCTTACACGTCTATTAGATATTTTTCAGATTTAATGTCTGATTATCTCGATCAAAAAGAACATGTAAAACCTTTATATCATCGATTTCCAAAATTAGACAATTTTAGAGATCAGATAGTTGATAAAAAAAAGGAATGGGATCCACTACAGAATAGAAGAGAAGTCTTGCAAGACGTACTTGTGTCGCAGTACGAGAGTATAGAAGATAAAGATAAAACGCAATTAAACATTGATTTGCTGGGTAAACAACATACGTTTACCGTAACTACTGGGCACCAGCTTAATTTATTTACAGGACCATTATATTTTTTATATAAAATAATATCTACCATTAATTTATGTAAAACACTATCACATAAATATCCAGAGTATAATTTTGTTCCGGTATACTGGATGGCAACTGAAGATCATGATTTTGAAGAGATTCAATATTTTAATTATGGTGATAAAAAGGTAGTTTATAACCGTGATTCTTATGGTGGTGTAGGAAGGCTTTCTACAGATGGTCTAGAAGATGTTCTAGAAGTTTTTAAAAAACTGTTAGGTAAACATGACAATGCTCAAAAAGTAATAAGTCTTTTTGAAAAAGGGTATTTAAATAATTCTAACCTTGCAAATGCGACTAGAGTAATAGCGCATGAATTATTTAAAGAAGATGGCCTCGTAATTCTAGATGCAGATGATAGTATATTAAAAGCACTTGCAATTCCTTATTTTAAAGAAGAATTAATCTCCCAGACTAGTTTTAAGGAGGTGAGTCATACTTTAGATAGCTGGCCACATGAATATAAAGTACAAGTTAATCCTCGAGAGATTAATTTATTCTACTTAACTGATTCTTATCGCAAACGTATAATAGAAAAAGATGGTTCTTATTCTATAGACGATACAGATATTAGATTTACAAAAGAAGAGATTCTTAAAGAATTACAAGATCATCCAGAAAGATTTTCACCTAATGTTATTATGAGGCCACTTTATCAAGAAGTGGTGCTTCCTAATTTGTGTTATATAGGTGGTGGTGGTGAGATGGCATACTGGTTAGAATTGAAGCAGTATTTTAATTCGCAACAAGTAACATTTCCTATACTACTCATGCGCAACTCTGCTTTATTAGTTACCTCAAAGCAATTAGATAAAGTAAACAGGTTAAAATTAGAGATCTGGGATTTATTTAAAGAAGATCATGAGTTAACGACGCTCTTAACTAATAAAATAAGCGACATAGAGATAGATTTTACTACTCAAAAAGAACATCTTAAAAAGCAGTTTGAAGAACTTTTTAAAATTGCAAGTTTAACAGAGCAGTCTTTTGAAAATGCGGTAAAGGCTCAAGAGCATAAGCAAATTAAAGGTCTAGAACATCTAGAGTCTAGACTGCTAAAAGCACAAAAGAGAAAACTTAAAGATCATTTAGATAGAGCACTGGAGCTTAAAAAAGAGTTGTTTCCTAATGATAGTTTACAAGAAAGACAAACTAACTTTTCATTATTTTATCAAGAATACGGGCCTTCTTTTATTTCTAAAATTAAAGAAAGTCTAGATCCTCTAGATCAGAGATTTAGTGTCATAGAATTGTGACAGTCTAGAAAGCTAATAAGAGACCTGATTTTTCTTTTGAAAACACGTTAACAAAAGTGTGTCATATCCTTAAACTTTAGATATTAAAAAAGTAAATTTGCTCATGCAACACGACAAGATATTAATATTAGATTTTGGATCGCAATACACACAATTAATTGCGCGCAGAGTAAGAGAATTAAACATCTATTCTGAAATCCACCCTTTCAACAAAGTTCCTACAGATTTAGATCAGTATAAAGCTATCATTCTTTCCGGCAGTCCTATGTCTGTAAGATCTGAAGACGCTTTTCATGTAGATCTTAATGAAATAAGAGGTAAGAAGCCTCTTCTGGGAGTTTGTTATGGCGCGCAGTATTTAGCACATTTTCATGGAGGTGAAGTAGGTGCGTCTAGCACTAGAGAATATGGTCGTGCAAATTTATCTTTTGTAGAAAATGATTTGTTCTTAGAAGGTATAGAAGCTGGTAGTCAAGTATGGATGAGTCATAGTGATACGATTAAGCAATTGCCAGAAAACGGTATGTTACTCGCTAGTACTCATGACGTAAAAAATGCAGCCTACAAAATACAAGGTGAATCTACCTATGCGATACAGTTTCATCCAGAGGTATATCATTCTACAGATGGTAAGCAGCTGTTAGAGAATTTCTTAATAAAGATTGCAAACGTTACACCAGACTGGACTCCAGATAGTTTTGTTGAAGAAACTGTAGATCAATTACAAAAACAAATCGGAGAAGATCGTGTGGTTTTAGGTCTTTCTGGAGGAGTAGATTCTTCGGTTGCAGCGATGTTATTGCACAAAGCGATAGGTAAAAATCTCTACTGTATTTTTGTAAATAATGGATTATTGCGTAAAGATGAGTACACTCAAGTCTTAAAGCAATATGAAGGTATGGGACTTAACGTAAAAGGAGTAGACGCTTCGGCACGATTTATGGTTGCCCTTAAAGGATTAAGTGATCCAGAATTAAAACGTAAAGCAATAGGACGTGTATTTATAGAAGTTTTTGATGATGAGGCACACGAGGTTAAAAATGTAACCTGGCTCGCACAAGGTACTATCTATCCAGATGTGATAGAAAGTGTAAGTGCAACCGGTGGGCCTAGTGCGACTATAAAATCACATCACAATGTTGGTGGATTACCAGACTTCATGAAGCTTAAAATTGTAGAGCCTTTAAAAGCACTATTTAAAGATGAAGTACGTAGAGTAGGTAAATCTATGGGTATGGCTGCAGAGCTTTTAGGTAGACATCCATTTCCTGGACCAGGGCTAGCTATTAGAATTCTAGGAGATATCACACCAGAAAAAGTAAGTATACTTCAAGAAGTTGATGCTGTTTTTATAAATAATTTAAAAAAATGGGATTTATACGATAAGGTATGGCAAGCCGGCGCTATTTTATTGCCAGTAAATAGCGTAGGAGTAATGGGAGATGAGCGTACTTATGAAAAGTGTGTCGCTTTAAGAGCGGTAGAAAGTACAGACGGTATGACTGCAGACTGGGTAAACTTACCTTATGAGTTTTTGCAGGCAACTAGTAATGAAATAATAAATAAAGTTAAAGGCGTTAATAGAGTGGTGTATGATATCAGTTCAAAGCCGCCAGCAACTATAGAATGGGAATAAAAACAAGATGAAAAATATATTTATAATAATTTGTTTGTGTTTCGCTTTCGCGAAAGCGGATGCCGCATTCATGCAAAATTACAAACAACATACGGTAGAGCAAGGAGAGACTATCTATACTCTTACTCAAAAATATAAAGTAACTTCTGAGCAATTATTAGAGCTTAATCCTGATTTAAAGTCGGGATTAAAGTATGGTCAGGTACTTTTAATACCAGCTCAAAATACCGTACTTACTCAAAGAAGAGTAGAAAAGTATAAAAAGCACAGAGTAAGACGCAAAGAGACACTTTATAGCCTTTCAAAAAAATATAATATCACAGAGTTAGATATTAAGGAGGCAAATAAAGAGCTGTATTCAAATCCTTTAAGAAAAGGAGATAAGATACAAATACCAATTTTTGAAGAGGTAGAGCTTTCTGTTCAAGATTCAGAACCTAAGGAACCTGTTTTAGACCCTACAAACTTACCAGATGGTAAATATTTAGTAAAGCCTAGTGAAGGAATGTATGGTATTGCCACAAAACATGGTATCAAGGCTAAGGAGCTTTTAGAGCTTAATCCTGATGTTAAAGATTTGCGTCCTGGAATGATTTTAAATGTGCCTAAAGGAATTACTGTTGATGCAGATTCAATGCCGGAACAAGTAATTTCTGATTCTAAAAATGAGCAACCGTTAATGGTAGAGTATACTATACCTAAAAAGATGGGTATGTATTCATTAAAGAAGCTGTCTGGTATAAGTGAGGATTCTTTACTAGTTCTTAATCCACAATTAAAAGATGGACTTAAAGAAGGTATGAAAGTGACTATTCCTAATCCGGATTATGGAAAAGAAGTAGTCGTGAAATCAAGTGTAAATACCACAGCTAGATTGATAGATAGTTTGAGGAATTTTAAAAGACAGCGCATTGCTGTTATGCTACCATTTTCAATTCACAAGACAGATGGAAACGCAAATCGAGATCTTTTAAAAGCAGATAGAACTATGCGTATTGCTTTGGATTTTTACAGTGGTGTAAAAATAGCTGTGGACAGTGCAAATGCGTTAGGTATCCCTGTAGATTATGATGTCTATGATACTCAAAAGAGCCTACAGACTACTAAGAACATTCTTAATGCGACGGATTTTTCTGATTATAATGCAGTTTTAGGACCGCTTATGTCTGATAACGTTGTGGAAACGGCAAAGGAAATAAAGCGTATTGATGTTCCTGTTATATCACCTCTAACTAATACTAATGTAAAACTGTATCGCAATTTATTTCAGGCTAGACCTAGTAATGATATGCTAAAACAACAGTTTAAGGATTATATAGTAGCATACTCCAAAGGAAAACATGTAATTATCGTTACAGATAATAATAATCCTAAATTGAGAAATGAATTCACTTCTATATTACCATCAGCAAATGTGTTAGTGCCTAATTCAAAAAAGAATTACATTTTCAGCATTAACTATATTAAAGAACTTCAAGCAGATGTTGAGAATGTAGTTATACTGGCAGTAGATAATGTTGGTTTTATTACTGATGCCATCACAAATTATTCGGCAAAAGCAGACTCTCATAAGATAACGATGTTCGGTTTAGATAACTTTGAAGAAATGGATTTGCCTAATGCAAAGTTGGCACAATTAAACTTTGTGTATCCTAGTATGTATAAAGAAAGTGAAGAGGATAATTCTTTTATAAAAAAGTATTATTCTACACATAGTATCACGCCTAATTCTTATGCGGTAAGAGGTTTTGATGTTACTCTGGATCTTATTTTAAGACAGGCTAGCTCTTCAGACCTTTATGAAAGCGCAATGAGAAATGGAAGAACTGTTATGACAGAGAATAAGTTTGATTATTCTAAAAAGTCATCTTCTGGTTTTTATAATGAGGCGATGTATATCTTGCAGTATCAAGAAGATCTAAGCATCAAAGAATTAGATATTAATACTATTACTAATAAAGAGTAACTATGACTTCTACTGTAGAGTATAAAGGTAATTTAAGATGTGAATCTACACATCTTAAAAGTGGTAATTCATTCTTAACAGATGCGCCTGTAGATAATCAAGGTAAAGGAGAGGCTTTCTCTCCTACAGATACAGTTGCTACTGGTCTAGCCAGTTGTATGCTTACTGTAATGGGCATTAAAGCTGCCGATATGGGGATAGAGCTTTCTGGTAGTAAAGCACAGGTTACTAAGATCATGGATGCTAATCCACGACGTATTTCTCAAATAGATGTAGTGCTAGATATGAAGGGTGGTTGTGATAAAAGAGCACAATTAATTCTTGAACGCGTCGGGAATACTTGCCCAGTGCACAATAGTCTACATCCAGATATTGTTAAGAATATTACTTTTAACTGGAGCTAAATGAAGATTTTGTTCTCTTGTATCCTCCTTATATTATCATTTAATTTTAATGATGATCCAAGAGAACGATTTTCTTATCAAGAACACTCTCAATTAACTTGGCAAGATTTTAAAGGAGTACCGCCTCAGGGAGCTCATCATTTTGCGAGTGTTAATTGTGGTATGGGATATAGTTTTTCTTCTAAAAGTATAGATGGTGATTTAAAGGTAGATGTACAGGTTACTAGTTATTTTTATCCTCAATTAAGTTGGAAAAAAAATATCAATGAAAGTAACGCTGCATTACTTGCCCATGAGCAATTGCATTGGGATATATCAGAGTTATATGCGCGTAAATTAAGAGCGGCTTTTACAAAATACGTTCCTCAAAAAAATCCTAAAAAGGAAATTGATTTCATTTTTAGGAAGTTTGAAAAAGATCGTCAGCAACTACAGTCTACTTATGATCGAGAAACTAACCATGGATTAATAAAAGATGCTCAAGAAATCTGGTCCATAAAAATTAAGGAAGAACTCTTTAAAACTAGTGCAGAGTCTTAGGTTTCTTATAGTTCAAAAGATTCCTTAATAGAAGTGACTACTTGCGGCACTTCTTCTACCATAAAGTCTAAAGCCAATTCATATTTTTTATCGTCTTTAGAAATTTTAAGATGACCCTTTTTTACTTTATAAATTCCTGTTGCTCCTCTACAAAAGCATAGTCTGTTATAACTGACTTTGGCGTTACTTAAGAACTGATCTGTTAGATCTAAATCTGTAATGTTCTCGTCTATTTCTATAAAAATTATTTCAGAATAATTATCATCACTAATTTCAGGATTGGTATTTCTCTTGTATTCATATTTTAGAACCACTTTACCATCTGCAGGTTTTAATTCGTGGTAAGTGTTTTTAAACTCATCTTCTAGAATTAAAAGTTCTTTATTTTTAAGTACTTCAAAAGAACAGGTTCCGTCTATAGGGCATGATATTTCTTGATCAGATTTTGTGGTGATTTGCTGATTAGATTTACAGGATGAAATCAATAATATCATTGCAATTAGAAGCGTGTATTTATACATGTAAGATGTTTTTAATAAAGTTTAAAAATAGATAATTATTTTTTGTTTAGTTACGCTTTCGCGAAAGCATAATTATAAATATCATTATAAATTAATAGTTAGACTGTTGATAACACAAAATTGTGATCATTTTCCCTTATTATTGTTTTCTAAAATTCAAAGCATGTTTAAAAATTACAAGTTATGGATGACAGCACTTCTATTTATAATTGGTGCAATGTTACCATCAACAGCTCAAAAAAGCAAAAGTACTTGGTCACAAGTAACTGAATCTGATCTCGCATCAGAGGTACAGTGGACTAGAAAAACAGATCCAACAGTAGCTTCTTATTATAGAATTGATCTTTCAGCCCTTAAAGCTCAATTACAAAACGCACCACAAAGAGGTGTAGATTCAAACCTGTCTACGGTAATTATAGAATACCCTACCACTAATGGAATAGAGTTTTTTAGAGTAAAAGAAGCAAGTGTAATGTCTCCTGAGTTACAGGCTGAGTATGCAGATTTTAGATCTTATGTAGGTCAAAGTGTAAAAGATGCAGATAGTCAAGTTAGATTTTCTATTACCTCTCAGGGTTTTCATGGAATGATGTTTTCTCCTAGATTAGGTACTCAATTTGTAGATTCCTATTCTTTTGATAATTCATCTGTTGTAGTTTATAAGAAAAGTGATTTAATTAATCATGGTGATCACTGGGAATGTCATGTTGAGGACACATATGACCTGAATCAAAGATTTATTGGTCCAGAGCATACTTTTGATGTTAAAAATGCAAACGATGGTTTGTTAAGAGATTTTAGATTAGCTATCTCTACCACTGTAGAGTATTCTCAATTTCATTGGCTTAGAGCTGGTGTGGTATCAACCGACCCTATTCTAGCTAAAAGAAATGCTGTTGTAGCGGCTATTATAGTTACTATGACTCGTAATAACTTTATTTATGAGAGAGATTTAAGTGTAACGATGACTCTTGTAGCTAATAATACGGCGTTAATTTCTATAGATTCAGATAATTTCTCAAATAGTTCCCCAGGTGCCATTTTAGGAGAAAATCAAGCTGCTATAGATGCTATTATAGGTTTTGGTAACTATGATATAGGTCATATTTTCTCTACAGGTGGTGGTGGGCTAGCTTCACTAGCGTCTCCATGTACGAATAGAAAAGCGCAAGGTGTAACAGGTAGTGCTGCACCAGTGGGTGATCCTTTTGATATTGATTTTGTAGCTCATGAATTAGGTCATCAAATGGGTGCTCCACATTCATTTAACGGTGATGCAGCAAATTGTGCTGGAGGAAATAGATCTGCAAATAATGCTTTTGAACCAGGTAGTGGATCAACAATAATGGCATATGCTGGTATTTGTACACCACAAAATGTTCAAAATAATAGTGACGCATATTTTCATCAAGGTAGTTTGAATAGTATTTTTAATAATATATCGTCTGGTTTAGGTACTTGTGCTCAGACAACTTTAACAGGTAATTCAGCTCCTGTTGCTATAGCAGACAGTGATTATGTGATTCCTAGAAGTACTCCATATAAATTAGTTGGTAATTCTACTGATGCAGACGGTACTTCTACACATACTTATACATGGGAACAAAATGATTTAAGTACTATTACTGGTTTACCTCAAGAAACAAATGCAACAGGCCCTATGGTGAGATCATTTGAAGGTACTTCTGATAAAGTAAGATATATCCCTAGATTAGAAGAGTTGCTAGTTAATGGAGGAGGTTCTACAGTATGGGAGAAACTATCCTCTGTTAGTCGCGTGCAAACATTTGATTTAACGGTTAGAGATAATGATACTCGAGGTGGTCAGACAAATAGTGATGAAATGATAGTGCAAGTAGATGCAAATGCAGGACCTTTCCGTGTTACATCTCAAAATTTAGGAGGCATTGTTTGGTTACCTAATACAGTTGAAAATATTACATGGGATGTAGCTGGTACAGATGCAAATACTATCAATACTGCAAATGTTAACATACTTCTTTCTACTGATGGAGGTTTAAATTTTGATACCGTACTAGCAGCAAATGTGCCTAATACAGGTTCTTATGCGTTAACTGTTCCTTCAGGAATTGTGTCTCCAAGTTGTAGAATAATGATAGAGGGCGCTGGTAATATTTTCTTTGCTTTAAATACTAGAGAGTTTAATATAAATGCAGATGTTCAAATTACTTGTACAACTTACCAATCAGGAAGTTTGAATTCTGCAATTCCAGATAATAATAGAGTAGGTGTATTGTCTACTTTAAATGTTCCTCTTACAGATAATATAGAAAGTATAAAGTTAGGTGTTGATATTTCACATACTTACATACAAGATTTGATTTTTTCAATTACAGACCCTTCAGGTCGTAATCAAGCTGTTGCATGGAATAGAGAGTGTGCAAATCAAAATGATGTAGCTGCTACATTTGAAGATGGTGGAGCGACTATACTTTGTAGACAGCCTACTGTAGGTAATTTTGCTCCTTCTGAATCTTTTTCAGTGTTTAATGGAGTTGCAGCAAATGGAGATTGGACATTGCGTGTATCTGATAACGGAGATGCAGATTTAGGTACATTGAACAGTTGGTCACTAGAAGTATGTGTGCAAAACATTACTCCATTGAGTAATGAGTCATTTGAATTAGATAATTTGTCTATATACCCTAACCCTAATAATGGTAACTTTAATGTATTGTTTGATAACGCATCAAGTAATAATGTAGGTATTACCGTATTTGATTTAAGTGGTAGATCTGTATTTAAAAGATCTTATGAGACTTCAAATAGTTTCAATCAAAATATTAATTTAGGTGCTGTATCTGCTGGTATGTATTTAGTAAACATAGTAGACGGAAATCGTACAGTTACTCAAAAGATAGTAGTAGATTAATCTCTATTAATTTTATATAATAAAAAGCCAGCAAGTAATTGCTGGCTTTTGTTGTTTTAAGCTTTTCTATTTAAGATTAAAAGTTCTCGTTTCTCTTCTTCAAAATACCTACTTTTGCAGCTGTTTTTAAAACTCTTAAAACATAACTATGGCACACGCAAAGTATATATTTGTAACAGGTGGAGTAACCTCTTCTTTAGGAAAGGGAATAATCGCAGCTTCATTAGCAAAATTACTGCAAGCTAGAGGTTTAAGGGTTACTATACAGAAGTTAGATCCGTATATAAATGTGGATCCAGGGACACTTAATCCCTACGAGCATGGAGAATGCTACGTAACAGAAGATGGTGCAGAAACAGATTTAGACCTAGGTCACTACGAGCGTTTTCTTAACGTTAATACTTCTCAGGCTAATAATGTTACCACGGGAAGAATTTATCAAAGTGTTATTCAGAAAGAAAGACGAGGTGAGTTTTTAGGTAAAACGGTGCAAGTTATACCTCATATTACAGACGAGATTAAACAACGTATACAGATTCTTGGTAAATCTGGTGATTATGATGTTGTTATCACAGAGATAGGTGGTACCGTAGGAGATATAGAATCATTACCTTATATAGAAAGTGTAAGACAGTTACAGTGGGAGCTAGGAGAACGCAATTCTCTAGTGATACACTTAACTTTAATACCATATTTAAGTGCTGCAGGTGAGTTAAAAACTAAACCTACTCAACATAGTGTTAAGACTCTTATGGAGAGTGGTGTACAAGCAGATATTCTTGTATGTCGTACAGAGCATGAATTATCTGACGAGATACGTACCAAGCTTGCACGTTTCTGTAATGTAAAGCAAGAAGCAGTAATCCAGTCTATCGATGTAGAAACCATTTATGACGTTCCTAATAAAATGTTATTAGAAGGACTAGATCGTGTTGTAATTAAAAATCTAGATATAGATACAAAAGATCAGCCAGATTTAAGAAGCTGGAATGAATTTGTACAAAGACATAAAAATCCTAAAAGTACCGTTACCATAGGACTGATAGGTAAATATGTAGAGTTACAAGATTCTTATAAATCTATTTTAGAAGCATTTATACACGCCGGTGCTGCAAACGAGATTAAAGTAAAAATAGAATCTATACATAGTGAATATCTAGAAGTAGATAACGTAGAGAAAAAACTATCTCATCTAGACGCCGTACTAGTTGCTCCTGGTTTTGGAGAGCGCGGTATAGAAGGTAAGATAGAGGCAGTACGCTATGCAAGAGAGAATAAATTACCATTTTTTGGAATTTGTTTAGGAATGCAAATGGCAGTTATTGAATATTCTCGTAACGTTTTAGGAATTAAAGACTCTAACTCTATAGAGATGGATGAGAAAACTGCAAATCCAGTTATTTCACTCATGGAAGATCAAAAGAATATTATGAACATGGGTGGTACCATGCGTCTAGGAGCTTGGGATTGTGAGCTAATAGGTGGTGAAATAAAAAATATTTACGGTTCTAAAATGATAAGCGAGCGTCATAGACACCGTTATGAATATAATAATGATTATAGAGAGCAATTAGAAAACGCTGGACTTAAGACCACAGGAGTAAATCCTAAATCTAACCTGGTAGAAACGGTAGAGGTAGAAGATCATCCTTGGTTTATAGGGGTTCAATACCATCCAGAATATAAAAGTACCGTTGCTGCACCACACCCATTATTTACATCTTTTGTAAAGGCAGCAGGAGATTTTAAATTAAAGAAAAATAAGATATAAGTTTCGCTTTCGCGAAAGCGAGAACAATATCCATTTTAAATACCAAGTAAATTAATCGCCCCAACGGGCAAAAGTATGGAAGAGAAAAAGACGGACTGGAAAAGTATGCTAGGATTAGCCCTAATTTTTGGGATAGTTGTATTTATGCTTTTCAGAAACCAAGAAGACCAGCAAGAAACAGAAGATAGATCACAAACGAGTGAAGTTGTTTCAAATTCAAACCAGCCAGTTACATTAAATGATACAGCGCTAACACCAGGAGGTTCTAAAGGTGAAGTGCTAGAGTTTAATAACAATTTAGTTGATTTTAAAATCAATACTAAAGGAGCTTTAATTGATGAAGCATTATTAAAAAGTTTCAAAACTTATGACTCTTTACCGGTATACCTGGTTAAAGGTGGTGATCATAATTTTGATTTAGAATTCATGACTAAAGATGGACGTAAAGTGCATACTAAGGACATGGTTTTTACACCTAAAACTTCACAAAATGGAGCAAATAAGGTTTTAAGTCTTACAGCTAGTCCAGCAAGTGGTGCATCTATAGAATTTAGATATGAGTTACAGCCAGACGATTATATGATGGATTTCAACATCCGTTCTCAAGGTCTAGCGCAAGTAGCAAATACATCTGAAGAAGTTGCCCTTAATTGGGAATTACAAGCATATCGTCGTTCAAAAAGTATATCTACAGAGAGTCGTTATACAGAGATTAAGTTTGAATACGATGGAGGTAGTGATGACTACACAGGTCAAGGCGAAAACGCTGAGGAAGATGCTGAAGATATTACTTATATCGCTTACAAAGAGCATTTCTTCTCTTCTATACTTTTAACAGACACACCTTTCAAAAGTGGTTTATTAAAGTCTTATAACAATACAAGTGAAGATGACGAGCAAAATGTGCTAACTAAGAAATTTACTTCTAAAGTACAGTTAGATTATGCCGGTGGTGAACTAGCTTATAATATGGACTGGTATTTTGGCCCTACAGATTTTGAAATCTTAGATGGATATGATCGCAATCTTGACGAAGTAGTAGATCTAGGATGGGGAATTTTTGGTTTTATTAATGAATGGGCGATAAGACCGTTATTTACATTCTTAAGTAGTTCTGATGGATTAGGTATTCCTTATGGACTTGCTATTATACTACTTACTATTTGTGTAAGACTGGTATTATCTCCAGTATTATATAAGAGTTATTTAACTCAGGCAAAGATGAAAATTCTACGTCCAGAATTAAATAGAATTGCAGAAAAGTACAAGGATAATGCAATGAAAAAGCAGCAGGAAACCATGAAGGTTCAAAGTGAGGCAGGTGCCAGCCCATTGAGTGGTTGTTTACCAGCATTGTTACAAATGCCTGTGTTCTTTGCACTCTTTAAGTTTTTCCCTACAGCATTTGAATTAAGACAGAAAAGTTTCCTTTGGGCAGATGATTTATCTAGTTATGATGTTATCTATCAATTCCCAGAAGGTTTTAAAATTCCATTCTACGGTGATCACGTGAGTCTATTTCCTATTCTAGCTTCTATATCCATCTTTTTCTATATGAAGATGACTACTGGGCAAAATATGCAAGCGGCACAACAGCCTGGTATGCCTAACATGAAGTTTATCATGTATCTATCTCCATTGTTCATGCTGGTATTCTTTAATAAATATGCAAGTGGACTTTCATTGTACTACTTTATCTCTAACTTAATTACCATCGGTATTATGTTAGTGATTAAGCATGTAATTATTGATAAGGATAAGGTTCTTGCTAAAATTGAAAAAGCAAAAGCTAAGCCTAAGAAAAAGAAAGGTCGTTTTGCAAGTAAGATGTCAGAGATTATGGAGCAAGCACAAGCACAACAAGAAGAACAACAAAAGAATAAGAAGAAGTAAGCTTCTTTAAATAGTTTTTAAAATCCTCAATCTTTTGATTGGGGATTTTTTGATTTAATATATTTTGAAAAAAGAAGTAACTCTTGGTTTGTAATCTAGCAATGTATCAACCACTCCTGATTGCATCGCCGCTAAAGTTTAGAAACTAATCTGTCCTCGCTTTTCTAAGGCGAGGAGTTTGAAATAAAACAAAACTCCTTTCCTCAGACGAGGAAAAGTGAGCAGTTGCGAGCTTTGGTCGGAAAGGTTAAAAGATGCTTGGTTCTATCTCTACATCTACAACCTAACAAAAACTTCCCGATCAAATTTAGACGATGCCAATTCAAATACTTGGTATGTCCATTATGAATAGTATTGTAAAATATGAAGATTAAACTGCTTGCTTAATTCAGCTCCTTCTTCAAAAACCTAGCGGTATGACTCGTCTTATGTTTGGCAACTTGTTCAGGTGTTCCTTTTGTGACTATATTACCACCACCACGGCCTCCTTCTGGACCTACATCTATAAGATAGTCACATATTTTGATAACGTCCATGTTGTGTTCTATAACTAGAACGGTATTACCTTTATCAACCAGTTTATTAAGAACATCCATAAGAACAGCAACATCTTCAAAATGAAGCCCTGTAGTAGGTTCATCTAGTATGTAAAACGTGTTACCAGTATCTCTTTTAGAGAGTTCGCTAGCTAGTTTAATACGTTGCGCTTCACCACCGGATAGAGTAGTAGACTGTTGTCCTAAAGTAATGTAACCTAGTCCTACATCTTTTATAGTTTTTAATTTGCGGTATATTTTAGGGATAGGCTCAAAGAAGTCTGTCGCTTCTGTAATGGTCATATTAAGAACATCACTTATAGATTTCCCTTTATACCGTATTTCTAGAGTTTCTCTATTAAAACGTTTTCCTTGACAGGTTTCACAGGTCACATATACATCTGGAAGAAAGTTCATTTCTATAACTCTTAAGCCACCACCTTTACAAGTTTCACAACGTCCACCAGTTACATTAAAACTAAAACGACCGGGCTTATAACCACGTATTAATGCCTCAGGTGTTTTGGCAAATAAAGATCTTATTTCGTCAAATGTTTTAGTGTAAGTAGCAGGATTAGATCGTGGTGTTCTACCTATAGGGCTTTGATTAATATCAATCACTTTATCACAATTATCTAGTCCCTTGATGCTTTTATAAGGCATCGGTACTTTAACTCCATTAAAGAAATGCGCATTCATAATAGGATAAAGCGTCTCATTTATAAGAGTAGATTTACCACTTCCTGAAACACCAGTTACACCTATCATCTGGCCTAGAGGTAGGTCTATAGAAACATCTTTTAGGTTATTTCCAGTACAACCTTTAAGCGATATTTTTTTACCATTTCCTTTACGACGTTTTTTAGGTACGGCTATTTCTCTTTTACGGTTGAGATATTGAGCTGTTAACGTGTCGTGTTTTAAAATCTCCTGCGGTGAGCCTTCACTAATGATTTCACCACCATATTTTCCTGCTCGAGGACCTATATCTATGACATGATCTGCTCGCTCGATCATATCCTTATCATGTTCTACCACGATTACAGAATTTCCGGTATCTCGCAGGGCAACTAGAGAATTAATAAGTTTTTCATTATCGCGCTGGTGCAATCCTATACTCGGCTCATCTAGAATGTATAAAACTCCTACTAACTGAGAACCTATTTGAGTGGCCAGGCGTATACGTTGTGCTTCACCACCAGAAAGTGTTTTGGCACTTCTGTTTAGTGATAAATAATCGAGACCTACATCTAGTAAAAACTGTAATCGTTCTCTTATTTCTTTAAGTAGTTCAGTAGCTATTTGTTGTTGCTTTCGCGAAAGCGTGCCATTTAAAGATTCAAACCATTCTACCAGCTGGACGATATCCATTTGAGCCAGTTGAGCAATATTCTTCTCGTTAACACGGAAATAAAGACTTTCTTTACGCAATCTCGATCCTTCACAATTAGGGCAGGTCACGTTATCCATGAATTCTTTTGCCCAACGTTGTAAACTAGTACTGTCGTTATTGTTATAGGTTTGCTCTATGAAGTTTGCAAGCCCTTCAAAATCTATTTTATAACTGCGTTTAACACCTAAGTTCTTGCTATCTACCTCTAGACTTTCTTTGCCACCGTAAAGAATCATTTCTATGGCTGCTGCAGGTATTTTATCTAGCGGATCTGTTAGTTTAAAATCAAACTTTTGGGCAATTAATTCTAGCTGTTTATAAATCCAGTTCTTTTTATTGTCAGGATATGGGGCAAGACCACCTTTAGTAATAGAAAGACTGCGGTCTGGTATGATTTTGTTTTCATTTACCTGATAGAGTGTACCTATACCATTACATTTAGGACAGGCACCTTTAGGACTGTTAAAAGAAAAGTTATTAGGTTCTGGCTCAGGATATGAGATTCCAGTCTCTGGGCACATTAATGTACGAGAGAAAAAACGACCTTCTTTTTCACCATGTGGTACAATCATCGTGATATCGTTACCATGGTACATCGCAGTTTTAATAGACTCGTCTAGCCTTTTAATATCTTCTTCAGTGTCGCCTACTTGTAATCTATCGATTACTATTTCAATGTCGTGGACCTTATAACGGTCCAGTTTCATACCTTTAGTAATATCTACTATGACATTATCACATCGTACTTTTACAAACCCTTGTTTTGCTATTTGTTCAAAGAGTTCTCTATAGTGACCTTTTCTACCTCTTATGGCAGGTGCAAGTATGTTAATGCGCTGGCCTTTATATTCTTCTATAATAAGATCGCGTATTTGCTCATCGCTATAACTTACCATTTTCTTACCTGTGTTGTAAGAATAGGCGTCGCTAGCACGAGCATATAGTAATCTTAAAAAATCATAGATCTCTGTAATAGTACCGACTGTACTTCGTGGACTTTTACTCGTTGTCTTTTGTTCTATGGCTATAACAGGAGAGAGTCCATCTATTTTATCTACATCGGGACGTTCTAGACCGCCTAGAAACTGTCTCGCATATGCGCTGAAGGTTTCTATGTAACGTCGTTGACCTTCGGCATAGATAGTGTCAAAAGCTAGCGATGATTTACCAGAACCAGAGAGACCAGTTATAACCACAAGTTTCTCTCTAGGAATATTTACATCGATGTCCTTTAAATTATGAACACGAGCTCCTTTTACTTCAATAATTTCGTCAGTGTACGCCATAGTATATTGCAATCTTGCGAAGTTAATTCTAATGAACTAGAAATAGAATTAAAGCTTACTTAAAATGCTGTGGAGAGTTGGGTTTTTATACTTCTCTAATTTAAGACTATTTATTTATTCATATCCATTTGAATAGAGACACTTGACCTTTATTCAATTCCGATAAGTTTAGTTTTAGAGTAGGTTGCGTGTTTTTTATGTTATGAAATCATTCTTATAAAAATAATGTAGATAAAATAAGTGTATTTTACTAAATGTAAAGTATATTTGTCATTATAATAAAAATACTTTACGTTATGAAGAATTCTGTTTTGAATAAATTTTGTGAATTTGAAAAGAAAGGCGGCGTATTTCCTTTGCTGCCTACTTCTTTTAAATGGATAGGAGTAGGTATTTCAATTAGCGCGATCATTGGTATGTTGATAGTCTATTATCAAGGCGATGAGTTGAGGTTATTTTATAAAGACCTGTGTATGCATCTTGTTCTAATTGGCTTGTTCATTTTAGCACTGTCTCGAGATAAACATGAAGATGAGCGTACAAATCAGTTACGTTATAGAGCATTTGCATTTGCCTTTGTGTTGGGTACGGGAATGTTATTGATACTGCCTTTTATTAATATTATACTAAACAGTTTTTATAAGGATATTCTAGAATGGGAATATCAAAGTTTCTTTTTTATCATGTCGTCCTATTTATTTTATTATTTGATGTATTTCAACATTTTTAAAAAGCAATTGTAATGAACGATAAACAGTTAGATAAAGTAAGAAAAGGAGATTTTTTATTATTACCGCATTACATGAAATGGGTAGCAGTATTTCCTGTTTTATGTGGAATAGTATTACTCTTTTTCAAAGAATACCAACACTTTCTAAATGAAGAAGTTGCAACCGGAATGGCTGGCCATTTAATTCTTTTAGGTTTTCTATTCATTATAATTAGTAGAGATAAATTTCCAGATGAGCGATTGCTTAATTTACGTCACAAAGCAATGGCTTATGCTTTTATGTATGGTATGATTCTAGTTATTGTCACACCATTTTTAAACTTTTTGTTAAGTAGTTTATTTCGTTCTGGATCTCAGCTAGATTTTATGGATTATGGTATGCTTTCTATTTTTCTTTTCCAGATCATGTATTTGATAAATTATTGGCGTTTTAAACAAGAATTATAATGAAAAACACCATCCATGTGCAGCGCGCCATCCATAAAATGACCCAAGCAGATCTTTCTGAAGCAATAGGAGTTTCTAGACAGACTATAAATTCTATAGAAAAAAATCGATACGTGCCATCTACTGTATTAGCATTAAAAATTGCGAGAACGTTTAAGGTTTCTGTAGAAGAGTTATTTGAGCTAGAAGATATTGATGATCGATGAGAGGTAGTAGTGTTGTAGTTTTGATCAGCTATTTAGGAAATTGGTCGAAATAGACATTTTCTTAACTATAAATTAACTCTAGATTTTTATTTTCGCTTGTAATTCTTTGTTTAATAAGGGTTTATCATGACGCAATTTTATTCTTCTCAAAATAATTGGAAAACAATTACTTACTTAATTGTAAGGGTTGGTTTAGGCTTTTATTTACTCATTCATGCTTTAGTTAACTTGGTTAATTATGATGAATTTATACAGCTAGCAGTTCAATATGTGCCACAAGGAAGTGAGTTAGGTTTCTTAGCAAATTTTACACCTATAGTACCTCTCTTAGAGTTCTTTATAGCCTTAATGATTCTTACAGGCTTGTACGCTAGAAAGAGTTTAATAGGGGCTATTGTTCTAGGAGTTTTTTTTACAGCTCTTTTTCATTATACCGGTGATATACAGACAGCATTAACCCATAGTTATACTCTTATTCTTAAAGTAGGTTTGTTTTATTCTTTATACTACAATAAATTCTCTGCAGATTATTATAACCTATGGACCACCCACCAGGCTATAGAGCTAGAGATGAAAGAAAAAGAAGAACAAGATCATAAAAAGAAGGTTATGGATTCACTTTTAGGTCTGTAACAGGTATTGTAATTCCTAAAATACTACGTTTTTGTGCTAGAGGAAAATCACCAGCTGTCATTTCCCAATCACTCCATTTTGCTTCTAGACCATCTAGAGGCAGGATGCTTACCCACATTTTAAACGATGTAGGGCGATAGTTTTCATCTACTTCCCATAAATAAGCATCTCCAGGAGTAGTACCTCCCGAATTGTATGTTACTAATAGTTTTTCCTTACCATCTTCAGTTATAAGCTGTCTGGTTGTACCTATATCTAAAATTTTATGTGGTGCCACTACCCAAAAACTATCATTATTAAAGTTTTTTGCTGCATATGCTATAGCATTATCTTTTTCTTGTCCTTCAATACGTTTACCGTCTTTAAATGCAAAACTAATTTTAGGATATTGCGTTTGATATGAAACTCTATAATCATCCCAGTAAACATCTACTAGATTTTGCTGTACTTTCCATTCATATCTATTCACACCTCTAAAAGTCCAGTGAATTTCACGAGCTTCTGTAAACTGTTTATGGTCTATGGCATCAAGAATTTTAAAAGCTAGATCATCAGCCGGTTTGCCTGATGTTCCTTGAGGTACATCTTCATTATAAATAAGTTTGAGTGTTATAACGGCAATAAGTACGATTGCTAGAATAGCTAAAATACTTTTTAATAAAAAACGAAATATCTTTTTCAAATCGGGATTAATTTATCAATTTAGGGCAAAGATAAACTTAGAAAAACTTAGATAAATATATTATATGAAATTATTAGGAATAGGATCAAGAATCAATCATGCCGAGTATGGCTTTGGAGTAGTGACTAACGTTACTGCGACTATGTATTGGGTAACCTTTCAGAAAGATGGATTAGAAACCATACCTCTAGATACAGATTTTGAGGTGATAGAAGCTTGTGAGGACGACGTTGATACCGTAAGTTTCTATGATGTTGAGAAGTCACTACGTGAAATCCTAGAAAGATTCAGCGATGTGAGTCAGGTAGTAGCACTAGCTGATAAATATAAAAATGGTACTATGATTCTAAGACCTGCAGATTCTAATCTCGCAGACAAAGAAATACCTATCAATACCTTTTGGCACAAGATAGTTATGTTGCGCGACCGTTTAAGAGTTATGGAGCAAAAGATAAATAGTTCTAAAGACCTGGACGACCAGCTTAAGATAGATTTACAGCAATACATTACTCGTATTTATGGTAGTCTTACTACTTTTAACGTGCTATTTGCTAACAAAGACCAGCAGTTTAAAGGTAGCGGTAAGTAATATCCCAGAAATTTGCGTTAGCAAATTATCAGATATTTGCCAGTAGTTTTACTAAAATTATTTAAATAGTCTCTGTCTCTAATAATAGTTAGGAATTTCAGTTCTACACTGCGATTAGAGATGTTAATTCAAAATTCTCTAAACTAAAAATCCTCAATGAAAACAAAGTTTTCATTGAGGATTTTTTTAAATTCAATTAGTTACTAATTACTTAGTACCGAATTTTTTCTTGTAATCTTCAATAGACTGGTTTACTATTTCTAGTGCCTTTTCACGGCCTTGAAATTCGTCTACGCTTACTTCTTTATTTTCTAATTTCTTATAGTCTTGGAAGAAATTGCGCATTTCTTTTTTCCAAAATTCAGGAAGTTCCTCGATGTCATTAAAGTGAGCAACAGACATATCGTTTGCAGCAACAGCGATAATTTTATCATCCATTTCACCACCGTCTAGCATTTGCATAACACCTATAACTTTACATTCTACAAGACACATAGGTACAATCTCGATTTGAGAAAGAACTAAAATATCTAGTGGGTCGTTATCATCACAATAAGTTTGTGGAATAAAACCGTAGTTAGTAGGATAATACATAGAAGAGTAGATCACACGGTCTAGAATTAACATTCCAGATTCCTTATCTAACTCATATTTTGCTCTTGTATTCTTAGGGATTTCTATAATTCCAGTTACATTTCCTGGTGCATCTGCTCCGTAACTTACGTCGTGCCAAGCGTGTTTAGTCATTTTCTTGTTTTTTGAACGGCTGCAAAAATAGTGTTCGTTACGCTTTCGCGAAAGCGAAAACACATTAACTTATCGTAAAATACGTACTTTTAAGTAAGTAAAGTCTAAAATTGTTCCTCAAATCGTGTATTTAACACAAACCAATGTTAAATACAGATAGATTATTCGGTTTTATCTGTTTGTACTTTACTTTTAAAAAATGGCACAAGAAAGACTAGGTTTTAAATTTGAATTCTATAATGAAAAGGAAAAAGATCCTTTTGATAAGTTATTCGGTATCTTTAAAGAGTTAATAACTCATACATCTGGAGATTTTGATGAGGCGATAGAATGGTTAAGAGAGCTGGATAAAGAATACAAGCTTACCACACCAGAATATACGATTGAAGATTTTATAGAAGATCTTAAAGCACGCGGTTACATCAAAGAAGAATTTGATCCTAACGATGAGAATAGAGAAGGAGAAGAAGGTGATGGTGATAGACCAGGACGTTTTTCTATTACTGCAAAGACAGAACAGTTATTGCGTAAACATGCGCTAGACCAGATCTTTGGTAATATGCGTAAAGGTGCTAGCGGTAACCATAAATCTGGTAAGCTAGGACAAGGCGATGAGCACAGTGGTGATTACCGTCCTTATAGATTTGGTGATGGTCTGGATAGTATATCTATGACAGAGAGTTTGCGCAACGCACAGATCAACCATGGGATGGGTAATTTTAATCTGACAGAAGATGATCTAGTTGTAGAAGACTCGCAGTTTAAAGCACAAATGAGTACGGTGCTTATGATTGATATCTCGCATTCTATGATTCTTTATGGAGAAGATAGAATCACACCTGCAAAAAAGGTAGCCATGGCACTGGCAGAGTTAATAACGACTCGATACCCTAAGGACACGCTCGATATTATTGTTTTTGGTAACGATTCATGGCCTATTAAAATAGCAGATCTTCCTTATCTTAAAGTAGGACCTTATCATACTAATACGGTGGCAGGTTTACAACTAGCCATGGATATTTTAAGAAGAAAACGTAATACGAATAAACAGATCTTTATGATTACAGATGGTAAGCCTAGTTGCTTGCGATTAAAAGATGGTACGTATTATAAAAACTCAAATGGACTAGATGAATACATTGTAGAGAAATGTTATACCATGGCGGCGCAAGCAAGAAGGTTACACATTCCTATTACTACTTTCATGATTGCAAATGATCCTTACTTACAGAGATTTGTAGATCAATTTACAGAGGCTAATCAAGGAAAAGCATTCTTCACAGGATTACAAGGCTTAGGAGAAATGATTTTTACCGATTATGAGGCTAATAGAAAAAAGAGGTTGAAATAATTGTAAGAATTGGCTAGATTTAATTCTTACCGATAGAGTATAGAAAGAAATCTAATTATTATCTCTTTTAAATGTAATTGTTTGCCGATTATGTGATTGAGAATACATCTCTTTTAAGATTGAGCAGATATAAAGAAGCATTTTTATATATTTGAACTAATCATTCCAAAAACTAACAAATGAAATCTATTTATTTTTCTTTAATTGCTTTGTTTCTAGCAACTTTTACAGCAACAGCCCAAGATGTAACCTATGGTGTTATAGGTGGTGTTAACTTTTCAAAAATAGACAACCTAGGCGGTAGTGGTTTTGAAGATAGTAGAACCGGTTTTCATGTAGGTGGAGTAGTAGAGCTACCATTTGCAGATAAATGGTCTTATGAAGGTAGTTTACTTTATTCTGTAGAAGGTGAAGAATTTCCAAACAGCTTAGGTACGGATACAGATGTAAAATTACAATACATCAATGTGCCATTACAGTTCAAATATTATGCATTTAATAACTTTAGTGTTCACTTTGGTCCACAGATAGGTTTCCTTCTTAAAGGAGAGGCTACTTTAGATGACGGTGATGCAGTAGAATTAGAAGATACAGTTAATACTAACTTTGCTGGTACAGCAGGTTTCGGTTATGACTTAAAAGAATACAACCTTTACTTTAAAGGTACTTTTACTTACGGATTTTCTGATATATTTGATAATGAGTCAGACGGTAGTGATAGAAGTCAGTTACCAGGAACTGTTCATTTATCTGTAGGATATAAATTCTAGAATATTTGATTAACATATTAGAGTAAAAAAAATGCGGCCATAGGCCGCATTTTTTTGCTTTATCGTAAATTGTAGCAATTAATTAAACCACATCATGAAGAAATTTTTATTACTATTAATAGCCATTCCATTTTTATCCCTAACCACTATCAATGATAGAGATCAGTTTATAGGTAAGTGGATAGATGAAAAAGAAAAGGGTTTTATAGAATTTGATAAAGAGGGTTATGTGATGCTAGGTAGTCTCGATGATCCTTATGGAGGTAAAGATTTTGTAATAAATGGAAAAAGAGTAAGCATGACTTACCAGATTTTTGAAGAGACCACTCCTATACAATTAGACATTATATTAACTGAATTTGAATCAGGAAAACAAAAAAAGATGCTCTGTATTGCTCAATTTATTAGTGATGATAAGATGAGACTACAAATGGATGTGACTGGTAATAGACCAACAGAGTTCAATGAAGAAAAACAAGTTTACTTTAATAGAGAATTGTAAATAGTGTAGGTAGCTAGAAAGGTTATTAAAACAATAAAGCTCGTTTATCTAAGTAATAGATAAACGAGCTTTATTGTTTTTCAGAACTTAATGATGGGTTATACCTCCATACGTTTCAACTCATTATAATTGCGTTTTAACTTACGTAATAATATTCCATAAATTAATTGATAAATAAGATACATAATGACACACATTACTAAAAACATAACAAATGTTAGACCTAAGAAAGTGGCATAAAAGGCAGTTTCATGACCTATGAAATTAGGCGAATTTAATACTTCAGACATCCTAGGGTCGTTAGGTATAATAAGCACCGCGCCTATCATTCCTACTACCATCATATAAACCAGGTTGTACCATATGTACCACTTCATAGTGCGCCTGGTCTTGAGTATTCTATTCATTAAACTTCTAGTAGGCTGCGATGTAGAGATGTTTTTATAATTTTTATAAAATAGAAATATAAAAAATACAATCACTACATAGTGGACTATCATAGAACCATAGTAAAACGGTTTTCCTATTAATTCTACAGTATTGTTCTCTTCATTTCCAAAATGGGAGAATAGGCCTAAGACTATAAATAGCGCAAACTCAATTATAGCGATAATAAACAACCATTTTACAATACTGCTTGATTTTCTAGCTAATAAACCACCTAATTGTTCTTTAGAAAATTGAGGGGCATTACCGGTTTGCGACTGCCAGTTTTGTTTAAGTATATCTAGTTGATCCATGATTTTATGGATTTATAATGTTAGTTAATTTCGTTTTAATCCTGTTCATCTTCACCCTTGCATTTACTTCAGAGATTCCCATTGTTTCGGCTATTTCTCTGTAATTTTTATCTTCTAGATATAGAAAAACCAGTGCTTTTTCTATATCATTTAATTGTTTTACCGCGCCGTACAGTAAAGTAAGTTGCTCCATTTGCTCATCATCTTCTGGTCTGTCAGCGATTTTAAATTGGACAGAATCATAATCCTGTGTCTTCACCCTACGTGTAGACTTGCGATATAATGTAATTGCCGTGTTCAACGCAACTCTATACATCCAGGTGCTGAATTTAGCATCACCTCTAAATTTAGGATAAGCACGCCACAGTTGTATGGTCACTTCCTGAAACAGGTCATTGTGAGCATCTTGATCATTAGTATACAGCCTACATATTTTGTGGACTATATTCTGATTCTCTTCTAGCTGTTTAACAAATTCTTCTTCGAGTTTTTTACTCACTTTTAATTGGCTTGGTTACTTAGTAAGTCCTTTCTTTTTTCAAAACGTTACAATTATAGAAAAGAATGTTAATCAAAGGATAAATAACTCTTTCTAAATTATCTTTGTTAAAACTTCATAAGATGAATATTCCACAGTCAGATTTACCACGAGTAATTGTTGTGGGCGGTGGTTTTGGTGGTGTTACGCTTTCGCGAAAGCTAACCAAACAAAATTTTCAAGTCGTACTTATAGACCGTCATAATTATCACAATTTTCAACCATTAATGTATCAGGTGGCCACTAGTGGTTTAGAACCTGATTCTATAGCATTCCCATTGCGAGGGCTGGTGGAGGATAGGAAGAATTTCTTATTTAGATTAGGTGAAGTAAATTCCATAGATCCTGATAAGAAAATAGTATGCAGTTCTATAGGTGATGTAAGTTATGATTACCTGGTAATTGCAACTGGAACAAAAACAAATTTCTTTGGTAATAAAGATCTAGAAGAAGCTTCTTTACAAATGAAGAGTGTGCCACAAGCGCTCAACATAAGAAGTTATATGCTGCAAAATCTAGAAAAAGCAACATTAACTAATGATGTAGAAGAGCAAAAGAAATTAATGCGCATCGTGCTTTCTGGTGCAGGACCTACTGGTGTAGAACTAGCTGGTGCTTTTGCAGAATTTAAGAAAGGAGTACTCAAGAATGATTATCCAGACCTCAATCCAGAGTTAATGGAAATTCATTTGTTAGATGGCTCAGATCGTGTACTCGCTAGTATGAGTGAAAAAGCCTCACAAAAAGCAGAGAAATACTTAAGGAAATTAGGAGTGCAAATTCATCTTAATGTATTGGTTAAGAATTATGAAGAAGAAACCGTTCTTACTAATACAGATCTTCAAATAGTTGCATATACTTTTATATGGAGCGCTGGAGTAATAGGTAATCCTATTAAAGGACTGCGAGAAGAAAGCGTGGATGAGCGTTCACAACGTTTTCTAGTAGATAAAATGAATCGAGTAGAAGGTTATGAAGGTATTTTTGCAATAGGAGATATTGCATTAATGAAAACCGAAGAATTCCCTAAAGGACATCCACAAGTTGCGCAACCAGCAATACAACAAGGTAAATTGCTAGTAAAAAACTTTAAACGCTTAGTAAATAACCAGCCATTAAAGGAGTTTTCTTACCTCGATAAAGGTAGCATGGCAACCATAGGTAGAAATAAAGCCGTGGCAGACGTGAAAAACTTTACCCTAGGCGGTTTTCTTGCATGGATTACTTGGTTAGGAGTTCACTTATACTTCTTAGTAGGTGTAAGAAATAGGTTAGTAGTGTTTCTCAATTGGATTTATAACTATTTCAATTTTGATAGAGCTGCAAGAGTAATAATAAGACCTTACCAAAAGAAAAAAATAAATAGTAAACTGAAGTAATAGTCACTGATAGATGTACATTATCTTTTCATAGTCACTTTGTTGTATTTATATCAACTTTTGAATGATAAAGGTGGTACATTAATACAAAAACACACCTTGTTTAAGCCTTGTTTTTGGTATCTTTGATATACTTTAATGTATAATAAAACCCAACTCTTATGAGTACGTACGATGTAGCAATAATAGGTTCTGGACCTGGTGGCTATGTAGCCGCAATACGCTGTGCACAACTAGGCATGAAAACTGCCATTATAGAAAAGTATAATACCTTAGGTGGTACATGTCTTAATGTAGGTTGTATCCCTTCAAAGGCACTTCTAGATTCTTCTCACCATTATGACGATGCTATGAAGCATTTTTCTGACCATGGTATCGAGATTCCTGGAGATATAAAGATCAACTTTGAGAAGATGATCGCTCGTAAAAAGAAAGTTGTAGACCAGACATGTGATGGTGTACAATTCTTGATGAAGAAAAACGAGATCGATGTGTTTACAGGTATGGGATCTTTTGTAGATGCTACACACATAAAAATAGATGGTGAGACGTCACAGACGATAGAAGCAAAACATACTATTATCGCTACAGGTTCAAAACCTGCGACCTTACCTTTTATCACACTAGATAAAGAAAGAGTAATCACTTCTACAGAAGCGCTAGTTCTTAAAGAAATTCCTAAACACATGATCGTAATAGGTGGTGGTGTTATAGGTCTAGAATTAGGACAAGTTTATAAAAGACTAGGTGCTGAGGTTACTGTTATTGAATATGCAGACCGTATCACACCAGCGATGGATAAGGTGCTTTCTAAAGAATTAATGAAGGTTCTTAAAAAGCAAAAAATTAAATTCAATTTATCTCATGCGGTTAATAAAGTAGAGCGCAATGGCGATACAGTTACTGTAACTGCAAAAAACAAAAAAGGAGAAGAAGTTACCTTTGAAGGTGATTACTGTCTAGTTTCTGTAGGTAGACGTCCTTATACTGATAAATTAAACGCTACTGCTGCAGGAGTTAAAATTAACGAGCGTGGACAGGTAGAAGTAAATGAGCATTTACAGACTAACGTTTCTAACATCTATGCTATAGGTGACGTAGTGCGTGGTACCATGTTAGCTCATAAAGCTGAAGAAGAAGGAACTTTTGTAGCAGAAACTATTGCAGGTCAAAAACCACACATTAACTATAACTTAATTCCTAATGTAGTTTATACATGGCCAGAAGTAGCTAGTGTAGGTAAAACAGAAGAAGAATTAAAAGAAGCTGGTGTAGAATATAAAGCAGGATCATTCCCTATGCGTGCATTAGGTAGATCTCGTGCCTCTGGAGATATCGACGGATTAGTAAAAATTCTTGCAGATAAAACTACAGACGAAGTTCTAGGAGTACACATGATAGGTGCAAGAGCGGCAGATTTAATTGCCGAAGGAGTTACTGCAATGGAATTTAGAGCCAGTGCCGAAGATATAGCTAGAATGTCACATGCACATCCTACTTATTCTGAAGCTGTTAAGGAAGCAGCGCTTGCTGCAACTGACGATAGAGCTCTACACATGTAGATTTAAAAACATTATTTTTATTTAAGCCGGTTCTTTATGAATCGGCTTTTTTCTGATCTATTAACATTTTATTAGCAAACTCTTCAAGATCTAGTTACGTATTTAGTACAACTAACTTAACAGATTTATGAAAATTATTTTTTCTTATTCCGCTTTCACGAAAGCGGTATTATTTATTGCCTTTTTCTTTTCTACACAGTTTATTGCTGCCCATACAATTACTGGTTTTATTAAAGATATTAATGGACAACCATTAAAAGATGTTTATGTTTTAAATGTAAAATCTGGTACACACACACATTCAAATGCCAAAGGCTTTTTTACCATAGACAATGTGGAGCAAGAAGAAGAGCTGAGATTTTCTCATATAGGTTATGAGGCGAGTTCTATCGTGGTAACTAACCATAAAGATATTTTACAAATTACATTGAGTCCATCTTCTTTAAATCTAGATGCGATTACTATAAGTAACGATGTAGAGACACTTAATGTACTAGCAAATGTAGATTTACAAATCAATCCTGTAACGTCTTCTCAAGAAATCCTGAGAACAGTTCCTGGACTATTTATAGGACAACATGCTGGTGGTGGTAAAGCAGAGCAAATTTTTCTAAGAGGTTTTGATATAGATCACGGTACAGATATCGCTATTAATGTAGATGGTATGCCGGTAAATATGGTGTCTCATGCACATGGACAAGGGTATGCAGATCTTCATTTTCTTATACCAGAAACTATCAATAACATTTCTTATGGAGTAGGTAGTTATGATGAGAGTGTAGGTAACTTTGCTACCGCAGGACACGTAGATTTTAAAACTAAAAGTTATCTAGACGAGAGCAAAATAAGTGTAGAGATAGGTGATTTTAACCACCAGCGTTATTTAGGTCTGGTACAATTGGTTGATAATGCTCATACGACAGCTTATGTTGCTACCGAGTATTTAACCTTTGATGGACCGTATGATAGCCCACAAAATTTTGATAGAATTAATCTGTTTGGAAAGTTACACCATACTACAGATTCAGGAAATAGACTAAGTTTAAGTTTATCTCATTTTGATAGTGAGTGGGACGCGAGTGGACAGATACCACAACGTGCTGTAGATAGTGGTTTAATAGACCGTTTTGGTTCTATAGACGACACAGAAGGTGGTTCTACATCTAGAACTAACGTGGTACTTAATTATGACATGGACATAAGTGATAAAGAACAGTTAGAAACTACCATGTTTTATTCTCATTATGATTTTCTATTGTATTCAAATTTTACATTCTTTTTAGAAGACCCTATAAATGGAGATCAGATACAGCAGCAAGAATCTCGTGACTTAGCTGGTTTTAATACTAAATATTCTTATGAAACTCAACTAGGTGCAAATGACCTAAGTCTTATAGCAGGTTTTGGTTTAAGAAATGATAGAACTGATGCATCAGGATTATCAAGAACTTTAAATAGAAGAACAACGCTTGAAAATATACAATTAGGTGATATCAATGAAACCAATTCTTCACTCTTTGTGGGTGCAGAATTATCGGTAAATAAATTGTTAATAGATGCAGGATTAAGATTAGAGCGATTCAAATTTGTTTATAAAGATGCATTAACTGAAACTTTTGATACACAGTCACAAACTGCTACAGCATTATTGCCTAAATTGAATTTTAATTATGAGGTAAGTGATAATGTAAAAGTTTACTTGCACAATGGGGTAGGAATGCACAGTAATGATACTAGAGTAGTATTAGAAAATGGAGCAGATGATATTCTACCTAAATCATATGGATCTGATCTAGGTACTGTATGGAAAGCTAGTGATAACCTAGTTGTTAATGGAGCGTTATGGTACTTGTTTTTAGAACAAGAATTTGTCTATGTAGGTGATGCAGGTATCGTGGAGCCTAGTGGTGAGACAGAGCGTTATGGTTTTGACCTAGGTGTAAAATACCAGCTTACAGACTTCTTGTTTTTAGATACTAATCTTAATTATGCACACGCTAGGGCGATTAATGAGCCAGACGGCGCAGATTATATACCGCTAGCACCAGAGTTTACATCTACAGGTGGTATCAGTCTTAAAGATTATAAAAGATTTAATGCTGGATTGCGTTATCGTTATATAGGTGATAGAGCAGCAAATGAAGATAACAGCATCGTTGCAGAGGGCTATTTTGTAGCAGACTTTAATGTCAACTATGATCTTACTGATAACCTAAGACTAGGTATGGCTGTACAGAATCTATTTGATGTAGAGTGGAATGAAACACAGTTTGCAACAGAATCTAGACTTGCTAGCGAGGCACAATCTGTAGAAGAGATTCATTTCACACCAGGAACACCTTTCTTTTTAAGGGGTAGTATACAATATCGTTTCTAAGAATATCTAAAATATTTCAAATTAAGTAAAAGCTATTTCTGTAAGAAATAGCTTTTTGCTTTCTCTACAACTCTTACCTTTGTTAGATCATGAAACAAAGAGAACTCCATCGTTTTGCCTTAGAAGATGCTGCTATTTTTAAAAAGAAATTGCTGTCGTTTTTTAAATCAGAAAAACACCTCGTTTATCTAGAAAGCAATCAGGGTAATCTTAAACATGATACTTATGCAACGCTTATAGGTGTAGGTGCTATAGATAGTATAACTTGTAAAACAGGAAAGGCATTTGAACAGTTAGCTGCTTTTAAGAGAGAATATAAAGACTGGATGTTCGGTTTTCTAGGTTATGACCTTAAAAATGAATTAGAAGATCTGAAAACAGAAAAACAAGACCTTCTAGAGTTTCCAGATTTAAGCTTTTTTGTACCAGAATTAGTATTTGAGATTTCTCCAAATGAGCTAAAATTACATTCTTTTATTACCTCACAACCTGCGGCGCAAAAACTAATCTCAAAGATAGAAACTCATTTACTTACATCGTTTAAAAAAGTAATAAGACCAGTGCCTTTAAAAGCTAGAGATACTAAAGAAGATTATTTAAATAAAGCGCATACTTTTTTAGATCACATACGTAGAGGTGATATTTATGAAGCAAATTTTTGCACTCAGTTTTATGCACAAGAGGTAGAGCTAGATACTCAAAAAGCATTTCATGAATTAAATCAAATAAGCGAGCCACCATTTGCTGTTTATGCTAGATTTAATGAGCACTATGCGATATGTGCCAGCCCAGAACGTTATTTAAAGAAAACAGATAGGCAGTTGGTTTCTCAACCCATTAAAGGGACCGCAAGAAGGTCTGCTCATCTTGTTGAAGATGAAAAGCTAAAGGAATTGCTTTTTCACGATCCTAAAGAACGATCAGAAAATGTAATGATCGTAGATCTAGTACGTAATGATCTTTCTAAAACTGCTGTAAAAGGCAGTGTTCAAGTAGAAGAGCTTTTTGGAATGTACGCCTTTAAGCAAGTACATCAAATGATAAGTACAGTAGTGTCGCAACTAGATAGTAAATATGATTCTATAGACGCTATAACCAGCACATTTCCCATGGGTAGTATGACCGGAGCGCCTAAAATAAGTGCCATGGAAATCATTGAACAAAATGAATCTTTTAAACGAGGACTGTACAGTGGCGCAATAGGCTACTTTACACCTCAAGACGATTTTGATTTTAACGTGGTTATACGTACTATTTTATATAATGAAAAATCCAAATCATTATCCTTTTCTGTAGGCAGCGCCATAACAGCAGCTGCAGTACCAGAAAAAGAATATGAAGAATGTTTTTTAAAAGCCAAAGCATTAATAGAAGTACTAGCGCTACAAGGCGTGTACTTTGATTAAATTTGTACCATGCTAGCAGCGTTTAAAAATCATATACAAATCCATTTTCCAGAATTTTTTACAACATCTATTGCCGTTGCAATAAGTGGTGGAAAAGACAGTACGGTTTTAGCTCATTTGCTACATCAATTGGACTTAAATTTTGAACTCATTCACTGTAATTTCCATTTAAGAGATTCAGAAAGTGATGGAGATCAGGTTTTTGTAGAAGAAATGGCTGCAAATTTGGAGCGTAAACTACATGTGTTACATTTTAATACATCGCAAGTAGCTCAAGATAGAAATATATCTATTCAAATGGCTGCTAGAGACTTAAGGTACGATGCTTTTGATAAAATCGCTGTAGATAAGAAGTTCCAACATATTCTCGTGGCACACCATCTAGATGATCAATTAGAGACATTTTTAATTAATCTAGGACGCGGCGCGGGACTGCATGGACTTACAGGGATAAGAGAGCGCAATGGTTTTATTTCTAGACCTTTATTGCCTTTTTCTAGAGAGCAGATAAGTGATTGTGCTACACATAACCGTATAGCGTGGCGTGAGGACAGTAGTAATAGCTCTACTAAATATTTACGCAATAAATTAAGACACGATGTAATTCCTTTACTTCATGATGCGTTACCACATCTCGAGGGTAATTTTTCTAGTACTTTGAGCTATCTAAAAAACTCAGAAATGTTGCAAGATGTTGAGGTGGCACGCTTTCGCGAAAGCGGAACAAAAACAATCTCAGGTAACCTAGAAATTAGTATTGAGTTATTAAAAGAGTCTTTAAAACCAGATGCTTATCTTTTTGAACTTCTAAAAGACTATCGTTTTAATATACAGGACGCGGTAAAACTCTTAGATTCTGAGAATGGGAAAACTATTAAATCTGGTGAGATGAGGTTGGTAAAAGATCGTGATGTTTTAATTCTTTCTGAGGCAAATCATATCAATGAAGTGTACATAGAAATTGATGAAACAACTACAGCTGTTACGATCACGGAGGTCTGTTTAGAAATAAAACATATAGAGAATGACGATTTACTTACTTATGTGAAGAATAATAGTAGTAAGAATAAATTATTTATAGACACTAGTAAGTTAATAATGCCGTTAATATTAAGAACATGGCAGCACGGAGACCGCATGCAGCCTTATGGAATGAAAGGAAGTAAGTTAATAAGTGATTTATTAACGGATAGTAAAATCTCTTCTTTAAAACGAGAAAAAGCCTTAGTATTGACAAGTGGTAACGACCTTATATGGCTGGTAGGAAAAAGAGCCAGTCAACACCATACGATAACGAGTAGAACACAATCCATTATAGAAATAACAATAAAACTATGAGAAAACTTCTCTTTGCTTTAATAGCTTTAGTTTCTTTACAATTAACGGCCCAAGAAGATCCTGTTTCATGGTCTGGTGAGGTAATAAAGTTGACAGATAATGAATATGAATTAATTACAACTGCCACCATGGAACCTGGCTGGCACATTAATTCTCAAGTTATATTGCCAGAAGAGAATTCTGGTCCTATACCTACCAGCATTAATTTCTATGATGTAGAAGGTAAAATAGAATTGATAGGAGAGAATAAAGAAACAGGATCTTACACTGCTTATTCTGATATATGGGAATTTAATGTATATGAATTTACTGATATAGCTGTTTTTAAACAGAAGATAAAGGTTTTAGATTCAGATCTAGAATATATAATTGCAAGTGCTTTTTATCAAACTTGTGATGATGAGATGTGTTTGCGTCCTACAGATAAAGGCGTGAGTTTTAAAATAAAACCTGATGCAGTAATACCTGCAGGAGCATTTGATATTATAGAAAAATATCTTGATGATGATAAAGAACCTATAGTTGCTGGTGCGCCAGACGCATCTTCTATTAAGGAGAAAAAAAATCATGAAAATCTTGCGACAGATACTGAAAAGGTAAAAGAAGAAGAAACTAAAAAAAAAAATAACGAAGAATTAAAAGATGATACTCAGGGAGAAGATGAAGACCGTAGTCTTTGGGGTATTTTTATAGTTGCATTTCTCTCTGGCTTTGCAGCGCTTCTTACACCGTGCGTGTTTCCTATGATACCGCTTACGGTTAGTTTCTTTACTAAACAAAGTGCTAATAGAGCAAAAGGGATTTCAAATGCTATTTTATACGGCATTTTTATAATCGTTATTTACGTTTTGTTGGGTACCGTGGTGACAGCTATTTTTGGTTCAGAGTCCCTGAATCAATTAAGTACTAATGTGTATTTTAATATCGCATTCTTTTTGATTTTAGTGGTGTTTGCAGCTTCTTTCCTAGGAGCTTTTGAAATTACATTACCACAGTCTTGGGCTAATAAGGCAGATGAGAAAGCTAGCAAGGGTGGGATAGCTGGTATCTTTTTTATGGCTCTAGCTTTAGCAATCGTATCTTTTTCTTGTACAGGACCTATTGTAGGTTCTCTAATTGTTGAAGCAGCTTCTAAAGGTGGATTAGCTCCTGTAATAGGAATGTTCGGTTTTTCACTTGCGATAGCCTTACCGTTTGCATTATTCGCTATTTTTCCAGGATGGATGAATTCCTTGCCTAAATCAGGCGGCTGGTTAAATACGGTAAAAGTTGTTTTAGGATTTTTAGAATTAGCATTAGCATTTAAATTTTTATCTGCTGCTGATTTAGTTTTTCAAACTCACATTATTGAGCGTGAAGTCTTCTTAGCGGTATGGATAGCGATTTTTGGAGGTCTTTCTTTATATCTTTTAGGTAAAATAAGAATGCCGCATGATGGTCCAGATAGTAGTATATCTGTAGGTAGATTGTTTTTAGGACTGGTTGTTATGACTTTTACAATTTATTTAATTCCTGGTTTATGGGGAGCACCATTAAAATTAATTTCAGGATTCCCGCCACCACTAAATTATGCTGAATCTCCATATGGAGTAGGCTATACAAAGCTAGAGACAAATGAAGAAGTGCCTGAAGGTGCGCATCTAGCTGTTCATGATATTATTGCATTCCATGATTATAACGAAGGTCTAGCTTATTCAAAAAAGGTAAATAAACCTATTTTGGTTGATTTTACAGGTTGGGCTTGTGTGAACTGTCGTAAGATGGAGGAGCGAGTGTGGAGTGATCCATTAATACTTAATATGCTCAAAAATGATTTTATTTTGATTTCCTTATATGTAGATGATAAAAATAAATTACCGGAGGAGGAGCAATACATTTCTGAAACTACTGGTAAGAAAGTTAGAACGATAGGCGACAAATGGATGGAATTTCAAAAGAATAACTATGAAACTGCTGCACAACCGTTATATGTTTTAAAAGATAAAGATGGTAATGATATAGATAAGCCCATCGCATACACCCCAGATGTTGAAGAATATGCAGCGTGGTTAAAGAAAGGCTTAAAAAAATAATTTAATAACCTTAAAAAAATCTTAAAAACCGATTCAATTTTGAATCGGTTTTTTTGTTAGAGTATCTTTAGGGTTCAATATATATTTATGAAACAAATAATAGTTATAGTGGCGCTGGTGCTGCTTATTTCTTGTAAAGAAGAAGGAAAAGATACCGCTTTTGTAAAAGCAAATAGTACAGAAAAAGCTGCCCAATTTAATGACTGGCTAGCGGTTCAATTTCAGGAAGATTTATCTCGTGATCCACAGATGCAAACTTCTATGGGAAGCAAAGAGAATTATGGAAAGTGGACAGATATATCATCAGACCACGAGCTAGAATCTAAGAAGATAGCAGAAAGAAGGTTAGCTTATTTAAGAGATTCTATTCATAAAGAAGGACTTACCGGCCAGGATCGATTGAGTTATGACTTGTATTATCAAAAGCAGAAACAAGGAATCGCAAACTTTGATTACAGATTATATACTTATCCAGTAAATCAAATGCACGGAATGCAGTCTGAAATCCCTGCGTTTTTAATAAATCAACACAGGATAGATAACGTTTCGGATGCTAAGGCGTATATATCTAGATTAAAAGGAATCCAGCCACTTTTTGAGCAACTATCTGAGAACTTAAAGTTAAGAGAGTATAATGGTATTATGATGCCACGCTTTGTGTTTCATCATGTACTAAAGGACAGTAGAAATGTTATAGATGGCTATCCGTTTAACGATAGTAAAAATAACAGCACGTTAATGGAAGATTTTTTAAATAAGATTTCTAAATTAAAGCTGTCTTCAGAAGAGAGAAAACAACTAGAAGAAGAAGCTGTACTGGCACTTCAAAACGAAGTAGAATCAGGTTATAAAACATTAATAGCGACTTTAGAAAATCAGCAACAAAGAGCAACTTTGGAAGATGGTGTATGGAAATTTCCTAAAGGTGATGAGTTTTATGAATATGCTTTACAACAAACTACGACCACTGATATGACAGCAGATGAAATTCATAAATTAGGTCTTTCTGAAGTGGCGCGTATACATGGAGAAATGGAAGAAATTATGAAGAAAGTGAATTTTGATGGTTCCCTTCATGATTTTTTCAAGTTTATGAGAGAAGATGAGCAGTTTTATTATAGTGATGATGCTTCTGGAAAAGCAGAGTATCTTAAAGAAGCTACTGCTATCATAGAAGATATGAAAGGAGATCTGGACCAGTTGTTTATTACGAAGCCCAAAGCAGATATTAAGGTAAAAGCTGTAGAGGCTTTCCGCGAGGCAAGTGCAGGAAAAGCATTCTATCAACAGCCAGCTATCGATGGAAGTAGGCCAGGAACTTATTATGCTAATTTATATAAAATGAAAGCAATGCCTAGTTATCAGATGGAAGCTTTAGCTTATCATGAGGGTATACCAGGGCATCACATGCAAATTGCTATTGCGCAAGAATTAGAAGGAATACCAGATTTTAGAAAACATAGTTTCTATACAGCTTATGTAGAAGGTTGGGGACTTTATTCTGAATTGATACCTAAGGAAATAGGAAAGTATGAAGATCCTTATAGTGATTTTGGTAGATTAGCTATGGAGTTGTGGAGGGCTTGTAGACTTGTTGTCGACACAGGAATCCATACCAAAAAATGGAGTAGGGATGATGGGATTAAATATTATGTAATTAATACTCCTAATGCAGAGATAGATGCTGTGAAGATGGTGGAACGCCATATAGTTATGCCGTCTCAGGCGACTGCTTATAAAGTTGGTATGAATAAGATTTTAGACTTAAGAAAAATGGCGAAGGCTGAGCTGGGTGATGATTTTGACATCAAGGAGTTTCATGATGTAATTCTTACTAGTGGAGCATTACCATTAACTGTATTAGAAAAACAAGTAAAAGCATACATACAGAGTAAAAAGCAGTAATGGCTTTTCTATAGATTACATGGTTAAAAGGTTATCGTTTACTCGGTAACCTTTTTTTATATGTTAAATGTCGGTTGTGAAATTCTTATTTAATACAATAAAATTTGAGAAGTTGATAATCTGCCTGGTACCGAGTTAACTGGTTCAATGAGAAGAGTAGCTTGATAGCCTTATAATTTATCCTTATGAAGTGATGACAAGATGCCTTGATAAGATGATTTGTGTAGCTAT
Organism: Nonlabens sp. Asnod3-A02; assembly: GCF_045063755.1. Classification (NCBI taxonomy): domain Bacteria; kingdom Pseudomonadati; phylum Bacteroidota; class Flavobacteriia; order Flavobacteriales; family Flavobacteriaceae; genus Nonlabens; species Nonlabens sp. Asnod3-A02. Next base: position 797,851 of record NZ_JBEFOC010000007.1, read on the forward strand.
TTGAATTCGATAGATAGATAGATGATATATCTTATTCTAGTTTAAGAATTGGTATTGGCTATGTTGATGTTATGGGGTGTCTGCTATAGCGATGTTTAACATGTTAATCAGTAAGTAATAAGTAAGTAAGTAAGTAAGTAAGTAAGTAAGTAAGTAAGTAAGTAGATATTTAGCTATATAAAACCTTGATAATTCAATGGCTATTTTAAAATTAGACATAAAAAAAGAGCCGCAATTTGCGGCTCTTTTAAATTTAATATGACTTGAGTAATATTAGTTAACTCTAAAAGTAACTCTTCTTACTAATTGTCTAGCTTCAGCACTGTTCTTATCAACAGATGCATCTTCACCGTCACCATTATGGCTTAAACGACTTGCGTCGATACCAGCAGCAGTTAATACATCGTTAACCATCTTAGCACGACGCTCAGATAGGTTTTTGTTATAAGCAGGACTTCCTATCTCATCAGCAAAACCTGTAAGAGTAGCAGTTGCACTTGGGTTATCTTTCATGTATTGAACGATAGTATTAATAGCTCCTAAAGAGAAAGTAGCTGGCTTAGTACTATTAAACTTGAAATATACATTTACATAACCTTCGTTGATTAATTGCTTCACAAGGTTCTTGTTGTTACCATTAGCACCGTTGTTACCAGCGATAGCAGTTTGTAAGTCAGAAGGTGTAGCAAAACGAGAATCTAAAGCGCTTTCCATATCATCTGGAATACCGTTTTTGTTCAAGTCAATTGCACGACCCTTACTGTCTACACGTACACCACTTTCAGTATTGTTGTCTCTATCTAAATAGTTTGGTACACCATCTTGGTCATCATCACCATTTTCTTGAGCCATTTTCTCCATTTTAGCAGCGATGTCTTCAACTTTAGCGTTGATTGGGCTTTCCGCAAAATCAGCTGGAGTATCTCCAGATCCTAAGTATAAAGTAATACCAACAGATGCGTTAACAAGAAAACCGTCAAAACCTCTTAACGTACCTCTATCAAGACCATCATAAGTAAGGTCTTGTCTTACATGACCTAAGATTGATAAATCTCCGAATAATGCTAAACTATTAGTTAACTTAATTTGTGGAGTAACACCTGCTTGAAAATTAAGCATGTGATCTGTACTAGTTTCTACAGGCTCTGAACCTTTAAGGAAAGAAACTCCCATACCACCATGCAGTAATAAACCAAAACGTTGTGTCCATTCTCTTGCTCCTAATACCTCTGCAGCATTAACAACACCTTCTAATGTAAATCTATAATAATCTGATTGGAAATCAATACTGTTTTTATCTCCTTCGATATTGTCGTAACCAAAATCAGCATTTACACCAAATTTGTTATTGAACATATATCTAACACCTAAGTCTACTTGATAAAGAGACGGTGTATTGGTAAATGCACCACTAGATAATGGTCTAACTGGCTTGTTAACACCGGCTCCGAAGTCTATCGCCCAATGTTTAAGGTCTGGTCCGTTTGATACAGATTCTACTTCTTCTGTAGTCTGAGCAGTAGAGGTTAAAAACCCTAATGCTATAAATGATAATGTAACTAATTTTTTCATAAGTATTTTAACTTGCTTTCAAATGCAAATATATAAATATATTGAAAACACCATTGGTTTAAAGTTTTAAATTTTTGTAAAATTAAAGTATTTTTTAAACGAGGTTGATTGTGTTGCCTCCACTATCGAGTAATTGTGATGTGTTTTAATTGTGTATGGATATATTACTATTCGTTAAAAGATGTTTGTAGATTTGTTGTTTATGTTGATTTTGCTTTCGCGAAAACGAAACTGTTATAAGATTATACTTTAAATTATATGGGCAAAAAAATATTGATTACTGGTGGTGCTGGGTTTATAGGGTCGCATGTGGCACGTTTATTTGTAAATAAATATCCTCATTATGAGGTTTATAATCTTGATGCGCTTACCTATGCTGGGAATCTGGAAAGTCTTACAGATTTAGAAGAAGCTGCTAATTATCATTTTCTTAAACTTGATATTACGAACGAGGTGGAGTTGGATAAAGTTTTTGAAGAATTAAGATTTGATAGTGTTATTCATCTAGCTGCAGAGTCTCATGTAGATCGATCTATTAAAGATCCTTTATCCTTTGCAAAAACTAATATAATAGGAACTCTTAATTTACTAGAGTCGTACAAAAAGCACAAAACAGATTCTGATGGTGTTTTCTATCACATAAGCACCGATGAAGTATATGGTTCTCTCGGTGCAACTGGTTTGTTTACTGAAGAAACTTCTTACGATCCTAATTCTCCATATTCTGCCTCAAAGGCTAGTTCAGATCATTTTGTTCGAGCTTATGGAGAGACCTATAAATTACCTATTGTCATCTCTAATTGTTCTAATAATTACGGTTCTTTTCAGTTTCCTGAAAAATTAATTCCTTTATTCATAAACAATATCATAGAAGAAAAGCCTTTACCTGTTTATGGAGATGGTAATTACACTAGGGATTGGCTGTTTGTAGAAGATCATGCCAGAGCTATTGATGTTATTTTTCATAATGGTAAAAAAGGCGAGACCTATAATATAGGAGGTCATAACGAATGGAAAAATATTGATTTAGTAAAGTTGCTTTGTAAGAAGATGGACGAGGCTTTGAGCAACGAGGTGGGTGAAAGTGAAAAGCTTATTACTTTTGTAAAGGATAGGCCGGGACATGATTTGCGCTATGCTATCGATGCGACTAAAATAAGTAAAGAACTCAATTGGGTGCCATCACTTGATTTTGAAGAAGGATTAGAACGCACCATTAACTGGTATCTAAATAACGATAAGTGGTTAAAGAACATCACGACTGGAGCATATCAAGATTATTATAAAAACCAATACCAATAATTATGAAAGGAATTATTCTAGCAGGTGGATCTGGTACACGATTGCATCCATTAACCCTAGTGGTCAGTAAACAATTGTTACCTATTTATGATAAGCCTATGGTGTACTATCCACTGTCTGTTCTTATGCAGGCAGGGATTAAGGAAGTTCTATTAATTTCTACCCCTAGTGATATTCATAATTTTGAACGCTTATTAGGTGATGGTAGTAAGTTTGGTATACAAATAGAATATATGGTGCAGCCTAGTCCTGATGGACTTGCACAAGCTTTTATATTAGGAGAAGATTTTATAGGTGATGATTCTGTAGCACTGGTGCTAGGAGATAATATTTTTCATGGTGCCGGTTTTTCTGATTTATTAGAACGCGCAGTTCAAAAAGTAGAGAAGGATCATGTGGCAGTTGTTTTTGGTAACTATGTAAAAGATCCTGAGCGTTATGGTGTTGCGACTTTTAATAAGCAAGGAAATGTAACGAGTATCGAGGAGAAACCAGAGAACCCCAACTCTAACTATGCAGTTGTCGGACTTTATTTTTATCCTAATTCAGTTATAAAAATAGCCAAAGGACTTCGGCCATCTAAAAGAGGAGAGCTAGAGATCACTGCCGTAAATCAGTATTACTTAAAAGAAGAATGTCTTGATATGCAAATTTTAAGTCGTGGTTTTGCTTGGTTAGACACTGGTACGCACGAGGCTTTGACAGAAGCTACAGAATTTGTGAAAGCTGTAGAAAAAAGAACAGGGCTCAAAATTTCTTGCTTAGAAGAAATAGCGTTAATGCAGAAATGGATATCTCCAGAAGAATTGCAATTGCAGGTTAAAGACTTAAAAGGGGATTACTATGATTATATAAAAGAAGTGGTGTTGCGTAATAAATAATGTAATGAACATATTGATATTGTGAAAAGTTAATAAATTTAACCGTTATAGATAGACGTTTATAAATATTTATACCATTGAGTAATAATGCAAAATTATTCTATTAAATCTTATGAAATTTAAAATACTAATTACTGGTGCTGCCGGATTTATAGGTAGCAACCTTTGTGAATATTTTGTTGAGAAAGGACACGATGTGTTAGGTATTGATAATCTTGCCACAGGTCATATGAGTAATATAGAACCTCTTCAAGAAAAAGGTAATTTTACTTTTATAAAAGGAGATATACGTGATATTGACACTTGTCATAAGGCAGTTTTAGGAAGAGATTATGTATTGCACCAGGCAGCTTTAGGTAGCGTCCCTAGATCGATAAAAGACCCTATAACCACTAACGATGTAAATGTAGGCGGCTTTTTAAATATGCTGGTAGCTTGTAAAGATGCAGGTGTCAAAAAAATGGTTTATGCTGCGAGTTCTTCTACTTATGGAGATTCTAAAAGTATGCCTAAGGTAGAAGAAGTAATTGGTAAGCCATTATCACCTTATGCAATTACAAAATATGTGAATGAGCTTTATGCAGACGTGTTTTATAAAACCTATGGTTTAAACACGATTGGGTTAAGATATTTTAATGTCTTTGGTCGCAAACAAGATCCTAATGGTGCTTATGCTGCTGTGATTCCACTTTTTACTAAGCAATTAATGAGTAAACAATCTCCTACTATTAATGGAGATGGTACCTATTCTAGAGACTTCACTTATATTGATAATGTAATTCAGGCAAATGAAAAAGCAATTCTTGCAGATCATCCTGAAGCTGTAAATACCGTTTTTAACGTTGCTTATGGCGACCGTACTGATCTTAATATGTTGATCGATTTATTAAAACAGTCGTTATCTAAGCATGACAAAACTATTTTAAACGTAGAAACTATTTATGGTCCTTTAAGAGTGGGAGATGTTCCTCATTCTTTGGCATCCATTGATAAAGCAAAGAGGCTACTGGACTATCAACCTCAATTTAATTTAAAATCAGGTTTAGATGAGGCAGTGGACTGGTATTGGTCTAACTTATAATCCTTAATTTCGCTTTCGCGAAAGCGAGATAATTATTTTTCAATAAGATAAAATGAATAAAAAAATAACTGTAATAGGTCTAGGTTATGTTGGGTTACCGCTAGCTAGGTTGTTTGCTACTAAATTTAGTGTGGTAGGTTTTGATATTAAGGCATCACGTGTTGCAGAGGTAAATAATGGCGTAGATAATACATTAGAGTTAGATTCTAGTGTTTTGTTGGATGTTTTGAAAAGTTCGAACGATGATCAAAAAGGGCTCTACTGCTCATCTCTAGAAGCTGAGATATCTGATTCCAATGTGTACATAGTTACAGTGCCTACACCTATAGATAAAAATAATAAACCTATTCTTAATCCATTGTTTGAAGCTAGTAAAACAATTGGGAAAGTACTTAAGAGTGGTGATGTCGTTATTTATGAATCTACAGTGTATCCTGGCGTAACTGAAGAGGAATGTGCGCCTATTTTAGAAGAAGTTAGTGGCCTTGTTTTAAACAAAGATTTTTTTGTTGGTTACTCGCCAGAACGAATTAATCCTGGTGATAAAGAACATACCATTGAGAAAATTCTTAAAGTTACCTCTGGAAGTACTCCTGAGTCAGCAAAGGATGTAGATGAGTTGTATAAAAGCGTCATTACTGCCGGTACTCATCTAGCGCCTAGTATCAAGATAGCTGAGGCAGCTAAGGTTATTGAGAACTCTCAGAGAGATATTAATATAGCTTTTGTAAATGAACTAGCTAAAATATTTAATAAACTAAATATCAATACTCATGATGTGCTAGCTGCTGCGAGAACAAAATGGAACTTTCTTCCTTTTACTCCAGGACTAGTCGGTGGTCATTGTATAGGTGTTGATCCATACTACTTAGCTCAAAAGGCACAAGAAGTAGGGTATCATCCAGAGATTATTCTAGCAGGTAGAAGAGTAAATGATAGTATGGCTTCTTATGTTTCTAGTCAAGTAATAAAGTTAATGCTTAAAAATAATATTGATATATTAAATAGTAAGGTGTTAGTGTTAGGAATCACATTTAAGGAAAATTGCCCTGATGTTCGTAATACAAAATCTGCTGATATTGTAAAAGACTTATTAGAGTATGGTGTAGATGTAAGACTCCATGACCCTCTAGCGAATACCAAAGAGGTGTTTGAACAGTATGATTTAGTCTGTGATAATCAATTAAGAGAAGATAAATATGATGCTATCGTTTTAACGGTAGGTCATAGTGTGTACAAGAGGATAGATTTTAAAGAATATTTGAATGAATCTTCTGTGGTGTATGATGTTAAAAGTATTTTAGGTAATTTTGCCAATCAAAATTTATGATATGAGTATTAAGAATATTTGCTGTATTGGAGCAGGTTATGTAGGTGGTCCCACGATGACGATGATTGCTGCTCAATGTGCTGATATCATAGTTAATGTTGTTGATATTAATGAGAAACGTATCGCAGCATGGAATGATTCTAATACAGATAATATTCCTATATATGAGCCAGGGTTATCAGAACTAGTGAAAAAAACTAGAGGTAAAAATTTATTTTTCTCAACTGAAGTTGATCAGGCTATTCAAGATGCTGACATGATCTTTATTTCAGTTAATACACCTACAAAGACATATGGTGTAGGAAAGGGGATGGCTGCAGATTTAAAATATATAGAGCTATGCGCTAGACAAATAGCAGCAGTGGCCACTACTGATAAGATTATTGTTGAAAAATCAACGTTGCCTGTTCGTACTGCGGAGGCTCTAAAACGTATTCTCGATAATACTGGTAATGGAGTAAACTTTGATATTCTTTCAAATCCAGAATTTCTTGCAGAAGGTACTGCGGTAAGTGATTTGTTGAATCCAGATCGAGTTCTAATAGGTGGTGAAGAGACCGATAGAGGAAGATTAGCACAACAAGCATTAGTTGATGTGTATTCTAATTGGGTGCCCAAAGAACAAATTTTAACGACTAATGTTTGGTCATCGGAGCTTTCAAAGTTAACGGCCAACGCCTTTTTAGCTCAACGAGTAAGTAGTATTAATGCTTTGTCAGAATTATGTGAAGTGACTGAGGCTGATGTGAATGAAGTTGCGAGAGCTATAGGTGCTGACAGTAGAATAGGTTCTAAATTTTTAAAAGCCTCTGTAGGGTTTGGAGGGTCTTGTTTTCAAAAGGATATTTTAAACCTAGTGTATATTTCTAAATCTTATGGATTACATGAAGTTGCAGATTACTGGGAGCAAGTGATTATTATGAATGATCATCAGAAAAGAAGGTTTGCAAGAAAAATAGTACAAACCTTATTCAATACAGTATCAGGTAAGAAAATAACTTTATTAGGTTGGGCGTTTAAAAAAGACACCAATGACACTCGAGAGTCTGCCGCTATTTATGTAGCTGATTATTTATTGAGTGAACAAGCTGAGTTGGTTATTTATGATCCTAAAGTTACTGAGGAGCAGGTTTATAGTGACTTAGATTACCTAGGAACTAGATCTGAGGGAGAGAATAGAAGGTTAGTAAAGGTATTAAATTCACCTTATGAAGCAATGGATAAGGCTCATGCTATTGCTGTTTTGACAGAGTGGGATGAGTTTAAAACACTTAATTGGAATGATATATTTGACTCAATGTTAAAGCCAGCTTTTCTTTTTGATGGAAGAAGTGTTTTAGATCATAAGAAGTTAAATGCAATAGGTTTTGATAATTATGTAATTGGAAAAGGTCCATGCTAATTATTTTTATAAACATAAATAATTTACCAAAATATTAAATAAAGAACATGAATTTAAAAGATAAATCAATACTCATCACAGGAGGAACAGGATCATTAGGAAAGGCGTTGACTTCTCATATTCTTGAAAACCATGTAGATGTCAAGAAGATAATCATATTCTCAAGAGATGAGCAAAAGCAATTTGTAATGGCGCAAGAGTACCCAGCGTCCAAATATCCACAGATTAGATTTTTCATTGGTGATATTAGAGATTTTGACCGTTTAAAAAGAGCTTTTAAAGGAGTAGATTACATAATACATGCTGCAGCAATGAAACATGTACCCATAGCAGAATACAATCCTATGGAATGTGTTAAGACGAATATCATGGGAGCTGAAAATGTTATAAATGCAGCTTTAGAAACAGAGGTGACTCGTGTTGTAGCTCTTTCTACAGATAAAGCTGCTGCGCCTGTTAATCTATATGGTGCGACTAAATTGGCTTCAGATAAACTTTTTGTTGCCGCAAATAATATTGTAGGTTGGAATCCTATTAAATTTAGTGTGGTTAGATATGGAAATGTAATGGGGAGTAACGGTTCTGTTATTCCTTTCTTTTTAAATAAGAAAAAAGAAGGAGTGTTACCTATAACTTCAGAAGATATGACTCGTTTTAATATCTCTTTACAAGGAGGTGTAGATATGGTTATGCATGCATTAGAACACGCATGGGGTGGAGAAATATTTGTTCCTAAAATACCATCTTACCGTATAACAGATGTTGCAGTAGCTATAGGTCCAGATTGCGAGCATCCTATCGTTGGTATACGCCCAGGAGAAAAAATACATGAAGAAATGATAACTTCTTCTGATAGTTATTATACTTATGATTTAGGTAGATATTATACTATTTTACCAGCAACGCATAAATGGAGTTTAGAAGAATTTATAACAAAAAACTCTGCTAAAAAAGTAAAGCCTGAATTTAGGTATAATAGTGGAGAAAATGATGTATGGGATACGGTAGAAACTCTAAGGAAATTGATAGTAGAACATGTAGATTCAGACTTTAAAGTTTAAATAATAGAATTATGTCAAAAGCAATTCCATACGGTCGTCAAAATATTACCCAAGAAGATGTTAGTGCAGTAACTGAAGCGTTACAAGCTGATTATCTTACTCAAGGGCCTAGAATCAAGAAGTTTGAAGAAGAATTTGCTTCCTATGTAGGTTCTAAATATGCAGTTGCTGTTTCTAATGGAACTGCTGCTTTGCACTTAAATGCTTTGGCCCTAGGTGTTAAGCCAGGACATAAAGTAATCACTACACCTATTACCTTTGCAGCTTCGGCTAATTGTGTCAGATATTGTGGGGGTGATGTAGTATTTGCAGATATTGATCCAGAAACTTATTTGTTGGATATCCAGTCTGTAAGATCTTTATTAGAAAAGTCTCCATCTGGAACTTATAAAGGGATTATTCCTGTTGATTTTGCTGGCAGGGCCGTCGATTTAGAAGCTTTTAGAGAATTAGCAGATGAATTTAACCTTTGGATAATACAAGATAGTTGTCATTCTCCTGGAGGTTATTTTGTTGATTCTAAAGGAGTAGAGCAAAATTGCGGAAATGGAAATTTTGCTGATTTAGCTATCTTTTCATTTCACCCTGTAAAACATATTGCATGTGGTGAAGGTGGAATGATAACTACTAATGATAAATCACTCTTTCAAAAATTACTATCTCTTAGGACTCATGGAATCGTGAAAAATGATGATCTGTATACCAATAGTTTAGAATTTGCTTCCGCGAAAGCGAGTTCAGAACATTACCCTTTGTGGTATATGGAAATGCAAATGTTAGGTTATAACTATAGAATTACCGATTTTCAAGCCGCACTAGGTTCTAGCCAACTATTGAGAGCAAACATAGGTGTAGCCAAAAGGCGTGAGATAGCAGAGAGGTATTTCAATTATTTTGAAGGAAAAGACTATATAAAAAGTCAAAGTGGTGTTATAGAGGGGCATGCTTATCATTTGTATGTTATCGAAGTTGAAGATCGATTAGGTTTATATAATTATTTAAGGGAGAATAATATTTATGCTCAAATCCATTACATACCTTGTCATTTAATGCCTTATTATAGAGATTTAGGTTGGAAAGAGGGAGATATGCCTAATGCTGAAGCATATTATAGAAGATGTATTAGTTTACCCATGTTTCCTACTTTAACTTTAAAAGAGCAGAAGGATGTAATAGATTGTATAGAAGGGTTTTATAATGCGTAATTTATGTATAATCCCAGCAAGGGGAGGTAGTAAAAGAATTCCTAGAAAAAATATTAAGCCTTTTTTGGGAAAACCTATCATTGCTTATTCAATAGAGGTAGCTTTAAAGAGCAATCTATTTGATGTAGTTATGGTTTCCACGGATGATGAAGAAATCAAAAATATATCTCTGGAATATGGTGCCCAAGTCCCATTTTTAAGAGAAGAGACTAATTCAAATGATTTTGCAACCTTATCTGATGTTGTAGAGGAGGTTAAAAGCTCTTATCTTTTAAAAGAACAATGTTTTGATAATATTTGTTGTTTGCTACCTACAGCTCCTTTGGTTAATACAAAAATTATTAAAGATGGATTAAACCTTTTAATTGAAGAGGATGTGGACTCAACTAGACCAGTTGTAAGATATTCTTACCCTATTCAAAGAGCATTGATTTTAGATGAAAAGAATAAGATGAGTTTTTTAAATAATGAAAATGCAAAAATAAGGTCTCAGGACTTAAGTCCAACTTTTCATGATGCAGGTATGTTTTATTGGATGAATTTTGATAAAGGTTTAAAAGGAACTAATAAATACGCTTTTGAAATACCAGAGATATTAGCTCAAGATATTGATACTTTTGAAGATTGGCAGTATGCTGAGTTAAAGTTCAAATTTTTAAATAAATAATTTAGTTTAATTCTGATGCTTAATTTAACCAATGAATTCCTACTTTTTTATACCGGTAACTAAGTTACATAAAATTGATTCTTTAAATACCAAATCCATTGATCATATAATCATTGATTTAGAAGACTCTGTTAAGGCATCCGAAAGAGATGAATTAGTTCAAAATCTTTATTTTCATAGAAGCGCAAAGAACCATTACCTAAGAGTGCCTATTGTTTCAAGTAAAAACAAACTTGATCTTTCATTAATAGAAAGTTTTGTAGTCAAGGGTTTTACTAAATTTGTTCTACCTAAACTTAATTCAAAGAAACAACTTGATGATTTTTTGAGTCATTTAAATTTTAATACATTAGATTTAATTCTTTTGATTGAGTCTCCTAGGCTGTATTTAGAATTACAAGCTAGTATAATGTCTTATGTAAACTGTTTTAAGGCATTGTCTTTAGGGAGTCATGATTTTATTTCAATTTTAGGTAGCACTTATAATGAGTCCAACATCTTCTATTTAAGACAGATGGTCTTAATTATGGCTAGAAGTTTACAGATTGAAGCTATCGATGTAGCGTCAATGGACTTAAGATCAAACGATGAATTTAAAAATGAATTGAAGGTAGGGTTTGAGATGGGGTTTGACGGAAAGTACATAATACATCCTAATCAATTAGAAACATTGTTGGATTATAAGTTTTACACTAAGGAGGACTATGATAAAGCGCTTGCGATAATTAATGAAGTTGAGTTAAAAGGCGGGAAGGAAGAATTTGATCCTTTTGTTTTTAAAGGTCAGGTAGTTGAGCAACCGCATATAAATGCGGCTCTAAAAGTATTGAAATTTTATAAATAAATATATGAAAGCATTTGAAATTGGTAATTATTATGAAGACTTTATAGTCGGTGAAGTTGTAGAACATTCTACTTCAAAAACTATTTTTGAAAGTGATAATAACTTATTTAGTCTATTGTCAATGAACCATCATCCGGTACATACTAATATTGATTATGCAAAAGAACACCAACATGGGCAAGTATTAGTAGTAGGTACGTTAGTCTTCAGTATAGCAGTGGGTATGACTGTGCCTGATATAAGTGGTAAAGCTGTAGCTAATTTAGAATATGAGTCTGTTATACATCTTTATCCTGTATTTGTTAATGACACTATATATACACGAACTGAAATTCTTGATAAATGGATTACTAAATCAAACAATAAACGAGGTGTTGTTTATGTTGAAACAGTAGTTTATAATCAAGATAAGATTGACGTTTTAAAATTTAGAAGAAAAGTTTTAATCCCTTTAAAAAATTAAAGATGACTGAGTTTTTAATGCGTAGTTTGCTTTTTGTTCCTGCTCATAGCGAGAGGCTTATGGAAAGTGCGTCTAATACAACTACTGATGTTTTATTGTTAGACATTGAGGATAGTGTTCAACCTGTAGAGAATAAAGAAAAAGCAAGGTTAAAAGTTGTTGAGTTTATTAATAACGGAAAGTTTAAAAATAGAACAGTTTTCCCTCGTATTAATGATAGAGAAAGTGGACAGCTATTAAAAGATGTAATGTCTTTATCTATTGAAGGAGTTACTGGTTTTATGTATCCTAAAGCTAAGACAGGTGAAGATATATATTTTTTTGATAAACTTTTGGAAACTATCGAATTTGAAAAAGGATTTCCGATTGGAACTTTTAAAATTATACCATTAATAGAAACAGCTTCGGCAGTTTTACACGCTGAAGAAATTTGCAAAGCATCACCAAGAGTTGTTGCTATTGCTTATGGGTCCGAAGATTTTATTACAGATCTTCAAGGTATACATGACGAGGAGCATGTTTCTTTATTTACCCCACGTGCTTTAATAGCTATGAGTGCAAGAGCATCAGGTGTAATTCCCATTGACACAGTTCATGTTAGAGTTAAGGATTTGGTAGATTTAGAAGTTAATTTGAAATTGTCTGTAAAATTAGGTTTTGAAGGAATGCTGGTTTTAAATCCTAAAGAATTACCACTAGTTCATCAATATTATAGTCCTACCGATGAGGAGATAGTGCATGCCAAAGAAATTTTGAGGCTAGATGGAGAAGCTAGAGATAACGGTATGGGAGTAGCGATCATTAATAATAAATTCATAGGGCCTCCTTTTGTAGCAAAAGCAAAAAAGATTTTAGCTAAGGTGGATCATATCACTAAGCAACTTTCTAATTAGAAAAATAGCTCAATAATTTTTATTTTAATAATATTATAGTTCAATGAAAAAATTAATAATAATTGGTGGATTTGGGAATGGTACAGTTGCTCAATCTACAGTTAATGATATAAATGAAAGATCAAAAGAATGGGAACTATTAGGTTTTTTAAACGATAGAGAGGATGGGCCTATTAATGGCTCACCTGTTTTGGGGAAAATAGATAAAGAAACCGCTGCTAAATACTTAGAAGATGAAAATGTTTATTTTTTATACACTTTGATTTCGGTAAAATTAAACTTTAACTTTATTCATAAGCTTACAGATTTAGAAATACCTAATGAGCGTTTTGCAACTCTTATACACCCAACAGCTGTTGTTTCTAAAAATGCGAAGATAGGTTTTGGTGTTAGTATACAACCATTTGTATCTGTAGGTCCTAACGTAAGTATAGGTAATCATGTACAAATATACGCACAGTCTTTAATCGGACATGGATCAACCCTAGAAGACTATAGTTATGTGGCAAACAACGCTTGTATAGGTGCTGATGTTGTTCTGAAAGAAGGAGCTTATCTAGGTACAAATGCAACCACGCTAGAATTTGTTTCATTAGGTAAGTGGTCAGTATCAGGAATTGGTTCGGTTATAATTAGAGATGTTGATGATTATGGAAAAGTTGTCGGTAATCCAGCAAAGTCCATAGGTAGTGTCCGATAGTCAATTAGTTTTTAGAGTAGATGCTGGTGGTGAAATAGGTTTAGGACATTTCTATAGAAGTTGGAGTCTTGCAAAAAAAATGAAGTTATTAGGATATAATATCGTTTTTGTGCACTTGAAATCCTTTTTTTGGAATGAAATTTCAGATTTTGAATTTGATCACTTTGGATTTGATAAGGATGTAATACATAAAAAAACTGTTGAATTTTGTAATGAAAATCAAGTAAAAGTTCTATATGTAGACGGTATTATTGATTATTCAAGCCAAGATTTATCAGGTTTATTGGATAAGACTAAAATTGTTTTTTATCAAAATTATGGTATAGGAAAGGAGTTTAGTGATGTTTTTATTTTACCAGTAATATCAAAAGAAAAGGAGTTTTACGAGCCGTTTGAAGACAAAGAAACAATTATTTTTTCAGGATTAAATTATTTCTTATATAACGAAATTATACAGGATATTCCAGTAAAAGTAATTGAACCAACAAAAGATAATTTCAAAGTAGGAATTATAGCAGGGGGTAGTGATCCTAATAATGTATTATTAAAATTATTTTCTTTACTTAATCAAAGTGTAGATTCATTAATAGACTATACCTTCTACTATGGATCTAATTATGTGTTTAAAGAAAATATTCCAAAAACTTTACCTCATAACATAGCCTTTGAAAGTTTTGATCATCATGAAATTTTAAAGAATGATGCTTTAGTCTCTTCTTTTGGGGTTAGCACCTATGAATTTATGGTTTTAGGAATGCCTATTATAAGTTTTGGACATCAGCAAAGTAATGCAAATGCTTCTAAATTGTTGTGTGAGAAGACGAATGCAATAGTTGATTTGGGAAATATTGAACTATTAAGTATGGAAGTGCTTTTGGAAAACATTAATATATTAAAAGATAATATAGAATATCGAAAGGTATTAAGCGAAAGGTCTCAAAATACTTTGGATCGAAATGGTTTTGAGCGTGTGATTGAAATCATTACAAACTACACAAAATAAAATTATGAATAATAAAGTTTTTATAATAGCAGAGTTATCAGCAAATCATAATAACAATTTAGATTTAGCTTTGAAAACAATCGATGCAATTGCAGATACAGGAGCAGATGCTGTCAAAGTTCAAACGTATACTGCAGATTCTCTAACATTGAATGTTGATAATGAGTATTTTGGACCTCGTAAAGATGGTCTTTGGAAAGGTAAAACACTCTATGAACTTTATGAAAAAGGTAGTTTGCCATATGAATGGCATATCACCCTTAAGGAATATACAGAGAAATTAGGTATGGTATTCTTTTCTTCTCCTTTTGATTTTAATGCTGTAGATTTTTTAGAAACTCTAGACGTCCCTTTGTATAAAATAGCTTCTCCTGAAATCACAGACATTCCATTAATAAAATATGTAGCCGAAAAAGGTAAGCCTATGATAATTTCAACTGGTATGGCGGCCTTAGAGGATATTGATTTGGCTGTTAATACATGTAGAAATGCTGGTAATAATGATATAACCTTACTCAAATGCACATCGGAGTATCCAGCTCCAATTTCTATGGCAAACCTTAAAACAATGAATAATTTGGCAGAAACTTTTGGTGTCAAGGTAGGTTTGTCTGATCATACTTTTGGTTCCACGCTTCCTATAGCTGCTACCGTATTAGGAGCTCAAGTGATAGAAAAACATATTGTTTTAGATAGAGAAAGCGGAGGTATAGACGCTGCATTTTCTTTGGAGCCAGAGGAATTCAAAAATATGGTAAAAGGTGTTAGAGAAGCGTCAGAAGTATTAGGTGATATAACATATAATTTAACAGATAGAAATAAACTTAGAAGAAGATCTCTTTTTGTTTCTAGTAATGTTAATTCAGGTGATGTTATTTCTACAGAGAATATTAAATCTGTAAGACCTGGAAATGGGTTACATCCTCAGTACTATAGTGAAGTAATTGGTAAAACATTTACTAAAAATGTTAGTGCAGGAACTCCTTTATCTTTTGATCTAATACAAGACTAAATTGATGCTTGATTTTGTTTCAAAAGCATTGAAAAATAGATTTGTAGGTTATTTATTTTCTCGGTATTTTACTTATTTTATTCAATTTGCTAGCTCTATATTTATTGCAACTAAGCTAGGACCTTATTATTTTGGAATTTGGGGATTCATATTGTTATTACTTAATTATTTTAGAGTGATCAATTTGGGCATATCTAATGCTGTTAATATTCTAATTGTACAAAATAGAAATGATAAAGAAAGGTCGGTAAATTATGCCTATAATGCGTTTATTTGCCTATCATTCCTGTTTCTTGCCATTATTTTGATGGGTGTTTATTATTATTATTATGGTATCTCCCTATTTGATAAATACGAGATAGGAAGTATGTTTTATTGGGTGTGCTTAATAGCTATACTTACTCATATCAATACTTTATTGATGACTTTGTATAGAATCAAAAACCGTTTGTCGGAGATAGCTATTTATCAAACTATAATTCCTTTGCTGGTTGCTTTTTTTATTTTTTTCGAATCTGAAAGGTATTTGTTAAACTATTTATTAGGTGCTTACGTTGGAGGAAATGTTATAGCTCTCTTGGTTTTTATTTTGCAAAATAAAGTTTCTGTAATCGGAAAATATGATAAACTAATTATTTTAGAGATTCTTAAAAAAGGAATGTATTTATTCATATACAATATATGTTTCTATCTAATCATTATTTCTATTCGAACAGTAATTAGTGTTTTTTATAATGTTGACGAGTTTGGCTTGTTTTCATTCTCGTTTTCTTTAGCAAATGCTATCCTACTATTTTTACAAGCGATCTCATTTGTCATTTTTCCTAAGGTAATAGATAAACTAAAAGGAACTGATAATGTTAAAATACATAAGATAATTAGTAGCTTGAGAAACAGTTATGTTACTTTGGCATTTCTTTTAGTATTTATTGCGTTACCTATATTTCCATTTTTCACTATGTTTTTAGAAGATTATAAAGATGCTACTGGAGCGTTACAATTAACTTCTTTAGCTGTTATACTTTACACGATATCTTTTGGGTATGGGTCATATCTTTTAGCTCAAAATAAGGATAAGTTAATAGCTGCATTAACCTTCAGTTGCTTAATCGTTAATGTTATTATATCGCTTATTTTAGTTCTAATTTTTAAAGTGAATTACGAGTATGTAATAATTGCCACTATGCTGTCTTATACTTTATATGGTTATTTAACGGCTAAATTTGCTTTGAAATATCTTGGGATTAAAAGGTCCAATTCTAATTACATTTTAGAATTTTTTCCGATAAAACTTCTTATTCCATATATTCTTGCAGTGGTAGTTGTTGTTTATGGAAATTGGGCTATTACTACTATACCTTTAATTATATTTGCAGTCCTAAATAAAAAGGAGCTTTTGAAGTTAATTACAACTTTAAAAACTATGTTGTCTAAACCAGACATTATTAACCTTGATTAATACACCTTCATTGAATACTGTAAAAAAAAATACAACATTATTAATAGCCTATATGGTTATTTCCTTCTTATATTATGTCGTTGGCGATAGTTTAAGGTTGGTCTTGTTTCCGTTAGTGATGTTGATTTGCTTTCTAAGTTTAGGTAACATTAATGCTGTAGATTCTTTTTTAAGATCAAAGTGGATTATATATTTTATTGTTATGTTTTTTGGTGTTGTGTTAATCCAAGTAACCTCAGGTAACTTCACTCCATTTGTGCTTTATATTTTGGCAGCGCCTGTCATGGCTCATTTTTTTATAAATAAGGTCTTTGATACAAAAAAAATAAAAATTCCTTTTTATTTAGCAATTGCTTTTATGGCTGTCCATTTTGCTCGTTTTAGAACAATGGAAGGTATTTTT
Organism: Nonlabens sp. Asnod3-A02; assembly: GCF_045063755.1. NCBI lineage: Bacteria > Pseudomonadati > Bacteroidota > Flavobacteriia > Flavobacteriales > Flavobacteriaceae > Nonlabens > Nonlabens sp. Asnod3-A02. Next base: position 815,129 of record NZ_JBEFOC010000007.1, read on the forward strand.
AGTGAAATGAGTCCCAACTATGTATCCGTAGTTTTGATTATGAATGCGTCCGTTTTAGCTATTGTCCAGTATAGACAAAGAGAAAAGGTTAGAATAGTGCCTGCCATATTAACTGTTTTATTTTCTATTTTAGCATTTGGTCGTTCTGGTATAGGCTGCTCTTTAGTTCTTTTAGCTGCTGTTTTTTTAATTAATTGGAGTGCTATGACTAAAGTTAAAAAATACTTAGTTTTAGCTAGCTTTATAATACCATTTATTGTTGTTGTAATTGCTCAAGGACAATATTTGCTTAATATGATTTATGGTATTTCATTTTTTAAGAAATTTAGTGATAATGGGTTAGATTCTCCTGCTAGAGATATTTTAATGAGAGAGTATTTTGTTCATTTAAACAAAAACGATTTATTTTATTATATCGGTTATAATTATGGCAAAAATCCATGGTTTTTGCATTATGGATTAAATCCTCATAATAGTTATATTAGATTACACCATTATTTTGGTGTTTTCTTTTTCTTGATTGTACCCACTCTCATAATTTCTTTTTTAAAGCTTCTTTATTCAAATAGATTTTATGCATTAATCTTGTTGGCTATTTTATTAAGAGCTTACACGGACACTGTATTATTTCTTTCACTCTATGATTTTTTAGTGATTTCATTAATTTTCATGACTTTTAAAAAGAAAAAAATGATGCATCCAGCAATAGAGATTAATGATATATGATTAAGGATAAACCATTAGTAGAACAAATAGAGTTCTTACTTCAAGAGGAGAGTAAGAATAGCTTAAATGATATAACAATAGGAACAGATCTACCTATTTGGAGATTAATACGTTTTAATTATCGTGTTGCATTTTTATCTAAAAAAGTTGGTTTCAAAAATGATACTAAAACTAAAAAGATAACAATACTCGAGGTTTTAAAATATTTTTTGCTCTCATTTAGTCATTTTCTGAAACTTATATTTAAATCCAGTAGAAAAGATACTCTATTCTTCGCTTTTCCTAGATTAACAAATTTTAATGGTATTTATCTAGATAAATTTTCAGATCCAATAATTGACATAGCTTTAGAAGAGAATGAATATTTAGTTATACAAAATAATAATTCAGGTAAACATTTCACACCAAGAATTCATGAGAAAAATGTGTGTTATTCAGATTTTGAGTTTTACACATCCATATTGTTAAGTGTTTTTATATTACCTTTTATAGCCTTACTTTATTTAAATAAGGTAAGAGTTCTTAAGCACAAGGTTGAATTAATTTATACTATTTCTTTTTCATTTTATCTTAAAACATTTTTAACTATTGGAACTTTTTGGATAAAAAACTGTTTTGCAAAACTGTACCTATACTTAATAGTCCCTAAAAGAATAGTTGTGGTTAGTAGATATGTTTTTAATCCAATTATTTATGCAGCAAAGAAAAAAGGAGTTAAAGTTTTTGAACTTCAACATGGCGCCACAGATGGTGCCACTGCTTTGTATAGTGGTCCTTATCATAAAATGATAGATCCCGATATGTTTTTAAGCTTTGGTACGTTATGGAATGCCAGTAGTTTTGGTATGCCAAAAGAGAAAATTATTAATATAGGTTGGGCTTATTCAGTATGGTTGTCTAATAAACAATTAGATAAAATTGTACCTTTGAATAACAGCGTTCTAGTTGTTTCTAGCCCTTCTCATACTGAGTTTGTTTTACAGTCTATTATTATTTATGCAGATAAATACAGAAGTTTTAATTTTTATATACGACTACATCCACAAGAACGTTTAAATAGTGAACAGTTAGAATGCATTAAATCTATTGAAAATATATTTCTAGATGAGACATCAATAGATTCAATAGTAGCAATACAAAAATATCAGTACGTTTTGGGAGTTAAGTCGACTGTATTGCATGAAGCTTTAAATCAAAATAAACCTGTAGGTATACTTCAAACTGGTTTTCAAATGAAAAAAGACAGTGAAAATTACAATGGTTTTTTTCATATTATCACTCAAGATGGTGATCTCAACTCATTACTAAATGAACAAAGTTTAGTAAATGACACTTTGAAAGCTTTTTCTTTTTTTAATAACGAACTCTTTAAAAGAGAAGTTCTAAATAAATACTAAATAATGGCAAAGATATTAATCACATGCGCTGGATCTGGAGTTGGTCAATCTGTTTTAGATGCGCTTAACTTAAGAAGAGAACATTATCTCATAGGTTGCGATGGTAATTTAAATGTCATGGCAAGAACCTTTTGTGATGAATTCTTTGAAGTTCCTGGCATATATGATGATAATTATATAGATGTTTTAATTTCAAAAAGTATTGAATTAGAAATAGATCTAATCATACCTGGGCATGATCATGAGCTAGCCTTGTTTTCTAATTTAATAGATCGCTTTAATGCAGCTGGACTTAAAGTGCTAGTTTCATTATCAGATCTTATAGAGGTTAGTAGAGATAAACAAGAATGGTATAACTTCTTCGCCCCGAAGGGATGTAATATAGTACCGACATTAAGAGTTGATGAATTCTTAGAAAATCCAAATGAAGCTATTATTCCTGCAATAGTTAAACCTTCTGGAGGGTCTGCATCACAAGGTATTTCCATTATTAATAAATTAGAGGATCTAGTAGGGTTAAATGGAGAAGATATCATACAGCCTTATCTTTTTCCTGAGAAACTAGACTCTAATTATTTAAAAATAAAAAAGGCAGTAGAAAAAGGTGTTTTAACGCAATTGTCTGAAATATCTATTCAGTTTGTTTTTGATAAGGAGTCAGAATTGCGTGGGTTATTCATATCTAGAAATACCCTTAAAAGCGGTGTACCCATTTATATAGAGCCTATTGATCCTGATAGTTTTGACTACATGGATCAAGTAATGAAATTTGTACCTATATTTAAAAAATATGCGGTTGTAGGACCTGTTAACATTCAAGGTAGAATTACAGAAAATGATATTTTCTTTTTTGAAATGAACATGCGTTTTACTGGTATAACAGGTAATCGTTCACAATTAGGATTTAATGAAGTTGAATTTCTTGTAAATAACTTTCTTGAATTGCCTACTGTTGAATTAAAAAAATATGCCTATAATAAAGTAGGGGCGAGGCAGGTAGGTTGTACTACGTTGCCTAAAATAGATAAAAAGAGAGATGTTTTATTTATTCTAGGAGCTGGTAGTAATTTAGGATTACGTTTTGTTTTAAATAATCAAAAAAAATATAAGTTTATTTATATCGCTTACCGCGATGAGTCAAAGGCTAAATATCAAAAATTATTTAGTGACGTTAAAAACGTTCAATTAGTAGAAAGTAATAGTCCGTCTACTCAATCCTTTTTAGCTCAGTCAGACGTTTTGGTTAACTTTGTAAGTGCACTAGCATTTCATAAGGATCCTTTAAAATTTGATGCTATTAGTTATATCTATAACCTCATACCTAAGATTGTAAAAGCAAATATAAGTACAGTAATTAATATTTCTTCTCAATCCGTTTATGACCAGACTTTAGTCAAAGAAAAGGTAGAAGAAGATGAAGTCAGTATGTTAACCACTTATGGTTTCCAAAAGAAAATCATAGAAGATTTTTTTAATAGTTTAAAAACATATTTACCTCGTGTTCAAGTATCATCGATAAGAGCAGCTAGAATAATAGACCCTAAGATTCCGGGAACAGCTGGTTTTTTCGGAAAATTAGTTCAGTCGTCTATAAATAATGATCCTATGGAAGTAATAGGCGGTAGTAATACTACAAATTTAGTTCATGTAAATGATGTAGTGAATGGCATAAACTTTTTGGTAGAAAAGTCAGAATTTTCACCTCTTTCTGCTGTGTATAATTTAGGAGGAGAAAATATATCAATAAAAGAATTTTGTATAGCTATAGGGAATACTTTAAAGCAACCTAGTGTATTTTCTTTCCCTCCAGTAAGTGTAGAAAATGAGGTTTTATCTTCTATGATCGATTCTTCCAAAATTAAAAATTTGGGATTTAATGAAACCACTTCTTTAAAAGATATTATCGTAGAACTATCCAGTAATCTTTAGAAAATATTTATGAGAAAATTCGTTTGGAATATAGTATCCTCAATCTATCCAAGGTTTTTGAGAACAGTATACGGTATGAATATAGATCTTAAGTCTGTTATTTCTTATAAGGCTCAGTTAGATAAAAGTATAAATCCCAAAGGTATTAACATAGGAGCTCATACTTGGGTTCTGGCTGGTGCTTTAGTTTTAAGTCATGATCATAGTAGATCTTTAAAAGTAGATACAGTGATAGGTGACAATTGTATTATTGGGGTTAAGGCAATTATTTTACCAGGTGTTATTCTAGGTGATCATGTGGTTGTTGGTGCGGGATCTGTAGTAACCAAAAGCTTTCCTAGTCATACTGTTGTTGTAGGTAATCCTGCAAAAATAATTAAGGAAGGTGTAGTGGTGAATAATAAAGGACAAATAGTTCTAAATTAAGAATAATTATATGTACAAGAACATTATTAAGCCTGCCGGAGATTTCATAATCGCATTTATCAGTTTATTGATTCTCTCTCCTATATTTGTTTTAGTCGCTTTACTTATTAAAATTAAAACCGACGGTAGTATATTTTTTAAACAGAAACGACCAGGAAAGAATAACAAGGTGTTTCAAATTTTAAAATTTAAAACTATGACAAATGATCGTGACGAAAAAGGAGAATTATTACCTGACGCCGATCGTCTAACAACTATAGGGAAATTAATTAGGTCTACATCATTAGACGAGTTACCACAGTTATTAAATGTTTTAAAAGGTGATATGTCTATAATAGGACCTAGGCCATTGTTAGTAAAGTATATACCTCTTTATACTGATTTTCAATCTAGGAGACATGACGTTAAGCCGGGTATAACAGGTTGGGCTCAGGTTAATGGTCGTAATATGATAACTTGGGAAAAGAAATTTGAACTAGATGTGTGGTATGTGGATCATATTTCCTTCTTATTAGATGTGAAAATTGTGTTTAAAACTATCAAAAAAGTAATAAATAGAAAGGATATAAATTCTGCAACTAGTGCAACGGTAGAAACTTTTGAAGGTACTAAAAGAGATTCTTTATGAGAGGCATATTAATTTTTGTTCTACTTTTTGTAGTTGTTAGTTCGTCTGCACAAGAAGAAGTGTTTTCATATGTATGGAAGGAACGTGTTCATGACATAGGAGATGATAATGTAATTATGGGGCCTTTGGCTAATTTAGCGACTTCGGTAGTCTACCAGAGGGATGAAGAAGATATTCTTCAAATTGAATTTGGTAAAAAGGTAAAAGTCTATGAAGCAAAAAAAACACAGTCTTGGGGATTTGTTCAATTTCCTAAGTTGTTTAAAACTGTAGATGATGAGCTAGCTATAACCTGGAGAATGAACCCTGATAAATCAGGTGTTCAATTTAAAAGTGGTTGGAAATACTCCAGTGACCTTGGTAAAAAGTGGACTTTTAGATGGGCTGAAAGGCCAGTAATTCCTGGAGTAAAATTAAATAATGGTAATTATATTAAATTTCTCTCTAATTATAAGAATGACTCCCTTTTACCTATTAACGCGTTGCCATTTGAAACGCGAACTAATTATAGTAAGACCAATTATCAATTTTATGATTTAGATACTATTCCTAAGAGTCTATTAGAAAAAGACGTTATTAAATATAATAAAGATTCTGGTAAGTTTGAGAAGGAAAAAATTGTATTAGAAAATGATAAACGTCTTATCTATAACATAGGAGGTAAAATACCTAATATAATGTGGGGACCCTTATTGAAATTAGAAAACGGAATTTTAATCAAAGCAATGTATCCAGGTTATCTTAAAACTGAAAATAATTGTGTTACTAATAGTTCTATAGTATTTTACAAGTCAGATGACAATGGAGAATCATGGAGTTATCAAGGCAGTATAAGTCCTCTAAAAAAGGAGTTAGATAACAAAGATGTGCCACAGGAATTTACAGAGCCTAGCTTAGAAGTTTTAGAAGACGGTAGTCTCATAACCATATTTAGATCTTCCTTAGGTATTAAAACTGCCCCTATGTATGCGGCAAAGTCTAAAGATTTAGGTAAGACATGGTCTTCGCCACGTAAAATCACCCCTAATGGTGTTTTACCTCAATTGTTAAAACTAGAGAATGGTGTCTTAGTCTTAACATCAGGAAGACCAGGTGTTCAAATTCGTTTTAATGCAGAGGGTGATGGAATCAAATGGACAGAACCTTTTGAAATGTTAAAATATAAAGGGTTGAGAGGTCAGGTTTCTTGTGGCTATACAGGAATTATACCGACTTCGGAAAATTCATTTTTACTCGTTTATAGCGATTTTAGAAATAGAGATGAACAAAACAGATTGAGAAAAGCTATTTTAGTAAGAGAGATAGTAGTAAAGAAACTTTAATCACCTTTTAATTAAGTAAAGAATGAATGATAAAATATGGCTTTCTTCACCACACATGGGTGGTGCAGAACGCGGATTTGTAAAAGAAGCTTTTGATACCAATTGGGTCGCTCCATTAGGACCTAACGTTACTGGTTTTGAAAAGGATTTAGAATCTTATCAAGGTCAGGATTCTCATGTGGCTGCCCTAAGTAGTGGTACTGCTGCTATACACCTAGCGCTTGTTCAGGCTGGTGTAGGTCCAGGTGACGAGGTGATTTGTCAAAGCTTTACTTTTTGTGGTACTACAAATCCAGTACTGTATTTAGGTGCTATTCCTATTATGGTAGATAGTGAAGAGCAAACTTGGAATATGTGTCCACAAGCATTGATGCAGGCTGTAGAAGATCGCATTGCAAACGGTAAAAAGCCCAAAGCCATTCTAGCGGTACATTTATATGGTATGCCGTATATGGTTGATGAGATTCACGCTTTCGCGAAAGCGAAACAAATACCAATTATAGAAGACAGTGCAGAGGCTTTAGGAAGTACTTACAAAGGTCAGAAATGTGGAACTTTTGGTGACTATGGAATATTGAGTTTCAATGGCAATAAAATTATAACCACTAGTGGTGGTGGTGCCATGGTATGTAAGACCAAAGAAGTAAAAGATAAGGCCATTTTTCTAGCAACACAAGCTCGTGATGCGGCGCCACATTATCAACATAGTGAGGTAGGTTATAACTATCGCATGAGTAACATAAGCGCTGGTATAGGTAGAGGACAAATGGAAGTTCTTGATAAACATATCGACTTAAGAAGAGCTATGAACGCCTTTTATCAAGATATTTTTAAAAACATTGAAGGTATTGAGGTGCTTAAAGAGCAAGATAATACGGTACGCTCTAACCACTGGTTGAGTGCTATTCTAGTAGACGCATCAAAAACAGGTGGTATCACTAGAGAAGATATAAGACTCGCTCTAGAAAAGGATAACATAGAATCTAGACCCTTATGGAAGCCTATGCACATGCAACCACTTTATAAGGATTATCCTTATTATGGTAATAAAGTTTGTGAAACTTTATTTGAAAATGGATTGTGCTTGCCGTCTGGTTCTAATTTAACTGATGTAGATAGAGATAGAATCTCTGTTTCCATAAAGACTTTATTCAGCAAATAAAACGCTTATATTTTTTACATATGAATACAGCTGGTGTTTCAAAACGCCGGCTGTATTACTGTTATATCGGATCAATAGTTGAAAGCATCTTTTTGTGCGACAAAGAGGTGTTTCTATGTGGATTCTTGATCCATTTTTTTTGCAGGCATATTTCATATCTTAACGAAGAGTTAATCTAAGTAAATTCCTATGAAAAGATAATGGAATTACTTTTACGACCTTAAATAAATATTATGAAAAAAATATTACTATTAGTGGCGTTTTGTGCCGCAATCATTTCAAATGGTCAGACCACCGTTTCTTATGATTTTTCAAGTTCAGGAGCTTCTGCCGGCTTGAATTCTGCTGCACCAGGAGTTGCTCTCGACGCAAATATTGGTTTTGGGAGTTTTAAAAATTCAGGATCTTCAAATCCAGGAATCTTTAGTAGTCAATTGAGACTTTACCAAAGTGATACTAAAGGAGGTTCTATTGTGATTTATGCTAATAATGGAGTAGTTATCACTGATGTTACCGTAAATGCTTCATCTAGAATAGGAGATGCTGGATTTATTGTGGACAGTGGTACAACTATAAATGTTGCAGGTGGTAGTACTTATAGTATAAATGGAATCAATGGACTTTCTCAAGTAGAATTTTTTCAACGAGAGAGTGGTAGTGGAAACAGAATCTATATAGATACTTTTGATGTTACTTACATGACTGCTGGCCCAGCAACGACATCACTACAGTTTGATCCTAACTCTTTAACGGTAAATGAAGATGCTGGTACTGTAGATCTTACGGTTTCTATTTCTAATGAGTCTACAAGTAATGCTACCACGGCAGATGTTGTTCTTACATCTGGTACGGCTAGTAGTATTAATAATTATACTACTCAATCGGTTACATTTCCTGCAGGTAGTTCAATGAATCAAATCGTGACGGTAACGGTTACTGATGATATGATTGAAGAACTAGATAAAGATTTTACTTTTGAGATTCAAAATATAGTGGGTGGCGATATGGCTGCTGCTGGTACAAATAATACATTTACACTAACGGTTTTAGAAGATGATATTGCACCTATTTCTTTACCTTATACAGAGAGTTTTGATGATTGTGTTGATAATAAATGGGTCGCTTTTGATCAAGCTGGTGATGATGTATGGGTTTGTAGTTCTGGAGCTTATACTATGAATGGTTTTGGTGGTACGGAAGATATAGATTGGTTAATTACAGAAGTTCCTGTCGATTTCCCTACAGTAGCAAGTCTTAATCAAATAGAAGTAACCACTTCAGAACGTTTTGGTAATAGTATAAATGAAGCAGGAGAATTCTTATTGAGATATTCTACAGATTATGATGGATCGGGAGATCCAACTATGGCTACTTGGACAGAACTAGTTTTTGATCCTAATAATACTTCTTCAAGTAATTCAGCTTCTGCATCTTCTACAACAATGGTTGATGCTTCTGCTATTCAAGGTCAGGCTTATATAGCATTTTTATATGATAACACAGGATTAGGTGCTGAAGAATGGGTAGTGGAAGAAATAGAGATTACTACCTTACCAGCCAGTGCAAATCTTGCACCTTCAATAGCAAATATCTCAAATAGTCCAGTTGCTCCAACTTCTACCGATGTGGTGACGGTAAATGTAGATGTTACTGATGCAGATGGTTTGAATAGTGTAGAACTGCAATATGGTTTTGCTTCTGGTATTTATGATCAGACTCCTGTAGCTATGGTATTATCTAGTGGTGATACCTATCAGGCAACTATCCCAGCACAAGTAGATGGTACAACGGTATTTTATCAAATAGTTGCTATAGATGCTAATTCTACACCTGCAGCTACTACTAGTGCAGAAAGTAGTTATGCTGTTGTAGATCCACAACCACAAGGTCTTCAAATAGGCGCTGTGGATACGGCTTATGTTATTGATTTTGATAATACAGTACTTCATGTTAATAATGGAGTATTTGATGGTTCAGGATTTGCTTTAAACCCTGCTGCAGGTCAGTTAGATGCAGACGCTTTTGCAATTACAGGTTTACAAGATGGGGCAACTAACTTTGGAGATGAGCAGTCAGGTAATGATTTTGGAAAAGGAGTTTCTGACGGTGGCGTTTCAAGTGGTGGTATATATGCATTTGAAGTAGCTGCAGGAGATTATGCTTTAGGAGTACAACCTACAGGTAGTGACTTTACACCTGGTACTATCTTCTTTCAGTTTACTAACAACACAGGAGCTGTAGTTACAGATTTATCTGTAGCTTATGATTTTTATGTTTTTGATAATGAGAATAGAGCAAATGATTTTAGATTTTCTCACGGTGCAGATACATCTTCTCTTATTGAGGTGACTGATGCGGCACTTTCTTCTATGCTAGGACAAGATGTTATTGAAGAATGGAAACGCAATGCAATAGCAATGGATCTAACAGGTTTAAATATAGCTGCAGGCGATACTTATGTATTAGCATGGTCTTCTGTAGATAGTGGTGGTGGTTCTTCTGATGAGATAGCGTTAGATAATATCCAGTTAATTGCAAATCCTTCTAGTCAAAAAATCGCTCTAAGTGGAGTTTTAGAATCATTAACTTTATTAGGTGATGTGAATTTGAACAATACGACTGAATTGAATGGTTTCTTAAAATTAGTTTCAGGAGATTTAGCAACAAATGATAATTTGACTTTGAAATCTATGGATAGTAAAAGCGCTGTAGTAAGAGAGGTGATCGCTGGTACAGTAACTGGAGACGTAAAAGTAGAGCAGTTTTATCCAGCTCAAAGAGCGTTTAGATTTATAGGGTCTTCTGTGAATATGACAGGAAGTGTTTATGATAACTGGCAACAAGGTGGTTTAAATGTAGGTGATGCAGGTTATATAGCAGGAAATGGTACACATATTACAGGTGGATCAATGGCTGACGGTTTTGATGTGTCTGGTTCTAATAATCCATCTGCATTTAGTTTTAATGAAGATACACAGATTTGGGAAAGTACTTCTGCTACAAATTCTACTAGTTTAACAGCAGGTGATGCTATACGTGTTTTGATAAGAGGAGATCGAAGTGTTTCTTTAACAACAGCTAGTGCTGCACCGTCAAGTACTACTTTGATTTCCACAGGATCGTTGTACTTAGGAGATTTCACAACGTCTGGCTTGTCGACTACAGAAGGTGGTTTTAACTTTGTAGGTAATCCATACCAAGCACAAGTGAATTTAAATAGCGTTTTAAATGATGCTGATACAGAGGATATCGATGTAAGTGAATATTATGCTTGGGACCCAACTATAGGTACAAGAGGTGCTTATGTGACTCATAATTTTGTATTAGGAAATAGTAATGCAACATCTGAAGTTAGTGAGTTCGTACAACCAGGTCAGGCATTTTTTGTTACTACTGCCGAAGATGGGAGTAATGCTGCTGCACTTGCACCAAGTATTTCTTTTAAAGAATCTTATAAGTCAACAAGCTTTGAAACGACTAATACCTATCGTAATTCTAATGTAAATGAGCAGATTTCTGTTTCTCTATATACAGATCAAGAATTGGCATCAGGTAAAGCTAGAGATGGTGTTTTAATATCATTTAATTTGAATGCATCAAGTGCAGTTAGTGCAAACGGTGCTGTAAAACTTCAGAATCCTGATGAGAACTTGTCTATTGAGGCTTTGAATTCTTCATTAAGTATTGTGGAGCGTTCTGAGCCAGTAGATAATGAGTTAATACCGTTGAAATTAAATGGTTTAACTTCTACTGATTACACATTTGATATCAATATTACATTAACTAATCTACAGACTTTATTTGTAGATCATTTCTTAGGTACGGAGACTTTAATGGCAATTGGTAGTAATCTTGTCTCTGTTAGTTTTGATACTACAAACGCGGCAAGTGTGGATGAGAATAGATTTGAATTAAAGTTTTTAAACAGCACATTGTCTGTTGGTGATATCGCTTTCGCGGAAGCGGTACAAGTATATCCTAATCCAGTAAACGGAGATAGTGTTACTATCGGAAACCTAATCGCAGGTGAGTCTGTGAAAATTTCTATTTATAATACATTAGGTCAACTTATTGTTTCTTATCAAAAAGAATCGACTAACGGTAATGAAACAGTTGCAAATATGAATAGTCTAAAAAATGGAATTTACTTGTTAAAAGTAGAACAAGATAAAGTAGCGACAACTAAGAGAATTATAAAAAACTAAAGATGAAAACAAATAAAATTTTACTTACAATTTTTGTAATCGTCACATTTTCAGTTGTAACAAATGCTCAAGCAGCGTTTGATCCTGAAGTAGAGGATGTTGCAGCATTACCAGGGCTAGTAGTTGCTGCAATTGCAGGTTTATGGATAGGCGGTAAAAAATTGTTACGCAAATAACAAGCTGCGAAACTTATATAAATTATGGGCAATGTTTAACGCATTGCCCTTTTTTTTGTGTTATTTTTGCAACAAGGGAAAATGAAAATAGAATATTTTAAAAATAGATTGGCTCATATCTTTTGGAATGGAGATAATTCTCTACAGTTCAAAAATTTGAGGTATTTGCCACGATGGATGGTAATCGCAATAGATGTTTTTCTAGTTGTGGCATCTTTTTATATTTCATTTTTAGTAGTAGAAAATATAGCTACCAGCTTTTATCAAGTACTTTCTATCTATCAACAAGCAGTATTCTTCACGCTTGTTTATTTAGCTTCTTTTTTTGTTTTTAGTACATATTCTGGGCTTATTAGGCACAGTACTTTTGTAGATATTTTTAAAATAGCATTTGCTTGTATAGCCAGTACTGCGGTAATAGTAGTTGTGAATTATGGCTATTATCTTATATATGATCAGAAAATATTTTTAATGCCATTTTTGATTATCAACATGACAACTACCTTTGTTGCTTTGTTGTTATTTAGGGTAATGGTTAAGAGATTGTATTCTTTTGTGTCTCATGGGAAACAGAAAATTTATGATGTTTTAATAGTTGGGGTAAATGATGATAGCATTGCTCTAGCTGAAGCATTAACGACTTCTAAGACACAAAGTTTTAATCTAGCTGGTTTTATCTCTTTTAAAAACGATCATCAACGTATTAAGATTTTGGGAAAACCTATTGTTAAATATGGTAGTAAGTTTTATGATAAAATCGCACCTATGAAGGTGAATGGTCTTATTATCGCTGGCTCTCAATTATCCATGGCTCAAAAAAATGAGTTGGTGGATAAGGCGCTGGCAAATGATTTGAAAATATTTAATGTTCCTGATATTACACAGTGGACAGATAAGGAAGATGTTAGTACAAAGATTAAAGAAATTCAAATAGAAGACCTTTTAGAGAGAGAGGCTATTCACCTCGATGATAGTCAGATTTCTAATTATTTAGAAGATAGAGTTGTCTTGATAACTGGTGGAGCAGGTTCTATAGGAAGTGAGATCGTAAGACAAGTTTCTGATTATAATCCGAAGTGTGTACTTATATTAGATCAAGCCGAGTCTCCTTTATATGATCTAGAGTTAGAGTTAAAAGAAAAGTTTCCAAACGTAGTTTATAAGTTTATCCTTGCAGATGTAAGGCGTAGGGAGAGGTTAGAAAGTATATTTGAAGCTAATGATATTTCGGTTGTTTTTCATGCTGCAGCATATAAACATGTCCCAATGATTGAATCCAATCCTAGGGAAGCTGTATTTGTTAATATATTAGGTACTGTTAATTTAGCAAACCTTGCAGTAAGTAAAGGAATAGATCGATTTGTAATGGTTAGTACAGATAAGGCTGTGAATCCAACTAATGTGATGGGTGCTAGTAAAAGAGCAGCAGAGATTTATGTACAATCCTTACAGCAACATTCTACTGGTACTACTAAGTTTATTACTACAAGATTCGGTAATGTGTTAGGATCCAATGGATCTGTAATTCCTTATTTTAAAAAGCAGATAGAAAGTGGCGGTCCTGTCACAGTGACACATCAAGATATTATAAGATACTTCATGACTATACCAGAGGCTTGTCAACTCGTGTTGCAAGCTGGTACCATGGGTAATGGAGGTGAGATCTTTGTTTTTGATATGGGGAAACCGGTACGTATTATGGACCTTGCAGAACGTATGATCAAGTTATCGGGCTTTAAACCATATGATGAGATTGATATAAAAATTATAGGCTTGAGGCCTGGTGAGAAATTATATGAAGAGTTGTTAAGTGATGATTCTAAGACCTTACCGACACATCATCAAAAGATTATGATTGCTAAGGATGAACCTTACAGTTATGAAAATGTGACACATTATCTAAAAGAAATTGAAGCAGCAACTCATAATTTTAATGATGATTTAGTTGTTATGAAAATAAAGCAAATGGTGCCTGAATTTATTAGTAAAAACAGTGTATTTGAATTGCTAGACAAGAAAGTAAAATTATAGAAATAAGTATCTTTGCAAAATGAAAAATATCTTAATTAAATCATCTTTAATATTAATCTTTGTAGCTTTGGTCACCTCTTGTGTATCTAAAGATAAGATTCTTTATGTTCAAGATATTGACTCTGCGTTAACGGAAAGAGAATTGAATTACGAGTCCATTATAAAAAAGGATGATATTCTTAGAATTATTGTAACTAGCGAGAACATGAAACTAGTACAGCCTTTTAATCAAGTAGTTAACCCAACGGCTAATAACGAGTTGACGATCACTTCTCAAAATAAACTACTTGGTTACCTTGTTAATAATGGAGGTAATATTTCATTCCCTTTATTAGGTGATATAAAGGCTGCAGGAATAAGCCGAAAAGACTTAACTGATACTATTCAAAATAGATTGAGAGCAGAATATGTTAAGGATGCAACGGTAGACTTGAGAGTTGTTAATTTTAAGATCACCGTATTAGGTGAGGTGACTCGACCAGGAAATTATAATTTTGATTACAACCGTATTACTTTACTTCAGGCTATAGGTATGGCTGGGGATTTAACTATTTATGGGAATAGAAAAAATATTACCGTTTTAAGAGATGTGGATGGTGTTCAAAAGGTCCATAAATTAGATCTTACTAAATCTGATTTTATAGACTCAGAATATTACTACCTTCAACAAAATGATGTGATCATAGTGGAACCTAATAATGCACAAGTACAAGCAGCAGGTTTTAATAGAAACGCCTCTTTATACGTTTCGGTAGCTTCTGTTCTACTATCACTAATAGTGATTCTTTCAAGAAATTAATTTATGAATACTACAAACATAGAGACTAATCAGGCTCCTTCACTTAAAGATCAGATTAATCAATATTTAAGATATTGGCCGTGGTTTATAATTAGTGTTTTTATTTTTTCATTATTAGGTTTTGTTTATTTGAGATATGCTAGCAAAGAGTATCTTGCAACGACTAAAATATTAATAAAGGACACGCAGAGTGGTGGAGGATTATCTGAATTGTCTGCTTTAGGTGATATTGATGTATTAGGTGGCTCCTTTAATACGGTTGAAAATGAGATAGAAATCTTAAATTCTAATCGTTTAATCAATGCTGTTGTGGCAAACTTAGACTTAGATGTAGTTTATACTCGCACAGGAAATATTAAATCTACTAATATTTATAAAAATAGTCCAATCAAATTATCAATTTTAAATGATTCAACACCTTTTACTATTGATAAATCTGTCAACTTAGTTATTAGATATATAGATGAAAATAGTTTTGACATTAAGTTTGCAGATGATTTTAATTATGTAACTCAAAATTATGGATCTTCTTTTGAAATGGAAGATTTAAATCTTCTTGTTGTGCCTGACTTTAACCACTCTAGAAAATCTACAAAGCCTGTGGATTTTAATGAAAGTTGGAAAGATATATTTGTTACTATAAAATCGGTTGAGCAGGTTACTAAATCTTTAAGGTCTAAATTAGATATTGTAAAGTCAGATAAAAGAGGAAGCGTGCTAGAAATTACGTTAGTCGACCCTGTAAGGGAGCGAGCGGAAGATGTTCTAAATAACCTTGTTGATGTTTTTAATGAAGATGCTATAAAAGACAAAAATCAAGTTGCTCAAAACACCGCAAAGTTTATAGATGAACGTTTAGCTGATATTCTTAAAGATTTAGACAGTTTAGAAAGAGGTATTGAAAGTTTTAAAACAAATGAGAAATTAACTAATCTTGTTACAGAGTCTGCTCTTAATTTACAATCTTCAGCAGGTATTGGACGTGAATTAGTTGAAATTAAAACGGAGTTAGAAATAGCTGAGGCGATTGAACGAAAGCTTCAAAATAGTAACTATGACTTTTTACCTATTACAAATGGAGTAAAAAACTTAAGCATTTCACAAGCTACTGCTAATTATAATTCTCTTATTCAAGAATATTCTAGATATAAAGAGAATGCAGGGAAGGAGAATCCTGTTTTGATTAGATTAAAATCAGAAATAGATGACTTAAAACAAAGCATTCTTTTATCTCTTAATAATTCTATTAACTCTATCAACCTACAAAAAAATAGTTTGATGAGGGAGCTAAACTCTGTGACAGGTAAAATCTCTACGGTACCAGAAAATGAAAGGATAAATAGATATATTCAAAGAGACAGGGAGGTTGTTGAAGCTATTTACTTGTTGTTAAATGAGAAAAAAGAAACAACAGCAATATCTTTGGCAGTTACAGCACCCAAAGCCAAGATTGTTGATTTTGCGTTAGCACCGATAGAGCCTATTTCACCAAAGCCTAAAGTAGTGTATTTAGCTATGTTTATGTTGGGACTATTACTTCCTGGAGCAGTTGTCTATGCTAGATCCATTTTCTATAATAAAATAGAATCTAGAAATGATGTAGAGAGAGGATTACCTAATGCTAATATATTAGGTGAAATACCTAAGCTAGATAAAGACAGCATAGATTATATTGTTCCTAATGATAGATCTATACTTGCAGAATCGTTTAGAATCATTAGAACTAACCTTCAATATAAGTTGAATGCTTTAAATCATGATGGTACTAAAATCATTTTGGTAACTTCTACCATAAAGGGTGAAGGGAAGACACTTGTTTCTTACAACATTTCAAATACATTTGCATACTCTGGGAAGAAAGTATTGCTTATAGGTGGTGATATTAGAAACCCTCAATTACATAGATATTTACCTAACGTATCAAAGAGAACAAAAGGGGTTACAGAATACCTTACAAATGATCAACTGACTGTAGAAGAGTTAGCAATGACCTCTAAGGTTAATCCTAACCTCGATATCATTCTTTCTGGTGCTATACCACCTAATCCTGCAGAATTGTGGATGCAAGATAGAACTAAGGACTTATTTGAAGAAGCTAAGTCTTTATATGATCTGGTAATTATTGATAGTGCACCTACTATATTGGTAACCGATACATTATTGATTAATAAGTATGCTGATGTTACAACTTATGTTACAAGAGCAAATTATACAGACACTTCTTTATTAGAATTTGTTGAAGATACTATTGAAGATGGGAAATTGAGTAATGTAGCGGTAGTTGTAAACAACGTTAAGTTAGCTAACTTTGGTTATGGTAATAAGTATGGATATGCTTATGGAGAAGAAAAGAGAACGTGGTTAGATCTCTTGAAAAAGAAATTTTCAAAAGGAAAATCTTTCGAATAAGATTTTCCTATATTAAATATTAAATATAAGCTTGTGGTTTTCCACAAGCTTTTTTATTGAATCAATTTGATTCTTTTTAATTTTTATAGTTTTTATTTTTTCTAAATGTGAAGGCTTGTGAGCATCTGTTCCTATGAACTCATACATCCCTTTATCTAGAAGTGATTTTGCTTTTTGAAAAGAATCTTCTCCATAATGTTCTGTTAAGGAAAGTAAATTGAGTTGTAATTCAAATCCTCTATCTTTTAAGTCTTGATAGGCGTCTATTGATTTAATATATCGGTATCTTTCTGGGTGGGCTAGTATAGGTTTTAAATCTTTTTGACACATTTTAAAAACTAACTCCTCAAGGTTGTTAGGTTTTTGAAAATAAGATAACTCCGTCAGGATGTAGTTCTTATGAAGACATAAATAATTATTAGTATCAATTAGGTTTTCAAATTCACCATCCATCATGTATTCGGAAGCAGTAGAAATAATAAAACCTCTATGATTGCTTGTGTCTAAGGCTAATTTTGTTTGATTAAATTTCTCAGTTATCCCATTTGCATCATTCCCATAATAATCTTCCATGGTATGAGGTGTTGCAATACAACTTCTAAAACCTAATTCTTTAAAAGCTCCTATCATTTCTAAGGTGGTTTCTAGGTCTTTTGATCCATCATCTATACCTGGTAGTATGTGATTGTGAATATCAACGACGTCTTCTAAGAAATCGACTAAAAAAACAGATTTGTTAAAGAAAAACATAATTTAATTATTTAATAATTTTTGAACATCAAGAAGTAGGTATTCATTTGGGAATAGTTCCTCTAGAATAGTTTTGTATCCCGCATTATTTTTTAAAGCATTTTGTAAATGAAACTTTCCTTTTATTAAATCACCACTTTTTAAATAAAGTCCGGCAATTCTGTAAAGAAGTCCTGCTTCTTGTGGGTAAAATTCTAATCCATTTTCGACATTTACTATTGCGGTATCTAACTCGCCTAAAAATAATAGAAGGTCACATCTATCAATCCATGTAGAGAGTTCATAATTACCTAATTCAATAGCTTTCCTGAAGCCGTATTCTGCCTCTTCAATAAAATTGAGCCTTCTGTTTATTGATGCATACTTCGTCCAATACAAAGCATTGTCGCTGTCTACTTCTGTTGCTTTTTCAATATAAGTTAATGCTTTTTGAAAATCGAGACGTTGGGTGTAAAAATTTACTATGGCTAACCATCCCTTATCTAGCAAAGGATCTTCTTTAACGGTTTCTTTAAAATAATGTATGGCTTTTTCATCTACGCCTAGTTTTTCAAAGCATTTACCTAATCGCAAGTAAGCAAATGATGTTGGGTCATCGAGTTTTAAAGTAATTTGATAATTTTCTATTGCTTCATTATACCTGCCTAGTTTTTCAAGAACCTTTCCTTTTTCTAAATAAGCACCCACAAAATGATCGTCTGATATGATCGCAAATTCAAAAGCAGCTAGCGATTTTTCATACATTTTTATGTCAAAATACTGCTTACCTACTTGGTGCCAGGCTACCTCGCTATAAGGGTTTTTATTTAAGAATAAGTTTAAAAAATCTATAGCCTGTTGATGTTCTTGTAAAAAATCAAAACAATAAATGATGTTGTAAAGAGCAGAGTAATCTGTGTCATCTAGCTCGAGACATTTCATAAAATTAACCTTAGCATTTGAATAATCTTCTATAAAAAGAAATTCCATTCCTATAAGATTATAGACATCTGCTTGATCTAGTGTTAAATCTAGAGCTATCTTGAGTAGATGTATCGCTTTATCATGTCTTTCTGTTTTAGAAAAAATATTAGCTTTTTGTATGTAAACTTCGGCATTTTGAGGTTCTAGTTCAAATAACTCATTAAGAACCTCTTCGGCTTGAGAGAATTGATCGTCAAAAATATACATCTCTGCTTTGAATAGCTTCAAATTTGCAGAAGATGGATGCTGTGATATACCTAAACTAATAGCTTTTCGGGCTAGAACCATTTTTCCTTCATCGAGATAATGTTCTATTATCTCTTCAAATTCTCCACTGTCAAAGAATCCAACTTCATTGGACTTTAACATGAGTTCAAACTTTTTTATGCTCAAACCTTCATCACCATTTAAATCAAAATGCATACATAGAATATTAAAAATTCTTGTTTTACTAAGTTCAATTTTTTTGCCAAATTATAGGCAAAAACAAGATTTCTCTTGTCAACAACTTATAAACAGAGTCTTTTAGGGTTAATTGTAATAGAAGTTTTCAGTAACTTCTATAAGTGTTTTACATGCAAATTCTATTTCTGAATTTGTTATAGTATACGGTGGAGTGATCCTGATAGCTCGTTTTTCAAATAATAATAAGAAAAAAATCACACCGCGATTTCTACATTCCTCTACTATTTGAGTTGTAAACTTATCATCGGGCAATAAAGCTATAAGCATAAGGCCTTTACCTCTTACTTCCTTAATGTTTTTGTGTGTTAAGCTTTCGCGAAAGCGTAACTCTTTATCTAACATTTCTGACAGGTATCCACCATTTTCAACTTCTTGTAAAGTAGCTAGTGCAGCCGCTGCGATTACAGGATGTCCTCCGAATGTGGTAATGTGTCCTAAAATGGGTGAGTTAGATAATTGTGACATATGTTCTCTACTCGCAGTTAATGCGCCAATGGGAAGGCCTCCTGCGAGTCCTTTGCCGGTCACGACAATATCTGGTACAATGTCTAACTGAGTGAAGTAAAACATGCTGCCTGTGCGACCTATACCAGGTTGTATCTCGTCTATAATGAGCAAGGTATTTGTTGCTTTACAGCGTTTACTTAGTTCTTGTGCCCATATTTTATGAGGTATTTTAAAGCCAGCACCGCCTTGAATACTTTCTATAATAACAGCTGCGGTATTTTTATTAATCTTCTTTAAATCTTGAAGGCAATTAAAATTGATATGTGATATACCTGGAAGTAAAGGTCTGAAAGGTGCTTTGCGCTCTTCAAAATCCATTAGGCTCAGTGACCCTAACGTATTACCGTGATAGGCGTTTCTCATAGCGATGATTTGAGATTTTCCAGTTACTTTTCGGGCTAGTTTTATAGCGGCCTCTATCGCCTCGGTACCGCTATTTACTAGATAAGTGGTTTCTAATGGAGCCGGTAGGAGAGAGGCTAGTTTTTTACATAATAATACAGCTGGTTCTTGAGCATACTCTCCATAAACCATGACATGCATATATTGATCTACTTGTTGTTTTATCGCTTTTACGACGGCAGGGTGACAATGTCCTAATGGTAGTGCACTTACACCTGCAACCATATCTAAATATTTCTTGCCAGATTTATCATAGATATAATTTCCCTTTGCACTGGATATCTCTATTCCTGGTGCATAGGGTGTGGTTTGTGCTTGGTATTTATAAAAATCATCCTTCATTTTCTTTCTCTTCCTTTATAGCATCAGGAGTATCTGTAGATCTGGTTTTAAGATCTTCTTCTTTTAATCTTGAGTTCTTATTGATGTTAAATGGTGTTTCTTTTTTGAAGAAATCCTCTTCGATATCAGGTAATGGTATCCCTTGAATTGGGGTTAAAACAGGTTTTGGTTTGCCTCTGAAAAGATCTTCTTTTGATATTATTCTTTCATCGCCTCGCCATTTAAAGCCTCTTAAAGTTCGAGCATTTTCAGGTAATTCTTCTGGAGGGTATGTCTTATCGTCTGGATCATCATAATTTGTGATAACGGTCATTTCTTTATTTTCAAAAAGAATCTCCATCCTACCGCTAGTACCTTTGTTTATACCTATTAATTCTTGTTTGTCATTGCGTGAATAGATTAAATTTTCAACATTCTTATTAATATTGACGACTTCTAATTGACTAGAATCATTGAATTTACCAATAAGTTCTTTTCCTTTTATTTGATTAAAACCACCGCTACTATCTTGGTCTACTATAAAAGCATTATAGAAGACGTGCAAACTGTCCAGGCGTTCTGTTAAGGTGTTGCTTTGAATGTGTATGCTATCTCCTGTCATCTGGCTGTTACCACTCCACAACACTGGTTTAGTAATCATTTTAGTAAGTCCAGTACTTTGCCTAGTGACTATCGAGTCACATCTACCACTAAGGTTGCTTTTAAATAAACGTACATCATAAAAACCCCTTACTATTCTATCATTTTCGGGACCTGTGACCATGAGTCTATCTGCATGTATGTATACACTATCTTGATCTTGAATAGAAATTGCAACGGCTCTTTTAGTTATAAAGACAGAATCTTTTGCTCGATACACTTCTGCATAATGCCCTTTAATAATAGATTTATTTATTGTGTCGGTTACCACTATATTGTTAGTTGCACTTGCAAATGACCTGCCTCTATTAAAGTAAAGGCTATCTCCAATTACTGTTCTATTGTTATAGTCTATCCTGGAGTTCTTTATAAAGTAACCTTCGTCATTTCTAGTGTCATAAAAACCTCTTTCACAATATACGGTACTAGTTTTTCCTTTTATAGTAGATGGTCCATACATTCTAGTATGTCCTGTGTCGGTATAGAAGTTAAGGTGATTACTATTTATGGTATATTCTGGATTTCTCACTTTTACGTCATCAAGAAACTGATAACGTTTTTCTTTAATAAAATAACGTCCGATCCTGCTTTCTAAAGTACTAGCAGTGTCTTTTACAGTACCGCCGCTTCTATAATAAGCTTCTTGCTTTGCACGATCAAAGAATAAGGTGTCTGTTTTGAGTGTCGTCTCTGGGTTTCTCATAAAAACATCACCACTGGCAAATGCTAGTTGAGAAGTACCATTATATTCTGCATATTCAGAGCTCATTTTTATAGAATCACCTTGATGTATACGTACGTTTCTAAATATTCTTATAAAGTTATCTTTCTGATATAAAACAGCTCGGTCACACCACATTTCTATGCCTTTGTGTTGTACAAATACTTGTTTTCTATCATTACCAGAATAAATTACCGCGCCAGGAAAAAGGTCTTCATTAATTTCTCTTAGACCACCAGTTACATTAATTAAAGAATCATTTACTGTTTCCTGTGCAATGGTAGTATATGAAAGTGATATGAATATAAAGAAAAGAAGTTTTTTCAAGATGGTGTTTTTAGAGAGTTCAAAATTACGAAAATGCATCATGCTTTAACTAAACGTTTCT
Source organism: Nonlabens sp. Asnod3-A02 (assembly GCF_045063755.1). Classification (NCBI taxonomy): domain Bacteria; kingdom Pseudomonadati; phylum Bacteroidota; class Flavobacteriia; order Flavobacteriales; family Flavobacteriaceae; genus Nonlabens; species Nonlabens sp. Asnod3-A02. Next base: position 837,516 of record NZ_JBEFOC010000007.1, read on the forward strand.
TTTTAGATTAATTATATTATAAACAAAAAAAAGCGTCCCCAAGGACGCTTTTTAAATTTATGTAAGAGTTGAATCTTTATAATTCAATACTAGTTATCGTTAGAGATTCCTCCTGTCCCGCAATCATCTTTACAGAAAGAGTTAGTAGTACCTACTGAGTCACCAACTTGATCACCATCTAGCCAGATACCTTTTCTTTCACTGATACAACCATGACTGTTAAGTCTGTATAGTACAGCGTAAACAGAGTTACAAGTACATTCATCTATACAGCTGTCAGAAAAAGTATAAGTAACTTTAGTCTTTCTACTACCGAAACAGTTTCTAATGTTGAAACGACATACGTTAGGAGTACCGTCTGCACTTAACGGAAGATCATCACAATCTTCATCGATATTCATAAATACAGAGTAAATAAACCATCCATCTGTTGATTCTAATGTATATGTAAATCTTGTGTTATTGCTTATAAGACCTCCTAAAATACCATCTTGTACTTTAGCTATTTTTAGGTTAAGAGCGCTTTCTCCAGTTGCAGGGTCAATACCATCTTGATCTACACAGTTACCAAATTCTGGGTTAGTAATAGGTAATAATTTATTTAAATCACTTACAGCAACAATAGACTCGATATCATAAGGGTAAACAGATGCGTCTGGATTAATTGCTTCAGGAACTAAACCGTTAGATAACGCGTCTTCTTCCATAAAGTTGATAAATCTTTCTTCGCTTAATGCTGTTACATCTACAAGATCTGCTCTATCTTCATTAGTCTCTTCTACAGAACAAGAAACGATTGTAAATGCGGCTATAAATAAAAGTAATAGTTTTTTCATCATGTTTATTTTACATGGCAAAACTACAATAAAAGTAAAGTTAGAGTTTAAAATAGTCGTTTTTTTCGCTCTAAGGTGTTATTTAATCGATTTTCAACACTTAAAAACATAATTAATTGAAAAACAGTAATTTAGCAATTACATTTCGTCGACATTAACATGCGTTTAACGTTTTTTTAGGTGCTTTTTTTGATCTATTCAACCAGCCAGGTCATTTTAGTACTTGTTAAATCTTCTGTAGATACTTCAGTTTCTGTAATAGCAGCTTTTCCAGTTGAGCTATTCTTTAAAGAAAGTACCTCGTATTTAATTAAATTCCATCCTTCCTGAATGTCTAATTGATAAGAATCTATTCTAGAATAAATTTCGTTAGAGTCATCTTCAAAAAGATTTTCTGAAACTTGTTCACCTATGATAGAGATAGGACCTTTGGCATAAATGTAATAATAGTGATATCCTTTTTCTGGAGTAGCATCACTTTTTCCAACTGCGTAGTCCACAAAGTTTTTGCTCGAACTAGAAAATATATAATGAGTTTTTTCTGGTGATATTATTTCAAATCTAAAGAACTTACCAGCATAGGCTATTAATTCTTTTTTACCAGTAAAATCTAGCTCGCTAGCATTTGGAAAACTATCTAATGCGCTAGTGAATTCTAGGTTGTATTCTGCATCAGGAGAAGAGTTATAGGTGTTAAAAGAATTACGTGTGATGGCATCAAAATCCTGAGGTAATTCAATTTTAAAAGTACCATTATTAGCTATTTCTCCACCTATTATAGGTTCAACAAAATAACCCATAATATTGATTTCACCATTTATTCCTTCTGGATTAGAGGCTTTGCCCTCAATAGATAATATGTTTTCTGTGTTGTCTTCAATGCTATCTTCTTTTTCCTTTTCGATTGTTTTACAGCTGGTTAAAATTATGAGAAATGCTAGCAATAGGTGTCTTTTAATCATCTGGTTTTATTTGATTTAAACATAGAATCTAATATAAGATTGATTCCTTGAAATATAAATACTATGGCCAGTAATGCAAATGCTATTCCTGGCATTAAAAAAATAATAGGATGTTCAGACCCTGCTCCTATATATATAAGGATAGGGCCAGCAAATAGAAAAAGTACGCTTATAGCAAGCTTTTTAATTCCTTTACCTAAGACCTCTCTATCTGTAGATGTTTGCGACATAATGTTAACAAATTCCTTGATGTTCAATAGCGTTTCTTACACTACCATGATCGATTAATAACTTTCTAGCAATTTCATAATTTACACCTGTCGCTTCCATAATCATACGTGTACCTCGATCTACTAGCTTATCATTACTTAACTGCATATCGACCATTTTATTACCTTTTATATGGCCTAATTGAATCATAACACTGGTACTGATCATGTTAAGAATCATTTTTTGCGCTGTACCAGCTTTCATCCTGCTGCTGCCGGTAATGAATTCAGGGCCTACAATTACTGCTATAGGATGTGTGGCAACTTGATCTAATGGACTGCCTGGATTACAAGTAATGCATCCAGTGGTAATTCCCATTTTATTGCAACTTTCTAGACCGCCTATGACATATGGTGTAGTGCCGCTAGCGGCTATTCCTATAACTACATCTTTATTAGTTATTTGGTAGTTTTCTAGATCTTTAAATGCTTGTTTTTCATCATCTTCAGCATTTTCTACAGCTTTTCTAATTGCTGTATCACCACCGGCAATAATACCTATGATTTTATCATAAGAAACACCGAATGTCGGTGGACATTCACTAGCGTCTAGTACACCTAATCGACCACTAGTTCCGGCGCCTATATAAAATAGACGGCCACCAGTTTTCATTTTAGAAACAATTTCTATTACGAGTGACTCAATAAGTGGTATTACCTTTTCTACAGCAATTGCTACTGTTTGATCTTGTTCATTAATACTACTTAATAACTCTCCAGGACTCATCTTTTCTAGATGATTGTAATGAGAATCTTGCTCTGTTATTTTATTAAATGCCATGATGTTGGTATCGCTTTCGCGAAAGCGGTATTTTAATTAAACTAATAAGATATGGTATCCATGATTTCTAATCCATAACCTATAATTCCTATGCGTTTACTTTGCTCAGAGTTAGTCATCAACTTAATTTTAGTAATGTCTAAATCATGAAGTATTTGCGCGCCTATTCCATAATCTTTATTATCAAGATTGCGTCTAGGAGCTTTAATACCACCGTTTTCTTGTAGATCTTTAAGCTCTTCTAATCTACCTAACATGTTTTCTGGCTCAAACTGCTGGTTAATGAATACTATCGCGCCTTTCCCTTCTTTGTTTAATTGATTAAACATTGCGTCTATCTTTCTGTCGGCATCGCTAGTAAGGGTAGAGAATAGGTCATTATTTACCTGTGTAGAATTCATACGTGTAAGAACGGTTTCTTCTTTTTCCCAATCACCTAGAGTAAGTGCTATGTGAATTTGATCGTTAGTTGTTTGTTGATATGCACGTAAACGGTACTCACCAAAACGTGTTTTTAACATAAAGTCTTCTTTCTTAACGATAAGGCTATCATGTTTCATCCTGTAAGCAACAAGATCTTCTATAGATACTAATTTAAGGTTGTGTTTTTTTGCTACTTCTATTAATTGTGGTAGACGTGCCATGCTACCATCTTCATTCATGATTTCTACTATAAACCCTGCAGGTTCATGACCAGCAAGTCTTGCAAAATCAATGGCTGCCTCTGTATGTCCTGTTCTTCTTAGAACACCGCCATCTTTTGCCTTAAGAGGAAAAATATGTCCAGGTTTACTTAAATCGTGTGGTTGTGTGTCTTTATCAATGATCGCTTGTAGAGTTAAAGCTCTATCTCCCGCACTTATTCCAGTGGTCACACCGTGACCTCTTAAATCTACTGAAACAGTAAAAGCCGTTTCCATAGGATCAGAATTATTTACTACCATCATGGCTAGATCTAGTTCTTTACATCTAGATGCGGTAATAGGTGCGCAAATTAATCCACGCCCATGTGTGGCCATAAAATTCACTAATTCTGGTGTTGCAGATCTAGCGCTGGCAACAAAGTCACCCTCGTTCTCACGATTTTCATCATCTACAACTATAATGGCTTTACCATTTTTTATATCTTCTATAGCATCTTCTATGCGGTCTAATTGAAAGGTAGGAGCGGCTTTTTCTTGAGTAATCATAAGGAGTTATTGATTTAAAAAAACATCTTAAATATGATTATTTAAGTATTTAAGACTTCCTTACAAAGATAATGATTAAGCTGCAGCGTGAGGCGATTTTGGGCGTTTTTTAAACTTTGAGAACAGCTTCTTAAAGCTGAATTCATTACTAAAGATACCCTGGTCTGTCGTTGCTCTGTAGGTAAGGTAGATACCTATAGGGAATAGAATAAATGTACTCAACCATGCACCTAACCATGCAGGAAATGCGCCCTCAGTAGCTGCTTTTTCTGCAAAAATACCAATGAAATGATAGGTTAAAAAGAATAAGGTAGCGACTACTAGTGGCAGTCCCATACCACCTTTTCTTATAATTGCACCTAGTGGGGCACCTATAAAAAACAGTATAATACAGGCTACACCTAACACGTATTTCTTGTGAATTTCTATTTCATGTTTTGCAAGTCTAGATTTCTCACCTTTAATTTGATCTTCTCTATTTTGAACTGCTGCTTTCTGGCTGCGCACTTTACTCATCGCCACATCTAGTGCTCTACGCTGGTCAAATATTTTAAGGCTGGCAAGCAAATCTTTAGGATTTTCTCTAATGGTATCTAACGCAGCAGTACGATCCATAGTACTGGGTGCCCACGTTCTATGCTGGTTACTTCTATATATTTTATAGTTATTAGTAAGTGCAAGAGAGAAAGTGTCGATACGATTATACAGCTCATTAATTTTAAGCATTCTATGATTATCAGTCACCGACTCATCATCTATATCGACTTGATTTAATTTAGATACATCTATGTTTAGAGCATATTCTTTAAACTCTGTTTTTACAAATGGAGACGTTTTCGCTTTTTTAGGCTCTGTTATAAAAAGGTCTTCATAATAATTTCCATCTTCTAGAACTAATTGAATGATATTAGATTTTAAAGAACTTTTTAACTCACCGCTTTTACTTTTGATAACGGTATAATTACCGTTTTTCCTTGGATTTTTTTTGTGGATAATCACGTCGGTTAAAAACTCACCGTTTTCTCCGGACTTTTCTCCCACTTTAATATTTATATCACCTAATTGATTAAATGTTCCCTGACCTATAGCCATGGCAGGTTTCATTTTTGCAATATTACCTCGCAGATTTCTCTGTTTAAAATATCCCCATGGAATGACAGAATTAGCAAATAAGAAAGAAGTAATTCCTATACCTAGAATAACAAAGGTTAGGGAGCGCATAGCTCGTTGCAGTGAAATCCCGTTAGATTTCATAGCGGCAAATTCATAATTCTCTGCCATTTTACCAAAAACCAATATGGCTGCCAATAGCACACTTAAAGGTAGAGCGATAGGCACCGCAACAGGAGTAGAGTAGTATAAGAATTTTGCAATAGTTAATACATCGAGATCTTTACCAGCCAGCTCTTTGATATATAACCATATAGCTTGCAGGATAAGAATAAACATTAACACAATAAAGACGCTTAAAAACGTCTTTATGTATTGGCTTAATATGTATCGATCTAATATCTTCAATTTAGTTCATCTCTTGAATCAACCAGTTTTTGTACTGATTTTTATCAAAGGTAAAAGAATTCTTAGGTAAAGGTTCATTAGTCTTTAAAGACTTTAATGTAAATGTAGCTACTGTTCCAGAGTTTTCTGTAATAATGGCTTTGTAAATGTGCTTTGTGTTTGCATCTATACCTAGTAAAACATTTTTATATTCAGAGTTAGATTTTATAGGAGTAAGTCTTATGAATTGAATTTTTCTACCACCTTCATTTTGTACGATATCCCATTTTTTAGAATAACCTTTTTCATAAAAAGTTAAGATATTAGATGGTGTGATCATTTGGTCACCGTCATTACTTACTTTAGAAATAGTCACTTCTTCATCTTCAGAGTTTACCGCATATTGTTTTGCACCGTCAAATATGTAAGTAGTACCTAGAAAATTCACATTGTACTTTTCTCCTTCTAGCTTTGCATCACCTTGCACATCCATGTCTGTGCTCGTTTTAGGGTTTTTAAAATTGCCTTTATAGGTAAATGCTACATTTTTGTAAGACTTGAATTTTTGGGCTACTTCACTTAATAATTTATCTGCCTTAGCATCTTGTGCTGTAACCGCTTGCGCGAAAGCAAAAATCATAAAAACAGAAAGGAAATAATTTTTCATTGTACTTATTTATTTATTTTGTTCTTCATTTAAAAATACTTCTAGAGACGTGAGATCTGGGATTAAAACCTGTCTAGCTTTACTACCTTCAAATCCACCGACTATACCAGCAGCTTCTAATTGGTCTATAATTCTACCAGCACGATTGTAACCTAGTTTCAATTTACGTTGTAATAAAGAGGCACTACCTTGTTGGGCAATAACTATTATTTCTGCTGCGTCTCTAAACTTAGCATCTCTCTCATCAATATTATTATCAATACTCGTGCCACCATCTTCACCTACATATTCAGGTAAAATATGCGCATCAGGATATGCTTTTTGATTACCTATAAAATCGGTAATTTTTTCTACTTCTGGTGTGTCAACAAATGCACATTGTATACGTATCAATTCGTTTCCAGCGGTGTAAAGCATGTCTCCACGACCTATCAACTGGTCTGCACCACCGCTATCTAGAATAGTACGAGAATCGACTTTTTGCATCACTCTAAAAGAGATACGTGCTGGGAAGTTAGCCTTAATCATACCTGTAATCACGTTTACAGATGGACGTTGCGTTGCGATAATTAAGTGAATACCTATCGCACGAGCTAGTTGTGCAAGTCTCGCAATAGGGGTTTCTACCTCTTTACCAGCCGTCATGATTAAATCGGCAAATTCATCTACTACCAGAACTATATAAGGTAGAAATTTATGACCATTTGCAGGATTTAACTTTCTAGCTTTAAACTTTGCATTATACTCCTTTAAGTTACGGCACATGGCATCCTTAAGAATGTCATAACGTTGATCCATCTCTATACAAAGGCTATTCAGGGTATTGATTACCTTAGAGTTGTCTGTGATAATAGCCTCTTCACTATCAGGTAACTTAGCTAGATAATGACGTTCTATTTTGTTAAATAAAGTAAGCTCTACCTTTTTAGGATCTACGAGTACAAATTTAACCTCGGCAGGGTGTTTTGAATAGAGTAGTGAAGTAAGAATAGCATTTAGTCCTACTGACTTACCTTGTCCTGTTGCACCGGCCATAAGTAGGTGAGGCATTTTTGCAAGATCTACTACAAAGGTCTCGTTAGAAATGGTTTTACCAAATGCGATAGGTAACTCCATCTCGGCATTTTGAAATTTAGGAGACGCAACCACAGATCTCATCGATACTATAGATGGATTCTGGTTAGGGACTTCAATACCTATAGTTCCTTTTCCTGGAATAGGAGCTATAATACGTATACCTAATGCGGCAAGAGATAGCGCAATATCATCTTCTAGATTCTTAATTTTTGAAATACGTATTCCTGCCTCAGGTACTATTTCATATAGAGTAACCGTAGGACCTACCGTGGCACTTATTTTTGCAATACCTATTTTATAATTCTTAAGAGTTTCTACAATACGGTCTTTGTTGGCTTGTAACTCTTCTTCATTAATAGTTATCGTTTTACCTTTAGTATAATCTTTTAAAAGATCTAGTGGTGGAAACTGGAAGTTGCTTAACTCTAGAGTAGGATCAAACTCTCCAAAATCTTCTACTAATTTATTAGCTTTATTGTCGATTACCTCTTCCTCATCTAGCGTTTGCTCGATTTCCATTCCTATGTCATTCTCATCTTTAGGAGCAACAACTTTTTTAAGAACAGGTTCTGGAACAGTTTCTTCTTCTGGTACCGTAACTTGCATACCATCGTCCGACAGCTCTACAGTATTTTTAGGCTCTTCTGTCGCTGTTGCTGGGGTAGTGGTTTGATCTATGTCCGGAGCAGGATTACCTTCTACAGTAGCTTTTTCCCAATCGCTTTCTTCGTCTGTAGTCTCTATATTTTCAAAACCTTCCTTAACCTCTGTAGCTTTTTTAGAGAAATAAGCAGTTATCAACTCTGGTGTCAGTTTAAGTCTCAATACTACATAGACTATCGCTATAAAGAACATAACAAGTATAGCGCCTAATAAGCCTAAATAGTCTTGTAAGAAATCATTTAATTCATAACCTACCTTACCACCTAATAATGCATTTGTATTGTGAAAAAATCCTAAAAAGATAGATAGCCAGAGCATTAATAATAATCCCCAGAACCATAGATTTGAGATTCGCTTTCGCGAAAGCGAGAACACATTATCACCAGTTGCAAATAAAAATATTCCAGAGATTATGGTTAGAACCGAAATGGAAAAAGCAGGGATACCAAATCCTTTATAAACAAAGGTGTGTCCTAGCCATGCACCTAGCTGGCTTATCCAGTTCTTAGTTTCTGTAGTACGGCTGCCTAATTCTACCAGTACACTTTGATCTTGTGCGCCAGTGAATAGATAAGATATAAAAGAAAAAAGCAGTAATAAACCGACTACTATTAGTGCGCTCCCTACGATTACCTCTTGTAATCTATTGAGCTTTAAATTAGGTAGCTGGAATGGTTTACTGGCCTTTGCAGTAGTTTTCTTAGATGTTGTTTTTTTACGCGCCATGTATGATAGTGAACGAGCAAAAATAAGAATATTGCACGGTAATAGTAGAACACATTTAACTTGATTGTTAACAGTTGTGTTTTATGCCGTAAAACAGCTATTAATTAAACAGCGCAAGGATATAAGGAATATAAATAATACCGCCCACAATACTAGATGCGATGGCAGTAATTACTACGGCACCAGCGGCTATATCTTTAATGTGACCTATTTTCTCATGAAAATCTGGATGAATAAAGTCGGCAATAGCCTCTGCAGTAGTGTTCATACCTTCTAGTCCCATAATAAGTCCTATGCACAAAGTTTGAGCAATCCACTCGGTTGCAGTAATGTTAAAATAAAAGCCGGCAATAGTCATGATAATGGCTATTGCGGCTTGTACTTGTATGCTGGCTTCTGTTTTGATAAGGATGATGGCGCCTTTAAGGGCATATCCCATCGCTTTACATCTACCAATAATAAATTTTGATGCACTCAATTATAATAACGTTTTAAGTGCAGCAAGATAGTTAGGTTCGTCTGCAATTTCAGGAACTTGTTCATTATAAATAACATTTCCTTCTTCATTAAGAACAACTACTGCTCTAGAATGAAAGCCAGCAAGTGGTCCAGAAGTCATAGTAAGTCCATAGTCATTACCAAATGTACCGTCTAGCACATCGCTTAAATTCTCTACATTCTCTAATCCTTCATCACTTGCAAAACGCTTTTGTGCAAAAGGAGTATCTCTAGAAATACATAAAACCGCAGTATTATCTAGCTCTGTAGCTCTTTTATTGAAATTTTTTACAGATGTTGCACAAACGTCTGTATCGATACTAGGGAAAATGTTAAGTACAACTCGTTTTCCTTTATAATCATTTAAAGAAGCCTCAGATAGGTCTGCTTTTTTAAGTTTAAAATCTGGTGCTTGTGATCCTACTGCTGGTAGTGAACCGCTTGTAGATATCTCGTTACCTCCTATATTAATAGTTGCCATGTGTTTTATTTAGTTATTAAGACGATAAAGTTACAATTTACCTATCGATGCTGTATGAATGTCTTGTTAATTCTTAGAGGATTCTATATAATCTAGAATAGCGTCTATATCTTCTTTAGTTAGATTAGGAAAAGAATTCATATTAGCCTGATTGTATTCATTATATAAAGCAACCGCTTGTACATCGCCAGATTTTATGAGTGCAGCGCTATTATTGATCCATTTATAAAGCCATTCTTTTTCATAACGATCTGTCACACCATATAATCCTGGTCCTACGGCTTTTTTAAAAAGTTTATGACATGCTGCACAATTGGTTTTAAAAAGCGATTTTCCTTTTTTTTGTTGTTCAGTTAAAGCTATTTTAGGTACTGTATCTATGATCTGTTCTGGTGATTCTTGCTTGTAATATGTAGATTCTTCTCCAGAGATAATAAATGCTGTGCTAAAAATCACAACGATCATGGCGAGTACGAGTGCACAAATGGTACCTAGGGTTCTTGATAATTCTTTAAACATAGTTGTTTGAATTTAAGAAGGTTATTGTTGTTGGTCTCGCTTTCGCGAAAGCGGAATACTATCCATCATAAAGATAATCCCCAAAGCTCATTTAACTAAATAAAATAGATTGATATCGTAATAGATTTATCAAATGACATTACTTATTTTTGTTTAAAATATCTATCATGACGATTACCCAGTTAAAATATGTTCTTGCTGTTGCTCAATATCAAAATTTCACCAAAGCGGCAGATAAGGTTTTTGTAACACAGCCTACATTAAGTATGCAAATACAGAAGCTAGAAGATGAGCTAGATGTTCAAATATTTGATAGAAGTAAAAAACCTATCGAGCTTACAGAAACTGGTAAGAAGATCGTTAACCAGGCGCGTAATATAGTTAATGAAAGTGATCGTATTCAAGACATAGTAGATCAAGAAAAAGGTTTTATAGGTGGCGAGTTTAAAATAGGAGTGATACCTACGGTAATGCCTACGTTATTACCTATGTTTCTAGCTAATTTTGTAAATAAATATCCTAAGGTAAAACTGCGCATAGAAGAACTTACTACAGAGAGTATTATAGATAGCCTACTTGATGGAAGTATCGATGCTGCAATAGCTGCGACTCCTTTAAAAAATGACTTTATTAAAGAAAGAGTTCTATATTATGAGCCTTTTGTAGCTTATGATCCTAGATTATCTGGTAAGCCTAAAACAAAAATTAAGGTAGATGAGATTAATGTAGATGACTTGCTTCTATTAGAAGACGGGCACTGTTTTAAGGATAGTATTCTTAATTTATGTCGTAATTCTAGAGATACAGATGGAGAGCGTTTTATGTTAGAGAGTGGTAGTTTTGAAACCTTAATAAAACTAGCTGACGAAGGTCTAGGAATGACTTTATTACCTTATTTAAACACGATGGATTTACCAGAGCATAAAAAGGAGAATCTTAGATTTTTTGAAGATCCTTCTCCTGCTCGTGAGGTGAGTCTTATTTTTCATAAAAGCGAGTTGAAAATGCAAATTATAGAAGCGTTACAAAATGTAATAACCGGAGTTATTAAAGGTGCTATTGCTTTTCAAAACGTGCAAATAGTAAGTCCTATATCAGGTAAATAAATCTTATTATTGAATAAAAAAAAAGGCTAGTTACTTCATGTTTAAATGAAGTAACTAGCCTTTTTAAGTTTTAATAAATAGGTGTTTATTCCTTTGATATCAATACACAAGTTTGCAAGTCTGGATTTTGTAATACAAGCTGTTTAATCCAGATTTCAAGTTCTACTATTTCAAAAGGTAATAGACGATCAACTGCTTTTTGTAATTCCTTGCAAAATAGGGTTGGGTTAAAACTTACTTTCTCGAGTATTGTTTTGGTATACTCAAACATAGCTCTAGCCATAATTTTCAAGATTTTTAGTTAAAGTAGTTTTGTTGAATAGGGGTGTTTTTTATTGTAGTTAAAGATACGTTCTAATACTATTATGCTGTGAATAGTAAATGTTAAATTTGTTTAAAATTTTAAACTAAAGGTTAACATAAGTATCAACGATTTAACTGCTGTAGTTGGAATAAATAGACTATAAATGTTAAAAAAGTAGTGTTAATTCACTCTTAATGACTTGTAATTATGGCAACACTTATAATACATAAAACCGCAAAAAAGAAAGTAGAAAGGGCTACCTTTTTTTAATTCAGGATCGAAGCCTTTCCTAAATCCTTTCCAAAGGAAAGGACCACAATGTGCTTTAAAATAGTTTTTGGTTTAAGAGAATTACTTATTGATAAGACTTTTTCCCCTTGGGGAAATGTCCGCAGGACAATGGGGCTTGCGCATGAGTAAAAACATTAATCATTTCAAGAAACCACCCAAACACTCATCACATAAAGCAAAGCAAAAAAGAAAGTAGAAAGCGCTACTTTCTTTAACTCAGGATCGAGTAGTGCTGGAGACTCTGTTCTTTTTACTTTAAATAAATGTATGAATAATGGAATGAAAGCTAGAAGTGGCAGCAGGGCTATATAGCTCGCGTTAATGTATGAATCGTGGTTGTTGTAATAATTAGTAATTACAATATGACCATAAATATTAAATACAGATAAAACCGCACATAAAAAAGCAATAATTAGAAATCCATAATGAACCAACTTAGCCTTAGCAAGTCCCATCTTCACCACAATTGTATTTTTTCCAGCTTTCTTATCGCTCTCGATATCTCTCATGTTATTGAGATTAAGAACAGCAACACTTAGCAGCCCCACTGTGATAGAAGGGAAAATCATGATCCATTCTAGTCCTTTAGTAATTAGAAAATAAATACCCATAACACTAACAGGGCCGAAAAATATAAAAACAAACACATCGCCCAGACCTCGATAACCATAAGCGTTATCGCCTACGGTATATTTAATCGCTGCCCAAATAGCTGCAATACCTAAAACTAAAAAGAATAGAGAGATTAATAATTTTTCAACCCCTAAACTTACATATATAAGGAGTATGGCACTTATTAAAGTAAGAACAGCTGTTATTATCATAGCGTTTTTCATCTCTTTAGGAGAAATGATACCGCTTTGCAAAGCGCGCATAGGTCCTATACGGTCTTCGTTATCTGTTCCTTTTACACCATCGCCATAGTCGTTTGCAAAATTAGAAAGTACTTGAAATCCTAAAGTAGTTATTAAAGCTAGAATAGGAATGATATAATTAAACTCAAAATTAAAAGCATCTATCAGTTTTGTTAAACCGGTTTTTTCAATACTCGAATTCTGGTAGCTCGTTGCTAAAGCATTCCAATAATCTATCCTTTGATAAGCAAACGCACTACCTACAAGAATCCCACTTATGCTCAAAGGCAAAGTTCTCAATCTCGCAGCACTTATCCAGGCTTTTAATTTACTTGTTTCAGCCATTATTTAGACATAATATTTACCATTACTTCTTTCAATAAATCGTGGTGATTTGCTTGATGTGTTCCTACACCTTTTGACTTTACGTCCATATCTCTGATGAGTTTTATGGCGCGACTGCAGTATTTCATAGGGTAATTCTTTGCAGCAGTGATAATTTCTTGAACAAAAAATGGATTCACACCAGCAGCCTTTGCCACCGCTTGCGGATTCTTATCCTTAATAGTGTGCACTTTCAACAGCTGAGTAAAAAAACTATACAACTGTGCGGTAGTCAACACCAGCGGATTATCCTTAGGGTTATCTGCAAAATAGTTGATGATTTTATGAACCTTAACCACATCACGCATTCCCATGGCTTTGCGCAATTCAAAATTGTTATAATCCTTAGAAATACCTATGTTGTCCTCAATAACTTGTGGCGTGATAGGTCGGTCTTTAGAGTGTACTATCGCGAGCTTAGAAAGTTCGTTATTTATTTTTCCTAGATCAGTTCCTAGAAATTCAACTAACATTCTAGTCGCATTAGGATCGATTTGATATCCCATTTCTTTTAAACGACCAGTTACAAAAGCAGGTACTTTATTTTCATAAAGAGGTTTGCTTTCCATGTAAACCGCGTGTTTTTTAAGCAATTTAGTTATTTTACTACGTCCGTCTGGTGTCTTGTATTTATAAGCAAAAACGAGAATAGTAGTCGTTTGCGGTTGCTCAATGTAACTTTCTAGTTGTGCTAGTTGTTTAGTTAAATGTTGTGCTTCTTTAACTATTATAACTTGATGCTCTGCCATCATCGGGAAACGCTTTGCGTTTTCTAAAACCTCGGACATGGTAGTATCTTTACCATAAATAACCGTCTGATTAAAGCCTTTTTCACCTTCGTCTAAGACGTTGTCCTCTATATAATCACTAACTTGATCTATAAAATAGGGTTCGCTACCGCATAAAAAGTATACAGGAGCATATCGCTTTTGTTTTAAATCGGCAAGAATGTTTGTAGCGTCACTCATCGAGAGCTGTTGTGGTTTTTGTAATATTGCGCTATGAAGCCATTGCGACTACCAGCTGGAAATTTCAGAGTCAAAAGTACTGAAAAAGGACGTGCTATCTTTGACCAGATCAGGAAAAAATTTATCATTCTAACACCAGAAGAATGGGTGAGACAACATGTTGTTTTGTTTCTGCTTACGCAAAAACGAATACCGCATAATCTCATTAACGTAGAAAAACAGTTGATAATCGCAGGAACTACAAAGAGATATGACATTATCAGTTATAACACAGATGGTTCTATACATTTAATAGTAGAGTGTAAAGCCCCAGAAATTAAGATAGATCAATCTGTGTTTGATCAAATTGCGCGATATAACCTGGCGTTAAATGCTAAATACTTAATGGTGACTAACGGTCTGGAACATTATTTTTGTACTATGGATTACGAGAATCAAACCTATAATTTTATAGCAGACTTACCAGAATACGTTTTATGAAAATAGCAATAGTCATATTAAATTGGAATGGGGTAGACCTGCTCAAGACCTATTTACCTAGCGTTGTAGAGCACAGTAAAGATCACGTTATCTACCTAGCAGATAATGCCTCTGCAGATAACTCTATTCCATGGACTACAGCCACCTATCCAGAAGTTAAAATAATTGCGATGGATAAAAATCGCGGTTATGCAGGTGGATATAACGTCGCCTTGAAAAGTGTTCAAGAAGAGGTAGTCTGTTTATTAAACAGTGATGTCGCTGTAACTGCAGGCTGGTGTGACGTGATTGCAAATAGGTTTCAAACAGACAGCAGTCTAGCTGCGTGTCAGCCAAAAATTTTAGATGATAAGCGCAAAGATTACTTTGAATACGCTGGCGCAGCAGGTGGATTCCTAGATCGCTATGCTTACCCATACTGTAGAGGCCGCATTTTTGATACCATAGAAAAAGATCTAGGACAGTATAATGATGCTATAAACCTGCATTGGGCGAGTGGAGCATGTTTGTTTTTAAGAGTAAGTTCTTATAATGAAGTACATGGGCTGGACGAAGATTATTTTGCACATCAAGAAGAGATAGATTTATGCTGGCGATTGCGTCACGCAGGTTATACAATTAATTATCAGCCAGACTCCGTAGTTTATCACTTAGGTGGTGGCACGCTGGCAACAATTAATCCACGCAAGACCTTTTATAATTTTAGAAACAGTTTATATAATATAATAAAAAATGACCGTTCTAGTTTCTGGATTGGTACCTTGTTTATTAGAATGGTGCTCGATGGGATAGCTGCTTTTAAATTTCTAATAGAATTTAAATTGGCTCATTTTATGGCTGTTCTCAAAGCTCATTTTTACTTCTACTTAAAGTTAATATCACTGTTTAAAAAGAGAAAATCAGTAAAACGATTAATAAAAAATAATAGTGCTCAAAACGCACAATTAAGTATTGTTTATCAGTATTTTATAAAAGGTAATAAGCAGTATAGTAATAACCTTAAATAACTTAAATCCTTGTTAATGATCATGTACAACAGTTGAATATCATTAATTTTGATCTGTTATTTAACATTAATAACATTAATAAAACAACACATAAAATCTCATATTAAAATGAAAAAAATATTTTTAATGTTGCTTGCAGGTGGACTTTTAGTGTCATGTGCATCTAAAAAAGATCTTGAGGCAGCACTCGCAAAACAGCAAGAAACTAAAGAGCTATTAGATACCGCTACAGTAAAATTAAATGCATGTCTATCTGATGAAAAAGCATCACAAGCTAGACTAGAAGCACTTAAAGACCAGATAGCTACTTTAAAGAATTCTAATAGCGCACTTTTAAATAACCAAGGTGAGTTAGTAACGTTATCAACACAAGGTAGTCGTAATTTAGAACGTTCTTTAGAGAGTATCAGAGAAAAAGATCTACAAATCAAATCTTTAAACGATGCCATTACAAAGAAAGATAGTGTAACACTTGCGCTAGTTACTAGTTTAAAGAGCTCTCTAGGTAATCTACAAGATGAGGATATTAATGTTAATGTAGAAAAAGGTGTGGTTTACATCTCTATTTCTGATAAATTATTGTTCTCTAGTGGTAGCGATAGAATTAATAATAATGCAAAAGTGGTTTTAGGTAAGGTTGCAAAAGTAGTTAACGATAAGCCAGAAATAGACATCATGGTAGAAGGTCATACAGATAACCAGCCTATATCGTCTGCAAAATTTTCTGATAACTGGGCGTTAAGTACAGCTAGAGCAACTGCCGTAACTAGAGTATTGCAAGAGGAGTTTAGTGTAGCGCCAGAGCGCATGACTGCAGCAGGTAGATCTTACTACATTCCAGTTGCCAGTAACGACACTGCAGAGGGACGTTCTAAGAATAGACGTACTAGAATCGTTGTTCTTCCTAAGTTAGACCAATTCTTTGATATGGTAGAAAAAGGAATGGAAGAAGCAAAAGAAAATGCAAAGAAAGAAACTGAAATGAACAAGAACTAATTAGTTCTTATTCTTCTAGATGAATAGAAAGCACCTACGCAAGTAGGTGCTTTTTTTGTTTAAGAATTTTCTAACCTATAACACATAGAGCAAATTTCCAAAATAATTCTCAATGGCAGTTTATAACTAACTACTATAGGAAATACTGTTAAAACCTTAATGAGGTTGAAATGTATGCGAGAATAAAGAGTTTAATGGTATTGTTTAAAGTCACTAAATTTCTCAAAAGTCAAATACATAAATTTACACGCAGTCTATAATGCTTAATTTTACCAAACTTGTAAAAAGCTTATTACGTTCTTTTAACTAAGGATTTATGACATCTAGAAGCTATTCGTGAGGTTTTCATTGAGATTAACGCACGTGAGTACAAAACCTGTAGAGGCGATTTACGCTTCTTAAATATTAGTTTTAAAGAAAAGTCAGAATAATTTTCTCGCTTTCGCGAAAGCGGAACCGCATTAAATCTATACTAAAGAAAATATAGCTGCACCATAAAGAGCAAAACGTATAAAACGCAACAAACCTACAAGTGCCCAATTTTTAACTGGATAACGTAACATACCAGCGACTAGACTAGCCATAGAAAAAGGAAGTGGTAATAAAGCACCTACGGCTATAAGAACGCCACCCCATTTTCTAGCCATAACAAGTTGTTTGGCCATTTTTACTTCTAGGTAATTATGTAAACTAGGTATTTTTAAAGCTCTTCTTCCGATCCAGTACGATGTAAAACCACCTAGATATGAAAACAATGCGATAAGAAATAGATTAAGTACAGGAGTAGCCGTCTCTCCAGCCCATGCTATAAATAATTCTGGTGGGATTAATCCTAAAACGGTTTCTGATACATAGAAAAAACCTAAAACACCATAGTCAGGTAGCTTTTCTACAGCAAGTTCTAGTAAGCCCATTAAACCACCATCTACGGTAAAATGAACAACGGCTAGAATAGCAACCACGACTAAAACAGGTGGCATGGATTTCTTGATACTATCGACCACAAATTTATAGAAGCCGGTAAGCTTATAGTATTTATGAGCGCGATCTGGTTGAAACCATGGTTTTTTCTTAGTCGTTGAATGTTCCACTTATCTGTTTGTTTTGGTAAGACAAAATTACTACTAAAACCTATTTTATCACGTTAAAATCTTATCAATTAAAATTATCTAAGATTCTTAACAGTAAACAAAGGATAATAACCTTAAAAAAGCAGTATTTTTGCAAATCTCAAAAATGAAATCCAGAGTAATGACGATGAAAAAAGAAAGTAAGATTAAATCTTTATACGATTATCAAGAACGCGATCTGGAAGCGATTTTTGATCGTATAAACAATCAAAAAGACGATTATAACCTTCTATATCAGTTGCCTACAGGTGGAGGGAAAACAGTGGTCTTTTCTGAAATTGTACGCAGGTACATCAGAGAAAAAGGTAAGAAAGTGGTTATCCTTACACACCGTATTGAGCTGTGTAAGCAAACGTCAAAAATGCTTAATGGTTTTGATGTAAAGAACAAAGTGATTAATTCTAAGGTTAAAGAATTAGATGACCAGAAGGATTATGAGTGTTTTGTAGCCATGGTAGAGACCTTGAATAACCGTATTCAAGATGATAAACTAGAACTAGATGACATAGGTCTAGTTATTATTGATGAGGCGCATTACAATAGTTTTAGAAAATTATTTAAGTACTTTGATCACTGTTTCATGCTAGGTGTTACAGCGACACCTTTAAGTTCTAACTTTAAGTTGCCTATGAAGGATAACTATAGAGAGCTTATAGTAGGTAATAGCATTACATCTCTAGTAGAAAAAGGGTTTCTAGCACAAGCAGTAACGCATACTTATGATGTAGGTTTAAGTGGCCTTACAATAGGTATGAATGGAGATTATACGGTAAAATCAAGTGAAAAACTTTATACTGCGACAACCATGCAGGATAAATTGATCCAGTCGTATAATGAAGTAGCAAAAGGTAAAAAGACTCTTATTTTTAATAACGGTATTAGAACCAGTATTGAGGTAGAGGACACCTTCAGACGTGCGGGAATAGAGATAAGACACTTAGATAATACTAATACTAAGGAAGAGCGTAAAGAGATTCTAAGATGGTTTAAAGAAAAGCCAGACGCGGTTTTAACCTCAGTAAGTATATTAACTACTGGATTTGATGAGCCTAGTGTAGAGTGTATCGTTTTAAATAGAGCGACAAAGTCACTGACTCTTTATTATCAAATGATAGGTCGTGGTTCTCGTGTTCTTAAGGATAAAAAAGAATTCCAAATCATTGATTTAGGTAACAATGTTGCTCGTTTTGGTTTATGGAATGAACCTGTAGACTGGCAGCAAGTGTTTAGATCTCCAGATTTCTATGTGGAAAACATTGTGTCTGACGAAGAGATAGAACGCAACTTTGTTTATACTCTACCAGATTCTACAAAAGCAGAATTTCCTAATACTACAGAGTTTACCTTTGATATCAAAGGAGCCTATAAACGTATTACCAAGGAAAACCGTAAGTCTAAAGACGTACTGGATGAGTCTATCGCACAACACGTGCAGTGGTGTGTAGAGAATAGTGAGGACGTTTTTGACGCTCGTATTTTAGCAAAATTACTGAAAGAAGATATTAAAGATCGTATTAGACGTTATGCTTACTGTATTATCAATAATACTAACAACTATAAGGATTGGTTAGAAGAAGACTATTACCGTCGTCTTAGGATGTCTATACAGCAAGAATTTGCAGGTATAGAGGCCGCAGCAGAATCTGATTCAGAATAATTGTATTTATACCGCTTTCGCGAAAGCGGAACACATATCAAAAAAGGTGCGATGTAAATCGTGCCTTTTTTTATGCCACATATATAAGCCAGAAAAATAAATTTAAAATTAATAGAAGTGTCATAAGACGTTTAAGAAAAGGGCTTTTATTTCTTTTAGAGATCATTTCTTTTTGAAGTCGAAAAGTGCGTAGTCGGAGTAAATCAACTTCAGGGTGTTCTCTGATTGATTTAGGGTCCCAAAGCAGGAGTAGTGCAAAAAGGTAACTTATAGAGCTTCTATGTAGAAAATCAATGGTTACTTCTGTTTTAGGGACTCCTTTTAATAAGCCGATAAATAAAATTGCCGTGTATAGCATGCAAATCATTAAGAATAGGCTCGCTATAAAATTTACTGCCTTATGAAACCAGTATAACATAATGTAAAATAAAAAAAGCGCTAACTTAAAAGTTAACGCTTTGTGTTGTATCAAATATAATACTTCTTATTTATCTGTAAGTGCAGGTCTTTTATCTGCATTTGCCACATCCCATGCGGTTACAAAAATTAACTTAGCTCTTCTTTGATATAATTTGTATTCAATTTTATCAGGAGTATCAGTTGCTTTGTGATAATCTTCATGAGTACCGTTAAAATAGAAAATTACAGGCACGTCGTTCTTTGCAAAATTGTAATGATCACTACGGTAGTAAAAACGATTAGGGTCGTCCTTACCGTTGTAAGAGTAATCAAGTCTCATATTAACAGATTTCTTGTTTGCTGCCTCAGAGATATCGTGTAAGTCTTGAGAGAGCATGTCACTACCTATTAGGTAAACGTAATCAGGACTGTCCTTTTGTGCAGGGTCTATTCTACCTATCATATCTATATTAAGATCTGCAATGGTGTTAGCCATAGGGTAAATAGGGTTGTTTGCATAATACTTACTTCCTTTAAGACCTATTTCTTCTCCAGTTACATGAAGAAAAAGAATGGATCTTTTAGGACCATAACCGTCATTTGCCGCTTGTTTAAAGGCTTCAGCAATTTCTAGTAGAGCTATGGTACCACTACCATCATCATCAGCGCCATTAAAAACTTTTCCATCGTGCATACCTACGTGATCAAGGTGAGCAGAGATGACAAGGATTTCATCAGGAAATTCAGTTCCTTCTATAAAAGCAAGTACATTTTCTGAAGAAAGTTCTGGTTTTCCAAATGCTTTTCCAGGTACGATTTGAAAATAATCTCCATTTTCTCCACCGCCTGCAACGCCCATTTTTTTGTATTGCTCTCTTAAGTAGTTTACAGCTCTTTTTTGACCTGGACTACCAGTAGCGCGCCCTTCCATTTCATCACTTGCATAAAAATAGAGTTGTTCTTTTAATTCCTTTTCAGTAATCGTGTTTGCATAAGACATGATGTCTACCTGCGAGTAATCTCTAACGGTATTTCCAGACACGCCATCGGCACCATCTTTTCCAGTTTGTCCATTAATTCCAGGCTCTCCACTTTTTCCAGGTTCGCCGTCTTTTCCTTTCATGTTAATGCAGCTGGTTAAAAGGGTAGCTGCAAGAGCATAAGATAATAGGTGTTTGTAATTCACAAGTTTGATTTTGGTTATTTTTTATTTTTGTCTTTAGAAGTCTTCAATATCTTGTATTCTTCATAACACTCGCTGATAGCATCTAGTATTTGAAGATCGTTTGCAGTTTCAATAAACTGCTTAGAATATTGGCAATTTCTAAGGATTCCATCTATATCAACTTTGTCTAGTTGAAGTAAGTTCATCAGAGTCTCTCTGTCGTATTTACTTTGTAGTAAGTTTCTAATCTCGTCTTGTTGTTTTACCTGTCTTAGCTTGCGCATAGATTTTCCTTTTTTACCAAAGGTGTTGTAAAGGAAATCTGCAGGATTAAATACACTTTCTAGAACATTTGTAATAGCACCAGGTTCACTGTCACCAGCTTCATAACCTTTAGGTAGACCACTTATCTTATATCTTCTAGTAGCATAAATAGGAGCACGCTTTGCATCTATTTCTAAGAAACCGGTAAGAGAAGTCTCTGTAACCGTTACTTCGTCTAGTGCGATACCTTTTTCTGTCATAGAAATAGTAACATCACCAAATTTTAACCAATCCTCAGTAACTCTTACATTAATAGTTTCAAAACCTAAGTAAGAGAAGTATAAAGTATCATTCACTTTGGCAGCGACTTTAAACAGTCCTTCCTTAGTAGTAATGGTACCTTTGATCTGATTTAAGTTAACGATGTTAACGTTCTCAAGAATGGTATTATCTTTTGCGTTAAGAACTTTTCCCTTTACCATGCCAGATATGGGAGAAGTAGTTTTGCTTTCTGATTTCTCTTCTTGAGCATTACTAATTGAAATACTTAAGGTAAAGCAGAAGAGTAGGATGTAGTGTTGTAATTTCATAATTATCTGAGCTAAATTAAGCTAATGTGCTTATTTAAAGTGAATTTATAATTTAATTAACTTCTTTCAGGTAGTCTATGAGCTTTCTCAGAGCCTTTGCTCTATGACTTATAGCACCTTTTTCTGTAAGAGTCATTTCTGCAAAGGATTTTTCATAGCCGTCTGGCTGGAAAATAGGGTCGTAGCCAAAACCTTTTGAACCACTTCTTTCTAACAAAATAGAACCTTCACAAACTCCTTCAAAGAGAGTTTGATTATTATTCAAATCTAAGGCAATAGCAGTGACAAAGCGCGCAGACCTATTGTTATTGTTTGTTAACTTTTTAAGCAATAAATCCATGTTGTCTTCGCTGCTTTTTTGTTCACCTGCATATCTAGCACTGTACACACCAGGTTCTCCATCTAGTGCTTCAACCAGCAGTCCAGTATCGTCTGCAAAAATGGGTTGTTGAAATCTGTTTTTTAAATACTCCACCTTTTGAATGGCGTTACCAGCAATTGTACCTGATGTTTCTGGTATGTCCTCATCAAAACCTAGATCTTCTAAGCTTATAAGTTTGATGTAAGAAGGCATTAACGCTTGTACTTCTTTTAATTTATTCTGATTATGTGTAGCAAAGATAATTTCCATGTTTATAGACTTTTAGCAATTTCTAAAATAAGTGGTACGTGTACCACATGTTTAATTTCTGGTTGGTATAACTCACATTTTGTACCAAAGAGAAGTTCTATCTTTTTACTTTCCCTTTTTATTACTTCTTCATTAGAATATTCGTCTAGCGTGCCTGCTATGTGAATGAATCTAGAACAGGTGTCTCTAAAATGCTTGCCATCACTAGCGTCTAGTTCTGCCGGTATGCTGCCGCTATGCATGATAAGCGTTTTTATTTTATGATGGTAAGATTTTAAAAATCGAGTAGCGATAGAAACTCCTTGAGAGTATCCCATTAATAAAACACGTGGATCACCTATGAGATTTTCGGTTTTAAGTAATTCATGAATATAGTTGAGGTTGTTACCCATTTCTTGAGTCGTGTCCACCTTTGTTAACCAGCATGCACCTACGTGTTTAAAGCCTTTACCTATATAAGATTTAGACGGAGCCTGTAAAACGATTACATAGTTCTCTTGAGGATCAAGGCCTTCAAAATAACGTTTAAAATAGGTAGCTAGATAACCTAAACCATGAAAGCATATCCAGATATTTTTAGTTTTATCTGTTAATTCAAAAAGTGTCTCGTAAGAATTAGTATGTGTATAGGAAACTGTTTTTACCATTTTTTCTATCGGTATGACTTATTTTTGGTAAAGATATGGACAAAGAAGATATACTACAGCGTTGTAATGCTATTTGCCGCAATACACTCATGGAGACGTTAGACATCGATTTTATTGATGTAGGAGAAGATTTTTTAACGGCTAGAATGCCAGTAACTCCCAAAGTGCATCAGCCAGATGGAGTGTTGCATGGAGGTGCAAGTGTTGCTCTTGCCGAGAGTGTAGGTAGTGCTGCTAGTTATATGTTTTTAGATACAGATAACTTTGCGATTAGAGGTCTAGAAATAAGTGCAAACCACACGCGATCTAAGAAAGATGGACACGTGTTTGCAACGGCCCGTTTTTTACATAAAGGAAGAACAACACAGCTCTGGGAAATCAAAATTACAGATGAAGAAGAGAGGCTTATTTCTATATGTAAATTAACCACCATAGCTCTCAAAAAATAACACTTTTACTCACTATTATTCCTATACCGCTTGCGCGAAAATTTACTCTCATACACGGCATTACTAATTAAAAAAGAACTACCTTTCTTGTTAATTAGACAGGTGAATAGCGATACTGTGCGCATACTCTCACAACGAGATCAAAAATGGCATAAAAGCGCACCTGACAACATGACTTATGGTGTTTTTTCAAAATTTCAAAAATCAGAAGACCAGGTTTTTATAATAGCTCAAGAAGATTATAACTTTACTTATAAAAATACGAACTCAACGCCCAAAGAACTTTTAAATGCAGTACGTTTAGTAGATGGCGAGGAGCAAAAAAGGTACACAAATCTAGTGGCAAAGGCGGTTCTTAGATTAAAAGAATCTAGTTTGAAAAAGGTTGTTCTTTCGCGCAAGCAATCTTTTCAAAATTCAAAATCAGACACAGAGATTTTAACTGATTTACTAGATGCATATCCAGCAGCAAATTGTTACTTTTTTTATCATCCTAAAGTAGGGAAATGGGTAGGTGCAACTCCAGAGGTTTTGGTCCAAATAGATGGTGTAAAACTTAAAACAATGTCCCTAGCTGGTACGGCTCTTTATCAAGAAAATGAAGAACATATTTGGGGTAAAAAAGAGCTAGAAGAACAACGATTAGTTACCGATTTTATAATTCATAATTTACAAGAATGTGGTGCTGATAACATTCAAGAATCAGACGTTAAAACGGTGCGTGCTGGTAAACTTATTCATTTAAGAACAGATATCACTGCCACGGTAAATTCTAAGGATAAGAATATATTTATCGATGCATTGCATCCTACACCTGCGGTATGTGGTATGCCTAGAAATGAGTCTCTGGACTTTATCAATAAGAACGAAAATTATGATCGTTCTTTCTACACTGGTTATTTAGGTATGGTGGACAAGGGCAGCGCGAGTTATTTTGTGAACTTAAGATGTATGGAGCTGCATGATGATCAAGTAGATATCTATGTAGGTGGTGGGGTTACTGCGTTAAGTGATCCAAATGCAGAATTTGAGGAAACGCTCAACAAGCTATCCACTATGAAAAAGTTAGTATAAACAGTGCTGTTAAAGAATACTTCTAAATGCTGTTCGTAACAGTGTCGTTTTAAAACCTACAACCTGTCCTTGCTCATTACGACTTTCATTTAATGATCTAATGTAGTTTATAGCTGCTCTTATAGAAGACTTTATAAAAACTGTAGACTGGTAGAATCCTACAAACGTATAAAAAACAAGATATTTAATTATAATCATAGTTAGGGCTGGTTTAATAGAACTTAAACTTAGTTATTTTTAATGAAATAAACTAGGGCAAATTTCTAAATCTTGTATTTGAACTTTTAATACTCAGTATAATATAGATAAAAAGACAATTGTATAGCTGAGTAGTAACGGACTAAGTGATTGATCGATGGTAGAGACTATGTTCAATGTTATTATCTCTGCACATCACTTGTTTAAAAGTATCTTTTGAGGTGATTTCTTACACAATAAGGGCATATGTAGATGTAGAAACGCAGGATACTGGTGAATTTGTTAACGTTTAAAAAATAGGAATCTAATTTTATGAGAAGAAGCTGTTAAGTATGTTGTATGCGGCGACTAGCATCTTTACCTTTGTTATATATGTATCCAGAAATTCTACATGCCCAGCAGGTTGTACTTCTTTTTAAAGAAAGAGGTATTAAAAACATAGTCATTTCTCCAGGTTCTAGAAATGCGCCTTTAACAATAGGTTTTTCAGAAAACGATTATTTTAATTGTTACAGTATTGTAGATGAGCGTTGTGCAGCTCATGTGGCATTAGGTATGGCGCAACAGTTACAAGAACCTGTTGCTGTATTATGTACTAGTGGTAGTGCACTTTTAAATTACTACCCTGCGGTTACAGAAGCTTATTATTCTGAAATCCCCTTAATAGTTCTCAGTGCAGACCGCCCGCCTCATAAAATCGATATAGGTGACGGCCAGACTATAAGACAACAAGGTGTGTATGCAAATCATATTTTATATGATACGCAGTTAGAGATGTTATTATCTATTGATAACCAAGAAAGTATTGCGACTAACGAGCGATTAATCAACAAAGCTGTCAACACCGCTATTTCTCAGCATGGACCGGTACATATTAATATACCATTTGAAGAACCGTTATATAATAAAGTAGAAAAGCCATCTTTAGAGGTTAAGGTTATTGATTTATTGAAGAATGAATCTAGCGAGATACCAGATAGCTTTATAGAACAATGGAAGAGCGCTCAAAGGAAACTAGTCATTCTCGCGACGTTGAATCCGCCGGTGTTTGATAATGCAGACCTAGATATACTTACTAGTGACCCTAGTGTTCTGGTAATGAGTGAGGTGAGTAGTAATGTAGTTCATGATAAGGTAATATGGGGAATAGATACCTTAATTGCTCCCATAGAAAAGGAAGATGACCAGATAAAAGACCTGCAGCCAGACCTAGTTATCACTATAGGCGGTATGATTGTCTCTAAAAAGATAAAACAATACCTAAGACGCTTTGAGACTAAAGTACATTATCACGTTGGTAAAAGACGTGCCTATGACACGTTCTTTAAACTTGCAGGACATATTAAAGTAAAACCACAAAAATGGGTACAACAGCTACCTAAAGACTATATAGATAGTAACTATCAAGATAGATGGCTGTCACATTTCAAAAATTACCTAGTTAAAAGGCAGGATTACTTTGCGCAAATGCCGTGGTCAGATTTTAAAGCTTTTGAACATATTTTCCCTAGTTTACCAGATAATATAGTACTACAGTTAGGTAACAGCAGCACGATAAGGTATGCGCAGTTATTCCAGATGAATGAGTCACACACTGTTTTTTCTAATCGAGGTACTAGTGGTATAGACGGTAGTACGAGTACAGCGATAGGAGCGGCAATGGCTAGCGATAGGCAAGTAGTTTTTATAACAGGAGATTTAAGCTTTTTCTATGATTCTAATGCGTTATGGAATAATTATATACCTGATAACTTTAAGATTATAGTCATAAATAACTCTGGTGGTGGGATATTCAGGATTTTACCAGGTCATAAAGAGACTGATGAGTTCCAAACTTATTTTGAAACTCAACATGATTTAACGGCAGTACACCTTTGTAAAATGCATGGCGTGAATTATCAAAGTGTTAGTGAAGAGTCCGCTTTCGCGAAAGCGTGCAACCTATTGTTTACTAGTAATAAAGGACCGCAGTTGTTAGAAGTATTTACACCTAGACAGATAAATGATACCGTTCTTCTAGATTACTTTAAATTTTTAAAATAGAACTTAACTTGTTATCTTTAAGGCATACTTTTAACTTAATAACTAATACTTCAAGATAAACATTATGAGTAAATTTGATGAAAGAGTAGAGAAATATATAGCAGCATACAAAGAAAAAGTAGGCGGTAAGCTAGATGAAGAACTTCTTAGAAAAGTAACTAAAGGATTAGGTCCATCTATTTATAATAGAGATGCTGAAACTGTAAGTGCAGAGAAAACAGAAATGGAACGTGTAGTAAAAAATTATTTACAGAAAAAATTAGGACTTACTGGAGATGACCTTATGGCATCTGTAGAAGCTGTAATTGAGAAGTATGGTAAAAGTGAGCGTGCTAAGTATCGCGCTATTATTTATTACATGCTTTGTGTACACCACGGTAAAGAATCTATCTATAACTAGAACTAGATATAATTATATAGTAAAAATCCCATCTCTTGAAAAGAGATGGGATTTTTTAGTTTTTGAAGTACTGTAACTTGTGCTCGATTCTACTAAATAATTGATTATTTAAATAATGGAGCTCTTCAATACAATTATTTTGATTGTCATATTTGAATAAAGTTTTAGTTATTACCGTATCTCTAGCTGGTTCCCATCTAGTATATTTTTCAGATCTTAATAAATCATTTTCATAGTTATACTCATTAATTTCATACCTCTTACTCTCGTTATCACGATATTCTTTGAATATTAATCGATCATACTCATTATACTTGAAAACAAACTTCTTCAATATAGCGGTGCTATCTTTATTATAGAATACGTGATCCACTTCTTGATTTTTTTTATTTAGATATAATTTAGATTTAAATGTGGTCGGTAAGACTGAATCATAAAATTTCTCATACCTAATAGTAGAAACAGGTATATGATTTTTATCATAATTTATTTGTAGAGATTCTGCTAATCTTAATGGATTACCCCAATATTGTTCCCATCCTATAAACTTTTGTTCTTCATCAAAATTGAAACTAATGTAAGATGTAATACTATTATCACCTTCATGATCAGAATCCTTAGTTTTAAATTTAGTCTCCTTTAAATATTCAAAACGTTTTATCGAAGTGGGAATAGAATCTTGTTTATTATCAAAATACTTAATCGCAGTAACTCTATCTAGTTCATCCCAAGTAAATACTTTTTTTTTATTACCAGATTCTATGATTGCTAAGTTAACTGCCTCAAAACTTTCAGGATAATGGTATTTGAAAATAGTTATTGTAGTATCTATTTCTATAGGCCAATTATTTCCTTTTCTATAAGTTAGGTAGCCTTTATCATTAAATTTTATGGAGTAGTATTTTTTTGGGATAGAGTCTTTTAGCGTCAAGCTGCTAGGATAATCGTATACCTCTAGATAATAGGAATCTCTACTTTTTACCTTACCATTTAAATTATAAGACTTTAAATCTTCCCAATGATTATCCTCATAATATCCATAAGGCAGTTGCTTATTATCAATCTTTTCCTCACAAGAAATAAAAGCAAATAGAATAAAAAGGAAAAGAAGGTATTTCATTACTTCTCCACAGCCTTAACCTCTTCTTCTGTAACCATATCTCCAGTGTTCCAGGTCTGTATGGCATAATTCATAACATCTGCTACTTCTTTATCATCTAGTCCTAATGGCAGCATGACACTATTATATGCAGCACCATTTACGGTAATTTCTCCTTTAAGACCATATTTTACTGCATGTATACTTGCTATACGTTTGTTAGTTAACCAGTCCGATGGGTTAAGTGGTGGGAATGCGCCAGGGACACCTTTACCAGTAGGCATGTGACAGGTAACACACAACTCGCCGAAGATATCTTCTCCACGTTTTACACTTTTTTCTAGCGGTGTAGTAGGTGTAGTCTCTACATTATTACTACCTAATGTAGATTTTCTTTTATCATTACCGCAGCTAGTTATAGCGATGGCTAGTAGTAATAGATATACGTATTTCATAATGGTTTTCTTGATGTTTAAAAATACAATTCCATTTGTAAATGGAAAGGTTTAAAAGGCACAATTTTTATCGAGTAAAAACGGTTTATTTATCTGACCGTACCTTTAAATGGATTACATAAAACTGTAAATTACTTTGTGATTTTAAAAATACCTTTTCCTTCTACACTTATATAAATAAAGCCATCGGGCCCTATTTTTACATTGCGCAAACGTCCTATACCGTCTACTATTTTTTCTCTTTTTGTAACTGCATTATCATTTACATAAAGCATTTCTAAGTATTGAAACTTTAAAGAACCTACTAAGTAATTTCCATTCCAATCGCCATAAGCCGTGTTATCTAGAATAGCAAATCCGCTAGGTGCAATACTAGGCACCCAATAATAGAAAGGTTGTTCCATTCCTTGCTTTGCAGTACTTTCGGCAAATTTTCCACCGCCATAGTTCTCACCATAGCTTATTACTGGCCAGCCATAATTGCGACCAGGTTTGACAAAATTAATCTCGTCACCACCTTGTGGACCATGTTCATGACTCACTATTTTACCTGTTTTAGGATGTACGGTAATCCCTTGCGGATTTCTATTTCCATAAGTAAAAGCAGCAGTTTTTGCACCAGCTATATCTATAAAAGGGTTATCAGCAGGCACGCTACCATCGTCATGCAGTCTGTATATCTTACCACCATCACGACTCAAATCCTGCGGATTCACATCACGCTCACCGCGCTCACCTATAGAAAAGTATAAATAACCATCACTATCCCAAGCAAATCGAGAGCCAAAATGCTGTCCTTTTCTAGTATTAGGTGTCGCTTTGTAAAGTACTTTTAAATCTGTTAATTGATCGTTTTTAAGAACAGCCGTAGCAATAGCCGTGTTCCCGCCAGATCCTTCACCCTCAGAACTTGCATAAGAAATGTAAATGCGCCCATTTTTATCAAATTCTGGATGTGTTATTACATCGAGTAAACCACCTTGACCACGTAAATATACCTCAGGTAAACCAGTGATTTCTATAGATTTTGTACCATTATATCGATAGAGTTTTCCTTCTTTTTCTGTGTAGATAAGATCACCATTAGGCAACCATGTCATTCCCCAGGCATTGTTTAATCCCTCAATTACAGGTGTAACCGTATACTTTTTTTGATCTTCAATAAGTGGTATGTTTTCAACAAGTGGTACTTGTTGATTACTATTTATACTAGTAATGGTGTTGCTATTAGTCTGTATAGCCACAATAGCTTCATTTGATTTAGATTCATTTTTACAACTTAAAACAAGAGCAGCAAGTAGTAAAAGAGTGAAGAGATGTTTCATAATCAGTAATTTGGCTTAAAAATAATTGTTACCAGCTGCCAAAACGTTAATAAAAGTAAAAATCCCTTAGCGCTAACTAAGGGATTCAGTTGTTTTTGGTGGTTTTGTGAAGTCTATCAGGCAAAGTAAAAAGATGTAAGAAGGCTAATTCAAAATTATCTAGATGTCTTTGCGGCTTCATGCTGCCTAGCATAAAAAGAAGGTGTTTGTGGCTTCCATGTTTTCATTAAATGGGTTATTCTCATCTATAGATCTATTTCTAGATAGGATAGGAAAGTCAGAGTTAAGGCTCAATATTTTTTGTGAAATTTTCATAATAAAAGTTTTAAGAGTTGAGGTTTAAATTATCTATAACGACGTCTAGAGTTCCATGAATCAGAAAAAGTAGTTGCATTGCTTGTTCTGTTAGTAGTCTGTTGGTTTCCGTTTAAAAATCCTGTTGAAGTTTTCATAATATTATTATTTTGTGGTTATATCTAATAGACGACCACGCTTTTCAATTGTTACAGTAAAATAAACAAATAATATTCGATTTTAATTTATAATACAGTTATTCAGATGGTTACATTGCTAATATTTTTAGCTATAAAATAAAAAAGCGATTCTTTTTAGTAAAGAATCGCTTTGATTGTGTTTGTTTCGCTTTCGCGAAAGCGGAATAAGTACCATTTATTCCTTTATTTCAAAAATGATAGGTAAAGCATAAATAGTGGTTACTGCTTTTCCTTTTTGCTTACCAGGAATCATTTTTGGTAGTTTGTTAATTACACGGGCAGCCTCATTTTGTAGCTCAATGCTTTTAGCTTTAGACTGTACACCTGTGACATTTCCATTTTTATCGATTTTGAATTGAACCGCAATTTTATGGCGTCCTGGTAAGTCTTGTGCAATCTCTGTATTGAAGTTTTTGTTTACAAATTTTGCGATTTTTTCTGAGGTACATTTTTTGATCTCGGTTTGAGTTCCTTTACAGTCTTCAAAATGTGGCACTTCTTCTATAATTGCAAAAGGAACGTCCTGAGAAATAATTTCAGCATCAGGATCAATTTCATCTGAAAAAGGATAAACCTCTTCTATTTCTATTATTTCTTCTATATTAACTTCATTATGTAGTTCTACAATACGGGAGATCATTTGTCGATATTGTTCATCGCTCAATTCTGAAACTCTATCTTTAAATGTACCACTTAAATAACCATCTACATAAGATTTAACTGAAGAACCGTTCCAACTGTAAGGAGCTGTCATATAACTAGGATCTCGATTAGGAGATTCTTTTAATATTATAATATTGAAATTTTCATTTACGTCATCTACTATCAACGATTCCCCATTTTTATTAACTATTGAAGATATTTTAGAATATCGTTTGCCATCTTCTGATTTCATTATTACATTTAATTGATCAATAGTGTTTACAGTTATACTATCAACTTTAATACTATTTAAAAATGAATCATAAAATGTAATTTCATTTTTACTCAACCCTTTGTAAAAGTCCTTTTTACCATATTCAAATTTTGAAAGTCTTGGTAAATAGCTAGGTTTTTCTTCTTTATTTATTAAAAAATTCTGTTCTTCTATAGTCTCAATTTCTTCATTACAAGCTGTAAAAATCAAACTACCCAATACTATAGGAAATAAGAAAGCTAGTTTAAATAAAGCTTTTGCGGTACTTTTCTTTTTTTGTAACATAAGGATCCGGTTTTTTAAAAGTGATTTATTGAAATAAGAGCTAGCAAGTGAAAATTGTTCTGCTCCAAAAACAGTATTCAATAAAGACTCTTGATAGGTTATAGGTTCTTGATTTTTAGTTAGTACATGATCCACGATGTATTCATGGACTTGTTTTAATTCTTTTTGTGCGATATAACAAATAGGGTGGAACCAGAAAAGGATTTTATACACCTCATAAGCCATCAAGTCCCATGAATGGAATTGTTTTACATGGATAATTTCATGATTTAATATTTCATCTACCTTTTTAGGGTCTAGATTTTCATCTATCACTATATTTTTAAAAAATGAAAAGGCAGTAAGTTTTTGAGATGTTTTAGTGATCCATATTCCGTCTTTGAAATGAGTTGTTCCTTTCCTAATAATCTCTTTTATGCTAGACACATTATATAGAAAAAAGAGAAGACTGATAAATGCACCTATACTATATATACTCACGGCGATCATTGTATAATCAATAGGTGTTGAGGTTTCCATGATAATAGGTTGTTCACTTGTCATAGATACATTACCTATATCTACCGACGCGAGTGGTACTACCTCATCGATTACCGTTGGAGTCATGTCTATAGAAAAAGGCGCGCTCAAAAACGGAATGGTTATGCTAAGCAAAGGAATAGCTAGTAAATAAGCTCTGTTCCACTGGAAAAACGTTTCTTTTCTTAGAAAGAGATGATAAACACCATAAAACAATATGGCAAGTATGGAGCTGTGTAAGATATGTTGTATCATGATTATTTCTTATTAATATCATTTAATATCTCTTCTAGATCTTGTACGCTTAGGTCTTCTTGTTCCATAAAAAACGAAACCATATTTTTAAAAGAACCTTTAAAATAATTACTAGCTAGTTTTCCGGCAGTGGCAGCAGTGTAGGTTTCTTTATTTACTTTAGGAAAATAGATATGTCCACGACCTTCTTTGCGATAATCCACAAACCCTTTGTTCTCTAAAATTCTAATTATGGTAGAAACGGTATTGTAGGCAGGTTTAGGAGATTTCATTTTTTCTATAATGCTCGCTACGTTTGCTTCTTTAAGCGACCATAGGTGTTGCATTATCTCTTCTTCGGCAGTGGTGAGTGTTTTCATATTCAACTAAGTTCTTAGTTCAAACTTAAACTAACTATTTAGTTTAAACTAATTTTTTAGTTGAATAATGTGAAATAATTAATTAAACACAAGAAAATCAGGCGGTTAATTAATTATTATACAAATCGATAAGATGTGTTGAAAGGTGGTGATAGAAATTAAGCGTTTATTTCTTCCCAAAGTTTTTCAGAAGTAAGTCTATAAGTACCCACAAAATCCCAAGAACATTCTGAGGGATCGATGACAGATAAGAATGGCTGTCCATCTTTACGTCCTTTATATAGATGATAGATTTCGCCCACTATAGGTTCAAAAGAGAATTTTGCTCCATAGACCAATTGGTTATCCTCAAATTTTTTAACCATAGCATCATATTGCTCTTTAATTTGGTCAAATTGGGATTTGATCTCATGGTTGACTTTATTAATGTTAGTCTGTTTCCATGAGGTAATATCTGGAGTGGTAATTTTAGGAGCGGCAACACCGCTAGAATAGGGAAGAAGTGCCGCGTTATAAGTTCCTGTCTCCTCATCATATACTACGTAATCTGGTTTTTTATCCTCGCTCATATTACAAATTTACGACTTGAAATTCTGTTTTGTAGAACATTAACATGAATTTCTTAAACAAAAAATCGAGACAGATGCATCTGCCTCGATTATGTTAATTCATCAATCCCCTACAACTGATGAACTCCTATGCTAAATTACTGACAGATAAGGTTCTTACACACGGTGATTAGATGATTGTACTTTCTGATTCTATGTATGGTAAGGATGACTTGATGAAACTCGCTTTCGCGAAAGCGTAACAAATATCATTTTACCTATACATATAAAGTATGACAAACGAAATACACTTTATAGATTTTGAGCCTCAGGTTTTAGAAAAAAGCTTTTGGGGTACAAAAACCTACGAGTCCACAGAAATTGTGATGCAGCGCGTGAATGAATGGGTTAGGAAGAATTACAACCGAGAGATTATTAATGTAGAAACCTTAATAGCTCCAAAAACACCTAATTCTACAAAGAGTTCTAATGCTAATAAATTGAACATGCAAGCCGGTATCGTTTACATGATTGAAACCATACGTGTGTGGTATAAATAGGATAGACCTTATATTTGTATAAAAACTAGATCATATGTCCATTAACTGGAAAACAGCAATAGAATTTGAAGATATTACTTATAAAAAAGCAGACGGTATAGCCCGTATAGCTTTTAATAGACCTGAGGTGCGCAACGCTTTTAGACCTAAAACGGTGAGCGAGCTTATTAAGGCTTTTTATGACGCACAAGAAGATCTTTCTATAGGTGTGGTTATTCTCACTGGAGAAGGACCTTCTAAGAAAGATGGTGGTTGGGCTTTTTGTAGTGGTGGTGATCAAAATGCTCGTGGACACGATGGCTATAAAGATGACTCTGGGACTGGTAGATTAAATATTCTAGAAGTACAGCGCATGATACGTTTTATGCCTAAAGTGGTTATTTGTGCAGTACCTGGCTGGGCTGTAGGTGGTGGACACAGTTTACATGTGGTATGTGACATGACTATAGCGAGTAAAGAACATGGTGTTTTTAAACAAACAGATACGGACGTAGCTAGTGTAGATGCTGGTTATGGTAGTGCATACCTAGCAAAAATGGTAGGGCAGAAAAAAGCTCGCGAGATTTTCTTTTTAGGTCGTACGTATAGTGCTCAAGAAGCAATGGATATGGGAATGGTAAATGCGGTTGTACCGCATGAAGAACTGGACCAGACGGCTTATGACTGGGGACAAGAAATACTTAAAAAATCTCCTATTGCTATAAAAATGGCAAAATTTGCTATGAATGCGACTGATGACGGTATGGTAGGACAACAGGTGTTTGCTGGAGAAATGACACGTCTTATCTACATGACTGACGAGGCAAAAGAAGGTAGAGAAGCGTTCTTAGAAAAACGTGCTCCAGAATGGGGTAATGATCGTTATATTCCATAATTTTTTTTAGAAAGATAGAAATTACAAAGTGTCAATTTAAAGAATTGGCACTTTTTTATTTTACGGTAAAAAAAGAGAGCTTTCTGTATCCCAGATTTTACCTGTAACTACATAGATTGTACTTAGTTCCATGAGTTTTTACTTACATTAGCACTAGATATAGCTTACAACTATATCTAGCCCAACCACACTCTTATGGCAGATCAACAAGATGTTATTAATCAGCTAATTGAAAAATTAGCAATTCTTTCTCAAAAGCAAGAGGCTTTTAAGTACGAGATATATGAGTTAAAAACACAGCTTAATCAATTACAGTCTGCTGCACAAGCTAGCAATGAGCAAGAAAAATTAGAGGAAGAAAAACCTACCGTTACAGAAACAGATGCTGTATCTAATAATCCCATGGCAGATTGGGAATCTTCTAATCAACAGCAGCAGCAGCAGCCGCAGCAAAATCAGCCGCAGCAAAGTCAGTCTGCATCAAATGATAATTGGGATGCAGTACCTAGTAAGAAGACTGTAAATTATCAAAAACCCATACAGCAACCTAAAAAGAAATCACCACTTCAAAAATCTAATCTAGAAAAATTTATAGGTGAAAACTTATTGAATAAAATAGGTATTCTTATAACGGTTATAGGTGTAGGGATAGGAGCAAAGTATTCTATTGAGAATGATTTAATAAGTCCACTAACTAGAATTATTTTAGGGTATTTGTCTGCAATAGGTTTGTTTGGTTTTGGAATGAAACTAAAACAGAAATATGAATCTTATAGTGCTGTGTTGGTAAGTGGAGCGATAGTAATACTTTACTTTATTACTTTCTTTGCCTACAGTTTTTATGAACTAATACCGCAAACAGTCGCCTTTATTCTCATGGTGGTGTTTACTGGGTTTACCATAGTCGCCTCGCTTAATTATAATAAACAGATTATCGCGCATCTAGGACTGGTGGGCGCTTATGCAGTTCCATTTTTACTAAGTAATGGTTCTGGTCAGGTAGAAATATTGTTTAGTTATATAGCGATTATTAATATAGGGATACTCATTCTAGCCTTTAAAAAATACTGGAAACCTTTATATTATTCTTCGTTTGCTTTCACTTGGTTAATTTTTATCTCTTGGATGATAATGGATTATAAGGATCAAGAACACTTTACTCTTGCGTTAGGGTTTTTACTTGTTTTCTTCATCATATTCTACCTTACTTTTCTCTCGTATAAACTGGTTAAGAAAGAATCGTTTGCAGTTTCAGATATTGTTTTACTGCTCTTAAACTCTTTTGTTTTCTACGGTTTAGGATTTGCTATCTTAAGTGATAATGAAACAGGAGAACATTACCTAGGTCTATTTACATTGTGTAACGCGGTAGTTCATTTTGCGGTGGCAACAGTCATTTATAAACAGAAGAAAAGCGATAGAAAATTGTTTTACCTAGCCACAGCACTAGTACTTGCTTTTATATCTATTGCCATACCAGTTCAGCTAGATGGTAATTGGGTGACTTTATTATGGAGTGCACAAGCTGTGTTGCTTTTCTGGTTAGGGACCTCAAAGAAAATTGAGATTTATGAAAAGCTATCTTACCCCATTATGCTACTGGCGACTTTAAGCCTGTTTCAAGATTGGGATAATGATTATAATATTTATGATATAGAATCTTATAGCGATATTATTCCTTTGTTGAATATAAGTTTTATGAGTTCTATGCTATTTGTAGCGGCACTAGGATTTATAGTTTATCTTCAAAGGAAAGAAACTTTTCTATCGGCACTTTCTAAAGACGGTATTTTTTATAAAATGGCTATGTATGCCATACCTTCTGTTTTAATTTTCACCTTGTATTGTGCGTTTAGATTAGAGATAGAATTTTACTTTGATCAATGGTATGATACTTCTCGAGTTCAACTACCAGAAGGATCTAGTCCTTATGCAAATAGTGTATTTGATTCTAGTATCAAGGATTTCAAATCTATATGGATAATTAATTACACACTCTTATTTATAGGTTTATTATCTTATTTTAATTACAAGAAAATTAAAAATAACGTTCTAGAAAACGCCGGATTGATATTTACGGTATTAACTGTATTTATCTTCCTAGTACAAGGTTTGTATTCTTTGAGTGATTTAAGAGAAGCCTATCTATCCACATCAGAATATTATAATAGAGGTATTTTCTATTTACTTATACGTTATATATCATTTGCTTTTGTAGCCTTTGCGATGCTCACTTTATATCGATTTATAAAGAAGCCAGAAATAGCCAAAGGCTTTAAAATCACCTATGATCTTATTCTACATATAAGTATAGTATGGATAATAAGTAGTGAGTTAATACACTGGCTCGATATAGCAGGCGCAACAGATGCTTATAAATTAGGTCTGAGTATATTATGGGGCGTCTATTCTTTCTTATTGATAGGTTTTGGAATATTAAAAAACAAACCTTATTTAAGAATAGGAGGCATGGGATTATTTGGTATTACCCTAATAAAACTATTCTTCTATGATATTGCGCATTTAAACACCATTTCAAAAACTATAGTATTTGTATCTCTAGGAGTATTGCTTTTAATAATCTCATTCCTTTATAATAAATACAAGAACCAAATCAATTATAATGAAAAGGAAGATTAAACTTTTTACTGTTTTAACGCTGTTAGTTAGCGTTATATCATTTGCTCAATTAAAAGAGTACGATTATAAAAGATCTCTAGATGCTGTAAAAGAGGATTGGCATACGGTTACGGTACCAGATGATGTATTTAGTAAGGTATCTCCATCTTTAAATGATATGAGGATTTACGGAATATCTACAGCGCTAGATACTATCGAGGTTCCTTATATTTTAAAGATTAATAAGGAAAAGACTATTTCTCAAAAACATCCTTTTGAGATTATAAATACTTCAAAAACTGATAAAGGCTATTACTTTACCTTTAAGTTAGACGCACCGACTAGCATTAATAACATACAGTTGTCATTTAAGGATACAAATTTTGACTGGAAAGTAGACCTAGAAGGTAGCCAGCACTTAAAACAATGGTTTACGATTCTAGAAGATTATAGAATACTAGACATTCACAACACGACCTCTGTGTATTCATTTACAGAATTGGTTTTACCAGAATCTAGTTATCGATATTTCCGTGTGCTAGTAAGAAGTGATCAACAGCCTGTGTTGGAATCTGCTTTAATATCTATGGATAAGCTTATAGATGGTGAGGTAGTAAAGCATCGTGTTAAAACTATGAAACTCAAGGAAGATAAGAGTTCAAAGTCGAGTGTATTTGAATTTGAGTTAGAAAATAAAGTTCCTGTAAGTCGCATTAAAGTTCATGTAGATGCAAATTACGATTACTTTAGAACTATTAATATATCTTATTTATCAGACAGTATTCATACAGAAAAAGGTTGGAAATATAACTACCGCAACATACGCACAGCGACTCTTAATTCATTAGAATCTAATGAGTTTAAGATTGATAAGACGATTGCTCAAAAATTTAGAATATCTGTTTTAAATGACGATAATCAAGCACTAGACATTACATCAGTAGTAGTAGAAGGCTATAAACATGAATTAATAGCTAGATTCACCCAGCCAGCAGATTATGTACTTGCTTATGGAAACGCATCAGCTTACCGACCTAATTATGATATACAGAAATTTAAAAACACCATTCCTGCTCAGTTAACGAGTTTAGGATTAGGTAAAGAAGTGGCTATTGATAAAATCAAGTCCACTGAAGTATCACCTTTATTTGAAAACGAATGGTGGCTTTGGGTGGTTATGGGAATTGTTATTACTTTATTAGCTGGTTTTACTTTTAAGATGTTAAGTAATACTAGTAGTAAGGTAGAAGAGTAGAGTAGTGTTTATATAAATTCCGCTTTCGCGAAAGCGTAACTATAATAAATCTTCTTCAACGTCTATTAAAGAGCAATACTACTTTCTACCACATCTTCTATGGTAAGTTGAAGATGTTTAGGAAGTAAATTATCTTTAGGTAATACAGCTAGATGTCTATCTTCATTAGAATCAAAGACCTGCTTTAATAAAGGAGTAGGAGTGCCCATTCGCTCACAAATATCACTTACTAAATCTATATGGTGGATAAGATTGCGACTACCTAAATGAAAAATACCACGACGTCTTCTATTAATAATATAATGGAGTTGCTGTACTAGTTTTTTAATATGTGTCGCGTTAATAACCACATTAGGAAAGACCTCGATAGCTTCATTTCTCTTAAGTTGATCTTTGATCTCATTAAGGCGTGGTGAGCCGGTACCGTAAATCATAGGTATTCTACAAATCACGTACTTGGAAACTGGTTTTCTAAGCAGCTCATTTTCAATTCTTATTTTAAAACGGCCATAAATACTTTCGGATAGTGTTTTATCATACTCATAACTTGGGTAGTTAGTAAAACGGTCAAAAACGTTTGCACTAGATAGAAAAATCACCTTACAATCTCGATTATCTATGTAGTCAGATATCTCAAAATGCATTCTTAAAAGACTATTCACATTACCTCTTACGGCGGTTACTATAAATTTAGGTTTTAAATTATCTAGTAATACGTCTAGGCTTTCTAATTCATAATCAAATTGATGAAAATGCTTATTTTTTTCAAAGACTTTACTATCTGTTTTATAGGTAGCATGTACATCAAAAAAAGGCGCAAGCTCTTTATAAAGGGCATTCCCTATAAAGCCGCTTCCGCCTAGTATTAAGATTCTATTCAAAAATGTAAGATTTACTTTTTATAAAAAGGTAGTTTTACTACTGTGGCAGGTACTAACTTTTTTCTAATTTGTATGTGTATTTTACTACCAGGAGTTGCAAAAATAGGTGGTACATAACCCATTCCTATTCCTATTCCCATAGATGGAGACATGGTACCGCTGGTAACTATTCCTAGATCTTGCTGGCTGCTATCTTTAATTTCATAACCACCACGAGGTATAGCACGCTCGTCCATTTCAAAGGCAATTAATTTTCTATCAACACCTTTTTCTTTGTGTTCTAATAACTGCTCGTGGTTTACAAAATCTTTAGTGAATTTTGTAACCCATCCTAGTCCAGCTTCATATGGAGAAGTGGTGTCGTCTATATCATTACCATAAAGACAGTAACCCATTTCTAATCTCAAGGTATCACGTGCAGCAAGACCTATAGGTTTGATACCATAATCTGCCCCAGCTTCAAAAACCTTATTCCAGATTTGTTCTACCTCAGTGTTTTTACAATAGATCTCAAAACCACCAGAACCTGTATAACCAGTTGCACTAATGATTACGTTTTCTATACCTGCAAAGTCAGATACTTCAAAGTGATAAAATTTAATAGCACTTAAATCTACAGAAGTAAGTGATTGCATTGCTTCTACAGCTTTAGGTCCTTGAATAGCAAGAAGTGAATAATCTTCAGAAAGATTTTTCATGTCTGCATTCATGGTATTATGAGAGGTAATGTGATCCCAATCTTTATCAATATTAGAAGCATTTACGACTAGTAAATATTGCTCTTCTTTGATTTTATAAACAATCATGTCATCTACTATACCGCCAGTAGCGTTAGGTAGGTAACTATATTGAGCTCTTCCTACTGTAAGTTTAGACGCGTCATTAGAAGATACTTTTTGAACTAGATTTAAAGCCTCAGGTCCAGAAATTAAAAATTCTCCCATGTGAGAAACGTCAAAAACACCTACGTTATCTCTAACAGTCTGGTGTTCTATGTTAACACCTTCATATTGAACAGGCATATTATATCCAGCAAAAGGAACCATTTTTGCTCCTAATGATTCATGTATAGCGGTAAGCGCGGTATTTTTCATATTCTAATTTTTACGAGTTCAAATGTAGAGATTTCTCCTTTAAATAGCACACCTTTTTAGATTCTGAAAATGCTAACTAATTCACAATTCTAATTAAATAGCTTTACACTCGATTTCCTTAACTTGCAGATTCATAAAATTGACACTTTGAAAATTCTAAGCGCACAACAACTGGCAGAAGCTGATCTGTCCACAATTAATAAACAACAAATTTCTAGTAACGACTTAATGGAGCGTGTGGCAACACTCGTTTTTGAAAGACTCCATCAACGATTAAATGGTGCACCAGTACCTGTAAAAATCTTTTGTGGGATAGGAAATAACGGTGGTGATGGTCTTGCGATAGCTAGACACATGATACAACATGGTTACCATGTAAAAGTTTATGTTACTAATTGTAGTAAAAAAAGGTCTCCGGACTTTTTAGTAAACTATGACCGTATAAAAGATGTGACTAACGAGTGGCCGGTGTTATTGAGCTGTAAAGAAGATTTTCCAGAAATCACACCTCAGGATTTTATTATAGATGCCATTTTTGGTACAGGAATTAATAGACCGGTAGATGGCTGGATGGCAGATTTAATAGTCTATTTAAATAGTGTCAAAGCATTTAAAGTTGCTATCGATATGCCTAGTGGCCTGTATGCAAATACAGCACATAAAACTGATGATGCCATCTTACAGGCAGACCATACCTTTACTTTTCAAACGCCTAAACTATCTTTTTTCCTTCCAGAAACAGGTCAGTATACCGGTACTTTTGAGGTGATTAATATAGGGTTAGATCCTGAGTATTTAATGGCAGCAGCGCCAATAGCTCAATTGATTACTAGAGAGGCCGCTCAAAATATGTATCAACCTCGAGAGAAATTTTCTTATAAAGGAGATTATGGTCACGTGTTAACATTTGCTGGTAGTAAAGGTAAGATGGGTGCCGCTGTACTTTGTGCAGGAGCAGCCATAAATGCAGGAGCAGGTAAAGTGACGGCCTATATCCCAGAAGACGGTAATTTTATAATGCAATCTTCTTTACCAGAGGTCATGACGGTAGAAAGTGATGGTGACGATTATGTAACAGATTTTAATAATCCTATTAAGAATGCAGTTTTGTGCATAGGTCCTGGAATAGGTGTCGAGAAGGATACGTGTTCCGCTTTCGCGAAAGCGGTAAAAGAACAATCTACTCCTATAGTTATTGATGCTGACGGAATTCAAATTCTAGCAAAGCATCCAGAATTAATAAAAGATATACCTAAAGATTCTATTTTAACTCCTCACGATGGTGAGCTTAAAAAGTTGATAGGTGAGTGGGATAATAGTTATACAAGGTTAGAAAAAGCACAAGAGTTTTCTAAGAAAAACAATGTAATTCTTGTATTAAAAGGAGCACATACTATTACTGTGGCAGGTTCTGGTCAGTATGTTAACAGTACAGGAAATCCTGGAATGGCAACTGCAGGTAGTGGCGATGTGTTGAGTGGTATTATAGCTTCTTTTCTTGCACAAGGATATGACCCACTTACGGCAGCTGCATTCTCTGTGTATTTACATGGAGCCAGTGGCGATCTAGCATCACAAACATATGCACATGAGGGTCTTAAGGCTTCCATAATATCTAATTTTATAGGTTCTAGTATACTCCAGCTATTTAGAAATCCGTCGCAAGAGCAACAAGCGCAACCACAGAGTTAAACTTTTTGTTTAATATTGCCGCAGTCTAAACAGCCCATCATGACACACGAAATTTCTTCAAAACGTTTAAGTTTAAAAGATTTACAGCACATAGTAAATAATGTTACAGCTCTAAAATTATCAGATAACGCTGCACAAGCCGTAAAGGAGTGTAGAGATTATTTAGATAAAAAC
The DNA here is from genome assembly GCF_045063755.1 of Nonlabens sp. Asnod3-A02. Lineage (NCBI taxonomy): Bacteria > Pseudomonadati > Bacteroidota > Flavobacteriia > Flavobacteriales > Flavobacteriaceae > Nonlabens > Nonlabens sp. Asnod3-A02. Next base: position 880,123 of record NZ_JBEFOC010000007.1, read on the forward strand.
TTTGGCGATACAAATAGCAAACCTACTTATGGTATCAATACAGGATTTGGTTCTTTGTGTAATACCCAGATAGAGAGTGATCAACTAACGCAGTTGCAACATAATCTAATTATGTCACATGCATGTGGGGCAGGAGAAGAGGTTCCAGAAAAGATAGTGAGATTGATGCTTTTTCTTAAAGTTCAAAGTTTAAGCTATGGACATAGTGGAATAAGTATAGCTGTAATACAACGATTAATTGATTTTTACAATGCAGGAGTGCATCCAGTAGTTTATCAACAAGGTTCTTTAGGAGCATCTGGAGATCTTGCACCACTAGCACATCTTGCTTTACCCTTAATAGGATTAGGAGAGGTTTCTTACCTAGGAAAACGATATACTGGTGCTGAAATCAATGATCTTATGGGATGGGATTCTCTCCAATTACAGTCTAAGGAAGGTCTAGCTCTTATTAATGGTACGCAATTCATGCTAGCTTATGGAGTTTATTTAAGTCTAGAATCTCAAAAACTATGGTACTGGTCACATGTGACTACCGCTATATCTTTAGATGGTTTTTCTTGTAATATGTCACCCTTTGACGAGCGAATTCACTTGATAAGACCACACAAAGGACAGCTTAAGAGTGCTTCCATTATCCGCGATTTATTAGAAGACAGTCAGATAGCGTCTGGTAAAAAAGAGAATGTACAAGATCCTTATAGTTTTAGATGCACACCACAAGTTCATGGTGCTACAAAGGACACACTAGATCATGTTATTAAAACAATAGTGACAGAATGTAACTCAGTTACCGATAATCCTAATGTATTTCCAGAATCTGACACCATTATATCTGGTGGTAATTTTCATGGACAACCACTTGCTCTAGCTCTAGATTTTCTTTCTATAGCAATGAGTGAAATAGCCAGCATTAGTGAGCGTAGAATATTTCAATTAATGAGCGGTACTCGTGGTTTACCACCTTTCTTATGTAATAATGCCGGTTTAAATAGTGGTTTAATGATTATTCAATATACCGCAGCAAGTATAGTAAGTCAGAATAGACATCTTGCAAACCCAGCTTCTACAGATAGTATCGTTAGTTCTAACGGGCAAGAAGATCATGTAAGTATGGGGGCAAATGCTGCAACTAAGGCTTATAAAATAATTGATAATATAAAAACAGTACTCGCCATAGAACTTATAAGTGGTACACAAGCATTAGAATTTCAAGGCAAGAAAACATCTGACTTTTTAGAATCTATTGTTATGCTACTGCGCAGTTCTGTACCTTTTTACGACACGGATAGAGTCATGTATGGAGATATTCAACTAGCTAGAGAGTTAATGGATTCCACAGCTTTGGACCTAGAAATAATAAATTAAGAAAAGAGGTGAACGTTACTATAGTTCACCTCTTTTTTTTAATTGAGTAATTGAGAGTTGGTCCAGTTGATGGCATGTTCTTTATTGAAAAAAGATTGTAGCTTTCCAGGTTTAAAGAACTTACTCTCTAGATCTACAGAGCTTATAATTTGAGAATTGCTCTCCACTATACTTATACTTCTTAAATTTTGATGTTTTGTATTATATAAATGCACCATAGGATCTATGCTGTAACTATTCTCGCGCACACTTATATACCCTAATTTTTGCTCGGTACCATAATGAGCAATAATCTCATCGTTAAGTATGGAGTTAAGAGCCATATTAAAGTGTATACCTTCATTAATTATACCTATAATTATATCTTTATGTAATTCAAATTTTCCGAACCCTAATTCTAAAATATTCATAATTCAATTCTTAAATCGAGGTGCAAATATAAGTGCTTTTTACTATGCGTGCATAATAAAAAATGTAACCAAAGATTAATCGATCAACTACTTAATTGATAGTTTTAAGACCTAAAAAGAGTATGAATATGTCTTTTTCGCCTCATTTTCACTAAAGGATTACTTATATGTTTTTTCATATTTCATGATAAAAATAACATAAAACAACAGATCATAAAAAAAACGAGTCTTAAGAAATACATCTTAAGACTCGTTTTAAAGAAATTATTTTGAAAATTACTCTGCAGACTGTTCTTCAGATTCTTTTTCAATTTTTATCACTAGTTTATCTTCTTCTTTATCAAAATTCATAAAAATAGAATCACCTTCACTAAGCTGACTGTTTACTATTTCTTCAGCAAGAGCGTCTTCTATATGTTTTTGAATAGCTCTTTTAAGTGGACGTGCACCGTACTCTTTGTCAAAACCTTTTTCTACAATGTAGTCTTTTGCCTCATCACTAAGAGAAAGATTGTACCCTAGACCTTTGATTCTAGTAAATAACTTAGCTAGTTCAATATCTATAATTTTATGAATATCATCTTTTTCTAAAGAGTTGAATACGATTACATCATCTATTCTGTTTAAGAATTCTGGTGCAAAGGTTTTCTTTAATGCTGCTTGTATAACTCCACGAGCGTTGTCGTCTTCGGCCATTTTGCGAGCTGCAGTACCGAATCCTACACCAGACGCACCAAAGTCTTTCAGTTTTCTAGCACCTACGTTAGAAGTCATTATGATGATAGTATTTCTAAAATCAATTTTTCTTCCTAAACTGTCTGTTAAGAAACCGTCATCAAGAACCTGCAGTAACATATTAAACACGTCAGGATGCGCTTTTTCTATCTCATCTAGAAGTATAACCGCATACGGTTTACGTCTTACTTTTTCAGTAAGCTGTCCACCTTCTTCATAACCTACATATCCTGGAGGTGCTCCTACTAGTCTAGAAATAGCAAATTTCTCCATGTATTCACTCATGTCAATACGTATAAGTGAATTCTCAGAATCAAATAATTCGTTTGCTAGAACCTTTGCAAGTTGTGTCTTACCTACACCAGTCTGTCCTAAGAATATGAAAGAACCTATTGGTTTATTAGGGTCTTTTAATCCAGCTCTATTACGTTGTATGGCTTTTACAACTTGTTTCACCGCTTTATCTTGACCTATAACTAGATCTGCAATAGTGCTATTAAGATTACTTAATTTCTTTAACTCTTTAGTAGCGATACGATTAACAGGTATTCCAGTCATCATGCTCACTACTTCGGCAACATTTTCTTCAGTTACCGTGTCTTTATGAAGTTTAGAAGCTTCTTCCCACGCATTTTGCGCTTCTTCCAGCTGTTGTTCTAACTTCTTCTCATCGTCTCTTAATTTTGCAGCTTGTTCATATTTCTGCTTTTTAACGACGTTATTCTTTTCTTTCTTAACATCTTCTAGTTGTTTTTCTATTTCAACTATTTGTTCAGGTACCTCTATATTAGTAATGTGAATTCGAGATCCTGCCTCATCAAGCGCATCAATAGCCTTGTCTGGTAGAAAACGATCTGTCATATAGCGATTAGTTAACTTCACACAGGCTTCAATAGCCTCTGGAGTATAAATCACATTATGATGGTCTTCATATTTTGCCTTAATATTATTAAGAATAGTAATAGTTTCTTCAACCGAGGTAGGCTCTACCATTACTTTTTGAAAACGTCTTTCTAGAGCGCCATCCTTTTCAATACTATTTCTATATTCATCTAAAGTAGTGGCTCCTATACATTGCAACTCACCACGAGCAAGTGCAGGTTTAAACATGTTAGATGCGTCTAGAGACCCAGCTGCACCACCAGCGCCTACTATGGTATGAATTTCGTCTATGAAAAGAATGATATCATCATTTTTCTCTAATTCATTCATAACCGCTTTCATGCGCTCTTCAAACTGCCCTCTGTATTTAGTACCAGCAACTAGGCTAGCAAGATCTAGAGTAATAACACGTTTATCATAGAGAATACGAGATACCTTTTTTTGTACGATACGTAAGGCTAGCCCTTCGGCTATGGCACTTTTACCTACACCAGGTTCTCCTATTAATAAAGGGTTGTTTTTCTTACGACGACTCAAAATTTGTGAAACACGCTGTATTTCTTCTGTACGACCTACTACAGGATCTAGTTTATCATCCTCGGCCATTCTAGTAAGATCACGACCAAAGTTATCTAGAACCGGAGTTTTAGACTTCTTATTTGTTTTCTTATCGCCAGATGGTGAGAATAAATTCTCTTTACCGCCATCGTGCATTTCTTCTCCTGCGTCATCGTCACTAAATGATTGTGCACTCACATCTTCTATATAACCATCTTCTTGTGATAGAATCATTTTAAATTCATCCTTCACATTATCATAGTCTACACTCAGCTTATTTAAAAGTTTTGTAGTAGGGTCATTCTCATTACGTAAAATACATAATAATAGATGAGCCGTATTAATAGATGTACTTTGAAAAAGTTTTGCTTCTAAAAATGTAGTTTTCAGTGCACGCTCTGCCTGTCGAGTAAGATGTAAATTCTTCTTCTCGTTAACTGCAGCTGTTATATTAGGGTTTGCTGGACTTAATATCTCAACTTTACGGCGCAGGTTATCAAGATCTACCGATAGATTATTTAAAATCTCAATCGCTTTTCCATCTCCATCTCGCAGTAATCCTAACATTAAATGTTCTGTACCTATAAAATCGTGACCTAATCGCAACGCCTCTTCTTTGCTATAGGCGATCACGTCCTTAACTCTTGGTGAAAAATTATCGTCCATATTGCTTCTTTCGTTTAAAAGTATTGAATTTATTCTTTCAAAAAGCATTCCGTAATATAAAAAAGGGTTAATACTTTGTTCGCTTTCGCGAAAGCGTAACATTTACAGTGCTTTACCTTATTATATAGACTGATAAAACTTATTCACAGAGAAGGTTTAAAAGTGTTAATAAAAACAGAGCTAAAACCGTATCAACACCTTATTATTACTAGCGATTTCCTTAAATTGCTAGTTGTTAAAATAACTAATTTAATATAATCTGATTTACATGGCAGATGGAGAAAAGTTAATCCCGATTAATATCGAGGATGAAATGAAGTCAGCATACATCGATTACTCGATGTCAGTCATAGTGTCACGTGCACTGCCAGATGTGCGAGATGGACTAAAACCAGTACACAGAAGGGTTCTTTACGGTATGTATGAACTGGGTGTACTTTCTAATAGAGGTTACAAAAAAAGTGCAAGAATAGTAGGTGAGGTACTAGGTAAGTATCACCCACATGGTGATACGTCTGTTTACGATACTATGGTGCGTATGGCTCAAGAATGGTCATTGCGTTATATGATGGTAGATGGTCAGGGTAACTTTGGTAGTGTAGATGGTGACCCACCAGCTGCAATGCGTTATACTGAAGCAAAAATGCGCAAGATATCTGAAGAGATGCTTGCTGATATCGATAAAGAAACAGTTGATACACAACTGAATTTTGATGATACCTTATCAGAGCCTACAGTTTTACCTACAAAAATTCCTAACCTTCTTGTTAATGGAGCCAGTGGTATAGCCGTAGGTATGGCAACTAATATGCCTCCTCACAACTTAACTGAAGTGGTGGATGGTACAATTGCCTATATCGAAAATAATGATATTGAGATAGAAGAGTTGATAACGCACATCAAAGCACCAGACTTTCCTACTGGTGGTATCATTTATGGTTATGATGGTGTTAAAGACGCATTTCATACCGGTCGTGGACGTATTAAAATACGTGGTCGTGTAAGAATAGAAGAAGTAAAAGGTCGTGAATGTATAATCGTTGATGAATTACCATACCAGGTAAACAAGGCAGATATGATTAAGAAAACTGCCGACCTTATTAATGATAAAAAGCTAGAAGGTATTGCCTCTATTAGAGATGAGTCTGATAGAAAAGGTATGCGTATCGTTTATGTATTAAAGCGCGATGCTATACCTAATATTGTTATTAATAAACTTTATAAGCATACTGCGCTTCAGTCTAGTTTTAGTGTAAATAATATTGCTCTTGTTAATGGTCGTCCTCAATTACTTAATGTAAAAGAGATGATTCACTACTTTGTAGAGCATAGGCATGAAGTAGTAACACGTAGAACAGAATATGAACTACGCAAGGCTGAAGAAAGAGCTCATATTTTAGAAGGATTAATTATTGCTAGTGATAACATCGATGAGGTTATTGCTTTAATAAGATCTAGTAAAAATGGTGAAGAGGCTCGTGGGAAGTTAATCGAGAGATTTGAACTTTCAGAAATTCAGGCACGTGCTATTGTTGAAATGCGTCTTAGACAATTAACTGGTCTAGAGCAGGATAAGTTGCGTAACGAGTACAGTGAGTTAATGGAAACTATTGCTGACTTAAAAGATATTCTTGCAAAGAAAGAACGTCGTATGCAAATTATCAAAGATGAACTTATTGAAGTTCAAGAGAAATTTGGTGATGAGCGTCGTTCAAAAATTGAATATGCTGGAGGTGATCTAAGTATAGAAGACATGATCCCAGATGAGCAGGTAGTTATAACTATATCTCATGCTGGTTACATTAAAAGAACAAGCCTTACAGAATATAAAACACAAAACCGTGGTGGAGTAGGTCAAAAAGCAAGTACTACTAGAGATGAAGATTTCTTAGTAGATCTATTTGTGGGGACTAATCACCAGTACATGTTATTCTTTACTGAAAAAGGTAAGTGTTTCTGGATGCGAGTTTATGAAATTCCTGAAGGTAGTAAAACCTCTAAAGGTCGTGCTATTCAAAACCTTATTAACATTGAACAAGATGATAATGTTAAGGCAGTAATTTGTACTCAGGATATTAAAGATAAAGAATACATTAATAGTCATTTTGTGATTATGTGTACAAAGAAAGGTGTGGTTAAGAAAACATCTTTAGAACAATATTCTAGACCAAGATCAAACGGTATTAATGCTATTACCGTTAGAGATGGAGATACACTTTTAGAAGCAAAACTAACCACTGGAGACAGTCATGTTATGTTAGGTTTAAAGAGTGGTAAAGCTATACGTTTTGACGAGTCTAAAACAAGACCTATGGGTAGAAATGCCAGTGGTGTAAGAGGTATTAGATTATCTGACGACGAGGACGAGGTAATAGGAATGGTTGCTGTAAACGATATGGATTCTAATATTCTTGTTGTTTCAGAAAAAGGATATGGAAAACGTTCTAGCCTAGATGATTATCGTGAGACTAATCGTGGTGGTAAAGGTGTTAAAACTATATCGGTTACTGAAAAAACAGGTGGTCTAGTAGCGCTTAAAAATGTGAATGATAAAGATGGTCTTATGATTATCAATAAATCAGGAGTAGCTATACGTATGAATGTCGCAGATTTAAGAGTAATGGGACGTGCGACACAAGGTGTCCGTCTTATTAATCTTAAAGGAAATGATTCTATTGCAGCCGTTGCAAAGGTGGTAAAGGATGAAGATGAAGAAGAGATAGAGTCTGATGAAAGCGTAATTGCCGCTCAAGAAGATGGAACAGATCTTGAAGTAGATGATAGCGAAGAATAAATTCAAAATATTATTATGAAATTTAAATTAACAATAACTTTTCTAGCAATAGCCTCTATGGCTGTTGCTCAGAAAAAGGAGATTAAGAAAATTACTAAGGCAGTAGAAAAAGGAGAATTCAGCAAAGCACAGGAATTATTTAATTCTATAGATGAGAATTCTGTAGAAGCAGAATACGCAGGAGCTTATCAATTTTTCAAAGGTGCAAATTATATGGACCTTTCAGGTGGACAGCCAGTAAATCTTGATAATTTACGTAAAGCAGAGTCTGCTATCGCAAAGTCTAAAGAATTGGGTTATTCAAACTTGAAGTTTGAGCCAATTTTAGAAAATTTAATTCTCAAAAGTAAGCTTCAAATTGCAAATGATAAAGTAGCTAGTGGTGATGCAGATATGGCGTTGAAACTGGTAGATGAGTTGTATGAAAGTAATCCAGAGAATTTAGATATGCTTTATAATGCAGGTAATCTTGCTTATAGTAGTTCTAAATTTGACGTGGCTTTAGAAAAATATTCATCACTTTTAGAAAAAGGATATACAGGAGTAAAAACTACTTATGTAGCGACTAATTTAAATGGTGTAGTGGAGCAATTTTCTAATGAAAAAGTGAGAGATTATTCGGTAAAAGCAAAAACTCATACAAATCCTGCTTTAGAAAAAAGTAATTCTAATTTAGGTGATATTGTTCTTAAGACGGTATGGTTACATGTGAATAAAGAGGACAAGGTTAAGGCAAAAGAGGTTTATGAAACAGCTCTTAATGCTCATCCTAACGATCAGTCTCTTAAGTTAGTTAAGCCAGATGTATTATTAACTTTAGGAATGATGGAGGAGTACAAAGAAGCTATAGAGAATATGGACTCTGATATATCTGATCCTAAGGTTTTTGATAATCTAGGAGCTGCAGCAATAGAGAAAAAGAATTATGAAAGTGCAATACGTTACTTTAAATCTAGCCTTAAGTTAGAGTCTAAAAACTATTATGCTTTAGTAAATTTATCCAATGCTTATCTAGAAACAGGTAATTTAGAGACGACAACTGCTGCAGAGCAAAAGGAGTTTTATACTCAAGCGGTTTCTTATTTAGAAAAGGCACATGATTTAAAGCCAGAGGATAAAGGTGTGATGGCAACCTTAGTTAGTCTGTATGACTTTTTAGGTATGACAGATAAGTCTGCACAAATTAAATCTAAGATGTAAGTATTTATAACGCTTTCGCGAAAGCGGAATAGAAAAAAAAGCTCTTGATTTATTCAAGAGCTTTTTTATTTATATTATTTTCTTAATAACTCTCAACTTGTGAGTATGAATGTTTTCTTCAACATTAAAAATACCACTCTGGTCTAAGCGATCTATTCTTACTTTACCATGAGCATGTATGATATAATTATCACTCATTATTATTCCAACGTGTGTAATTTTACCTTCATTATTATCAAAAAAAGCAAGGTCGCCTGGTTCAGCTTCTTCTATAAAGCTCAACACTTCACCTTGTGTAGCTTGCTGGCTAGCATCTCTTAATAGGTTAAAACCACTTAGTCTATATATTAACTGAGTAAAACCACTACAGTCTATGCCTAGTGGTGTCCTGCCGCCCCATAAATAAGGAGTGTTAAGAAATAATAAAGCGTTATTGATAAGGTTAGAACTACCAAGTATAACTGTGTTTATGTCGTTTTGAAAAGTGTCTTTTAATAACGATGTGGAGCTTACTTGAGCACCTATGGTTAGTGTGCTCAATGTTTTGTCCTCATGTGTTAAATGAGATATTAAATCTTTAGAATAAAATTTTGAGTGCTTTACAAAGTGTTGGTATTGTTCAGATTCAATTTCTTTGAACTGTTTGTTATCAATCCAGCCTTCATAATTATCATGAGCAAGTCTAATTTTAGACCATTTCTTTCTTTTTTCTAATACCTTAAATAATTCTCCATAGAGAACTTGTGATACCATCTCGCTGGCATCACTAGTTTCTAACCTTAAAGGAGCAATAGAAATCGGACAGACACCGTATCTCATAGATTCTTAACTTACGATTGTATCACGATTGCACTTGCGCCACCGCCACCATTACAGATAGCTGCAGCACCTATCTTTCCTTTCTCTTGTCTTAAGACACTCATGAGTGTCGTTACTATTCTAGCACCACTACAACCTAGAGGATGTCCTAAAGAAACAGCACCACCGTACACATTTACATTACTGTCATTAAGACCTAATATTTTCATGTTAGCTAAGCCTACTACAGCAAATGCTTCATTAAATTCAAAGTAATCTACATCACTTATAGCTACACCTGCTTTATTAAGAGCTTTAGGAAGCGCTTTGGCAGGAGCTGTTGTAAAATATTTAGGCTCTTGTGCAGCATCAGCATAACCTATTATAGTTGCTAGTGCAGTTAATCCTAATTCATTTGCTTTTTCTTCACTCATTAAAACTAGTGCTGCGGCACCATCGTTAATAGTAGAGGCGTTTGCTGCAGTTACAGTACCGTCTTTAGAAAAAGCAGGTCGCAATGCAGGTATTTTTTCCATTTTTACATTAGAAAACTCCTCGTCTGTATCGACTATTACATCGTCTCCTCTTCTTTGTGGAACAGCTACTGGTACAACTTCGTCGTTAAACTTACCAGATTCCCATGCAGCTTTAGAACGTTCATAAGATTGTACGGCAAATTCATCTTGGTCTTCACGAGTAAAACTGTGGTCTGTTGCGCATAGGTCAGCACAAGTTCCCATAGCTTCTTGACTGTATGCGTCAACTAGTCCGTCTTTTTGCATACCGTCTACTAGAGTAGTTGGTCCAAATTTTTGACCATTTCTCATATGTACATAATGTGGTATCATGCTCATATTTTCCATTCCTCCAGCAATAACGATATCGTTATCTCCTAAGGCAATAGATTGAGCAGCCATCATAATAGTCTTCATTCCACTTGCACAAACCTTATTAATAGTAGATGCTGGTGTGTCTATAGATATTCCTGCTCCTAATGCTGCCTGTCTAGCTGGAGCTTGTCCAGTACCTGCTTGCACTACGTTACCCATTAATACCTCGTCTACAAGGTTGGGCTCCAAAGAAATTTTATCTAGTGCACCTTTAATAGCTACAGATCCTAGTTTTGTGGCTGGAACTGATGATAATTTCCCCATAAAACTTCCTATAGGAGTTCTTGCATAAGATACTATAACTACTTTTTTCATGTCTTGATTTTTATACTGCAAAAATAATGAATTTAATAAGTAATTTAGGTCTAACTGGTCTACCAAACACTCATTTGTGTGACTATATTAATGGTTTATTAAAACTATAGTCGTTAATTTGTCTTCTTTGCATCACGTAATGAATAGATTGTACAATTATCAAAGTCTTGTTTATAAAATCATTTTACTATGTTTTTGTACAGCATTGACTGTTTATGTGTTTCCTAATAATAATCGTTTTAAATATGATTATAACCAGGGTGAACCATGGGATTATGAAACTCTATACGCTCCCTTTTCCTTTCCTATAGAAAAAGGAGAACAAGCTTTATTGTTAGAACAACAAGCAGTTTCTGCTAAGACGCCACGTTATTTTAAAGTAGACAATAATATTAACGATAAGGTTTATAATAAGTGGTTATCAAAATATAATCCTAGTACCGATTCTTTAAATAGCGATGAGTATAAGCTTCTTTTAAAGGATGTGAAATCTATATTAAATAGGTTGTATAAAGTCGGTTATCTAGAAGTTCCATTAGATCTTGATGATAATCAGCCTGTTGTTTTAACTGCAAATAATGAAGTAATATCTTCCAATTATGGTAATATTTATTTACCAAATGAGCTAAGCGATTTAATAAGTAGTAAAAATCTTCTAACTAGTAATCCAAGTTTAAATAAAACAGTTTTATTATCTAGCCTACTTAGTTCTATTGAGTCTAATGTTGTTTTTGATAAAGAATTAACTGACATAGCTATAAAGGAAGAATTAAGCAAGATTTTAACTACCAGAGGCTTAGTTACTCAAGGTGCTCGTATTATCGCTCAAGGCGAAATAGTGGAAGGACAAAAGCTCTTAATATTAAATACATTAAATAATACCTATAAATCACAAACTTGGACGGACTCCCAGTATAATTGGAAGCTTACCGGTTATATTATTTTAGTAGGTATGGCATATGCAATGCTGTTATTGTTCTTATGGAGGTATCGTCAAGATATTTTTTCTAATTTCAGGAAGTTGTTTTTTATATTTTTTAATGTTGGATTAATTGTAGTATTAACAGCGACAGTAGTCAATATTAATGTAGAGTACATATATGTAGTTCCTGTATGTATTCTTCCTCTAGTACTTAAAGCTTTTTTTGATGCTAGATTGGGTTTGTTTACTCATGTGGTAACTATTTTTATCTTAAGTTTTATAGTACCTAATAGTGATGAGTATCTTTTTCTTCAAATGATGTCAGGTATAGTGACAATTCTCTCAGGTAAGGAAATATATAAAAGAGCAAATCTATTTCTGACTGTTGCACAGATAATTGGAGTGTATTTTGTGTCTTATTTTGCTTTTTATGCAATAAATCAAGGAGGTATTGTAGGATGGGAATGGGGGCGTTTAGGTTACTTTGTTCTGTGTGGTTTGGCTATGCTGTTTGTTTGGCCTCTTATTTACATATTTGAGAAAATATTTGGATTGGTAAGTGATGTTTCTTTGTTAGAGCTTAGTGATACTAATTCACGACTTCTTAAAGAACTATCTAATAAAGCTCCTGGAACTTTTCACCATTCTTTAAATGTGGCAAATATTGCAGAAACTATAGCTAATGAAATAGGAGCAAATGCAATGCTAGTTAGGGTAGGAGCGCTTTATCACGATATAGGTAAAATGAAGAATCCAACATATTTTACCGAAAATCAAGGAAGTGGTATTAATCCACACAATGATTTAGATCCAGAAGATAGCGCTAGGATCATTATAGATCATACCATCAACGGTATAGAAATCGCTCGTAAATACAATTTACCAGATAGAATAATCGACTTTATTAGAACGCACCATGGAGATAGTTTGGTGTATTATTTCTATTCCAAAGCAAAAGAGGATAATCCCGACGTAGATAAAGATAGCTTTAGATATCCAGGTCCTAGACCATTTAGTCAAGAAACTGCTATACTTATGATTTCAGATAGTGTAGAGGCAGCTTCAAAAAGTTTAAAGAATCCTACTTCTATTAAGATAGACAATTTAGTAGATAAGATTATAGAGGGACAAGTGGATAGCGGTCAGTTCTTAAATGCAAATATTACTTTTAAACAGATTGAATTGATTAAAGCAGTGATTAAAAAGAAGTTAGCTAGTATTTATCATGTTAGAATAGAATATCCAGAATAATTTTTGAAAAAAAAGTTCTTTTTATTTGTGAGAAACAGAAAGTAGACTTAAATTTGCAACCGCTTACGGAAACGAAGCGAGTTCATTAACATATTAGGAGAGGTGCCAGAGTGGTAATGGAGCAGATTGCTAATCTGTCGACGGGCAACCGTCGCCAGGGTTCGAGTCCCTGTCTCTCCGCAAAATTAACCTCTTTAATATTTGAATTTAGGTATTAATATACAAGGTTAGTACATCAGAACCGAAACTGATATAAATAAAAATCGGGGTGTAGCGTAGCCCGGTCATCGCGCCTCGTTTGGGACGAGGAGGTCGCAGGTTCGAATCCTGCCACCCCGACTAAAAGTCGTAAGGCTTTTGTAATTACCGTTTTCATCTTACGATGAAAACGGTTTTTTTTTGTTTTATAGGGTAGGACTTCTCTTTTTATCTTAGATAATTTTCACTTTTATCGATGCTTTTTTTTCTTCCAGTTTATTTAATTTTCACCATTCTAGTTTGTTTTAAATAAGTTGGTTCTACGGAATTCTTATTTAATTAGGAACATCTTTTTTTTTACATATGTATCGTGAGCCTTACTTGATGCTTTAGGTGCATCTGTATTTGTGGTGATGGTATTGAAGAATTTATTAAATTAATAATGATATTTAATAATTGTTTCATATTACAAAAGTTGCAATTAATGTAAATTGCATAAAACAATAAATTACATGCAAAGAGACCTTCAAAACCTGCGTAAATCATACGACAAAGATGCTTTGCTAGAGACTATACTGCCTGCTAGCCCTTATGAATTATTTGACTCTTGGTTTCAAGATGCAAAAGATAATATTCAAGTGGATGAAGCAAATGCAATGAGTCTTTGTACATTAGGTGTAGACGGCTTTCCTAAATCTCGTATTGTTCTGCTTAAAGAAATAGTCGATAAGAAGTTCCTTTTTTATTCTAACTATTCTTCAGAAAAAGGAATGGCAATGGATGCTTATAATAAAGTTAGTTTACATTTCTTCTGGCCTTCATTAGAAAGACAAATTGTAATAAAAGCAAACGTTACAAAAGTTTCTAGAGAAAAATCGTTATCTTATTTTAGATCTAGACCTAGAGGAAGCCAGGTAGGAGCATGGGCAAGTAACCAAAGTAATTCCATTTCATCTAGAGAAGAGTTAGAAAAACAATTATTGCATTTTGAACAAAAATTTGATGGAGTTGATGTTCCATTGCCAGATTTTTGGGGTGGCTATTCTTGTGACGCTTTAACTTTTGAGTTTTGGCAAGGAAGACCCAATAGACTTCATGACCGTATTTTATATGAAAAGTTAGAAGAGAATTGGTCGTTTAAAAGATTACAGCCTTAATGAAAAAACTAATTTTAATACGTCATGGCAAGTCCTCATGGGAGCTGCAAGTAAGAGATCACGATAGGGTACTCACTCAACGTGGTATAGAAGATGCACACCTTATAGGTAAAGCGTTGAAAACAGCTCAAATAAATCCAGATGTGGTCTGGACCAGCACAGCGGCTAGAGCTTTGCAAACGGCTACATTAGTTACTGAGTATATAGATTATCAATTAAGTACTCTTAAATTGAAACGAGATTTGTATACTTTTAATGCGCAAGAATTGTTAGAAGTAATATCCACTTGTGACGATAGTGTAGAGACTTTAGTTATATTTAGTCATAATAATGGAATAACTGATTTAGTAAATTTACTGGGTACTACTAGATTTGATAATGTTCCTACCGCTGGAGTAGTTGCTATAGATTTTGAGACTAAATCATGGAAATCTTTAGAAAAAGGAAGTACTAAGTTTCACATATTCCCGAAATTAATAAGATGAACCAATACTATAATAGAGAATTAAGCTGGCTGCGATTTAATGCTAGAGTTTTACAAGAGGCTAGTGATAAAAAGGTACCACTTATTGAACGTTTAAGGTTCTTAGGTATATTCTCAAATAATCTAGATGAATTCTTTAAGGTGCGTTATGCGACTATACAGCGCATTCAAAGAGCAGGTAAAAATGCTACAAAATCACTAGGTGGGATTACAGCTGAAGAGTTATTACAGAAGATTAACGAGATGGTTATTGTTGACCAGGCACGTAGTTTTAATGTCCTTGCAGAGCTTGAGGAAGAACTAAAACATGAGAGTATTATTATAGTGGATGAAACTGAGGTGCTTACCGAGCACGAGAGTTTTATTAGGAATTATTTTAATGATAAAATTAGTCCGGCTATAAGTACGATAATGATTAACGATCATGTAGATTTCCCTCATTTAAGAGATGGATTCGGATATCTCGCTGTGCGTATGGTTATGACAGATGAAAGTATAAGGTATGCCCTAATAGAAAAGCCTAAGTACCTAAATAGATTTGTCGTACTACCTCAAATAGAAGGTGATGATAAGCAATATATCATATTAATTGATGACTTGATAAGGCATCGTATGCATTACATCTTTAATATTTTTGATTATAAAGAGATAGAAGCTCATATGATTAAGGTAACACTAGATGCAGAGTTAGATATGGAGTTAGACCTTAAAAAGAGTCTATTAGAAAAAATACGTCGCAGTGTTCATGATCGTAAAGACGGTGATCCTGTGCGCTTTGTATATGATAGGAATATACATGAAGATACACTGACTCTTATCAAAGATAAATTACAAATTGATAATAATGATAGCATTATACCAGGCGGTCGTTATCACAATAGAAGAGATTATCTTAAATTTCCAAGTCTAGGAAGAACAGATTTACTCTATGAGAAATTGCCGGCATTGCCTATTAAAGATGTTAAGATTCGAGGTTCTTTATTAGAAAGAATTGCTCAAAAAGATATTCTTCAATATACGCCTTACCACACATTTTCAAATACAACTAAATTTTTAAGAGAAGCAGCTCTAGATCCTAAAGTGAGAACCATAAAGATAACGATCTATAGGCTGGCTGAAGTTTCTCAAATTGCTGGTTCACTTATCAACGCTGTTAAAAACGGTAAAAAAGTAACCGTTTCTATTGAGTTACAAGCCAGGTTTGATGAGCAAGCAAATATTAATTATGCAGAGTTGATGCAGGAAGAAGGTGTGCGTATGATATTCGGCGTACCTGGTTTAAAAGTACACTGTAAAGCATGTTGTATAACGAGAGAAGAAGAAGGTAAAATTTCTAGATATGGATTCATTTCCACAGGTAATTTTAATGAATCTACAGCAGGAATTTATACCGATTACACTTTGTTTACTGCAAATCGTAAGATTTTAAAAGAAGTAGAACGTGTTTTTGATTTCTTTGAAGTCAATTATAAGCAACATAGGTATAAACATCTACTAGTTTCTCCTAACTATCTTAGAAATGGAATTGAACGTTTAGTACGTCGTGAGATCGCTTTCGCGAAAGCGGGAAAACCAGCAAAGATACGTGCCAAAGTAAATTCTTTCTCAGATTTAAAAATGATAGACTTGTTCTATGAAGCTTCTAATGCAGGAGTGAAAATAGAATTAATAATACGCGGTATATGTTGTTTAATTCCAGGTGTTAAAGGAATGAGCGAAAATATTAAAGTAATCAGTGTTGTGGATAGGTTCTTAGAACACCCACGTGTTTATAGATTTTATAATCAAGGCGAAAACGACCTATATATCTCTAGTGCAGATTTTATGGCGCGTAATTTAGATAGTAGGGTAGAGATAGCTTGTCCTATTTATGACGAAGATATCAAGAAGGAGATTATAGAAACCATGGATATATGCTGGAGTGATAATGTAAAAGCGAGAGAGATTTGTGCTGACCAGCTTAATAATTATGTCACTAACGACGATAAGCCTGTTCGATCACAATATGCAACATATCAATATTATAAAAATCAAATTACAGATTAATGGCGTTTGAAATTAAAAAATATGGAGCGATAGATATAGGTTCTAATGCAATAAGGTTATTAATAGCTACAGTAACTCTCTATAATGACGAGCCGCCTGTATTCAAGAAAACGAGTCTAGTTAGGGTACCTATAAGATTGGGACAAGATGTTTTTGTTAACGGAAAGATATCTCAAGAGAACATTGATAGAATGGTAGATTCTATGAAGTCATATCAGTTATTAATGGGTGTCCACAAGGTAAAAACGTATAAAGCATATGCCACTAGTGCAATGAGGGAAGCGCTAAATGGTACAGATGTCGTTGCAAAAATTAAGGCAGAATCAGGTATCAATATAGAGATTATAGATGGCTCTCATGAGGCTGCAATTATAGCTATGACCGATTTACATGCTGTTATTGATCAAGAAAAGGTGTATTTATATGTAGATGTGGGTGGAGGTAGTACAGAATTTACTCTATTTGCCTATGGTAAAGAGATTGTTTCAAAATCTTTTAAAATAGGTACGGTCAGATTGCTTAATGATATGGTAAGTAAATCTTTGTGGGACGAGGCAGAGGCCTGGATTAAAAAAATTACTAATGCATATGATCATATAGATCTTATAGGGTCTGGTGGGAACATAAATAATATATTTAAAAGTAGTGGTAAAAGAGTGGGCAAGCCTATTTCTTATTTTTATCTAGTAAATTATTATGAGCAATTGCAAAATTATAATTATGAAGAGCGCGTTTATCATCTTAATTTAAATCATGATAGAGCTGATGTAATAATACCTGCCTGTCGCATATATCTACGTGCTATGAAGTGGAGTAAGGCAAAAAATATTTATGTTCCTAAAATAGGATTAACAGATGGTATTATTAAATCGATTTTTAATGCAGATAATCGATAATCTCAAACGTTTACATGTTTAATTTATTACTTTAGAATATAGTTAGATTAACTTTGACAATTAAATATTTAAAAATGAAAAAATTTTTACTATTAGTTAGCATTATTTTTTGTGGAGCTACGGCTACTGCTCAAAGATCTCAAGACGTTTTTTATGGATTTCGTTTAGGTGCAAATTATTCAACCCTTTCAGGAGGTAATGAAAAGTGGGATGATATAGATAGTAGAGTAGGGCTTCATGCAAGTTTTTTTGCACAAGTAGCTTTAAGTGATAGCTTTTCTTTACAACCAGAATTAGGTGTGTCTGCCTTGGGTGTAAATGAAAAAGAGTTAAGACTTGAAAATGGAGATAATGTACAGTTAAAAACAAACTGGTTACAAGTGTCGGTTCTAGCTAGATTAGACTTAGGACGTCGTTTATTCATTTTGTTAGGACCTCAAGCAGGTGTTAATGTAACAGAGAGAGATAATAACGATTATTATAACTATGACTTTGCTGCAGTAGGTGGTATAGGTTATAAGATGGATGAAAACTGGGCAGTAGATGTACGTTATGGTTATGGGCTTTCTAATATCTTTGATAGAGAATTTGCAGAATTAGAAGATGCAAACAACAGATGGTTTCAACTAGGGGTTTCTTATAAATTATAAGTTACACTTCTGTAGATATACTATATAAAAAAAGCCTCTTAATTTTTTAAGAGGCTTTTTTTTGTGCGTAAAATTTTAATTTTAAAAATCTAGGTCAAATGTTCTTCTCAATAGGTCTACTGCAGGGTTTTTCTCTACTAGTTTAGAAAATTTATCTTGGTCTGTATAAACGTATTTTTTAGTAACGCTTTTATCGACGGCTATTTTAAAATCTATAAGGTAATTATTGAGTTCTCGTTTTAAATATTCTAATATCTGACCTTGTGACTTTTCAAGATCTTCTTTCATAGATTGATTAGGGAATCTTAGTTTTATGGTAGTACCTTCTAAAACAGGTCTGTCAGCATTTATTATACTGGCTAGAATAAGCTGCCCTCTTTCTGTTAAATGCTCTACATATTTTATCCAGACATTGGTTAATTGTTCTTGAGTAAAATCTTCTTCTGGTAGTTTATCATGAACGACTTGCTTACCTTGAATACTTGCAATGTGAACCTTTTTAGCCTCTATTCCTTGTATGGATAGGCCGCTCACCTTTTTCTTGCTCCTGGCAAACAAAGCTTTTCTTGCTTCTTCTAGTGATCCAGACACTGCAGGTGATGGTGCGCTAGTAATAGTGGTGTTGGTTGATTTTTCTACAGGAGGTTCATTAACTACAGCAGTTTGCTGTGTTGTAGATTGGGTCTGTTTATAATTTCCTGAATTCTCAGTAGGTGGAGAATTAGAAGAGGTTACTTCTGGTGTATTGTGGCTCTCTTTGCTAGATACAGTTTTTGCTGTACTAGTCTGTTGAATCGCTGTATCATTAAAGTGTGTTGCAGGAATGATGTAGTTTACATCATTTTTTTTTTTGCTTCATCAGAGGTGATGGAGGCAAGCTGCATGAGAGTTAATTCAACTAAAAGGCGCTGGTTGCGACTGGCTCGGTAATTAAAATCGGCCTGGTTTGCTATTTCTATTGCCTTCCTTAAAAAGTTAAGATCAACGTTTCTAGCTTGTTCTAAGTATTTATTTTTAGTTTGATCTCCTACTTCTAACAATTCGATAGTACGTTCATCTTTGCAGACCATTAAGTCTCTGAAATGTGAGGCAAGACCACTTACAAAATGCTGTCCATCAAAACCCTTAGTCATGATAACATCATAATCTACCAGTAATTGCGGGATGTTGTTTTCTAGTAATAAATCTGTGACTTTAAAGTAAGTCTCTCTATCGAGTACGTTTAGATTTTCAGTAACTGCCTTAACGGTAAGTTCTTTACCAGAAAAGCTAACTACGCGATCAAATATAGAAAGGGAATCTCTTAGCGCTCCATCTGCTTTTTGAGCTATAATTTGTAGCGCATCTTCTTCGGCAGTAATACCTTCTTTAATAGAAATACGCTTTAAATGTTCACGCATGGCGCTTACAGTAATGCGTTTAAAATCAAAAATTTGACATCTAGATAAAATCGTAGGTATGATCTTATGCTTCTCTGTAGTTGCTAGAATGAAGATAGCATGTGCTGGCGGCTCTTCTAGTGTTTTAAGAAACGCATTAAAAGCTGCATTTGATAGCATGTGTACCTCATCAATAATATAGATTTTGTACTTACCTACTTGTGGTGGTATACGTACTTGATCTACTATACTTCTTATCTGGTCTACACCATTGTTAGAGGCAGCATCCAGTTCAAATATGTTAAAGGCAAAATCTTCATCGGGATCATATTCTCCACTTTCATGGTTGATCTTTTTTGCTAGAATACGTGCGCAGGTAGTTTTTCCTACACCTCTAGGACCAGTAAATAACAATGCTTGTGCTAAGTGATTGCTTTTAATTGCATTCTCTAGTGTCTGTGTAATAGCGCCTTGACCTACGACATCTTCAAATGTCTCAGGGCGGTATTTTCTAGCTGATACTATAAATGGTTCCATAGGTCAAAGATACTTTGCTATGATCGTATAGCCTTACTTTCTAAGAGTATAATTTCTGTAAATTATCAACATTTATTAACTAGTTTTGCAGCATAGCAGGTCGCCTTATCGATCTTGTGTAAACAAGGTAGGAAAGTCCGGACACCGTAGGATAACATAGCGGCTAACGGCCGTCGTTTTGTTTTCACTTTTGTGTAAACGAGATAGGACAAGTGCAACAGAAAGTATGTACAGGTAATGCTGTAGTGAAACCAGGTAAACTCTATGTGGTGAAATGTCGCGTAAATCAGAGCTCGAGCGCTATCCGCGCGATTCTGAAGGGTAGGCAGTTTGAGATAACAAGTAATTGTTATTCTAGATAAATGATGAGGTATTCAAGCAATTGAAGAACAGAATCCGGCTTATAGACCTGCTATTTTTATATTTTAGAATTACGTTCTTTAATTCCAGCTATGATATCACTTACTTGATCCATAGTAAAATCACCACTTATTTGAAGTCGCCCTCCAGAAATAGGGCCACTATTTACCATCGGTGCGCTTACTACTTTACCGTTAACTATAACGAATAAAGGGCTTTTATTTTGAAATGCTTTTTTTGTAGCTTCATACCATTTATCGTGAGCACTTTCGTGTAACTCTACAGTAATTACAGGATCACCTATTGGACTTACTTCTCTTGATAGGTGTTTAAAGTCTCTTGCAACTATAACAGGTGTATAGTTTATAAAGTAAATATTTTCAGGAGAATATTCTAAAGTATGCGATAAACTAGTCTCATTACCGCTTTCTGCATATATTCCATCCACAAATTTACCTGTGGTTTTATTTATATTTTCAGCTTGTTCAACAGTAGGCCCGTTAAGGTGCAGCTCTTTTTTGTTGAAAATACTGCAGCCGTTTAATGTTATAAATAGTAAAATTAGAAAAGTAGACTTTATCATATTAGGGTATTTAAAACTTTTACTTTATTACCTATCCCAGCCATCTATTAGGTATTCTTTTTCAATAATTTTTACAGCTGGAAGTATTTCATTGTTAGATTGAAACCATAATTCAAATCTTGCAGGATAAAACTTATCAAATGTACCTTCGTGAATGGCTGTTTCTTCAGAATGCAATTGATATAAATTATTAGTTGCGTCTATAATTATAGAAGTTCGATCCTTAAGTAATTCAGGCATTAATTCTATGTTACGTTCTGTTTCATAGCCTTTTATAAATAGGGTTCCTTTAGAACTAGGTTGGTACCGACTATAAAACGTGTAGCCACTATAACCATCACCTATAACTAATAGGTCGTTACTTTCTTTATGAATATGGTGTAATGAATCTTTCTGTGCATAATTTAAATAGGGTATTGGTTTCTTTAAATACTCATATTTTTCAGGGATTTCATAAGTTCCAAATCGGTGGTCCTGATAAGTATAATAGAAAAATATGCCAATGAAAATTAAGAATATTATAATTATCAGACCTACTATAGAGCCTATTATAATTAAAAATACTTTCAATATTTCACTACTCTTCTTCCTCACTACTAGGTCCATTAAAGAAACTGAAAACGGTACCGCCATAACGGCGCTCGTTATCAAAATGCTCGCTACTAGATAGAGAGGTATGCTTAGAATGCTCAATAATTAGTATGCCATCTTCTGCGAGAAGTTCATTTTTAAATACATATTCTGGTAATTTAAGAAAGTCTTCTTCTTCTAGCGCATAAGGAGGATCGGCAAAGATGATGTCGTACTTTCCTTTATGTTTTTCTATAAACTTAAAAACATCTGCCTTGATAGTGTCTATCGGGAAATCTAGTTCTTCGGCAGTTTTTTTAATAAATGCAATACATGGATAGTGTTGATCTACTGCTAGAACGCTACCAGCGCCGCGACTACAAAATTCATAAGCCATATTACCACTACCAGCAAATAGCTCTAACATTTTTATATCATGAATATGAATCTTATGACGCAATATATTAAATAAAGCCTCCTTTGACATATCTGTAGTAGGTCTTACAGGTAAATTTTTAGGTGCCGATATACGACGTCCTTTATGTGTTCCAGATATTATACGCATATGATTTGTTCTAGGTAATTTGGGTAATTTTCTTCTTGAGTTACGTATCGCACATAGGTGTATAATAGCTCTAAGAGTGCCTCGTTTTTTTCTTCACTACATACCACCATTTTCATGGTCTCTGGATCGAGGTCATTGTGGTGTGTGGTAAACATAGTGTAGTATAAAATGTCTTCTATCGCATCATGAGGGAAAAGATTATGTGCGACTAGTTTTCCTTTGTTAAAAATAGAAAGGTAAAAATGACTGTCTTTTATATCTAGATAAACTTGTGGATGTAATTCTATGGTAGATTTACTTCTTGCCTCTAGAATACGAGAGCTGTAATGATAGTATTCATAACTTCCATAACGTTCAAAGAAGTAATTATTTATGTTAGAATAGGCTATGTAAACGGTATTTACACCTGTTTCACCCAGGTTTTCATCTACACTTAATACATCTGTCTCAAGAATTCTAGCATTGTATTTAAGGTAATCTGCTGCATGGTCTTCATTGTATAAAAGTGCAGGGACGCTTGTAAAAATGTTGTGGTGGTAGAGTAGGGTAGCTTTCGCGAAAGCGGAATCCAAAAAAGACTCTTCTCTAAAACAAGTCTCAATAATTTGTAAAATCTCAATAGGATTTGCACTGTGATTAAATTCTTTATGTAAAGAATCTATAATTCCTGTTGAGTTATAGGTATAAAAAGAAAGTCCATCCTGATGAATCAGGACGGACAGTTTCTTTATGGTGTCGTTAGGACTAGTTGTCGTTAGGTGCATACTGTCTCGGCCAGTTACCACTAGTAGTAATCTCATCTAGGCTACCTACAAAAATAGTAGGACCATCGATCGCTTCTACACTCTTAATCTCTAATTCGTCTTTTACAAGTCTTTCTGGTTGATCAAAAAGAATGTCTTTCTTATTTGCTACCGCACGGAAAACAGGAACTCTATTCTCTTTGTCTATTACTACGTCAGTTTTAAGCTCTATAGAACCAGGTGTACCTTCTACCTTGTATTTTAATAATTGAGCAACATCTACATTCTTGAAAAGAGAATCTTTTACAGATGTAAATCCTAATGTATCTACGATAGTAATCTCTTTCTTATAACCATTAGGGTCATTTGCACGTAGTCTAAATTTAAGGTTACGCTCTTCATCAATTACAGTACTATCACGTTTTTGAGTAAGTGCAAATTTTGCGGTGTCTACAAAACGAGCTAGTTTGTTAATGTCATTTGAATACGTACCAGTAATTGATTTGTGAGCATTTTGTGCTTCACGTAATTTTACTAGTTGACTAACTATTTGCATGTAGCGTTCTTCTTTTGCTTCGGCAAATTTTACTGGCTCTTCGATAGATTTGTAAAGTTTGTACCCAAAGAATCCACTTACCGCTAATAAGGCGATGATAATGATAGGGTGAAACTTTTTAGGAATCTTGTTTATGAATACGGCTAGTAGGATTAGTACTATTAGACCTAAAACAACTGATATAATTAAATTGAACATACTATTAATGGTTTAATGCTATTTTTCAAAGCAAACAAATCTACAATTTTTTTTCACTCATCCTAGCTTGAGATATGAAATTTGAGTTAAGTTTATACTCAGTTTTCCACAATTTGCAATGACACCACAAGAATTTTACAAAGTATTACTATTAGATTTTCCGTTTAAACCTACAAATGAGCAAGATAGAGCGCTAGAGTATCTGGCCGATTTTATTTTAGATAAAAATAAAGATCGGTTATTTATGTTGCGTGGTTATGCCGGTACAGGTAAAACTACCTTAACAAGTACGATTGTTAAGAGTATTTGGAAGCTCAAAATGAACTGTGTTCTTCTAGCACCGACTGGTAGAGCTGCAAAAGTGATAAGTAATTATGCAAATAAACAAGCAGCAACCATTCACAGAGAAATTTACTATCCTAAGGGACAAGGAAGCGGTGGAGTACAGTTTACTTTAAAACAAAATAAGCATCGCAACGCACTATTTGTTGTTGATGAAGCATCGATGATTCCTGATGTTGCTGCAGAGAATAAAATGTTCGGTGGTAATGGTTCTTTATTAGACGACCTTATAGAATATGTATATAGCGGTGTGAACTGTAAATTGATGATTATAGGAGATACGGCTCAATTACCGCCTGTTAAACTAGATGTTTCTCCTGCGCTAGACAGCCAGCTTATAGAACAGCGTTATTTAAAAGAAGTCACAGAAATAGAATTAGACGAGGTAAAACGACAAAGTGAGAACTCTGGTATTTTACTCAATGCGACTACTATACGTAACTATATTCTAGAGGAGAACTTTGACTTTAAATTTGACGTAGAAAGATTTACAGACATTAACAGGCTTATAGATGGTCATGAAATTATGGATGCTATCAATAGTGCTTATGATTTTCATGGACATGAAGAGACGGCTATAATCGTACGTTCTAATAAAAGAGCAAATCTTTATAATGAACAAATAAGGTCTCGCATTCTATTTAATGAAAACGAGCTATCGCCTGGGGACTATTTAATGGTAGTAAAGAATAACTACCACTGGTTGCAACCATCTAGCGATGCCGGTTTTATTGCAAATGGTGATATTGTAGAGGTTTTAGAAATTTTTGCTTTTAAAAACATTTATGGCTTTCATTTTGCAGAGGTAAAGGTGAGAATGGTAGATTACCCTAATATGAAAGAATTTGAAACCGTACTTTTACTAGACACATTAACATCAGAAACTCCATCGCTTACTTATGAAGAGAGCAATAAACTCTATCAAGAAGTGCGTATGGATTATTTAAAGTTGCCTAAATATAAACAGTACAAAGAGATAAAAGAAAACCCTTTCTTTAATGCCTTACAGGTTAAATTTTCATATGCGATAACCTGTCATAAGTCGCAAGGTGGACAGTGGGAAAACGTGATTATAGAACAACCCTATTTACCAGACGGACCAGATAAAGGATATTTAAGATGGTTGTACACGGCAGTGACACGTGCCAAAACAAATTTGTATCTTATAGGTTTTAAAAACGATCATTTTATAGAGGATTAATATGTTTGAAATTATTTTTAGCATTTGTTTAGGTATAGGACTAGCCGCTAGTGCTGGTTTTAGAGTTTTTATACCACTACTATGTGCAAGTCTCGCAGCTTACTTTGACGTCATACCACTTAATGAGAGCTGGCAGTGGGCAGGTAGTCTTACCGCTGTGATCGTACTAGGAGTAGCCGCAATAGTGGAGATACTTGCATATTACATACCTTATATAGATAATTTGCTAGACACTATATCTGTACCACTAGCCGCCATAGCAGGTACTGCTGTAATGGTAAGTGTCATGGGAGATATGAATCCAGTTTTTACATGGACTATGGCTATTATCGCAGGTGGTGGTACTGCAGCCGCTATTTCTACCACCACATCTGGAGCGAGAGCAATGAGTACTTCTACAACAGGAGGTTTTGCAAATCCCATAGTAAGCACTGCCGAGGCTGGTTTTAGTGGCATGCTATCCTTAGTTTCTATAGTGTTTGCACCGCTAGCTGTCGTAATTGTGTTCTTCCTTTTGATAGGTATTAGAAAGTTGTATAAGAGAATTTTTAATAAGAAAAAGCAAGAAGTCGTTATTAATAGATAATGTTTTATGATAATTCCGCTTTCGCGAAAGCGAGATAAAACTAACAAATAGATATGTTTAAATACTTGAGACCTAAGAATGCTGTTTATCGATTTAGTGAAGATAAAAAAGCACTTTTAATAAATGATAATGTAAAAAATAGATTTTGGTTGAGCATTTGCTTAATGTTTTTCGGAAGTCTTAATCTATTACTGACAGTGAATAATTGGGGTATGTATTTTAAAATATTCAGTTATGCGTTATTGTTATTTTCAACCATAGTAATAGTGGTTATGTTTCAAACTCATACATTAAAGAATGAAATACAAAGGGCAGAGGTAGATTATCTTTTATTTAGAAATAATAAAAGAGTAAAACAAACCATGATTAGACTAAAAAACGGCAAGTATCGTAACGTCATTTTTAATCATGAAGCACATCGTTTAAATTTTGTGCAATTCATAGAAGAGAACGATTTTGAGGTCAAGAGAGTAGAAAGTATATTGCCACTAGTACTGCTCAATTATTAAAAGTGATAATAAAAAGAATGTTTAAAAGCGTCAAAAAACTATTTACAGATAAGAATTCTACAATAGCCTTTGATCCAGACAGGCAATGTTTTAAAATAGATGATCATGCAAAGGGGCAGGTCTGGATGTTGAGAATACTGTCTGTAACCATGCTGTTTTTCTCGCTTTTAGGATATTTTAAATCTGATAATCTCAATTTATTTTATTTAGTACTTGCTATATTTTTTACAGCTATGTTGATTTTAGGTTTTGTAAATAATAATGCATCTGCAACCATACCTCTAGACCAGATTAAATCGGTAAGCTATCGCAAGTCTACAACCAGTGCTACAGGTAGTATCAGGTTAAATAATAAAAGGCGTAGAGTGTTATATCACTATAATTTATCGCAATTTGATGAACAAGTAGAGCTTTTTAAAAGTCATGGTATAGAGATTAAAGAGAAATCATCTTGGTTTTAAAATGAAAAGAAATATTTATAAAATTCAATTGTCAAATGTTATCTAAACTTAAAGATTTATTCAGTTATCAAATTTCTCAAGTCAATTATGATAAAGATTTACAGCTTTTTGAAATAGAAGATAATGTTAAGAAGCAACTAGTTATCTTTCAGGTAATTAATTTATTAATGATATTTTTAGCTGTTATAAATTATTTAAATTTTGATGAATTAAATTGGTTAAGTGTTACTCCATTAATCATATTTCCTATTCTAGCTATTTTTAATTTTTTTCTTTTAACAGGAAAGTCTAAAATAGCTTTATCTGAAATTAAATACCTTATTTATAGTAAAGGCAATAATTCTATAGGACTAGCAATAAAATTAAAAAACAGAGCACGTAGGACTCTTTACGTTTTAGAGCGAGATAAGACAGAAGAAATAGTAACTTTGTTTCGTAATGAAGGAGTTCTTATTAAAAATAAGTAATTTCTATTGTTTTAAATTTTAAAATATCTTTTGAAAAAAATAGCCGTAATTCCAGCACGTTTTGAAGCCAGTAGATTTCCTGGTAAATTAATGAAAGACCTTTGTGGTAAAACAGTCATTATGCGCACGTATGAGGCTGCATTGCATACTGGATTATTTGATCAGGTTCTTGTTGCGACAGATAGTGATGTGATTTATAACGAGATTATTAGTAACGGTGGAGAAGCAGTAATGTCTCAAAAAAACCATGAAACTGGTAGTGACCGCATTGCAGAGGCTGTAGAGAGTTATGAAGCAGATATAGTGATTAACGTACAAGGCGATGAGCCGTTTACAAATCAAACAGATCTTAAAAAACTGATTGAGGTTTTTGAAAACGATAAGGATCAGGAGATCTCACTAGCATCATTAATGCATGAAATTACTGAAATAGAGGATATTGAAAATCCTAATAATGTAAAGGTAATAACAGATTTGAATAGTAATGCTCTTTATTTTTCACGTTCTGTGATTCCTTTTCCTAGAGACAAAGCTGTTAAACAGCCTGTTTATAAACACATAGGGATTTATGCTTTTAGAAAAAGTGCTTTATTAGATTTTTATAATCAGTCGCCTACACCGCTAGAATTATCTGAAAAGATAGAATGTATAAGATATCTAGAACACGGTAAAAAAATTAAGATGATTCCTACGAGTCACTTGAGTATAGGAATCGATGTGCCAGAAGATCTAGAAAAAGCTAGATTAGAATGGCAACGTCTTCATTAGAATAAGAATGTACTAATAAAGGCTCTTACCTAGGTAAAAGCCTTTAAATTCTAAATAATTATTGGGGTAAAATCTTTAGATAGCTATTCCTACCGGTAGCATATCTTTATATTTGTTTCTAAATTTACGAACAAAACCTGCAATTTTAGGATGTGTAGGAACAACTTTTAGTTCTTTTTCATCTCTTATGTTATCAAAAACGCCGGTTAAGAATTCGTTTCTAAAATCTAAATCATCCTCCAGATCTTCTGGTACAATGTATTTAGTTAAGAATATTTTTCTCTCTTGTTGAGAATATTCAATTTTTGCAAAAATATCGCCTTTGCGACATTCATACTGACGCAAAAAAGCATTGTCAGTAATTTCTAGAGTAGTAGAAGGTTCCATATTCTTTTTTTTAACTCATTTAATATCTAAAAAATAGATAAGCACTAATATTTAAAAGTTAACTTTATGGCTGATTAGTGTCGTGAGTAAAAATTTTCACTTAATATCTTGTAAAGATACCTTAAAATTTGTGTCATAAAACCATTAAAAATGTTAAAGCGCTGAAATGACAGCGTTTCCTTAAATTATGAAGCATGTTTATTTAATGCCAGGTATGGCAGCTTCTCCATTAATTTTTGAAAATTTAAAATTACCAGAGAAAGATTTTACCGTCCATAAACTAGAATGGATTATCCCTAAAGTGAAAGAACCTCTGAGGGATTATGTAACGAGGTTGTTAACGCATGTTAAGCATGAAAGTCCTGTGTTGATAGGGGTTTCCTTTGGTGGTGTTATAGTTCAAGAAATGGCCAAACAGATAGATGTAGAAAAAGTTATTTTAATATCTACTGTTAAATCAAAGAAAGAATTTCCAAGAAGAATGCGTTTTTCTAAAGCGACTGGACTTCATAAAATATTACCTACTAGACTGGTAGAAAATTTTGATTTACTCGTTAAATATAATCCTGGTTTTGCACCTAAAAAGATAGAACTTTATAAAAAATACCTGTCAGTTAATAATAGAATATACCTTAATTGGGCCCTAGATACTATCTTAAATTGGGAACAAGAAGAGCCACTTTTAAATTCCATACACATTCATGGTGATGAAGATCCCATATTTCCTATTAAATATATAAAGGACTGTATTATCGTGCCCGGTGGTACGCACATTATGATTATTAATAGATTTAGGTGGTTCAATGAACATTTACCAGATATCATACTTTCTTAAAATATTATAAAGCTTAACTGTTTGTAATGCTTTAATACTCGCATGTTTTATATCTTTAACCCATAATTATAGTTAGATATGAAAAAGATATTTTTAGGAGCAGGAATCGCAGTAGTTTTTATATTCACCATAGGTGCCATACAACAGGATGGTGATTCTAGCAGTGCATCTAGCACCACAAATTCACAAAGTACAACAACAGCTGCCACCAGTTATAAAAGTAATGATAACGATAAAAGAGTAGAAGATTATAACGTGTACAGTGTACAATTGCCTAAGAGTCTAGACTTTGCGGGAGAGGCTGTGCCATTGCACCAGCCAGATATAAGAGAACGAGTAGATAGAGAGTTTTTAGTAAATACTTACTGGCAATCTAACGGTATTTTACTTATAAAAAGAGCTCAAAAATACTTTCCTATTATAGAACCTATTCTAGCAGAAAATGGTGTGCCAGATGATTTTAAATATCTAGCAGTTATAGAAAGTGGATTACAAAACGTTACATCTCCAGCAGGAGCAAAAGGTTTCTGGCAAATCATGAGAGGTACAGGAAAAGAACTAGGTCTAGAGGTTAATGATAATGTAGACGAGCGTTATCACCTAGAAATGGCTACTAAGGCGGCTTGTGATTATCTTAAACAAAGCAAAGAAAAATTTGGCAGTTGGACACTTGCAGGTGCCGCTTATAACGCAGGTAATGGAGGTATTAATAAACAATTAAATGCCCAAGATGTTTCTAGTTACTATGACCTACTTTTAGGTCAAGAAACAGGTAGATATGTTTTCAGAATATTAGCTATTAAAGAGATCTTGAAAAATCCTAAAAACTTTGGTTTTAATGTAGATCCTAGTCATGGTTATGACACCATACCTACTAAGAATGTTTTAGTAGATTATCAGGTAGATGACCTTTCCGCTTTCGCGAAAGCTAACAACATCAACTATAAAATTCTTAAAATTCACAATCCGTGGTTAAGAGAGCCTAAACTGAATAACAAATCAGGTAAAGAATACTTAATCCAAATTCCTGAAGAGGGATATTATAACTAAATTATGTTAGACTGGTTTCTCTCTAACTGGTTCATGGAGCTACTAATTATAAATTATGTGGTTGCATTAGGTGCAGCTTTTTTTCTAATACGTAGCAATCAAAACCCTAGAAAGACGCTATCTTCTTTACTATTTCTTATCACATTTCCATTTGTAGGTCTTGCGATCTATTACTTTTTTGGAATGGAATATAGAAAGTCTAAAATTTTTAAGCGCAAAGATCTAGCAGGACATCACCTTATTAAATCATGGGAGAAACGTTTACATCTATCAGATCAAAAATTATCAGAGTACGAAGATGATTTTTTAGATAATCGTGTAAAGCTAGTCAGGTTATTAAATCAAAATCAATCGTCTTCATTAACTCTTAAAAATGACCTTAAAGTTCTTATTAACGGAGAGAACACCTTTAAATACATTTTTGAAGACTTAGATAAGGCTACAAATCACATACACCTCGAATACTTTATTATTAAAGACGACCTTATAGGTAATGCATTTATAAATAAATTGATAGATGCTAGAAAAAGAGGTGTAGAAGTAAAGCTTATCTACGACTCGGTAGGTAGCGATTTATCCCGTAAGGCAAAAGCTGAAATGCGAGCAGCCGGAATTGATTTTCATGCATTTATGCCTGTTATATTTTCTAACTTTACTCGTAAGGCTAACTATCGAGACCATCGCAAAATATGTATCATAGATGGGCACATAGGCTATTTAGGTGGTGTAAATGTAAGTGATGATTATGTAAATACAGTAGATGACTCTAGTGAGGATTACTGGAGAGATACTCATTTAAGAATAGAAGGACACGCTGTAAAAACCATGCAAGCGCAGTGGTTGCTTAACTGGTATTTTGTTAGCGATCATATAAATGAAAAAACCATCATTGAGTTGCCAGACAGCTATTTTCCAGAGATAGATGAAAAAGTAAATAAAGCAGTTCAAATAGCGGCTAGCGGTCCAGATACCGATTGGGCTAATATTATGGAAGCTATTTTTATAGCCATTACTACGGCTAGTCATAATATTAAAATTACCACACCTTACTTTATTCCTAATGAGGCTATTTTAACAGCATTAAAAAGTGCAGCGAGAGCAGGAATAGAAGTAGAGATTATGGTACCTAAAAAAGGAGATAGTTGGGCAGCAAGATTTGCCAGTCGTTCTTATTTTAGAGAAATATTAGAAAGTGGTGCAAAAATTTACTGGTATCATAAAGGCATGTTGCACGCAAAAACCATGGTAGTAGATGAGGAATTCTCAACAATAGGGACTTCAAATATGGATTATCGCAGTTTTGACATCAATTTTGAGATTAATGCACTTATTTTTGACAAAGAAATATCTCATGAATTGAACAATCAGTTTAAGTTAGATCTAGAACACTGTGAAGAAGTGGTCATAGATAAATGGCTTAAAAGAAATAAATGGAATAAAATCAAAGAGTCTTTTTGTCGATTGTGGGCTCCTTTATTATAAATATGAAAAGAAAAAAAATGACGTTAGAAATTATATTGCTCTTATTGTTATTAGGTTTACTAGCAGGATTTTTAAGTGGAAGTGTAGGAGTAGGTGGCGGTGTTATTATGGTACCACTCGCTATTTGGTTTTTAGGATATAGCCAGCACCAGGCACAGGGAATGAGTCTAGCAGTTCTAGCAGTCCCAGTTACATTACTTGCTGCTTATACCTACCATAAAAATGGATTACAAGTTAATGAAGGTCTAGACTGGCGTTATGTCCCTTTTATCGCAGTTACCTTTGTAATAGGTGGTTACTTTGGGTCTAAGTTAGCTCTTAACATTGATCAACAATTATTGAAAAAGATATTTGGAGTTATACTAATTATAGTGGCTATAAAAATGATCTTTTTCTCTAGTGCAAAAGGCGTTAGTTAAGAAAACTCTAACATTTCTAAAAGACTAAATCATCGAAATTTACAGACTTAAATATTAAAAATTATCACAATGAAAAAATTATTATTTGTTTTGAGCTTAATGCTTGTGGCTACAACAGTTAACGCTCAGATCGAAGCTCCACAACCTAGCCCTAGTGCAAAAACAGTACAAACTGTAGGACTTACAGAGGTTACTTTAGATTATTCTAGACCAGCTAAAAGAGGTAGAGATATCTTTGGTGATTTAGTACCATTTGAGACATTATGGAGAACCGGCGCAAACGCTAACTCTAAGATAACTTTTTCAGACGATGTTAATTTTGCAGGAACTGATGTAAAGGCAGGAACTTATGCTGTTTTTACAAAGCCAGGTAAAAAAGAATGGACAGTAATGTTATATAGCGACACATCTAACTGGGGTACACCAGGAAAATGGGATGATTCTAAAGTTGTTGCTACTACTACAGTAGAGGTTTCTAAACTTAAAAATGCTCAAGAAAGCTGGACTATGGCAATTAACGAGCTTAATATGGATGGTGCTCACTTACAAATGATGTGGGATGAGACTATGGTTGCTGTTCCATTTACAGTACCTACAGCTGCAAAAACGCAAGCTAGTATTGATAAAGTAATGGCAGGACCAGCTGCAAACGATTATTACAGCGCTGCTACATTTTACTTAGATGCAAATAAAGATCTTCCACAAGCTCACCAGTGGATTACAAAAGCAGTAGAAGCAAATCCAGACGCATTCTGGATGCACAGAAGAAAATCTCTTATCGAGGCAAAGATGGGTAACAAATCTGCAGCAATTGCGAGTGCAAAGACATCATTAGAATTAGCAAAAAAAGCTAAGAATGCTGACTATGTAAAACTAAATGAAGACAGCCTTAAAGAATGGGGCGCAAAGATGTAATTATCTTTTATTACATACCGCTTTCGCGAAAGCGAAACATACATCAAACCGTCCAGAATATTCTGGGCGGTTTTTTATTTTTGAACGCAACCTTTTTAACTGTTCCATACTTATAAGTATAATTACATTTATAATCTATTTGAATTAACCAATCTTGAAATTAAACGAACTTCTCAAATTATGTAAAAAGGATGATATTAGAGCTCAAAAAGAGCTCTATAATATCTATAAAGACCGACTCTTTGTTCTTAGCTTAAAGTACAGCAGAAATAGAGAAGAGGCAGAGGATAACCTGCACGATTCTTTCATGGTTATTTTTACTACTATTAAAAAGTACAAAGGTAAAGGCAGTTTTGAAGGATGGATGAAACGTATAGTCATTAATAAAGCGATTACTTCATTTAAAAAGCAATCTAAATTTAACGTGCTTATCAATGAAGAAATAACTGAAGACGTGATGGTGGAGGAGACAACTCTAGACCAAACTTCTTTACAAGTAATACTTAATGCAGTGCAAAATCTTCCAGATAGATATAGAATGGTCTTTAATCTATACCAAATGGATAATTATACACATAAAGAAATTTCTGAAATGCTTGATATAACAATAGGTACGTCAAAGTCTAATTTACATAGAGCAAAGGTTATTCTTAAAGAAAATCTTCAAAAATTAAATGTTAACTCAAAAAATGGATCTTATGGGAACTAAGAAAGAAATAGGCTCTGTAATAAAAAACCAGTTGGACTCATTGAATGTTACTCCTAGCGAGCAGTTATGGGATAGACTGGAAGAAAGTTTACAAGAAAAAAAGAAAAGAAGAATATTACCTTTTTGGTTTTGGTACGGGACTGTAGGTACATTACTTATAGGTATTTTATTAGGTGGTAGTTTTTATCACTTCTCATCAGTATATAATTCTAAGCATGAAGTGTCTAGTAAGGAGACTAATGTAGAAAGTTCTATTTCAGAAAAACAAACGCTTGAAAATGAAGATCCTGACTACCTGTTAAAAGAAACTACTGATAATAACTTAAATGATAGTAATCAACTACCACATGTATCTGATTCTTATAACCATGCAGTTGCAGTTGTTATGGATGATGATGCAAATACAAATACTGATGCAGCTTCTTATTCTCAAAATAATTCCAACTCATATTCAAGATCTAGTGCTCCTATAGCAACTAATTCTAGCATAGCTATGTCCATTCATGAGGATCAAAATGAATATAATCAACCTAATATAGATCAAAATGATTCTGATATTCTAAAAGAGGATCTGAATACTAAACGAAGTTTTTCAGATATAGAAAACGCGTTGATTTTAAAAAATACTACAAATACAGAAGCAGCTGTAGAAGATTCTTTATCGGTTAATCAAAAGGAGAAACAAAAGAAGAAAAGAAAGCGAAATAAAAAAGAAAGAAAGAAAGATACTATAAGTAAACCGTATGTAAGCCCATGGAGTGTAAGTGTTTCTGGGATAGTTAACTCTTATGATAATTTCGGTAAATCATCTTTAATAGATAATAGACTAGACGGGAATCAAGTAGATAGAGATTACAACTTAAATTATGGTATAGCTTTGCATCATAGTATACAGGATACTAAGTATACCTTAAGAGTAGGTGTCAATTATATTAAGTATGGACAGACGACACAGTTAGAAAACTCATCTATCAATTTAGAAAGATTGCAGTATGTTACTTATAAAGCAGACCCTACATTGGTGAGTGATTACTTAAGTACTGCTACAGATATAGACATTTTTCAAGAGTTTACCTATATCGAGTTTCCTTTTCAATTACGTTATTCGTTGTATAAGGAAAAGCTAGACTTAGGATTAATGGTAGGTGTTCAGTCTAGAGTATTATTAGAAGATAGTATTACATTTAAATCAAACGTGGGAGATCTAGAGGTAGGAGAGTCTAATACGTTATTTGATTTTGGTGTATCGGCACACCTTTCCTTGCCAGCTCGATTTAAGCTATATAAAAAGTTTTACTTTAATGTAGAGCCATCAATTTATTATCATTTAAAGCCTTATGAGGCTGACAATATAAGTACACCGTCAGAATTTAGGCTAACTACTAGCTTAGAATATAAATTTTAATTTGGAATAGCCACCGCTTTCGCGAAAGCGAAACGCACACGAAGCCGTCTAGAATATTTCTAGGCGGTTTTTTTTATGTCTTACTTGATTATTTTTATTCATCTATTCAAAGTAGGAGTAAGAACTATCTAATAGCTAGATCTAAATGTTATCAATAGGAGAGATGGATTTTATGATAGACTTCTACTGTTACATACACAAAGGTTGTGAAATATAAAAGCCGTTTGATAATACTATCAAACGGCTTTTATAAGTTATAAATGAATCAGTTAATTAATTAACTAACCAGTATACCTGGCGTGCTAACTGGCTGATGATGATGATTACAGCAAATACTATAGCTATAATACGCAAGCTAGATTTTTTGATGCATATAGCTAATAGTAAAGGTATAAAAGCAAAAAGAATGTTTATAAAAATACGAATAGCCTGTCCTGGACCATGCCAAAATTCTATAGATAATGATGTAAATAACCAATCCAATAAGTTATCGAACAACCAGAAAGAAATAATCGCTAGTAACAGTTTAGGTCGCCATCCTACAGATTGTGGTGCTGCAGTATAGTTAATTTGATTACTAGAATTATTTTGAGTTCCTTGATAACTTTGTTGCTCAAAACTTAAGTCACGCTCAAATGTTTGTGGTGCCGCTTGTTGATTATTACTTACAGGATTAGGCTGTTGGGGTATGTGAGTAGTATTTTGATACGGTTGCTGTTGGGTGTTTTGTTTTTGCTTAAATAAATTAGCAACCTCTATAACCTCTCTAGCAGGCTTTAATTCTGACGTTCCATCTAGTCTTAACTTATAATCAGGACGTATATTTTTATCGAGTAATTCTTGTGGTGTAAAAGGACCGAATTCTCTAAAACCATCGTGGTAGAAATACTTGTTCATGCTTTAATTCTTTTGAAACTCAAAAATACTATTATCCTCTTTATTCACCGAGCTTATAATTAAGGCTAGGGTAATAGTAAGAATAGCACCTAGCGGATTCAACCATAAGAAAGGCAATATCTCTATTCCTTCTACAAATTCATGAAGTATAGCACAAGTGGCAACAATTACTTGAGAAATGCATGCAGCAATAAAAATAGCTTGACCTTTGATTTTTTTAAAGTAAAAAGCAACTAAGAATATCCCTAAAATAGTACCGTAAAATATAGAACCTATAAAATTAACTAACTGTATGAGGTTATCAAATAACGATACAAAACTAGCAAAGCCTATGGCTATAACTCCCCACATAAGCGTGAACCATTTACTCATGTTTACATAATGGTCGTCATCTTTTTCTTTTGTGCTGTATCTTTTATAAATATCTACAGCAGTGGTAGAGCTTAATGCATTTAATTCTGACGCGGTAGAACTCATAGCAGCACTCAGGATAACAGCTAGTAAAAGTCCTATTAAGCCTTTAGGTAAATGGTTTAAAATAAAATGAATGAAGACAAAGTCCTTGTCATTAGTCTCAATACCTTCGTCTGCTTTATTAATTAATTCTCTTGCTTTTTGTCTATTGGTTTCTTCTTGTGTTCTTAGATAATCTAAAGCGATTTCATAATTACCTACATCTTCAGAAGAGGTGCTCAAAGCTGCTGCATAATTTTTTTGAACTTCCTGTTTTTCATTCAGGATTTCTTCATGACTCGATTCTAGTCTGCTGTATTCTCCAGCATATAGACTTTCTTTAACAGCTTTTTCTGCCGCAGGATTAAAATTAAGAGGCGTAGAATTAAATTGATAAAATACAAATACCATCACACCTACCATGAGTATAAAGAACTGCATCGGTACTTTAAGTAATCCATTAAACAGTAGTCCTATACGCATTTGCTTTATAGATTTACCAGAGAGGTAACGTTGTACTTGTGACTGGTCGGTACCAAAATAACTAAGCATTAAAAATGTAGCACCAAATAAAGCACTCCATACGTTATACCTATCGTTAAGAGAAAAGTCAAAGTCAAGGACCTTCATTTTATCAGCACTACCAGCCATAGTAAGCGCGTTATCAAAACTTACATTATCTGGTAGTTGTGTTACTATAAGTACAAATGCGGTAACCATACCAGCCATGATAATTATCATTTGCTGTTTTTGAGTCACATTAACGGCCTTTGTACCACCAGAAACAGTATAAATAATAACCAGAATACCTATAATTATATTTAAGTATTTTAATTCCCAATCCAGTACAGCGCTTAGTATTATGGCAGGTGCATAAATCGTAATTCCTGCTGCAAGACCACGTTGTATTAAGAATAATATAGAAGCTAACGATCTTGTTTTTAAATCAAATCGCTTTTCTAGAAACTCATAAGCGGTATAAACTTTAAGCCTGTGATAAATAGGTATAAAGGTGACGCATATGATAATAATAGCTATAGGTAAACCAAAATAGAACTGCACAAACTCTAAACCGTCTGTATAAGCCTGTCCAGGCGTACTCAAAAATGTAATAGCGCTAGCCTGTGTGGCCATTACCGATAGACCTACAGTCCACCAGCGGGCATCTCCACCTTTTATATACTCTTCGCTGGTTTGTCTTCCTCTTGTTTTATAAACACCATAAAGGACTATAAACGCTAGGGTACTTACTAGTATGAACCAATCAATTACCTCCATAAACTGAGCTTAAAATGTAAAACAAAATTGCAAAAACTAGGTTTGCTATAATCACCAGTGCATACACACGGTTCCATTTTTTAGAGTTTTCTTTGGCCATCTTTGTTTTCAATAGGTTGATTTTCTACTCCTAGACTTATCATATTTGCCAGTAATTTATAAGCTCCAGAAACACCAGCAGGTAATTCTCTAAAGAGACTTAATCCGGTGTAGATAATATGTCCATCACCATATTCTGCTACAATAAGACTTCCCGTAGTCATTTCTTCTTGCTTATCGTGCATTCCTAAAATAGGTGTGAAGGCAGCATCCCATTTTGTAGGGAAATAAAGACCTCGTTCTTGTACCCAATCTTCAAAATCTTTAGAAGTTATCGCATTAGGTGCAGACATGATTTTATGTTGAGGTTTTAATATGGTTACTGTTGCATTTTCATCGGTCACTCGCTTTCGCGAAAGCGTAATAGGTAAAGGCCCCAATGCATCTGGACTAATTCTTCTATTAGTATTGTACTGCATCATTAAGGTCCCACCATTTTTTACATAGGTATCGAGTCTAGGTTGTAAAGCTGCCATGTCTTCTTTTGCAACATTAAAAGCTCTAATACCTACTACTACCGCGTCATATTTAGAAAGGTCGTTAGGTACTTCACTAGGTTCAAATTTAAATACCTTGCTACCTATAGCTTCTATAGCTTGTGCAACGTCGTCACCAGCACCATTAATATAAGCAACGGTGCGCGCGCTATTTACTAGACCTGGTTTTACTACTTGAGATTCATTGTTTCTTACTAATTGCTGGTCAGGAATATGATCATAATCTATTTTAATTACTTCTTGAGAGTAGGTTTTTGCCCCTATTTTAACTAGTCCAGATACAACACCTCTGGACGCATTTTTAGGTGGCTGTACATTAAAAATAAAGGTTCTTTCTTCTCCTTTTTTAAGTTCAGTTAGATTAAAATCTCTAGGTGTAATATTCCATCCATCAGGGTGACATAATTCTAAGGTACCTGTTGATAATGCTTTATTAGCTTTTACGGTAACTTGAATAGGTTGGGTAGAATTTCCAGAAAAAACATAAACAGGATTCTCGATACTTACGGCAACTTCTGGAACGATGTGAAAAGGTTCATTAACCTCGCCGCGTACAGGGTCAGTGCGTTTATGTATGATAGGGATTTCTCTATATAACTCTGTGTTGTTTATTTTAAGAATAGTGCGTATTACAAATTCAGCACCAGTTTCTGGTTTACCAGTTAAGGTTCTATCCTTAAATTGATACATACCTAAGGTAGATTTTTCTTTCAAGTAATAAGGAGAACTAGCCTCATAAACTGCTGGTATCTTTAAAGTAGCATCTAGGGTAAAACTTTTTGCTGCATTTAGTGATACTTGACTTTTATCTACCTCCATTAACTTATTAGGTAAAAGAGTTACCTCATAATTTTGATTAGAACGATTAGTCATTTCCACTTTTACCTTCAGATTTTCTCCTGCAGTAGCTGTAGCTGTATTAATGCTCGCCTCTAGATATACACCTGTAATATCTAGAATGACTTGATCTAATTCTGCTAGTTTGATGTTTTTCCAGTGATCTTCTTTTAATTTTTCAATTTTACTTCTCAACTCTAACAGGGCAGGAATACTCTCTGTAGGTTTTTTAAAATTATAATTTGCGATAATAGAATTAAGCGAGGTCTGTACACGACTTCCTCCTTTTACTCTGGTCCAAGTCGTATTTATACCAGAAAACAAATCTGACTTGTCACTCGGGAAAGAGCCTTTTAAAAATTCTAAATACTCTGTTTGTGAACCACGAGACCCTGTACTACCAAAACCTTGTGATTTATGCTGGCTTCTACTCAACGCAGCAATCTCGCTGTTAGATAAACCTTTATAAGGATAATAAGTTCCTGCTTCTATTTCTAATAAGTTGGTTTTATCTGCAGCGTCAAATGCCTCTTGACTACCATAAAACCACCAGCTAGTATTAAAAAATACACGTTGCGCCTGCCAGGTATCTAGACCTTCTAACTGATTAGGATAACTGTTTTTATTTGCTGCGAGATCAAAAACTTTCATGCTCAACATGGCACTTGTAGTGTGGTGACCGTGTGTAGTACCAGGAGTGCGGTGATTGAACCTGTTGATAACCACATCTGGTTTAAATTCTCTGATAATGCGTACCATGTCTTCCATAACGGCTTGCTCATCCCATATCTCTAATGTCTCATCAGGATGCTTAGAATAACCAAAATCATTTGCACGTGTAAAAAACTGTTGCCCACCATCGATGTTTCTAGCTTCTAACAATTCTTGAGTACGTATCATACCTAATTGTTCACGTAATTGAGGTCCTATAAGGTTCTGACCACCATCACCACGTGTTAATGATAAATAGGCAGTGCGTGCCATTTTATCATTTGCTAGCCAGGAGATAAGCCGCGTGTTCTCGTCATCTGGGTGAGCTGCTATAAATAGAGCAGTACCTAGAAAACCTAGTTTTTCAATGTTGTGATAAATTTCAGCAGTATTGGGCTGTTTGTGAGCGAGTCTATTTTCTTGTGCAACCGCAGTTGATAGGAATAATAGCGCAATGATAGAGGTGATAAAGTTCTTTTTCATACAGTGTGTGAAGATAGAAGTTTCAAATCTTAATTTTTTGTGAAGATTTATAACGTTTCCTAACACTTTCTCTTGATTCCACTGTGATTTCAGTAAGAAAAACCTTTCACATGAGTTGTTTAGTTATAAAATGATATTGGGTAGGATGGTTGTGTTAAAATTCCGCTTTCGCGAAAGCGAGATTATAAAAACTAAAAAGAATCTATTCTAGTATTAGGGTAGCAATGAGCCATGTGCTTTTCAAATGCCTCGATATTTGAGTTTGCTGTACTAACCATAAAAGAATAAGAGTTTAGATTATTTCTATCGCCGTTATAATAAATGGTATAACTGTATAGTAAAAATCCCATAATTTTAATACCAGAAGGTGTGGTGGTAATACTGCTTATTTCGGCAAGATTTATTTTATGAGTTCCCCTTTTATCAATTAGATATAGAAAACTAGTATCATAGAACGCATTTGAATTTTGATTAAACGATCGTAGCGCGATGAAATAACCTATGATTATGGTGATAAGCACGACAGGACCGACTACTAATAAATAATCCTGCAGTAACGTGATAAGAATTAGGCATACTATAAAGGTAAGTACTGCCGGTAAGATGGTCTTGTGAATTTTATTATAAGGAGCAAGATTTTCCATTTGAGTTATCTTATAGGTATGTTTCTATATTTAGAACTAAGGATTAAGAATAAACCGTAAAAAAGAACGCCGGTAGAGGTGAGTCCCATTATTATAGCGCCATATTCCACATGCATAAATGCAAATGCTGCGTCGGCTCCTTTGGGTAAGTTTGCCATATTGTAAATAGCAGATCTCCCTAAGATGTAGGCAAATACAGCAAAGACAACACCACGACTAAATCTACCTATACGTCCTAATAGCATTAAATACTTGTACTGGCTGTCAGTTAAATTTTCTTTGTGAGTCATCTTATCCATCATGGTAGAGAAAGATATCCACCATTCATTAATTGCACTAACGGCTAGTCCTATAGAAATGATAAAGACTATTATTTTACCCCAAATAGACTGTAGTAGCATAATTTTCCAGCCCGAATTACCATCATCATCTGGCATACCGAATAGTAATTTGAGACAAGTAAAAAAGAGTAGACAATAACCAATACCGTTAATAAAATAAGCCACCCTGCGGAAAGCAGGCTTACCATCATCACCATCATAATCACCTCTATTGAAGGTAAGATAGAATCTGGAGAAAATATAACCAGCTAGTCCTATACTCATTAATAGAAGTAAAAACCACCCAAAACTTAAATGAGATATCCATTTGAGTACATCGTCACCACTTTTAAGTGCATAGGTAAGTTGAAATGCTGTTATTAATGCCATGATACCCATTAATAAAAACACTGCACCTTTAGTTGCTATACCTATTCTGGCAAATCTTCTGTAGTTTTTCAAAGTCTGTTTCTAATCAAATCAAAAATAGTATCCAGACCTTTCAGTTAGGTAGTATGTAACAAAACTTTAGTTGTTTTATTAATCTATCACTTCCATAATTTTTTCCCACATTTCATCATGAAAAATTACTGGAACTAAATTTCCAGAAGGTTCATTTCCCATGCGTATAACAACCATCTTTAAACTAGGGACAACATCTATAAACTGACCGTTTTTACCTAACGCACTAATCATATCTACCGGTGCAGATGGTGTTACAGAAGAATTAAATGATGTAGTTGACCCTGGGAAAACAACAGAGTTTTTACCATTTAACCACCATAAATAACCATAGGAAGGATTTATGGATTGAGAAGTACTAGTCATAGCGTTTACATAATTAGAATCGCCTAAAACGGTTGTTCCATCCCAATTTCCTTCATTTAAAGTTAATAGTCCAAAACGTGCTGCACTTCTAGCTGTGCTCACATATAAATTATCAAATAATGCAGTATCTGTCCACTGGCCGTCCATTCCTATTTTATCATTTATGGCTGTGGTAGTATATTCATTATTAGTCATACCTGTAGCAGACTCTAATACGTTGTGTAGTATTTGATAGGTACCGTTGTGATAATACCATTGATCGTCAGCATCTGTTAAATAATCAAAACATGCTGGTGCTGTACAGTCTGGATTTGTCACATTGTAATCAATACCAGTGGTTTGTGTTAAACTATTTTTAATAGTAATTAAGTCTTCTTTATCCTGCGGCATGTTAGTCCACCCATTACCTAGGTAGTCAGATGTTTTATCATTTATATTTAAATAACCTTCTTCTTGTGCGATACCTACTGCAGTAGCTGCAAGTGATTTACCAGCACTTGCCCAGTACCAGTTGCTATCCTTATCAAATGGCTGACCAGATAAGTCTGTATTCCAGTATTCTTCAACAACTATTTTACCATTTACCAGAACTATAAAAGCTCTTGTCTCATTTTGCTCTAGAAAGGTATTTAGTTCCGTAGCTTTTTGAGCATTCCATTGCAAATCAGATAAGGAAGTAGTTTCCCATGTATCTCCAGTTAATGGTGGGAAATAACTAGTTTCTATAGGGTCTATAATTATGTCGTCATCGCTAGAATCATCAGTAGAACTGCAGGAGATAATAATTAGAGATATAAGAATAAGGTAAGTATAAAGATTTTTCATTTATAATAGTTTGGTAGTTAGTGTTTAAGACTTTGGAAAAGATAAAAAGTTTAAAATAAGTTATCCTGTACCTCCACCATGACCTAAACCGCTTTCATAAAAGCCGCCACTTTGCTTTCTTATCAGTCGGTCTCTACGTTTTTTAGTCATGGTGCGTCTATCTATTCTTATAAAATCCTTCATAAGATAATACCAGACAAAGGGAATAGTCCATATAAGAATAGAATTGAGTATTTTCTGACGTTTGCTTAAAACCAGTGCGGTAGAAACTACTTTCTGTGCTTTTATGGTATACCTCAAGTATAAGAATAGAAAAATTATAGAAAAGATAATGAGGTACCACATGAACATTAAAATTACAAACAATAATCGATTTATTAGATAGAATTTGGGAAGGATTTAGTTGATAAGGTAGGTAGATACGCTATCGTTTTCGTAAATTTGAGCCATATAAAATGTGAATTTAATAATGCAAGATCAAACTCCCTATATTCCAGTAAATAAAGTACGTATAGTAACGGCTGCGAGTCTTTTTGACGGTCACGATGCCGCGATTAATATCATGCGTCGTATCATTCAATCTACCGGTTGTGAGGTAA
The DNA here is from genome assembly GCF_045063755.1 of Nonlabens sp. Asnod3-A02. Taxonomy (NCBI): domain Bacteria; kingdom Pseudomonadati; phylum Bacteroidota; class Flavobacteriia; order Flavobacteriales; family Flavobacteriaceae; genus Nonlabens; species Nonlabens sp. Asnod3-A02. The sequence continues at coordinate 923,841 of NZ_JBEFOC010000007.1, forward strand.
TACATTTAGGACACGATAGAAGTGTAGAAGAAGTAGTAAATACTGCTATTCAAGAAGATGCAAGTGGTATCGCGATGACTTCTTATCAAGGTGGTCATAACGAGTACTTTAAGTATATGCGTGATTTACTAGTAGAAAAAGGAGCTGGTCACATCAAGATTTTTGGTGGTGGTGGTGGTGTAATTTTACCGTCAGAGATAAAGGATTTGATGGATTATGGAATCACTCGTATTTATGCTCCAGATGACGGTCGTGCGATGGGTTTGCAGGGTATGATTAATGATCTTGTGCAGCGATGTGATGTTGCTGTTCCCGCTTTCGCGAAAGCGAAACAAGGAAAAAACCTTTCCACAAAAGAATTATTAGAAGAGAAACATGTACCTACTATCGCAAGATTAATATCACTTGCAGAAAACAGACATGAAGAATTCCAAGCAGAATTTAAATTCGATGCAGAAGAACTAGCAGGAACTCCAGTTTTAGGAATTACAGGAACAGGTGGATCTGGTAAATCATCTCTAGTAGATGAATTGATACGCAGATTCCTAATCGATTTCCCTGAAAAAAATATAGGTGTTATCTCTGTAGACCCATCAAAACGTAAAACAGGTGGTGCTTTATTAGGTGATAGAATACGTATGAATGCGATCAATAACGACCGTGTTTATATGAGATCTCTTGCAACGAGACAGTCTAATTTAGCTCTTTCTAAGCATGTACAAGAAGCTGTAGATGTTTTAAAAGCTGCAAAATATGACCTAATTATTCTAGAAACGAGTGGAATAGGGCAGAGTGATACAGAGATTTTAGAACACAGTGATGTGTCTTTATATGTAATGACACCAGAATTTGGTGCGGCGACACAGTTGGAAAAAATCGACATGCTAGATTTTGCAAATGTGGTAGCCATCAACAAATTTGACAAACGTGGTTCACTAGACGCACTGCGTGATGTAAAAAAACAATTCCAGCGCAATCATAATCTTTGGGAAACAGATCCAGCAACTCTTCCAGTGCATGGGACGATAGCAAGCCAATTTAACGATCCAGGAATGAATGCGTTATATGAAGCGTTAATGGCTGAGGTAACTGAGAAAACAGGTGTGGATTTAAGTTCTAAAAATGAGCTTAACAAAGCACAAAGTGAAAAGATATTTGTTATTCCACCATCTAGAACACGTTACCTAAGCGAGATAGCCGAAAGTAATAGAGCTTATGATAATACTGCCGCAGCTCAATCTAAAGTGGCACAGAAATTATATGGTGTTTTTCAAACGGTCAATACTTTATTAGATCAAAACGAAAACGCACCTGCGGTAGAAAACAGAGAGCGTTTAATTACCGATAAAGGATTAAATGAAGAGTACATTTTATCTCTCGTTTTAGTAGACGATGCAGATTTTATGAATCTTCTTATTGCACAATTCAACAAATCATTAAAAGACCTTGATCCATATAACTGGGAAGTAATTACCGGTTGGGATGCAAAGGTGAATAAATACAAGCAACCAATATATGAATTTCAAGTACGTGACAAGGTCATTAAAATTGAAACACATACAGAGTCGCTTTCTCATAAAATGATTCCTAAAGTTGCACTACCTAAGTACAGTGCTTGGGGTGATATTTTAAAATGGTGTTTACAAGAAAATGTGCCAGGAGAATTTCCTTACACAGCAGGATTGTATCCGTTTAAACGTACTGGAGAAGATCCTACCAGAATGTTTGCTGGTGAAGGAGGACCAGAACGTACAAACAAGCGTTTTCACTATGTGAGTTTAGGCATGCCAGCAAAACGTTTGAGTACTGCATTTGATAGTGTAACCTTATATGGTAACGATCCAGGATTACGACCAGATATTTATGGTAAAATTGGTAATGCAGGAGTAAGTATTTGTTGTCTAGATGACGCAAAGAAATTGTATTCTGGTTTTGATTTGTCGCACGCTATGACCTCGGTTTCTATGACTATTAATGGTCCTGCACCTATGTTGTTAGGATTCTTTATGAATGCAGCGATTGACCAGAATTGTGAACGATTCATTACAGAAAACGGACTAGGCGATAAAGTAGAGGCAAAGCTTAAAGAAGTATATGACGATAACAACGTAGAACGTCCTTCTTATTTAAACGCTCAAGGTGAAAAAGTATATTCTAAAAACGGAGCGGTAGACACTAGCAAATTACCAGAAGGAAATGATGGTCTTGGTTTAATGCTTTTAGGTCTTACAGGAGATCAAATTCTAGATCCTGCAGACTATAATCGCATTAAGATAGAAACTCTTGCACAAGTGCGTGGAACCGTTCAAGCAGATATTTTAAAAGAAGATCAGGCACAAAACACTTGTATTTTCTCTACAGAATTTGCTTTGCGTTTAATGGGTGATGTACAACAGTATTTCATTGAAGAAAAAGTACGTAACTTCTACAGTGTTTCGATTTCTGGTTATCACATTGCCGAGGCTGGAGCAAATCCTATCACGCAATTGGCTTTTACACTAGCAAACGGATTCACTTATGTAGAATATTACTTGAGTCGTGGAATGGATATCAATAAATTTGGTCCTAACCTAAGTTTCTTCTTCTCAAACGGTATCGATCCTGAGTATTCTGTAATCGGTCGTGTGGCTAGAAAGATTTGGTCCAAAGCAATGAAGAACAAATACGGAGCTAACTCTCGTGCACAAATGTTGAAATACCACATTCAGACTAGTGGTCGTTCTTTACATGCACAAGAGATAGATTTTAACGATATACGTACGACCTTACAAGCGCTGTATGCGATAAATGATAACTGTAACTCGTTACACACAAACGCTTATGACGAGGCGATCACTACACCTACAGAAGAATCTGTAAGACGTGCAATGGCGATACAATTGATTATCAATAAAGAATTAGGACTTGCCAAAAATGAAAACCCTATTCAAGGAGCATTTATCATTGAAGAGTTGACTGATCTTGTAGAAGCAGCAGTTCTAGAAGAATTTGATAGAATAACAGAGCGTGGTGGCGTGCTAGGAGCAATGGAAACGATGTACCAGCGCAGCAAGATTCAAGAAGAATCTATGCACTATGAGATGTTAAAGCACACTGGTGAATTCCCTATTATAGGAGTAAATACTTTCTTAAGTTCAAAAGGTAGCCCAACGGTTTTACCAGCTGAGGTAATACGTGCAACTGAAGAAGAGAAGCAAGCTCAAATAGCTACTAAGGATAATTTACATTCCGCTTTCGCGAAAGCGCAACAAGATCAATTATCTAAGATCCAAAAAGCAGCTATAGAACAAGGCAACATCTTTGAACATTTAATGGAAGCAACAAAGATTTGTACACTAGGACAAATTACCGATGCATTGTTTGAAGTAGGTGGGCAGTATAGACGTAACATGTAAGCAGTGAACCGCTAGCTTTGCTAGCGTGTGAATCGCTTATCCCGATGAATATCGGGATCTGTATCTTTCTCAAAGCTTGATGAAGAGCAATCATACAAATTACAAATTTTACAAAAAGCGCAAACCTATCGGTTTGCGCTTTTTTTGTTTTAGAATGTCAATCCGCTGCAGAGCGGATTCGGTACTTACCTTTCTCAAAAGCTAATTCATAGCACGATCAAAAAGCATTTCCCTTTGCAAAAGGGAAAACAGGTGGACGACGAAATCGGTGCAGCCGATAGAGCCACCAAAAGGGTTTGGCGCACTTCTAGGAGAAATCGAATGGTAGTTTATCAGCCAGCTGTTATTGCTTAAAACCTGTCAGGTTGCCATCGCTGCACCCATGTGAAACCTTACAAGTTAGAGTAACTTTTTTTAAGTCTGTCATGCTGAATTTATTTCAGCATCTGCTAGTGATGAAAATAAATTGATTGTTTATTACTGCAAAAACGAGAAGAGAAACGACTAAGTAATCTACTCATTGTACCCACAAATGCAGATTGCCACGCTGTGCTCGCAATTACTTTGGCCTAGTCAATCCAGTGCAGAGCGGATTAGGATTATAATGACCTAAAATGTCAGTTCGAGCGCAGTCGAGAACAGTTTAAGTGTAGAATGAATCCTTCAATCCAACAATTCTTTAAATTTTTTCCAACTTCATTAGTTAGTTCTGTTTTTAATTTTTTAACTTGTAGGAAAAATTTGATTATGAGGAAATTGATTGTAGCCATCATGTTATGTTATTCTATAAATAGCATTGGTCAGGTAATTAATATTCCAGATTCTAATTTACTCAATGCTTTAACCTCATTCCAAGTAGTGGATAGTAACAATGATGGAACTGCAGATGCATTACTTGATGTAAATCAAGACGGATTTATCCAAAATTCAGAAGTGATAGGTGTAGAAACCATTTTACTTTCTTCCAACACAGGAGGAATTACCAGCTTTGAAGGTTTTCAATTTTTCACTGATTTAAAAAAACTTAATTTTAGCGGCTCCATAGATAATAACGCTATGCTCCTCAACTTAGAAAGTTTAGAAGAATTTAGTGCGAGTGGTTTCGGTGCTCCTAATATTGTTAGTTTAGACTTTATTAATTTCACAACTTTAAAAAAACTAACTCTAACTTCCTATAAAACTTTAAACTTATCGTTAGGTTCATCGACTCTATTAGAAGATTTAAAAATCAATAACACTTTAAATTTAAATCTAAGTAACACTAATAACTTAGTTAATTTACAGCTGGTAGATTTAAGTTCTAACGTTATAATAAATGATTTAGATTTTTCTAATAATCTCTTATTACAAGAATTAAATTTAGGATTTACTCCTTTAGGAAACTTAAATCTGTCAACTAATATTCAATTAGAACTATTAAAATTGACTGAACAAACCTCGCTACAGTCAATAGTAAATAATTTGACAGGACTTAAATTTTTAGAAGTATATGAGAATGCAAATTCTAACTTGAGCTCTTTAAATTTAAGCAATAGTCCTAATCTTGAAGAGCTAACTTTAGGGGATTCGGATATGACTAGTCTAACAATTATAAATAATCTCAATTTAAAAAAAATTCTTATTGATGATTTATTTATTAACAATTTGAATGTACAGAACTTAACTAATCTAGAAGAGTTGATTTACAATCGAGGTAATCCTACTATTTCCTTTGCGAACAATAATGCGTTAACTCATTTAGAAGTGAATGCACCTAATTTTTCTAGTATTGATGTATCACAATGTCCGAATCTAAGAATTTTCAAGTTGGACAGTGTTAATTTTTCAGGAAGTTTAAATTTATCTAATAATATCTTTTTAGAAACTTTAGAGGTTGAAGGATTCCGTTTTGGACAAATAGATCTTACTAATAACTTGCAATTGAAACGTCTTGTTTTAGATGTTACTTCCGCGCCTACATTGGTAACGTTAGGAGCGCTTCCTCAAATAGAATATATCAATCTCGCTTACGATAATATAATGGAATTAAATTTTTCACAATCTGAAAACTTAGCTGAGCTATTAATCGAAACTAATAATTTACAGAATTTAAATTTAAAAAATAATGGTACTGTCCTTACGCGCATTCGCTTTGACACAAATAATACCTTAAATTACATTTGCGTTGATAACGCAAATTTAAATAGTTATATGACTCTATTTGATAATAGCTGTTGTGAAAGTATAACTAACATTGCCTTTAACTCATATTGCTCATTTACACCTTCAGGTAGTTTTAATGAAATAGAAGGGTTTGTTTCTATCGATACAGATAATAATGGCTGTAATACATCAGATCCTGTTTTTTCAAATTTGAGTATAGATATATCTAATAATTTATCTAATAGGAATATCTTTTCTGACCAAATCGGTGAATTCAATATTCCTACTCCTGATGGACAATTTACTTTAACCCCAAACCCAGAAAACCCAACCTACTGGAACTTCACACCACCAAACGTAATTGTAGATTTCCCAACTCAAACCAGTCCATTAACTCAAGACTTTTGTGTCACGGCAAATGGAAGTAATGAAGACCTAGAAGTAATCGTAGTTCCATTAGAACAAGCACGACCAGGTTTTGATACCGATTATAAAGTGGTAGTTAAAAACAAAGGAAATGTTACGACCAGTGGAACAGTAACATTAGATTTTGAAGAAGATTTCATGAATTTACTTTCTTCAACGCCTACGGCAGCAACTCCTGCAACTAATCAGTTGAGTTGGTCAGTGAGTAATTTACAACCATTCCAGATGGAAGAGTATGAATTTACCATGACCTTGAATACACCTACACAAACAACCAATCCATTAAACGGTAACGATATTCTAACTTTTACAGGAACGGTTACTGGAACAGGAACAGACGCTATGCCAGCAGATAATACAATGGTTTTTGATCAAACGGTTGTGAATTCTTATGATCCTAATGATAAAACCTGTCTAGAAGGTAAAACTATTGACCCTAGCGATGTTGGTGAATATGTTCATTATATGATTCGTTTTGAGAATACAGGTACGGCTAGTGCGGTAAATATCGTGGTGAAAGATGAAATTGATTTGGCTCAATTCGATATTACTACTTTGATTCCGCTAGGTGGTAGTCACGATTATTATACTCGTGTACGAGATAACAATGTGGTTGAGTTTATTCACGAAGACATCAATCTAGATTTTAATGATGCGACTAATGATGGTTACGTATTATTTAAAATCAAAACTTTAAGCACCCTGGTTGCCGGAGATACTTTTGATAATACTGCTGATATCTTCTTTGATTTCAACGCTCCAATCATAACCAATACAGAGACAGTAAGTATCATGAGCACAGCAAGTGTAGGAGAGTCTACAGATAGTAGTATCTCAGTTTATCCTAACCCAGCAAAGAACTTTATTACCGCGACTGCAAACAATGCCATAGAGAGTATCAGTATAACCGATATGAATGGTAGAATGATCACAGCAACTCAATTTACAGGTGCATCAAACGAGCAACGTGTAGAAATAGGAGAGTTGTCTTCAGGTATTTACTTGGTAACTATAAAAAGTAACGCAGGCCAAAAAATAGAGAAGTTACTAGTAGAGTAAATTTCTCATGTATTCCAATAAAATAATAAGCCTTTTCTTAATAGAAGAGGCTTTTTTTGTTTCGCTTTCGCGAAAGCGAATAAGATATAATTACTTTAAATAGGTAAGAATGTTGAAATAGTAATTTGAATAGGTTTCTATTACCAAATAAATTTAAGATTTTATTCATTCGTTCTCAAATGATAACTAAGTAGTTAAATGCGTGTTAAAGAAGTTTAAGAAAATTTTATGATTCGAAAAGTAAAGTAATTTAGGGAAATCCAAAACCGCCCAAAATGAAAAACTTTACTTTATTATCAATTTTATTAATGCTTGTAAGTATGCAATTTACTTCAGCACAGGATATCTCATTTACCGATCCAGATCTTGAAAATTATTTATTGAATTGCTATTGCATGAGAAATTTGAATGGAAATGGCTTGGGGAGTATAGACATTAATAATGATTCAAGTATTCAAATATCTGAAGCTCAAAATGTCGGTAAAATGTATTTAACTGGAATGTCTATAGATGATTTATCAGGGATAGAATTTTTCTCTAATCTTACTGAATTGGAAATGGAAGATACTTCAGTAACATATATCAATGCAAGTATTCTTCCTTCTAGTCTCCAAAAATTAGAATTAAACGATAATTTAATTTCTCAGATTAATATAGCAAATCATAATAGTTTGCAATACTTTTCCATGAATTGTACAGGAACCAATTGTCCCAACATCAATTCTTTAGATTTAATTAATTTAAACATGTTAATATCACTTGCTGTTTCTCATGATAATATAGCGAGTTATAATATTTCAGGTTTGCCAGCCTTGAAAAATTTTAATGTAAGAGGTTATCCTAACTCGTCTTTGAATTTGACAAGTGTCAATCTTGAAAACCTAAGTGTTAGAGATGCATCTAATCTCAACCAATTGAACACTAATTCTTTTAGTGTTCTAGAATTTATTTCTTTAAATAACGTTCCAATAAATAATTTAGATTTGAGTTCAAATCTCACACTAGAGAGGATTTCGTTCACGGACATGACTCTCAGTAATCTTGATGTTTCCAACAATGCACAATTAAACTATTTACAACTAACTAATTTTAACACCAATAATTTAGATTTATCTAACAATGCTGGTCTAGAAAACATTCAAATTAGAGATGGGTCAATCTCAAATTTGATAACGCCATCATTTACCAATTTGACCAATTTAATATTACAAGATATTAATATTCCTTTATCAAACTTCAACAGTAGTTTTAGTACATTAAATCAATTAGGTTATCTCCATAATGGAATCTCTTCATTTGATATATCAGGATTTACAGCTCTGAGAAATCTAGACTTATCTGGTAATAATCTAACTCAACTCAACGGATCTAATTCCAATATTATTTCGGTTAATTTAACTTGGAACCCTTTGACCAACTTTGATTCTTCAAATTTAGTAGGCTTGGAATCATTAACTGTTTACCAAGTACCGATTACTTCTCTTGATGTTTCTAATTCGCCAAATTTTCGAAGTTTAGGTTGTAGTAATAGCTTACTAACTGAGCTAGATTTTAGTAATAATCCACTTTTTAGTTCATTGACAGCTAGTAATGTTCCATTAGAAATTTTGAATCTAAAAAATGGGTCACCTAACTATAATCACACTAATACAGGGATTAAAGTTACAAACCATCCTTCTCCAGCTCAATTCAGATACTTATGTGTAGATGATGATGAGATCGAAAATATGAATATTCTTGATTTTACGTTTCCTAATTTAGAAATTAACTCTTATTGTTCATTTACAACAGGTGGAATAAGTCATGAGGTAAGTGGTTTTTCAACTATAGATTTAAATAATAATGGTTGTACTACCAGTGATCCTATTTTTTCAAATTTAGTTTATACAGTTAGTGACGCATTAAATTCTGGTTTATTTTCATCAAATACAGATGGCTTTTACTCATTATCTGTTCTCGACGGTCAACACACCATCACCCCAAATCCAGAAAATCCAACCTACTGGAATTTCTCACCACCAAACGTAATTGTAGATTTCCCAGCACAAACCAGTCCATTTACACAAGATTTTTGTGTCACGGCAAATGGTTCCATAGAAGATCTAGAAGTAATAGTTGTACCACTTGAACAAGCAAGACCAGGATTTGATACAGACTATAAAGTGGTAGTTAAAAACAAAGGAAACGTTACAACAAGTGGAACAGTGACATTAGATTTTGAAGAAGATTTCATGAATTTACTTTCTTCAACGCCTACGGCAGCAACTCCTGCAACTAATCAGTTGAGTTGGTCTGTGAGTAATTTACAGCCTTTCCAGATGGAAGAGTATGAATTTACCATGACCTTGAATACACCTACACAAATAACAAATCCGCTAAATGATGGAGATGTTCTCACTTTCACTGGAGTAGTTATTGGAACTGGAACAGACGCCATGCCTGCAGATAACACAATGGTTTTTGATCAAACGGTTGTGAATTCTTATGATCCTAATGATAAAACCTGTCTAGAAGGTAAAACTATGGACCCTAGCGATGTTGGTGAATATGTTCATTATATGATTCGTTTTGAGAATACAGGTACGGCTAGTGCGGTAAATATCGTGGTGAAAGATGAAATTGATTTGGCTCAATTCGATATTACTACTTTGATTCCGCTAGGTGGTAGTCACGATTATTATACTCGTGTACGAGATAACAATGTGGTTGAGTTTATTCACGAAGACATCAATCTAGATTTTAACGATGCGACTAACGATGGTTATGTATTGTTTAAAATTAAAACTTTAAATACTCTTGTTGCAGGAGATACTTTTGATAATACTGCTGATATCTTCTTTGATTTTAATGCTCCAATTGTAACCAATACAGAGACAGTAAGTATCATGAGTACAGCAAGCGTAGGAGAAGCTACAGATAACAGTATCACCATTTATCCTAATCCTGCAAACAACTTTATTAACGCGACTGCAAACAATGCCATAGAAAGCATCAGCATAACCGATATGAATGGTAGAATGATCACCGCAACACAATTTACAGGCGCAGCAAACGAGCAACGTCTAGAAATAGGAGAGTTGTCTTCAGGTATTTACTTTGTAACTATAAAAAGCAACGCAGGCCAGAAAATAGAGAAGTTACTTGTGGAGTAAATTTCTCATGTATCAAAAAAATAAAAAGCCTTTTCTTGATAGAAGAGGCTTTTTTTGTTCCGCTTTCGCGAAAGCGATAACAACACAAAACTTAAAGAAAACTTAAAGTTTTGATAAGGTTATAGTCTCTATTTTGGGTTTAATATATTTGTTTCAAACGCATAATTTACTAGTTTGAAGTCCTATTTTTTCTCCATTTTATTTTGTTTAATTACCAGTATGACTGTTGCGCAGGACAGTATTCCTCCTGTAAAACAACCTAACTGGATGTCGTGGGGTAGAGTTAGTTTTATATTTAATCAAAGTGCGTTTAATGCAGACTGGCAAGGTGGTGGGGTTACTAATGTTTCAGGTAACCTAGGAATCAGTTATGACATACAGTATAAGCGTAAAAAGCTTTCATGGGATACTAAATTGATTACTGATTTCGGTCTTTCTCAAGTTAAAGATCAGCGATATATACGTAAGACTACTGATCGATTAGAGTTAAATAGTATTCTAGGTAATCAAATAAATCAAAGTTTCTGGAATTACAGTACGATTTTTAATTTTAGATCTCAGTTTATTTCTGGTTATGAATTCTTTACAGAAGAGGAGACAGGCGAGGACGGTCTTACGAGAACGGTTCAAAGACGTCGCGAGACCTCTGGCAGTTTTTCTCCTTCTTACTTTCAATTAGGATTAGGTTTTCTATGGAAAAAGTCTAAAAATTTCAATTTCAATATTGCTCCTGCCACAACAAGGTTAATCAAAGTATCTTCAAATTTTACTGATGTAGATATGAATGACCCTGTAGCTGTTGAGGCATATGAACCATTTTTTGGTGTAGAGGCTAATAGAACAACGCGATGGGAAGTAGGTGCTTCTTTTAGAGGTTATACAAAATTTGAAGTAGCAAAGAATATTCAAATGGAAAATGTGTTGAGTCTATACAGTGATTACCTCGCAGATCCAGAAAATATTGATATAGATTATAACCTTAATTTATTTTTAAAGGTAAATAAGTACATCAGTGGTAATTTTGAATTTCAGGCTATCTATGACGATAATACCACAAAAGGATTCCAAATACGTCAGGTTATAGGGTTAGGTTTTAAATATGATCTAGGAGAACGTCCTAAAAAAACCGCATAGTTATCAGGTGATTGGGATTTTTTTTAAACTAATTTTTTGTGGTACATCAAAACTTATATTCATGAAAAAATGGTGTCCAACAAGTCTGTTAAAATTTCTTCTATTAAGTAATTTATCTATCAAATAAGTAGTTTAATTCTACACAGGTGTCATAGACCTGTCATGTTGATGAGGTAAGGTGACAATATAATAAATCAGACATTTTTTCAGCTCTTAGGCTAGTCATAGCCTGCTATTTACCGTTAATCGATAAAGTACCATTTACTGTAGAGTTTAACTAAATTTTCACATCTGTTGTGGCGTTATGGTACGTTTATGTGGCTACTATTTCCATAATGAAAAGAAAAATGAAAAATTATTTAATGGCAATTCTATGTGCCTTATCACTAGGTTTTGTTAACGCTCAAGTAGGTTTAAATGTGCAGAATCCAGACCAGTCTGCCATACTAGATATCAGTTCTGAAGACAAAGGAGTTTTATTTCCACGTATGGATTTAAAAAACCTGTCAGAAGCACAACCGGTTAATAATCCTGCTACGGGACTTGTAGTATGGAATACAGATGCGGCAAATAACGGTACAGACTCAGGTTTTTACTTTTGGAACAATAGCTGGATCAAATTAGGAGTCAATGAAGTCAGTGCGCCAGGCACTGTAGATACTAAAGCTTATGGGCAATTAACTATTAATAACGACTGGAATAGCAATTTACAACAGTATACTTTTACAAGTATAAATACTAACTCTGCTGGACTAGCAACGTCTAACGTGCGTGTGAATGATGGTAATAATTTTTCACTAAGGCCAGAAGTAGCAGGTTTATATAGAGTAACTTTTACTATTACTTATCGTAAGAATAATGACAATGGGGCAAGTGAAATAGAGTTCTATTTATTTAAAAATAATAATGCGATTAATGATGCTAAGATCAAAGCCCCATTAAACAGAACAGTAAATACAGTTTCCTTCTCAAAATTAATGAATCTAGATGCTTATCAATATTATGGATTAGGTATTTCAAAAAGTGATATGGCACCACAAAGTTTGAGTATTACTATTCTTAAGAATCAAACGAGCTTCAATATCGAAAAAATAGACTAAAAATCAGTTTTTTATTCTTAACACAACTTTATCGTAGATAATTCTGTTAATACGTTGGTATTTTATCAACTTGCAATCCGGTTGGGTAAACAAATTCCTACATATAAAATTGGCAGAAAAAGAAGACAAAAAAACACCTCAAAAAGGGAAGAAATATAGGTGGCTGCGCAGGATTGCGCGCACTATGTTAGGTGTTTTAATAGTTCTTATTTTGTTGCTACTATTTATACGCAGTCCATGGGGACAAAGTATAATTATAGATCAGGCGGTTTCTTATGTAAAAGGTAAAACTGGTACAGATGTGCAACTTGATGGTGCTTTCATAACATTTGACGGAGATATTAGGGTAGAAGGTCTTTATCTAGGCGATGTTAAAAATGATACGCTGGTATATTCTAAGAGTCTTGAAGCAAATATTGCATTACTGCCGCTCATCAAAGGTTCAGTTTTTGAAATAGATGACGTAGAGTGGCATGGACTTACCGCTCGAGTTAAAAGAGTAGATTCTGTTAGTGGTTTTAATTATGAATTTTTAATAGATGCATTTGCAACTACACCAGATACCACGGCTACTAGTGAACCTTTAGATATTAAAATAGGGACCGTTAATCTCACTAATTTTGATATTATTTATAAGGATCAGGTTGATGAAATGGACGCTAGTGCAAATTTTGACGAGCTGTTTCTAGAGATGAATACCTTAGATCTAGATAAAATGATAGTAGATATAGAGACTTTGACTCTCAAAAATGCTGTTGTTAACTATGAAAAAGATGTGGTTACCGCTTTCGCGAAAGCGGAACAAGATACAGACCCCACTAAAGATACCAACCTAGCCGAAGCCATAACCGATAGTGCAGACGATTCTCCATTGCCATTACTCAAAGCAGGTAAGATAAGACTGGATAATGTGGTGATGAATTATAATTCTGAACCAGATGGTATTGTTCTACGTACCGACTTCGGTATTATGGAAACCTCTATACCTAAGGCAAATGTAGAGAGTAGTGATATACTGGTTTCTTATTTTAATTTAGAAAATAGTAGTGTAGCGGTGCATATGAGTGATGTGGCTGCAAATACTACAGCGCCAGTAGAGCCTAACGAACCTACTACTTTTGAATGGCCTGACATGAAAGTTGCTTTAAAAAAGTTAGACTTTAAAAACAATAACTTTTTATATACAGTAAATGGCGCTCTACCTTCTGGAAATGAGCTTAATCCAGATGCTATTTCTTTACAAGATATTACAGTAGGTCTAAGTGATTTTAATTTAGGAGATCATAAAGCAGCGGTAATCATTACTGAATTAAAATTAAAAGAGATTTCTGGTTTAAGTGTAAATGATTTGAAAGGTTCTATTAGTATCACAGATGAGAAATTAAATGTGAACAGTTTATATGCTTTTGTAAATAAAAGTTCTTTATCAGCTGATTTAAATTTAGGTTACCCAAATTTAGATGCGTTGATAAATAATCCAGAATCTTTAAATGTCCAGATTAATGTACCGCAATACAATTTTGATCTAAGTGATGTTTATGCGTTTGTGCCAGAATTAGCACAAAACGAGTATGTAAGTAAACTAGCTCAAAAACCATTGAATGGTAAATTGATAACCAGTGGTAGTACAAGAAATTTAAATTTAGACAGTTTTATAGTAAACTGGGGAGCCGATACATCCATAAATGCGAGTGGTAGGTTACAAAACGTGACAGATGTAGATCAACTGTCTTTTAATATAGATTCTATTAATGCGGTAACGACCAGAGCTACAATTCTCAATTTTATAAAAGAAGATGAACTAGGAATCACACTACCAGAAAATGCGAGACTTAACGCAAGTGCTTCTGGGACGATTACAGATGTAAAAACTAAGGTGAATCTAGCTACTAGTTATGGAGCTGTCGCACTAGATGGTTCTTTTAAGAATGATAAGAATATAGAGTTTAATGCAGGTGTAAAATTAGACACACTTAATCTTAATAAAATGCTAGCTATGGAAGAGCTAGGTAATTTAAGTCTAGAATTAAAAACAAGTGGTAGCGGTAATGACATCAGTACGCTGGATGCAGTTTTAAAAGGTGAGATTCTAAACTTTTCTTATAATGATTATCCATTAAAAAACATTCCTATAGAAGGAAAGATGAAGAATGGAAAAGGAGATGTAAGCACCGAGTATAGAGATGATAATATCAATATATCTCTAACTGCAGACGCTACTCTCGATACCGATATAACCAAAGCAAATGCACAAATAAATGTTGTAGGTGTAGATTTAAGAGCCTTTGGTATTACTTCTCAAAATGTGAAAGCAGCTGGTAACATAGGTGTTTCTTATGAAGGTGATGGAGTAAACTATAAAGTGAATTCTACCATAGGAGATGGTATTGCTGTTTTTGATAATCAGTCGTATTTATTAGGTAATGTAGATGTCGCAGCATTTGTACAACCAGATTCTACATCGGTAGATATTCATAACAAGATGTTAGATCTTCAGTTAAGGTCTAATGTAGATCCACAAAACCTAACGGTTGCCTTAGAACGTCATATTAATAGATATCTAACTACTAGTACAGCAATAGATACTGCACAACCTGTGGTTATGAAGATTAAAGGAAATATAAGTCCAGCACCTATTTTAAGAGATGTCATCTTACCAGGGTTGCAAGCGCTAGATACCATAAATATAGCTGTAGATTTTGATGAAAAAGAACGTAGATTAAATAGTGACGTAAAAGTGGCTTATTTAAAATATGTAGATAGTGAGGTAGACAGCCTAGTAATATCATCAGCGTCAGATGCTCAAAATCTTAAATTTCAATTAGGTTTTAAGAAAATAGCATCAGGTCCAGTTAATATTAAACGTACTGCGATGACTGGTATAGTAGCAGGTAACACGTTAAACCTAGACTTTACATCTTATGATGATGAGGAGAAGTTGATGCATTTTGCTAGCACGCTTTCGCGAAAGCGAGATCAAAACGGTCTAGAGAATCTCATTTTTAACCTTTCTGTAGATGATCTTATTCTTAACAAGCAACCCTGGACCATACCGTCAAATAATGAAATAGCGGTAGGAGAAAGTAAGGTTTTATTTAATGATTTTAAGTTGACTAACGGAGATCAAAGTATAGAATTAAGGTCTGATAGACCAAATACAACAAATGAACATGTGGCGATGTTGATCAA
This sequence comes from Nonlabens sp. Asnod3-A02, assembly GCF_045063755.1. Lineage (NCBI taxonomy): Bacteria > Pseudomonadati > Bacteroidota > Flavobacteriia > Flavobacteriales > Flavobacteriaceae > Nonlabens > Nonlabens sp. Asnod3-A02. Next base: position 939,438 of record NZ_JBEFOC010000007.1, read on the forward strand.
TAATTTTAGATTACAAGGATTGCTTAGTTTCTTAAATTCTGATGAAAAACTAGCTACAGGAAAGGTGAATGGAGAATTTGTCCTAGATGATATTTATGGAGCAACAGGTTTCATTGCAGATTTACAGATAGAGGATTTTCATGCTATGGAAACACCATTAGGAATATTAAAGTTAGATGCAAAATCACTAGACGCATCTAAGTACGATATGAATATGAGTGTAAAGGGTGAAGATGTTGATATAGTGCTGGATGGAGATTATGAGGCAAATGAAGTTGCTGCAAAATTAAACTTAGATCTAGATATAAATAAAGTTGCGATGAGTACACTGGCTGGTATTTCTGATGGATTTCTTAAAGATGGTAGTGGTTCTATAAATGGAACGTTTAAAGTAGCAGGGACAACCGTAGATCCTGAGTATGATGGGGTTTTAAAGTTTAATAATGCAACGGCTAGTGTTTCTATGCTAGACACTAGTTTCACTTTTAAAAATGAAGAAATTAAAATAGATAATGCAGGTGTTTATATGAACAACCTATCTATTACAGATGCAAATGGTAATCCATTTACCATAGATGGAACTATAGGAACAGAAAACCTATTACAACCGACTCTAGATTTAGACTTAAAGGCAGTTAATTTTACAGCGCTTAATAGTACTGAAAAGGATAATGACCTGTATTATGGTAAGGCTACCTTTGATGCAAGTGCAAAAATAACTGGTAATACAGACGTTCCTGTAATAGATCTAGATGTAACGGTAAAGAATGTAACTGATGTAACTTATGTTTTACCAGCGACAGAGTTAGATGTGGTAGAGCGTGATGGTATTGTGCAATTTGTAAATAAGATGAATCCGGATGCTATTCTTACACAAACAGAAGAAGAGTCTGCGACGTTAACAGGGTTTGATATTACTGCAAATTTTAAAGTACGCAGTGACGCAAAGGTCACGGTAATAATAGATCCAGATACAGGAGATCAACTTCAAATTTCTGGAGATGGAGATTTTAAATATAGAATGACGCCTAATGGGAGAATGACACTTGCAGGAAGGTATGAGATTTCTGAAGGTTTTTATCAATTTAATCTTTACGACATTGTTTCTAGACGTTTTGATCTAGCAAAAGGTGGTAGCGTTACCTGGTCTGGTGATCCATTTGATGCCATTCTAGATGTAAGTGCTATTTATAAAGTAGAGACTAGTGCAAGTGCGATAATGGCTAGTCAGACCAGTGGTGCAGATCTAGCAACGCAAGAAAAATACCGTCAGAGATTGCCTTTTGTAGTGTATTTGAATATTGATGGCGAGCTGCTCAAACCTGAAATTAGTTTTAAACTCGATTTACCAGAAGATGAACAAGGTGCTTTGGGAGGAGAAGTGTACAGTAGGTTACAACAAGTTAATACTCAAGATCAGGAATTAAATAAGCAAGTATTTTCTCTTCTTGTTCTTAATAAATTCTTCCCTACTAGTGGTACCGATGGTAGTAATGGAGGAACGGCAACTATTGCTAGAGATAACTTAAACCAGGCTTTGAGCGATCAATTAAATCAGTATGGTGGGCAGTTATTAGGTAAGACAGGTATAGATTTCAACTTTGGGTTAGATAGTTATACAGACTATGCTAGCGGTAGTGGACAGGAAAGAACACAATTAGATGTAACGGCAAGTAAAAAATTATTAGATGATAGATTAATTGTAAGTGTAGGTAGTGAAGTAGATATTCAAGGTAGTGCGCAAGATGGAGAAGAAGCGCCTGTAATAGGTAATGTAAGTCTAGAATATTTATTGACACAAGCTGGTCAGTGGAGATTAAAAGGTTTCCGTCGCAATCAATATGATAATGTGGTAGATGGACAGCTAGTAGTAAGTGGAATTTCATTAATTTTTACCAAAGAATTTAATGAATTTAAAAACCTATTTGCAAAGACAGCTCTAACCGAAAATCAAAAAGCTAGAAAAGAAGAAGAGGAAGAATTAAAGAAGAAAGAGGACAGCGAGAGTAAAACAACAGAAGAAAATAAAAACTAAATCAAAGCACTTGAATTTAAATAATTACATAAAAACCATTTTAGTTATAAGTATTGTTCTTATAGCGTCTTCATGTGCGGTAAAGAAATACGTGCCAGAAGATGAATTGTTATTTACTGGCTCTTCACTTGATATAAAATTAGATTCCCTGACTGATGTTAAGAATGTAGCTGCTCTTAAATTAGAGCTAGAAGCAACACTTTCTCCACAACCTAATTCAAAGTTTCTAGGAATGCGTCCAGGGTTGCATTATTACTATAAAGTGAATAAAGATAGTGCGGGATTTATTGCAAGATTTTTAAATAAGAAAATAGGAGAGAAGCCTGTTTATTTAAGTGATGTAGAAGAAGAAGCGACTAGAGATTTATTGCGCAATAGATTAGAAAACAGGGGTTTTTTCTTTAGTAATATATCGTCTAAAACCCTAAAGGATGAAGATGCAAAGGAAGGTAACGTATCGTACAACGTTACTTTGCCTAATCCATACCGCATGAAAACCTATCAGGTAGATCGTGACTCTATTCCATTTTATGCCGTTTTAGAAGATCAGATAAAAAATACTCCTATAAAAGTAGATTCTCGTTTTGATTTATCTGCTTTAAAGCTGGAAAGGGAACGTATAGATTCAAATTTAAAGGATAAAGGGTATTATAATTTCAATTCTGGTTTTTTAATATTTCAGGCAGACACTAATCAATATAAAAATAGAAAATTTGATCTGTTTTTAAAATTGAAACAAGATGTACCTACAAAGGCCATAAAACCGTATCAAATAAAATCAGTAAATGTTTTTCCTTATAACGTTACTACTAGCGACACGATTAAGGTAGACACAGTACGTTATGCAAATAAAGACTTTATCCAAGAATCAGATTTCTTCAGACCAGATCGATTAGACCCTTTTATACTTTTAGAGAAAGGTGATTTGTATAACCCAGAAAAATCTAAGGCTACTAGCAGGCGCTTAGGTTCCATAGGTGCTTATAAATTTGTCAATATAGAATATACAGAAATAGATGGAGAACAAACAGATAGTCTCAATTATCTAGAAGCAAACATCTTTCTATCTCCTTTAAACAAAAGAGCCATCCGTGCCGAATTGCAAGCGGTAACTAAATCAAATGATTTCTCTGGTCCTACATTAGGACTTACTTTTTCTAATCGTAATTTATTTAAAGGTGGAGAAACTCTGAATATTAAAGCTACAGGAACTTATGAAGTGCAAGTAGCTGGTAACAGTAGTGGTGGTCTAACTAGTACAGAATTCGGTCTAGGTGCAGACTTAATTTTCCCACGTGTGTTAGCTCCTTTTAAGGTAGATAGTGATTACTTTGAGTATGCCATTCCTAAAACTAAAACCAGTCTTAATACATCGATCTTAAATCGCAGCCAGTTGTACAGTTTACTAACTTTTTCTGGTAGTTTTGGTTATGTGTGGCAAGCAAATAAATATGTAACGCACGAGTTAAATCCGGTGTCGATTAACTATGTGAGACCTACTAATATATCTGAAGAATTTCAAGCTATACTAGACGATAATGCATTTTTACAAAGTAGTTTTGATCAACAATTTATTTCTGGATTAACCTATTCGTTTACTTATAACGGTATGTTGAGTCAGCGCAAGAGAGCCTTGTTCTATGTTAACAGTACGGTAGATGTTGCTGGTAATAGCATTAGTTTATTAGCTCAAGAAAATGACTTGGGTAAAAAAGAATTCTTAGGATTAGAATATGCGCAATACGCAAAGGCCGATGTGGACTTTAGATTTCATTATCTGTTAAATGAAGAATCTAGAATAGCTACACGATTCTTTGCCGGTTATGGATTACCTTTTGGTAACAGCGATGTCTTGCCATTTAGTAAACAGTATTTTTCTGGTGGAGCGTATAGTGTGCGCGCTTTTAGAACTCGATCTTTGGGACCTGGAACCTACACTCCAGAAAATGATGAAGACATCTCGTTTTTTGATCAATCTGGTAACGTGCGTCTAGAGGCAAATGTAGAGTATCGTTTTCCTATTTACGGCTATGTTAAAGGAGCTCTTTTTGTGGATGCAGGAAATGTATGGTCTACCGCAGGAAACGGTTTAGATGGTGGGCAATTCAGCAGTAATTTTGTGAACGAACTAGGTATAGGTGCAGGTGTAGGAATGCGTGTAGATGTTCAAGGATTTGTGATACGTTTTGACCTAGCTGCTCCATGGCACGATCCATCTCTTCCAGAAAATGAACGTTGGAATTTTGATGTAGAAAATCCTGTGTTCAACTTTGCCATAGGTTATCCGTTCTAAAAGTTTTTTGCTGTGTCCGCTTTCGCGAAAGCGGAATATTTAAAAATACTATATTGTACCTTTTTTTAAATAGATAGAATAATGGATAATCTCGATAACAATAATAACACTTACCGTCAAAGAAGAGGTAGAGAAGAGTACCAGCCGGCTGCAACTAATGATGCAGGAATGTTTGAGATGATAGGCAAGTGTTTTAAAAACTATGCAAACTTTACAGGTAGAGCCCGCAGGTCAGAATATTGGTATTTTAGATTGTTCAACTTCATAGTTTTGTTTTTCTTCTTTTTCGTATTTATGTTATTAGGATCTGATAAAGAAATGCGTGTTGTTTTATTGATCATTTATATTCTTTATGTGCTGGCAACCATTGTACCTAGTGTAGCAGTTACAGTTAGAAGATTACATGATACTGGTAGATCTGGATGGAGTTTTCTATTAGCGTTTGTTCCTGTGGCAAGTATAATAATACTTATTTTCTTAACGGAAGACAGCAAGTATGGAGCTAATCAATGGGGTGTTAATCCTAAAGGATTAGGAAGTGATAATTTTAACGCTCCTAAAAATCAATATAATGACGGTTTTTAACTTAAAAACTTTTAAATCTTTCTAAAACATAAAGAGTTACTTTCAATCTGATATTATATTTGTTTTAAAAATATTATGTGGAGAAAAGTATTTCAAGTGTTAGGACTAGTCGCAGCACTTTTAAGTTTACTGCCTCTTATAGCTGCAGACTACTGGTGGATAAGAGTTTTTGATTTTCCACATCTTCAACTTACCGCTTTTACTTTATTAGCAATTCTACTTTATTTCTTTACATTTAAGCCTAAATGGATTAATGATTATGCATACATAACAGTCTTATTAGGTTGTTTTGCCTTTCAATTTTTTAAAATAGTTGATTACACACCGTTATATCCGGTAGAAGTGGAAGACAGCTCTTCTGCTATTTCTGAGGATAATTACATTAGTATTTATACGGCAAATGTGTTGCAAGAAAATAAAAACACAGAAGAACTATTTAAAGAAATAGAATCTAAAGAACCAGATTTAATTGTTTTTACAGAGACTAATGATAGGTGGAGTGATGCTATAAAAAATAGAATAGGCGATTCATATCCTTTTAAAGTGGAGCAACCACAGGAGAATACTTATGGTATGCTAGTGTATTCTAAGTTAGAATTATCAGACACGAGAATTAAATTTCAAGTAGATCCAGAAATACCTTCTATTGATGCTAAGGTCAGGATGAAGAATGAAAATTTATTTCAATTATATGCGATACATCCTACACCACCCATGCCGCAGCACAATCCTTTAAGTACAGACCGTGATAAGGAGTTAATGCTTACTGCTATCGCAAGTAATAAGTCTAAAATACCGGTAATAGTTCTAGGTGATTTTAATGATGTGGCCTGGTCTCATAGCACCCAACTAACTAAAACAGTAGGCAAATTATTAGATTTGAGAATAGGAAGAGGGTTTTATAGCACCTACCACGCACAGTATCCATTGATGAGGTGGCCACTAGATCACATACTTATCTCACCAGAATTTAGATTAAAGAAAGCAGGTACTGGTGCAGATTTTGACAGTGACCACTTTCCGTCTTGGGCAGTTTTAACCTATGAGCCAGAGCTTGCAGATCAACAAAAACCGATTGAACCAGATGAAGATGACTGGAAACAAGCAAAAAAGCAATTGAAAACTACTGATTTACAATCTCTGTTAGATATTTGAGGTCTATTCTAAAAATTTAAGTACAGAATGTGAAATAGATAAGAATAACCTATTCTGTTTTTTCAGATTCAATTATTAAGTGAGGGTATTTATCCAGTTCATAATCTAGAACTAGTCCACCAGCAAGAGATTGAGTAATTTCAGATCCATAAAGTACATCGCATAGATACATGGCAGCCTCAAAAGATCTCGCACCGCCAGCGCTGGTAATTACATTTTGATCATGTACAAACCATATATTTTTTCTTATATCTAACTGAGGGAAAAGATCTTTCATTTGATCGATATCTGACGGGAAGGTTGTACTTACTTTATCGTCTAAGATTCCTGCTTGTGCTAGTACAAATGCACCATCACAATGGGACGTGATATACATGGCATTTTCACTTACTTGTTTTACAAAGTTGATCATTGTGTTGTTTTCTAGATCTGTATCTAGATGATGCTCTGCACTGGGAACTACCAGTATATCTATATTAGGCGCGTTATCAAATGTATAGTCAGGTAATATTCTTATTCCTTCAAATGTTGTGACCGCATCCATAGTTTGCGCTACCAAAAAGACATTCATAGGTTTTATGCCTTCACGGTATTTAGTGTGTTGAAATATATCAAATGGCGCTGTAAGTTCTGTGTTAAAAGTACCGTCCATTATTAGAAAACCCACATTGTATGCATTTTGTTTAAGTTGAGGTGTGGATACTTCTTCTTTAGTTATAGATTTTTCTAATTTGCTAGTTTTATTACAAGAAATTAAGCCGATGACTAAGAATACTGTTAAGAGTAAATTGGCATTGTTAGTTAAATTATAAACAATTGATTTCATATTAACTGTAGAGATAATACTTCTGGACGATTTTTGGGAAACCAAACTAAAACTCATGAATAGGATTATTTTAATTGTTAGTATAATAACACTTATTTCTGGAATGGCAGGTTTTTATCTAACTACACCATTAACTACATTTTTAAGAATTGTATTTCTCATCTCTGCAGATGTATTGATCATTATGCTACTAGGTAAATTATTATTTGCTGGTAATCGTGCTTTGAGAGTAAAGACAAAAAATAAAAAAGTAAGTGCTTCTTAATTAAGATTTTAATAAAAATGCCTCGGTTAATTTATAACTAGCACCAGCAGCTATTATTCCTAAACTTATACTTAGTATCAAATACCATATTGCAGATGCATAAGAGCCGTTTTTGAGTAGTAAAAACAACTCAGCACTAAATGTAGAAAACGTGGTAAGTCCACCACAAAAACCTACACCTAACAATACATACCACTGATGGGATAATTGCTCTCTATGAAATGCTGCTAAAAAACCACCTAGCAGTAAGCAACCTAATATATTGACACCTATGGTAGGAATCCATTTTAGTGTATTACTGTTCTCTATTAAGGAAAAATAAAACCTTAAGCTACTTCCTAGTCCACCGCCTATAAAAACAAATAAAAACGCCTTCATTTATTCTATAGGTATATAAATTTCAGTACGATAATCTGCTGGGTTAGGAGTGAGCATAGGGTCTGTTTTATATATTTCATAAGGAGACGCTATTGCTTTTACCAGTCCGTTTTGAGATATAAATTCTTCACCTTTTCTCCATGCCTCAGCGAGGTTGCTATACGCACCATTAAGAGTGATTTTCACTGCTTTTCCAGGTTCTTGGTAACTAGATAGGATATTACTGTTAGTAGCAGTAATCTCTCTATTTTCAACAGGAAGTGCTGCAGAGAATAAAACACTATTATTAGTAGGATCTATCTTTTCATATACCACACGTGGCATGCCGTACATATCGATATGATTGCGATTCATGTAAGACATAATGTTTTGAAGCATTTGAGATTTTACAATTTGCAATTTTTCTCTCTTTGTACTAGATGACATGTATAAAAAGTAACCACCTCCAGTTTCAATAATACCGTCTACATGAACTTGGTGTACAGACATTTGGTTATTCACATAGTCGTCTAGATTTTCTAAACCTGCAGTATACTTAGGTTTAATTTCATCTTCCATATTAAAGCCTAATACGGTAGTCATTACTTTATCTAATAGACCTTGTTCACCCTTAATATTCCATGTTACTTTAGTACCATTTTCGACGCGTTCTAGATCCATGATTACATCACTGTTAGAACTTGTCATACCATTATCATAGAACATATTCATAGCCACATATTTATTAGGCTCTATTCCTGTTATAGTCATTTTACCATTACCATAAGGATCTGTAAAAGAATAATTACCATCTACACCTTTAGTTTGTGTACCCATTGTAGAGGTTGTTTCTTCATCTTCTAACCATGGATTCCAGTTATCCCATTCTTTAAAATCTGCTAGTTGATCATAGATAAGGGATGGTGGTGCTGCGATAATACGAGATTCTGTTATATCATATTTTCCATCTTTTAATGAAAAATAGATAGCACCTCCTATGATGACGATTAATATTAGTATAAAAATGTACTTGAAAGCTTTCATTTAGGGTCTAATTATATATCAAAGATACGATTATTGAAAAAGATCTTAGTTAGAAAAGATATACTAGACTAGGTATCGCATATCATGCACGAAATAAATAGTCTACAATTAAATGAAAATAAGAAATATTTTAAAATAGGTGCAAATAAAAACTGCCAGATTAGATCTGGCAGTTTTAGAGAAAGTCATTATTAATGAGCTTTCTTCCCCCTAAAATTCTTTGTGTTATTTGGTTGGTTAGTCTATAACACATGAGTAAAATTAAGTCTAATTAAACCTTTAAAAAATACCCATTAATGGGTATTTTTTGTTAAAAAAACAGAGTGAAACAGCAGTTTTATTTAACGATGGTTAATTATGTGGGAAGAAGCCTATTTTTCATATTCTTTAATAGACATGTTGTAGAGTAATTACTACATGTTAAATAGTTTTTATTTTACATGTAGCATCTAATTATCTAAAAGTACCACTAGGAAAACTGACCATACTCTCTATACCATCTTTTCCTATTGCAGCTATACCAAAAAAGGAGTTGTCGATTACTATTCCTTTTAAAGTATATGCGTTTACATCACCTACATATCGCGAGTTATCCCAGGTAGGACTAGTAGTATCTCTCCAGTAAATTTTATATCCTACGGCATCTTTTACTTTGTCCCATTTAAATTTCACATGAGCTTCTACTATACCACCTATTTTAACATTTTGAGGTCTGCTAGGAGCCCATGCCAGTTGAGCTAGGTTAATAGCATTTACAGCAGTTAATTTTCTAGCATAAGGGAAATTAACATGCTCTACGACATCACCATATGCTATACCGTTTTCTGTTCTTATGTCTTGGTGTTGTTGGGTGTAATTTTCATGTGCTTCCATAATTCGTATTCCAGGAAAACCTAGATCTGCAAAAGGTCTGTGATGACCACCTCTCCCAAAACGGTCCAGTCTATAAACCATCATAGGCTTCATTTCTGGCATGTAAGTCTTTACTGATTTATGTATGTATCGAGCTAGTTGTCTAGAAATTCCATCTACTTCACCACCATAAAATCTGCGACCATTACGCTGTCGTTCTGTCTCAGTAGGATCTGTAGGTTCAGAAAAAATTCTAAATTCCCTGTTGTTGATTACGCCATCTACACCTTCTATATTTCCTATCATATCGTTATTTAAAAACCCTATGACATTCCATTTTTTCTTTTTAGCGTATTCAGCCAGTCCTTTTCCTCCAAAAAGGCCTTGTTCCTCACCACTTAAACCTACATAAACGATACTGTTCTTAAACTTGCGTTTGCTCAAAACTCGCGCAGCTTCTATAGTACCTGCCATACCACTAGCATTATCGTTTGCACCTGGCGCATCTGTTGTAAAGTCCATAGTATCACTAGCGCGAGAATCTATGTCACCACTCATCATCACCATATCATTAGGACTAGAGGTACCTCTTTGAATAGCAACCACATTTACTACCCAAGCATCTTTAGGTATGCGACTACCCATATCAGTAGAAACGAAATCTTTTTGATAGAACACCTCTAGACAGTCACCACATTCTTTTGATATTTGATCAAATTGTGCCTTGATCCATCTCCTTGCTGCGCCTATTCCTCTCGTGTTAGAAACCGTATCAGAAAATGTATTTCTCGTTCCAAAATCGGCTAGTGTACGCACGTCGTTCTCGATTCTATCTGCACTTACTTCATCAATGATAGTGTATAAGTCCATTTGATGGTCTGTAGGTACTTGTGCAATAGATAAGTAACTACAGAGTAGAGATAGTATTAATAGGTTTTTCATGTTTAAAAATTTAGCTACTAAGATAAGAGCTATGAATTTATGATGTTCTATGAAATTGTTAAAAGGATAATTTATAAGCACGCTTTCGCGAAAGCGGAATTTATATACCTCTAGAACCTTAAAAAAGTACATGTTCTTAATTTACTACACCAGATTATTTAGAGAAATCACACACTTTTTAAAGTCTTTATAATGCCTATAAAAAATTTAATAGAAATAAATCACAGATACTGTAATTTTACAGCAAAATATAATTTTAAAATAAATCGATGATTCAAAGAATAAAAAACAAAAATTATAATAAGATATTTTTGATATCAGGTGTAGTTTTAACTGGTCTACTAGTTTCATGTGGTGGGGCAAGTAAATCTATAGACAGTACTAATGTAAAAGATGCAGAATCGCCATTTATATTACCACTTCATGAGGATATAAAGGAGTGTTTTTCTTGTGACGAAAAAAAACCAATACATCTAGACCAATTTAAAACAGTGCTAACAGACTCAAAATTGCAACAATATAAGAACGGTGGAAAGAGTAGGGAAGAGTTTAAAAAATTAGATACTTTTTGTGATGATACTATTTTTAAAGTTTGTGGTGACGCCATGGTTTTACAAGCAACTGACGATAAGAATGATCGCGTAGAGTTTAGACAGCTCAAAAACTTGAAGCTTAATGATCAAAGTATCTTGAGGTTTCAAGCAAAATTTGAAAATCTACCTAATTCTAATGATAGAAAAGGAGTAACCTTAGCACAAATACATAATGATGCTCAAGGTGTAGGAAGGCCTCTATTTAGAGTAGAATACACAGGTGAAAATGAATTGAGAGCAGTACTTACCGATACGTACATTAAATATGAAGGAGAATCAACAAATGATTATTTAGTTGGTTTTAGAGATGGGCATGAGCTCTATTGTAAACTAGAAATTTTAGAATCTGGTAATCAAATTAGCGTTTATGTGAAGAATATCAATACCGGAAAGTCAAAGACTAAAATTTATACGGTAGATAACAAGTGGTTAGAAAAAGATGGAGATTTTTACTTTAAAACAGGAGCTTATTTACAAGTAGCTGGTAAAGCGCCACGAGTTAGTTACTACAGTTTAAAGTATTCATATTAATGAAAACAAAAATAGCTTATGCACTTAGTGCATAAGCTATTCTAGTAATGATAAGAAAGGATATTAAGCCTCTTTGTGTATCTCCACTGCGTGAGGATAAGGAATTTCAATTTTCTCTCTATCTAGTACAAGTTTTGTATTTTCTATAGTCCAGAAATAAACATCCCAATAGTCTTCTGGTGCACAGTAAGGTCTTACAGCTAGATTAACAGAACTTTCTGCAAGTTCACTAACGTTTACAGATGGTGCCGGATCTTTAAGTACTTTAGGATTAGATTCTAACATAGCAAGTAAAGCATCTTTAGCTTGTTTCATGTCTTCACCATATCCTATTCCTACAGTTGTATCTACTCTCATTTTACCTTCGGCAGTATAATTTATGATGTTACCGTTTGCCATAGGGCCATTAGGTATAAGAGCAAGTTTGTTTGCAGGGGTTATTAATTTAGTAACTAATATGTCGATCTCTTTCACAACACCTAATTCTCCTTGTGCCTCTACTAGATCACCTATTTTATAAGGTTTAAAAATTAAGATAAGAACACCACCAGCAAAGTTAGATAGAGAACCTTGTAAAGCAAGTCCTATTGCAAGACCAGCTGCGGCAAGAATAGCAGCAAAACTAGCTGTCTCAATTCCTAATGTACCTGCTACTGTTACTATAAGAAGTATGGTTAAAACCCATTTAAGTAAACTGGTTAAGAATTTCTTTAAGGTAACGTCATAATCTCTTTTATCCATTAATTTACTAGTAACTTTTACTAGCTTTTTAATGATAAATGCACCAATTATGTAAATTAAAATAGCTTTTAAAAGTGGTATACCATATTCTAGGGCATAACCAGTAATGTTTTCTAAGCTAAATCCGTCAGGACTTATATTTAGGTCTAAATTGTCTGCTTGTACTACAGGTTCTTGAATCATTTTTACTAATGTTTTTGTTTGTTGAACTCAAAATTAACTAGTAAAAAATGGGAATTAAAAAAGGATGATCTGTTTTTTTAAGAACTACGTTTTATCGGTTAAAAACACATTTTAACAGACTTTCTGCTGTTAATCTAAATTGTTAAAATATTAGATACAAAAAAACCGCTCCATAAGAGCGGTTTTAATAATTATTCAAGGAGTTTACTTTATCCTTTTTTCTGAATCTCTACTTGATGTGGGTAAGGTATATCAACACCTATGGCATCTAGAGTAGGTTTAAAGTTTTCTTGCAGATACCAATACACTGTCCACATGTCATCTGTGAGTGTATATGGTCTTACATTAATATTAATGGAGCTGTCAGCATTTGCAGCCACCATTATTTGTGGTGCAGGGTCTTTAAGTACAAGAGGATGGTCTTCTACTAGTTTGCGCAACGCTTCTAAAGTTTGTGTAATATTTGCGTCATAACTTACACCTATGGTGGTGTCACATCTTAAAATACCTTCTGCATTAAAATTAATAATATTCCCGTTCAACAATGGACCGTTAGGAATAATAGCCAGTTTGCGTTGTGGAGTTATTATTTTAGTTTGTAAGATATCTATTTCTTTAATAGTACCTAAAACGCCTTGAGCCTCGATAGTGTCACCTATTTTAAAAGGTTTAAATAATAATAGTAACACGCCACCAGCAAAATTAGACAACGATCCTTGTAACGCTAGCCCGATAGCTAGCCCTGCAGCTGCAATAACCGCGGCAAAACTAGTTGTTTGTATACCTAGTGTTCCTACTACCGTTATAATAAGTAAAATCCAAAGTCCCCATTTAATTAAATTGAGTAAGAATTTTTCTAAAGTTATATCGTAATCTCTAGCTAACATTATTTTTCTCGTTAGCTTCAGAGCTTTTTTAATTAACCACCTTCCTACAATAAAAATTAGAATCGCTTTTACTAACGGAATACCGTATTCTAAAATAAGCTCAAATCCTTTTTCAACATTAAAGTTGTCTAATATCTCTTTCATATAAAACAAAAGTAGAATAAGCCTCGAAAAACCTTGTTTATGATTTGTTAATAGTTGGGAACTTTATGATTTAATTTTAATAAATGATTTCTATTTAATTAAAAAGCCGCTATTTGGAAAATCCAATAGCGGCTTTAATTCATTTAAAATTTTCTAGAATACTAGAAAGGGTACTTATTAGCTTCAGTCACCTTATCTGCGATAGTATCTCTTAGAGCTACAATGTTAGGTAGGTTTGTATATTTAGTGAAACGTTTAAGTCCCATAAGCATCATGCGTTGTTCATCACCTTCAGCAAAGCTAGAAATACCTTCTTCAGCTCTTGCTTGGATAATTTTAGACGCTTGATATAAGTAATATTGAGACATTGCAATTTGCTCTTTTTGCTCTTCTACACTAGTACGAGCGATGTTCTTTTGAGTTCTAAGAATAGCACTCTCTGCCATATAGATCTCGATAAGAATATCTGACGCTGCAATTAATAATTGCTGGTGCTCTTCTAGTGCTGGACCGAATTTTTGCACCGCACTTCCTGCAACCATTAAGAATACTTTTTTAAGTTTCTTAACCATATCCATTTCTTCAGATAATGGCTCTGAAAAATCTGGTGTTTCAAAAGAAGGAATAGAAGTAAGTTCATTTCCTACTGCCATTGCTGGCTCTAGTAAGTTAACGTGACCTTTCATCGCTTTTTTAACTAACATTCCTACTGCTAGCATACGGTTAATCTCGTTAGTACCTTCATAAATACGTGAGATACGAGCATCTCTCCATGCAGCCTCCATAGGAGCATCTGCACTGAAGCCCATACCACCATAAATTTGTATACCTTCATCACTACATGCTTGCATATCCTCAGATACAGCAACCTTAAGGATAGAACATTCTATAGCAAATTCTTCAACACCTTTCAATTCAGCCTCTGCAAAGGTTGCACCTTCTTCCTGACGCAAGTGGATGCGGTTTTCTACATCTTTTGCTGCGCGATAAGAAGCACTTTCACCCACATAAGCATTAACAGCCATTTCAGCAAGTTTCTTTCTTATAGCTCCAAATTTTGCGATAGGAGTTTTAAACTGCTCACGCTCATTAGCATAATTAGTAGCAAGTGTAATTACACGACGTTGTGCATCTAGACATGCTGCAGCTAGTTTTATACGACCTACATTTAATGCATTCATCGCAATTTTAAAACCTTCACCACGACCAGCAAGCATATTTTCTACAGGAACCAGGCAGTCATTAAAGAATACCTGACGAGTAGAAGAGGAGTGAATACCTAATTTGTGTTCTTCTTCTCCCATTGTAATCCCATTACTAGGATCGTTTTCTACGATAAATCCAGTAATGTTTTTATCATCTTCTAGACGTGCAAATACTACAAATACATTACAGAAACCTGCATTTGAAATCCACATTTTTTGACCATTGATCTTGTAGTGTTTTCCATCTGCAGTAAGCTCTGCTTTTGTCTTACCAGAATTTGCATCAGACCCTGCACCAGGCTCTGTTAAACAATAAGCTCCAAACCACTCACCAGTAGCAAGTTTAGGAACGTATTTTTTCTTTTGCTCTTCAGTACCGTATAGAGTAATAGGCATAGTACCTATTCCTGTATGTGCTCCAAAAGCAGTTGCGATAGATCCAGTTGCACCAGAAATATAATCACAAACTAACATAGTAGAGACAAAGCCCATACCTAGACCATCATACTCTTCTGGAACAGCTACACCTAAGAATCCCATTTCTCCAGCTTTGCGCATTACTTCTTCAGTAAGTGCATAGTCTTTCTTTTCAAATCGGTCTTTATTAGGAACGATCTCTTTGTCTACAAATTCCTGTACACTCTCGCGCATCATCTTTTGTTCATCAGAGAAGTCTTCTGGAGTAAATACTTCTGATGGATTTGTTTCTTTCACGATGAATTGTCCACCGCGTATCATTTCTATTTTATTTTCTGTTGACATAATATGTATTGTTATCTCGCTTTCGCGAAAGCGTAATTCTTAATTTAAAAACTCAAAAATACCAGCAGCACCTTGTCCAGTACCTACACACATGGTAACCATACAGTGTTTTCCTTGGTTTCCTCTCTTGCGCATCTCATCAAAGATTTGCACAGATAGTTTTGCTCCTGAACAACCTAGTGGATGACCTAGTGCGATAGCACCACCGTTAACGTTAACGATGTCTTTATTAAGACCTAGTTCTCTAACCACAGCAACAGACTGACTTGCAAAAGCTTCATTTAACTCAATAAGAGCCATATCTTCTTTTTTAAGACCTGCTTGTTTTAATGCCTTTGGAATAGCTTCTATAGGCGCAATACCCATAACTCTAGGTTCTACAGCTGCTACGGCAAAGCTTACTAGTTTTGCAATAGGCTTTATACCTAATTCATTTACCATTTCTTCACTCATTACAAGTGTAAAAGCAGCACCATCACTAGTTTGAGAAGAGTTACCAGCTGTAACACTACCACCTGCAGCAAATACTGGACGTAATCTTGCCAGCGCCTCTAGATTTGTACCTTTTCTAGGTCCTTCATCTTTAGTTACTGTATAGGTTCTAGTTTTCTTTTTACCGTTCTCGTCAAGATAAGTTTCTTCTACATCGATAGGAACAATTTGATCTTGGAAACGGTTTTCAGCTTGTGCTTTTAAGGCTTTCATGTGAGAGTCATAAGCAAATTGATCTTGCTCTTCTCTAGAAACCTTATAGTCATTTGCAACCTCTTCTGCAGTAAGTCCCATTCCCCAGTAGTAGTCTTCATGACCTTGCTTTGCCAGGCTATAAGCAGGAGCAGGTTTATAACCACCCATAGGAACATAACTCATGCTTTCTACACCACCGGCAACGATACATTGTGCCATACCAGATTGTACTCTAGCTACGGCTGCACCGATAGCATCTAGTCCAGATGCACACCATCTATTGATACTTATACCTGGAATGTCTACTCTTTCTAATGCTAGAAGTGATATCTGACGTGCCATGTTAAGTCCTTGCTCAGCCTCTGGCATCGCATTACCTATGATCATGTCATCGATGCGACCTTTATCAAAATCAGGAAGGTCTTTTAACATTCCTTGAATAGTTTCTGCTGCTAGCTCGTCTGGTCTTTTAAATCTAAAAACCCCACGACCTGATTTTCCTACTGCCGTTCTTTTTGCGGCAACTATATATGCGTTTGTCATTTTCTTAGTTTCTTAAAGGTTTACCTTTCTGGATCATGTGTTGAAGTCTCTCCAGTGTTTTTCTCTCTCCAGTAAGACTTAAGAATGCTTCACGTTCTAGGTCTAATAAATACTGTTCAGAGACAAGGGTAGGGGCACTTAAATCACCACCTGCCATTACATAAGCTAGTTTATTTGCGATTTTTAAGTCGTGCTCGCTTATATATTTTCCAGCTTTCATCGCGTCAGTTCCTACTAAGAACATTCCTAATGCTTGCTGGCCCAATACTTTTATATCCTTGCGCATAGCAGGTTGTGTATAACCTTTGTCAGCTAGAAGTCTCGCTTGTGCTTTTGCAAAAGCAATACGTCTATTATCGTTTACAACAACATGATCCACACCTTTTCTCAAGATGCCTAGATCGTATGCTTCATAAGCACTTGTTGCAACTTTAGCTGTTCCTATAGTAAGGAAGTATTCTCTAAGTCTATTTAATTCTACGTCATTTTTCTCAAAAGTGTCACTAGCTCTTAGTGCCATCTCTTTTGATCCACCACCACCAGGGATTACACCTACACCAAATTCTACTAGACCGATGTAAGTCTCTGCACTAGCAACAGCAACGTCAGAGTGCATGGTCATTTCACAACCACCACCTAATGCCATTTGATGCGGCGCAACGATAGTAGGAATACTACTGTAACGCAATCTCATAACTGTATCTTGGAATTGTTTGATAGCCATATTCAGCTCATCATATTCCTGCTCTACAGCCATCATAAATATCATACCGATATTTGCTCCTACAGAGAAGTTAGCACCATTATTTGCTACTACTAAACCGTCAAAACGATCTTCGGCGATATCAATAGCTTTATTCATACCAGCAAGTACGTCACCACCTATAGAATTCATCTTAGAAGTAAATTCTACATTAAGGATACCGTCACCTATATCATGTACAGTTACACCAGAATTTTTGAAGACTGGGGCATTTGCACGTAAATTATCTAGAATGATAAATCCATCCTGACCTGGTTTCTTTACATAATCTTTATCTGGGATAGAGTAGTAGTAAGTAGAGCCATCTTTTACTGTATAGAAAGATTCAAATCCTTTCTCTAGCATTTCTGTTACCCAAGCAGCTGGTTTTTTACCGATTGCTTCCATTAACTCCACACCTTTTGCAACACCTACGGCATCCCAAACCTGATATGGTCCATGTTCCCAACCAAAACCTGCACTCATCGCATCGTCTATACGGTATAACTCATCGCTTATTTCTGGAATTCTATGTTGTACGTATGCAAATAGTGAAGCAAATGATTTTCTATAGAAATCACCAGCTTTATCTTTTCCTTTAATTAATACAGGAAAACGATCTGCTACGTTATCAATAGTTTTTGTTAATTCTAGAGTAGCAAACTTTGCACGAGGTTGTGCAACGTACTCCATAGAATCTAGGTCTAATGCTAGAATCTCTTTCTTACCTTCTTTAGTGATATTCTTTTTATAGAATCCTTGCTTTGTTTTAGAACCCAACCACTTGTTCTCCATCATGGTGTTGATGAATTCTGGTAATTTAAAGGTGTCTTTATGCTCGTCTTCTGGGCAGTTTTCATAAACACCATTTGCAACATGTACAAGTGTATCTAGTCCAACAACGTCTACAGTTCTAAACGTGGCAGACTTAGCACGTCCTATGACAGGACCAGTAAGTTTATCCACCTCAGAAACGGTAAGACCCATTTCTTTAACTGTGTGGAACAAACTCTGAATAGAGAATATACCGATACGGTTTCCTATAAATGCAGGAGTATCCTTTGCAAGAACTGATGTCTTACCTAAGTATTTCTCTCCATATTCCATTAAAAAGTCAGTAACCTCAGGATCACAATTAGGACCTGGAACAACTTCAAATAATTTTAAATATCTCGGCGGATTGAAAAAGTGTGTTACTGCAAAGTGCTTCTGGAAATCTTCACTACGTCCTTCATTCATGAAAGAGATAGGAATACCAGAAGTATTTGATGTAATTAAAGTACCAGGTTTACGGTACTTCTCAATTTGTTCAAAAACAGATTTTTTAATATCTAATCTTTCAACAACGACTTCAATAATCCAGTCGGTGTCTTTAATTTTAGATAAGTCATCAGTTAAATTTCCTGTAGAAATTCTGTTTACAAATGAGTTATTGTATAAAGGTGCCGGTTTACTCTTTACAGAAGCTGTAAGGTTATCGTTAACCATACGGTTACGAACTACCTTGTCCTCTAGAGTTAGACCTTTGGCCTTTTCTTTGTCAGTAAGTTCTCTTGGGACTATGTCCAGTAGGAGTACTTCACAACCTATGTTTGCAAAATGGCAAGCAATTCCACTTCCCATGATACCAGAACCTATTACGGTTACATGTTTTATTCTACGTTTTCCCATATTATTTTTGAGCTAATAGAGCTTTTTTTTTGAAGATTTTTTTAGAGTTTACTATTTCGTTAATTTTAAAGGCAACTTCTAGAAAGGTATCTATTTTTTCTGGTTCAATCTCATTTTTAACGACTTGGTCAAAAGTTTTAACAACTGACTTTGAAAATTCTCTCATTTCAGCGCCGAAATCTGTCAGATGAATCAATACACTTCTTCCATCTTCTGGATTTCTACGTCTTTCTATGAGACCTTTATTCTCCATCATTTTAAGTGTACGTGATAGAGAAGTAGCTTCCATTCCCATTTTAGGTCCTAAAGCTGTACTAGGTGTTCCTGTTTCTGGATCTATACTAATAAGAGCAAATCCTGTAGACATAGTACTGCCCTTAACAGCAGCTTGTTCATTATACATTTTAGAAACTGACATCCATGTAGCTCTAAGAATGTAATCGATTGTTTTATCTCTCATAATTATAAATATACTGCAATATAGTAATTTTTGTTATGCATGCATAGTAAAATATTGTAAAATTTCAAACGATATAGTTTCAAGTGTAATTTATTCAGTCTCGCTTTCGCGAAAGCGGAACTAACAGTACAGCTTAAAGATAAAAAAAAATCCTAGTTAATTAAAACTAGGATTTTGATTATTTGTTAATTCTATTTATTTAGTAGTTGATATAGACCCAACTAGCTGTGTCTTCTATGTCTGCGTCATTATATTTAATAACGTAAAAGTAAACTCCGGTAGGTAGTAAGCCATCGCCAGATAATACACCGCTATTAGGTATTCCTGCAAATTCAACATAATTGCTAGCAGCTGTTTCATAAACAACTGATCCATTACGGTTGAATATTTGAAGACTAAAGTTATCGTATTGTTCAGCAAGTCCAGGAATAGAGAATGTATCATTTATTCCATCGTTATTAGGAGAGAAACCTTCTGGGAAGATGATTTCACATCTCTCAAATATGATGGTAAATTGAGAAGTGTTGAAACATCCTGTAACATTATCTTCTAATCTAGCAAACAATAAATCAGAAGTTGTTCCAGCTTGAAAAGGAACCACATAAGTAGTAGGTAATGCGTTAACACCAGCTTGAGCGTCTGCATCTGTGGTATAGTAACTTATTGTAAAGTCTGTAGCGCTATTTCCATTAAGAATGATATCGTCTTGTACAGACAGTTCAAATAGATTTTGATTTAAATCAACACTATCATCACATATATTAGTAAGATCTGGAGCGTTACCTATAGATGGAGCAGCTTGTACTGTTATCATAAAACTAGTTGTGTTGAAACAACCGTCTGGTGTTTCTGATCTCACAAAGATTTCTTCAGAACCTGTTACATTATATGTGTTAGGTAAAGGATTGTTACCAGAGTCTGCATCACTAAGGCTATTGTAGTAAGAAACAGTATTTAATCCAGTAGGGTCTACGTTGTTATCTTGATCTGATAATATAAAGTCACTACTACCATCTAATGGTGCATCATCACATACTTCAATATTCATCGGTGTAGAAATAGATGGTAAATCTTGAACGATCAAACTTATAGGTGCTGTTCCAAAACAGTCAGCTTCATTTGTATTCTGTAGTCTTACAAATACAATTTGAGGTGATGTAGTGTTTGTAAAAGGTACAGTTGTATCTATTGCTGCGGTATTCATGTCAGCATCCACTTGTGTAGGGTGGTAGGTATAGCTTACGTCTACTGGGTTACCAGCGGTATTCTCTATAACACTTAGGTAACCTGCAAGATCAAAATCTTCTATACCATCCTCGCTAGAGTCATCACATAGCTCAAAATCTGGGATATTTGAAACACTAGGCGTTGTGCTAACGGTAAGGTCAAATGATGCTACAGCACTACAACCGTCGTCTATAGGAGACGTGTTGTTTGCGATTCTTACCCAAACTTGTACAGTACCTACGCTTACATCATAATTATCCGGTAAAGGATTTGTGTCCATTTCAGCATCTGTTTGAGTAGGGTGGTAAGAGATATTGAAGGTTGCTGCGTCTTGAGTACCTAATACATCTGCTGTGAATTGCGTTAAGTCAACAATTTCTGAACCAGAATTATCGTCATCACAGTAATCTAATAATGTAGTATCAACAGGATCTACGATTCCATTTTCATAAATGGTTATGTCTTGCGTAAAATCTCTAACGTCACCAGATACGTTTGTAACATTTACACTAACTGTATATGTTCCTGCAGCAGCGTAAGTATTTTGAACAATTCCAGGTCCTGTAACTGATAAGGTATTACCATCTCCAAAATTCCAAACAGATGCTGCTACTTGTGGTAAACATGCTAATTGAAAATCTGTTGCATCACCTTGACACTGATCATTAACAGTAAATGAGCTTGCAAAATTAGATTGTATAAATACAGGAAGACCTTGTTGAGAAACTCCTGGTGAAATATCGATAGCTGTTGGGTTGTAAACAGGAGTTGCTGTTTCTGGATCAATAGACCCTAAAAAACTAGTACCAAATCTGGTAACATATATTTTCCCATCTCTACCTAGTTGTAATGTACCTCTTGAGCCTCCTGTAATATCAGCAAATTCATTTCTTGAGGCTATAATATTTGTTTCTTCACATAGGTCGTATTGAACTAATTTTCTGTTACTTGTTGCGCTAGGGCTAAATGAGCTACTTATATCGTGATATAAATATTGAGATGATGGAGAAAACTCTACCCCATATACAGGACCATTATCTAGACGTAATCCGGCGCCACCAAACTGACCATTACCAGGATTAAAATCGTAAAGCCAAGCTCCTGTTTGATTAGTACCGCCGCCAAATCCAGCATTTTGATGAGCGACAACTAATTTAGTTCCATCAGGTGAAACTCTTAACATACCTCTATCTCCGTCATTTTCTGAAGCAAGGGCAGGGAAGTTTGCCGAGTTACCATTAGATGCTTGTGGTACTGGAGAGGCATTAACGAATGATATACCTGTTCCAGGAATTCCTCTTACTTCCCATGCAAATAAAGAGTTGAAATTTCCTGTACCAGGATTAGTACTAGTACCATTTTGTCTAGCATAGGTCATCACATATGCATTATTACTATTTGTTTTAATAGTGGCGGCTACTTTTTCAGCACATTCATCCATTAAAATTACATTTTTGACACCAGGTACTATATCTCCTAATCCTCCACTTAGCTGCATTTCAATACGAGAATAGGCTAGGGGACCGTTACCAGCATTACCGACTGTGAATATGAAATATACATCAGACGTTTCAGGAGCCTTTACAATGATTGCTGCTTGCGTTGCAGAACCTCCACCTAGTAAACCAGTACCATTAGACATAATTGCACCATTACGATTCCAAACTGTACTTCCGTTAGTGTAAAATAATAAATTTCCATTATCATCTGAAATAGTACCTACTCCTTCATCTTGCATAAAACCAGATCCAGCTATGAAAGGTTCTGTAGATCTATTTTGAGGATTAGGATTAAACTCTATGGCTGCATTGTCTCCAAAAACCCACCATGAGGATTCTAATTGTGCATTGATTTGAAAACTTAATAAAAAAGTTAAGGTTAGGAGGAAAAGTTTTTTCATTTTTTTGTAGTTAATTGGATTGTAGTTTTTGCTATCTTAAATAAACATAACCGGCTTTGGGCTTTATGTTAGGTTCATTTAATTCTAATACATAAAAATATGTACCTGTCGGCAAAATGTCATTAGTATGAAATAAACCAGTATTTGATGTGCCGTCCCATCCACCAGTTATGTTATTTCCTTCCCAAATCTTTTGTCCGTACCGGCTAAATATATACATTTTATGTTTATCATAAATATTATATAGGCCAGAAACGATAAACGTATCATTTAATCCATCACCGTCAGGTGTTATGACGTTAAAAACCTCAATTTCACAGAGTTTTGTAATTATTTTGAAAGAAAAGACATCAAAACAATTTAAAGTAGATACCCTAACAAAGATTTCTTGAGTTAAATAAAGATTTGTATAACTGCTTGGGTTAAGGATTTGATTTATGTTTTCAAGAGCATCAGCTTCAGATTCGAAAAAGGTAACTTCTTGATTTGAATTGTTATTTATCTGTTCTGCTATTTGTGTTAAATCAAAAACAGCTTTGTCAAAACCTAGCTCACACTCTTCAATAATAGGTTGGAAATCATTGATCTGTACAGAGTTAAAAACAACGACATCTTGCGTTATTGTAAATGTTTGTACTAACGTTTCTACTGTCGCTGTAACAGTGTAGGTGCCAGGAGCAGAGAATAGATGAGTAGGTGTTAAGTCGTTTGAAAAATTGTTTATTCCTGAATCTATATCATCAAAATCCCAATTTATTGATACTATGCTTGCAGCAGTTTGAATACTAAAATCTTGGGGCTCACCAAAACAATGATCCATAGTCTCGATCTCTCCATTAAGTAAAAATGATTGTACAAATATGGGTAGTCCATACCATGCAACTGTATTAGGAGATAAAGGGAATGAGTTGTATTCATAATTAGAACCAACACCGATAGTATCGGGATTATTTATAACGCTTAAAGCGTTTTGTTGTATTCTACTATGGTAAATTTTATTATCCAGTCCTAATTGCAAAGCACCTCTAAAAGGTGTGATGTTATCATCATGTATTACTTGTGCGCTGGCAGCTATATTATTAGAAGTTAAATCGTACTGAATGATTTCTCCTCTTAAAAAATCAAAAATTTGTGTTGTAGATGCATTCATGTAGTCTACTTCGGCATATAAGAACTGACCATTTCCAGAAAATTCAACTCCATAAATAGAACCACCATCAGATCGTGTCAGCAACGCCTGTGGATTAGAAACCACGCCGGTTGAATTGTCAAAATCATAGAGATAAAGTTCACCACCGTTGGTATATGCAAGACTTCTAGCTGTTAGTACATTTGTTATACCAGAAAACTCGGCTGTGGTGTTATTTGAAAAATGAGCTGCGGCTAGTTTGTTACCTCTCGCATTTATTTTTATATAACCTCTCATTGCAGCAACATCTACATTTGTAACTGTGGAGTTAATTAATTCTATGAAAGGAGCGACTTGAGAAGATACTGGAGTTGTGTTAAGTCCACTAACTGTAAGTTCATAAGAATAAAATGTACCTTCAAATTGTGATATAATCCAGAAACCGTCTCCTGCGGCATTTGTAATAGCTGTAAGTTTTTCTGATGTGATGGGTAGTAGATTGATGTTTTTATTAAAAGGATCTACATCACCTGTGCCATTATTAAGTGTCATGTCTACTATAGAATAATGCAACCCTTCTGTATTGCGATATAAGGAGTCATCTGTGTCTACTGTAAAAACATAGTAAATACTAGAATTGCCAGGTAAAGGTACTATTATGGCACTACTTGTACTGGAAGAATTTCCCTTTAAACCAGTCCCGTTAGGCATGATTACATGGTTTGCATCATAAATTAAAGAGCCATCTGTGTAAAATAATAAATTTCCAAAAGGATCTGAAATCGTTGCGCAACCTTCTCCAGTTACTAACTGACCATTATCTACAGCCACAGCATTACCAGATGTGAAATCGATACCTGCATTGATACCAAAATACCAATAGGATGATTCTAGTTGCGCTTTCGCGAAAGCGGAACAGATAAAAATTAATAAATAAAATATATACTTCATTGCTCTATTGTAAAAATAGGCAATCATAATTTATCTTTTTAACGTAAAGTGAGATGAGAAGGTAGTCCCATCCATTAAAGTTGCCTTAAACCAGTAATCACTAGATGGTAATGGAGTGCCGTTATAGTTTCCATCCCAGCCAGGACCTTGTGGAGATAGTTGTTTGAGTAATTTACCATAACGATCAAATATGTAAATCTCGCTATTAGGTTCAAAAACTACAGAAACACCTATTAACTGCCAGTAATCATGAAACCCATCATTATTAGGAGTGAAATATCTAGGGTAACCCACAATACTGAAATCTTGTGTAGTAGTTCCACAGCCATTTCTATCTCTTACATAAGCAGTATAGAAACCTGGTGCAATGTTATCAAAGATAGGGCTGTCTTGAAAGGGTTCATCTAGACTTATGCGGTACTCGTAGTCTCCTAGGCCGCTTGCATTAATAGTTGCACTTCCAGAATCATTAGTACCAGCATTTACTACTTCTATACTGTTTATAGTTGCAGGTTCACTGATAATTACGGTAACTAATCGCTGTCTAGTACATCCATCAGAATTGCTTACCGTTACAGTATAATCACCTCCATTAGTTACAGATATAGACTCTGTAGTTTCTCCTGTGCTCCAAGAGTAGGTGTAATCTGTAGTAGAACCAGTTATAATACCACTATCGATAACTAGTGCTTGTGGGTTATTACCACAATAATCATACAGCTCTGTAAGTTCAATCACGGGAAGTGGATTAACTATAAGTTCTACTTCACTTATTCCAAAACAGTTACCATCAGGAGATTCTGCTCTTGCATAAATGGTCTGGTTATTTGCTGTTGTGTTTGTGTATGCAATAGGTAGAACATTTTGTTCTGTTAGAGCATCGTTGAGAGTGAGGTAATAGTTGAGTGTTACATCAGCTGGTGCATTAATAAGTACATTGCTACTCGCTGTAGTTAAATCAAATTCTGAAAAACCATCTTCTATACCGTCATCATCACAAGTGGAAAGTGTGGTGTCTTGAGCATCGCTAGCACTTACAGATAAGGTGACCATCGAGGTTGTGAAACAGCCTGTAATATCGTTAGTAACTCTGGCAACTATAGTTTGCATAGGTGTTAAGTTAGTGTAACTAGTGCTGTTTAAAGGATTCACGTCATTATCTGCATCATTTTGATTGATGAAATAAGTAACAGAAACTCCTGTTGCATTATCACTAATTGAATTGCTAAAACTCTCAAAACTAAAAATGGTTCTGCCATCTACGGTGCCGTCTTCATCACATTGAAAAGCAGTAAAGTCTAATGCGACAGGTTTAGGGTTAACTATTAATTCAAAAAATTGTGTAGTGTCGGCACAACTGTTAGATAATACATTTTCTACACGCACAAAGACCGTTTCATTAAAAGGAGTGTTGTTTCTATATGTATTAGGTAATGGGTTAATGCCTAAATCTGCATCGTTTTGTGAAGTATGGTAAGAAACATTAAAATCACTTGAATTTTGAGTTCCTAGAATTAATGATGTCTGATCACTAAGGTTAAAGTCTATGATTCCATCAAAATCATCATCGCATTCTTCTAATTCATTTACTGCATTAGAAATAGGTTGATCAAATATTTCTAGGTTAAAACTTAAAGTTTCATAACATGCAGCATTATTAGAATTATAGATTCTAGCGATTAGGCTTTGGTTAGCGACATTTGATTCATAAGGAGTAGTGATAGGGTTTAAGTTATCGTCTGCATTTCTTTGATTTGTGAAGTACCTTACTGTGTAAGTTATGTCGCTTTGTGATCCTAAAATTTCTGGTGTTGCAGTGTTATCTAAATCAAAAGTAGCCATGCCATCTTGATCAATATCACAAGCAGCCTGATCTGATATTGAGTTTGCTACTGGAGATTCATAAATTTGAACGTTTTTACGATATATTCTGGTGCTACCTCCACTGGTAAGAGAAAGTACAACATTATAAATTCTAGCTGCTGCATATGTATGTGTTGGGTTTTCTTGAGTAGAAGTATTTCCATCTCCAAAATCCCATAAAACTGAATCTGGTGGTGTATCTGATTGAAATTCAAAGGTGGTACCATCTCCTAGACATAGATTTTCTACATCTATAAGAGCAAAGAAACTTTGAATAAAAGGTGGTAATCCTTGTGTTGATGCTCGTCCAGAAAGAGGTATGGCATCATGTTGATAATTACATCCTGTTCCTACTGTATTTGGGTTATTGATTACTCCTAAAAAAGGTCTTCCGATATCATAAGAATCTGATATGGCTCTGTAGATTTTGCCATCTATTCCTAACTGTAAAGAACCACGGTATCCCTGTCTTGTGTCTATAACGGTACCGAAAACAATAGGATTTACTAAGTTAGTGTTGGTAAGTTGGTACTGATATAGGGTAGAGGTATGGTTTGCAGCACCAGATCCTCCAGCATCGTTAGATGCGGTAACATACAAAAGGCTACCATCAGGAGAAAATTCTACTCCATATCCAGCTTGATTTGCACCGCTGAAGGATAGTCTACGTTCATTAGAAACAACACCAGAGCTTTGGTCATAATCATAGATATATGTACCTGAATTCATATTACAAGAAACCATATATCTACCGTCTGGAGATATTTTTAAATTTCCTCTTCTTTCAGTGGTAGAAGTAGCTACAGTGGATATTACTGGAGTTAAATTAACACCGGCGGCACTTACAGTATAAGTAAAAAAGGAGTTATAGGCACCAAATCCAGATGCGTTTGCCATAGCTGTTACTAGAATTTCATCGTTAACGGAATGATTAATTGCCGTTAGTTTTTCTGCAGCCTGACCAATTAATTGTGGAGGGTTTGCAATGTTTGTAACTACCTCTCCAAGACCTAGGTTTCCAGTCATGTCTACTTCATAATAATGTATCCCATCAGAACCACCGAAGGCTGGAACATCTACTGTGAAAATATAATAGATATTTGGGTCCTGTGGTTTTGGTATGATAATAGCGCTTTGTGTACTAGATGGATTACCTCTTAATCCCACACCGTTAACCATGATGTTGTGCGAACTATCGTATACAGTAGATCCGTCCGTATAGAAAAGAAGTTGGCCATTTTCGTCAGATATGCTGGCGCAACCTTCATTAGTAGATACTTGACCATTTGTCAAAGCGGTAACAGCACCGGTAGCAGGATCGAAGTTTATACCTGCATTAAAACCAAAATACCAATTTGAGGCTTCTAATTGAGCATTAACTAAACTACAACTAAATAATATTGCCAATATAGAAATGGCATGAAAGAATCTCTTTTTCTGCATAGTGCGAATTTAATGCACACATATCACAATTGAGACTCTTTTAACATTTCCTGATTTTAAGCAAATGAATAATAATGAAAACGTCGCTATAAAATTAATTATAGCGACGTTTTATAAGTAGATTATGTTAATTGTATTTTACAAATCTCTCCTTTTTAATAATGCGTAGGACATATAAATAAATAATGTACTCCATATGCATACAGATGCTACATCTATCCATTCTATGTCGTAGGTAAATTCAATGCCATCAAATGTTAATTGATTTAGTGAAGATTGAACTAGGTCTACTTTAGATCCTGGCTCTTTGATTAGATTTGACATAGCGTTAAGTGGTAAAATATGAATTAACCAATTGTAAATTTCAGTTCCATAAGTTTTATCGATTACAAAAGCTATTCCATTTAAAATTACTTCAAAAATCCACCATATTATGACAAATCCTATGGCAAAGGCGCTTCTTTTGACTAGAATACCAGCAAATAAACAGAAGCAAAAGAATACTAAATGCGCTAAGAAGAATGCCCCTAAATAGCCCATTTGTGAGAAAATTATAGAAGGCTCGTCAAAGTCAGAGTAAATTAAGCCTAATATTAATGAGGCAATAAATACAACAACAGTGGTTAAAAAAGCCAGAACAAATGCTAAATAAAATTTGGAAAGAATCATTTCTTTTTTACTCATTCCATCTATTAAATTCTGCTTTATTGTTCTGTTACTGTATTCGTTGGCTGTTAAAGAGACAATTACTATTGCAATTAATATTTTTAAAAAACTTAAACAATAGGTTGAGATATGCCAAACCAAGGGGAAATTGAAAATGCCTAAATCTGCAATACTACCTTCAATCGGACCGAACCGGAAAGGGATTATACCAACTAGCATGGCTATCGAAATAATCAATAAATAAATAATGGTAAGTACTATACTGCTTTTACTATATCTGAATTTGTGAAATTCTATATCTAATAATCTTTTCATGGCGTGGATTAGTTTTTGTTAGTTAACTCGATGAATTGGTCTTCTAGGCTTTGTTTTCTATGCACTAATTTGCTTAGGATAATACCGCTCTCAAATGCATCTTTATTGATTTGTGCATTATCAACTGGTTCATAAAGTTTTACTTCTAGGCCGTTATCATGTGTAGTGATGGTACCGGCATAAGGTTTGTTTTCAATAAAACTATGTAAAGCTTTTCTATCACTAGCGTCTATAAAAATAGAGCCGTGATTTCTGTTCATTTCATCTACTGGTCCTGCATAAAGCATTTTACCTAATCTCAAAACAATAACATCGGTACATACTTTTTCAACTTCGTCAAGTAGGTGAGAGGCAAGTAATATAGTAGTACCGTTTGAAGCGATCTTTTGTATGATGTCTCTAATTTGTCTTATACCTTGTGGGTCTAGTCCATTAGTGGGTTCATCTAGAATTAATATCTCAGGATCATTAAGTAGCGCACTTGCGATTGCAAGACGTTGTTTCATCCCTAATGAATACGTACTGAATTTAGAATGGCTGCGATTTAAAAGATTTACTACAGCTAGCTTTTCTTCAATCTTAGATTTGTCTATATTTTTAATTTTGCAAACTAACTCTAGATTTTGAATAGCACTCATGCTAGGGTAGAAGTTAGGTCTCTCAATAATAGCACCTATTCTTTTGAGAGCGTCGTGATTTGATGTAGATCCCTCAAACCATTTATACTCTCCGCTAGTGGGGTTTACCACATTGAGCACCATTCCTAGAGTTGTGGATTTACCACTACCGTTAGGTCCTAGTATTCCATAGACATGGCCTTTTTTAATTTTAAATGAAATATGGTCTACCGCTGTTAATGCGCCATATGTTTTGTGAAGTTGGTTAATTTCAAGGATGGTTTCCATGAATGAGGTTTTTTTGTTGTATTATGTGACTGCAAGAAACGAAAAATGTTACTGTAATTATGTCAGAAAAGATTCTCAATGATAAATTATTATCAAATAAGAAGCCTACATTTCCTATAGGTAGTTCATTATCAGACTATGTGAAGCGGTATAATCGAGCTACTAGTATACCTGTGTCGTATGATGATTTACTTAGATTTGCTGGTTGTATAACGGTGTATGATAAGAATGATGAAGATACTTTGTGGGTGAGATGCTATTATTCTGACTCTGATAGAGAGCATATAGATAGGCATCTTAAAAGAATTTATGATATTCTACATAGTGATGGACGTGATGAGACTCTAGATTACTTAAGTGTCGATGCGGTTGATTATTGCACCTTTGGAAATACAAAACCATTCCGTATCAAGGTGAGTAATATTCTTAATGATGCTTTTACTTATTTTTATGTAAAAAAAGCTGATGCCTCTCGCGTTTATGGGTTAGAGTTAGAACATTTACTCTCACCACACCGTATTAATTTTTTAGTTTACAAAGACACTCTCATAGAAGAGCATATAGCAGGTATACCAGGTGATGAATTTATTGCAGATTATATGGATGGTTGCGATCACCAGGAGCTTACTCAAATAGCAAAGGAGTTTGTAAAGTTTAATGAACGTTGTTTGATACGCTTACTAGGTGATATGCGTTCTTACAACTATGTAGTTATTCCAACGCATGATTTTGATAGAGTAAGTTATGCTATACGTGCGATAGATTTTGACCAGCAATCTTATGAGGGTAAATTAAAGGTGTATCGACCACAGTTTTTTAAGGAAAACCTTCCTATGGTAACTAATGTTGCAGAGTGTTTAAAAAGCGCCAGTATAGAACAATATAAAAAAGAAGAACGCGCCTTGATCGCAAAGCGTTTAATCAATACACAAACCAGGTATAAACAACTTATCAAATGTATGAGAGCCGACTTTATATCGACACCTGTAAAGTTTAAACAGCTTAAAAGAGAATTACATGAATTTACCGGTGATGTTAAATTTAAAACGGCAAGAAGTATGGGAGGTATTTTAAATACTGCTATGGAGTTTGTGAAGAGAAATTACCATGATCTAGACCATTAAATAAAAATGTCTCTAACGACTTTAAGTACGTTAGAGACATTTTTTAATTTTTTAAGTATGGGTAAAAAAGTTTATTTCTTTTCTTCACGATTAAAGTAAACTAGATAGTAATACATCTGTTTTTCTTCGTCCCATCCTTTTTCAATAAACTTATCTGCACTATCAGGATTAGTAAAGTCCATTTTTATTTGAACATGAGTGTCTAGATTAATAACACTTTTTATTCCTTTACGAGCTGCACTTACTGCAGTGTTAGAGATAGGAAAACTAGACACATCTTCTATAGAGTGTTTTGCACCTTGATCTACTTTATAATTTTTAAATTCTGGAATTAGATCTGGGTTATCTAATGTTTCATTTAAAAAGGCAGATTCTTCAAAAGTGTCATTTTTTGCAAAATGATTTACTGCACGATTCATAAACATTACTTCTTCCTTCTTATCCTCTGCAGGTAGAACTACGTCTTTTGCAAAGTCTTGACAAAATTTCAAATATTTCTTAGTAAAGAAGTTTTCATCTTCAAAAACATCTACACCTAGAAAACTCTCTAGCCAGTATTTTGCATCATAACGGTTAGAATCTACAGAAAGGATTTTGTACCCTACTTCTTCTTCGACATTAAATATGATGGCACCTTTATCAAGTTTATTTAAGTTCACTCCTTGTTGTAAGATCATCTTTAAATCAGACTCTCCTTCTTCAAATTGTAAAAACTCTTGTTTTATCTCACTCTTAAAAATACCTATTGCATCAGTTTTATTGTTGTCCACCATTACATTATCAAAGTAACATATGTATATCTCACCACTTCTTATGTGTGGATGGTCTGACTGCTGGTATAAGTGTTTTGCCATCTTTTTACTATTTTCTAGTAAAGAAGCTGGTGTTGAGAATATCGCTTTCGCGTAAGCGTACATCTCATGAAACTCTAAGTCATCTTCATGTGTGAAACTATAATAAGCCTCTTCTTTAGAGCGGAAAGATTTTAGAAAATATTCCTTTAAAAGAGAATGCATCTCGTCATCTAGCGGTGTGGTGTTATCTGACGTAAGAAGATGTTCTCCTTTATTCTTATTACCTACACGATGTATGGCTAGGTTTTCAATTCTAGTGTTAAATAAATTAATCATAGGCTAGTATAGGTCGTTTTCGTCAAAGGAATGCTCATCATAGAACTCGTCATCACCATCATCTATATCACCACGATATTCTTCTTCTCCATCTTCATGAAAACGAGGGTCTGCTTCAAACTCTTTGTCAGGAGCGTTATCAGGTAATTCACCTACAGAAAATATTACCTGTGGATAGGCTGTTCCAGATACATTACTAACAATATCTGCTAGTTCTACAGAGAACGTCCATAGACTTAAGAAGTCATAAATGTAGATCATCCTAGTCTTAGTTTTACTCATGGCATTTTCTAATAAAGTGTCGGCCATTTTCTTAACTGGTGCCATACCGCCACTCATATCAAATAGGCAATACTCTTCACCTTGATTCCATTCTTCATCACTGGCGTAGAAACTAGCCATTTCATCTCCTTCTAGTTGAAAGGACTGTACAATAACGTTGTGAAACTCTTCAAGTGTGCTGTTAGCATCAATTTCTATGTCTCTAAAACAGTCGTCATTTGCATCAAGAAGAACTCTTAATCTATAGATCATTTACTTCAATTTTTAAGGATGGCAAAGATATGAATTTTGAACCTGATCTATGTTATTATGATTAGTAGGAATTTCAGTATTTAACCTGTTAAATAACATGGGAAAAATAAGTTCTATTATGGATAAGTACATTTCTAAATGTTGTTAACTGATTTAAAAACATCTACTACTTTTTGCGCTTTTTCTACATCAGTATCTAGAATGTATAGTTCTACACTTTCTGCTGTGGTGCCAAAACCGGCTAGTCTACCAGATTCTTGATTGTTTTTTATAATAGAAGGTATGTTTTGTTCTTCTAGTAATTGTGCTAGTCTGTTAATTGTTATAGCACTTGCTGTGTATATTCTTACCTGTTCTGCCATGAGTATGTTGTTTAATGCTTTTATTTAAAACGTTAGATTGATAGATATAGTTCATGGAAAGCTCAAATATTTGATAAGAATTTCATAAAAAAAAACTCTCGTAATCTTGTTAAGGATTATGAGAGTTTTATTTCTATATAAATAATGGTTTACATTTTTTATTTATTTAAGAATGAAGAATACATCCATACTAGTTTTTCTTGTGAGCTTATGTAATCACTCATTAAGGCGCTAGTACCTTCGTCGTCAGCATCAGAAGAAAGGGATAGTAATTCACGTTGAAGGATAATTATAGTTTGAAAAGAAGATAAAATGTCTTCTACAGCTACAATACCATCACTTACTTGTGCGCTTTCTTTAATTTGAGAAGCAGCTCTATAATCTGCATAATTGTGTTTAGGAGTGTGACCTAGTGTCAGGATTCTTTCAGCAACTTCATCTATTTTAAGAACAAGGTCATTGTATAATTCTTCAAATTTTACGTGTAGTTCAAAAAACTTTTCTCCTTTAATATTCCAGTGAAAACCTCTGGTGTTTTGATAGAATATGGAGTAATTAGCTAGAAGTTCATTTAATTTTTCAGCTAGTTCTTTTGCTTTGTCGCTGTCGAGTCCTATTAAGTTGGTATTTTTCATGGTGTATAATTTAAATATTGTGTGGGTTCTTAATTATTTGATATAAAGTTAGTCTTTATCTATAGTAACTTATGTGACACATGTTACTTAACGTGCTGTTTATATTATGATTTTAGTGCGACCCTTAATCGCATCCATAAATAGAACTGTACGCCTAAGATTAAAGAGGCGATAACTAAATGAACTGCCTGAGAACCAAAAGGGAAATCTAGGTAATTCATAAAAACACCGCTTAAAATGGTAATAACAAATAAACCTGCCAGTAAATAGTATGGAGTTTTAGGATGTTGAAACTTCTGTATCATCTGATAGAAAAACCAAATGTGTGCGATTACTAATAAAATAGAGTAACTTCTATGTATAATAAAAACTAACGGTCCATTTTCTAACCATGTAGAGCTTAATGGATAGCCTAGTAAATCTACTTGATGGTCTATAAACTGTCTAACTTGTGTCCCCATGGCTACTTGTACGAGAGTTAGAATAATAAGTAAAGCAGCAAATTGAGCCATTTTCTTATTAGATTTAAAACGGTAATCAATAGGTTTTACCTCATGTAATAGATAAATCAATAATCCTACGATAAGCAACGCTACTATCATATGAAAGGTGATCAATGCTGGAGATAAATGAGTGTCTACAACTATTTTACCTATGACAGCCTGCACCATCATGGATATTACAGCCACAAAGCTTAAAATAGTTATCCATGGTCTCTTCTTTAAATAACGCAATGAAAATATAAACATGATCAAAACTACCAGACCACCTAGTGCGCCTACCAGTCGGTTAACATACTCCGTCCAGGTGTGGTAAACATTAAAAAGAGCATAGTCATGTTTAGTATAAGGCTCCCAATTTTTTTCAGAAAAGGTTTTTGTAGAGAAAAAATCATCTTTGGCTACACGCAGTTCTTCGTCTACTATAATCACCATTCCTTCTTTGTACGGTGTTTCTGGTGAGAACTCTATTTGAGATTGCTCTGTCGGTGGTATTAAATAACCAAAACACTTAGGCCAGTCTGGACACCCCATACCGCTACCAGTCATGCGCACCACAGCGCCAGCGATAACTATAAGATAAATAAGTAAGATGCTGAGAGATAGCCACTGACGGTATCTTTTTTCTGAGAAGAAATTTTGAATAGTTTTATTCATTGCAATCGTTTCTTTTGTAACCTTTTTAATTAATGTAACCTATCACCACGTACTTCTAGATCGCTTATAAAGCTAGCTTCATAATCTAACCAGTAGTTCCAGCGTACCATGACGTCATCTTCAGGAAAATGCATTTTTGCAAGTTCTAAAAAGAGTTTGTAATGAGAAGCTTCGGCAACCATAAATTTATAATAGAACTCTTGTAAATCTGTATCATCTAGATTTTGCCATAATGTTTTAAAACGCTCACAACTGCGAGCTTCTATCATGGCACAAATAAGTAGTTGATCTAGAAAATACCCTTCACGGCTTTGGCCTTTTTTCTTTCCTTTGACCAGTTTTTTTACATATTCATCCTGTCTTTGTAAACCTAGTTCCAGACCTCGTTCTTTTAACTTTGCAATAACCATTCTAAAATGGCCCCATTCTTCAGTAACTACAGGTGATAAGAGTTCTACAATACCTTCACGTTCAGAATATTGTTGTATTAACGATATAATATTACTTGTTGCCTTTTGTTCACAAAAAGCATGGTCGGTAAGAATGTGTTGTAGGCTTATGGTAGAAATATCTGCCCATCGTGGATCAGTGGGTAATTTAAGACCTAGTGTAAATTTCTTTTCGGCTTTCATTTTCATACTACAAAGGTCGTGAACCCTGTGGATTTATAACAAGATTTGTTAACTTTTCATTCTATTAAATTATATGCACTAGGTAAACGGTTATCTCTACTTAAATACCGTTAAATAAGTTGCTCCTATAACAATAAAAAGGGTACATTTAAGTGCTTAATATAAAACATACTATCATGACCACCAGAGAAGTAGCAAATCAACTAGTAGCATACTGCCGTAATAATGAAGAGCATAAAGCTTATGAAGAATTGTACAGTCCAGATATAACAAGTGTAGAAATGTCAGAGCCTATGAAAGAAGTAAAAGGTTTTGATGGTCTACAGAAAAAAGGGCAGTGGTGGAAAGAAAATTTTGAAGTACATGGCAATAAGGTGTCAGATCCTGTAGTTGCAGACGGTCATTTTGCTGTTACCTTCTGGATGGATACGACGCACAAACCTAGCGGTCATCGTTCTCAAATGAATGAAATAGGAGTGTATCAGGTAAAAAACGGTAAAATATGGAGAGAGCAATTTTTCTATGATACAGAAGAATGAATTTAATTCTATCGCTTTAAATTATCTTGTTTTTTTGATGGAGAACTCGCTTTCGCGAAAGCGGAAACAACATCATAACCAGTACCGTAAAACAGTCTCTGTAGTAGCAATAAAATTCTGCGACTAAAAAACTATCTTTGCAGCCCTTAAATCATAACAGAATATGCCCGTAGAGACAGCTACAAAATCAGTCGCTTTTTACACATTAGGTTGTAAACTTAATTTTAGTGAGACCAGTACCATTGCACGTTCTTTTGAACAAGAAGGTTTTGGTAGAGTAGACTTTGAAGAAAAAGCAGACATCTATGTGGTGAATACCTGCAGTGTTACAGAAAATGCAGATAAACGTTTTAAATCTGTGGTTAAAAAAGCGCAGAAGGTAAATGAAGATGCTTTTGTTATAGCAGTAGGTTGTTATGCGCAATTAAAACCAGAAGAACTGGCCGCTGTAGATGGCGTAGATCTTGTTCTAGGTGCTACAGAAAAATTTAAAATTACCGATTATCTTAATCAGCTATCTAAGGAAGAACCAGCACAAGTACATTCCTGTGAAATAGATGAGGCAGATTTTTACGTAGGATCTTACTCTATAGGTGATAGAACTAGGGCTTTTCTAAAAGTGCAGGACGGTTGTGATTATAAATGTACATACTGCACCATACCGCTAGCTCGTGGAATCTCGCGTAGTGATACTTTACAAAATGTAATGGATAACGCAAGACAGATAAGCGAGCAAGGAATTAAAGAAATAGTCCTTACAGGTGTTAATATAGGTGATTATGGAAAAGGCGAGCACGGTAATAAACGTCATGAGCATACTTTTCTAGATCTAGTTCACGCACTAGATACAGTAAAAGGAATAGAGCGTTTACGTATTTCTTCCATAGAACCTAACTTATTGAAGAATGAGACTATAGAATTTGTCTCAGGAGCAAATGCCTTTGTGCCTCATTTCCATATACCATTACAGGTAGGGAATAATGAGTTGTTAGGTAAGATGAAGCGTCGCTATAATCGAGAGTTATATACAGATCGTGTCAGTAAGATTAAAGAAGTGATGCCAGACTGTTGTATAGGTGTAGATGTGATAGTAGGATTTCCAGGAGAGACAGACGACCATTTTCTAGATACTTATAATTATTTAAGTGAACTAGATCTCTCATATCTACATGTATTCACGTACTCAGAAAGAGAAAACACACCAGCCGCTACTATGGAAGGAGCTGTACCTATTAACGTACGTAAAAAAAGATCTAAAATGCTACGTGGTCTGTCTGTAAAGAAACGCCGTGCTTTTTATGAAAGTCAGTTAGGGAAGACTAAAACAGTATTATGGGAAGCAGAGAATAAAGAGGGCTTTATTCATGGATTTACAGAGAATTATGTAAAAGTAAAAACTTACTGGAATCCAGAATTTGTAAACCAATTGCACGATGTGAAACTATTATCCATAGAAGAAGATGGAATAGTACGCATAGAGGCAATAGATTAAACTTTAAAATACCTTACTTCACATAAAAATAAATTAAACTTGCAAGCGTTATTCATTTGCAGTTATTGAAAAACCATTGATGCGTCACTTGTTTCTTGTTATTTTGTTATGTTCCGCTTTCGCGAAAGCGCAAATAGGAGGAAAATCTACATACCAGTTCTTAAACTTGGTATCTGGAACAAAGCAAGCAGCTCTAGGTGGTAGGGTACTTACTGCTGTAGATTATGATCCTACGTCGGGAATCCTGAATCCAGCAACTATTAATCCTAAAATGGATAATCAGTTACAGGTCAATTATGTCAATTATTTAGGAGATGTAAATTATGGTACTGCTAGTTATGCTTATACCTGGGATAGACACGTGCAAACCTTTCATGCCGGTGTTACTTACTTAAATTACGGGAAATTTGATGGTTTTGACGAGCAAGGTAACTCTACCGGAGAATTCGGTGGTAGTGAGGTGGCCGTCTCTATGGGTTATGCTTATAATATACCGTGGTCTGACTTTTATGTAGGGGCTAACTTGAAATTCATTTCTTCAAAATTAGATATCTACACATCCTTTGGTGGAGCGGTAGATATAGGTTTCTTATATTATAATGAAGATAAGGCTATACGTGCAGCGGTAGTTGTACGTAATCTAGGGACACAATTTACACCTTATAATGAGATTTATGAAGATCTTCCTTTGGAGATATCGGCTGGTTTTTCTAATAACATGAAGTACCTTCCTTTAAGACTGCACGTCACTCTAGAGAATTTACAACAATGGAATATAGCCTTTGTTAATGAGGCAAACGCGCAAACAGATCTAGATGGTAATGTGACAGATGAGAAACCTGGATTTATTAACAATGCTTTGAGACATACCGTATTAGGATTAGAGATTTTTCCAGAACAAGTTTTTGAAGTACGTTTAGGATACAGTTTTAGAAGAGCCGAAGAATTGCGCATAGAGAACACGAGAGCTTTTTCTGGTGTGAGTGCTGGTTTTTCTTTAAAAATGAATAATTTAAGATTTAGTTACACGCATGCTAGGTATACACTAGCGTCACATACGAGCCTTTTTGGGGTTAATATAAATTTGCAATAAATGAGTAAGAAAATTACAATCGCTATAGATGGACATTCTAGTACTGGTAAAAGTACAGCAGCAAAACAACTTGCTGTAAAATTGCAATATGTCTATGTAGATACTGGTGCGATGTATAGAGCGGTTTCTTTTTACGCTTTACGCGAAAACTTGCTCGTAAAAGGTTCTTTAGATATTGAAAAGCTAGTTGAATCTTTACCAGATATTCATATCAGTTTTAAATACAATAAAGACACAGATCGTGCAGATGTGTATTTAAATGGTGAGAATATAGAAAAGCAAATACGCACGCTGGAAGTAAGTGGTATAGTAAGTAAAGTAGCAGAAATATCTGAAGTGCGTGCAAAGCTGGTAGAACAACAAAAAGCAATGGGTGAGGAGAAAGGTATCGTTATGGATGGCCGCGACATAGGAAGTGTTGTTTTTCCAGATGCAGAGCTTAAAGTGTTTATGACGGCAGCACCAGAAGTACGTGCACAAAGACGTTATGCAGAGTTGCTAGAAAGAGGTGATGACGTCTCCCTAGAAGAAGTGCTAGAAAATGTAATAGGAAGAGATCATATAGATTCTACAAGAGAAGATAGTCCGCTTATACAGTTGCCAGAAGCAAAATTATTAGATACTTCAAAAATGACGAGAGAAGAACAATTTGAATTGTTAGTCTCTTGGGCTGAGATTGCTGTTGAAAAAGCTTAGTTCTTTTTCTATAATCGCATCAAGCCATTTTAATTGCTCCTTTGGTGTTGCCTTTTTTGTCTCTAGGTTAACCTATTTCCGCTTGGTTAGAAAGTTATTATTCTAAAAACTTTAATTGATTAGAATTCTTGAGCTTAAATTTTTCATCTTTATTATGTCCAGGTGGGAAATTTGGGCTTTTAATACCGAATGGGCCTGAACCATTTTTCTTATAATAATATTCATCAGGATTGTCAGAGTATCGTCCTGCGCATAATAAATTGAATGTTGTAAATTTTCGATCTACTTTACATACTGAAATATCTATCCATACGGGAACTTTGTTTTTTCTACATAATATATCGACAACTTCGTTCTCATTAAGGTTGAAAAATCTTTTATCATTATCCTCTGGATAAAAATCAAACTGTTCCATAGCAGTATCATCATTTGAATAATTCAAAATAATATCATATCTAAAATCCGATTTTAATTTATCCTTTACAAATCTTTTTGCAAAACGATATGAAACAAAACTAGCTCCAAGCAATAGGTATAAAAACTCTGGTTTCTTCATGACTATTTCTTAATCACACTTTCATAAATCTGCACCCATTCCTGCGGTGTCATTTTTTGACATAATTCTGCAATAAGATCTAGTGGGATATTATCTACCTTCTTAAAGCGGATGCAACTTTTACCCATATCCAGTTTGTACTTAGAATGTTTGGGATATTCTTCTTTAAACCATTCCATCAATTGTGGATTTGCATAAATACCAGAGTGATATAAAGCGATAAAATTCTTTTGAGAAGCGATATTTATAAATGGTAATGGCGTCCATTCTTTACCTACGTGGTAACCTGGTTCATAAACTTCTTTAGGAACATAATAACCCAACATGCCATAAAGCATTCCTTCTTCAAATCCTGCAGGTAAGTTTTTAAGAACAACATCACGTAAATCACTTATAGGTTTTTTGCGCTCCTCCGGTAATTGGATTATGTATTCTTGCGGTGTGGTTGCAGTTGAGGTCATGTATTATCTTAAGTTGAGGTATTAAAGGTACTCCATCTATAAATAACCTCGCAGATAATGATCATACTTCTGGCTTTTAAGTCAATCATTTTACTCACCTGCGAGGTTTTATTTAAGTAATCTTAATCCTTGATTCCAATTAGGATCAACAAACGTTTGATTTTATTTAAATAGTATTAAATCTTTGATTAAAACTATACGAATAGAATAGAAACGACTAGTGATAATTAGTAAAAGGGGCTTTTGAGTGTTTAAAACACCGTATGCGATGAGTGAGTTTGTTATGAGTTCCGCTTTCGCGAAAGCGGAATTTTCAAATTATCTTTTTAATGTAAAATGCCCAGAAAGAGTCTTACCGTCTAATAATGTGATTTGATGCCAATAATCACTAGAAACTAATTCTTGCGAGTTGAATAATCCGTCCCATAAAAATGGAGCGCGATCTATTTTCTTAATTAATTTCCCATATCTGTCAAATATAGAGACGGTTGCTATCTTAGAAGTAGGATCTTCAATTAACCAATTATCATGAAAGCCATCTTGATTAGGTGTGAAATATTTGGGGATTATCAGTTCTAAATTGGCTGTTGTAAATGATGTAATATTACAATTTATGGCATTTCCTATATTGTTATATGGAATTATGGTAACATAAAGTGTTGTATTATCTGGGTAACTCTGTGGGTGATTATAGGTTACGTCATTTCCATTATCAAAATTGTCTACGATTTCATTACCACCTATTGTTGTTCCTATAGAAATAAAATAGCCCGTAGAATTAGGTGAGAAGTTCCAACTAATCGGCATGTTTATAGGAATATTTTCAGCATCATCTGCAGGTGAGATAATTGATGTACAGTTAGGTGCTGTTGGAATAATCTCTGTAGTGAAATTAGTTTCATTACAGCCAGTTGCGTTTCCTACCGCATTATAGGGTGTAATCGTTACGAAATAATCCGTGCCTTCTAGAAAATCCACTGGCGGATTATAAAACGTAGAATTACCATTATCAAAATTATTTAATATATCCGTAGCACCAGGTGTTGTTCCTATAGATAGTAAATAGCCAGTTGCAGTTGCTTCTGTATTCCAATCTATGTTAGTGTCTAAGGCTACATCAATATCATTGTCTGCAGGTGAGATAATAGAGTTACAATTAGGTGCTGAAGTAATAATTTCCGTAGTAAAACTAGTTTCCGTACAGCCAGTTGCGTTTCCAGCGGTATTATAAGGAGTTATTGTAACATAATAAGTTGTGTCTTCTAGAAAATCCATTGGCGGATTATAAGACGTAGAATTACCATTATCAAAATTATTTAATATATCTGTAGTGCCAGGTGTTGTTCCTATAGATAGTAAATAGCCAGTGGCAATAGCTTCTGCATTCCAATCTATGTTAGTGTCTAAGGTTACATCAATATCATTATCTGTAGGTGAGATAAGCGTTGCACAATTAGGGATTGCCTCAGCAGTTGTAAATGAAAATCCGTTAATGCAGCCACTCTCGCCAGAAATACTATTAAAAGCTTGTATCTCTACTAAAATTAATGTGTTAGCAGGGAGATCTGACATTAAGCTTAAAAAAGTCGCATTATTAATTGTTCCAGAAAAAATATTTGATGCTCCAGGTAAGCCTGTACCTATAAAAATTAAATAACTATCAGCATTAAAAGCAGGGAACCATGTAATTGTTTCATCCAGTGATACGTTAATTTGGTTATTTAATATAGATACAGGATGTGGACAACCGACAGGTAAAGTTTCAGTTGTGAAACTAGTTTCTGCACAGCCAGTTGCGTTTCCAGCGGTGTTATAAGGAGTTATTGTAACATAATAAGTTGTGTCTTCTAGAAAATCCATTGGCGGATTATAAGAAGTAGAATTACCGTTATCAAAATTATTTAATATATCTGTAGCGCCAGTTGTTGTTCCTATGGAAAGTAAATAACCAGTGGCAGTAGCTTCTGTATTCCAATCTATGTTAGTGTCTATGGTTACATCAATGTCGTTATCTGCAGGAGAAATAATAGAAGTACAATTAGGTACAAAGCTGTTAATTATAAGAGTGATTTCATTTCTTTCTAAAACTAGCTGTTGTCCATTATAAGGGCTCACCACTATATCGCTACTTACCTCGCAGTGGTAGATACCTGCATCAGTTGATTGTAAGTTGGTAATAATATATGTATCGTTGTCTGGAGCACCTGCGATGCTGTTACCATCTTTAAACCATTCATAATGATTTTGAGCTCCTGAAGCTGTAGTCGTCATTGTAACGTTACCTCCAGTGTTTGCATTAATAATATCTATAGTGTTAACTTTTTCTTGAGGTTCATTAGAATAAAATGGACTTACTGAAATATTATCTCTGTAGTAAATGTGCTCATTTTCAAAATCCCCAAATTGAAAACTGTTATTACTGAAAATATAATAGCTTAAACTAGGCAAGCCGGTAAGGTTAGGTAGTGTGCCAGAAAAATTATTGTTACCTATATCTACTATACTTAGATTGGGATAAGTATTAAAAGAATTTAAAATAGCGGGATCACTTAATAAATTTCCACCCATAGCAAAATAAGTCAGTGTTGTTGTGGAAGGAGGAGGTGTTAATGATGTTAATTGATTTGTAGAAAGGTTGATACTACGCATCAACGGATTGTTGGAAAAATCCATATTTATCAAATTGTTTCTTCGTATCCAACACCTGTTTAGAACTAGATTTTGTGATAAATCAACGGTAGTTAATTGGTTGCTTTCAAAACCTATATATTCGAGTAAAGGAGCTTGGGTAAAATCAATGTTTGTTATGTCACAGTTGTCAGCACTAAATTTTTCTAAAACAGGTTTAGATCCCATTCCGACTGAAGTGATTGGGTTAGCTCCTATATTAATTTCTTCTAGTGCTAGGTTAGAAAATAAATCTATTGTAGAAAGTTGATTGCCATTAATGAGTACTCTTACTAATGCTGTATTTAAAGATAGGTCTAAGGAGTTAAGAGTGCAATTAGCAGCTCTTAATAATTCTAACTGTATATTTAGTGAGATATCAAGTGCTGTAAGTGCGTTATTTGATAACGTTAAATCTGTAAGAGCAAGGTTATTTGAAAAATCTAGACTGGTAAAAAGATTATTGGATAAGTCTAAGTCTGTCAAGCTACTCAATATAGGTAAATTTAATGTGCTTAATTGATTTTGAGATAGATTAAGAATTTCCAGATCTGCTACTCCAGAATTAAAACTAGTGAATTGATTTTCTTCAATATTTAATTCAATAAGGTTGTTGTGAGTTGAAAGGTCTATCCCAGTCAGTTGATTATTAGCGGCATTTACTTCGATAATACTGTTAGGTAAAAGTAATGATGTGATTAAATTGTTAGAAACATTCAAATCTTCTAGAGAGCTAAGATTTGTTAAATCTAATGTAGTTATCATGTTACCTGTGCATCTTAACGTTTTGAGGGAAGTAAAGTCTTGTATACCAGATAAATCTGTGATGTTTCCTGTAGGTATATTTAGAACAGTTATAGTGTTTATGTTTGCAGTAGTGACCTGTCCATCTAGTATGTTATCATAACCACTATTGATTAACTCTTGCTCAAAAAGTATATCTGGTATTATCGTATTTTGACTGTAGCTAACTGTAAGGAACGTAGATATAAATAGTAGGATAAAGGCTTGTCGCATGTTATAATAGTTGAAGATTCAAAAATAATGAAGTTTTTGTAGTTCTTTTCTGATTGAAAGATAATTGAGGTATCTTTATGAGTTCCGCTTTCGCGAAAGCGGAATTAAAAAAAAGCTTTTATTCCTTCTTTTTCTTTTTAGATAGCATGATCTTGATTATAGATATTTTGCTAAGGGTTAAAACAATAATGAAAAAAATAACTACTATAAGAACCCAAATAGGCTGGTCAGACTTATAACCTGTAGTAAGACGTTGCACTACATAATAAATAAGTCCAGCATTCATACCTATCATGCCCAGCGGCATAAGAATGTAAATGAATATAAAAGCGGTGTATTCCATGCCGTTTATTCCTATAGGTATATAAAAAGCATAGGCAACGCCTATAAGTACGTAGCCTAGTAAGGACAATGACATGAGTAAGCCGGCTAACATCAGTACTACACTAGCTATCGATCTTGAGTCTAGGTCATTAGTTTCTTGATTATAAGAAACTGGGTGCATTTCTCCATTTTGATAAGGTTCTCCAGAGCTTATGTTTAATTCTCTAGTTATAACGTCTCCTTGATCCGTAGTAAACTGTACGGTAGGTGCGTACATGGTTGTAGTGTTCCCA
Organism: Nonlabens sp. Asnod3-A02; assembly: GCF_045063755.1. NCBI lineage: Bacteria > Pseudomonadati > Bacteroidota > Flavobacteriia > Flavobacteriales > Flavobacteriaceae > Nonlabens > Nonlabens sp. Asnod3-A02. Next base: position 984,052 of record NZ_JBEFOC010000007.1, read on the forward strand.
TCACTGTCTTCACTTTCATAGGTTCTTACATCAATTACTGTTGCTTCATACCTGTGATGTACCACGTTACCATAAAGTCCAGATAATGTTAAACTTAAAAATGTAAAAGAAAGCGCGCACATACACAGATAGACTAATGTGACATAACCCACCATTATGCATCCAGGCTTTTCATCAGGATCTTTATCGCTTGCCATGCGCTGCGCAATGCGGTATGCTATGTAGCATGCAACTAATAATAAAGTGATATAAATAGCTAGTCTCATGGTGTAAAAATAGAAGGTGGCAAGTTATAAAAAGGATTAAAAGGTAACTTAGTTGTAATAGGGTAAAACAAGTTGCTTTAAAAACTAGATTTTCATAGACTTAAGTATTGTTAATGATTAAAAAAGGATGTACTTTTGCAAACCCAAATCGAGAATAAGGAAACCGGTTGGGAATCAAATATTTATATAACTCTTCTTTAAAAGGTTCTATAAGTTTCCGCTACTTTTTTAGAATACAAATTTTAATCAGCAACCTATTATGGCTGAAAATCAAACAAACAAAGAGTGGGACGCTTCACAAGATGGTGTAGCAGACGCTCAAACTGAGAAAAAAACTCCAGTAATTACTTCTCCACAACAAGAAGATCCTGCTGCATTTCTAGACTCTTTTGACTGGGAACGTTATAGTGAAGGAATCGAAAAAGTTGATGAAGAGCAATTAAAGGCTTTTGAAAAATTAGTATCTGACAACTTTGTTGACACTATCGATACTGATGTAATTGAAGGTGTAGTTATCAAGATTACTGATCGTGATGCTATCATTGATATTAACGCAAAGTCTGAAGGTGCTATTTCTCTTAACGAATTCCGTTACAACCAGAACCTTAAAGAAGGTGATAAGGTTGAGGTTCTTGTAGATGTACGTGAAGATGCGACTGGACAATTGATCCTTTCTCACCGTAAAGCACGTCTTATCAAGGCTTGGGAACGCGTTAACAATGCACATGACACTGGCGAAATCGTAAACGGTTACGTTAAATGTCGTACTAAAGGTGGTATGATCGTAGATGTATTCGGTATCGAAGCATTCTTACCAGGTTCACAAATTGATGTGAAGCCTATCCGTGATTATGACCAGTATGTAGATAAAACAATGGAATTTAAAGTTGTGAAAATCAACCACGAATTCAAAAACGTTGTAGTATCTCACAAAGCGCTTATCGAAGCAGATATCGAAGAGCAGAAGAAAGAAATTATCTCTCGTCTAGAAAAAGGACAGGTACTTGAAGGTGTTGTTAAAAACATTACTTCTTACGGTGTATTTGTTGATCTAGGTGGTGTTGATGGACTTGTTCACATTACTGACCTTTCTTGGTCACGTATCAACCACCCTAACGAGGTTGTAGAACTAGATCAGACACTTAACGTGGTAATCCTTGACTTTGACGAAGATAAATCTCGTATCCAATTAGGTCTTAAGCAATTAGAAGCTCACCCATGGGAAGCTCTTTCTGACAAGATCAAAACTGGAGATAAAGTAAAAGGTAAAGTAGTTGTTATTGCTGATTACGGTGCATTTGTAGAAGTAGAAGAAGGAGTTGAAGGACTTGTTCACGTTTCTGAAATGTCATGGTCTACGCACTTAAGAAGTGCTGGTGACTTCGTTAAAGTAGGTGATATCATCGATGCTGAGGTTCTTACTATTGATAGAGAAGATCGTAAGATGTCTCTAGGTATGAAGCAACTTCACCCAGATCCATGGACTGACATTACTACTAAGTATCCTGTAGGTTCTAAGCACTCTGGTACAGTAAGAAACTTTACTAACTTCGGTGTATTTGTAGAACTTGAAGAAGGTGTTGATGGATTAATTTACATCTCTGACCTTTCTTGGACTAAGAAAGTGAAGCACCCATCTGAATTCTGTGCAGTAGGAGATACACTAGAAGTAGTGGTTCTTGAACTAGACGTAGAAGGACGTAAATTATCTCTAGGTCATAAGCAAACTATGCCTAACCCATGGGATAAGTACGAAGGTGAATTCGGTGTAGGAACAACTCACGATATTGAAATTACTGAAACTGTAGACAAAGGTGCTGTAGTTAACTTTAATGAAGATATCTCTGTGTTTATTCCAACACGTCACTTAGAAAAAGAAGATGGTTCTAAATTGAAGAAAGGTGAGAAGGCGCAAATCCAGATCATTGAATTCAACAAAGAATTTAAGCGTGTAGTAGGTTCTCACATGATTCTTCATAAAGAAGAAGAAGCTAAGAATGTACAACAAGCAGCTGCTAAGTCTGCTGAAGAGTCTAAGCCTACATTAGGTGATGCAAACTCTAAGTTACAAGCACTTAAAGATAGAATGGAAGGTAAGAACTAGTAATAGTTTTTAAATTCTAAACTTTAAAACCCTTATCAGTTTTCTGATAAGGGTTTTTTTATTTCTTTTTGTTTTTCGATTATAAAGATGCTGGTTGTGTGATAGTGCACAATTAAAATATAAATGTGGTCACGTATTTGATAGTTGGCCTTACAGATACGAAGTTTTTTAACCAGATTTATGCTTTTGTTTTGTGGTTAATAGGAGGCATTTTTATGTAAACTTCCTTTTTTATTTCAATAAATAAAATACAGACTTTAAGGACAGTTCAAAATACTTATCTTTGCTAGTATAGGCAGTAATTTTACTGCTATAATTTTGAAATTAAATTGGTTTCATGAGTCAAAAATTACTTCTCGACGCCGCAGCTCTGGATATTATACTTCACAGATTAGCTTGCCAATTAATTGAAAATCACGACACATTTGAAAATACGGCGCTTGTAGGTTTGCAGCCTAGAGGTAGTTTTTTGCTGAATAGACTTGCTGAAATTTTAAAAACCGACTATAAGATTAAAAACTTAAAAATTGGTTTGTTAGATATTACTTTCTATAGAGATGATTTCAGAAGAAATGATGAGCCATTAAAAGCAAATTCTACAGAGATTAATTTTTTAGTAGAAAATAAGCGTGTAGTAATTGTGGATGATGTGTTATATACTGGTAGAAGCATACGCGCAGCACTTACAGCTTTGCAATCTTTTGGTAGGCCAGATACTATAGAGTTGTTAACTCTTATCGATAGAAGATTTTCTAGACATTTACCTATACAGCCAGATTATAATGGCAGACAGGTAGATGCAATAAATAATCAAAAAGTAAAAGTGCTCTGGAAAGAGAATGGAGGAGAAGATGCTGTTTACCTTTTAAAAAATGAAGACTAATGAGTGAGTTGAGTGTTGATAATGTTTTAGGGATTAAATACCTTACCGTCGAGGATATCAATTTAATTCACAAAACTGCAGATCAGTTTAAAGAAGTGATCAACAGGCCTATTAAAAAGGTTCCTTCTTTAAGAGATATTACCATAGCAAATCTCTTTTTTGAAAACTCTACAAGAACAAAACTGTCTTTTGAACTTGCTGAAAAAAGATTGAGTGCAGATGTGATTAACTTCAGTGCGGCACAAAGTTCAGTTAAGAAAGGAGAGACCTTAGTTGATACAGTAAATAATATTCTAGCTATGAAGGTAGATCTAGTCGTGATGAGGCATCCTCATCCTGGTGCTGGAGTCTTTCTTTCTAAGCATGTAGACGCTAGAATAGTAAATGCAGGAGATGGCGCTCATGAGCATCCTACTCAAGCGTTACTGGATAGTTATTCCATAAGAGAAAAATTAGGTAGTCTTAAAGGTAAGAAAGTAGTTATAGTGGGAGATATTTTACACAGTCGTGTAGCGTTATCAAACATTTACTGTCTTAAGAAACTAGGAGCCGAGGTTATGGTTTGTGGTCCTGCGACTCTTTTACCTAAACATATTGAATCTCTAGGGGTGAAAGTAGAGCTTAATCTCAAAAAAGCTCTAGAATGGTGTGATGTAGCAAATATGCTACGCGTTCAAAACGAGCGTATGGATATTTCTTATTTCCCAAGTGTTAGAGAATATGTGCAGCAATACGGTGTAAATCGAGAATTGTTAGACAGTCTTAAAAAAGATATCGTAATCATGCACCCTGGACCTATTAATAGAGGTGTAGAAATTACAAGTGACGTCGCAGACTCTGATCAAGCTATTATTTTGAATCAGGTAGAAAATGGTGTCGCTATTAGAATGGCAGTTTTATATTTAGTAGCTGCAAAAATTAGAAGAAATGATTAGTGAAGAACACGATAAGTATATAGTACTAAAAGATGAGCGAGATGATATTAAAGATTTCGCTTCATTTTTAAACCGAATAAAAGACCAATTTACTGGTAAGAATGTAGTCGTAGATCTACTACAGTATGATAAAGCATCTTTAATGGATTTAATTTCCTTTTTAGAATTGAGTAATAATCACAGGGCTTCTAAGCAATCTTTTGTAATGGTAAATACTGCCATTTCTATAGATGAGATTCCAGAAGAGTTAATGATTGTGCCTACTATTCAAGAAGCACAAGATGTGATAGAGATGGAAGAGATTGAACGCGATCTAGGCTTTTAGATCTATTTGCCATGACGCTGCAGCGGTACCTTCTATTTGCTCTAAAACGCTATTTATAGCATTAAAACACACAATTTGAAATTAACAATACTTGGTTGTCACAGCGCAACACCTCGAGATAACGCACGTCCTACGGCTCAAATTCTAGAGATGAAAGGTCATTTATTTCTCATAGATTGTGGAGAAGGTACGCAAATGGCGTTGCGTAAAAATCGTATTAAGTTTGCTCGTATCAAGCATATTTTTATTTCACATTTACATGGCGATCATGTATATGGATTGATAGGTTTAATTTCTACATTTTGTTTATTAAGTCGTGATTCTGAGTTAACTATCTATGGTCCTAAAGGGATTAAAGATTTGATTTTAATCCAATTAAAGTTAGCAAAGGTATATACAGCTTTTGATTTACGCTTTCGCGAAAGCGTAGAAAACATCCCACAACTTCTACTAGAAGATGATTCTCTAACGGTAACCACTATACCACTGGAGCATCGCGTATTTACACACGGTTTTTTATTTCAAGAAAAGCCAGGTGACAGGCGTCTGGATATAGTCGCTTGTGAAGAATATGGAGTAGATCAGGCCTATTATCGTAAGGTGAAACAAGGTCATGATGTGACGTTAGATAACGGTGAAGTCATCGCAAATGAAGAGTTGACTATGGATGGTGATGAGCCTAAAAGTTATGCTTTTTGCAGTGATACGGTTTACAAAGAAGATATCGTACCGCAAATTACAGGAGTTACAGCTTTGTATCATGAAAGCACCTTTTTAAAAGCCCACGAAGATCTTTGCGATAGAACAAAGCATAGCACCGCAGAGCAAGCAGCAACTATTGCTTTAAAAGCGCAGGTAGGAACTCTTATTTTAGGACATTACTCATCACGTTATGGTGATTATGAGCTCTTCAGGTCAGAGGCGAGAGAAGTCTTTGAGAACTGTGAGCTAGCTATGGATGGAAAGGTGTTTGAGTTTTAGTAAAATTATTTACTATAAACAACAAAAGCCCAATCGCAAGATTGGGCTTTTGTTTGTTTAATATATTCTAAGAAAAATTAAATCTTCTTCATTTGCTGCTTCATCATTTTTATCTGATCGGCTAGCATTCCTTGTTTGTCTAGTTTCTTTGCTTCACTAAGTAGGGCAGTTGCTTCACGTTTGCGACGCTTCATCATAGAGATACCTGCTAGGTTTAATTTTGCTACTGCAAGATCTTGATCCATATTAAGGCCTAATGCGATAGCTTTTTTAAAGTATTTCTCAGCTTTGGTCATGTTTTCTTGAGAAATCATAAGACCGTGTAAATAGTTATAATAACCTTGTTGCTTTTGTACTAGAGCTGCTTCTGGATCTGTTATTTTATCTAACCATTTTTTTGCACCTGGGAAATCTTGCTTTCTCAAACGATTAAATGCAAGTAAAATCATTTCGTTTTTAAAGTAAAGAAATATGAAGATTCCTGAAAATAAGATTAAGAAAATTCCTGTAAGAATCTCGTTTCTAGTAAATTGATATATGGCATATGCTACAATAATAGCAGTGATAACCAGTTTGATGTTTTTGTTAAACATTATAGGTGTGTTTTGAAGTTTGCAAAGATAAGGATTTAAGGAGTTTTTGTTTTCAGGAAAGGGTAGTGTTTTATTCTGTAAATGGATATAACCTTTAAAAGTAAAGTGATTAAAGTCTTTTGTCGGTTACTGTAAATTCAAATATAAATTACCGTTTTTGAAGAGTAGAAGTAATATTATGTTTTAAACTATATACAATAAGATTGGATAGACAGAATAGTAAACTATAGTAAAGAGTCTTAAGTATAATAGTCTAGACAAGGAATAGATACAAAGCTATTGCTAGATAAGAACTGAAATGTTAGTTTTAAAATTTTATTCCTTAGCTATTAGATAGGTATTGATCTTATCATTATCTTTAAAGCTGAAAATGAAACTGATTAGGAATTAGTAGAAAAATATTTTCAAAAAAAGTGAATTTCCTGTTGTAAGTAAAATAAGAGTTGTTATATTTGCAGCCGATTAAAATCTAAGGTTTAAAGCCTTTTTATTATATAGATACAGATTTCAAGCTATGGCACAGAAAAGAACATACCAACCAAGTAAAAGGAAAAGAAGAAACAAGCACGGTTTCAGAGAGCGCATGGCTTCTGCAAACGGTCGTAAAGTTCTTGCTCGTCGCCGAGCTAAAGGACGTAAAAAATTATCTGTTTCTACTGAAAGAAGACACAAAAGATAATATGATTTATCTTTAATTATACTTTAGGCGTTAATTCATTAGAATTGACGCCTTTTTTTGTACCCTATTACCAAATTACCTAAGTCCCATAAAATCACTTTATAATGCCAAAAAGAAAAGACCTCAAATCCATTTTATTAATAGGTAGCGGGCCTATAATCATAGGTCAAGCGTGTGAGTTTGATTATGCAGGTTCTCAATCTTTAAGATCTCTAAGAGAAGAAGGAATAGAGACCATTTTAATTAATTCAAATCCGGCAACTATCATGACTGACCCTTCTATGGCAGATCATGTGTACCTTTTACCATTAACAACTACTTCACTTAAACAAATCCTTAAAGAGCACCCACAAATTGATGCTGTACTTCCTACTATGGGTGGACAGACAGCGTTAAACCTTTGTATTGAGGCGCAGGAAAAAGGTATTTGGGAAGATCATAATGTAGATATGATCGGTGTAGATATAGACGCCATTAATATTACAGAAGACAGAGAGAAATTCAGATTGTTGATGGGTGAAATAGGAGTAGGTATGGCGCCACAAGCCACTGCTACTTCTTTCTTAAAAGGAAAGGAAATTGCTCAAGAGTTTGGTTTTCCTTTATGTATACGTTCTTCTTTTACTCTAGGCGGTGCTGGTGCAGCTATTGTCCATAATGAAGAAGATTATGACGAATTATTAACCGTAGGTTTAGAGGTTTCTCCTATTCACGAGGTAATGATCGATAAAGCCTTATTAGGCTGGAAAGAATATGAATTAGAATTACTACGCGATAAGAATGATAACGTAGTCATTATTTGTACTATTGAAAATATGGATCCTATGGGAATCCATACAGGAGATTCTATTACAGTAGCTCCTGCCATGACGCTATCAGACCGCACTTTCCAGAAAATGCGTGACATGGCTATCCACATGATGCGTAGTATAGGTGAATTTGAAGGTGGATGTAACGTACAGTTTGCAGTAAGTCCAGATGAGAAAGAAGAGATTATCGCTATCGAGATCAACCCTCGTGTATCTAGATCTTCTGCACTAGCAAGTAAAGCGACAGGTTACCCTATTGCAAAAATTGCTACTAAACTAGCGCTAGGTTACACACTAGACGAGTTAAATAATCAAATTACCGGTAATACATCAGCGCTTTTTGAGCCTACTTTAGATTATGTAATTGTAAAAATCCCACGTTGGAACTTTGATAAGTTTGAAGGATCTGATCGTACTCTTGGTCTTCAAATGAAAGCCGTAGGAGAGGTAATGGGAATAGGTCGTTCTTTCCAAGAAGCACTTCATAAAGCGACACAGTCACTAGAAATTAAACGTAATGGTTTAGGAGCAGACGGTAAAGGTTATACGGATTATAATCAGGTGATTGAAAAACTAACTAACGCAAGTTGGGATCGTGTTTTTGCTCTGTATGATGCCGTAGCTATGGGTATCTCATTAGATAGAATCTTTGAGATTACTAAAATAGACATGTGGTACTTAAAGCAGTTTGAAGAACTCTTCTTATTAGAAAAAGAAATAGGGAAGTATGATGTGGGCACGCTTTCGCGAAAGCTACTACTAGAAGCAAAACAAAAGGGATTTGCAGACCGTCAGATCGCGCATATGTTAGGATGTCTCGAGTCAGAGGTATATAATTTACGTGAGGAAATGAAAATCAATAGAGTTTATAAACTCGTTGATACTTGTGCCGCAGAATTTAAAGCAGATACACCATATTATTACTCCACATTTGAGGCAGATATAGAAACTGCAGATGGAGAGCGCTATGTGCAAAATGAAAGCGTGGTATCTGACAAAAAGAAAGTAATTGTTCTAGGTTCTGGTCCTAACCGTATCGGACAGGGAATAGAATTTGACTACTGTTGTGTGCATGGAGTTTATGCAGCGCAAGAATGTGGTTATGAAACGATCATGATTAACTGTAATCCAGAAACGGTTTCTACCGATTTTGACACGGCAGATAAATTATATTTTGAACCTGTATTTTGGGAACATATTTACGACATTATACGTCATGAAAAGCCAGAAGGTGTTATCGTACAACTAGGTGGACAGACGGCTTTAAAGCTTGCTGAAAAACTAGAACGTTACGGTATTAAGATTTTAGGAACTAGTTATAAAGCTCTAGATCTTGCCGAAGATCGTGGGTTGTTCTCTGAAATGTTACTTAAGAATAACATTCCTTTTCCTGAATTTGCAACAGCAACTACACCAGCTGAGGCTCTTCAAGTAGCTGAGAAATTAGATTTTCCTATCTTAGTTAGACCTTCTTATGTATTAGGTGGTCAAGGGATGAAAATCGTTATCAATAAAGACGAGTTAGAAGAGCACGTTGTAGATATCTTAAAAAAGATACCTAACAATGTACTTTTATTAGACCATTATCTAGATGGAGCGATAGAGGCAGAGGCAGACGCAATTTGTGACGGAGAGAATGTTTACATTATTGGTATAATGGAGCATATAGAGCCATGTGGTGTCCATTCTGGAGATTCAAATGCGTTATTACCACCATTTAACCTAGGTGACCTGGTAATGCAGCAAATTAAAGATCATACAAAGAAGATAGCACTTGCGCTAGATACAGTAGGGTTGATTAACATACAGTTTGCGATCAAGGATGAAAAAGTATACATCATTGAAGCAAATCCAAGAGCATCTCGTACAGTTCCATTTATTGCCAAAGCCTACAAAGAGCCTTATGTAAATTATGCTACAAAGGTTATGTTAGGTCATAATAAGGTAACTGACTTTGATTTTAATCCGCAGTTAGATGGTTATGCGATCAAGCAACCGGTATTCTCTTTCAATAAGTTTCCTAACGTAGATAAACGTCTAGGACCAGAAATGAAATCTACTGGAGAAAGTATCTTATTTATAGACAGTCTTAAAGACGATGCTTTTTATGACTTGTACGCAAGACGTAGAATGTATTTGAGTAAGTAGCAGTGCTCAACCAAGCATTTTGAATTTATAAATCAAAGCCCTAAAAGTTTTAAGCTTTTAGGGCTTTTTAGTTTGTGGTTTCGCTTTCGCGAAAGATATACTAGTTCGAATACAGTCGATAAATATTATCATCACGAGATTATAAAAAGTTTTAATTTTCGTATTGTTAGTAAGAATTGACATGCCAACTATTCGTGTTTGCATAGTCTAAATCAGTTCCTGATGGTTTAATTTATTGAGTAAAGACTAATTAATTGTCTATATTTATGTTCAATTTTTAATAACTATGAAGATATACGATGGATCATTTAGTAGCGGTATAACGTTAGACCCAACATTAGTTCAAAGATATGAAGTTGGCACATTAGTGATTATTTCTTTTTTTCTAATTTACGTTTGTTTTAAGGTAAAAAAACAAACCTATGAGCAGTTTGTTGAATCAAATACTCCAAGACAGGATAAAGACTTTTCTTATCTTACTAAGGATATTTTAATGCAACCAAGAAGTTTTGAACATGAATTGAAAGGTAGTACTAAAGGTTTTTATTTTCCAATCATTTCTTGGAACAAATATTTTAATAATAGAGTTTACTTCTTCTTAATCATTGCTTTGATTTATTATTTGCTGTTTAAAGATATATAGTCTTAATTTAATAGTTTAAAATATTTTATATCCTAACTTGAAACCTAAAGTTAAATTAGGTCTTGTAAAATTGCCAGGTTCAATATAAAATCCTTCTATTAAAGTATCTTCATTATCTTCTGTAGTACTAATATTATCTAGCTCTTCTTGACTAATTCCAATTGCAATTGATTTTAAAAAACGGACTCCAAGACCTACATAGAAGTCCATTACAAATTTTTTACCTATTGATTTTGTTTCACCAAATTTGAGTGTATAAAGATTAGATTTTCTATTCATTGAATAGTTTTTCAAAAATGGTTCTTGGTTAGGTAAGGAAATCTGATCATCTAAACCAAAGGTGACGTCTTTATATTGATACTCTAAGGCGATGTAATTTCCATAAACGCGTTCTTGATTTAAGTAATATTTAAAGGTTGATTTGATTAAGTAACCAGTTTGTCCGCGTTTAAATTCGCCATCAATGTCTAAATAATGTCCGTATTCTAATCCAAGCGCATAATTTTTATAAAGTTTTATGTCAACTGTTGGACGAATTGATATACCATCAAAAACATCAATTAATGATAGTGGTGCGATACCTGCTATAAGATTGAATTCTTTTTGATCATTTTCTAATTGATTTTGAGAATTAATCAAATTAAAAGTCAAAAGTATTAAAAGTAAAATATGTCGTTTGTTATTCATTAATACTTCTTAAAACTCATTAATTAAATGTTTTCGAGATGGTAAAGGTTACGTAATTGTAAAATTAAATTATAGAGTGCTTCCTTCATTTTGAGTTACATAATCAGTTATTTGTAATAGTTGCCGCTCTTATTTCATCTACAATCCATCCATAAACTCTCCCTTTTTTATTGGTTTGATAGAATAAATTAAATCTTCCAACTATTTCTCTTTTGTTCAAAGGATTTTGAAGAACAGCGTTGAAATAAAGAGTGTTTGCTCTCACAAATTCAAATTTGATATTTTTAATAACGAAGTTATTCATATTAATTGTATCCGTTTTTTTTAAGTCGGTGTCCGAAATTTTAAAACTTTCTTTCTCTATATTTTGTACTAAAAGATATTTAGGTATATCTGCAATAGATATAGTGAAGTTACTGGAAATTAATTGATTGTTTTTGAATTGTCGTTGTCCAAATATTTTAATAAATCCTTTCTCATTCTCTATTTGTATTGGAAAAGAAGTGTTTATAGAATCTTTTGATATTCTAAGAGGTGTCGTTTCTTCCTTTTTAGTTGACTCAATATTTATAGACTTGTTGTCTTCTTGCTGTTTACATGAACTGGTCAAGGTTAATAATAGAATTACAAAAATGTATTTCATGATTTTTTGTTTTCCAAAATAGATCATAACGTATTATTTTTTTGAATCGTTATAGATTTTTTACTAATTGATTTTAGCGGAACACTAATGATCACGAACAGAAAAGCCAAAACGAAAAGTGTGTATTTCATATGTTATTCTTATTACTTTTCAACTTACCCAAAGTTGCTAAAACCCATTTTTTTTTGATCTCTGATATACTTTGATCTTTGTTTTCGTATTTTTTGTTTTCTAGAATAGGGATAAAACTTTTGTCATTCAGGTGTTCTATACATTCTAATACATGAGAAAGGTTATGATAAGGAATGCTAGAGAACTCCTTCTTTAAGATCTCACTAATATTTTTATCTTTTCTCTGGGCTAGTCCAGAAATAGCTTCAAGTCTAACACCTTGATCTTTATCTTTAACTCTATCCCATAAGGCAGTTCTTATTTTAGAGGTATCTAGTTCATTTTGACTGCCTAAACCGAAGGTGGCGTAATCCCTTATGTCAACATCTCGATCAGTTGATAATTTAATCAATGTATCTATTGCTTTATCTTTCTCTATTTTACAAAGTGTGTATGTTAGGCTATACCTTACGTATGCACTTTTGTGAGTGACAAAAGAGCAAAGAATATCAAGTTGTTGATTAGTAATGTTTTCATTATTCCAACTTATTCCAAATAGGGTAGATTCTATAACACGTTTGTTGGTCTCTGTTTTTAATAGATCAAAATAAATCTTTAGAGTTCTTTTTTGAAACAGCCTTGGATTAAAACCAAATTGAGATATAACATCGATCCCTATGATTTTCTCTTTATCTGAGCCTTTTTCTATTAATAATAAGCAACGTTTGTAAATTTCTTTAGTTTTACGTTTTCTTAGCTCACTGATATAATTCAAATAATTATTAGTTGACTTACTTATTTATAAGTCGGTCAAAAATCTTATTGGTGGGATATTGGGTTAATTTATTCACATACGACTTTATACTATTCATTAGCAATTTAATGATTTTTGATTTGTAATTTACACGCTTTCGCGAAAGCGAAACAACCATTATCTTTATTTCTTAAATCTGACTTATGAAAAAGATTCTATTTCTCACTATTATTTTTATTTCAACAACTGTATTTGCTCAAAAAGTAGATTATAAAGCACTGGACAAATACATTTCTCAAACACAAAAAGACTGGAATATTCCTGGATTGAGTGTGGGTATTGTTAAAGATGGTAAAATAGTCTTTGAAAAAGGGTATGGCCAGATGGATGTGAATGAAAACCGCAAACCAGATGAGCATACTCTTTATGCTATTGCAAGTAACACCAAAGCTTTTACGGCGGCAATAATGGCGCAATTGGTAGAAGAAGGCAAGGTGAACTGGAAGGATAAAGTACAGGATCACTTGCCTTATTTTGAGGTATACGACCCTGCAATAAGTAGAATGGTTACGGTAGAAGATTTATTGAGTCATAATGTAGGCTTAGGAACGTTTTCTGGTGATGGTATCTGGTATAAGTCAGAGTTGAGTACAGAAGAAGTAGTAAAGCGCATCAAGTTTGTACCGCAGGCTTATGATTTTAGAGCTGGTTATGGATATTCTAATTTAATGTTTATCACTGCTGGTGCGTTAATTGAAAAAGTAACTGATAAGAGTTTCAAAGAAAATGTTACAGAGCGTATTTTAAAACCTCTAGAGATGGATGATACGGTGGTGAGTGTCAAAGATTTTGGCAGCAATAAGAATGTAGCGACTCCACATGCTATGGATGCAAATAATAGGAATTACACGATTCCCTGGGTAGGTTGGGATAACGTGCAGTCTACAGGTGGTATTATTTCTAGTGTTCATGACATGAGTAAATGGATGATTCTTAATATGAATCATGGGGTTTCAAAGAAAAACGACACGTTATTCTCTGAGCAGAATCGCAATAACATGTGGAATTTACATAATAGCTTTGGGGTAAATCAAGTAAATCGCAATTCTACCGGTTCTCAATATGCTGGTTATGGATTGGGGTGGTTTCTTGGAGATTATCAGGGCAATTTTAGAGTGCGTCACGGTGGTGGTTATGATGGTATGATATCTACGGTACAAATGCTACCAGATGAGAACCTAGGTGTTGTAGTACTTACTAATGGGGTAAAAGCACCGACTAATGCTATTGCTTATTACGTCTTTGATCGTTTCTTAAATCGGGATAAGAAAGACTGGAGTAAAGAAATGCTAGACGGTTATGATAAATGGAAAGAGGGCGATACTAGAATAGCCGACAGAAAAGCAAAACAAGTTAAGGGAACGCAACCTACTTTAAAGAAAGCAGCAATTATAGGTACCTATCATGCTGATATTTATGGAAACTTTGAAGTAAAAGAAATGAATGGAGAACTTAAATTACTATGGGAACACACGCCATTATTAAATAGTACGCTCTCACATTTTAATTATGATGCTTATGAAATCCATTGGGACGAGCCGCAGGCATGGTTTAGTTTTGGAACTGTAAAATTTGAGAGTGATGCTTATGGTAAAGTTACTGGTATCACCTTTGACGTGCCTAATGATGACTTCTTTTTCAACGAGATGAATGCAAAAAGAGTAGAGTAAGTGTATTTTTAAATTGCTCAAAAAAAAGCCTGAATCAATTAGATTCAGGCTTTTTGTATAATAACGTTAAGATTATGTGATAATTAACAATTAGTTTTATTGAAATAAGTAGCTACAACCTGAGAAAATAAATATTATTTGATGGTTGTCATTTCAAGCTGTTATAATAAAATTCTTTAATTACACATTATGAAAAAAAATTACTCTTTTTATAGCGTTCTTACTGCTATCCCTATTACTTTACTTATTCTAGTAGGTTTTTCTAGTGGTCAACCAGGCAATTTTACAGGTTCACCAGGAGATGGAGGTGCGACATGTACACAATGCCACAGTGTATCTTCTGCAAACTTTGGAGGATTGGCTGCGCTTACAGGATTACCTAATGGTTATATGGCAAATCAATCATATAGCCTTAATTTAGATGTGCAAGGTTCTACTTCAACTAAAATAGGTTTTAATATCACTGCAGAACTTGCTGATGGAACTAAAATAGGATCTTGGACGCCAGGAACAGGAACTAGATTACGTACAGACTCTAATGGATTAACCCATAATAGTACAAGTACAGGAAGTGGACAAAATAGTTGGGATATGACGTGGACTGCTCCAGCAACTGATTTAGGTGCGGTAACTTTTTATTATGTTACTAATCAAACTAATAATAATGGATCAACATCTGGTGATCAGGTAACTACTGGTCAAAGTGGTGCTTTGCTTACTAATGGTGATGAAACATTTACTGCTTTTGAAATGTATCCAACACAAGTAACTTCTCTTTTAAATATTAATTTGTCTAATACAGATAATGGAACTTTAATGATTTATAACATGACTGGTAGTAAAGTAAAAACTTTTAAATTAGATCGATTAAATCAATTGAACATGTCAGATCTTACTTCAGGTATTTACCTTGCTCAATTAGTGGTTGATAATAAAATTTCTGTAGAACGATTTATTAAACAATAGAATCTGATTTTTAAAAAAATAGCCGTTCTATTTATTTAGGCGGCTTTTTTTCTTTTATGTGCAACAGATGATAATTCTACGTAAATTGATACTTAGATCTCTTCAAGTATTCTTATTTTAATAAGGAATCTATTTCTGTTGCGCTATCGTATTAGTTAAATAGTACACTTTTATTTCTAGGTGTATCCCAACTTTTTAATAGCCGAAAATGCTTTGTCTACCGTATCATTTTCCACGAGTACACTGAACTCGTTTGTGGTAGAAATAACCTCATGCAATGAGATTCCTTCCCATGCAAAACGTTTAAATATTTGATAATATAAACCAGGAACTTGAGTGTTATTTTCTGGTAAAGCAATACTTATGGCGCTTAAATTGTCTTGTGTGCTCGTCATGATCTCATCGGCAAATTGAGATTGTATTTTTTCCTTCTCACTCATGGATATAACCAGGTTACTTTCATGTATTCCTTTAGAAAATCCATAAAAAATAGTTGTGTTTATGGACTCTAGAATCTTACTATGACTTAAGAATAAAGTGCTAGAATTTTTAAAAGTAAAATCTACAAGATTAGATCGTACCGTTATATCGCCTAGATTATTTAAAATAGACTTTAAGTTATTAGAATGCCTCAAATCTTTGGGCGGATTGTAACGTCGCAACGCCATCATAATGGCACCAGTTTTCACTGGTTTTCTAAGCATGCCACTTATGGGCTCTTGTAATTCTTCTGCTAGGGCAGAGAAATTAATGATGCGTCTAGATAATGCTTCTTCTAGAAATGGTTGAGTAACTAAAATCTCTTCAACACAATCTGCTATGGTTTTCATATTGTTAACTATTTAACAGCTTGTGCAAAATTAAACTAATTTTGTTATATTTTTTCTTTTACCATAGGAGTGGCTGTATTTTTACCTAAAAATTAATAAAATGCTAGTTTTAAAATTTGGTGGTACTTCAGTAGGTTCTGTAGAAAACATGACTCATGTAAAAAACATCATTAATGATGGTACTAAGAAAGTGGTGGTACTATCTGCTATGTCTGGTACTACAAATGCTTTGGTAGAAATATCTGAACAGATACGCTTAAATGAAAAAGAATCTGCACTTATTCTTATACAACAACTGGCTAGTAGTTATCAAAGTACTATAGAGCAATTATTAAATGATAGTGTGCTTATTAAGGAATCTCAAGAATATGTAAATGATGTTTTTACAAATTTAATAGAGCTTGTAGGCTCAGAGCATACTACATTGATTTATAATCAAATAGTTGCTCAAGGAGAGCTATTGTCTACCTTTCTATTCAGTAGATTTTTAAAGCAAGAAGGTATTAACGCTGCATTATTACCTGCTTTAGATTTTATGCGTATCGATAATAATGACGAGCCAGATTCTTTTTATATCAAACAAAATCTAGATAGGATTTTAAATGAAAATAGTGAGGCAGATATTTACATTACTCAAGGCTTTATATGTCTAGATGTTCAGGGTAATGTATCTAATTTACAACGAGGTGGTAGTGATTATACAGCTTCTATAGTAGGAGCAGCCATTGAGGCAGACGAAGTACAAATATGGACGGACATCGATGGTTTCCACAATAACGACCCTCGTTTTGTAGAAAATACGACTGCTATTTCAAACATATCTTTTGATGAAGCGGCAGAGCTTGCTTATTTCGGAGCCAAAATTTTACATCCTCAAACGGTTATACCTGTAAAAGATCTCAATATTCCCGTACGTTTAAAAAATACCATGTCTCCAGATTCTTATGGTACTTTAATAACGCATCATGTTCATGGAGAAGGAATCAAGGCTATCGCGGCAAAAGACGGCATCTATGCCATTAAGATAAAATCTGCAAGAATGTTACAAGCGCATGGTTTTCTTAAAAAAGTATTTGAAATTTTTGAAAAATACGAGACCTCTATAGACATGATTACCACATCAGAAATAGCTGTTTCTCTTACCATAGATAATCCATTACATCTGGATGCTATAGTAGAAGAACTAGAGAAGATAGCTAGTGTAGATGTAGATCAAGGTATGAGTATCGTGTGTCTGGTAGGTAACAATATTATTTATCATGAAGACACACCACATTTATTTCAAGTATTACAAGATGTACCTGTACGCATGATCTCATATGGTGGTAGCAATAATAATATATCATTATTGATCAATACAGATCAAAAATTAAATACGTTACAAAAATTACAAGGCTATGTATTTGAATCCCAACAGGAAAAAGCTGTTGCCTATTAATTATAATAAACAGAGTTAGAAGTAGGTGTTTTTTTTAAAGCACAATCTCTACATTGTAATTTTTTAATTCTTCCTTATAACTAGCGTCAGAGAAGTTTGCAGCAGCGATTTCTTGGGCGCTTTTTTGTTTAATTTGTTTTCTTTTTATGGCTCTAGCAAACCTGCGTACATGAGTCTCGTTACTTATTTTAAGTCCAGGAACAGGTACGGTTTTACCATTTTCATCTTTGGCAACCATAGTTAAAAAAGAAGAATTACAGTGCTTTGTCACACCAGTTTGTATGTTCTCTGCATCTACACGTATACCTACTACCATAGAAGATTTACCTACATAGTTTACAGATGCTTTTAAGGTTAACATTTCGCCTACTTCTATAGGAGCTAAAAAATCTACAACATCCACACTTGCTGTAACGCAGTAGACACCACTGTGTTTTGACGCACAAGCAAATGCAATTTGATCTATTAGAGAAAGAACATAACCTCCATGAATTTTACCAGAAAAATTTGCATTAGATGGTAACATTAATAAGGATAACATGACTCTAGATTGTTCTGGAGATTTAAAAGTATCTTTCATAAAATGTGCTTGTTGTTAAGAGAATTAATTGGATAAGTGTTCCGCTTTCGCGAAAGCGGAATTCCCATCATTAATCTCGATTAAAATGTGGGCTATTTTCTTTAGTAACCTCGGTAATAAAGTATTTTGTATCACCCCAGAAGAAGAAAGTTCCAAATTTCTCTTCATACTTTAACTTCACATATTTACCTTGATATTCCTTGAGTTTTTCGATAATCTCTGGTTGATTATCCATTACAGAGAAAGAGAAAATTTGTGCACCGCTTATACCTTGCGAGATCTCGCCTTCCCAGGTTTTAACGACAAAACCTTTATGTGTAAACTTAATTAATTCTCCACTACGGTACCCATCAGAATAGCTAGCGAAATATATAAATGCATACCATATAACGGCTAGTAGTAATATTGTGGTAAGTATGACTCCTAAAATCTTTTTCATATCATGTAATTTTTAAATAACAATCCGGTTAGAATTGCGATTCCAAAGCTAAGCAATGTACCTATTAATACGTACTCTGTGAGCTTCATATTTTTTGCCTTACTTAAATCACCAAATCTAAAAACAGATTTTGCAGTTAATAATAAGCCTACAGCGCTAAAATGGTCTGTTATAATAAATAAGAATATAAGCAATCGCTCTAACATACCTATCCATTTCCCAGCATTTTTAAGTCCATAAATTCCGGTGTCGTCTTCTGTTAAAGTCCATCTAGTAAAAAATATTTTAAGCATGATGGCCACAGGACTAGTAAGAAATAATACACATAAGATTAATGGCCATAGTATTTGTAAAAACTGTTCATTTATAATAAAGTTAATTCCCGATGTATTTGTTGCTAGAACTACGAGTATTAAAATATGAGCTATTTGATCTATGGTAAATAACCAGCGGCTGTTTTTCTTAGTGGTGAAATATAGTTTACCTGCATCTATTAAAAAATGTGTTACTAAAATGATAAGGGCCACATACCAGTATTTTAAATCCCAAAGAAGAATCCAGGACAACAGTGCATGAATTGCCGCATGAACATAGAGGTGGTAGGAGCGTAGCTGGTGTTTTTCTTTTTGTTTAGTAAAATTATTGGTCTGTAGAATAAAATCACCTAAAAAGTGTGCTATTAGTAACTTAATTAATACTTCCATGGCTCACGTCTTTATAGTATTGTTTAAATAAATGTAGAAGTGCATCTGTCTCTTTATAATGGGCACGATCTAGTCTGCGGCTAGCAGTGGCTTGCTTAATACCTAATTTATCACCCATTTCTTGTTGGGTAATAGTAGGGTTTTTATAAACTTCATATAAAATGGCAGCTGCATTCTCTGTCCAATCATCCATATAAATAAGAGCAATTTTTAATGCAGTATTCATATAATAATCCAGTGGGTTTCCACTTCTTACCATAATGTTTTGCTCCTTATTCTTTAATGAATCTAATAACTCTCCAGATTGTGTTAGAGCATTTCCAGAAGATTTTGCAATATCATTATCTATAACTTGTACATCGCCTACACCTATTGCTATTCTTACATCTAGCATACCGGTTTTTCTCAACGCAGTTTTTAATTTAAGACAGGTTAATAAACCTTGCTCTGGACTATCCATCCATACTTGAAAACTATCGCCACGATATATTTGATACATTCCATTTTTAGAATGTACTTTTAAAATAGGTTCTATGATCTTGAGATAATCATCTGGCTGGTTCTTTTGAGAACCTATTATATCACCTGCTAAGACTACTTGCATAAATTACTTTTAAATTATTACGTAAAAGTGTAATAATTCAAATATATTACATTATTAGGTAATATTTGTATTTATTACATAAAAGTGTAATAAATGTATTTTATTACGTTATTGTGTAATATTTCATTCTTATTACGTAATAGTGTAATATTATAAGTTTAGTCGTTGTTCTTCGTCACTAGCTTCTAGAAAATCTGGATCAC
The DNA here is from genome assembly GCF_045063755.1 of Nonlabens sp. Asnod3-A02. NCBI lineage: Bacteria > Pseudomonadati > Bacteroidota > Flavobacteriia > Flavobacteriales > Flavobacteriaceae > Nonlabens > Nonlabens sp. Asnod3-A02. The sequence goes on from NZ_JBEFOC010000007.1 coordinate 1,004,107, forward strand.
TTTCTATAGCACGATTTACCAGTTTTTCATTCAGAGATTTATTAGCTTTGGCACCTAATCTTTTTAAACGTTCTATACGACCTACTAGGTTTCCAGAACCTTCAGTAAGTTTATTCATACTAGCAGAATAAGATTTTTTAACCGTATCTAGTTGTGAACCTACTTTAATTAAATCTTCTGTAAGACCTACAAATTTATCGTACAAAGCACCAGCAGCTGTTGCTATGTCTAGTGCGTTTTTTTGCTGTTTTTCATTTTGCCACATCGTGTCTATAGTACGTAATGTCGCTAATAGAGTGGTAGGTGTAACTATAACTATATTCTTATCAAATGCCTCACTGTATAGATTTCCATCATAATTTAACGCCATGGCAAATGCTGGTTCTATAGGTACAAAAAGAAGTACAAAGTCTGGGCTATCGATGTGGTAATCATGATAGCTTTTTCCAGATAAATCTGCGACGTGTTTTTTAAGAGAAGCAACGTGTTCTTTTAAATAACGTTGTTGTAGATCTTCATCTTCTTCATTAATAAAGCGTTCATAAGCATTGAGCGATACCTTAGAATCGATAACCATTTTCTTACCGCCAGGTAGATTTACGACTACATCAGGAAATAGGGTCCTGCCATCTTCGGTTTTAATAGTTTGTTGTACCTCATACTCAGATCCTTTTTCTAAGCCAGATTTTTCTAAAACACGTTCTAGGACTAATTCTCCCCAGTTACCGCGCATTTTAGCATCTCCTTTAAGTGCTTTGGTAAGGTTGCTCGTTTCTTTACTCATTTGTTGATTCAATTCTTTAAGACCTAATATTTGTTGTCTTAAAGAACTTTGTCTATCGATAGTGTCTTTGTGAGTATCTTCCACTCGTTTTTCAAAACTTTGAATCTTCTCCTGTAACGGACTCAAAATTTGTTCGATATTCTTCTTGTTTTGATCGGTAAATTTGGTGCTTTTCTCGTCTAAGATTTTGTTAGCAAGGTTCTCAAATTCCTTAGTAAATTTCTCGTTTAATTTCTCAATCTCTCCTTGTGCTTCAGTGTGTTTTTCTTCCGCTTTCGCAAAAGCGGTACGTTGCTCAGCTAGTAATACATTAAGATTCTCCTTCTCGATAGCTACCTCACGATATTCTTTATCAAGTTTTTCTAGTCTCGAACTTAATTCTTTCTGGCTCTCAAGTTTTTGCGCTAATTGTGCACTGTACTGACTGTTCTCATGTTTTAAACGATCACGTTCTTGTATCGCAGGTTGTAATTGAGATAGCTGGCTATTTAATTGCCCTTTTTCTGACTCTAGTACATTGAGAGTTCCGGCAAAGCGAGTTTTTGCAAAAAACCACGCTACTACAGCACCGATCACCACACCGATGATTAAAAATAACAACCAATTAAATTCTTGAGACATAAAATAGAGATTTACCGTAAAAATACGATGACTAAATAGGTCTTAAAATAGGAATGCCAGCTAGTTATTCACAAGAAGAATAATTATTTAAAATGGTGCAGGAATATTTAAAATGACAGGCTGTAAAGTTACAGGATGTATAAATTCTAACTGCTCGGCATGCAAGTATAAGCGGTCTTTTTTAAAACCATATAAATCATCACCTATAATAGGACAGTTTAATCCTAATGGATGGGATGCATGAACGCGCAACTGGTGTGTGCGTCCTGTAATAGGGTAGAAGTGCACTCTAGTTTTACCATCTTTACGTTCTATAACTTCATATCTTGTACGAGCGTTTTTACCGTATTCAGGGTCGACCATTTGAAAAGGTCTATTATCCAGATCTACTCTTAAAGCTAGAGATATATAACCACTATCTTCTTTTACCATACCGTCTAATAAAGCAACATATCGTTTTTTAACCGTACGTCTTTCAAATTGATCTTGGACCTTTTTATGAATATCTAGGGACTTAGTAAGTAATAAAACACCTGATGTACTCATGTCTAATCTGTGTACAATTAATGGTCCTGTGGCATCTGGAAAACGTTGTTTCATTCTAGATTCTACAGAGTCGTCTATGACCTTACCTCGTACTGAGAGAAACTCTTCGGGCTTATTAACAGCCATAAGGTAATCGTCTTCATAAATAAGGGGTAGTTCTTTACCTATAGCAGGGTTTTCTAGCATAGGATTATCGTCTACGTCTAGACCTTGTAGCATATGTCCTAAAACTGGTTCACATTTAGAACGGCAAGATGGGTAGAAGTGACCATGTTTACGTATTTGTGATTTTAAAGACTCACCGTACCAGAATTCTGCCATGGCGAGCGGCTGTAAATCATTTAAATAAGCATATTGTAATAATTTAGGCGCGGCACAATCTCCAGTTCCAGATGGTGGTAAGTAAGGAGGTATGTTTTTAAAAAGCTCAATAGCATTTTTACGCTCACCGTTTGCATTTAAAAAATTATAATTTTCAAAAATCCAAGTCTGCAGTTTATTAGACAGGTTTTTACGATCTAACTTAATTTGGTCTATTTCATTTTGAACAGTAGCAATAGCCTTTTCTAGAGGGACGACTTTTGAATCTAGATATACTTTATATTCTTTAAGCAAGAATTTTGCATGCATACCAGCTGTTTGATGGCTGTCTATTAATTTTTGAAAATCTACTTTACTTAGTGTAGATTTTGCTTCTTCCTTTATTTTCTTACGTTCTGCTTTGAGATTTGAATGTTTTTTACGCTGATTATAAATTAAAAGTTCATTTTCAACCTTTAATTTTCCTAGCCTTTTTTTATTGGCAAGGTAGTCTGTGTCGTTCTCTAACGATTCTAAAGTAGCAGTGAGCGTACTTAAAATACCATTTTCTTTGGCATAAAGACCATCTTCCTGAAACATATTAAAAACCAAAGGAGCAAATTCAGTCTCTTTTTGTTCTCCGTTTATAACCCCAGAATGTGCCCATAAATGTCCTAATTTACCTTCTTTATCTCTAACGACAAGTACCCCAAACATTTTCCCTAAGGGATGCTGATAATCTTCTGGACCTAGATTTAAATCAAAAAACCAATTATCTAGACCATCTAAAAAATTTCTTAGTTGTGTCGCTGCTTTTAAAGCAAGTGGATGTGGTTCGTAAAGAAAAGGGAATGTGAATTTTTGAGGTGCATCTATCCTTTCTTCTTCAGAATTAAATCGGCGTAAAATAGAACTCATTAAAGAGTATGTTTTAAAAATCAGTTAATTAACTCTTTGTAAAGATCTTAGTTATTAAGGCCTCATTATCAGTAGTTAAATTAGATGTAGCTTTTAATTTTTTAATAAAACTAGCCACTTCGTCCTTAGATGCTGGACAGCCTAGGTTATCTCCTTTTTCATTAAAAGAAGTCGTTATTATTGTACCGCTCGCGTCTAGTATCACCCAAAAAGGCAAACCAGCACTAGCGCCTTTATAACTAGTAATTAATTCTCTAGATCCAGGGTTTTCTAGTTTTATGTTATCCCCATTTTCAAAAACAACAATAGGTAGCAACACATAATTTTCTTCTATATAAGAAGCGATGGCAGGGTCTTTTAACTGCTTAGTCATGCGATGACACCAGCCACACCAAGATGCCTCAAATTTTACCATCACATGCTTATCAGATTCTACTGCTTCACTAAGAGCTTTGTCCATTAAAGATGCTACAGATTCTTGAGCCGTTGTTACATTAAAAGTGACAACTAGAAATGTTACTAAAAGAATTAAATTTTTCATGTTTTTAATTTTTAATTAAACAAGACTTTGCATACCTACAAGACCATGGTATAGACCTTCTTTAGATAATAAATCACTGTGCGTACCTTGTTCTACTATTTCTCCTTTTTTCATCACTACTATATGGTCTGCATTTTGAATAGTAGACAGTCTGTGAGCAATAACGATAGAGGTTCTATTTTTCATAACTTTTTCAAGAGCATCTTGAACCAGTCGTTCACTCTCTGTATCTAGTGCGCTAGTTGCCTCATCTAGAATTAGGATTGGGGCATTTTTAAGTACTGCACGCGCTATAGAAAGTCGTTGTTTCTGTCCACCACTTAATTTATTACCGCTGTCACCTATGTTGGTATGTATACCTTCTGGCAAGTCTTTGACAAATTCCCATGCATTGGCAATTTTTAAAGCATCGGTAATCTGTTCTTCAGTAGCATTTTTATCACTTAGTGCTACATTAGTTGCGATAGTGTCATTAAATAAGATAGAATCTTGAGTAACGATAGCCATTTGATCACGCAAACTCTTAAGAGTTACGTCCTTAATATTTTGCCCATCTATAGTAATAGTACCATTTTCTACATCGTAAAATCTGGTCAATAGATTTGCAATCGTACTCTTTCCAGAACCACTTTGTCCTACTAGAGCAACACTAGTTCCTTTAGGTATATTAAGCGAGAAATTCTTTAGAACAGGTTCATCTTGATAAGAAAACGTGATGTTGTTTACGTTTACCGCTTTCGCGAAAGCGGGAATAGAAACAGCTCCTTCTTTATCTTCAATCTCATTTTTAGTATGCAGTATTTCTAGAACACGCTCTGCACTCGCATTACCTTCTTTAACACCATAACTAGCTTTTGCAATAGCTTTGGCAGGTGTTAATATTCCGTATGCTAAAGCCATATAAGATACAAAATACTCACCATTTAAATCTCCACCAAAAACCATTTTTCCACCAAACCAAAATAATCCAGAAATGACACATATTCCTAAAAACTCGCTAGTAGGTCCTGCCATACTTCTTCTAAACTGTAATACATTTGAGAATTTGTAAAAACGCTGGGTACTTTTTTGAAATGTATTGTTTAATCTGTCTTCAGCATTAAAGCCTTTAATGACTTTTAGTCCGCTCAATGTTTCTTCTAATAACGATGTAAAATAACCTTGTTCTTTTTGCACATCGGTCGATTGACTTTTTAATTTTTTACCAATTCTAGAAATTATGAATCCAGAAATAGGTATAAAGATCAATACAAATACTGTAAGTCCAGGACTTATAAGTAACATGGCGCCCAGAGTAAAGATTACATTAAGTGGTTCTTTAACTATTAATTCTAGTATAGATAAAAAACTATTTTGAATTTTTTCTACATCACTGCTGGTTCTAACAATTACATCACCTTTTCTCTTTTCTGAAAAGAAGGAGATCGGTAAATGCATGATCTTTTCATAAAGTTCATTTCTTATATCTCTCAACACTCCATTTCTCAAGAATGTAATAAAATACATTCCTAGGTATCCAAAAACATTTTTAAGCAATGCAAGAACTACAATAACAATAATCATTGCTATCAATGCTTTTTCTTGATCTTGATCAACGACTGTAGTGGCATACCAGTTTACATAATTCTCTAGATAATCTTTTACATCTAGTAAACCTAGCCATTCTGGTTTTTCATCAACACGTTCTGTGTTTTGAAATAATACTTTCATCACTGGCATTAACGCTATAAAAGTTAATGTGCTAAAAAGTGCATAAAATATATTACAAATAATATTCAGTATACCATAACGCTTATAAGGCTTAGCATACTGTAAAATCTCTTTAAAATAATTCATTTATTAAATATCAAAACTGGCAAGAATGCCTTTAATTTTATCTTCTAATTGTGTCTGGATTAGGGTGTAATTTTCCACTTTGTCCAGCGCTGTTTTTACAGAGATATAGAACTTTATTTTAGGTTCTGTACCGCTAGGTCGTGCTGCAATCTTTGAGCCATCTGCTAGATAAAAGATTAAAACATTAGATTTAGGAATATCAAGAGTTTCAGTTTTATTCAAATGCTTGTTTTCTCTAGTGCTAGCAGCATAATCTTCTACTATAATGACATCTTGTCCGCCTATTTGTTTAGGTGGGTTTTCTCTTAGGTCTATCATCATTTGTTTAATCTCTGCAGCTCCAGAGATTCCTTTCTTAACTAGAGAGACTAATTTCTCTTGATACACGCCGTATTTAAGATATAGTTTTATCAACTCTTGATAAACGGTTGATGAATTTGATTTTGCAAAAGCATACATCTCGCAAGCTAGTAAGCATGCGGTAACAGCATCTTTATCACGTACAAAATCACCTACCATGTAACCAAAGCTTTCCTCGCCACCACCTATAAAGTGCTGTTGTGGATGGTCTTTAATCATTTTTGCAATCCACTTAAAACCAGTAAGACCTTCTTTACATTCTACGTCATATGCATGCGCTAGATCGTGCATCATAGGTGTAGAAACGATAGTAGATCCTATAAACGGATCTTTCATCGCTTTTATATCGCTTTGCTTTAATAAAAAATCGGTCATGGCAACCATGGTCTGATTACCGTTAAGTAATTTCATGTTACCATCTGTATCGCGCACAGCAATACCTAATCTGTCAGAATCTGGATCTGTACCTATGACCATGTCAGCATCGATCTCATTTGCAAGATCTACTGCCATTTTAAGCGCTTCTGGCTCTTCTGGATTAGGAGATTTTACCGTAGGGAAATCACCATTAGGTACGGCTTGTTCTTCTACGATATGCACATTTGTGTATCCAGCACGTTTTAATGTTTCTGGAATTAGAGTAATACTAGTACCATGTAGACTAGTAAAAACTATTTTTAATTGTGAGCGATCTACATCTCCTGCTATTTTACCTGCTTTGATACTGTCGTCTATAAATACATTATCGTCTGCATCAGTTAGTAATTCTATTAACTCTGGATTACCATTAAAATTCACATCGGCAAATTCTAATGAACCGATTAAATCTAATATTTCTTTGTCTTGTGGTGGTACAAGTTGTCCGCCATCTTGCCAGTACACTTTATAGCCATTATACTCTGGCGGATTGTGACTAGCCGTTAATACAATACCTGCATGACAGTCCTTTGCTTTTACCGTATAAGAAAGCAATGGAGTAGGGCGCAAGTCTGGAAACAGATAAACGTGAATGCCGTTTGCACTAAAAACGTTTGCAACTACTTGTGCCAGTTCTTTAGAATTATGACGGCAATCATAGGCTATAGATACTTTTACTTGCTCGTCAGGAAACTGCTTATTTAAGTATTGAGAAAGACCTTGTGTGTTTTTACCAAGTGTATATTTATTGATACGATTAGTCCCAACACCCATGACACCACGCATACCACCTGTACCAAATTCTAGATCTTTATAGAAAGATTCTTGAAACTCGTCATTATTTGCAGTGATTAATGCTAGAGTACGTGTTACAGTAGACTCATCAAAAGGTGCTTGAGTCCAAGATTGTGCGGTTTTTAAGATCTGTTCTTTATTCATGTGTTGTTGGCTTGTATTCTAAATACAAAGATAAGAATTACTGAGCAGTCTTCGTTGTTGTTTTAAGTTGTTGCATAGTCTGCTATTGTGGCTTTATTATTATTTAAATGAATAGTAAAAAGCCTTCTCCATATCAAATAGAAAAGGCTTTTAAAATTTAATCTCGATGTTCTAAGTAAACAGGTGGTGTTAAATTTCTTCAGCAATTTTATAGCGATCGCCTTGATTACCATTTCTCAAAATTAACTCGCCTAAAAAACCAGCTATAAAGAAAAGCGTACCTAAAACCATAGTGGTAAGTGCAATAAAGAACCATGGATTATCAGTAACTAGAATATAAGGAAGGTCTACAGCCATGCGATACAATTTTGAAACACCTACATATCCTGCTGTTATAAAACCTATCATAAACGTGATAACACCTAGAGTGCCAAAAAGGTGCATAGGTCGTTTACCGTATTTAGATATAAAAGCTATAGTTATAAGGTCTAGAAAACCGTTTATGAATCGCTCATAACCAAACTTAGTAGTACCATATTTACGTGCCTGATGAATGACTTCTTTTTCTGTAATGTCTGTAAAACCAGCGTTTTTAGAAAGCACTGGTATGTAACGGTGCATCTCACCATGTACATCGATATTTTTTACGACCGCACTTTTATATGCTTTAAGACCGCAGTTAAAATCATTAAGTTGTACACCGCTAGTTTTACGCGCTGCCCAATTGAATAATTTGCTAGGTAGATTTTTTGAAATAACACTATCATAGCGTTTCTTTTTCCAGCCGCTTACTAGGTCGTGATTTCCTACGGTAATCATCTTGTAAAGTTCAGGAATCTCGTCTGGAGAATCCTGTAAATCTGCATCCATAGTAATGACTACGTTACCTTGTGTCATTTTAAAACCAGCGTGTAAGGCTTGTGATTTTCCGTAATTGGCCTGGAATTTAATACCTTTTATTGGGTTACGAGAATTTTCTTGTTCTCGCTTTCGCGAAAGCGTACTTATTATACTCCAACTGCTATCTGTACTACCGTCATCTATATAAATCACTTCATAAGATAAGTCCGTGGTTTGCATTACACGGTTTATCCAGGATTGTAATTCTGGGATGGAGTCTGCCTCATTGAGTAATGGGATGACTATGGAAAGGTCCATTTTATTCAAACTCGTAAGGTTTTTCTTTTTTAATGATAAGACTAGAAATTAGGCCACCTACGGTAAACATAATAATATTACCTATGTAGCCTATTATAAGACTGGCATAACCAAATGGTGTAGGGCTAAATTTCATTTGCTGGCGTATTTGCTCTTCTGATACCTGACCTGAAATGTCTTCCATACCGAACCAACTTAATATGGTACTACTCATTTCCATGGCTGCTTTTATGCTTAATTCTACCAGTTCTTCTTTTGCACCAGGATCGATGATGTTAAAGATTAATAAACCAGCAATAACATAACCTAAAAGGGCAATGGCAATGGTGAATATGAAATAGAGTAGGGCAGTTCCAAAACTTAGGTAACCTTCTAGCTGCTTTTTTGCTTGTGTTTGTGACACCACACCTAATATGAAAACAATAATAGATATAGGATAAGTGATTAATGGATTTAAGAACAGTCCTAGATCTATTTGCCACATAGCAAAGTAAGCGACGATAATTAAGGTAAAACCTATAAGGCCATACTTAACCGGTATTTCTTTTATTAAATTATTCATTTAAAAGTGTCATGTTGTATGTTTCAAATATAACGATCAAATAATTACTTACCAGTTTGTGGTATTTTACTGATTATTAAACCTGTGATTAAACCTGGTACGGTAAACATGAGTGTTTTAGTAGCAAAACCTAATGCAAATTCTGATAAAGAATAAGTAGGGGCTTTAAATACATCACTTTTTGCAAGGCTGTTTTGTCCTTTTTCGGTAATTCCACGCCATGCGTCTAGTAATATTTGTTTTGCATTTGTGTCTACATGATTAAGTAAAATGTAATATGTAACAGACTCGGTTATAAAAATCATGAGAATACAAATGAAGTAGGCTAGAACGACTTGTTTAAAAGAAACATTACCTTTTAAAGCGAGTCTACCCCATACTTGTGCGAGGACACCTATAAGAATAGGGTAAAGGTATATGGAAGTGTTTAACAAAGGATTTAAATAATCCTGTGCTTGCCACATGTATATGTAAATTGCTAGAGTGATTAATGCGCCTACGGTTCCTAAAATAAAGGAATTTCTTTTGATCGTTTTGTCCACTAAAAAGATTTTTAATTGAGTTTGCAAATATAAAGCTAGGAACTATGGTTTTATGAGTTACATTTGCTTTAAATTAATTTAGGATTAAAAGGTTGTTATTTAAATAAAAACAGTTAAATTTGCAGCCGCAAAAGAATAAGAATTTAAGTCATGCAAAAAGGAATACACCCAGAGAATTATAGATTAGTAGCATTTAAGGACATGTCTAACGAAGACGTATTCATAACTAAGTCTACTGCTAACACTAGTGAAACAATTGAGTTTGAAGGAACTGAATATCCATTAATCAAATTGGAAATTTCTCGTACTTCTCACCCATTCTATACTGGGGAGAGCAAACTTATTGATACTGCAGGACGTATCGACAAGTTCAAAAACAAATACGCAAAATTCAAGAAGTAATCTTCTCGATTTTTATTTATACAAAACGCCTCGCAATTTGCGAGGCGTTTTTAGTTTATATAATTTTTACATAAGGATCTTTCTAATAACCTAATAGTTCTAACCGCTGGTTAAGTCGTTCTAGAGCAGATGCTCTATGTGGATGATACATTCTAGGGTTGTCCAGCATTAAAATTAATGTGGCAGCCTCTCTTCTATTTAAGTCTTCTAACTTCTTATCAAAATAGTGTAACGATGCGCTGTAAAAGCCTGTATTGTTATTTAAAAAGTCAAAATTACTTGCGTAAAATGCGAGTAGCTGATCATCTGAAAACTGCTGTTCTAATTGATGCGCTAGAACTAGTTTAGGAAATCCATATCTATTTTGCCTACTAGAATAATGAACTATTATTAGTTGTGCTGTCTCTTCACTCATATATTTACCACTACGATTTTCAAATAATGACTCATTAATGTAACTGATTACATGTTTTGTTTTATACATTTCATTAAATGTGTCGAGAATATTATCTGGTAAGGGTTTTGTTTTATGAATACCTGATTCTATGTGATGTAAAGGTGTGCTAAGAGATTTTTTTAGGTGGTATTCTACATATTTATAACCGCAAAAAAAACAGAAGACTAATAAGTATGGAGCTTACTAGAATAACTTTTGCAGTGAAATTAATAACCTTTTTAATCAATAACGATACTTTTAGAATACTAAAATTAAAATAATAGTTAGTACAGCAGGAATGGTTTGTACAAATATAATTTTCTTACTGACTGTAAGGGCTCCGTAAATACCAGCTATAGCGATACAAGCTAGAAAGAATAAACTCACGTTATCTTTCCATATTTCGTTTTCTATGAAGAATGTCCATATTAAACCAGCTGCGAGAAAACCATTGTACAGTCCTTGATTAGCTGCCATCGCAGTAGTCTGTCCGAATAATTCTTTAGGAAAATCACTGAATACTTTACGACCTTTAGTTTCCCAAGCAAACATCTCAAAATACATGATGTAAAGGTGTAAAAAAGCTATAAAACCTATTAAAATAGAAATAAATGTATTCATGATTTATGGTATATTAAGATAAGTAAAGGTAGTGGAAACTTTAATTTATCTATTCATGATCATTAAGGTTAAGGTGGCAACTGTTTTTAGATCTTAATATCTATTTGTAGGTTACTAAGATATCGGTTGCTTTTTGTAAATCGGTTGCATGTATTTCAGTTTTATCAGCAAGGGGAAACTGTTGTTGTCCAGGTCTGGCTATAAAAGCAGCTCTCCAACCGGCCCACATGGCGCCAGCAACATCCCAACCATGTGCTGCGACTAGCATACATTCTTCTGGTGAGACGTTCATTTTATTTGCTGCCCAATTATAAGCCTGTTTAAATGGCTTGAATTTACCTGCATCTTCTATACTAAGCATTTCATCAAAGTACGAAGTGAGACCAGCATGTTCAAACTGTTTTTTTACTCCTTCGTTTGAGGAATTAGTGTATGAAACTAATTTGTACCCATTTTTCTTTAATTGAGACAGTGCTCCTTTAACTTCAGGATGTGCAGATAAACTTCTTAATGACTTTACTACTACATCTCTAGCTTCTTCTTGAGATAACTCTATATCGTTATTTGCGGCAACCATTTGTAACGTTGCTGCACCTATGGAACTAAAATGCTCATATTGATCACCTGCTGATGCAACTAATGAATACTGTAACATAGTGGTAAACCATAATGATAGCAGATCTTCTCTGCCATTTAAAGTTTTACCTATTTCAACTTTTAAAGGGCTTATATCTAATAAAGTTTCATTTACATCAAAGAATAATACTTTGGGTCTTGTCAAAGGTTGCATAAATCTTGTTTTTTTTAAATAAGAAAGAGGTTTAAATTTAATTAAACCTCTTAAATAATACTGTTAGACTTTTGTCAAATTATAATTGAAAATCGCTTAAAGTAAGACCGTTATTAAATTTAATATCAGTCCAGTTTACTTGTACCCATGGAGCGTCTGTCACGATAGCATCCCATGAAGATTTTTTATATTTTCTAGTGGTAGGTAATAATACTCCATTTATATTTTCATATTCAACTTGCATTAAAGCTGGAGTCTCTATGACATTGTAATCTGCGACAGTAAATAGAAACTGATCTACTAGACCGGTTTCTTTGTTGATATAAACCTGATAAATATCAGTAGCTTTCTTTTCGGCTAGGTCAAAAGAAACCTTAACTACATCATATTCTTTATCGTTTATGGTTTTTGATTCTACATATTCATACACAAGGTTGTCATCTAATAATTTAGGCATCATGGCAAACCAATAGAAATTAGTAGGTCTGTTAAATTTTACTTTGTCCAGATACTTTTGCTCAATTATTTGCTCTTCATTATTCTTTAACCAGTAATCATTACCGTCAAATCCTTGCTCAATAATACCGTCTAGATCAGGAAGAGTTCTTTCATGTTTATGGTAATATCCATAAGAAAGTTCTCCATCAAAAATATATTTCTCGTTGGTGACATCAAGTTTTCCGTCTGCTGTGCGGTAAGTTAAAGTGTAAGAGACATCTTTTTTATCCAGTAACTTTTGATAATCACCTACTTTTTGAACCATTTGATACACCAGTTCATGGCCTTTATTCTGGAATTCTTGAGTTGGTTCAGGCTCTATTTCTTGAGCTGTTGTTGCATGTTTATTATCATTACAAGCTAGTAGTAAAAAGCATAATGATAAAGTAAGTAAGTTAAGTTTCATAGTGGTAATAGTTTTATGGAGTTATGAATGAGTTGATATAGTATTATAATAGATCTAATCCATTTTAAATGGATTAGATCTATTTTTAATTTATAAATGATTAGATGTTTGAAGATACATGGTGTGTTAATCTTCTTTCATTAATTCATTAAGAACTTGTTTAAAAGTATCTACAGGTTGTGCTCCAGTAACGGCACTTTTTCTGTCAAAAACTATAGTAGGAACAGATGTTACTCCTAGATTTTGCCAGTAGCTTTGAGCAGTTCTAACCTCGTTACGAGCTTCGTCACTTTCTAGTCTTGCCAGTCCTTCTTCAGCATTTAGGCCTACATCTGATAGAGCTTCTTTAAGTACATCTCTTTTTGATACATCTTTACGTTCACTAAAAAATGCTGTTGTAAATCGCATTTTTAGTTCAGTTTGTTTATCAAATTCTTTTGCATATTCTAGAAGAACATGAGCGTCAAAGGTGTTTACCATTCTCATACCATCAAAATAATCAAAAGTAAATCCTAGTTCTTCTCCAGCGTCAGACATGTGCTGTCGTGAATCTTTTTGTTGTTGTAGAGTAGAACCGTACTTTTCAGCAATATGCTCTGTTAAATCTTGACCAGTAACAGGCATGTTAGGATTTAATTCAAAAGGTTGCCATTCTATAGTAACTTGATCTTGAATTCCTAGCTCATTTATAGCTTTTTCTAATCGTTTATAACCTATGGTACACCATGGGCATACTACGTCAGAAACAATGTCAATTTTTAATTTTTCTTTCATCTTTAAAAAGTTACCAGTTCGCTTATCTGTAGATCGGCTTGTACATTACTGTAATTCTCTACATCTGCTGCAAAAACTGCCGCGTGTGGACCAAATGCCGCTTGAAACGAAGCTACATCATCAAATTTTAAATGAGCAATCGCTACATACGGTGCTAACTCTCCAGGGTTTTTACTTGCTATTCCTAGATCTAGTTCTAGACCTTTTAATGCGTCACCTAATTTGTTAGCAACCATAGGTAAGTGGTTATTTTTATAATACTCTGTATCAAACTTAACATCTTTGCTGTTCGGATACATTACAGATACCTTGATCATTATTTTATTTTTTGAGATTATTAATATTAAGAAAAGTCTGCTAAGACTACATTTTCAGAAAACCCTTCATAAGCGCTCTCTACTTGTTTTGCCATTTCGTCTGGAAATAAGTGAAAATCGCCAGCTTCTAACGCTTTCATGATACCTTCAGAAACATCAGTTGTTGATGATGCATTTTCAAAACCAGCTGTTGCTGCCATGTCCGTATCTATAGGTCCAGGATGTACACTTAATATGCTCACACCTTTAGGACCTAATTCTGTTCTTAAACCTTGTGTTAAAGAATAAGAAGCGGCTTTTGAAGCAGAGTAGGTAGAGAGTTGAGAAAAATTCTTCATAGAAGCGATAGAATTTAATTGTACTAATGCGCCTTTTTTATCTTCTAGTGTTTGAGCAAAAGCATTTGCAACACGTAGTAAACCAAATGCATTTACCTGCAGTTGATTTTCAAAATCTTTTTCTACATCTTCACCTAGAGTACCTTGTGGGTTTCCTATACCTGCGTTATTCACTACTATTTCTACATCACTAGTTTGTTGAGCAAGTGCATTAATAGATTCTGTACTAGATACATCTGCTTGTACGGTAACTACTTGGTCGCCATAAGCATCTTCTAGTTCCTTAGTAGAATTAATATCTCGTACAGCTAAATAAACTTTTTTTGCACCGTGTTTTAAAAACGACTCCACTATTGCTTTACCTATTCCTCGATTTGCACCAGTTACTAAAGCTACTTTATTCTCGATGGAAATACTCATAATTTTGTTTTTTTTAAGTTTACTAAATCTATTAAATAGCAAACCTTCCTAAATTGCTCAAGGAAGGTCTACCGTTTAAAAATGTATTTAAGGGGATTTACATTTTATTTTTTCCAAGCAAATTTTTCAAATGCAGCATCTACAGGTGTGTTTGCGATGTGATTTGTATAATTGCTAATTACTTTTTGCGATAATCCTAAGATAATATCCAGTACTTGTTGCTCTCCATAACCTGCAGCATAAAATGTGTCTAGATCTTCTTGAGAAACGTTACCACGATTGCGTACTAGAGATAATGTAAATGTACGTAGTGCCTCTAGTTTAGAATCTGCTAGTGGTGTTTCATTACGTAATGCTTCTGTGATAGCGTCATCTACTTTCATCATTTTTGCGATTCCTGTATGTGCTGGTACACAATAATGACATCCATGCTCTACATTTATCGTTTGCCATACTACTGTTAACTCATCTGTGTTGAAAGATGAATTCATGAATAATTCATGAAGTTGCTGATACGCTTTAAGTAATTGTGGAGACGCGGCAAGAACACCGTGTAAACCTGGTATCATTCCAAACGATTTCTGTGATCCTTCTAATAATGGTTTACTCTCCTCTGGAGCACTCTCGATGTTGTGAACTTTTAAAGTTGTCATAATTTTAATTTTTATGTTGTTTATGTTAATTATAACTAAACAATCATTTAGTTATAGTGTAAAAAAATAGTTATAAATTATAGAAAGTCATTTCTATGTAATCTTCAATTTCTTGTTTGCTATTTACTCTAGAAGCGGCAGCTAGGCCATGCTTTGCGAGCAATAGATAGTTAGCTTGTTTAAGCACCAGTTCTTCACTTTTAGAAGTATCTGTTTTTAATTTTTCTATGATTAAAGATTTGAGATGTTCCATAAAAGAACCCATTTGTTCTTTAATTAATTCATCTTCGCTTTCAGAAAATTCATTGTACGTATTAGTTACAAGACAGCCTTTTTGATGCTGTCCTTTATAATTAATATCAACCGAATCATAGAAAAACTGTTTCACATCTGCTATACCATTATCAGCATTTTTAAACTTCTCTAGAATCTCGTTTACCTTTGTTTTGTAACAATTTAAACTCTCCAAGAACAATCCATGCTTACTTCCAAAACTAGAATATATAGAAAATTTATTGATGCCCATTTCTTTTTCAAGCATCTGCATAGAAGTGGTTTCATAACCATTGCGCCAAAATAGGTTCATCGCCTTTTCAACTACTTCACTCTCGTTATATTCTTTTTTTCTAGCCATTAGTTCTAACTACGGTACAAAACTAACCTATCGTTTAGTTATTATAAAGTGTTTAACAATAATTTAATGATCTCGCTTTCGCGAAAGCGGAATAAAACCAACAATAAATAAGTTAAAATGTTAATTAATAGCTATTTATGTAATTTGTAATTAAAATATGAGCGTAAATAGGGTAGGTGGAACTAGTTAGATACAAATTTTAAACCAACTATAGAAATGATTAATGTAGTAATAAAAAAGAGTCTCCAGTAAGTAGCAGGTTCATTGAATACTAAGATACCCAAAGTAACCGTTCCTACTGCACCTATACCAGTCCAGACAGCATATGCGGTACCTATTGGGATTTCTCGAGACGCTTTAATAAGTAAAGTCATACTTATAGCTAGGCAAATAACAAAACCTAGATACCAGTATATAGCTGTGGTGCCAGTGGCTTCTTTTGCTTTACCCAGACAGGTAGCAAAACCTATCTCAAATAGACCGGCGATAATTAAAAGAATCCAATTCATTTGTTATTTTTATCGATGTAAATTTATTCTATTGGAGATGATAAAGAAATCTTTAAATTGGATAATAATAATTTGCCAAAAGTAAAAGCCTACAGCATCTGGTAATGGAATCTGTAGGCTTTTGTCATTTTTTAAATAAAATTTATAGATTTTCAATTAACTGTGCAGGAAGTAATTTTTCTAAAATAACTTTTTGATTCTTTTCTAATACTAAGAATTTCCATCCGGTTTTACCATTATCAGATATTCCATAAACATCTTTTTGAGATTGAATTTCAAAAAATCCAGTGGTATCATTATAAACTACGTTTTCTGCTCCAAAGCTTTGTTGAAAAGCAGTTTTGGTCATGCTTATACGTAGTTTTTTATCTTCTTCAGTTTCATGTTCTTCACCATTAATTTTCATGTCCATCTGGCTAGAATAGGTGAGAAGGGAATAATACTTGTTTTCTATTTTTTGAGCATCGTCTATTTTTAAAATAGTAGGGTTCTTTATATCTATCTCCATATCTGGATTATTGAAAGTTTGCTTCATTACTTCCAGCATTTTTGCTTTAGGAATAATGTCAAAAAACTCTGTAGGCATATAATCTAGAGATTTTTCTAGCTCCATATTCACGATAGAATTCAGGTAATTTGTAAAATCTGCCTGAATCTGGTTTTTAGTTTCTTGAGCTAGCGCAATACTACTTACTGTTATAAAAAGTAAGGTTATCAATTGTTTCTGGATGTTCATTTATTCTAGTTTTTTTGTTTTATTAATTCATCGCAGGATCAGACCTACGCACTCCTTCATTAGTATGTACATTTCCTACCTCGGTAATTACTGCACCATCTGGTCCAGCCATTTGCCAGTGTGCCGATTCTACTTCAGCTAATTTTGCAAAATCACCTTCAAAGGCTTCTATAATATGATGAGTAGTCGTTTTTCCATCCCAATGTGAATTAGGTACTATCACTTGTGGGAATTGATCGCTGTTATCTTCTCCTACACCTACTATATAGCTTTTTCCATGTCTTATTAACCAGCCTTCCATTTTTGCTGGATTACCCTTTGCAGCATAATGCATGTGTTCTCCTAACATCTGTCCAGGTAATAAAAAGATGTCCATTAACATGTATTGATCAGTTTCATTATTCACAAACATGACAGACGCTAGTCCTAGTTCTAGATAGTTACCTTTATTATAATCTGTTAACCATATCTTTTCTCTCAATCCATCAAATATAGGGTAATCATGATATTCTAGCATTTCTATAAGTGCATCCTTTGCTTTTTCTTCTAGAAAATTTCCATCGGCATCATAAAATTGTTCATTGGTAAATTTTAATTCTTTCTTTTCTTCTTGAACAGATGCTGTGGTCACTTCTTTTTGAGCGGTTGTAACCGTAGTTTCATCAGGTTTATTCTTACAACTAGCAAATAGTATAGTGGTACATGCTGCGGTTAATAAAATGAGCTTTTTCATAGTCGTTTTGGGTTAAAATTGATGGTTAAGGATAGTTTTAATTCACTTTTTGAATCTTTCAAAGGTCATAATTACCACATTTTTATAGTTCCATTAGTCTCTTTGTAGTTACTTTAACAGTGGATTTATTCATAACGGACACATCAAAAGCCCATAGTTTCATAAAATGAAACTATGGGCTAGAGTAAACAACTTAGTTTTGGATAGGGAAAAGAAAGGCTGTCTACTTATAATATTATCTGGGCTGAGATACTATTATAACTAGTACTTATTGGGTAATCGATTGCTTTAGTAAATGTTATTACTGCTTGCTCTTCTTTTTGAAAAGTGAGAATCGCATTTGAACAGTAAAGATATTTTTTATCAAAATTGATGCAAACATCCTATACATACTCATAAAGCAATTTATTCGATTCAAGTTTAGACTGTAAAAATGTTTAAAGGTTTAATCAATAGATTAACATTTTTATATAAAAATCTCTAGTATTCTTATAATAAGATTACTAGAGATTAAAATAAATGTATTAAAAGTATATATTTATCTAATTCTTAAGTTGTAATTCTTCTCTTTTAGATTCATCAGACAGTTTTTTTTGTTCCCAGTAAGGCTCATTGATACTTTTCTTTAAAGTAGCCTCAGTAACCAGTCCATCACCATCATCTTCTGTCCATGACATGATCTTATAAGGGAATTCTTTTAGTACATCTATCGTTATTTTTCTATCATAATTTACATATTCGATAGTATATTTAGATAGACCAGCAGTTTCAGTTTTACTTATTTTAGCTTTTGCAGGTTGCAATTTCTTGTATGCAAAACGACTGTAAATGGTAGAGAAGATTAAATCAATATCTCCAGTAGGTAACTGTCCTTTATTTAATCTTAAACGTGTCATTAATTCTTCTTCTAACATCGCAACAGGAATATTTTTCTCTGTATCACCGTCGGCTTCAAAATAAGAAAATTGCTTAAATTTATAAGAGTCTTCTTCTAGATTTAATTGAGTAAAAGTATGCCCGCACCATTCTTGTATACTCGTGTTTAATTTTAAAGTATGTGAATATTTTGCTGTGTTTACTGGTGTGAAACTAGAACTAACAATAGAATAATCATAAACACCGGTAGTAAACTTTCTAACATGGTTAAGCTTCATAACAGACACATTATCATCACCAGCCTCTTGTGGGTGATCTAACTTTACCTGCTTATTTAAAGAAAAAGGTTCTGTTACAAAAACTAGAACTACCTCGCCCTCGCGTATATCTCCATAACGTGATTGCTTCAGGTCATAACTATTCAACTCTGCAGTGCCAGAATACCAGTAATCGTTAAATTCTTTATCAGTAACGACATCATTCTTACTAACCTTCGTTTCTGTTTTGGTTTCTATCGCAGTATCCTTATCGGTTTTACAGGCTAGGAATAAATAGATACTTAAGATGCTTATCGCTTTAATTGTAGGACTCATAATTTCATTTTTGTACATTATATAGACACTTTATATCAAAACAGGTTGTATATTTTTTACAGTATATTGTTGATTTATAGCGCTTAAAGCGAAAAATAGAAACAAACTATCACAGAAATAATACAAGCATCATATTTTGGCAGTTTTATAACGTTTCAACTTGAAAATGATAAGTTTCGCAATTGGTAAGCTAAAACTACATATAAATCTCATTAGACCTTCTGTATTCTGACGGGCGCTTACCCATAACTTTACTGAAGGTGTTACTAAAAGTAGGTAAGCTGCTATAACCTACCATATTTGCTATTTGTGATATATTATAATCAGAATTTACTAGATATTCTAGAGATTTGAATATTCTCAACTGCGTGTAGTACTTAATAAACGACATACCTAGATCTTTCTTAAAAAGACGATATAGAGACTTATCTGTCATGCTAAATTTTGATGCCAGGCTAGGTAACAAATGTTCTTCGTCTATCTTATCAGATAGGTAAGTGGTAATACCTATTAATTTAGTGTCAGTAGGGTGTGGTAGTTCTAGATGTAATGAATTAGAAACACTTTGTTCTAGCAAGGTTTTAAACGCATTTACTATAGGGTATTTATTTTTTTGAGATTTTCTTATATCGCCATTCCAGTTTTTAGTATAAAGCAACAGTTCCATTAAAAGGTTATTAATGTGATAGATGCCTTCTTTTTTATAAAACTCATTAGCACTTTTCTTAATAGGAAAGTATAAATTTCTCATAATCACCTTAGGAGAACTAGGGTAGATAGAATGTCGCACACCTGCAGGTATCCACATATAATGTCTAGCAGGTAAATAATACATTCTGGTATCTGTTTTTACATGTACCACACCACCTTCTGTATATAAAAATTGTCCTTTTTTATGACTATGGTGTTCTATTAAAATAGAGTCCATAGGATTGTGATAACAAAATATACTTTTAGAAATTTTATCTACCTCGGTTAAATAATACTTGTTATCCATAAAATGACTTTTTTACTTGAATGCACTAAATTAATAAAACATTGTCTTTAATCAATAAAAAGACATTGAATATCTTACATAAATTGCGACTGTATTTTATTAAAAACTCATTTTGCAGTCTTATTTTATATAAATACAGAATTATTTAACCCTAAAATTATAAAATCATCATATTATGGAAAGAATAAAATATGCCCCTTATTTAGATAAAATTCAGACACCAGAACAGGCCGCTTTTTTAATTAATGATAAAGATATTTTAGGAGTAAGTGGTTTTACAAAAGCTGGTGACAGTAAGTCTGTTTTACCTATGGTGGCAAAAAGAGCACTTACCGAAGATATTAAAGTAACCGTTTTAAGCGGTGCATCATTAGGTTATGACACCGATGCAGACCTTGCAAAAAACGGCGCACTATATAAAAGAATGCCTTTTCAGGCAGACCCAACACTTAGAAAAAGCATTAATAATCACGAGGTACTGTATGTAGATCAACATCTAGGACAGACGGCAGACATGCTACAGAAAATAGATACCTTTAAAATCGATGTTGCTATTATAGAAGCTGTCGCAATTACAGAAGATGGTTACATTATACCTACAACATCTGTAGGTAACTCTCCAGCATTTACAGATAATGCAGATAAAATAATTATAGAAATAAACACATCCTTTCCAGAAAGTTTAATCGGTATTCACGATGTGAAAACCTTAAAAAAACAACCTAATAGAGAGGTCATACCAGTAGTAAATTCAGACACTAGAATAGGAGATCAATTCATTAAAATAGATACCGATAAAGTAGTAGCTATAGTTTATACACAAGTACCAGATAGTCCAGCAGTAATCTCTGCACCAGATGATAAGACTAAGGCCATATCAAAACATATACTAGATTTTCTAGATAAAGAAGTAGAAGAGGGCAGGTTAACAGAATCTCTATTGCCTTTACAAGCCGGAATAGGTAAAACAGCTAACGCTATTTTATCTGGTTTTACAAACAGCAGGTTCAAGAACCTAACCATGTATTCAGAAGTATTGCAAGACAGCACCTTTGAGCTTTTTGATTCAGGAAAACTCTTGTTTGCATCTGCCTCTTCCATAACTGTGACCGAAGAATGTTCTAATAAAATCTTTGCAAATTTTGAAGATTATAAAGAAAAACTACTACTTAGACCTCAAAATATAAGCAACGCTGCAGAGGTTATAAGCCGTCTAGGAATTATAGGAATCAACACCGCCATAGAATTTGATATCTATGGAAATGTAAATTCTACCCATATTCTAGGTACTAATATGATGAATGGAATAGGCGGTTCTGGTGATTTTGCTAGAAATGGTTACCTCAGTATTTTTGCCTGTCCTTCCATATCAAAAGAAGGTAAAATATCTCACATAGTACCTATGGTATCGCATACAGACCATACAGAACACGATGTAGATATACTCGTTACAGAACAAGGCCTGGCAGACATAAGAGGTCTCGCACCTATAGAAAGAGCGCTTTTAATCATTAAAAACTGTGTGCATCCAGATTATAAAACACAGCTTCTTAGTTATTTTGAAGAAGCCTATGCACTGGGCGGCCACACACCGCACATACTGTCCAAAGCATTGAGCTGGCATACCCAACTTAAAATGGAAGGAACCATGAAAATAGAAACAGCCGTTAAGAACGAGAAGAATATCGTTATGGCATATGAGTTATAAGTGATTCCTTTATAAATTCTACAGAAACCCCATAAAAACTACCGTCTGGTTTTTATGGGGTTTTATTAGTTTCATGAATGTAGATAGGGTGGTAAAGGGAATGATTTAAGTTCCGCTTTCGCGAAAGCGAGACAAGTATAATCTTAATATTTATATGATAAATGAACTAGGTAGGTAGGGCAAAGCCTGTAATTGAGAATTAATACGATAGTTTTAATAGAATTCTATCTATCCCATGCAATCAGTGTCATAACAGAATTAGTTCTGCTTTTTTAGTTTTAATAAATACGTTCTAATTTCTTTTCTCAACGAAACTTCAGGTTTGGGTAACGGAATGGTCTGGCCGAATTGTTTACTCCTATTAAATTTAGAAAACATAATTTTATGCTTTTTCCACACGTCAGGATATAACTTTAAGAACATATTAAAGAAGCTCTGTTCGGTTATTTCTCCTTCTATTTTAGAATGTACTTCTTTAAATTTTTCTTCTTGTTCTATGATCATGGGGTTTTTATAAAGTAATAATTAATATTATTTGTAGCCTCTTGCTTTGCTTTTGTTAATTGAAGGAAGAAGTCAAAGATATAACGCAAATAAGGCATTCCATTAAGTTTATACTACAAATAGCTATAGTCTTATTTTGAAAAGCACATAGCAATTGAGAATTATCATGCGTCACTCTTAGTTCTTAGAAGCGCGGTCTATTGCGTGGTCCTTAATTATTTTTCCAGTCACGTCGTTTACAAATAAGCTATCATAACTTTTTGATGGATGGCGTTCAGGATAAATGTATAGATTTATACTGTCGTAAGTGATAAGTTGTATTAAATTATTCATTTTATACTTTTCATATAAATCGTCTAATCTCCAATAAAACTCACCAGTTTTTAATGATAATTTACTGAAATGCCCAAAAGAAGAAATATAAACCACATCATGATCTATTACCGGTTCTGATAAATTAAAAGCGCCTATATGTTGATTCCATTTTATCTCTAAAGATTCTTTGTCGATCGACAAGGCTCTACTACCTGCAGAATCATAATCGGCATAGGTATAGAATAAGAATATATTATTCTTGTCTTCAGTTAGAAATGCCTTTTCTATTCTCATTTCATTTTCTAGCTCGATCTTATGATTATTAAATAATAAATAACCTTTTTTAGCTATCATGTATCGGTTGTCACCTATGGTATAAGTAGTGTCTTTTTCAGTATCGTCTAGTACATCATTGTGTCCTATGGAGTGAATGGTGTAGTCACTACTCAATGTACGAGGAGTATGTGTAGTGGTAAGGTTACTTTTTATTATAGTCTGAAGTTTATCCTTTGAAACATCTGACTTTAAAGTATCTATGGATTCTTTTAAAATAACCTCTTTTTCATTTTTACATGAAAAGGAAATTATAATAGTTGTCATAAGGAGTAAAAAATTCAGTTTACTTTTCATAATTAATCCTAAAGGTATATTAGAGAATAGTAACGGCTTTAACCGCAAGGTTATTTTGGTAAAAAAAGTAAGCGAGTAACAACTATTGATAATAGTACTAAATTAAGCAATTAAATATATAGCGTGTGTGCGCACGGCATGAATATAAAATTGATTTTATCACATCAAAGCATAACAGGAAAGTAGTAGTGTTTTTAAATCGTTATGTATGAGAACCGCCAGTATAGCAGTAGAAGTAGAGTAGTACTAAAATTGTTTCTTACAGAAGAGTATTTACTTAAAAAGTCTAGGATTTTCTAATTAAAAAATGGATGCCTGTGAAATGCTATATTAAATAGCCTCGTTAATTTCAATCCAGTACCCATCTGGGTCTTGAAAGTAAACCTGTCTTATTCCATCCTTGCGTATGTAATCTTTGTTAGGTGTGTTTAACCAGTCTGAGTATTCCACGTCCAATTCTTTTAAGGTATTTATAAAGGAATCTAGGTCAGTTGTGGTTAAAGCAAAATGTACGGCTTTATTAATTTTTATCTGAAAATCAGGTCGTGGAATCAAGTGCAATTGTCTGCCTTCATTAAGGGACAACCATCTCGTTTTTGAGTCAGAGGCGGTATTCTTAATTTCTTTTAATTGAAGTACTTTTTGAAAAAACGCAATAGATGTATCCACATCTGTTACAGAAAGAGCTATGTGATTGAAGAAAAAAGTAGGCATGATATATTTATGATTAGGTTAAAAGACAACTAAGAACTATTGAAGGTGTGTTTTTATTTTTGATGGTCTCTTTTCTATTTGTTTAAATTAGAGTCGTCTAATCGATTGTATGATGTTTTATCTATTAGAATGGGTTTATATTCATTGTCTTTGTGCCATTCATCTATTATTTTTATTTTTCTAAATCTTTTACTTATTAATAACTTCAAAACATTATTGTCATCCGTTGATTCTATTTTTATCCAAAGAGGAATTTCATTTTTGTAGGTAACTAACCTTTCACAAACGTTATTCAAATTTAATTGCTTTCCAATTACGTTTGGTAAAGACCATAATTTCATAATATCATCCGAATTTGTTTTGGATTCTTGTTTTTCAGTTGGGTCATATTTGATAATGTATTCTATTTCCTCAAAATTTTCCATTATGAAGTTTTCTACCTCATTCTCTGATAGAAATTTTTCTAATTGATTTTTTAAGAATTTAGAATTTGTTTTTTGCATTTGACATTTTAGTTTTTCGGATATTCCAATAGAAATGTTTTTAAATCAGTTAGTTTATCTGGTTTTAAGCTCATTTCTCGATAAAAATAAACACTTGGATTTTCATTTCCATCTATCTTAAAATACCAAAACATATATCCTTGGTGCATCATAAAAACAAAGTCATTGTCAGTCAGAAAGTTTTCAGCATTATCTTCTTCTAACAATTCTAAAGCCCATTCTTTTAGCTCACTTTTATTGTGAAATAAGTCAGTTCCAACCATACCCTTTGGAACAGATTTTTGACATTCCAAATAGAACTTTTTATAAATAGATGGAAAATTCAAATTAAGTTCTTGTTCTATTTTATTCAAATTTTCCATATGGTTAAACTAATTAACACAATAGCTATAGATACAACTAGAAATGAATTCACTTAGTTGTTTGTATTAGCTAAAGTTGTAGATGTGAAAGTACAAAACAAATTTAGAATTCATACTTATCACATGTAGCATGAATGGTGGAGTAGGAGTAAATTGCTATTTAATAATGGATAGAAGTGTACTGGTTAGAAATGAAGTGAAATTCACTTGTTTTTTACCACAGTTCTTTGTTGGCAACAGTTTCTTTTATTGAGATTACAGTATGTTGTTTAAATCTTGTCTTCCGACAATTGCCATTATTTCAACAATGTCATTATTTATTTTATAGTAAATACTATCTATTCCGCAAACACATCTTCTGTAGTCTTTTTTTATATAATCAACGGACTCGAATGAAAAAGGCCTTTGGGATATAATTTCAAAATATTTAAAGAATGATTCAAAATACTTATCCGCTTGAGTCATTCCAAATTTTTTAACTCCATAGTGATGGATTCGGATTAAGTCATTTTTAGCTTCGTTACTTAATCGATATTTAGCCATTCAATAAAGTTTTTGATTGAGCTAAAATTTCATTTTTTGATTCGCTTGTAAATCCGCTATTTTCCGCTTTTTCCAATTTAGTTCGAATCCAGTCAATTTCGACTTGTTGTTTTCTAGCTTGCCTAATTAAATCGTTTACTAATTCGCTTTTGCTTGAATATTCTTTTCCATTGACTTGTGCTTTCAGCCATTCGTCGTTAGGTTCTGTAAATGATATACTTTGTCTTGACATAACTCAATTATTTGGTGCAAATATACATCAATTACGAATCACCTTCAAATGTGTTACAACAATCAAAGGCACAATGCCAGTAAGCCATCTCATTGGTATGCTGTTATTTTTGGTTAAGTTGTAGATGTGAAAGTACAAAACAATTTTAGAATTCATACTTATCACATGTAGCATAAATGGTGGAGCAGAAGTAAATTGCTATTTAATAATGGATAGAAGTGTACTGGTTAGAAATTAAGTGAAATTCACTTGTATTTTACCACAGTTCTATGTTGTGTGCAATTTTATAATACTATTATAGGTGTTCCTTCCTCAAGAGAAAAAGAAGTCAGTTTAGCCAACCTCCACACACCATCATCAACTTTCCTTGCTGTCAAATTCAATCTCACTCTTTGATTTTTACTCTTCAAAGTCTGATAATCATATTTTGATAACATATCAAATTCATTATTGTCTGTTGACAATAAAATCCCCAAGCTTTTCCCTTTCTCTTCATAAACTGTAATTCTAATAGTTTTGAAGTCAGAGAGCAATTCTCCATCTTCAGTCAATTCCATATCTTTCCCGCTACCCATTGTATGACGTTTTGTGTCTTTCCAACTAACTTCCATAAATGTCACATAGCCCGAAAATTCTTGTTCAGAATCAATGGGAGCCTCTTTAAGTCTCTTAGAGATTTGCTCAAGCTCACTTAGCTGACTACATGATTGTATCGTTATAAGAAATATCGTTCCTAGAAAAGTAATAAACAGCTTAATGTTATTTTTCATTTTTTTTTTTAAATCCTTGAATGCCAAATAATTGTAATGCTTAGTTTATTGCGCACAACGTTGTTGTATATGGTTTGTTGCGTGGTTTAAGCACTAAATTTAGCAAATAAAAACCGAATAGTAAGTCCGCGAGGACTTTCGTAAGTAGGCAAGAAGCCAACAATTAATTATGCATGATTTACGTGAACTATGCAGTTATGCTGGATTAACACCTATGATAAGGCAAAGCGGAACGAGTATAAATGGAAGAGCACGAATAAGTAAAATAGGTAACCAGAAGTTAAGAAACCTACTGTTTATGTGCAGTTTTAATGCTTGTAAATACAACAAAGCATGCAAGGCAATTTACGATCGAATAGTAGCTAAAGGAAAGAGTAAAAAACTAGCCTTAATAGCTGTCTGTAATAAGCTCTTAAAACAGGCTTTTGCCATAGCAAAATCAGGATTAATATACGATGACGGATATAGAAGTGTACTGGTTAGAAATTAAGTGAAATTCACTTGTTTTTTACCACAGTTCTTTGTTAGCAATAGTTATTTTAATCCTAGATATTCCATATATTCATCAAAGTTCAAAATAGTATTGTTTGGATTAGTTCCCAATGCGCTTTTAATCATTGCTTTGTCAGATGTTACAAATATCATTTTAGAATCTTGAACAGAATTTTGTCCTATATAAAACATCATTTGAATGTCCCAAATAAAGTTTGCTCTATTCTTTTCGAATAAATTAAAATCGCTAGTTATCATATTTTCCATAACCGATTTATAAAGAGCTATTGGTTCAGGAAATACTTTAATAAACTTTTCTGCCATTGGGCGAAGTTCATTCATTAATTCATCTTGACTTTTTGCTTCTAACTGACCTTCTTCAACTAATAATCCACGAGTTATAAAAAGATATCCTAAAGCAATAGAAGTTGATGTTTCTTCTTTTCTTACGCTTTCAAGAGCTTTTTTGCGACCAATTGGGTCATTTTCAAAAACATTCCATCCATTTCGGTTTGGGTCAATTACTTCTAGAAACTTTTCCATTTCTTCTGCAAACCCTTGTTCAACGTCTTTTACATCTTTAGCATTCAAATTCAATTTATGTTGAAATTTTGTTTCAACATATTTATTTGGATTCTTAGCAAAGTGATAAACCATTTGTCCAAATGCTTTATTTGTTTCAACTCTACGATTAATAACTTTATTAAAGAATGATTTACTGATTAATAACTCAGGTGTAGGAATCATTGAATAATCAGTATTATTTCCACTATGATAATAAAGTGCTTTAATTGCTTTTAAACACTTTGTATAAGAACTGTCTTTTTTATTTGCAATATGCGCAAGTAATTCTTTTGCAACAATTGGATTTAATAATGATTCAATTCCATTTTGTTTTTCTCGATGATTTACTTTTTTGATTAAGGCATCAATACCTTTATTTTTTTTGTTGGTTACTAAATACCTATAAGCATTTGTATCGAAAATAACTTTTTCCATTCGTTTATTTAATTATAATCTGTTGGTTTTCGGTGTTCTGGTTAATTATTGCTAACGTTGTTGTATATGGTTTGTTGCGCGGTTTAAGCAACTAATTTAGTAAATAATTACCGACCAAGAAAGTCCGCGAGGACTTTCGTAAGTAAGCAAAAAGCCAGCAATAAATTATATACGGCTTAAGTTTGAAATCACTAAATTAAAGGTTTATAAATAGAAAGAACAAAAGAGAGGAATAAGGTTATTATATACGTAGAGACTTCAGATCTCGTCAACATTGAAAATCCCCTCTCTTTTCTACACAGATTTCGTACAGTTCTATGAGGCTTTTAAGACCTCGATTTTAAGTTGTTGAAACTCGCGTAGGTTGTCCTTTCCAAAAACATATTATAATGAATAAAGATATTAAATATTTCGGAATAGACATCAGTCATTTGGTATTTGATGTTACCGATTCCGATGGTAAATACTATCAGTTTAAGAATAACGTATCAGGCTTTAAAAAGTTGGTAAAGTTGTTAGATGATAACAGTCATTGTGTAATGGAAGCTACTGGATATTATCATTACCAACTGGCTTATTATCTATTAGAATCAGGTAAGAAAGTGTCGGTAGAGAATCCTTTATCTGTAAAGCGATTTATACACTTGACTTTTACGAGTTCGCTTTCGCGAAAGCGGAATTATAGGAAGACATCTGTCTAAAATAAAGACAGACAAAAGTGATTCTAAATTGATTTGTGCTTATGCACAACAGTTAGAATTAAAGCTGTGGCAAGGTAATTCTAAACATCAAATAGAATGCCTTCAAATGACTAGACTACTGTCCATGCTGACCAAACAAAGCACTATGTATAAAAACAAACTACATGGCGAGTCCGTTTTAGGAAATCCAAGTAAAGTAGTTGTCAGTTCTATAAAACGCAGTTTAAAACAAGTACAGAAAGAAATAAAATTAATAGAGGATAAGTTGCTAGCCTTAGTAAAACAGGTGCATCAAGATGTTCTAACACGTTTAAAAAGCATTCCAGGAATAGGAGATAAGACTGCTTTAATGTTAGTTGTTTTAACCGATGGATTTGAACGTTTTAAAAGTGGAAGTGAACTATGCAGTTATACTGGATTAACGCTTATAATAAGGCAAAGTGGAACGAGCATAAATGGAAGAGCACGAATAAGTAAAATAGGTAACCAGAAGTTAAGAAACCTACTGTTTATGTGCAGTTTTAATGCTTGTAAATACAACAAAGCATGCAAGGCAATTTACGATCGAATAGTAGCTAAAGGAAAGAGTAAAAAACTAGCTTTAATAGCTGTCTGTAATAAGCTCTTAAAACAGGCTTTTGCTATAGCAAAATCAGGATTAATATACGATGACGGATATAGAAGTGTACTGGTTAGAAATTAAGTGAAATTCGCTTGTTTTTTACCACAGTTCTTTGTTACCTACAGTTCTTTTTATGTTGATTGGTTAGTCCAAGTTATTAACTTCCATTTTCCATTAATTTTTTTAAACTCATATTCAATTGCTATTCCGTTTTCAATTCCGTTAATTTCGATTAGAGCATTTTCATTTTCGATTATTATAATCTGTTCATATTCTCCAAAAACTTCTTTTTCAGATGTCTTATTTATAGAGATATTTTTTAGGACATATTCACTCTGATTTATTATTCGTTCGTTCAGCTCAAATTCAACTTTTTGGAAATCCTTTATTTTAATTGGAAAATCAACTCTACTTATTTGAAAAGTAGAATCTTTATTAAAAAAATCAAGAAAAAATTTAAATTCAGAATCGATATTTTCAGGAATAATTATTTCAGTTTTATTCTTTAATTCAGATTTTGATTTATCAGTAATAATTTCCGCTTGAGTATCTTTTTTATTTTGTTTACAAGCTGAAATCAGAATGTATAATATTAATAGAATGCGGATTTTCATAATTGTAGGTAACGGCTCAGTGTATGAAACGTAGCGTGTAAAAAGATACTACATTTTGGGTTTAGCACAGAGCCAATTTTTTATATTTTGATTTAACTTCTCAGTTTATAAGCCAAATTAAAAACTTGGCGGTCTTAGCAAATAAAACACAAACCTTTCGATTAAACACTTAATTAGCTATGTTTTATAAACCGTGTTACCCAATGTTAATTCTTTTAAGGGTTTTTAATTACATTTATTTTATTAAGGGATGGAGGTGGAGGTGCAGGAGCTGGTGGTCGACCACTAATACCTTCTTTAGTTGGAATTATTAATTTAAAATCTAGTTTTAAATCTTCAATCTCTTTTTCGTTTATTTGGCAAAATGATCTTTTAAATTTTCTAAAACTCAATGAATCGTAAGCTATAGAATATCCTCTTATAATTTCATCTAATATATCAGATACTTTTTTAGAATTGTCATTTTTTTTAAAATCAAAAACTACTTTAGAATATTTTTCCTCCTCTAAAAGATAATTTGATAAACTATCTCCAATAGAGCTTATTTGAATAAAATCATTTTCAACAAAAGGTAGCTTATCTCTGAGGGTTATAGTAAAATAACTACGGTAGTGTATACCTGGACATAATTTAGGAGTATTGTAAATTAATTTTAACTTTTTTAAATGCTTTATATCAGAGCTATATTTTATTAAATCGCCCCCACAATCATTTAAATTCAAGTTTAAATTTTCCTTTAAAAAGTTTAAATCGACGTCATTAAATACGGAATTAGGCGTTATGTATATACTTTTGTCAAGAGTAAAAATCTTTTTTTTTAGGTTATGGCAAACATCATATTTTATAGATGTATTCTCTTTTTTATTAACAATGAATAGTATAATCGCAATCAAAGGAATTATTGTCAAATAACCCAAAGAAGAATTAATAGATTGCCTTTTTATTTTCATCAGTTGGTAATATTGGGTAACGGGCAAAGGTATAAGGCGTGTGAGGCGTTTTGCTTTAGATCCCTATGTTAGAGATGTTAATTTAGGATTTTAAAGATAGACTAATTTTGAATTATACAGCCTCACAGGTAGCCTTTAAAACGCCTGATACGCTTTATGCTTTGTTCACGCAAGTTATTTGTGGCAGCATGACAAAAGCAAGTATGCACCGGATTTAAGACGAGGCGTTTTACACCTT
Source organism: Nonlabens sp. Asnod3-A02 (assembly GCF_045063755.1). Lineage (NCBI taxonomy): Bacteria > Pseudomonadati > Bacteroidota > Flavobacteriia > Flavobacteriales > Flavobacteriaceae > Nonlabens > Nonlabens sp. Asnod3-A02. The sequence goes on from NZ_JBEFOC010000007.1 coordinate 1,035,261, forward strand.
TGCCCGTTCAGGCCGATTAGTAATTTTGGAGTCTTAAAACAGGCTTTTGCTATAGCAAAAGCAGGATTAATATATGATGACGACGGATATAGAAGTGTATTGGTTAGAAATTAAGTGAAATTCGCTTGTTTTTTACCACAGTTCTTTGTTGGGCAACGTATTTATATTTCAGGATACTTTTCGTATGCTTTTTTATCAATTTCAGATTCAGAAAGTCCTTTTGCTCTTAATTCTCCGCAATAAGTAGCCCTTAATCCAGCTAAATCGTCATATGGATTATTAATCAGTATTGATTGATGTTCTTTCTTTTCCTTTTCTTCCCATTCTTCGTTTAAAAGTCCGAGTAATTCTTCCTGTTTTTCGAACATTATTCTTCTACAATCTTTAGCCGCAATTCTGTTTTTCAATTCGGAGTCGCAAGCCATAGAAAAAGTCACAGAAGAAAATATCCAGTATAATAATTCATTCAAGTCAGAAGTTAATTTCTTTTCATATTCATTTCCTCGTTCCGAAATCACATAATTATAAAGTCCGAAATTATCAACTTCAATATTCGGTGTCGCATCTCCAATAGGTGAGCTAAATGTCGGAAGTAAATAGCTTGGTGCATTTATCTTTTTAGCCAATTGATTTACTATATTTTGTATTTCAGTTACGGTTTTTGTCATATGTTGCACAACGTTGTTGTATAAGATTAGTTGAGTGGTTTAAGCACTTAATTTAGCAAATACAAACAGAATAGAAAATCCGAGAGGAATTTCATAAGTAAGCCTGCATTAGCAATTAATTTTATACGGCTTGTTGTCGTGTCGTTTTTATTTCTTTAAAATTCTCCAAACTATAATTCCGATTAATATAAATGCTAAACTTATTCCAATATATTTTAAAAAATTATTGTGATTCAGATTTTCGTTTTTATTGAAATGTTCACTCACAACCGATTTAGTTTCTGTAAACGCTTTTTGGAATTCAAATTTTTCGATAATGATTTGTTCAGTTTGTGGGTCAAATCCAGTAAATCCGTTTTCGATAAGAACATTTGTAATTATTTTTATCTCTTTGTTAATTCCGTTATTGCTATTCGAATCCCAATAAGGTAGAGAAATTGCAATTTGACTATTAAACATCGAAATTTGATAAGTCGGGAAATTCAGTTCAATATAATCTTCAGATTTACTTTCAAAAACTTCAAAACTCAATTCTTTTTCCAATAAGATTGTCTTAATTTTCAGCATTAAATCTTTAGACACAAAGAGTTCATCTGATTCAGTTGGTTCTGCTGATTCTAAAATCGAATTAGCATTTTCCGCGTTCAGGTCTTTCTTTTTTATGAAATATATTTCGTAACCCACAATGTTCGTCTTAAATGCACCACAACGTTGTTGTATATGGTTTGTTGCGTGATCAAGTTACTAAGTTATTAAATAAAAACCGAATAGAAAGTCCGTGAGGACTTTCGTAAGTAGGCTAGAAGCCAGCAATTAATTATGCATGATTTACGTGAGCTATGCAGTTATGCTGGATTAACACCTATTATAAGGCAAAGCGGAACGAGCATAAATGGAAGAGCACGAATAAGTAAAATAGGTAACCAGAAGCTAAGAAACCTACTGTTTATGTGCAGTTTTAATGCTTGTAAATACAACAAAGCATGCAAGGCAATTTACGATCGAATAGTAGCCAAAGGAAAGAGTAAAAAACTAGCCTTAATAGCTGTCTGTAATAAGCTCTTAAAACAGGCTTTTGCCATAGCAAAATCAGGATTAATATACGATGACGGATATAGAAGTGTACTTGTTAGAAATTAAGTGAAATTCGCTTGTTTTTTACCACAGTTCTTTGTTAGGCAACGTTTTTTTAATTCAGTTTGTTTATCAATTTTGGAATTCCAATTTGCACAGCTAGATTACTTTTTCCTATCGATTCCAAAAATTTGTTTGCTTTTAATTCGTTAATTTTTTGATATTCCGATTTGAATTTAGAGTAATCCATTCCGACCGAGTTCAAATACTTTCCAGCATCACTTTTTTTATCAGCGAGCATTGCAAACATTAGATGTTCAGGTTTAATTTCAGTTGCTCCATAAATCCAAGAATAGAATTTTGCATTTTTTATACTTGTTTCCAATTCTTTGGTCAAGTAATAATTCCCTTCTACTGCTTCGCTCTTTTTTTTAATCAAAGACTTTGAGAGTTGTTCAAATTCCCAATTTTTAGTTTTAAATATTCTGTTCGGTAGATTGTCAGATTTTAGAATTCCTATTAAAAAATGATAAGATGAAATAAAATTCCAACCAAATTCAACTGCTGTTTCTCGGCTGTTTTTTACTAAATCATCAAATTCTTTACTAAATTTCATTTTTTCTCAAATGTTGCCTAACGTTCAGTATAAGAAATCGTAGGGCAGGTGATAAGCACTATCGTTTCGGTTTATTACTTAGCTAAATATAAATATTTTGCTTTTATCTTTTCTTCTATAAATGCCAAATTTTATATTTGGCGGACTTCATAAATAAACACAGAACTTTGAAGTTAACACAAAAGCCCTATGTTTTTTATACCGTGTTAGCCACTGGTTTTTTTCGTAAATATTGATTTTACTTTATCTAAGATACTTTTTTTGCCATATAGAGAATCGTTTTTCTCATCCCATTTAGGTTTATTTTCGATATAGTATTTTTTTAATTTTTCAGAACCTAAATTTTCATACTCATCTTCTAATTCGTCTTCTAAATAACTCCAAATATGATAGGAATCAATTTCGGTTAGGCGTTCTAATAATTGAACTTCTGCTTTTTTAGATAGTTTTTTATGCCAAATAAATTCGAATAAGCCTTCTACTAATTTATGTTCTGAATTAACATTCTTTTCGACAGTTATTTGCTCAATTATGTTTTCAATTCCGAGCTTTAAGTCTTTTAAATCAAAATCCGTAATATCAAATTCAAGAAAATCACAAAGAATTGCAGATGCAAATTCTCTTGTCTTTTCCTCTGATGCTTGAATATCTCTTATTAACCGTTTAAAAAAATCAGTTTTAGAGACTTTTTCTCCGAAAGAAATACGGTCTTTTGTTATTCGTTCAATAATATTTTCTTTATCGAAACTGACTGAATATTTTTCCACCATATTTTCAGAACTCCAACTATTCAATTCAAGAGTAATTCCTGTTTTTTCGGAATTCAGTAATTTAAATTTATGTCCGACGAATGTTTCTTTCATTGCAGTTTGTTCAACTTGTGGCTAACGGGCAAAGGTATAAGGCGTGTGAGGCGTTTTGCTTTGTATCCCAATGTTAAAGATGTTAATTTAGGATTTTAAAGATAGACTAATTATGAATTATACAGCCTCACAGGTAGCGTTTAAAACGCCTGATACGCTTTATGCTTTGTTCACGCCAGTTATTTGTGGCAGCATGACAAAAGCAAGTATGCACCGGATTTAAGACAAGGCGTTTTACACCTTTGCCCGTTCAGGCCGATTAGTAATTTTGGAGTCTTAAAACAGGCTTTTGCTATAGCAAAAGCAGGATTAATATATGATGACGGATATAGAAGTGTACTTGTTAGAAATTAAGTGAAATTCGCTTGTTTTTTACCACAGTTCTTTGTTGGCATTTGTTATTTCGCCAAAGTATACTTAATTAATTGGTTTTCCTTTTCGTCTATTAAAGTTAAACTCCCATCATTTCCGTAAACATAATTCCAGCCAAAAGGTTCGTTTTCTATTCTGTAAGTTTTTGATTCAGCACGTGTTTTAATCAATTCAAGCTTTTGAATTCTTCCATATTTTTTTAAATAAAGATTGTCATCTGACATTTTTACAATCGAAAATTCGCCTTCGTCAATTCGGTCTTTAAATGACTGTCGATACCACTTGTTTAGGACTGCAACTTCACTCAATTTACGCAATTGATTTTGGTGTTTAAAAGATTTTAGAAGTTCGTCAGCAATATTCAAAGTTTTTATTTCACTCAATTTACTTACGAGAATCGGATATTTTTCTTCCTGATTGTATAGTGAGTAATTGTAAAAAGTTAGTGATACACTTTCGAGTTGGTATGCAGGATACTTTCCGCCAAAACTTTCGATAGCTCCACCAATTTCCGCACACATTTCAATTACAGGCCAATATGCTATTTGGCTTTGTCCAATGTAGTTATGAGAAAGGTTTAGTATTGGTAAAAATCCGCTATAACCTCTCGAATTATATCCTTTTGTTCCGTGAATATCAAAAATCAAAGACGTTTTAATCATATTCGATATTGAAATACTGTCAGCAATCTTTAAATCACTTGTTTTGACCAGAATTTCTTGGTCAATTTTATGCAAGTCATTCCAATATTCATTTATTTGAGCGTCTGTTTCCAACTGCTCAATTTCCGCACGATATTCTTTAATTGGAATTTGAGAGAAACCGAAACTTATTGAAAGTAGTGTTGTTAATAAAATGGCAAAGTTCTTTTTCATAATAAATGCCAACGTGTTTGTGTATGATTAGTTGCGTGTTTGAGCAACTAATTTAGCAAATAAAAACCGAATAGAATATTCCGCAGGAATATTCGTAAGTAGGCTAGAAACAAGCAATTAATTATACACGGTGTTACCACACGTTTTTCATTTCAGGTTGATATTTATATGGGTTTTCAAATTCAGTTTTTCCATCGTGATATATTAAAAATTCCACATCATTTTCTTTAAATTCTAAAGTTTCAATTTTATCGATTCCAGTCACGCAAAAGTTATTTCCGACATAATGCTGTTTGTCTAAAATTCCAAATTCGGATTTTGTAATTACTAAACTTTCTCCACAAGCGAAAAATCCGCCAACTCGTACTTCTACGTTATGATTAGCATTAATTTCAGATTTTGAAAAAGGTGGCTGAAATGGCAAAGTGATTAAATAAAAAAACACAAATCCCATTTCCCAAAACATACTTAATATTCCGAAAATGAAAATTGGTATTGTCAAAATTCCGCTAAATATTTTGGTCAAACTGTTTTTAGTCAATCCGAAAAATAGTATTGTAGACAGCAAGAATGTCAGTCCAATTATTGAGGTTGTGTATTTTCCTTTTGGTCGGAAGTCAAAAACCAGAAGTACAATACAGATTAAAATTCCGATTAAAGAGTAAAATGAGATTTTTCTAATAACTTTTTCCAGTTTTGGAAAGTCATATTTTTTCAAAATCAGCACTAAACTAATTCCTGAAAATATTGTTATTAAAACTATAAATGTCGTCATTTCGCAAATGTGTGGTAACGGTTGGGCTATGGTTTCGTTGTGGAATTGTCCACAAGGACTATTCCGCGAGAACCAAGCGTTGGTTTAAAGATAAGAATTTCCGAGTAGGAAATTCCGCCACAATGAATTATAGCCGTTGTTGTACGCAGTTAGCATCCGTCTTCTTTTTTTTCATTTTCAACATAGAAGTAATTGTCTTTAAAAGGAATCTCTTCTATTGATTCGATTTCGATAATTAAATTGTACATATCATTCTGATGAATACTCTTAATCGTTATTCCTCCATTTGCTAATTCCATTTCATCTTTCCAATTCCATTCAGCATATTTTGAATAGATGGTGGGATGCATTTTGTAATCCAACGAATAATAATAAATTGACTTTCTCCCATTTGAGGTGATTTCGAAAGATTTGCAGCGAAATCCGTTTATTATTTCAATCGAATCATTCTGCGTAACAGCTCCTATTTTCGAATTCGCCTGCGTATGGTCGTAGCAGGTAAAAATTAATTGATTTCTTGTTTTATATAAGCTTCTTCCTATTTGGCCATCTAGTATGAATTCGGCACTATCCTTGGCATAGGTTAATCCTCTGTAATATCTGTGGTTTATCTCGTATACATTTCCATTTGGACTTACATTGGCTAATGAATCGGTATTAATTTTTTCTGACGTATATGTCTGTTTGTAGGTTATTCTTCCCTCAAAATATTTATCACTTCTATTTGTAATAAATAAAAATACTATTATTCCAATTATGGTTACTGTTTTCATCTTTTTATAATTGCGTACAACGTCTACGTATAAGAAACGTAGGGCAATTGATAAGCACTTTCGTTTCGGTTTATAACTTAGCTAAATATAAATATTTTGCTTTTATCTTTTCTACTATAAACGCCAAATTTTATATTTAGCGGATTTTATAAATATTCACAGAACTTTCGATTTAGCACAAACGCCCTATGTTTTTTATACACTGTTAGCTATAACGTTTTTTTACCAGCTTAATATTTTCTTCTGTCGTCGTTAAGAAACTAAACTTCTTGTTTTCTTTTTCTATTGTTCTGTCGATAATCATTATACTGTCGTTCAGTTCTTTAATTTTCCACAATTTTTCAACTTTGTCGAAATCGCTCTGCAACTTCATAGTTATGAATTCGGTTGAATTACTTATGTCAATATTTGATTTAGAAATATGATAATAATAAGTAGCTGAAATAGAATCTCCTTTAATTTCGTAAAATGGGGGATATTGAAAATTACTTTCAGAAATTCCTGGTGGTGCAGGCGGTGGTGGTGGTTTTGGTAAACTATCATTTAAGAATAAATCATAATTTTTTTCCTCAATCCAAATTCCGTTTAGTAGCTCTTTATTCCAATGAGCTTTTCTTTTCTCAAGAGTTACTTCATAATCCTTTTCCGAAATTAATAGTCCTTTGAATATGTTTTTGTCTGTTTGCTTTATTGCAATTACTTGTCTGTCAAAAACTAGTATGTCGGTATTGTCAAAAGTTGCGATTCTCCAAGGTAAATTCCTGTCGCTATATTCAAAGACAGTATATGTTGAGTCTTTAAAATCGACTGTCAAAGTATCTTTTTCTCCAATAGAGGTTAAATCAAAAGTATTTCCTCTTAATTCATTCGCAATATCAATCCGTTCAACATTTTTTTGACAACTAAATAGCGTTAAAATCAGAAGTGAAATTATTGTCGGTTTGTTCATTTTCAAATGTTTGCTAACGTCGTTGTATATGGTTTGTTGCGTGGTTTAAGTACTAAATTTAGCAAATAAAAACCGAATAGAAAGTCCGCGAGGATTTTCGTAAGTAGGCTAGAAGCCAGCAATTAATTATGCATGATTTACGTGAGCTATGCAGTTATGCTCGATTAACACCTATTATAAGGCAAAGTGGAACGAGCATAAATAGAAGAGCACGAATAAGTAAAATAGGTAACCAGAAGTTAAGAAACCTACTGTTTATGTGCAGTTTTAATGCTTGTAAATACAACAAGGCATGCAAGGCAATTTACGATCGAATAGTAGCCAAAGGAAAGAGTAAAAAACTAGCCTTAATAGCTGTCTGTAATAAGCTCTTAAAACAGGCTTTTGCCATAGCAAAATCAGGATTAATATATGATGACGGATATAGAAGTGTACTTGTTAGAAATTAAGTAAAATTCGCTTGTTTTTTACCACAGTTCTTTGTTGTGTTTTCGTACTATACGCAATGTTACTTACGCACAACTTTAAATATTACTCGCTTAATTCAAAACTTTTTAAATACTGTTCTGAAATTTTCTTTAATTTTCCGTTTGTCCCTTGTTCATATAATTGTACAAGAGGGATTATTGTTTTACCCTTTAAATGAATAACATCTTCAAGTTCAAATACTAAATTTATTTCATTAAATGAGGTAGAATCATAATCAGGAACTAAAGTGTCGGATTCAACATATAGGCGTTTAAAACCATTAGAATCATATTGTAAATAAATGTCTTTGTAATAATTTTTTTCTTCATTTACTAAAGAGACTAGGACAACTACATTTTTATTCTTTTGACCACTAATTTCTATATCTTTTAGATAAAATATTAAATTTTCAGTTCCGTCTATCGTCTCTATTTCAATACTATAATCATTTACTAAAATCGCGTTTGTTTCATCGTTATATAGACTTGGACTCTTGCCTCTAATATACTCTAGACTTTTATTGTAAGCGTTTCTAAAATTTAGATACGAGATTTTAAATCCAGAAAGCATTGCGTTAACTCGTTGAACCGGTGTTCCGTGATGTGTAGGGTCGCTCCAATCTCCTTTTTCATATAAACTTCTGTAGAAGTTTTTCAATCTTTCATAATTAATATCTCCTCTTGTTCCTAGGTAATAACCAGCTAAAAAATCAGCTTGTAATTCTCTGAATTGGTCTTTTAAAGGTGACATATATTCGCATTGCGCAACGTGAGCAATTTCGTGAGCTAATATTCCAGCAATTGCAATTTCTCCACGACTTGAATTATAAAGTTCATTCACTAACAAATTACGACCAAATCTAACTGTCCCATCAAAATCTCCAACATTACTACCACAGTTTGCCAGTGCATTAGGATTTCTTGAATCATCCATTATATATAAATCTGTGGCTACATCGAACAGTAAATCAATATTTATTTTTTCTGAATTAAATTTAGAGTCTAATTTGGCATTACCTGTGGTCTTTAAAATAGTACCAGCGCCTGCCGAATATCCATTAAAGCATTGAGAATATGTTTTTAAAGCCGAGATAATTATTATCGTAAAAATTAAGTTTTTAAGCATATCAATTTATATTTATTTGGTTTTCGATTAGTTAGCACGATGTTTTTTTGTATGAAACACAACGGTTGTGTATATGGCTCGTAGCGTGCAAATTAGAAAATTATTTTCGGATTGAGCACAAGCCAGATTTTTAAATTTTACTATTTATCTTTTTATTGGAAATCGTCAAATTTAAAAATTTGGCGACTTTCCAAATATGCCTTAACTTCGTGTAAGTAACTAATTAGCTATGAGCTATATACGTCTTAAGTTTGAAATCACTAAATTAAAGGTTTATAAATAGAAAGAACAAAAGAGAGGAATAAGGTTATTATATACGTAGAGACTACAGATCTCGTCAACATTGAAAATCCCCTCTCTTTTCTACACAGATTTCGTACAGTTCTATGAGGCTTTTAAGACCTCGATTTTAAGTTGTTGAAACTCGCGTAGGTTGTCCTTTCCAAAAAGATATTATAATGAATAAAGATATTAAATATTTCGGAATAGACATTAGTCATTTGGTATTTGATGTTACCGATTCCGATGGTAGATACTATCAGTTTAAGAATAACGTATCAGGCTTTAAAAAGTTGGTAAAGTTGTTAGATGATAACAGTCATTGTGTAATGGAAGCTACCGGATATTATCATTACCAACTGGCTTATTATCTATTAGAATCAGGTAAGAAAGTATCGGTGGAGAATCCTTTATCTGTAAAACGATTTATACAGATGAAACTGTCTAAAATAAAGACAGACAAAAGTGATTCAAAGTTGATTTGTGCTTATGCAAAACAGGTAGATTTAAAGCTATGGCAAGGTAATTCTAAACATCAAATAGAATGCCTTCAAATGACTAGACTGCTGTCAATGTTGACTAAACAAAGCACTATGTATAAAAATAAACTACATGGAGAGGCTGTTTTAGGAAATCCAAGTAAAGTAGTTGTTAGTTCCATAAAACGCAGTTTAAAACAAGTACAGAAGGAAATAAAATTAATAGAGGATAAGTTGCTAGCCTTAGTAAAACAGGTGCATCAAGATGTTCTAACACGTTTAAAAAGCATTCCAGGAATAGGAGATAAGACTGCTTTAATGTTAGTTGTTTTAACCGATGGATTTGAGCGTTTTAAAAGTGGAAGTGAGCTATGCAGTTATGCTGGATTAACGCCTATAATAAGGCAAAGCGGAACGAGCATAAATGGAAGAGTACGAATAAGTAAAATAGGTAACCAGAAGCTAAGAAACCTACTGTTTATGTGCAGTTTTAATGCTTGTAAATACAACAAAGCATGCAAGGCAATTTACGATCGAATAGTAGCCAAAGGAAAGAGTAAAAAACTAGCCTTAATAGCTGTCTGTAATAAGCTCTTAAAACAGGCTTTTGCCATAGCAAAATCAGGATTAATATATGATGACGGATATAGAAGTGTACTGGTTAGAAATTAAGTGAAATTCGCTTGTTTTTTACCACAGTTCTTTGTTGTAGGTAGTGCTTTTATTTCCAAAATTCTTCTGATTGTTCTTTTAATTCTTTAACTCTTTTGTCAACAAATTTTCTTTCTCTTTCATCTCTCAAATAATATTCTGGATAATATAAATACCATTGGTTTTCTACTTTAATTATTTGAGGTATTTCAAAATAATATTTTTCGTTGTTGAAATTCATTTCGACAGTTAAATCTGCCCAATTTCCAATAATAGTTCTACCAAATCCACCATAATTTTTCGTTTTTTCGTGTTTGTAATACATTGTGTCAATAGTTGCTTTTCTAATGTCGAAGCCTTTATCTTCTTGCATTATTTCCAATATATATCCTGCCCTGACTAAAAAGTTGTCTACTCTATCGTCATATTTTCTTTTTAACTCGCGATAGATTGCCATAGTATCATTTTCTTGAGGATTGTATTTTATATTATCCACAAAAAGTCGTTTCTGTTTGTTTAATGGGATAGCAATGTTCAAATACTCGGTTGTATCTTTTTTTTGTAAAAATTCAATTACAGTTTTAGCAATATCATAAGGCGAGTTAATAGGCTCATTAATCAATGCTTTTTTTGTTTTTGTGCTCTCTTTTGTTTTATCGATTTTATCCAAGAAATTAATTTCGTATTCATTCGAGCTGTTAGAACTCATATAAAGGTCTTCATTGTCCGCTAAAGTTGTTAAATCAAATTTGACTTTTGATTTTATGAAGTAACCTTTTTCTATATCAAAATAATATGTTCCGTTTCCAATTTCAGTGAGTTCGTATTTACCCTCAAAGTTGTCTGGTAAATCTAACTGTGAAACGTTAATTTCTCCATTTAAGACAGCGCATTTATGTCCATCAATCTCTTCATATTTGGAAAAAATCAAAGTATTAAAACCTTTAGAACTAATTAATGAACCATTTATATTGAACGGTATGTTAAGAGAAACTCTGCAAGTATCTCCAATGCTTAATTTTCTGTTTGGTAAAGGAAGTAAAACACGAACAAAATCATTTGCGGTCGAAGTCATTTGAAATGTTCCGTTAGATTGTAAATCTTGAATTATTGAGTTGGGTTGAGTGTCAGAAATTGTATCGTTACTAAAATCATTTTTTAGTTTAACCTTAATGTCTTCAAAGCTTAAGTCAGCTAAATTTTCGGATTTTCCATTGATTATTAATTTTCCATTTCCACTGATGTAGGATTTGTTACTTTTTTCATCCTTTTTCATTTTGTTCTCACTATTTGTTATTTGTGAGAATGAATAAATGTATTTGCTGTTTGAGTCAAAATTCCATTGGAATGATTCTTTTTCATTTCCACAGCTCAATAGAGTGATTAATATAGCAACTAATAATATTTTTTTCATTCAGTTTTTGATTTGGCACTCGGTTTCTCGCATTACCTACAACTGTTATATATGAGCAATTTACTAAAAAACCATTAACTAACCCTACCATATGGGGTGTATATAAGAACTTTTTTGTTACATTTTATGTATTGCGGTTTTAGGTGTATATAAGAACTTTTTATTATTAAACGTTTAATATTGGCTAGAGCTTCTTTCATTTCTAGACCTAAAAAAGACCAACGCATCTGGTTGGTCTTATAGGTGTGTGTTATGGTATAATAGGGTGGTTTGCGGTTTTGCTTTCGCGCAAGCGGTATTCTTATAATAGAGTATGGTGTGGTGATGGGCTTATTGAGAAACGGCTTCTTTATAGGTTTTTAAACAGCGCTCTCTTGCTTCTTTATGGTCTACCATCATCTCTGGATAACTATCGGTGCCGTACTCTGGTACGTATTCTTTTATGTAGTTGCGCTCTTTGTCAAATTTATCTTTTTGGGTAATGGGATTAAAGATTCTAAAATAGGGCGCAGCATCTACACCGCTGCCTGCTGCCCACTGCCAGTTGCCCACGTTACTGGAGAGGTCGTAATCGAGTAGTTTTTCGGCAAAATAGGTCTCGCCCCAGCGCCAGTCTATTAAGAGGTGTTTTATTAAAAAACTTGCTACTAGCATGCGTACACGGTTGTGCATGTGGCCGGTGGTGTTTAATTCTCGCATACCTGCGTCTACTAGAGCATAACCGGTGGTGCCGGTTTTCCATTTTTCAAATTCGTCCTCATTATTGCGCCACTCGATGCGGTCGTATTTTGATTTAAAGGCTTGGTCTTTAGTATGTGGGAAATGGTAGAGTATCTGCATGAAGAATTCTCTCCATATCAACTCGCTTAGGAATGTCTTGTTGTCTGCATGGTCTGCCTTGCGCACCATTTTACGCACACTTACTATACCAAATCTTAGGTAAATACCCAGTCTAGAGGTTCCGTTTTCTATGGCTGGATAGTTTCTAGTATTCTCGTATTCTTCTATAAGTGTAGGTGTGACGATATAGGCTGGTATTTCTATACTGGATTTTTTAAATCCTATGTCGTTAAGAGACAGGTTGGGTAACCTGCTGTTTTTGATACAGTTATCTAGGTAGTCGTGGGTGTAATAAAATTTTTGATGCTCGCCGGTGCCATGGTCTTTTCTAAAATGTTCTAGCCACTTATTTTTATAGGGTGTGTAAACGACATAGGGATTACCGTCTGCCTTTGTGATCTCGTCTTTTTCATAAATAACTTGATCTTTAAAGGTTTTAAAATCTACATTATGTTGTGCCAGCAGTTGATCTATTTCTAGATCGCGTTCTAGAGCATAGGGCTCATAATCATGGTTAGTAAACACGGTGTCTACTTGATAGTCTTTAAGTAATTGCGTCCATATTTTTTTAGGTGTTCCATAGAGCATGGCTATAGAACTGTCGTGTTCTTCTTGCAGTTGTGAGCGCATGCGCTGCAGTTGCTCATGGATAAAGGTAACGCGTGCGTCGTCTTCTGGTAATTTATCTAGAATATCACTGTCAAATATGAATAGGGGCAGGACAGGAAGATCACTTTTAAGTGCTTCTAGAAGTCCTACATTATCATCGAGTCTTAAATCTCTACGCAGCCAAAATATGTTTACCTTTTTACTCATCGTTTATTTATCCTAAATTTAAAGACCCCTTACCGCCGTTAACACCTATCACCTGGCCGGTAATCCAGCCCTCGTTTTGATTCAATAAAAATACGGCAAGGCTTGCAATATCTTCTGGTGTACCGACACGTTTAAGTGGGTGCATGTCGCCCATTTTTTCTTTTTTGGCATCGTTATTTAAGAGTCTACCAGCGAGTGGTGTGTCTACTAGTGACGGTGCGATAACGTTTACTCTTACCGTAGGAGCATACTCTGCCGCTAGTGCGCGAGCATATCCTTCTATAGCACCTTTTGCAGCGGCTACACTGGTATGAAAAGGCATTCCTGTACTTACTGCAACGGTAGAGAAATAGACTATACTGCTGGTACCGTTTTTAGTCAATAAAGGTAAAACCGTTCTGGTGGCTTTTATTAAGGAGAAAAAATTGATCTCCATATCTTCTTCAAAATGTGATTGCTTCAACATTTTAAAGGGTTTTAGATTAATGCTACCAGGGCAGTACACAAAACCATCTAGAGATTCTGGCAGTAAACTGGTGTCTAATTCTTCTGTAAGTGCATCAAATGGAATGTGTGTCACACTATCTGGTAAATTTTCATTTTCTCTAGAGGCTACGTACACGTTATTTCCTTCATGAAGGTGTTGTACGATGGCGTTTCCTATTCCGTGGCTACCGCCTATAAGTAGTATATTTTTTGACATTTTTGTACTTTTATTTTGTTCTTACTATATAAGTAGAGACTTTAAAATCTCTTATTTTTCTTTAAATGCACCGAAGTGTTTGATGAGTGCGCTTTCGCGAAAGCGGAATATTTCTTCCAACTTTTTCTTAACTAATGGCGTCCCTAATTTACCTAATAGACCGAATGGCAAGCGGTAGTGAATTAAATCTTCCATGAGTGTGCCGCCTTCTATCTCTGTAATAAAATGCTTGTGGTGCCAGGTGGCATAGGGACCGTACATTTGCTCGTCCACAAAAAACTTGCCTTCTTCTACTTGTGTGATGTGAGTCACCCAGTTGGTTTTATAAAAGGGTAGTGGTTTTATAGAGTATTCTATAAGCTGTCCAGGATACATGCCTCTTTCTGTACCGTACTGCACGACCATATCCAGTTCTGGTGGTGTGAGTAGTTTCAGGTTATTTGCATCTGTTAGAAATTCCCATGCCTTATCTATGGAGATGGGTAATTTTTGCTGCGAAGAAAATTGGATTAATTTCAAGTTGTTTTGTTTAAGGTATAAAGGTAACTCTTAAACAAAAGATTTAGAATAAAGACTTGTTAAATTCTGTGCCAACTTTAATGATGACTATAAAAATAACTGTATTTCATGTTTTTGTATAATTATAGAAAACGTAAAACCCTTTTAAAACCTAGTGTTATTAGGTAATAAAAGGGTTTAAAAAGAGTATTTAAAGAGTTTTTAAAAAGTGTAAAAAGAATATTTAAAGAGTTTTAAAAATAGGAGTAGCACCAGCGTCTAGTCGTCATCGCGCCACTCGCCACTGCTGTATTCTTTACCTATAGCTATTTTTACACCTACATTAAAGATAAGGTTAGAGGCATTTAATTTTTTCAATAAATTGGGTTGTATAGGTGCGGTAGAACTGTCATCTCTATAAGAATAGGCGATAGGGTCACCTAGTGTTGTGTTGTACTGTGGCGAGAAGAATAGTTGCACACTGCGACGGAAATAGTAATTGAATCGCAAACCTCCTTCTAGATAAGCACTAGACGAAGACGAGTTCTCGCTGTCACTAGAAAATACTTGTGTATTACCTATACCTATTTGTGATACGCTGTTCTCTGGACTGTTTAAAAAGGCAACTCCACCTTTTACGAAGGCATCAAATTGAAATCTGCCCTGAGTATAAGAATAGGTAGGACCTATGGCTATAGAAGTATTGGTCCAGTTGTTTGCCGTGGCTGCTGTACGATCGTCTGTCTGAAAATCTAGATAACCGAATTCATTGTACTGGTGTCTTAAAGAAATACCTAGTCCTAGATGCTTGTTAGTATAATACAGATATTCTGCTCCTATATTAAGTCCCGATCTAGCGACATCTCCATAATCTGAAAGAGGTTGTGTAACACCTAGATCTATGACTAGATTGTTTCTAGGGACTTCCCTTAAATGTACGGCATCTTTAAAGGGTTCTGTTTTAAGTGAGTCTACTTGTGCCACAGCAGTGGCAGCGACTAGTGATACTATTAATAGGCTGATCTTTTTCATGGTTTAAATATAAGAGTTATGTGGGTATTTAAGAATTCTTTAGTGCAGGATTAATATATTTTTGGCGAGACGCTCAAGGATGTGTCTGTATCTTTAGATTAAATCAATAAAAAACAACGTTATGAGCGACAAGGAACTAGAAGGAAAATGGGATCAGACTAAAGGAAAAGCCAAAGAAGAATTCGGTAAACTCACTAACGATAAATCTACAGAGGCTGAAGGAAAGACTGATCAAATAAAAGGTAAAATAGAAGAAGGAATAGGTGAGGCTAAAAGGAAAATAAAAAATACCTTTGACGATAAATAATACAGCAATGGAAAAATTAACTGAAGCACAAGTAGAAAAGCATTTAGAGAACGTAGAAGGATGGGATTATTATGATGATGCGATCCACACTACCTTTGAATTTGACAATTTTATGGACTGCTTTTCTGTAATGACGCGCATCGCGTTAGAAGCAGAAAAAATGGAGCATCATCCAGATTGGCACAACACTTATGGTACCCTAGAGATTACTCTAAGTACTCATGATGTTAACGGTCTTACAGAAAATGACTTTAAACTTGCTGCTGCCATTGAGCACATAGTAGGTGATGAGTAAGGTATAACACCTTAAAAAATTAAAACTCCTTAATCGATCGTGATTAAGGAGTTTTTTTATGTTTAATAATGTTCTTGCTTTTCAGATGCTCAAGATGATTATTACAGGCTCAGTTGGACCATGGAAATATGCACCTGCTTTATATCTATTACAGAAAAACGTGAGAGACGAAGTGAAGAAATACAGTTGCTATCCACCGACACGTTTTACTTTAAAGCCTTTTTCTTTGAGCATTTCCATAATGCGATCGCGGTAATCGCCCTGTATGATAATCTGGTCGTTTTTAAAACTACCGCCTACACCTAGTTGGGTTTTAAGTTCTTTGGCTAGAATTTTAAAGTCGGCAGTGGCGCCAGTATAACCAGCTATTACGGTATTTACTTTTCCTTTACGTTTTTCAAACTTACATTCTAAAGGATCTTCTTGTAACCAGATGTTGCTCTTTTCTGGTTGTTCTTCTTCTTTAAAATCGTGAGTAGGAAACAGGTTTTTTAATTGATCGCTTAAATCCATAATAGTACTTTATATAGCAAATTTAATAAGTAAATTCTATTTAAACAGTTCTATCTACACTATCATCTGTGATGTCAAAAATAGAACCTTTTTTATCTTGTAAGATAGAAACCCCTTTTTGTAACAATAAGTTATTAGGGTAGGTGATTAACTCGCCTTCGTCGGTTTCTAGTAAGGTATAAAAACCTTTTATATCGCTTATAACCGCGGTAACTGGCAGGTCTTTATCATGTACTCTTATACGATCTCCTATTTTATAGGGAAACGTAAAGTAGAGAATAAAACTAGCCGTAATGTTACTTAAAATACTCCAGTTTGCAAAGAGTGCTACACCTACTACGGCAAATGTAGAACCTAGTGCGACAAAGAAGCCTTTTGTATTAAAGCCCCATACTAGAATAATAGCAATTACACATATGGTCCAGATTATATAACCGGTGTATCTTTTTAAATACTGCTTGCGCAATTCTGATCGATGAATTTTTTGAGACAGCTTTGCAGCACTCCATATAATCAACCGGTGAATTATAAACGTACCTATTAAGAAAGAAACGGTTAATATTACTTCTGGCTTTGAAAAATATTCTTTCATATTCCTAGACTATCTCTCAAAACAGCATCTTTGTTTGCGTTTTTACCCCAGTAAGCAGATTTAATGGACTTCTTTAAAGTACCTGTAGAAACCATAGGTGTAGATCCATCTTTATAACGATCCATCCAGGATAGTATGCGGTAAGGAGATGTCTTTTCTGTTTTGAAAGCAATTGTTCTACCTAGATCTGTAAACTTAACACTGTATAAAAAGCCATCTTCCATCTCGCTTAATTTTGCTACGGCGTCATATGGTTTAGTCTCCACATGTTTAAGTCTTAAAAATTCTGTACTAGGTATGATTTTAATTGCACCAGTAGGCATAGCCTGAGGATCTAGTCTTAACTGCGCAGCGATTTGATTTTCTGTCATGACGTTTTCTATCTCAAAATCATCATTTCCTTCACTTTGAAAATAGGAGTGAAGCATCACCTCATATTCATCACCATCTTGATTCATTTGCATATAAGTCTGTCCGCACCATTCTTGAATGCTGCTGGCTACTTTAATAGCATTGTCTTTTTTATCTAGAGGTAAAAAAGTACTGCTCATAATGTGATAAGGATAGATACCAGTATTAAAATCACGAGTGGCATTGAATTTAAGAACAGGTCTGTTAGAGTCGTTTGCTTGGTCTGCCTTTACCTGGTCTTTTTTATCAAAAGATTCCGTTACAAAAATCATTACCGCAGTTCCTTCTCTCATCTCTCCATATCTAGCCTGACTAAGATCATAACTAGAAATCTCTGCTTCACCACTGTACCAATAATCCTTAAATTCTTGAGTAAGTTCTCTGTTTTCTAGAGTTTCTAGAGGGTCTTCACCTATAATAGTTTTTCCATTACTTTCTACATGGACCTTAGTATCACAAGAAAGTATAGTAAGAGCGACGGCACAAATTAAAAAATATTTCATAGCTATAATTTTATACAAATGTAATTTTTATGATTTTGATATGTATTATAAAATTCTCTAAACAAGGCAAATAAATAAGCAAAAAATAGAAGAATCTAATGATTAGGCAGTTTTTACTTTCTCTTGCATCATTTTGATCTGATCTCTCAGTTTTGCAGCTTCCATAAAATCCAATTCTTTTGCCGCCTTTTCCATCATCTTACGAGTTTCTCTTATTTTCTTTTCTAGTTGTGCTTTAGAAAGGTATTCTGCTTCTTCCTCTGCCGCTTTAAGAGATAGCGTTTCTTCTATGGCATAGGTCGCAGCATTCTTGCGGTACAATGCTGTTTCTAGCTTTTTCTTTATCGCGGTAGGTTTTAAACCATTTGCCTCATTATATGCAATTTGCTTAGAACGACGGTATTCTGTTTGGTCTATGGTTTTTTGCATGCTCTCGGTAATTTTATCGGCATATAGAATAGCGAGTCCATTCACATTACGTGCTGCACGACCTATAGTTTGAGTAAGAGAACGTTGGTTACGTAAAAAACCTTCTTTATCTGCATCTAGAATAGCTACTAGAGATACTTCAGGTAAATCCAGTCCTTCTCTCAATAAGTTAACACCTATAAGAACATCAAAAACCCCACGACGCAAGTCAGATAATATCTCTACACGTTCTAGTGTATCTACATCACTATGGATATAGCGACATCTTACATTAATGCGTGTTAGGTATTTGGTAAGTTCTTCGGCCATGCGTTTTGTAAGCGTTGTGATAAGAACACGTTCATCACGTTCTTCTCGCAATCTTATTTCTTCTACTAGGTCGTCTATTTGATTCTGACTAGGACGTACTTCTATTATAGGATCTAATAAACCTGTAGGTCTTATAATTTGTTCTACGACTACACCATCACTTTGTGCCAATTCATAATCGGCAGGAGTAGCGCTTACATATACTACTTGATTTTGTAGAGCTTCAAATTCTTCAAATTTTAATGGACGGTTATCCATGGCTGCTGGTAATCTAAAACCGTAATCGACTAGATTTTCTTTACGTGATCTATCACCACCATACATAGCGCCCACTTGTGGCACACTCACGTGACTCTCATCTATAATCATTAAATAATCATCTGGAAAGAAGTCTAATAAACAGAAAGGTCTTGTACCAGGTAAACGACCGTCTAGATAACGACTGTAGTTCTCAATACCAGAACAATAGCCTAGTTCTCTTATCATCTCTAGGTCAAATTCTGTACGTTCTTCTAGTCTTTTTGCTTCTAGAGGTTTTCCTATTTCTTTAAAATAGTCAGTCTGTTTTACCAGATCTTCTTGAATGGAATGTATGGCGCCTTGCAGTATGTCTGGAGAAGTCACAAACATGTTTGCCGGATAGATGGTAATTTGGTCAAATTTTTCAAGAACTCTACCATCTACAGGATTAAAACGTTCTATATCTTCTATCTCGTCTCCAAAAAAGTGGATTCTAAAACAAGTATCTGCATAACTAGGGTACACATCTAGTGTATCACCATTAATTCTAAAATTACCACGGTTAAACTCTGCAGTGGTTCTAGAATACAGCGACTGTACCAGTTTGTGCAACAATGCCGTTCTCGCAATGACCTCGTCTTTTTTTATTCTAACAACGTTTTTCTGGAATTCTACTGGGTTACCAATACCATAAAGACAAGAAACAGATGCCACAACTATAATGTCACGACGTCCAGAAAGTAGGGAAGAAGTAGTGCTTAATCGCATTTTTTCTATCTCTTCATTGATAGAAAGATCTTTCTCGATATAGGTACCACTAGAAGGAATAAAAGCTTCTGGCTGATAATAATCATAGTAGGATACAAAATATTCTACGGCATTATCAGGAAAAAAATCTTTAAACTCTGAATATAATTGAGCCGCCAGCGTTTTATTATGACATAGGACTAGGGTAGGTTTCCGTACTTCTTGAATCACGTTTGCAGCCGTAAACGTTTTACCACTACCGGTAACACCTAGTAGGGTTTGAAATCTCTCATTAGCCTCTATGCCTTCCACTAATTGTTTAATGGCTTGCGGTTGATCTCCCGTAGGAGAAAACTCTGATACAATATTAAAATCCATGAATTGTAAAAATAAGATTTTTGTAATTCCGCTTTCGCGAAAGCGAGGTTAAAATAACTACAATGATTAGTTTATCTTTTTAGAGAGAAATGTCCCTTAAAGCTGCGACCGTCGATAAGCTCCACACGATACCAATAATCTGAACTAGGTAAAGGGTTGCCATTATAAGTTCCATCCCAACCAGGACCTACTGGGCTGAGTTGTTTGAGCAGTTTACCAAATCGATTAAAAATGAATATCTGTGCATCTGGCTCTGTGACTATAGCGGTTACCTGCCAGTAATCGTTAAAACCATCTTGATTAGGAGTAAAAAATGGTGGTGCTGCAATTATAGTAGCTGGCGCAGTTATTAAATCACAACCGTTTTTATCCCTTACATAAACGGTATAAAATCCAGGTAGTAAATCAGTAAAAACATTGCTGTCTTGATAAAAGAAATTATCAATACTGTACTCAAAAGGACCGTCACCTATTGCCGTAATTTCTATACGGTTAGAACGTAAAGTGAATTGCTCTATCTCTACATCTATAATTTGCGTAAGTAAGTAGTTAGTAACCGTGGTAGAAGAGGTGTCGTCACAGCCATTACTATCGGTTGCAACAACCGTATAAACACCTTCTTCAGAGACGTTAATACTAGCTGTAGTCTCACCAGTATTCCATAAATAACTAGAAAATCCTGCTGTGGCAGTAATAGTCACTTGGTCAGAAATACATTTAAACAGATCTGGAGTGGTCTGGACAATAGGTTTAGGAAAGACCTCTATGTTTAAAGGTTGCACGTCATAACAGGTTATGAATTCGTTATTCTCTAAACGTACCCATAATACTTCTTGAGGTAAAGTGTTAATATAACTAGTATCCAGTGGGTTTACATCCATTTGAGCATCTAACTGAGAACTGTGAAAAGTGGTAGTAAGATTTCCCAATTGTGTGTTTTCTATGGTATTTACTAATATGGATAGGTCAAATACCTCTATGAGATCTCTAGAAGAATCGTCACAAATAGTAAAGTCTTCTAAAACAGGAATACTAGGTTGTGATACAACTTGAAGATCAAAAGAAGCGGTAGCGTCACAAGTAGTATTTGTATTATTTTCATATCGTATAAATATCTCTTCTCCATTTATAGTATTGTCATACGGCGAGTTGATGGGATTTTGATTAAGATCTGCATCATTTTGAGATAGAAAAAAGCTGTAGTTAAATAGGCTAGCATCCTGACTGCCTAAACCTTGAATAGCTGCTGCTTCTAGATCAAAAGATTCTACACCATCGTTACTAAAATCGTCACACAAGATCAAATCATTTACTGTCGTAGGAACAGGTAGGGCTGCTATTCTCACTTGAAAAGGAGTGGTAACATAGCAACCATTTGAAACCTTATTATCGATACGCACATAATAATCTCCACTAGAAAGAATATCATTATCAGATAAAGCATTAAAATCTTCGTTTGCATCTGCGATACTGGAATGAATGGTAACATCAAATGTGCTGAGACTTTGAGAGCCTATTGCTTGCGTCCTTACTGTTGTAAAATCTATGGGAGCAAAGTCGTCATTAGATATATCATCGCACAACTCTATATCGTTAACCGTTTGTATAACCGGAGTATCTACTATTATTACTGTTCTGGTAGCATTAAAAACCTCTGCAGGTGTGGTGATAATTAGATTAACGGTATAACTGCCAGCTGTGGCATAAATATGTGTAGGGTTAATTTGTGTGGACGTATTATTAAGTGCGCTAGCTGGATCACCAAAATCCCATAAAACAGAATTGTTAGGGCAGGTAGCAATATCGTCTGCAATGAATTGAGTAGGAGCTGTGCTACAACCTTCTACTACAGAAAAAGAAGGGTTGAAAAAGGCATTGTAAAAAGGTGGTAGCCCTTCATTTCCTGTAGTGCCAGGAGTCAAGGCAAGACCATCGTAAACAAAATTGCTCGCAGCACCTATACCGTTAGGGTTATTAATAACCGCTAACCATGGTTCTTCATCTCTAGTGTAATATATCTTTTTATCAGGAGCAATTTGTAGAGCGCCACGCATGGTGTCGTCTCTAGAGTCATTTATATTACTTTCATAAATAGTCACTGGGTTATCTTGAAAGTTAGCAGCAGTGGTATCGTATTGAAGTAATAGTCTCTCTGCAGCTACTAATCCGTTTCCTAATGTGTTGAGATCTACATAGACTAGTCTAGAGTCTAGAGAGAATTCAGTTCCATAGGCTTGGTATCCTGCTGGGAAATTTAATCTAGTAGGATTAGTAACTCTTCCTGTAGCGTTATCAAAGTCAAAAAGCCAGGCACCAACACCAGATTCAAAAGTAATATTAGGATTTACATAATTTTGAGTCATCATAGCTACTTTACTACCATCTGGTGATACTCTTAAGTAACCACGTTTATCTGTAGTTCTAGTAGCAGTGCTTTGCGATAATACCGTTGCCGATAAGTCTATACCACTAGGAGTTAATTTAAATGCGTAAAACTGATCAAAACTACCGCTACCAGAAATACGCTCTGCATAGGTGACAATCCATGCGTCCAGACCATTTGAAGAAACAGCTGCAAATAATTTTTCTGATCCATCAGCTAACAAAGGAATGTTTTTTTGAGAAGCAATTACATCTCCAGATCCATTATCCAGATTCATATCCACAACAGAGTAATATAGACCAGTCCTTGAACTTCCAGCATTAAAATTGAGTATAGAGATGGTAAAGATGTAATAAAGGTCGGGATTATTGGGTAAAGGAATCACAATAGCAGACTGTGTACTGGATGGATCGCCAAACAATCCATTACCGTTAGGCATAACTGTATGATTGCTATTCCATACCGTAATACCGTCTGTATAGAATAATAAGGCACCACAAGCGTCTGATATGGCAGAGCAGCCTTCTATCGTATCAAGTACACCAACATTGTTAGGAATGGCAGTACCGCCATTAAAATCAATACCTGCGTTAGAACCAAAAAACCACCAGTTAGCCTGATTTTGAGAATAGCAAAGTGTCGTTATTAATAGACTAATGAGAACAAGTAGTTTTTTCAACTTTATAATAATTAAACAGTTGGTATATAGTAAAGTGAAAGATACAAAATCTTATTAGGTAGCATATTAAGCTCTAGTAAAATAATTACTAACAAAAAATGCTCACTTTACAAGTGAGCATTTAAGTAATGAAGTAGTAAATGTATTAGATTTTTACTCTCCAGCCATGTTGATCTTCAGCACGGTTGTATTGTATATCTTTTAATGCACCCATTAATAAAGTTGCATAAGAACTTTCTAGTGTAGGAAGTTCAAATTTAAAGTCTTCATGTTTGTAACCTTTGATAGGTACAATTACCGCAGCTGTTCCAGTTCCAAAAATTTCTTTAAGGCTACCATCATTTGCAGCAGCAGTTAGTTCTTTTACAGACACTCTTCTTTCTTCAACGGTAATACCGTGGTCTTTTGCCATTTGCATAATGCTTCTACGCGTTACACCGTTAAGAATACGGTCATTGTTAGGAGCAGTGAGTAATTTGTCACCTATTCTTACAAAAATATTCATCGTACCAGCTTCTTCTAGATATTCATGAGAAGCAGCGTCTGTCCATATAATTTGTTGGTATCCTTCTTCTAGAGCAAGGTTGTTAGGATAGAAACTTGCTGCATAGTTACCAGCAGCCTTTGCATATCCCACACCACCGTCTGCAGCCCTAGAGAACTCTGAAGCGATAATAACACGCACATCACCTTTATAGTATGCAAATGCAGGTGACATAATGATCATAAACTTATACTCTGTACCTGGTGCAGCAGCAACTCCGTTTTCACTAGCTATCATAAATGGTCTTAGGTATAAAGAAAGTCCTTCTCCATATCTTACCCATTCTTTATCTAGGTTTACAAGCTTTTTAAGCCCTTCCATGAATACCTCTTTAGGTACTTCTGGCATAGCAAGTCGCTTTGCACTTTCATTAAAACGTATCCAGTTATCTTCTGGTCTAAAAAGAAATACATCTCCTTCACCATCTTTAAAGGCTTTCATACCTTCAAAAATAGCCTGACCGTAGTGAAATACTTTACAACTAGGCTCTACTTGAATAGGACCATAAGGTTTAATCTCAGCAGTATGCCATTCTCCATCGCGCCATGTACATTCCAGCATGTGATCTGTAAAGGTTTTTCCAAAGGTTAAATTGCTAAAATCTATCGAGTTGATTTTAGATTCCTTTACCTTATCTATAACGATTTCGTGAGTCTTTGTCATGGTGGTTTTATTATTTTTGCAAATATACTTGAATAGTGCATCGAAATTATGTCAATGAATTCTTAAATTTGTACTAATTGTAAACAATTTTCTACAGATATCTGTAGAATTTACTTAATTGTACGTTTAAGTATCTATAAAGATTTATTTTAAGTTGTCCTTATAAAGAAATTGAATTTTGATCTAATGACTTGTATATTAGGTTAATAATTACAACCCAAACCTAACTATTAAAACTATAACCACATGAAAAAGTTAATTATTGGAATTTTTGCATTGTCTCTATTGGTAGCATGTAAAGAACAAAAAAATGTAGAAGAAGACATGCCAGCTGTAAATGATGAGCAAGTTCAAGAAATGGCTTATCTCGATTATGGAGCAAAGATCACAGATAAAGATGTAATCGATGCGATGGAGTTAAGAACCATTTATGATGGTATGACTGTAGGAGATACTACTTCTGTAAAGGTAAAAGGTATGATTGCAGACGTATGTGTAAAGAAGGGATGCTGGATTAAATTACCGGTAGGTGACCAGGCTGCGACTGTAAAATTTAAAGACTATAGTTTCTTTTTACCTAAAAATGGTAAAGGAAAAGAGGTGATCTTGAGTGGTAAGGCCTATAAGAACATTACACCAGTAGAAGAATTACGTCATTATGCTGAAGATGCTGGGAAATCTAAAGAAGAAATAGCAGCTATCACAGAAGAAGAAGTTACGTTAAGCTTTGTAGCAGATGGAGCACTTGTTGAGAAATTTGACAATCCAGATGTAGAAGAAGCAGCAAATACAGAAGAATAAATGAAACGTGAGATCATGACTACAGACGATGGATCAAAAACGATTCATATGCCCGATCTCAATGAACAATATCATTCTAGACATGGCGCCTTACAAGAGGCGCTTCATGTTTTTATAGATACTGGTTTAGAGCATTTTTTAGAGATCTCGCTTTCGCGAAAGCGTAATTTTCAACAAAATCCTATAAAGATTCTAGAATATGGTTTTGGAACTGGTCTTAATGCCATGGTCACTGCATTGCATGATTCTAAAACACCGATAGTGTATACAGCGGTAGAGGCATATCCAGTTAATGATGAAGAGGTAAAAGCCATGGACTATGGTAAATTACTAGGTAATGAAGAGATGTATAAAGATATACATCAATGCAGCTGGGAAGAACGTCATCAAATTAACAATCACTTCTCATTAAAAAAGCAGCAAAAAACTTTTGAGGAAATAGCAGATCAAGATTCTTATGATTTGATCTATTTTGACGCCTTTGGACCTAGTACCCAACCAGAATTATGGACTGTAGATATATTTACAGCCGCCTACAATGCTTTAAAAAGTAATGGAGTTCTCACTACCTATTGTGCAGCAGGACAAGTGAGGCGCAACATGCAATCGGTAGGTTTTATAGTAGAACGTTTACCAGGACCGCCAGGAAAAAGAGAGATGTTAAGAGCTACTAAGAGTCTATAATTCTAGTAGTAATTTATAAATCAACAATCATTTAGCAAATAGTTAGGGCAACAACTTCTTAAGTAGCTTTACATTTGCAAAAAATCATACATTTTTATGTCTAAAGAAGTAAGAGAACAAGAACCAAAGGTATTATGGAATCATTTTGCAGATTTAAATGCTGTACCGAGACCTTCTAAGAAGGAAGAGCGTGTACGTGCTTTTATGGTACATTTTGCAAAACAACATGACCTTATGGTTATGGAAGATGCTATAGGTAATGTGATCATTAAAAAAGCTGCTACTCCTGGAATGGAAGATCGCAAGAGTATCATCATGCAGTCGCATCTAGATATGGTACATCAAAAGAATAACGACACAGATTTTGATTTCTTAACAGAAGGAATAGACATGTTTGTAGATGGAGATATTATCAAAGCGCGTGGTACTACACTAGGTGCAGATAATGGTATAGGTGTCGCGGCGATTATGGCTGTACTTTCTTCTAGCGATATTGCACATCCTGCGATAGAGGCTTTGTTTACTATAGATGAAGAAACAGGAATGACCGGTGCTAAAGAATTAGATAAAAACATTCTTACTTCTAAAATATTATTAAATCTAGATACAGAAGAAGATGACGAGATAGACATAGGTTGTGCAGGTGGTGTAGACATTACTGCAACAAAGAGTTACTCTACTAGCGATGTAGATGCTTCTTATTTATCAAAGAAAATTACTGTAAAAGGTCTTAATGGTGGTCATAGTGGTATGGACATTATAAAAGGTTTAGGTAACGCAAATAAGATGATTGCGAGACTTCTAGATGCGATGCAAAAGAAAGGTGCAGTTCATTTTCAGTCTATTAAAGGTGGTAGTTTAAGAAACGCTATTCCTCGAGAGGCAGTAACAGTAGTGAGTTTTTTAGAGAACGATTTAAACACTATGCTTAATGCATTTCAATCTTGTAAAGAAGCAATTCTAGACGAGTATAAATCTCTAGAAGCAAATATTACTATTTCCTTTGAAGACGCTCCTAATGCAGCTGTGTTAACTCAAGAAGATAGTCGCACACTAGTATATACACTATTAGGAATTCATAATGGTGTGTACCGCATGAGTCCAGATATAGACGGACTAGTAGAAACATCTAATAATCTAGCGCGTGTAACCTTAGAAGATTCAAAATTACAGATAGCCTGTCTCACAAGATCGTCTGTAGATAGTTCTAAGGAAGATCTTGCTAGTAGTATAGTTGCTGTAATGGAACTAGCACAAATGACGACTAAGCTATCTGGTCATTATCCAGGATGGCAGCCTAATGCAAACAGTGCGGTTTTAGATATCGCAAAAGCAAAATATAACGAGCTTTTTAATCATGAGCCTAGAGTAGTAGCCTGTCACGCAGGACTAGAATGTGGTCTTTTAGGAGAACGCTATCCTGGTCTAGACATGATATCATTCGGTCCTAACATAAGAGGAGCACACAGTCCAGATGAGCGCGTAGAGATTAAATCTGTTCAAAAATTCTGGAAATTCCTTCTAGAAATTCTAAAAGAGATCCCAAAAGCATAATTTGCTTAGATAGTACTAAAAGCCCTTGAGAAATCAAGGGCTTTTTTCATGGATTGAATCTAACTAATTAAAGATTCAATTGGTAACAAGCACTTACAACAAGTGCTAGTTCACACTTCTAGGGAGAAGTCATGATATTAAAAAAAACAACAAAGTTTGGATAGATCTCGATGTTAAGTAGATGGCTGATCAATGATATTTAAAAAATCAGCTCTATATTGTTTTTTTTCAAAACAGCCGCCATATACTAGGGTAGTGGTGGTGCTATTTTTATCTTTAATTCCTCGAGAAGAAACGCATAAATGCTTTGCACTTATCATAACGATTACATCTTCTGTATCTAGAGATTCCTGTAAGTCCTTAAGGATTTGCATGGATAATCTTTCTTGTACTTGTGGACGTCTCGCATAATAATCTACCAGCCTATTAATTTTGGACAAGCCTATAACTTTATTCTTAGGAACATAAGCCACATGTGCAAATCCAGTTATGGGTAAAAAATGATGCTCACAAGCAGAATCAATATTAATGTTTTGATCTACAAGCATTTTATTATAGCCATATTTATTTTCAAAGACAGAGAGTTGAGGTTTATTTTCAGGGTTTAAACCAGAGAACAATTCCTTTACATACATTTTGGCAACTCGATAGGGTGTACCGGATAAACTATCATCAGATAAATCAAGACCCAGTTCTTTCATTATTTCGCTAAAATGATACTCTATGGTTTTTATCTTTTCCGCATCTGTTTTGTCAAATGCAGTAGGTAACATAGGTGTATCTGTATTATGCGATATATGATTATCACCTATTAATTCTATTTCTTTTTCATCCATTTTTAATACAACATTTATCATCCTGACATTGACAATATTTCAAATTATATATATGTAATACAGCCAGTACAGTAGCAGTTATGTAGGTTATAGTTTCTGGTATGGAGAATGCTTCTATTTTTTCATTACCTATAAGTAACAATAGAACACACCAATTTGCCCATAAAAGTGGTTTCATGATTTTTCTATTTGTATGTTTAGTAGCATGATATATAGAAAAAAAGGATATAATTATAAATATGTAGTCCAGGTTGGACCACCAGATAGGTTTAGAAATTTCCTGACTCATTGCAGCGGCATGTGATAAGAATAACAGTGGGGTAATAGCGCAATGTATAACACATAGCATACTCACTGCAGCACCTACTATGTCTGGTTTTGGTAATAATAATCTCATATAGTAATTCTCGTTAATGCAACCGAGTTGCAAATATAGAATGTTTATTTGTTAATGCAACTTAGTTGTAATAAATTTGTATTATGGGAATTATAAGAAAAACAGTATCTATAGATTTATTGCTTAATGAATTTGAGCAAGAATCTAATGCCATATCTGCGGTAGACTTAATTAAACGTTTAGATAAACAGATTAATAAAACGACTATTTATAGAGTTTTAGATAAGCTAGAAGATGATGGTGTATTACACTCCTTTTTAGGTTTTGATGGTGTGAAATGGTATGCAAAATGTAAAGGTTGTACAAAATCTGTTCACAAAGATTTCCATCCTCATTTTCAATGTTTGAGCTGTGGTACAGTTGACTGTCTTAATATCCATGTAAATATTCCAGAAATACCTAATCGCGAGGTTTTATTCTCACAGTTATTAATTCAAGGTAAGTGTGAAGCGTGTGCTGCTTAAGATTATAAAAAATAATCTACTTAAAATTAGCTGTCAAATTTAAATTGGACGATTCCGTTTTCA
The DNA here is from genome assembly GCF_045063755.1 of Nonlabens sp. Asnod3-A02. NCBI lineage: Bacteria > Pseudomonadati > Bacteroidota > Flavobacteriia > Flavobacteriales > Flavobacteriaceae > Nonlabens > Nonlabens sp. Asnod3-A02. The sequence goes on from NZ_JBEFOC010000007.1 coordinate 1,064,323, forward strand.
AAAGCCACATGTTTTGAAGGGAAAATTTCTTGTAGTTTATTAGATTTTACAAAGTCACTTATCGACTCATGTGCGATAGATCCTTTATGTATACTAACTACCTCGTCGCACAAAGACATTGCTAGTTGTATCTCATGCGTGGCATAAATAATAGTTTTACCATGCTCATGACAGTAATCTCTCAATTGCAACAGTAAATCTGCCTTATGGTTGATATCTAGATGGCTGGTAGGCTCGTCCATGAGAATGTAATCCGTATCTTGAACTATGGCACGCGCTATTAAAACTCGTTGTAGCTGTCCATCACTTAAAGTGCCTGCCTTGCGATTTTCCAATTGTTTTAAATCAAAACTTTCTAGAGCTTCATTGATTACTTCGTGATCTTGAGCGGCTAGTTTACCTATATAGTTGGTATAAGGAGCGCGACTTAATTCTAATAACTCTCTGACACTTAAAAAATGACTGAACGATCGCTCTGTTAGTACTACAGATATGAATTTAGATCGTTCTACTGCCGTATAATCGTTCCAGTTTTTATTCTCAATAAAGACATTTCCATTGATCAGGTGTTGCCCACTTGCCATGGCTCTCAATAGGGTCGATTTACCAGAACCATTAGTTCCTATGATGGATATAAATTTCGCTTTCGCGAAAGCGAGATCGCCATCAAAAGCAGCAACAACGCAATGACCATAACCTACCTGTATGTTTTCTAGTCTTATCATTAGAAGTGTAAATTACGTTTTCTCATAATCAACCAGATAATGAGTGGTGCTCCCAGTAATGATGTCACTGCATTGATAGGTAAGGAGTAATTTGAAAATGGCAATTGTGATACTAAATCACAGAAAAGTAGGAGCGTAGCACCTAATAAAACAACCGTAGGGATTAATATTTTGTGATTTACCGTAGGTAAAATAAGTCGTGATAAATGCGGTACAGCTAGTCCTATAAAAGCGATAGGACCTGCATATGCGGTAATACTACCAGCAAGAATACTTGTGATGATTATAATTATCCATCTTGTTTTCTTGATGTTAATCCCTAAACTAAGTGCATAACTCTCACCTAATAAGAGCGCATTTAATGGTTTAATAATCCAGATTAATAATATTAAAGCAAGAAAAAACAATAAAATGATGATCCATAAATCGGCCCAGTTGATATTACCTAGACTACCCATGGACCAGAATACATATCTTTTTAATTGTTCACTAGAACTGAAATAACTTAAAATACCTACCACAGCGCTGCTCAAACTTCCTACCATTAACCCTACGATTAATAATCCCATGGTATCTTTAATTCTTAGCGACATGAGAATGATTAACAATAGAACAACAAGACTTCCTACCACACTTGCAGTAATGATTCCAAAACCAGAAATTGCGCCTATTCCTAATGCCGTTGCTCCCATGATAACAAGAGCAACACCTAGTCCTGCACCACTAGAAATACCGAGAACAAAAGGACCAGCCAGCGGATTCCTAAACAAGGTTTGCATCAATAAACCTGCGATGGCAAGACCAGCTCCAGTTAGTATAGCCATAACAGCTCTAGGTAATCGCAGTTCTGTAATGATGTAACGAACTGTCTTGCCAGTTTGTGGATTTTCTAGACCTAACAACGCATCCATCACTTGATGAGGTTTTATATAAACCGTACCTAGACATATGTCTGCAATGAAGAAGACTAGTAGTAAAATGCTCAGTATGAAAAATTGTTTTTTCAATGAATGAAAGGAATAGAATTTTTGCTAATCGAACTGTAAATTTAGTCTTCTAGTGGTTTAAAGAAATACAATTCATGTTCTAATTGTAAATCGGGATGTAAAATCTTAACGAGATCTTTTAAAACTAGATCTGGTCGCATGCTAGCTTCTTCGTAATAGGTAACGCCACCTTTGGCACCTACGGTAAGCGCATGGGTATAAACTTGTTTGTTCTTAAAAGATTTAAAAAGGCCGTATGATTTATTATCTGCTAGCATTTTTGAATAACTAGAATACTGTCCAGGTGCAATCCAGTAGCTAGCCTCACGGCCATCTGTAAGTACTTTTTCTAGTGGATAGGCTAGTGAGCCGCTTCCTGCTGTCTCTTTATATATGTAGTTTGCACCAGCATCATTTAAGATTTTTGCCTGCCAAGAATCTCCATAAGGTAAATACCATTGATCTTTCCACGTTGCACCACTTAGCACATCAGGTTTATCTTCGGTTTTCACTAATTCTAGAGTCTTTAAATATTCTTTTTCTATAGAATTAAAAATACTGTCTGCCTCTTTTTCTTTACCGTATAAAACACCAAAAAGCTTGATCCACTCTGCTTTACCTAGAGGATGTTCTTCCACCCATTCTCCATTATACATAATTGGTACGCCAGCTTTTTGTATTTTTTGATACGTAGGATTACTGTCGTCTATACTAAATCCCATAACCATATCTGGCTCTAGAATTATAGTTGCCTCTACATTTATAAGTTGATTAGTACCTAATTCTTCTACATGACCACTGTCTATTAAAGATCTAACTTCTGGCGAGCTTATATAATCACTAGATGGGAAACCGATAAGTGATTTTTCTTCTCCTAACAATACTAGTGGTGGTATGTGAGTGGTAGAGGTAAGGACTATTTTTTTTACAGGTATTTGAATAGTTCTAGGAATATCTGCTGGAGGAGTAGACTCTATAGTTTTTTTATTGACGAGTTTAAAAGTATAATTAACAGCACTTTCTGGCCATGGATTCATAATGGTTACATAATAACCAGAGCTGGTATTTTTAATTTGAAAACCATGAGCATATTTAATGTCTATTTGTTGATATTCAGTAATATCATCAATTGGTATTACCGTTTTTCCCACTTCTTTTTTACAAGATTGTAAAATAAAAACGAATAAAATTAAGTATATCAGTGGCTGTTTCATAGGTTTCAAAAGTACCAATTCTAATAGAACTAAGGTGAGATGTTTTCAGTAAGGTATAAAAATATTGATCAATTCAATAATCTAACTTGATTAAAATAGTATTTTCGCGGCTTGAAATATGGTTTTTAAGCTGGAAGAAAGTTACGCTTTCGCGAAAGCAAAAAATTAAAAGGGAATCTAGTGCAATTCTAGAACTGTTCCCGCAACTGTAATCAAAACGTCTTTTTAAAAAAGGCGTCTTATAAATTTTATAAGATAAAATCAATACAGTCACTGAGCAAGGCTTGGGAAGACGATTTTATTTTGGAGTCAGGAGACCTGCCATTTTTCAAATCAATTATTGTTCATCTTCGGGATAGAGATAGCGATGGGTTTTTTATGTCAGGTCGAGCGCAGTCGAGACCTTTTGCGTGTGTTATATCGCGGTTTATAGAACTCTTCAAAATTCCTTTCCTGAGCCTAAAAACCTAAAAATGAAAAAACAAATCATCGCTCTAAGCGCAATGATCGCAGTAGCTGTGTCGGGAAATGCACAAGTAGATTCTACTGCAACAAAGCTGGATCAAGTTATTGTAACAGCATCTTCAAAATTTGATTTACAACGCAAAGACAGCGGTAAACCAGTCATTAAAATCACAAGAGCAGACATAGAAGCGCAACGTGCTGCTAACATCGCAGACCTTCTTAACCAGTATGCTGGTATAGAAATTAATGGTTCTAGAAGTAATGCTGGTCAAAACCAGAGTTACTTTGTAAGAGGTGGTAACAGCCGTCAGGTAGCTTTTTTAATTGATGGCGCTCAGGTTAATGATCCAAGTAATATTAATGGAGAATTTGACCTAAGACTAGTAGATATAGACCAAATAGAAGAAATTGAGATTTTAAAAGGTGCTGCAAGTACACTTTATGGTGCAAACGCAAGTACAGCGGTAATCAATATTAAATTACGTAAAGCACCAGAATCTGGTGTACGTGTGAGTGTTGCTTCTTTTATAGGAACAAATAAAAGTAGAGAACAAGCTAATAATGGACCTGATGAGTACAACAACAGTGTGCAACTACAAGGAAGTACTAAAAGTGGTTTTACTTACGGTGCTGGTTTAAATCATCAAAGTACAAACGGTCTTAGTGCAGCAGAAAGTGCTGATGATAATGTACAGTTTGAGGCAGACGAATTTAACCGCATCAACCTGATAGGTAGAGTAGGTTATGATAATAACAAGAACTTAAAAGTGAGTAGTTACCTATCATTTGATGAGTACGTCGCAGAATTTGATAACGGTGCTTTTACCGATGGAGATAACGAGACGTACAGCCGCCAGGTAAGATGGGGAACTAATGCCAACTGGAAATATTCTGATAAAGGAGAGATCGTTTATAACGGTGTAACTACTGCAACTCGCAGAGATACTAGAAGTGGTTTTCCTTCTTTATATAATTCAAACGGAATCTCAATAGACTTATATAACAAGTATACATTTCAATTAACAGAAGAATCTAGCTTAAAAACTATTTTAGGATTCAACTTTAAGAATGAGACGTATGAAGATTTCAGTATCCCATTCGGTAGTACAGAATTTGCACAAAATGCAGATAAGGATAATGTAAATTTCCAGATTTATGATCCTTATTTTAACGTGGTTTATTTAAGCGGTACTGGATTTAACGTTAACGCAGGTGCACGTTATAATTCACATAGTAACTATGATGGAAAGTTAGTTTATAACATTAACCCATCGTATAGATTTAATCTAGGTGAGAATACCTTGAAAGCTTATGCTAGTTATAGTACTGCTTACATCACACCATCTTTGTTCCAACTGTATGCTAACGGATTCGGTAATGAAGAGTTAGAGCCAGAAGAAAACAAAACTCTAGAAGCAGGAATTTCTTGGAGTAAGAATTCTTCTAGTTTAGGTGTTACTGTTTTTCAACGTGAAGAAGATAATCTAGTACAATTTGTAACTGTAGATCCAGTTAACTTTATCTCTCAATACCAGAATGTAGAAGAAGAACTTACTGCAAGAGGTGTAGAGGTTATGGGACAAACGGTTTTATTTGATAAAGTAAATCTTACAGCAAACTATACATTTACAGAAAGAGAAAACGTACCACAATTGAGACGTATTCCTAAGCATAAGGTAAATGCTAGTGCTAGAGTAGAGGTGTTAAAACGTGCGTTCTTAACAGCAAGATACCAGTACAATCACCAGCGTGCAGATGCATTCTTTGATCTGAATACTTTTAGTACTCAAAATGTAGAATTAAAAAGTTATCAATTAGTGGATCTAGACGCCACTTATAAATTGAACAGTAAAGATGTTACTTTCTTTGCAGGTGTTTCTAATTTACTAGATGAAGATTATCAAGAGGCAGTAGGATTCCAGACTAGAGGTAGAACTTACAAAGTAGGTGTACGTTTAGGATTTTAAGAATTCAATACTTATAAATTGAAAAGGCTGCTCGATAGAGCAGCCTTTTTTGTTTTATTATATTTTCACAAGCATTTTATTTCAATAAAAATACTAATGGAATAGCGGCACGACGCTGCCAGTCTTTTTCATTATGTATGTGCCCTTCAAATTTTTTGTACAGTAAGTCCTCTTCTGTATAACCTAGGTCCTTAAACATATCATTTACTCGTAGTTGATAAGGTTCATAATTATAATCTAGAGTTTTAGTACCGTGATCAAAATAGATTTTATGGCTACCAGCTTGCGGAACAGATGTAGGTAATTCCTTAATAAAAGCTTCTCCTAGAAGTGGTACAGGCCAGTGTGTACTTACACAACCTATTTTTCCATATACTTCTGGATATTTAATCATCGCATAAAGTGATATTAATCCACCCATGGAGCTACCCATTATGGCGGTATCCTCTGGTTTTGTAGAGGTTTGAAAATTCTCGTTTACAAATGGTCTTAGCTCATTGGTTAAGAATTTTAAATAATCATCACTGTATAATTTATCATATCCAGTGTTCTTTTTTAGTTCCGCTTTCGCGAAAGCGGACTCGGTCAACTCACCAGGTAACTGTGGCATGTATTCACTAAAACGTTTTTTATTGGTATTCCATGCAGTAACCACGATAGTAGGTTGTATAGCCTGTGCCGTAGTTAGAGAATCCATTTTTTGATCCATTTCCCAAGCAACACCGGTGTAAGCAGTTTCTTTGTTAAAGACGTTCTGTCCATCGTGCATATAGAGAACTTGGTATTTGATACCTTTTTGTGGATAACCTTCAGGAAGCCATATTTCTACATTGCGATTATCTACAAAATTGGATTTAAAATCGTTGTAATATAAAATGGTATCGTTTTGTATTGCTGTGTCAAAACGAGTCATTTGAACTGTTTGCTTTGCAGTAGGTTCAAAAACATTAGTTGGAGAATTGTTTTTACAACTTAAAAATAAGGCAATAGTTGTTAGAATAGAAATAAAGAAAGTTGTTTTCATAAATGGTTAATTTGAGTGGCCGTGTTGCTCTTGTGCATACTGTTGTAATTCTCCCTTACCAGATAATCCTAATTTCTGGATCATGTTTTTTCTATGCTTGTTAACTGTACTTATGGCTGTACCGCGTTCTTCGGCTATGTCCTGACTGGATAGTCCTTTGGCTATGGAAATAAGTATGTCTCGTTCACTTCTAGAGAGTATGTTCTTTTTTACCTTAAAAGATTTGATTTCTTCTAGCTGTGCGGTCATGTGCTCATCAAAGTAAACTTTACCTTCATAAACGTCTTTTACAGCCTGTCTTAAATGTATTAACGGACTGCTTTTAAGTGCATACCCATCTGCACCAGCGTCTAGCATGTCTTTTATAGCACCAGTGTTGTCAAACATGCTTAGGGCTATAACCTTAGTAGACGGTCTTAATTTTTTGATGGCTTTACACAATTCTATACCATTCATGTCTGGCATGCTTATGTCAGTAAGGACCACGTCTGGTAATGAATTTTCTATGCGCTGCATCATCTCTACACCATTACTAGCAGCGTATAAAACTCTAATTATAGGATCTTGTTCTAAAAATAATTTAAGACCATCACTTAGGGAAATGTGATCTTCGGCAATAGCTACTGTAATCATACCAGGGGAATTTCTATACTTATGGTGCAACCACCTTTTTCTATGTTAGAGTCTACTGTAAATGTACCATTCATGTCATTTACTCTCTTTTTTATGTTATCAAGACCCATACCATTTTTTAAGACTTTATTAGGGTCAAAACCTTTACCGTTATCTTCTACCATGATATCCAGTATGTTATCATAACCAGTAATATTTATACTAGCCTCTGTAGCATGAGCATGTTTCATGATGTTGTTAATCAATTCTTGAATAATTCTGAATAAATAGAGTTCTGTAGAGTTGCTTAGACTGCCTTTTAATCCACTGTGAATTACTTCTACATCTAGATCACCAGATTTATTGATTTTATGAGCTAGATCTTTTAAACTACTTATCCAGCCGTCTTCACTTAATACCCTACTGTTTTGCGTGTGAGATAGGGTACGTACTTTTAAATAAGTATCATTAAGAATGTGATGAGCATTTTCAAGTATAGATCTAGAGTCATTATCTAGCGTGCGTTCTTTTACATTTTCAATAGAAACTCTTATGGCAGTAAGAGAGCTACCTAGGTCGTCATGTAAATCTGACGCTATTTTGAGACGTTCTTTTTCTTGTCCAGCGATCATAGCATCTATACTAGCCAGTTCTTGATCTCTCATTAATTTAAGTTCCTTTTGTTCTTGAGCTAGTTTTCTAGCTACCATTATCTTTTTAGTCTTATAAAAATTTAAAAGAAAATATCCTGCGGTACCTAATGCCATGGTGAGTAGGAATAGCAACATATATATGCGCGATTCACTTTTAGAATTTTCAGCTTCTAATTCGGCATTGAGTAATTCTTTTTCGGCAGTTTCATATTTAGTTTGTAATTCATTGAGTTGTTGTGCATTTTGAGAAGCAGACAGGGTATCATTCATGTCTAGATGCTGGTAATAAAAATCTGTGGCAGCTTCAAACTTTTGATTATAAGTAAGAATATCTGCTTTATTGCGTAAAATAGTTAACAGTAATTGATGATCTGATTGAGAACGTGCTAGTTCCTCGGCCTCATTAATATTGTCTAGTGCCGCTGGGTATTCTCCTATAGCAGTTTTTAACATGGCCATATTGTTAACACGTTGTGCTATGGATAATGTATCCTTGGTTTTGCGAGATCTTTTTAAGTTACGTTCAAAATAAAACAGAGCAGAATCGTTCCTACCTTGAAAATAGTGGATGGTTCCCATGTTATTTTCAATGTCTAACAACTCTTTTTGCAAGTCGTTTTCCTCAGCAATGCGCTGCATTTGATAATTATACTTTAAGGCTAGCTGATAATCTTCACCCACAAGTTCAGAATAAAAAGAATTGAATATGCAGTCTATTTTAAGTTTGGGATCATTTAATTCTTCGGCGATGTTACAATTTTCTTCTATAAGAGATGGTGCTGCTGTACTGTATTCAAATACAGCGTTTGCAATATCGATCATATAATCGTTTGCATTATAGATAACCATTTTTCTAGCAAAATTTTTCAGGTTCTTAACCTTTAGTAAGGTCTTATATGCAACAACAAAATCGTTTTCTTTGTATTCTATTATACCTTCATTGAGCAAGTAACTAGCTTGATCCTCTTTGGATAATGAAGAGAAATCGTATTGTTCTAATGCAAGCTTAGTTTTTGCTATCTCACCTTTATCGAGCATGGTAAGCATGTCGTTAAAAGGGACTAATTCTTGTGCAAATAATGATGTATAACTCCATAATAGAGTTAGTAAAAGCAGGGGAAATCTCATATCAGGTATTAGGGTAGGTACAATATAATCTTTTTGTATCAAAGGTTAAAAATACGGATACTATTATAGCAAACTGTTAGTAAAGGTGTAGTTTTTCATCGATAGAGTAAAAAAATAATCATTACCAAATTCGTATTTTTGAGATAAACATATAAAACCTTTAAACTCACTATATTCATGAAATATCTTAAAATTGCTGGTTGCATATTTGCTGCCTCTCTTACGTTTTCTTGTCAAGAGAAAATAGAAAAGAAACAAGAAACGGTTAAAACTGAAAAAGTAATAGATTTCAATTACAATGTCACAGAATTTGCTGACATAGGTGTTTTACGTTATCAAATTCCAGGTTGGGAAGAACTGACTTTAAAACAACAAAAATTAGTCTATTACCTAACCCAAGCAGGTTTAAGTGGTAGAGATATCACTTGGGATCAAAATTATCGTAACAATTTAGTTATAAGAAAAGGTTTAGAAAGTATCTATACCAATTATAAAGGTGATAAAACAACTGAAGAATGGCAACAATTTGAAACCTACTTAAAACGCATATGGTTTGCAAATGGTATTCATCACCATTATAGTATGGATAAGATGAAACCAGAATTTTCTAAAGAATTTTTAGTTACTTTATTGAGAGATCAAAGTCTAATTATGCCATCTGAAGCAGTAGATGTCATGTTTAACGATAAGGATTCTAAAAAAGTAGTTCTTGATAAAGACAAAGATATTGTACTCGAGAGTGCGGTTAATTTTTATGAACCAGGAATTACAACTGAAGAGGCTATAGCATTTTATAAAAGCCAACCAGTTGATAAAGAGACGCCAGTAGAAATAGGATTGAACTCTAGATTAATTAGAAAAGAGGGCAAATTAATGTCAGACGTTTACAAGAGTGGTGGTCTGTACGGTGCTGCAATTGATCAAATCATACACTACCTAAAACTAGCACAAGGCGTTGCAGAAACGGAGCAACAAGAAAAAGCTCTAGGTTTATTAATTGAATATTATCAAACTGGTGATCTAGAAAAGTGGGACGAATATTCTATCGCGTGGAGCACAAGTACAGAAGGTGCTGTGGACTGGATCAACGGTTTTATAGAAGTCTATAACGACCCTATCGCTTATAAAGGTAGCTATGAAACTATCGTACAGATAAAGGATTTTGAAATGTCACGCCAGATGAATGTCTTGAGTGAAAACGCACAATGGTTTGAAGATAATTCACCACTTATGCAAGAGCATAAAAAACCTAAAGTAACTGGAGTAAGCTATAAAACGGTAAATGTAGCAGGTGAGGCAGGAGACGCTAGTCCAGCGACACCTATAGGAGTGAATTTACCTAATAATACCTGGATACGATCTGTACACGGTAGTAAATCAGTTTCTCTTGGTAATATTATTGGTGCTTATGGTAACGCAGGTGGTTCTGGCAGATTAGATGAGTTTGCACACGATGAGAAAGAAATAGAACTTGAGAAAAAATACGGTGCCAAAGCTGATAAATTACACACAGCTCTTCATGAAGTGGTAGGGCATGCAAGTGGTCAGATTAACCCTGGAGTAGGAACGCCTAAAGAAACATTAGGTAGTTATAAATCTACTATAGAAGAAGGTCGTGCAGATCTTTTTGGGCTTTATTACCTTATGGACCCTAAGTTAGAGGAACTAGGCCTTGTCGACGACTGGAAAAATTACGGTATGGCTGCTTATGACGGTTATATAAGAAACGGCATGTTATCGCAGCTCGTACGTTTAGAATTAGGGCAGGATGTAGAAGAAGCCCACATGCGTAACAGACAATGGGTGAGTGCCTGGGTTTATGAAAAAGGTAAAGAGGATAATGTAATTGAAAAAGTGGTAAAGGACGGTAAAACTTATTATGATATTAAGGATTACGATAAATTGAGAGAGCTTTTTGGCCAACTTTTAAAAGAAACACAACGCATTACTAGCGAGGGTGATTTTAAAGCTGGACAGGCACTAGTAGAGAACTATGGTGTAAAAGTAGATCAAGATATTCATAAAGAAGTGCTGGAGAGAAACAGTAAGTTCAAAGCTCCAGCTTATAGAGGTTTTGTAAACCCTGTTATCGTTCCTACTATGGATGGTGATTCTATATCAGGTTTTTCTATTGAACAACCTAAAAGCTTTGAAGAACAAATGCTTATGTACTCAAAGAATTATGGCCATTTAGATTAAGAAATTTATAATTCCGCTTTCGCGAAAGCGAGATCACAAAAAGCACTAGAAGAGATTCTGGTGCTTTTTTTATTTCTGTAAACCAAATTTTATGGCAACGAGAAGTAAAATAAAAGCTATAAAGCCTATAAGTATCCAGAATACGCCTTTGTAATTTTTCTTATGTAATTTTTTATCTTTTAAGTACATAACGGAAATAATGACTACAAAAACTAAGAAAAAACCTATTCCAAAATTAATCTGACCACTACTGAACATAGGATCTTTTAAAACTAATGGCAATGCACTCATAGAAAACTTATTTTTACAAAATTACAAACCAATACTAGCAAATACACCATAGATATGAAGAAACAAATAGAAAGTGTCCATAAATTTCACACCGCTTTTAAATTAGGTAAGAATAGTAAACCGGTTGCTCACATCACAGAACGTAGAAATAAGTTGCGATATGAGTTGATGAAAGAAGAAAATGAGGAATATCTAGAAGCAGCACAAAATGATGATCTCGTAGAGGTTGCAGACGCTTTAGGAGACATGCTTTATATTCTTTGCGGTACAATTATAGAACATGGAATGCAAGATGTCATAGAAGACGTTTTTGATGAAATACAACGATCTAATATGTCTAAGTTAGGAGAAAATGGTTTGCCTATTTATCGAGAAGATGGTAAGGTTCTAAAAGGGCCCACTTATTCAAAGCCTAATTTTGATAAGATTTTAAAGAATTTTATGTAATAATTTTAAAATAGAGTAGTGTAAGTGGCTTCTTATTATGAGAAACCATTATAAATAAAAAGCGAGCTATTTTAAATAGCTCGCTTTTGTAATTTATGATAAGTGTGTTTATCGTTTCAGGGCAAAATGGCCTTTAAAACTACGTCCATCACTTAATTCTACTAAGTACCAGTAATCACTAGATGGCATAGGAGTACCATTATAATTACCATCCCATCCTGCACCGGTAGGGCTTACTTGTTTTAATAATTTACCGTATCGGTCAAATATATAGATAGTAGCATCTGGTATAGTTTCTACAGCTATTACTTGCCATGTGTCGTGGTATCCATCTTGGTTAGGAGTAAAGTAAGGTGGTCCACCTATGATTACGGCATCCATCGATACTGTTCCACAACCATTTTTATCTCTTACAAAAATGGTATAGAAACCAGGATAAAGGTTATTAAATCGCTGACTGTCTTGATATACAAAGTTGTCTAGAGAGAATTCATAATCACCGCTTCCTGTTACAATAGCAGTAAGAGTGTTAGTGTTTACCTCAAACTGTCCTACATCTATACGCTCTATTACAGCTACATCAGACTCTACTACTGTAATTGTTGCCGTACTATCACATCCATCTGCATTAGTTACCGTCACTGTATAATCACCACCACTAGCAACGTCTATAGTTCTAGATGTAGCTCCAGTAGACCATAAGTAACTAGAGAATCCTGCACCTGCATCTATATTTTCTGCAACACCAGCACAAATAGTATAAGGACCTTGATCTGCAATAACCGGTCTAGCAAATACTTCTATTAAGAAACTAGAAACGTCATAACAATCAGTATTTGATGTGTTTTCTATTCTTGCATATATAGTTTGTGCTCTTGTTGTATTAGTATAAGGAAAGGATAATGCGTTCACATCGTTGTCAGCATCTGCCTGACTAACGTGGTATGTAACATCAAAGTCGGTAGTACTTTGTCCATTATAAATGGCAGCATCTTGAGAGCTGAAATCAAACTCTTCAAAGCCATCATTACTCACGTCATCACAACCTACTATATCTGCACCGATTCCGGCTGTAGGCTCCACACTTACTGTAAGAGTAAAGCTTGTGAAATCAGCACAAACTGGGTTTATAGCAGATTCTATTCTTACAAAAATAGTTTCTGGTGTAGTAGTGCTACTAGCATACATAGTAGGTAGCGCAGCAGTATTCATATCTGCATCGTTTTGTGATGGGTGGAAAGTGATATTGAAATCATTTGGATTCTGACCATCTAATACTTGACTATTTGCAAGACTTAGGTCAAATACTTCACTACCATCATTTCCTGGATCATCACAAGTTATCATATCTGCAACAGTGTTTGCTGTAGGAGTAGGGCTTATAACAAATTGGAATGTCGTTGTACTGTAACACATGTCATTATCTGCATTATCTATCCTAGCAAATAAGTTAGGTGTAGAGCTGGTCACAGCATAAGGACTTGCTAGAGGTGAAACATTATTATCGGCATCTGCTTGAGTTGCGTGATAAGTTACATTAAAACTAGTGTTGGTCTGTCCGTTTAAAATTTCTGCATCAAACTGAGATAAGTTAACGTCTTCAGTTCCATCATTAGAAATGTCATCACATACTATTATGTCTGCAGGTGTACCAGCTAGTGGTAATGGATCTACAAAAATGTCAAACATTTCTGTATCATAACATCCGGTATTACTGTTAGTTTGTATTCTCACAAATAAAGTAGTAGAACCACTATTGTAAATAGTAGTTAATGGTGTGGCACCACCTACACTTCCTAAATCAGCATCTGCTTGAGATGTAAAGTACTCTATTGTAAAGTTAGTAGCAGTTTGTGTACCTAATACTTCAGCATCTTTAGTACTAAGATCAAAGTCTTCTAATCCATCGTTAGTTATATCATCACATAACCTGTATTCAGTAACAGGGTTTGCTATAGCTTGCGCGTCTAGAATAATATTGATAGGTGTTGTGCTAGCACAAGTCATGTTATCGCTATTATCAACTCTTACAAAAACAGTTGATGTTCCTAAATTTACGGTGTAAGCTGTGGTGATTTCTGCAGTGTCATTATCAGCATCTGCTTGAGTTGGGTGATAAGAAATTACAAAGTTAGGAGAGGTCTGTCCATTTAATACCGCGGTATCAAATTGTGTAAGATCTATATCTTCAGTACCGTCGTTAGTTACATCATCACAAAGAACTAAATCTGAAACTGGATTTGCTACTGGTAAATCATCTACAATAAGATCAAATGTTGTTGTATCAAAACAGCTTGTGTTTATTAAGTTCTCAATACGTACATACATCGTCTGGCCAGCACTACTGTACATGTCATTAACTGCAGTTGCTCCTCCCACAGTACCTAAATCAGCATCTGCTTGGGAAGTAAAGTATTCTATGTTGAAATCTGCAGCTGCTTGAGTTAACAGTATTTCAGGATTTCTAGTAACAAGGTCAAATACTTCAGAATTGTTATTTGAAATGTCATCACATAATCTATAAGTAGCTATAGGATTTGCTACAGGTTGTGCATCTAGTCTTAATTCAAACGACGTTGTATCAAAACAAGGTTCATTATTTAAATTATCTATCCTTACAAACAAAGTAGTTGTAGCAGTCAGGTCATATGAATTAGGTAGATCATTAGCACCTGTATCAGCATCTGCTTGTGAGATGTGGTACGTTATTACATAATCAGGATCTGTTTGAGTTCCTAAAACTTCGGCATCAAAATCTGAAAGTGTTATAATCTCAGAGTTATCATTTGCAGTATCACACACTGCGACATCCATTACAGCGTTTGCAGTAGGAGTAGACCATATAAAAAGATCTACTTCTGTGGTAGATGTACAACCACCTGGGCTGTTGTCTTGCAACCTTATAAAAATAGTCTCCATATCAGGAGTTGTGTTAGTATAAGAAGTTGGGTTCATAATAGGATTTGAAGCAGTACTTGCATCTGCAGCAGTCACATGATAAGAGATAGTAAATGCAGTTGCTGGTAATCCATTCAGAACTTCAGTTTCGGTAGTTGTTAAATCAAATGTTGATATACCATCATTATCGTCATCACAAACGACTAAGTCTGTAGGTCTAGTAGCACCAGATCCAGAAGCTACTATAACATCAAAGAACCCTGTATCAAAGCAAAGACTTGAAGTAGCATTTTCTTCATTTGTGATCCTTACATAAATTGTTGTAGTACCGACAGGGAAATCATATGGCATTGTAATGCTCGATACATTATTATCTGCAGCATTTTGTGATAAGAAATACTCGATCATAAAATTAGGATCTATCTGGGTATCTAATACTTGTGGAGATTCTGCAATTGTTAAATCTCTAGTTTCTATACCGTCACCATCACTATCACATAAAAATACATCTGCTACAGGATTTGCTATAGGATTTGCATAAATAGTTATGTCTTGAGAGGCTGTAAATCTAAAACCACCATTACGTACAATTAAAGTAACTGTATAAACTCCTGGAGCAGGAAAAGTATGAATAGGGTTAAGAACTGTACTGGTCGGTGAACCATCACCAAAATTCCAAGTTACTGTAGAAGTAGGACAAAAGTCGGCTGTAGATGCTTCAAATTGAATAGGTGTCTGATCACAAAAGTTAACCTGATTGATAGAGGCGCCGCCACTACCACCACCAGAAACAGATTCATATGAGTTAAAAGAAGGTTCAAAGAAGGAAGTTATAAAAGGAGGTAACCCTTCTCTTGAATTATTATTTAAAGGAATTCCATCGTCAATATAATTTGCAGCAGCACCAACTGAATCTGGAGATCTTATCACACCTAACCAAGGTTGACAAGCACGAGCATGATAAATTTTACCATCTATACCTAATTGTAATGCTCCTCTTTCACTATTATTTGCTCCATTTGCAGCAAAAACGAATGGAGTAGAGTTCCATCCACCTCCACTATTTATATTATATTGAAGAATTTCTCTATTAACGGATGTACTACATCCATTTCCTCCAGAAGCAGAATTAGCATTTAGATAAATTAATTGAGAATCAGGTGAAAACTCTGCACCATAAAAATGATCAATAATATTGTTAGAAGTGGTAAGAGCAACAGGATTACTAACTACACCAGTTGCTGTGTCAAAATCAGTAAGATATGCTGTTCCAGCTGGTTCTACAGATGTGTTTGCAATTTTACTTCCATCTGGGGATAATCTTATATAACCACGAGCATCTGTAAGTGAAGATGTTACTGGAAGGGTTGAATCCACACCTCTAGAAGCAAGTATAATACCACCGGCGGCAGGATAAGCACTATATTCTCCACCGTTTTCAAATGTCACGATCCAATAGAAACTACCGTTATCACTTAATGTTGCGGTTACTTTTTCTTGAGTATCAGCTTGTATAAGAATATCTCTACGACCTGCGATAACGTCACCTAGTCCACCATTTAAATTCATGTCTACAATACTGTACCTTAATCCAGCAAAAGAACTTATAGTAATAACAAAATAACGGTCTGCAACACCTAAATCAGGAATAATTATGGCAGATTGTGCACTAGATCCATTTCCAGATAGTCCAGTACCATTAGCCATTGCTACACCGTTTCTATTCCATATAGTTTGCCCATCTGAATACATTTGAAGAATTCCACATGGGTCGGAAATGGTACTACAACCTTCGGCTGTGGCAAGGCTACCGGCAGGAGCTGCTACAGGTGCTCCAGAATTAAAATCTACACTAGCATTATCTCCAAAAAACCACCAGGCGGCTTCTAACTGTCCAAATGACAATATGGGAATCGATAAAAAGAATAAGAGGAAAAGTTTTTTCATGGCTTTATAGTTTTGAGAGCCGTAAATTAGTCATTTTTTTCCAATTCTATAAAATCACAATAAAATAGTTAAATTGATAAATATTTAACATTAAATTTTTAAAGGAAAAGTAATTTTCCTATCCTTGTATTATAAAGATGGCCGGTCTCTTATGTAGATCTGGAATTTGTTTTTTCCATAAATCTACAGTTAATGTCTTAATGAACTCTGTAGGTAAACTTATATCACAGGCTATGCATATTTTAGTCCTACTATTTAAAGAGACTAAAAGTTCTTCAATCATTTTATTATTGCGATAAGGAGTTTCTATAAAAGATTGCGATTGATTATTTTTAATAGAAAAATTTTCTAAATCTTTTAATTTTTTACGTCTTTCTTGCTTATCAATAGGTAAGTAGCCGTTAAAGGCAAAATTTTGACCATTTAGACCACTAGACATCATAGCCATAAGTATAGAACTAGGTCCTACTAGAGGTTGTACTCGTATACCTTTTTCATGAGCTATTGCAATCACGTCTGCACCTGGGTCTGCAATTCCTGGAACACCAGCTTCACTCATTAAGCCCATATCTTTACCTTCTAGGCAGGGTTGTAAGAATGATGGTAACTCGCTAGACTCCGTAAACTTGTTGATAGTAGAAAAACTCAAAGTAGGTTGCGCCTTTGCTGGATGTATACTTTTTATAAATCTTCTTGCCGTTTTTTCATTTTCAACTATATAATCATCCACCATTTCAACTACCTTTTTTACTGATAATGGTAGTACCTCTAGAGGGCTTATGTCACCTAATGTTACTGGGATAAGAAACAATCTTCCTTTTGCTTGCATGGCTTTTAATTGTATTGTGTTATTGTTGTGGATCTCGCTTTCGCGAAAGCGTAACTATTATAAATCTATAATTTGATATATCTTTTTATGGCGTATGTAACTAGCTACAAGATGTAAAACCTGGCCATGATCTTCTATAGGAGTCAAGAGGCTTTTTAACATTTTAATGTCCGTCATTTGTATTCTTAAATTTACAAACGCATAACCAGTGACTCTACCATTTTCTATCAGTATGACACTGCGCTCACTAGCTTCACGACCTTTATCAACTAATATTTTATTGGTAGCTTTAAGACTATAGGTTGTGATAATTTCATTTACTGTTTCATTAAGTAGGTCTAGGGACTCTGTAACTGCTGTATTTTGATGAATGCTTAGACTAGCATCATTATGTGGTAATTTTCTAAATTTTACTGATGTACCGTATTTTTTTTCTAATTTTTCTAAAAAACTATAACCAGATCTAGAAGAAGAAAAGGTGATGATGTAATTAGGGTCTTTAACAACTGATTTTACAAAAAAACGAGGTGTTTGGTTTGTATCGTAATATATATAAAGACCGTGAGAAAAGTTATTTCTTTTAATTCTTCCATTGAGTGCAGGCGTGTGTTTTCTTATCTCAATATGTTCTTTTAAGATAGAGACCATCTCGCTACCGGTTTTTTCAAAAGTAATTTCGGCAACCTTTTTTTGAATCTCTTTTGATTTTTTATTAGAACCAGTAAATAGTTGAGTGACGCGCTTTTTTATGTTTTTGCTCTTGCTGATAAATAGTATAGTACCGTTTACATCATACACATAGAATACACCTGTAGCTGCTGGTAATTGGTCTACTATTGCTTTAAGGTTAGGTTCTATTTTTAAAGGCTTAAAATGTTTTAAGCTTTTTGAAATAATTTCTTTATTAATATCCTTTTGTAATAACAACTTGAACAGTTTTACTGTTGCTAGTGCATCACCAGTAGCACGGTGTCTATCTGTTAATGGTATACCTAATGATCTGGTTAGCTTACCTAAGTTATAACTATCCTGGTCTGGCAATAGGCTTTGTGCCAACTCTACAGTGCAAAGTGTAGGGCGTTCAAATTCATAACCTAATCTATCAAATTCTAACCTGAGCATGCGGTGATCAAATCCTGCATTATGTGCAACTAGGGTAGTACCTTCTGTAATTTCTATGATTCTTTTTGCAACTTCATAAAACTTAGGCGCACGTTTTAACATGGCATTATTGATACCAGTTAATTTTACTACAAAGGGTTGTATTTCTTTTTCTGGATTAACTAGACTAGCAAATTGATCAATAATTTCATGACCATCAAATTTATAGATGGCTACTTCTGTAATGCCTTCTTCATTATATTTTCCTCCAGTGGTTTCTACATCTACTATTGCGTACAAATATTCTGTTTTAAAAGATAGAATTATCTAGTTATTTGAGTGTGTAAGCTAATAAAAAAAGCCATGTAACAAACATGGCTTTTACTTTTTTTATAATAAGATTTATTAAATCTTAGAGCCGTAGATTTTTGTGTAAAGATCTTGATAGCGTGCTTTAATATTTCTACGTTTTAATTTTAAAGTAGGGGTAAGGTGCTCTGCCTCGATAGTCCATTCTTCTGGAGTTAACTCAAAGGTTTTTACACGTTCCCATTTTCCAAACTGTTTATTATGGTGCTCTATTTCTCTTTGAAATCTAGCAATTACTTGTTCATTTTTACAAAGATCTTCTATGCTTGTAAATGAAATGTTTTTGCGCTTTGCCCAGTCTTTAAGGAAATCAAAATTAGGCTGTATAAAGGCCGCAGGCATTTTTTCACCTTCACCTATTACCATAATTTGTTCTATAAAACGGCTTTGTTTCATAGTATTTTCTATAACCTGTGGTGCGACATATTTACCACCAGATGTTTTAAACATCTCTTTTTTACGGTCTGTTATTTTAAGGAATCCTTCAGCGTCTATTTCTCCTATATCACCGGTACGGAAATAACCATCATCATCAATAGCTTCTTTAGTTTTCTCATCGTCCTTATAATAACCTAGCATGCGCTGTGGTCCGTTGATGATTATCTCACCATCTTCGGCAATTTTAACATCGGTATTAGGCAGCATTTTACCTACGGTCCCTATTTTAAAACCTCCATTACGTAAATCGTTTACTGATATTACAGGACTGGTTTCTGTTAATCCATATCCTTCCATAACTGGCACGCCAGCAGCATTAAATACTCTTGCTAGTCTAGGTTGCAAAGCAGCACTACCACTAGCTATGGCTAGTAGGTTACCACCTAGTGCTTCTTTCCATTTTGAGAAGATTAATTTTTTTGCAAGACCTAATTTACGTTCATACCACCATCCATTTGCTCCGTAAGGCTCCCATTCTAGACCTAAATCTACAGCCCAAAAGAACAATTTCTTTTTAATCCCTGTTAAATCCGTACCCTTTGCGATAATCTTGTCATATACCTTTTCTAATAATCGAGGTACAGCACTCATTACTTCTGGTTTTACTTCTTTAAGGTTATCAGATATCTTATCAATAGATTCTGCAAAATAGATTCCTGTACCGGTATAGATATACATATATTGTAACATGCGTTCATATATATGACAAACCGGTAGGAAGCTCAAAGATTTTGAAATTCCGATTTCTATAGGTAAACGACTAGAACTGTGCATCGCATTACTAGCAATGTTCTCATGAGATAACATAACACCTTTAGGACGTCCAGTTGTACCAGATGTATATATTAAGGTAGCTAGATCTTCTATCTTAATAGTTGCCATTATTTCTTCTAGCTCTGACTGATTGCTGTCATCTTTACCTAATTCTTTTATTTCTTTCCAACTTTTACAACCAGGGATGTCGTCAAATGAATATACTTCTATTAAAGAAGCAACTTCATTTTTAATGTTCATGACTTTATCATAAACTTCTTTATCAGAAACAAATACGTATTTTGATTCACTATGATTTAAGACATAAGCATAATCTGATTCTGAAATAGTAGGATACACTGGTACGTCTTGCGCACCTGTTTGCATAATACCTATATCCATAATATTCCACTCGGTTCTATTTGTAGTAGAAATAAGTGCAATTTTATCATTCTTTTGTATTCCTAACCTTAATAAACCTCTTGAAATCGAGTTAGCTTGCTCGACAAAAGATGCCGTTGAAGTTTTAACCCATACACCATTAACTTTAGAAACTAGAGAATCTTCACGTGGATATAATTCTAGTTGATAATGGGGGAAATCGAAAAGTCTTTTATATTGCATGTTGTCCATTTAGATTTTTATACGGCTTAAATATAAGAAATAGGCTGCTTATTAAAATGATAAAAAAACAAATAAATTATCACGATTAATGTAATTATAGGCTCTTAGGGCCAGTCTTTTTAGTGAGTTTGTGAATTTTCCACATGTTTGTAGTCTCAATTAATAATATGGTCTAGACATAAGTTGTATCCTTAAAATATTTTTAAATTATTCCTCTAATCTATAGTTTTAATAAGCTGTAGAAGGTAAATAGTGATTTTTAATACCTTGATTAACAATAATGAAGGTGATAATTTTCAATGTACTATTTTATATTAAATAGGTAACTGATTATTTAATAAAATTAATTTTAATTATAGAATTATTTCCTAAAAATACCGATGAACAACAAATATTTTATGATGAACTATCTATGAAAGAAGCATGGTACGATAGATTAAAAAAATTAATTTGAATCACTCAATAATAACACTAATTAACCATATTACCTGGTTCATTTCTCACTACAGGCGACAAATTTATTATGTTAAGAATAGTTTTCCTGGCTTAAAAATTCACTTTTTTAATTAACAACTCCATAAAAAAAAACCACCTAAATCTTTCATTTAAGAGTAGGTGGTCATTATTATAAAATGCACTATCGAATTTTAAACTTCTACAGAATCTGTTTGATTCCTGAAGACCAATTCCTTCTCAAATGCATCTACCAAAACGATACTGTCTGAAGCTATTTTTCCAGATAAAATCTCCTTAGAAAGTTCATTAAGCACTTCTTTTTGGATGACACGTTTTACCGGTCTTGCACCATACTGTGGATCATAACCTTTTTTAGCTAGCAGTTTGATCGCTTGATCTGTGGCATCAATTATAATTCCTTGTTGTGCAAGAAGTTTGCTAACTCCTTTAAATTGTAAGCCTACAATTTCCTTTATTTCTTCCTTATTTAAAGGTGTAAACATGACAATATCATCGATACGGTTGATAAACTCTGGACGTACACGTTGTTTAAGAACAGCGAGCACTTCATTTTTTGTTGAATCGATTAAGGTTTCTATTTCTCCATTAAAATTCTCAAATTTTTGTTGGATAATATCAGCTCCCATGTTAGATGTCATTATAATGATTGTGTTTTTAAAATCTGCAACACGTCCTTTATTATCAGTTAATCTACCTTCATCTAGTACTTGTAATAAAATATTAAAAGTATCTGGATGTGCTTTTTCTATCTCATCTAGTAATACCACACTATAAGGTTTTCTTCTTACAGCTTCAGTAAGTTGTCCACCCTCGTCATAACCTACATATCCTGGAGGTGCACCTACTAGACGGCTCACACTATGTCGTTCTTGATATTCACTCATATCGATACGAGTCATAGAATTCTCATCGTTAAATAAATACTCTGCAAGTGCTTTGGCTAGTTCTGTTTTTCCTACTCCTGTAGTACCTAAAAATAAAAAGGACCCTACCGGTTTTTTCTGATCTTGTAGACCAGCGCGACTTCTTCTTACAGCGTCACTTACCGCTTGTATAGCCTCACTTTGTCCTACTACACGTTCATGAAGTTCTTCTTCTAGCTTGAGAAGTTTCTCTCTATCACTTTGTAACATTTTAGTTACAGGAATACCAGTCCACTTGGCTATTACTTCAGCAATATCTTCATAAGTAACCTCTTCTTGTATGAGGTTATTAGAATTGTCATTTGCTTCCATTGCAGCTTGTAATCGGTCTAATTCTTCTTGAGCTTGTTTGATTTTACCATATCTCAACTCTGCCACTTTACCATAGTCGCCATCACGTTCTGCACGATCTGCTTCTAATTTAAAGTTTTCAATGTCAGTTTTTGTATTTTGAATATTATCAACGACACTTTTTTCGTTCTCCCATTGCGCATTAAGTTCGTTACGAGATTCTTTAAGGTTTGCCACCTCAGATCGTAAGTTCTTTAATTTTGCTTCGTCATTTTCTCTTTTAATAGCCTCGATTTCTATCTCTAGTTGCATGATTTTACGATCGAGTACATCCAGTTCTTCTGGCTTAGAGTTAATTTCCATACGCAGTTTTGCTGCAGCCTCGTCCATTAAATCAATAGCCTTATCTGGCAAAAATCTATTAGTAATATAACGTTGTGATAATTCTACTGCGCCTATAATAGCCTCGTCCTTAATCTGTACTTTGTGGTGTGTTTCATACTTATCTTTAATACCACGTAGTATAGAAATAGCACTTTCTGTATCAGGCTCATCTACCACAACTTTTTGGAAGCGTCTTTCTAGTGCTTTATCCTTTTCAAAATATTTTTGATATTCGTCTAGGGTAGTGGCACCTATTGCACGCAGCTCACCACGAGCTAGGGCAGGTTTTAAAATGTTTGCGGCATCCATAGCACCTTCACCGCCACCAGCACCTACAAGTGTGTGAATTTCGTCTATAAATAATACTACATTTCCAGCACTGCTAGTTACTTCTTTAACTACCGCTTTTAATCGTTCTTCAAATTCTCCTTTATACTTGGCACCAGCGATAAGCGCCCCCATATCTAGAGAAAATATTTGCTTATCCTTAAGATTATCTGGTACATCACCAGCCACTATACGGTGTGCGAGACCTTCGGCTATTGCGGTTTTACCTACACCAGGTTCTCCTACTAGCATAGGGTTGTTTTTTGTACGTCTGGATAATATTTGAAGAATGCGACGTATTTCTTCATCACGACCTATGACTGGATCTAGTTTCCCTTGATCTGCTAGTTGATTTAAGTTTTTTGCATACTTATTAAGGCTATTGTACGTTTCTTCGGCACTTTGTGAATCTACCTTATTACCATTTCTTAATTCTTCAATAGCCATTTCTAGATTCTTTTTAGAAATACCTTGATCTTTAAGAATTTGTGCAGTCTTTGATTTACCATCAAACATGGAGATCAATAAGTGTTCTATACTTACATAATCGTCTCCCATTTTTGTGGCCAGCGTCATAGATGCATTTAAAACTCTATTAGTCTCTCTAGATAGTTGTAGTTCTCCGCCTTCTACTTTAGGTAACGATGTAATTTGACTTTTAAGTAGTTGTATAACTAGGTCTAAATTCACATTTAGTTTTTTGAATAAAAACGGCAAGACATTCTCGTCTACCATAGTTATCGCAAGTAATAAATGTACGTTCTCAATTTGTTGTTGTCCGTACTCTTGTACAAGTTGCTGTGCTTGCTGCAAAGCCTCTTGGGATTTTATAGTTAATTTATTTGGATTCATATATATTGTTTTAGATGTATTATGTTATGTTGGGTAGTAGTCAATTCTTATACCTTTTTCATAAATTGACATTTAGACAGATTTATATTACATTTTAACAGACATTATGACGTGTTTATAAAAGCATTGTGAGATTTTATGACGCTATAACCTATCTTTGTATCTTAGATTATAATAAGGAGTAGAGCAGGTCTTTATTCCGCTTTCGCGAAAGCGATAAAATTAATAGCATATGGGATTTATGGACAAGCTGTTTAAATCACAGCGAGATATAGCAAAAGAAGAGATGGATGGTATTCAATGGGATACATTAGAATCCATTGATCAGTTGGATAATATTATCAAAAATTCTAGTATCAAACCCAAAGTAATCTTTAAGCACAGCACAAGATGTGGTATTTCTAGAATGGTTTTTAACCAGTTTCAAAAAGGGTATGAAAGTAACGATGACAATGTGACTTATTACTTGCTAGACCTATTATCGTATAGAGATGTAAGCAACGCCGTAGCTCAAAAATTAAATGTGGTACATCAATCACCGCAAGTAATTATTATTTTTAATAAAGAAGTGGTGCATACGGAATCTCACCATGGTATTGATATTAAAAAAGTTCAACAAATTGTAAGTAGTAAAAATTAGAAATATGAAAAAGACTACCATTATTTTAGCACTCACTGCGACATTGTTCCTTTCTTCTTGTGCTACAAATGTATTCACTGGTAAAAAGACATTAAAGCCTATAGGAAATGATCGTCTTTTCCCGATGGCATTTTCTCAATATGATGAATTCCTTGATGAAAATAAGGTAATTACAGGTACATCAGATTCTAAAATGATTGCAACCGTAGGTAGTAAAATTAAAACTGCTGCCCAAAGATGGTTAAATGCAATAGGTCATCCTGAGTATTTAGATGGTTATGAATGGGAATATAATTTGGTTAATGATCCTGCAGTAAATGCATGGGCTATGCCAGGTGGAAAAATAGTTTTTTACACAGGTATTTTACCTATCTGTCAAGATGAAACAGGTGTTGCTATAGTTATGGGGCATGAAGTAGCACACGCACTAGCTAACCATGGTGGACAACGTATGAGTGCTGCTCAATGGCAATCCATCATAGGTACTGGAGTAGCTGTCGGATCACAAGCCGCAGGTCTAGAGTCGGGAACTCAGAATTTAATTAATCAAGCTTATGGTGTAGGATCTCAAGTGGGTGGTATGTTACCATTTTCTAGATCTCATGAGACTGAAGCAGATAAAATAGGACTGTATCTAGCTGCGATGGCTGGTTATAACCCAGACGAAGGTGCTCTTTTATGGGAACGTATGAAAGCAAATAGTGGAGGACAGTCTACTCCTCAAATATTAAGTACACATCCATCTAACGATAGTCGTATTGCAAACCTTAGAGAACTTGCTCCACTTGCAAAAGCAGAGGCAGCAAAATATGGTGTAACTTCATTTAAATAATAAGTTTAATCTATACATAATGTATAGTTAATTTAATAATCATACTTTTAAAGGGTTCTTAATAGAACCCTTTTTTTATGAAACAAATTTTACCACGCGGCTCTAAAAAATTATTAAATGCATGGGCATTTTATGATTGGGCTAACTCTGTTTATTCTCTAGTAATCAATAGTGCTATCTTTCCTATATTCTATGCTTATATAAGTATGAAAGCATATGAAGAAGGGAAAGTCCCAGAAATACTTAAGAACGTAAATAATGAGTCTATAATAATAGTTACTACAGCTATTGCTTTTTTAATAGTTAGTATTATATCACCCATTTTATCTGGAATAGCCGACTACTCTGGTAAGAAAAAACGTTTTCTTCAATTCTTTTGTTATCTAGGTGCATTGAGTTGTATCGGTCTATCACTATTCAGTTTTGATTATTTGTGGCTCAGTTTACTGGTTTATATGCTTGCCTTGATAGGTTTTTGGGGTAGTTTGGTATTTTATAATTCTTACTTACCAGACATAGCTTTTCCGGAACAGCAAGATTCTATAAGTGCCAAAGGTTTTTCTATGGGATACATAGGTAGCGTCATACTCCTTATTATATGTCTTGTTTTAATAGAAGGTGGTTTTTATCCAAAAGACGGATTACTGTGTGAAACTTCCTTAGAAAATTATGTTTTCAATTTAGATCCTGTGCAACTATCTTTTATTCTAGTAGGATTATGGTGGATGGGCTTTGCGCAATATACCTATAGATATTTGCCTTTAGGAACTAAAAAGGATAGTACCCAAGTAAAGAACATTTTTACTAATGGTTTTCAAGAATTGAAGAAGATATGGAGTAATCTTTCTGAAGACCTACAAATGAAGCGCTACTTAGGAGCATTTTTTATCTACAGCATGGCAGTACAAACAGTAATGCTAGTCGCTACTTATTTTGGTACAGAAGAAGTAGAGTGGGAAGAAGATGGGGCAACCATGGGATTAATAATCAGTATACTTCTCATACAGTTAGTGGCTATATTAGGAGCATGGTTAGCTAGTAAGCTTTCGCGAAAGCTAGGTAACATCAAAACTCTAATCGTCATTAATATCTTATGGGCTGTTATCTGTATTTATGGTTATTTTGTGGTATCACCTTTACAGTTTTATATAACGGCTGGTTTTGTAGGTCTTGTAATGGGGTCTATACAATCTTTATCTAGAAGTACGTATTCAAAAATGATTCCTGATGGTAATCCTGATACGGCTTCTTATTTTAGTTTTTACGACGTCGCAGAAAAAATAGGTATCGTTATAGGGATGCTCATATTTGCTATAGTAGGTGAATTAAGCGGTTCTATGAGAGAACCTATATTATTCTTAATAGTTTTCTTTATATTGGGAATCATATTACTAGCTAGAGTACCTAAAATCAAAATTAAACAATAGATTTAAATTACTATAAAATAATACATAATAAGTTTTTCTTATAGTAGATTTGATTTTAACAGTTGTAATCTTAATAAACACTTTTAGAATTAAAATATATTTGAACCATCTAATTAATAAAACACGGTAGTTATGAGTGATAAAAATTCAAAAGTCTGGGATATAAACGATTCTCAAGATATTTCAAAATGTCCATTTATGGGCGGTGGTGCAACTAGTACTGCTGGACAAGGAACAAAAAATAATGATTGGTGGCCTAACCAATTAAGATTAAATGTTCTGCGTCAAAGCGCTACAAAATCAGATCCTATGGATCCAGATTTTGATTATGCAACAGCATTTAAAAGCCTCGATATAGATGCATTGAGAAAAGATTTAACTCATTTAATGACCGATTCTCAAGACTGGTGGCCTGCAGATTATGGTCACTACGGTGGATTATTTGTTAGAATGGCATGGCACAGTGCTGGTACTTATAGAGTAGGTGATGGTCGTGGTGGTGCAAGTATAGGTAATCAACGTTTTGCTCCTTTAAATAGCTGGCCAGATAACGGTAACCTAGATAAAGCAAGATTATTATTATGGCCACTTAAACAGAAATACGGTAAAAGTATCTCATGGGCAGACCTTATGATCCTTGCAGGTAATGTTGCTATGGAATCTATGGGATTAAAGAAATTAGGTTTTGCAGGTGGTCGTGTAGATGCATTTGAACCAGAACAAGATGTTTACTGGGGTAGTGAGACTACATGGTTAGGTAATGAAGAGAGATATGAAGATGGTGAGTTAGAAGGATTATTAGGAGCCTCTCACATGGGATTGATCTATGTGAATCCAGAAGGACCTAATGGGAATCCTGATGCGGTAGGTAGCGCACATGATATAAGAGAAACTTTTGGCCGTATGGCAATGAATGATTATGAAACTGTAGCACTTGTTGCAGGTGGTCATACATTTGGAAAAGCACACGGTGCAGCAGATCCAGAAAAATACACTGGAGCAGAACCTGCTGGTGCTAAGATTGAAGAAATGAGTACGGGATGGAACAGTTCTTATGGTACTGGTCATGGAGATGATACCATTACTAGTGGTCTAGAAGGAGCATGGACACCTAACCCAGATAAGTGGGATCACGATTACTTCAGAGTATTATTAGATTACGATTGGGAATTAACTAAAAGTCCTGCAGGTGCTCACCAATGGAAACCTACTGCTGCCTCTAATGCAGACCAGGCTCCTATGGCTGGTGACGCTTCAAAACGTCAGGATCTTATGATGTCTACAGCAGATATTGCTCTTAAGACTGATCCAGAATACTTGAGAATTTCTAAGCACTTTAGAGATAATCCAGAAGAATTTGAAGATGCTTTTGCAAAAGCGTGGTTTAAATTAACTCACAGAGATATGGGACCATCTTCTAGATATTTAGGTGATCATGTACCAGAAAAAGAAGAATTATGGCAAGATCCTATTCCTGCTGTAAATCATGAATTAGTAAATGAAGAAGATCTTTCATCCTTAAAAGATCAAATTCTTAGTTCTGGACTATCGGTTAACGAGATGGTTGCAACAGCATGGGCTAGTGCATCTACTTATAGAGATAGTGATAAACGTGGTGGAGCAAATGGTGGTCGTATAAGATTATCACCACAAAATCAGTGGGAATCAAACAATCCAGCAAGATTAAGAAAAGTACTTGATGTTCTAGCTGGTATTCAAGAAGCATTCAATGCATCTCAAACTGGAAACAAACAAGTTTCCATGGCCGACTTGATCGTACTTGCAGGTAACGCAGGTGTAGAAAAAGCTGCAAAAGACGCTGGGCACGATATAACTGTACCATTTACAGCTGGTAGAGGAGATGCTACTCAAGAACAAACTGACGTAGAATCTTTCACTTATTTAGAACCTCGTGCAGATGGTTTTAGAAACTACATCAATAGCTCACAGAAAATAGCTGGTGAAGATTTACTAGTGGACAAAGCTAGTTTGTTAGGACTATCTGTTCCAGAAATGACTGTTTTAATAGGTGGTTTAAGAGCAATGGATGCTAATTATGATCAGTCTAACTATGGTGTGTTTACCGATACACCTGGACAGTTAACAAACGATTACTTTGTGAATGTGTTAGATCTTAGTACGACATGGAAGTCTAAGTCATCTTCAGATTTATTATTTGAAGGTCGCAATCGCAAGACTGGTGATTTAAAATGGACTGGTACTCGTGTAGATCTTATATTCGGTTCTAATACAGAATTAAGAGCTATTGCAGAGGTTTATGCAAGTAGTGATAGTAAAACAAAAATGGTTCATGACTTTGTAAAAGCATGGAATAAAGTAATGAATGCAGATCGTTTTGATGTAAAATAAACATCAGTATTTAGATAAAACAAAATCCCCAAATCATTAATTTGATTTGGGGATTTTTATTTTATATTATTTAATCTATAGTATTAGATCTTTGTAATATCACCGCTACCTAATACACTTTTTTTAACTGAGCTAGTAGAGCCTTTATACATTAAATCACCAGAACCTACTATGGACGCTTTAAGTTCACCACCTGTACAGTAAACAGATACGTCACCGCTACCAGCAATAGAGGCATCTACATTGTTGGCTTTTAAATTTAATGCGTCGATATCACCGCTACCAGCAACATTGGCATCTAGGTATTCTGCACGGCCTTTTAATGAAACATCACCGCTACCAGCTATATTTACTTCTAAATTTTCTGATTCTACTTGTGTAGTGATATCACCGCTACCTGCCACTGAAATATCTAGATTTCTAGATTTTAAATTCATATGGCTCGTGATATCTCCACTTCCAGCCATACTTAATGCGTTGATGGACTCTACATTTACAGTCACATTAATGCCTTTACGTGTACTATAGTTAGTACCATCTTTAAGACCTATTTCTAGTTTATTACCTTTAACCTCGATCTCTATATATTCCATAATATTAGATTCGGCCTCTACGGTTATGGTACCTTCTTTTCCTTCTACAAGGATAATATCGATACTACTTTTACCAGATATCTTATCATAGTCAGAAGTATTAAAGGTTTTTGTAATTACTTCTCCGTTTCCTTTAATTCGTTTATTGCTTCCCCACCATTGAGCATTTGCACTATTAAATCCTAAAATGGCTACTAGAAGTATGATGATATGTTTCATGTTATTGTTATTAAGTTAGTTGTTGTTTTATTTTTAGTTTTTTCTAAGACTTACACCACCAAAGCTTGATCTTATATTGATTACAGACGTAGCGTTTTTATCTTTATGATAACCAGATTTTTGCTTTTCGGTGCTATTATTTTCTGAGTCGGTAACCGTTAAATCGTCTGATAGTTTAATACTCGCAAACTCTGTGTCTATGTCAAATTTAAAAGCTGCCTCTGGATGAAAATTGACTTTAATGTTTGTGTATTCACTTTTAATGACCGCATCTTTAAAATTAGGACTCAATTCTTCAATAGTTATAGATCCAAAATCAGTTACCAGGTTAACACTTTCTTTAATATGTCCTAATTTGATAGTAGAATAATCGCCTCTACCTACTAGCTTTATAACATCTTGAGACTGTATAGTTGAGAAATCACCATTAAAATTAATGTCTTTAACATTATCAAACTTTGCCTTAGTATAATCACCACTGTAATCTACTCTTTCAGCACCATGTAGTTCAAAACCGCTGAAGTCAGCTCTAATCGTTCCCGATTTCATATAATCGATATGAGAGTTTTTAGTATAGTCAAAGCTAAGTTCGTTATCACTCGCTAGTAGCTGTCCTATATCAAGTCTACCAAAATCGCACTGTATTTTTGCATGACCTAGCAATCTATCTATGGAAACAGAACCATAATCGTTGCTTATATCTACCGCGGCAGTCACTGGCATTCTAATGATATAATCTATTTTCATATTAGAGCTACTCTTAGAATTATTGCTTCCCATAAGCGTGCTCCATAAACTACTACTGTTGTTATTCTTCTTACGACTTGCATCAGTTCTTGCACTCACGATGGACGATGTTGCACTAAAATCAACATCTATACCTTTAAGCTGTTCTATAACTTTTTGCTCATTATTACCACTTACTTCCACATTAATATCTATGGAAACAGTGGGCTTGTCCCATGTAGTAATGGTTATGTTACCAAACTCGTTTTGAATATCTACCATACAGTTTTTATTAACTGTAAAGGTTTTACTCAATTTTTTAGTCTTGGTGTATTTTCCATAGCCAGGACCGGCTATAAGCATCGCTGGTAATAAAAACAGCAGTACACTAAGTTTATATATATGTTTCATCTTCTTGTTCTTTTAAATTTTTCAGTTGTTCTATTTGCTCCAGAGCAGTTTCTAATAAATCGATTCTATTTTGAAAATTCTGTATCATAGCAGCGATAACGGTTTTACTATCATTGTTAGTAGCAAAGTCTGCTTCTATCGTTTTATAATCCAGTTCTAATCTTGCCAGTGCTGTTTTAGTTGCTGTAACAATACGAGCAGCTTCTGGCGATTGTTCTTTATTTAATCTTTCTAGCTCTTCATTTATGGTACTCGTAAAAAAGTCTTGCGCTTGTGCCATTTCTGGTGACACGCTAGACAGTCCATTATCTACAGGGCTAGAAGGAACCAGATTTAAACCTGTAAAACCTAATAAAATTGCTAGTCCTGCAACTAGCGACCATTTAAACCAAGAGTTCATTCTTATAACCTTGTTACCTTCATGATCTCCATCATTATCTTCAGTAGCAATAGGTATAATAGAATCGTCTACTTCTTCATGATTATCGTTGCAAGCTTCTTCTAGCTTATCAAAAAATCTATTTCTATGGCCACTAGGCAGTGATTCTGTATTAAAATCTTGATCTGCAAACCATTCTTCCATGTTCTTTTTCATATCAGTTGCATTTTATTTCTCAGGCTTTCTTTTGCTCTAGAGATGGTAGTTCTACACATCGCATTAGAAATTCCCATAATCTCACTTATCTCTTCATTATCCATTCCTTCTATAAGGCTTAGGGTTAGAATCTGTCTGTAATTATCCTTTAAAAGTTTCATTACTTCCAGTACTTTTTTGGCAGTCATACCAGCAGCTTCCATATCTATTTGTTCGTCTGCTTTGTTTTCCATTTCATAGGCTACATCGTCATAATCTACTTTGGGCATTTTATTTTCCTTTTTCAATTGTGTAAGGCTGTTGTTTACGACTATTCTTTTTAACCAGCTGCCAAAGGTTGCCTCTCGGTTCCATTGTTTCATCTTAGCAAACGCAGTTATCATGCTATCTTGCATAATATCTTCGGCAAGTGCGGTGTCTTTTACGATTCTCAATGCGACATGATACATACCATTTGCATACTGATCATAAACGCGCATTTGTGCCTTGCGATCGCCTCGTTCACAGAGGTTATAAAGTTCTATTTCGGTTGTTTTTAAGATCACTTGGTTAGTGTTACGCTTTAAAGATGCAATTTATTCTAGCATGTTACACTTCATGGCAAGGATTTTGAAAAATTATTCATCCAGCACTTGGTGTAAAATGAGTAAAGCCATCATTCTAGATACTATAATAGTAGTTTAATAGTTTGATAATCTGTTTTTTAAAGGTTGTAATTCCGCTTTCGCGAAAGCGAATTTATAATAAACATCGTGCTCAAATTAATTTTAAAAAATAAAAGCCAACAGTCTATATGACATTGTGGCGACTGAAAAAGATATGTTCAAACCAAAGAAATTTTCGATAGACAACTTGTCACTTCAAGAATTTGATCAAGATGCGGAATTTATTCCCCTATTGAGCAGCGAGGACGAGGAAGAAATGAATAAGGAAAGCGTTCCAGAGACCTTACCTATATTACCATTGCGTAATATGGTTCTGTTTCCAGGTGTAGTAATTCCTATTACAGCAGGGCGCGATCGCTCTATTAAATTATTACAGGACGCAAACAAAAAAGGTATTGCGATAGGTGTAGTTGCACAAAAGAATGAAGAGATAGAAGAGCCTTCTTTTGAAGACTTGCATAAAACAGGTGTCGTTGCAAAAATCTTAAAGACTTTTAAGATGCCAGACGGTAATACTACAGTTATTATTCAAGGTAAAAAACGCTTTGAAATGGGCGAGATCGTCACAGAGCAGCCTTTTATAACTGCTATAGCAAACGATGTACCTGATGTAAGACCGGTAAAGGAAGATGTTGAGTTTAGGGCAATTATTGAAAAGATAAAAGAACTAGCCTTAGAGATTATTAAAGAAAGTCCTAACATCCCTACAGAGGCGTCGTTTGCGATTAAGAATATCGAGTCAGATTCTTTCTTAGTGAATTTTGTGTCTTCTAACATGAATCTTAAGGTAGAGGAGAAGCAAAAAATTCTAGAGATCAATGATCTTAAAGAAAGAGCGCTAGAGACATTGCGTTTTATGAATATCGAACGTCAGAAATTAGAGCTTAAAAACGATATACAGTCTAAAGTACAGACAGATATCAATAAGCAACAACGTGAGTATTTCTTGCACCAGCAAATGAAAACCATTCAGGACGAATTAGGTGGTGGTGTTTCTTCACATCAAGAGGTAGATGAAATGCGCCAGCGTGCTAAGAAAAAGAAATGGGACGATAAGGTAAAGGAACATTTTGAGAAAGAACTAGTAAAGATGCAACGTATGAATCCGCAAGTGGCGGAATATTCTATACAGCGCAATTACCTAGATCTTATTCTTGATTTACCATGGAACGTGTTTTCAAAGGACAACTTTGACCTTAAACGCGCAATGAAAATTTTAGATCGTGATCATTATGGTCTTGAAGAGGTGAAAAAACGCATTATAGAATATCTAGCGGTTTTAAAACTGCGTAATGATATGAAATCTCCTATTCTATGTCTTTATGGACCTCCTGGTGTAGGTAAAACGTCTCTAGGTAAATCTGTTGCAGAGGCACTAGGACGTGAGTATGTACGTATCTCACTAGGTGGATTGCGTGATGAGGCAGAAATACGCGGACATCGTAAAACCTATATAGGAGCGATGCCAGGACGTATTATTCAATCTATAAAGAAGGCAAAAACCTCTAATCCTGTTTTTGTACTGGATGAGATTGATAAATTAAGTAACTCGCATAATGGAGATCCTTCTAGTGCGATGCTAGAAGTACTGGATCCAGAGCAAAACAATGCTTTTTATGACAACTTCCTAGAAATGGGATTTGATTTAAGTAAGGTAATGTTTATAGCAACGAGTAACAGTTTAAATACCATACAGCCAGCATTGCGCGACCGTATGGAGATTATAAATGTTACTGGTTATACGATAGAAGAAAAGGTAGAAATAGGAAAGCAACACTTACTACCTAAGCAATTAAAAGAACACGGACTGGATAAGTCGCATCTTAAAATCGCAAAACCACAAATAGAAAAAGTAGTAGAAGGTTATACTCGTGAAAGTGGTGTAAGATCGCTCGATAAACAACTTGCAAAAATGGTACGTTATGCTGCCAAAAGTATTGCAATGGAAGAAGAGTACGATCTCAAAGTGACTAATGAAACGGTTATTAAAGTATTAGGCGCTCCTAAAATGGAACGTGATAAATACGAGAATAATGATGTGGCTGGTGTAGTAACTGGACTGGCATGGACTAGAGTAGGTGGTGATATTCTATTTATCGAGTCTATACTATCTAAAGGTAAAGGTAACTTAACCATTACTGGTAATATAGGTAAGGTGATGAAGGAAAGTGCTACTATAGCAATGGAATACATCAAAGCAAATGCAGATGAACTAGGTATAGACAGTTCTATATTTAACAACTATAATGTACACATACACGTACCAGAAGGTGCTACTCCTAAAGATGGACCTAGTGCTGGTGTAACGATGTTAACGTCTCTAGTATCTTTATTTACACAGCGTAAAGTAAAGAAAAGTCTTGCGATGACTGGAGAGATCACTTTAAGAGGTAAAGTACTGCCAGTAGGTGGTATTAAAGAAAAGATTCTTGCTGCAAAGCGTGCTAGAATTAAAGAAATCCTTCTTTGTGAGCAAAACCGTAGAGACATAGAAGAAATTAATGCTGATTACTTAAAAGGCCTTACTTTCCATTATGTAAGCGATATGAGTAATGTTCTAGAACTGGCTCTTACTAAGCAAAAAGTAAAAAATGCAAAGAAGTTGAGTTAGAACTCAAAATCTAAATATCAAAAAGCTCGAGATGTTGTTCTCGAGCTTTTTTTTGTTTTAATTTATAATAATATAAGATCATTATCTAGATTCATAAAAAAAGGAACAGTTCAACCTGTTCCTTTTTTTCTATTAATATTAGTTCAATAACTAAGTACGGTTTACTTCACTTTTTCAATACTAAAACTTGTAGATATAGAAGAACCTGTCCCACCAGTATTAGAACGTAAAAGAATCCCATCATAATCAGATGAGGATACCGAGGAATCATAGGTGCCTATAATTCTAAATCTATAAACATGTGTGCTGTCTAAATCTAGGTAATTTGCTATACCATAACTTTCTTGTCTAGCACTAGCAAACTCATCTGACTGTATATCTCTATGTTTAAATGTACGTCTTAAAACCCATCGATTATCGGTATTATCCCACATGCCTATTAAAATATCAAGATCTGTAGATGTACCAGTGAATCCACCTATGTCAAAATCCATTTCGACTTTATAAGTTCCGTTAGATACTGGTGTATATAAACTAGTAGAAGTGTCATATTCATCAAAAAGATCTACTAATTCTTGATTTAGGTTGATATCATAAAAAGTCTGATCTTGATCTAGCTCGAGATTAGAACCTAAAAAACCGATAAATCTCAATCCAGGCGTATCGTTATCTATGGCTACATTTACTAAGGTTCCATCAGGTAAAGAATGAACTGGTAAAGTGAGTGACTTTGTATTTGTTAACTCTCTTACCCTTAAACCACCATCTATATCAACTTCTTTAGTAGGAGATGTTGTATTGATTCCTACTTGTGCAAAAACAGGTATTATAAATAAAAGAAGTGCTACGGTAATGAAATTCTTCATGCTTTGAGATAATTCTAAGGTTACTAATTACAGTTACAATAGTAAAATTCAATCAACACAGAATTATCACGATAATATAAATTTATCGTCCGTGGCTATTATAGCTTACTATAATCCACCACCAATTTAGCATACCATTTGGCTAGATCTTTGGCAATAGCCTTATGATTGTTGACTAGTTCTGTAGCGAGTCTAGAATTTGATTTTTCTTTTAAGGAAGGATTTGCAGTTAAATATCCCTGAAATTTACCAGCATCATCTACAATTTTAGGTGCTTTATTAGAAACCTTATTCCATGGAGATAGTGGGTTATTATCGTCTCCATAATTATTTAAATCATTCCAGATAGATGCATTGCTAAAACTACTTCCATAATCTCCAAAGGCATTCCAAATAGATTTACTATCAAAACGAGAACAGTCCAGACAGCCTAAATAAACGGTATAATCGCTACCACCATATAAATGTAGATTTTGTGATGTAGCGTAAGAGCTTGTTGCAATAAGAGTTATTATAAAAAGTAATTTTTTCATCTAAGTAGTGTTTAAGATTTCAAGTTTTTTAGAATTATGTCCATATCAACTCACATATCCCAAATATGTTTTCATTTAGAAATCTTCATTCAAAATTAATCGAAATAAGCACAATCATTCCTAATTTTCTCATAACTCATAACTCATAACTCTTCTACTGATATCCTGCGGCTTGTAAATTAAACAGTTTTTCATATAAATGGGGTTGTGCCATCAGTTCTTCATGGGTACCTATTTCTGCAACCACACCATCTTCTAGAACTAGTATTCTATCTGCCATTCTAACGGTAGAAAAACGGTGAGATATAATGATGCTCGTCTTTCCCTTAGTAAGTCCTATAAAGCGTTCAAAAACGTCGTATTCAGCTTGTGCGTCTAGTGCGCTGGTAGGCTCGTCGAGTACGATAACATCGGCATCTTTCATGTAGGCACGGGCTAGTGCTACTTTTTGCCACTGTCCGCCGCTTAGTTCTTGTCCTTTGGCAAATCTACGTCCTAGTTGTTGATCTATTCCGCCCTTCATAACTGCCACTACTTGGTCTGCTAGACTGCGCTGTGCAGCGTCGGTAATCATGACATCATTATTCAACTCGTCAATATTACCTACGGCGATATTCTCACGCAAACTGAATTCATATTTAAAGAAGTCTTGAAAAATGACACCAAAGCGTTTTCTAAACTCTTGTTTATTAAACTTAGAAATATTAATTCCATCTAATAAAATCTCTCCTTGGGTAGGCTCGTAAAACCTCAATATCAATTTAATAAGTGTTGTTTTACCGGCACCATTCTGACCTACAAAGGCTATTTTTTCACCTACTTTAATCTTAAAACTTATTCCTTTAAGAACTTCTACATCACTACCAGCATAGCCAAAATGTACATTTCTAATCTCAAATCCTTCTTTAATGACCTCTGGAATAGGAGTGTAGTTAGTTGCCTCGTCAGTGATTTCTATATCTAGAAAGTCAAAGTAGTCTCTCAAATAAAGCGAACTCTCTGATATAGCAGTAAAACGAGAGAAGAAACCTTGTAAATTATTACGCAATCTGTTAAAAGATCCAGATAAGAAGGTAAGTTCTCCAATACTTAGTACTCCTGTGATTACTTTAAAAATGATGAATATATAAGCTCCATAATAAGATAGAATACCTATAATATTAAACAGCGATCCATAGATACTTTGTTTAATAGATAGCTTTTTATTGATCTCATAATAATCACCAGATAATTTATTAAACCTAGCTGCGATATAATCGGTAAGCCCAAAGAGTTTTACCTCTTTTGCTGTTTGATTATTAGCTCCTATAAAACGTAAGTAATCCAGTTCACGACGCTCGGCAGTCCAGCTACGTGCTACAGAGTATCTATGCGAGCTGTATTTTGCCTCATTGATAAATGATGGTATAATGCTTATTACCAATAAGATGATCAATAAAGGCTCAAAGTAAATCAAACCAGCAATTAAGGATGTTATAGAGATAATACTTTGCACCTGACTCAAAGAAGCACTCATTAAACCTACACGACCGCTAGTTTGCTGTCTTGCACGTTCTAACTTGTCATAAAAATCTGGATCTTCTAACTGTTCTAGAGTCAGCTCGTTAGTTTTTCTTATAATTTTTTCTGATGAAGCGTTAGAATATAAATCACCTATTAATCCATCGGTTAAGTTAATTAATCTATTGAGCAAGTCTGCTGCTATGGCAACTACTAGCTCTATAATCACATATTTCCAGAGCAAGTCTAGATTTTGATCTTCTAAGGATATTTGTAAAATAACCTCGTCTATAATCAATTTACCTACCCATAATAGCACTACCGGACTAATTGCGGTGAGTAATCTAGCGGTAAAATTGGTTATAAACAGTTTAGGACTCACTCTCCAGATTTCTTTAAAAAATCTAGGTAGTGTCTTCAATGCGCTGAAGGAGAATGTTTTTCCTTTTTTACTTTGTTCTTTTATGGATGCAGGTACTCTTCTCGCCACGATGTAGTTTTAGAACACAAAGGTACGTTACAAGGATTTGTTTTGTGGTGTTCTCGCTTTCGCGAAAGCGGAATTATCAACCGTTTATTATGGTAATTCTTTTCCTAAAGCAGCTATATAAATCTGGAACCATTGCTCTAAAGTCATCTCCATATCTAACGAACGTACAGCTGTTTTAATACGCTCGATTTTACCAGTTCCTATAACAGGAATTATGTTAGAAGGGTGTTTTAAAAGCCACTGATAGATTACTTTATCTATATTAGGCTCATGTAATTCTTTAGCTACTTTTTTAATAGCGTTAAGAACACGAGTTCCTTTTTCTGTCTTAGGAAATAGTAATTCACCACCGGCAAGTGGTGACCATGCCATAGGTTTTATCTTTTTAGAGATAAGATAATCGAGATTTTGATTTTCAAAATGCTCTAGACAATAGGGCGATATTTCTATCTGGTTAGTTACTAGAGGAGCAGTCGTGTAGGCCTGTAATGATTCTAGTTGTTGGGGCAAGAAATTAGAAACTCCATAATGCAAAACCTTACCACTAGATGTTAAATGGTCAAAGGCTCTTGCGACTTCTTCTGGATTAAAAAAGGGTGATGGTCTATGTAATAAAAGTACGTCTAAATAGTCTGTATGTAGATTTTTAAGGGATTGTTCTACCTGAGAGATGATGTAACTGGCACTGTAATCATAATATTTTACCTCACGATCTGGAAACTTATCAGATGTTAATTTGATCCCACATTTAGTAATCAACTGCATACTATCACGCAGTGAAGGTTCTAACTGTAGCGCTTTACCAAAGGCAGCCTCACATTCATAATTTCCATAAATATCTGCATGATCAAATGTGGTGACTCCTGTTTCTATAGATTCTTTAAGAAAAGACAGTAATTCTTGATCGCTTTTATTCCAATCTAGAAGTCTCCATATCCCTAAAACTATTCTTGATATTTCTAAATCGCTATTTAAGGATGCTTTCATGTGATTTTATTTCAAAGTTATGGTTATATATGATGTAGTTCTATTTTGAGAAATTACAATTTAAGTAAGATTACCGTACTCCTTTCACTTTAAGATCTATGTAAACTTCTTGTGTACCGTGAAATTCTTTTTGGTAATCTATATCTATCGCATACTTGATGTTGTATAGTGCTAATACCTTATCTAGATCTTCTTTCTTACGTTGTACCACTTTTATATGCTGTAAATAATTAATTAAAGTCGATATACCCAAACCCATAGGTGCAAAGCTTATAGCAATAAATGTTAAGGGATAAGTGTAGAATCTTACAGATGTTTTATTAGCAACATCATTAATATGATAAGCTATTAAATAACCAGTAGCTATAATTATTAAACCTATGAATATGAAAACAACTGTATAAGAATAAGTGAGTAAACGTTTTCTTTTTAATTGATCGTATTCTAGATTTATTTGCTTCAGTTTTTCTTCAAATAGATTACCTAGTAGAATTTTAGAGCATGTTTTATTAAAAGCAGGCTTGCGAGAGGTAAGACCACATACTAAGCCTAGTTTAAAATCACTTTTTTTATGCTCACATAGATCACAATGTCTGGTTAGTTCCATAGATATAGATAGGTTTATTTGAGCCTGAAGTAATTAAGAAGTAAATCCAAATGCATATAATTAATATAGCCAGTTAAATTACAACATAATGTAAATCTAACTGGCTATTTCTATATTAAAATTATGGATTTGTAGACCATAGTGCTGCACTTTTAAGCATGGCTCTTCTAGGTAGTTTTAATCCTGCGATAATTAACTCTGCAAAGTCTTCTGGTTGTAAAACACTGTCCTCAGAATCTTTAGTAGCGATTCCTAAATCTATAGACATGTCAGACGCGATAGTACTAGGTGTTAACGTACAAACTCTAATGTTGTTTTTACGTACTTCTTTCATTAATGATTCTGACATACCGATTACAGCAAACTTTGATGCAGAATATGCAGACGTAGTTGCATTACCACTTAATCCTGCAGTAGAAGATACATTGATAATTTCTCCTTCATTTTGATCGATTAAATAAGGTAGTACTTCTTTAGTAACGTAATACATTCCCATCACGTTAGTTTGCATAATTTGTGTCCATTGATCTACAGGCATATCGTTTAATGTACCAAATGCCGCTATACCAGCATTATTCACTAATATATCTATAGAACCTAGAGTATCAACTAGTGTTTTTACACTCGTTTTAACCTCTTCATAATTGCTCACATCAAAAACGGCATATGTCGCTTTTACTCCTAATTTTTCAATCTCGGCAACAGTTGCCTTTAAAGCCTCTTCATTTCTACCAGTGATCGCAACATCTACACCTTCTTGTGCAAACGCTAGAGCTGTAGCTTTTCCTAGACCACGGCTTCCACCTGTTATGATTGCTTTTTTACCTTTTAAATCTTGCATTTATTTAGTTTTTGAATATGTGTTTATGTGGTGAAAGCTAGACTAAATAGAATTTGTAAATCATTCCTTACATGTCTCTAAATCGTATAACTTCAAGTAGCTAAATTATAGATTTTGAATGAATCTTTTGCCTTTTTTTACGCTAATGATTTGTAAAATTTAGGTGAAATATTTATGCTACCTCTAGGGCAAAGATTTTAGTCAGGCTGTTAGATTTAAATTCCGCTTTCGCGAAAGCGGAACAGATACTAGAAAATAATTTATAACCAGCTAGAGATGCCTTTTAAAAGCTCTATTGCTGGTGATGCTGCCATACAGTCTGCACAATGGTTATACATGAAAAGGCAATCTATTAAATCTGTCACCATGTGAAATAATAATCCTATACCTATGATTTTAAATGGTTTCTTGAAAAAAAGTAAGCTTATGTAAATTAAAATGACATAATAGGAGTGTAGTGGATGGTAGTTAATACTGCATCTGTGGGCTTCAAATACTGGTGAGGCTAGCAAATGGTCTAGATCTACTAACATAGTGGCTAGTAGAATTATATAGGTTTTTTTCCATTCTTTTTTAAAAAACACAATAGCTATGGCTAGTGGAAAGAAGATGTGTAAAAAGTAATGGACAAAGGTTTGCATTAAGATAGATGTATGGATAACTTAAGGTAGTACTTAGTTATAAGTATTTACTTTAATTCTTTCTTAAGATCGTCTATTTCTAGAACGTATGGATCTGTACCTAGCATGATAAAATCTACTCTTAGGGTGAAAAGGATGTCTTTTTGAGTCTTATCTTCAAAAACTAATAATCCCTCAAAACCTGGCTGGCCTAGTTTAAAAACAGTTTTTGATTTATAGAGTAACTCTACGTATTTAACTTTTTTCCAATTGATGTTATATGATTTTGCGCTAGTGATTATAGCGTCATAATCTTCTTTAAGTAATTTGTTATACCCTTCTCTTTTTAGTGATTTTACTATGGCCTTATTTTTATCTGACATGCGCAACTCTGGAGCATCGGCAGCTTTTCTTAATAGTTCTATGGCTACCATATGTTCTTTAAAAATGGTATATGTAAAAGCATCTTTTTTGGCAATTTGTTTTGTCATTTCTTCCATTTGCGCTTTCATCGCAGTAATGGTCTCATTTTGAGCAATGCTTAATTGAAAAAAAAGAAAAAGGAGTAGTGTGGCTGTTAATTTGTTCATGTGCTATGCTTAGAATAATCTATTACAGTTTCAAAGATATACATACTATCATTTTAAATGGGTATAATATCGTTTTTTGAATAGGTAGTAGAATTCAAATTTTAATAAAACTAGTGTAGTTAGTGATAGCTTATGGATGATTATTTAAAGTAACTCATTAGTATTAGTATACTTATTTAAAACGAAGTCGTGAATAATAGCTTTAAAATTAATATTTTCTGTTTATACTTTAAGTCATTTAATTTAAAAATATTTAAACATAATAACACAAAATAATACTAAACTCATACAATAAATATGAGTCGTGTCTTACTTTAGCTTTATTAACCGATAGTGAGTATTGATTCTATGATTTTAAGAAACAAGAACAACTGGCAATTGAGTATTGCTATTTTATTATTCCTAATAATTACGGCATGTTCAAAACAGGACACTATACGACCTGAAATAGAAAATTATCTAGTAAAGTTAGATAGTACCCTACAATCAAATACAGATGAGTCTATAATAGAATTAGATAGCTTACTTAATAATACAGATGATTTAAGTACGCTAGAAAATGCCATGTTACTTTTTAATAAAGGAGAGGCACAGTATTTAGATTTTAAATATGAAGATGCTTTTAATACCCAACTTAAAAGCTATGAGCTATTTACAGCTTTAAATGATAAGTATAATGAAGGTCGCTGTTTAATCACACTTAGTGGCGCATCTTTACATATGGGTGATCTAGAGGCATCACAGGTATATGCATTAAAGGCATTAAGTTTATCACAGTTAATCGGTAACAAACGTACTGAGGGAAAGGCTTATAATCAGCTTTTTAAGCTTCATTATGAGTTAAAAGATTATGATAAAGCGTTATCATATATAGAAAAAACGGACAGTTTATATTCTCAACAAGCAGATACATTATCTATTATAGCAATAAAGAATAACAAGGCTAGTATTTATGTAGAACAAAAAGAATATAACAAGGCTTTAACCACCTATTCTGAAGCAATGACGTTAAGTCAATCTAAGCGTGATCCTAAAATACTGGTTAGTGTTCTTAATAATATAGGTTATACGTATATAGAAGCAGGAAAATATGATGATGCTGAAAGGTTTTTAAGGGGTGCCGTGACTTTGAATAAAAATATCAATTCTATAAATGCAGCACCATACAAAGGGTTGGGTAATTTATTTTTATTGACTTCTAGAATAGACTCGTCTTTGGTTAATTATAATAAAGCTCTAGACATCTATAAGTCTAATAAAAATATTAATGAAGAGATAAGAGTAAGGGATAAGCTGGTTGCTGTTTCTTTATTTTATGGGGACTATGCCAAAGCATTAAATAATCAGATAGTTAGAGATAGCTTGCAACTAAATTTAAGTCGTATGGAACAAGAAAATCTTTTAGATTTTGTCAATGTTAAATACGAAGTGAAGCAAAAAGAAACAGAAATTAACCATCAAAGAGAGATTAATTCTACAAATCGATTGCTTACCATAAGTATGATTTTATTATTTGTATCTCTAGCAGTGGTGACAGCGGTTTTTGTTTACAACGGTAGATTGAGAGCAGCAAATAAGTCTTCAAAATTAGAACAGAGTTTATTGAGGGTACAAATGAATCCTCATTTTATTTTTAATACCCTTGCGGCTATTCAGAACATTACCTTAGAAGGGGATGCTATTAAATCTTCAAATTATATAGCAAAGTTTTCTAAGCTCATAAGGCAAAACTTTGATTATGTAAGAAAGGAATCTATAACTCTAGAAAAAGAGATTTCTATGATTTCTAATTATATTGAAACCCAGCAATTACGTTTTAACAATGTGTTTTCTTATCATATAGAATTGGCAGATACTATAGATAGGTCTGCAGTTAAAGTGCCGCCTATGCTATTGCAACCTTTTATAGAAAATGCAATAGAATATGGACTGAAAGAGAAAAAAAATGGTGGGCAGTTAGAAATCAGAATATTACAAGATAATGACGAAGTGTTATTTATCGTTTCAGATAACGGATTGGGAAGATCTGCAAAGGCAAAACAAGAAAAGGTCTCTGAAGAATTACACGCAACATCTATTTTTAAAGAACGTTTAAAAATGAGAAAGAAAGGTGAAGAAAAAACCTTTACTATAGAAGATTTATTTAATGAAGATAAGAATCCAATAGGTACTAGAGTATCTTTTAAATTGAAACTTTCATGATAAAAGCTGTTATAATAGAAGATGAGTTTAATGCATTAAACACGCTGGATAAACTTATCAAGTACACACAAAAAGACATTGAAATTATTGCAAAAATTGATAATGTTAAAGAAGCTATTTCTTTTTTAAAAAAGCAAAGTGCAGATCTCGTATTTCTAGATATAGAATTGATAGGTGGTAATGCTTTTCAAATTCTAGAGGCACTAGATACTATTGATTTTAAAATCATTTTTACAACTGCATATGATGAGTTTGCTATAAAAGCAATCAAATTTGATACTATAGATTATTTACTTAAACCTATAGATA
This sequence comes from Nonlabens sp. Asnod3-A02, assembly GCF_045063755.1. Taxonomy (NCBI): domain Bacteria; kingdom Pseudomonadati; phylum Bacteroidota; class Flavobacteriia; order Flavobacteriales; family Flavobacteriaceae; genus Nonlabens; species Nonlabens sp. Asnod3-A02. The sequence goes on from NZ_JBEFOC010000007.1 coordinate 1,108,881, forward strand.
GTGATGAATTGACAGAATGTATAGATAGATTTAGAAAAGGTTACCAGAAAGAACAAATTTATAAGGATGCGGTAGATCAAGTTTCTGAAATTAATCAAAAAGAAATAGAAAAAACCTTATTAATAAAAACAGTCGATGCACAATATTTCTTGCAAACCAAAGATATAGTACGATGTCAGTCTGATGGTGCTTATACCACTTTTCATACCGTAGATAAAAAGATAATGAGCGCTCGCAATCTTAAATACTACGAGAATATTCTTAGTGAGCATACTTTTGTACGTGTACATCAATCGCATTTGGTGAATGTGAAATACATCAAAACGATCAACTCTAATAATACGGTCTGTTTGACAAATGATGAGAGTATACCTGTTGCTACACGCAAAAAATCGTATTTAAAACAAATTCTAGCCGCCTTATAAGGGCAAATACAAAACAGAAAACGGCGTTTGTAAAACGCTTACTAGTTTCCCTTTATTCCCGACTTAATTTTGAGGTAAATAAAAAAATAACCTTAAAATATAATATCATGGGATTAAAAGAAAATAGATTTACAAAGACATTTCAAGAAGAACAATTTCCTGCTTTAAAAGCTCAAATAATTGAAGCAGCTGGTTTTGATATAGTATTCAATATAGAGTGGTCTACTTTATTTGAAGATCGTTTTCTACACCTTTATAATGAATCTTATCCTCAAATTTATTTCTTACCTATAATTGAGGCTTTCAAGTCTATTTGCAGTGATGAGATGGGTAAAGAGGCTCTAGCAGATAGTCTAAAGGAAATACATATCACAAATACCAAAGATCACCACAATCCTGCAAATGCATATTCATTTACAGATGGTGTTTTAACGATGGATCACAGTCCTATTCTTAATGCTAAGGATGTAGAAGATAGGACAAATGTCTTAACAGATTTATTAGAGAATAATTTATAGATACCCATTAAAATTTAGTGTAAAACTTAATAGGTAGTATTATGTACAGATTCTTTGTTTTTGTCATTCTGTTTGTGATTCTTTTATTATTTGTTAGTTGTGGTGTTTCTAACGTAAATGCTAGAAAAGGTTTTGTAGCATTTTTAAACACGCATCATAACAACAAATATGAAATTATAACTTTCAAAAGTCATTTTAATACGGCTAATATGAATCCCAATATATATTGGGTAGAATTAGCTCTTAAAGAGAACCCTGAAATCGTTATCAATTTTGAATGGGATGCAAAAAATAAAGAATTGTATGTACCTAATTATTCAAATAAACAAAATAGCATTACGGCTTTAACAGACTATCAACTGCAGGCGATCGTATTGAGAAGAAAGTTGCATGAAGTTCTCGATAAAGATGTCTTATATATGGATGTAAGTGTCTTTAATCATACGATAAGTATAACAACTGCAAGCGATCCAACACTTGAGGATTTAAAATATTTCTCTACAAAAATATGTAGCGTTCTTGATAACTATCCTGATACCTGGACTAGTGAAGCTCACGTAGATTTTAAATTAATTACAGAGGTCAAAGGTTTTTACGAACTTATTGTAAAACCTAATACCTATGATGATACTAATGATTCATACAAATATTATCCTGATGCTGTAGTAATTAATAACTATGGGTCTGAAAAGGCTCAAAGGATTGATAATCTTATACAAGAGGAATTTGCCACTGCTAGTTCTTCCATTTATTTAAAGGCTATATGGGTAGATCAAAAAAACCTCAAGTCATTAATTATTTCTTTTGAAAAGCACGTACCTCTCAAGGACAAAAATGAAAAGAGTCATTTAACGGAAGGAGTAGGTAGGTATCAAATACATATGCATTATCCTAATCTAGTAATGGAAAGTTTAACCTATACAGATTATAACACAATAGATAGGGAACATATGAATTCCTATTTCCTAGATCAATTACCAGAAGATTTTACCTTTCTAATAGAGCACTCATAACAAGTTTTTAAAACATGGATAATTCAAATTATTATAAGGCATTTGTTGCCCAGACTACAGAAGAAATTCTGCATGCTATTTTTAAAAAAGAAGAAGATATTCTTATTGGCGTTTCATTAACTAACGGTGCTTATATAGAGGGTACTGTTCTAGATATAACGACTGATAGCAATCAAAACAAATCGATTTGTATGATTACTAGAGGTGAAGAGATTTCTTTTTTTAATCTATATAACATTGCTTTAGTAACTATAAAGCAACCTAAGAAAATGGTGGTGGAATTATCTAAAGGAAAGATAAGCAGGCCATATTCCTCAACAGATAAAAATCTTACCGTTTTACAACTTAAAATTTGGTTGAGAAATGAGAAACATTTATTGGGTGAACAAATTCAAAATTTTAATGTAGATCGCCTCTCGTTGGATAAATTAAACAATAGATTAAATGTTAAAGACTTCTTTGAAGCATTAGTACCAGCTATTGATTTAATAACAGCAGACGCACTAGGTAAAGATGCCTGGTCAGGTGTAGAAACAATTGTATTAGAAGAAGCAGAAACCTTACAGCTTCAATTACAGACAGGAGTATTAACTATCTCAGTAGCTATACATAAAGCCCTTCCTGCAAACCTTTCTAAAATATTAGAAGAAAAATTACTTCAATTATTATAAAGGATAATTGAAAATCAAAAACTCAAAAAATTAATTCTAAAAATAAAATATTATGGGACTTAAAGAAAAAAGAATAATTCAAGCATTTCAAAATGATGTTTTTCCAGGATTAGAGACAGAAATTAATAGAGCTGCAGGCTACACTGTACCACTAGAAATTTCTTGGAATACACTCATGGAAGATAGATTCTCACATTTATATAATGAGACCTTTCCAAAAGTATACTTTATACCACTAATAGAAGCTTTCAAAGTAATAGGTAGCGATTCTATGGGTGTTGAGTTATTAAAATCAGGTTTAAAAAATGTGATAATCATAAATGAAAATGATGAACACAATTCAGATCGTGCCATTACATTTGAAGATGGTGTTTTAAAAATTAACCACAGTCCGGTAGTAAATGCAGATAGAGTTGAAGAAAGAACAGCACGCATTACTTCTTTACTAGAAGATAAATTAGAGGAATTTGCAGAATCTCCTGCAGATAATACTACTGATTCTACAGCTACTGCAACAAATGAAGGATCACAAGAATCAGAAAATCAAGAAAAAACAGTAACTATTCAAGAACTGTATAATCAATCCAATGTTTTATCTCATGAAAAGCAAGAGATTTTTAGTGAGATAGTAGCAGGTCTAGACTGGAATTGTGATATGCTAGAGGGAAAAGTAACCTTTGGAGAAGATAAAGTATTTGACATCCAGGTATTAGGTACTTATTCTCAAAATGAAAAAAGCTGGTTATGGGCTTGGGCAAATAATCAAAGTGGTATCCCAGAAAAGTTTTTACAGACATCACAAGCAGTAAAAGCACTAGGAGAGATCTATAAAATAGATGATTTAATAGCTCCTAAAATGCAAGCAGAAACAGATCCAGGTGTTTACTTTGCAACTATTGCATCTGTAATGGCTAAGGAGAGCTGTTATCTGCCTTTAGATTTTAAAGGGTTAACCGTCTATGTAACGATAACTTCTGAAGAAGTAGAAAGTAAAGTAAGAACAGAGCCAGCTTTATTATGTTCTCACTTCTCTTATGTCGCAGCAAATTATAATTTCCCTCATAAATATAGCTTGTATTTCTACCTTAAGAATAAAGGTTATGAGATCGATCTACCAGGTAATAACATTATTGCAAAAAAGGGAGAAGATCAAATTCTTGGAATCTTTGACCTTAAGGGTAGATTAATGAAAATCACTAATTCTAAAATAACAGTTCAAGCCTAGGATTATGTCGTACACTTCAGAAACACTCACAGAATTAGAAAAAGAACATCAACTAGCATTAACAAATGCACAAGAAAAGATGTTAAGTGAATTGAGCGATGCACAAGCATCTGGTAATCATGCAAAATTACAAGAAGCAAGTATAGATTTTCAAAATCTAACCACAGAGCTCGCTGCAGAATATGCTAAGCGCATAGAAGAAATAAATGCTTTAAATCTTAAAGCAATAGTAGATAAAGAGCCAGAAATATATACTAATAAAAGAGCAGATGTGGATCTAAATCTATTAGTTTATGATGGAGATAGAGATTACGTTATTGCTTTTAAAGAAGATGAGTTAATACAGAAAACTCTAGAAAAAGTAAATGAAGGTAGTAAATTTAAGTCTAGAAAACATTTATTAAAATCTAGTTTAAGACTTACTAAAACTCTTGCACCTATGTTACATGACATAGGAGAGCATTGTAAAAAAACGCTTAAACTAAAAGCAGACATTGAATTCTTTGTATACCAAAGCGATATTTTTAACGCCTCTTGTTATCCTCCAGACGATAATAAACTATACATTATTTTATCTTCTGGAATACTAGAACGTTTTTCAAAAGAAGAATTAACCTTTGTTGTAGGACATGAAATAGGTCACGTACTTTTTGAACATTTTGATTACCCAGTAAGACAGATTCTTGATCATGGAGAGAATGATCTTGCACCTATTCACGCTATGAAATTATACGCTTGGAATAGAAATGCAGAGATAAGCGCAGATAGAGCAGGGTTATTATGTTGCCAGGATTTTGAAGCCGTAGGACGTACTTTCTTTAAATTATCATCTGGTGTAACTACAGACTCATTAGACTTTCAACTAAATGCTTATATCGAGCAATTTGTAGATCTAGAAGAAATTTTAAATGATTCTAACCATGATCCATCAGACTGGTATAGCAGCCATCCATTCAGTCCATTAAGAATTAAAGCGTTAGAGTTATTTAACAAAAGTGAAACTTACGCCGTTTTTAATGATTCTATAAAAGGTGAAATTACAGAAGAGGCCATGGAGTTAGAAATTAAACGCATCATGTCTCTAATGGAACCAGAAAATCTTGATGATCAATCTGAGCATTCTGAAAAGATACAGCGATTAATGTTTTTAGGTGGTTACCTTATTTCAAATGCAGACGGCGTTGTGGACGATTCAGAAATACAGGCTCTAAGCAGTATTGTGGCTCCTAAAATATTTGCAAACTGTATGATGACCATCAAAGGACTTACAGAAGATGAGATGATAAGCGAGGTACAACAACTCACTCGTGAATTACATATCGTACTCTCTGTAATGCAAAAATTAAATATTCTACGCGATTTGTCTATTATCTCATATGCAGACGGACATATAGATGAAAGCGAGGTAGTCGTCTTATACAATCTAGCGAGACTATTACATATCAATACTGACTTTATAGATCGTGTTATCAGTGATGCACAAGGAATAGATTAGATTAATAGTTGGTATAATTCCGCTTTCGCGAAAGCGGAGTTTATTTAAGGTTATAGGGAACCTTTAAGAAGGAGAAGGTAGCAATTTAAGTATTGCTACCTTTTTATCGTTTTAATTTAATACAGTTTCTAGATTCATTAAAATCCCAGTGCTTCTAAAACTACAATTTTAGGTAATTCTTTAGTTAAAATACTGTCTATGAAAATCCCTGATTTATACGTGCCATCTACAAAATAAATCACTCCATAGCCACTCCATATACCATCTTTATATTCTCCTACATATTTGATGACATCTTTATAATTTTCGTTACTAAATGATTTATAATTGGACCATTTAGTAATCCCAAAACCGTTTTTTGCATCATCCTTATACGTTCCTATAAAACTATATCCAGGATCTTGAAAAAGCGTCAGACCATTAGGTTTTGTATCTTTCCAATTACTGAAAATGTAACTGTTACTCTTTAATTTGTACTGTACTCCATAACCTGTATAAGTATCATTTTTTCCAATACCAGTGTACCAGCCACCATCTTCTAATTCCCATGCTACTGTATTATTACGATTAGTTTTATAAGAGTCATCCTCTGTGCCGAATAGCCAGTACCAGTTGTTTATGTATTTATATTTTGATTGATTTGCCTTGTGATAAACCTCTGCTTTTTCTTTTGGTGTTGCTGTCTGCGCATTTATGGAATAGGAACAAGCAAGAAATAATACTAGGATTGCAAATTGATTTTTCATATAATATTTTGTCAAATTTTGAAATATAAAATTAAGGTTTTGAATCTCTAATCAATAAATTTTAAGCTGCGTATTTTAATTTTTATGACAAGTTTATGGTATACATAAAGCTAGTGAAATAGATAGATTTCTTTTCTATTGTGGATAATGGGAAGGTTTTCAAAGTGTATTATAATTCAAAAAAGGGACAAATAATTTAAACCATCTGTTTTAAAGGTTACGTAAACTTTAAAAGGGTACGAACAACCAGATTTTCAGATTATGTTTTAGTAAATTTGCAGATAGAGAATGTATAGTTTTCATTATTTCATTAAAATAAATTTATGAGTACAGAGAAAAAAGTATGGTTTATTACTGGTGTATCATCAGGGTTAGGTAAACAATTAGCTAAAGAAGTATTATCACAAGGACAAATAGTAGTAGGGACTTTTAGAAAGCAAGAACAAGTTGAAGCTTTTAATAATGAAAATCCAGGTAACTCTTTTGGTGTACTTGTAGATGTAGCTTCTACACAAATGATCGTGGACGGTGTTAAAACTATACTTGATAAATTTGGTAAGATCGATGTTGTTGTAAATAATGCTGGTTATGGTATTATGGGTAGTATCGAAGAAATTTCTGACGAAGAAGTAAGAAGACAATTTGAGGTTAACGTTTTTGGTGTATTAACTACTATTAGAGAAATATTACCGGCTATGCGTAAACAACGTTCTGGTCATATTATTAACGTTACTTCTATTGCAGGACGTATAGGTTCTCAAGGTTTAGGTATCTACAACGGTTCTAAATTTGCACTAGAAGGAATAGGAGAGGCGCTTGCAGCAGAATTAAAGCCACTTAACATCAAAGTAACAAACGTAGAGCCAGGTCCATTTAGAACAGAGTGGGCAGGAAGTTCTGCAGCTTATGATAATACAAAAATCGAAGATTACGAAAGCACAGTAGGTGAGCGTATCAGAAGTTTACAAGAATTAAGCGGTAACCAGCCTGGTGATCCTGCAAAAGCTGCAAACGCGATCTATAAACTAGCACAACTAGAAGAGGCTCCAGTGCATTTACCATTAGGTAAAATAGCTTATGAAGTTTTTGGAAAAGTAAACAACGGATTAATCGAAGAGCTAGCTAAATTTGAAGATTTAGGTAAGCCATGTGATTTTGAATAAGTTTATGTAATTCATTTATATCATATAAAAACCGCCTCTTAGGCGGTTTTTTTGTTTACAATTGTAATACTTTAATTAATTCTTCTTTTATGATGTCTCTTTTTAATAGAAAAAATATAATCAACTGTATATCTATTAGCTTTTGTGCGGCATTGATTTATGGATGTTCTACTGGAAAAAGTTCAGTGAACAATAATGAAAGCACAACAGCATCTTACAATTTAAATCCAAATCTCACTCCTTCAGAAAACTTTGATTTATCTCATTGGAAAATTACTTTATCATCAGGAGAAGAGAAAAGCGTAGAAGAAATTAATAATGGATTTACATTAGATAATCAATTCTATACAGACTCTAAAGATGGTGGTATGGTCTTTAAAAATTATCCTAAAGGAGCAGGGACAACGGTAAATTCTACTTATTCCAGAGTGGAATTACGCGAGATGTTGCGTGGAAAAAATTCTAGTATCGATACCAAAGGTATTAATGGTAATAATTGGGTTTTTAGTTCTTCTACCAAAGAAAATCAAGAAATAGCTGGCGCTGTAGATGGTGTTTTAAGAGCTACTTTAAAAATCAATAGAGTTACAGAAACTTCTGGTAGTCCAGATCAAGTGGGTAGGATTATCATAGGACAAATTCATGCCAGTGATGACGAGCCTATCCGTCTTTATTATCACAAACAGCCAGATCATAGAAAAGGAGCTATTTATTTTGCTCACGAACCACGTAATAGACCAGATATTTATGAAAATATGTTAGGCAATTATGTGAGTGAAAAAGGAAGTACCGCTGGAAAATACAACGGTTCTAGTAGCCCTAGTAATGGAATTGCTCTTAACGAAGAGTTTTCTTATAGAATAGAGGTAAAAGGTAATCTGTTAAAAGTAGATCTTTTTGATGAAAGTGGTAAAAACATATCTTCTAAAGAAATAGACATGTCTACAAGCGGTTTTGCAAACGACTGGTTGTACTTTAAAGCAGGTATCTACTCTGCAAATAAAAAAGTATTGAGTTCTTCTGACTATGAGCAGGCTACTTTTTACAAGTTAGAGGTTTCTCATTAAATAGACACAGCCTCTAATTATTCATTAGAAGAAATAAAAACAGTTTTTGCAATTATCTATGCGCATCTTAATTAAAACTGATTGTTAAATGTTACCGTTGCAAAGGGATAAGCTATTATTCAAAGCCAATAAAAACTTATAAAAACATAACATGTCATCCAGCTATTTAAACTGTTTGTGAGTAAAAATAATAATGTCTGTATAGTACGGTAAATCATTATATTCATCTACCTTTAAGAGTCATTTAAATTTATGTCTATTTTTAAATCGTTTACCGAGCAGTCTATCAAGAAGCAAATGTTGTTTCTTGCGGTACTGTTTATAATCATAAACTGTGTAAGCAATTTATTTTTTGATATAACTATTTTTAGATCGGTTAGACTATTGTCTTCCTTAGCTGTTTTAACTTATTTCCTGGTAAAAATAGGTCATCAAAGCAAATGGATTTATATCATATTCATTTCACAATGCGTGTCTGATGTAGGTTTTCTCTTTTATGATTACAACTTTGGGCCCTACTTATTCCTTTTAACCTCTATCATCACATACCTTATCTATGTAATTAGAATTTTTAAAGATATTGAATGGAGTAAGTTTTTATGGTATGAAATTATCGCCTATATCGCGATGGCCACTTTTAATTGTCTTTCTTTTAATTACTTACTAAACAATCTAGTAGACTTATTTGAATCCCAAGTCCTGTTTTGCATTGTACACATTACTGGCTTTGTAGGTATAACATCATGTCTTATTTGTGGTTTAAATAATTCTACAAAAATCAGTAACAAAACATCTTATTACTTGTACGCATGTATAGCTTTTGTATTCGCAGATTTCTGTGCTATGATCGCTCATTACTACGAGTTTCATCCACAATTTTTTTATTTATTAGAACGAGGTAATTATTTATTTGGTTTGTTTATACTTTCTAAATATGCCTTAATGGATTTTAGAGATTATAATTCACTTAACGGAGCGAGAGTAGGTGATACCGCTACTATATAATAAGTTGATATAAATCATTCATTTAATAATGTCTTATTTAGGTGCATTCACCCATTTCAGTAATTTTTATTCTGATTTAAAGTCTCAGACCTAATAATGTTATCTAAATAGCTTTCCCTTTCTAATGGCACATGATGCAGTAATGATCGTAAGCGTTACATTTATTTTCTAACAGGTTTAATTTTTAATTATCAAAAAAATAAAACTCCCCAAAACAAAAAATCCCTAAACCAACGGTTTAGGGATTTTAAATATTAACTGTTTACAGTCACTACGACTGTAAACTAAATAAGCATTGCTTACTTCACTTCTTCAAAGTCTACGTCTTCTACATCACTTGTGTCATCAGCAGCTGCGCCAGCGTCACCTGCAGGTTGTCCACCTTCTTGTTGCGCTTTAGCCATTTCTTCACTAACACCAGCCCAAACTTGGTTTAATTTTTCCATAGCAGGATCAATTACAGTAAGTTCTTTAGTTTCAAAAGCTACTTTTAATTCGTTAAGAGCTTCTTCAATTGGAGCTTTTTTATCAGCTGGAATCTTCTCACCAAATTCCTCAAGTTGAGTTTCCGTTTGGAAAATCAATTGATCTGCAGCGTTAAGTTTGTCAGCTGTTTCTTTTGCTTTTGCATCAGCATCAGCATTTGCAGCAGCATCTTGCTTCATTTTCTCGATTTCTTCTTCAGACAGTCCAGAAGAAGCCTCGATACGGATATCTTGTTTCTTACCAGTTGCTTTATCTTCAGCACTTACTTTAATAATACCGTTTGCATCGATGTCAAAGGTTACTTCAATTTGTGGAGTACCTCTTCTCGCTGGTGCGATATCAGATAAGTGGAATCTACCGATAGTATTGTTATCGTTTGCCATAGCACGCTCACCTTGGATTACGTGAATCTCAACACTTGGTTGATTATCTGCAGCAGTAGAGAATACCTGAGATTTTTTAGTTGGGATAGTTGTGTTAGACTCAATTAATTTAGTCATAACACCACCCATAGTCTCGATACCTAAAGAAAGTGGAGTAACATCAAGTAAAAGAACGTCTTTTACATCACCAGTTAATACACCACCTTGGATAGCAGCACCTACAGCAACAACTTCATCAGGATTTACTCCTTTTGATGGCTTCTTACCGAAGAATTTCTCTACAGCTTCTTGCACAGCAGGAATACGAGTAGAACCACCTACAAGAATAATCTCATCGATATCACCTGTAGAAAGACCTGCGTTTTTCAATGCAGTTTTACATGGCTCGATAGTTCTTTTTACTAAGTCAGAAATTAATTGCTCAAAAGCAGACTTTGTAAGAGTTTTTACAAGGTGCTTAGGTCCTGAAGCAGTAGCAGTTACATAAGGTAAGTTAACCTCAGTTTGCGCACTAGAAGAAAGCTCAATTTTAGCTTTTTCTGCAGCTTCTTTAAGACGTTGTAAAGCCATTGGGTCCTGACGTAAATCAATACCTTCAGCAGCGTTAAAATCGTCAGCTAACCAGTTAATGATTTTTTGATCAACATCATCACCACCTAGGTGAGTATCACCATCTGTAGCAAGTACTTCAAATACACCGTCACCTAATTCTAGGATAGATACATCATGTGTACCACCACCAAAATCAAATACTACGATTTTTTGATCTGTATCTTTTTTATCTAATCCATAAGCTAGTGCCGCAGCAGTAGGCTCATTAATAATACGCTCAACTTTAAGACCAGCGATCTCACCAGCTTCTTTAGTTGCCTGACGTTGAGAATCGTTAAAGTATGCAGGTACAGTAATTACTGCTCCAGTTACTTCTTGTCCTAAATAATCTTCAGCAGTTTTCTTCATTTTTTGAAGAATCATTGCACTTAATTCTTGTGGAGTATAAAGACGACCATCGATATCAACACGTGGTGTATCATTATCTCCTTTTACTACAGAGTAAGGTACATATCCAGTTTCTTTAGAAGATTCACTGAATTTGTTACCCATAAAACGCTTGATAGATGCAACCGTTTTAGTTGGGTTAGTTACTGCTTGTCTTTTTGCAGGATCTCCTACTTTAATTTCACCACCTTCTACAAAGGCGATTACAGATGGAGTTGTTCTTTTTCCTTCTGCATTAGGTATTACTACAGGCTCGCTTCCTTCCATTACGGATACACAACTGTTAGTTGTACCTAAGTCTATTCCTATTATTTTACTCATTATAAATGTATTTTAATTTTTAGTTTCAATTTTTATTATGCTTTCCTTAAGTCAATGTTTGTGCCATGACATAAGTAGTGACATGATGTCATTTCTATATGACATATTGATTTAATTTATGTTTTATAAAATGTGTTATGTGTGTTACGCTTTCGCGAAAGCGGACAAAACCAAAGTTCTCCTTATTTATTGAGCTAAATATGGCAGTAAAATACTGTCTTACAATGGCAGTCGTACTAATGAATTATTAATTTTAAAGTGTTGTAATCACTATTTAATAATTAAAGTGTCTATAACCTACATTATGTTTACTTTTACCCAGCAAATTTGGAAAAAGAATGTCACAAAGTACCCCAGTAAAAATAGAAGCTATAAGTGTATTTGATATGCTCAAAATAGGTGTAGGACCTTCCAGTTCTCACACGCTAGGACCATGGAGAGCGGCACGTAACTTTTTAGGAAAACTGAAGGATAAAAATAGATTGCATCTAGTTAAAGAAATAGAAGTAGACTTGTACGGTTCTCTATCTCTTACTGGTAAAGGTCATGCTACTGACCTAGCTTGTATATTAGGATTAACAAATGCAGACCCTCAAACTTGTGACATAGATGAGATACCACAAATAGTAGATTATATTACAAATCAAAAATTATTGCAACTGGACGGTGTGCACTTAATTAATTTTGATCCTAAGACTCAAATACATTTTCACCGTAAATTTTTACCATATCATCCCAACGGTTTTAGATTTAAGGCTACCTTAAATACCGGCAAAGTCGTTTTTGAAACTTACTATAGTATAGGTGGCGGTTTCTTTGTTCAAAAAGAACGTAAAAGATCTGCTCGTAAAGTAGCCCTTTTTGAATGTTTTCCTAGACCTATTTCTAAGGCGACAGAATTACTAGCATATTGCGAGCGAGAAAACAAATCTGTTTCTCAAATAGTTCTTGAAAACGAAGAATACCTACACGATCCAGTAGACATCGATCAAAGACTTAAAGAAATTTGGGACGTGATGCTCGATTCCATGTACACAGGTTGTCATACAGAAGGTGTTTTACCAGGTGGTCTTAATGTGAGAAGAAGAGCATATGACACCCATGATCGATTACAGAAAGGAAAACCGTATTCTAATAAAGAAGAATGGATAGAAGCTATACGTAATACTGAGGTTAAATTTAGAGAAATTTTAAAATGGGTTTCTTGCTTTGCACTAGCTGTAAATGAAGTAAATGCATCGTTAGGTCGTGTGGTAACTGCTCCTACTAATGGTAGTGCCGGTGTTATACCTGCTGTAATCATGTATTACATGACCATAGAAAATCACGATGCAGATTTTAACGACGTAAAGAAATTCTTATTAGTCGCAGGAGAAATAGGAGCGTTGTTTAAAAAAGGAGCGACCATAAGTGCTGCAATGGGTGGCTGTCAGGCAGAAATAGGTGTAAGTAGTGCCATGGCTGCAGGTGCTTTAACAGAGCTTATGGGTGGTACACCAGCCCAAGTTCTTATGGCGAGTGAAATAGCAATGGAGCATCATTTAGGTTTAACATGTGATCCTATAGGTGGACTGGTACAAATACCTTGTATAGAACGTAACGCAATGGGAGCAATTAAAGCTATTAATGCTTGTGAAATGGCTCTCGATGCCGATGCTAAAAATGCCAAAGTACCTCTAGACAAAGTGATAGAGACCATGTGGCAAACAGCACTAGACATGAATACAAAGTATAAAGAAACTAGTGAAGGTGGTCTTGCAGTAAATGTAGCACTGTCTGATTGTTAAAATCGCGGTTTATTTATCTAGATTTTATGAAAATGCTGGCAATTATACAAATTGTTTGTTGATACCTTTGAGGTCTACTTAAATTACATGATCAGAAAAATTCATTTTAACATTGTCGTCGTATTTATACTTCTGGCACTATCTTCTTGTGCTGTAAAATCATTACAATTTGTAAATAATGAAAATACAACGCTTAAAACTACAGACTCTGAATATAGGAGCTTCTTTCTACTAGGTAATCTTAATTCAAAAACATCTCCTAATGATGATTTTAAAGCTATAATTAATGATATAAAGTCTAAAACAACAGACACAGATTACACCTTAATATTAGGTGATAATGTAAACTCAGAAAACTTTAATAAAAAAGACAAAGATGTAGCAGATAAAAATGCTTTTAAAGAACGACTGCAACTTATTAAAGGAATTGAGAATAACATTTATGTACTGCCAGGTAACCAAGACTGGAATGATGAGGGACTTGAAGGGCTCAAGAACATAGAAAAAATGGTAGAAGCCCAATTGGGTAACGACGAGGCTTTTCAACCAGAAAATGGCTGTCCTATGGAAGAAATAGACATATCTGACACCATGCACTTAATTATAGTAGATTCTCAATGGTACATAGAAGATTGGGATCAAAATCCTAAGTTTAACGATGAGTGCGAGATCAATACCAGAGAAAAATTCATTGCAGCATTATCTGACGAGATGCGCAAACAGCGACACAAGACTGTTATTATTGCGATGCACCATCCTTTATATTCTAATGGAACTTATGGCGGCCAGATGGGACCATCTACTGTATTTAAACCAAGCGTAGATAATTTATATGTACCGGTGTTAGGTAGCGCATGGAGTTTTATACGATCGCAAGGTGGTGTTTCTAGACAGGACCGTTATAATCCATTGATGAATGAGTTAATGGAAGAAATAAAAGCTGCATGCAGTGATCTGGATCGTGTCTTCTTTTTAAGTGCTCATGAGAAGTCATTGCAATACATGGATCATGGAAACATAAAGCAGATTATTTCTGGTTCTACTGTGCATACCGGAATTGCCAGTTTAGGAGATAAAGGAGTTTTGAGTAGCGGTGTTAATGGTTATGCTGAGTTGCGAGTTTTTAAGGATAAATCTTCTCAAGTGTTTTTCTATCAAGTAAAAGATGGAAATGTGGTAGAGGTTTATGGCGGTTCCGCTTTCGCGAAAGCGGAAAAGTTCCATCTAGATTCTTTAAAACCTATTACAGATAGATTTAAGAAAGCATCTGTATACTCACAGGAAGAAGTGGATAAAGATGACGATTATGAGAAATTTTATGGGCGTCATTACCGCTATTTATATGGTAAGAAAGTAAAAGCTCCGGTAGTAATGCTCGATACTTTATATGGAGGTGTTAAAGTAGAGCGAGCTGGTGGTGGTAACCAGACTCAAGGATTGCGACTGGTAGATAGTCTCGATAGAGAATATAATATGAGAGCGCTAGAAAAAGATGCGATACAATTCTTGAAAAGTGCTGGTTATGGAACTGTGGATGTAGAAGAATATTTTGGTGGGACATTTTCACAAGAACTTATAAGAGATTTTTATACAGCAGCACATCCTTATGGAGCGTTTGCAGTACCTAGACTTGCTGGAGCTATTGATTTAAACCACACACATCCTGTTTTATACTACGTGCCTAAACAAGAGACCTTGGGTGATTTTAATGAAATACATGGTGACCGCTTATACATGATCGTAGAAAAACCAGATAAATCCTTTGATAACCGTCACATGTTCGGTAATAATCAAGATGTAGAAAGCACGCCAGATTTATTTGAAAAAATGCGAGAGGATGAAAAAAACCGTGTGGATGAAAAGCTCTTTATACGTGCTCGTATTTTTGATATGTTATTAGGTGATTGGGACAGACATGAAGACCAGTGGAGATGGGCAGAAATAGTAGATACAGAAGATGAGGATAAGAAATCTTACATCGCGGTGCCACGAGATAGAGATCAGGTGTTTGCAAGATTTGATGGTAATTTATTAGACTTTATGCGCAAGTATGTCAAAGGAGCTAGACAATTTGGTGTTTATGGTCCAGACATTCCTCATATTAAAGAATTTAGTCAGAGTGCTATTAAATTAGATCGCGCTGTTATACAACGCAGTGGTTTTGACTTATGGTTAAAAGAAGTTCAATACATACAGGACCATCTAACACCTGATATAGTTGCTAAGGCATTTAATGAAATGCCCATAGAAGTTAGAGATGACTTATGGCAGCAAACTCAAGATGATCTTATCGCTCGTAAAGCAAATTTAAAAGATATAGTAACTCGCTATTACGATCATTTTCTAGCATTTCAGACCTTAAAAGGAACTGATAAAGATGATTTATTTGAGATAAATAGATTGCCTAATGGAATTACTGACATAAAAGCATATCGCATTAAAGATGGAGAAAAAGGTACCGTATTATTCTCAAGGTCTTTTGATAACCAGAAGACTAAGGAAATCTGGATTTATGGATTAGATGACGATGATGTGTTTAAAGTAAGTGGTAGAGGAGATAACTTAATTAAAATAGTCATTTCTGGAGGTAAAGGAAATGATGTTTATGACATAGATAAAGGACGTAAAATAGAAGTCTACGATTACAAGTCAGAGAAGAATAAATTAGAATCAAATAAGGGTGCTAAAGTTGTTTTTAGAGATGATTATGATATCAACCATTATGATACAGAAAGAGTCCCTAGTACAAGCCGTAAAGTAGATTTTATATTAGATTATAACCCAGATTATGGTTTTAGTCCTACCATAGGATTTGAAAAAATAAAAATAGGTTATGAGCGCAATCCTTATACCACTATGTATGGAATAAAGGCTCAATATTATTCACTCACACAATCTGCAAAATTTGATTTTAACGCAGGTTTAGGAAATGCCTTAGGACACTGGAATCTAGAGTTTAATGCAAAACTTACTACTAATAATTATACTGAGAATTTCTTCGGATATGGCAATCTATCCACATTTGATAAAGACACTGACTATGACACAAATCGTGTACAGTTTCAAAGACAAGAAGCTGACTTGCACATTAAAAAGATAGGTGGTTATGGTAGTACTTTTGATTTAGGTATAGGCTATAAAGCAGTTGAGTTTAACAGTGATTATCCTGATGTAATAGAGATCAAATCGCAACGAGAAGATTATTTAAATTTTCATGCTGATTATACTTATCAGAGCCTAGATAATAAACGTTTCCCTACCAGAGGAATGCTTTTTACAGCAAATATTTCATTTACTGACGATTTATCTAACGAGCGTAATTTCTTTTCTATAGATCCAGATCTTACCTTCTGGAATGCGATAGATGATAATAGAACCATCGTTTTAAAAACTAATCTAGGTGCACAAACTAGAATAGGAGATAGGCCTCATTTTTATCAAGCTGCAATGCTAGATAACAACAGCGGATTAAGAAGCTATAGAAATGAACGTTTTATAGGTGATTACTCCATATATGCAAGTGGTGATGTTTTATTAGATTTAAAACCTATTAAAACAAGATTGTTACCTATACGTATTACACCATACGTAGGTTTTGATATAGGTCAGGTAGGTATAGAAAATCAAAAAAGTTCTAAATTTTATAACAGTTATGGTGGTGGATTTAATCTAGGAATGTCTGGACTTTTTACCTCTAAGGTTTCTTATTTCCATGGTGCAGAAGGTGGTAGATTACAATTAGGTCTTATACTTTCTAAATAGTTATGGAATAATTTACTTCTTTTATATTCCGTAATATTGACGGTAAACGTAACAAACAGTACATTTATACCACTAATAAAGTATGATGACTAACGACCAAGTTCTAGCCGCTGGCTTACCTAATATAGAAGAAACTGATTTTCAAAAACACCCTAAGAGGTTTTTGAACAAAAAACTAATCGCAACTTTGCTCATTTTTGTACCATCTCTATCAGGTGTAATTATACCTTACTTTACTGCTAGTGAACATCCATGGGTATGGCAAACCACTGGTAGTATATGGTTAGTAACATTGATTATTACTATTTTTCTTGCGTATAAAGGCTACTTCGTAAGAGGTTATGTACTTAGAGAACAAGATATTACTTATAAAAAAGGCTGGCTGTTTCATAGTCAGATTACGGTACCATTTAATAGAATACAACATACCGAGATCAATCATGGTCCTATAGACCGCATGTTTAAATTGTGTCAACTGGATATTTTTACTGCTGGTGGTAGCTCTAGTGATTTAAGTATAAGTGGTCTAGACCCAGAAGATGCTGCAAAATTAAAGGAGTATATCTCAGGTAAATTATCGCACTATGCTTAATTTATCGACACCACAAAGACAAAGTAAGAAGATCATAGCCTTTTACCTTTTTAAAAGTATAAAAGGACTTTTATTTTATTTCTTATTTGCAGCCATAGGTACTAGGTCTATGGGAGAAGAAGCGTGGTACATCATCGCATTAATTTCTTTTGTAGTGATTATGTCACTAGTATCTCCTGTAATTAAGTATATCTATTTTACTTTTCACCTAGAGAGTGACGAGTTGATTATACAAAAAGGACTTATTCAAAAAGAGCGCAAAGCAATACCTCTAGAACGTATACAATCCATTAATATCACACAAAATGTTGTGCAACGTATTCTAGGTATCGTTTCTCTAGAAGTCGATACTGCAGGATCTAAAGCCAAAGAATTAGAAATACCTGGATTAGATCGAGAATTTGCAAGCCAATTTAAAGAGCTATTACAAGAACGTAAAGAAGAAATAGTAGAAGTTTTTAATGTAGAAACAGAATCTGCCATTGTTAACAATGATCTAGAATCTAATACGGAATTTAACGATACAACCGCAAATACAATTAAAAAAGAAACAACCTATAAAAAGCTAAAGGAACAGATAGAAACACCTATTCTTAAACTAGGTTTAATGGACCTTCTCAAAGTAGGTATAACACAAAATCATTTAAAAAGTGGAGGCCTAGCCATAGGTGTTGTATTCGGTAGTTGGTACAATATTAAGGAGATTCTAGAAGAGTATTTTGGCGACTGGTTAGAGCAGTTTTCTTTTGAAAATGTTATTTCTGGAACGAGTATAGGTCTGGCAGTTGCTACCATTGTTGCATTTTTGTTTTTCTCTGTAATTATAAGTTTGATACTAGCAATTAATAAGTATTGGAATTTTAGCATGGTAAAAAAAGGTGCCGATCTAGAAATTGAAATGGGGTTATTAAATAAAAAGGAGATCAAAATACCATTAAGTAAAGTTCAGATCTTAGAGTTTCATTCTAATCCGTTGAGGAAATTATTAGGTTTTCAAACGGCACAAATATTTCAAGCACAGTCTACTAATGATAAACTAAGTCATGTGTCTGTTCCTGCATGTACGGTGGCACATCAAAAGGTTCTACAGCACTTAATATTTAAACAACCGGTCGAAGAAACTGAAATTGAGTTGATTTGCAATCCATGGTCTCATGCGCGGCTACGTTTTTATATACTCTCTATTTTTATAATACCTAGTGTAGGGACTGCCATTTATTTTGAGCAATACTTAGCTATCATTCCTTTGTTATTATTCATGATTCTATTGATCTGTATGGCATTTATGTACGGTAAAAAAAGCAAGATTGTTAAGGACGATGATTTTGTGGTATTTAAAAAAGGATGGCTTTTCCCTAAAACTATTATCTCACCTATTTTTAAAACACAGGCTGTAGAAAAATGGCGCAGTGTATTTCTTAAACGTAGGAGAGAGGCTCATTTTAAATTACATACAGCAGCTGGTACAAGAGGGTTGCGTTATTTCAAAGAAGATCAATTAAATACATTGATTAATACTGTTAACAATCAGGTGATTTGCAGTGAACAGAAATGGATGTAGATATATAATTCCTTTCTTTGATTATAATTTTTATAATTCCGCTTTCGCGAAAGCGGAACTCCTATATGCATTTTTAATAGTAATTAGATTTGAGGTGTTTTCTAATTTTATCTTCTTAAAACTTTCACATTTATTAAACATTTGTATCTACAAACATATAGTACCTTTGTATCGTGCACGACACAAATTACAAAATGAACAAAGAAGAGCAATTAAAATTGAGCAGTCAGGTATGTTTCCCGATATATTCTGTGTCGAGACTACTGACTAAGGCTTACAAACCGTACTTAGATAGAATGGGGATTACTTATCCTCAATATCTTGTATTACTCGTTCTTTGGGAAAATGATAGTGTGACTGTAAATGAAATTACATCAAAACTATATCTCAATACAAACACGGTATCTCCTCTATTAAAGAGGATGGAAACAGCACATTTAATAGAACGTAAACGATCTAAAA
This sequence comes from Nonlabens sp. Asnod3-A02, assembly GCF_045063755.1. NCBI lineage: Bacteria > Pseudomonadati > Bacteroidota > Flavobacteriia > Flavobacteriales > Flavobacteriaceae > Nonlabens > Nonlabens sp. Asnod3-A02. The sequence continues at coordinate 1,128,562 of NZ_JBEFOC010000007.1, forward strand.
GTGACGAGCGTAGTGTTCTTATTGAGTTGACATTAAAAGGTAAAGAACTTAAAACCATCGCCAGTGAGGTGCCAGATAAATTATTGCAAGTGTTACTAACGACTAATGTGCAATTACCAGATATTATGACTTTAAAAGAAACTCTAGAAGAGTGGATAGAAGTTTTAAGTGAACAAAAAAATAAACAAAATAAATAAATTAATATGGAATTATTAGAACGTCTACAGTGGAGATATGCTGCAAAAGCTATGAATGGTAAAAAAGTACCACAGGACAAAATGGATAGAATTCTAGAAGCAGCTAGACTAGCAGCTACTTCTAGTGGTTTACAACCTTTTGAGATTTTTGTGATTAAAAGTCAAGAGATAAAGGAAAAAATACGCCCTATCGCATGGAATCAGTCTGTGGTAACAGATTGTTCTGATTTATTAGTGTTTGCTGCATGGGATAAGTATACAGAAGATCGTATCAACTACATGTTTGACCTAGTTAATGAAAAGAGAGGTTTTAAAAATGAAGGTTGGGAAAATTACCGCCAACAATTGTTAGGTATTTATCCACAACAAGCTGACGAGATTAGTTTTAACCATGCTGCAAAACAAGCTTATATTGCTTTTACGCACGCTATGATTGCTGCTGCATTTGAAGAAGTAGATGCGACACCTATGGAAGGTTTTGATGCAGATGCTGTAGACGAAATTTTAGGATTGAGAGAAAAAGGATTGAGAAGTACGGTATTACTACCTATAGGTTACAGAAACGAGTCTGAAGACTGGTTAGTTAATCTTGAGAAAGTAAGAAGAAGTACAGAGGAATTAGTCACAGTAATTGATTAAGGAAAATTGAAGAAGTTTAAAAATATAGCTATCGCTTTTGTTCTATTTGCAGCATTAGGTTGTAGTGAGAAGAAAGAAAATAAGGCTGAAACAGCTGAATTAGAAAATAACAGTAAAATTAAAAAAGAAAATAAAATGAAAGTATTATTTGTTTTAACATCGCACGATAAATTAGGAGATACAGGAAAGAAAACTGGTTTCTGGGTAGAAGAGTTTGCAGGACCATATTATACTTTAAAAGATAAAGGAGTAGAAATTACTCTTGCTACACCTAATGGTGGACAAGCGCCTATCGACCCTTCTAGTGCATCACCAGATGCTGCTACTGAGTTTACAGAAAGATTTGATAAGGATGAGGAAGCTCAAAAACTTATCAATACAACACACAAATTAACTGACGTTAATGCTGCTGATTATGACGCAGTATTCTATCCAGGTGGACATGGTCCATTATGGGATCTTGCAAACGATGCAACTTCTATAAGTTTAATTGAGACTTTTAATAGTCAGGATAAACCAGTAGGATTTGTATGTCACGCACCTGCTGCATTGAAAAGTGTTAAGGGAACTGATGGTAATCCACTAGTTAAAGGTAGAAAAGTTACAGGATTTACAAACTCCGAAGAAGATGCGGTACAATTAACTGATGTAGTGCCTTTCTTAGTAGAAGATATGCTTCAAGAAAATGGCGGTATTTATTCTAAAGGAGATGACTGGTCTGAGTATGCATTACAAGATGGTAATTTAATTACAGGTCAAAACCCTGCATCATCTGTACTAGTAGCAGAAAAATTATTTGCTGCGGTTAAATAATTCTATTTATATAAATTTAAAAAGGGCTTATTTCTATTAAGAGGTAAGCCCTTTTTTTATATCTTAAATTCTCTATAAATCAATGTAGTAAACAGATTCTAGAAATAACTTTTCAGCGATTTCTTGATTTTTATCGTCCTTTAATTCTTTTAGAACACCAGCTATTTTAACTCGATTTTCTGGTAGTTTTTGAGATCCTTTTATATGAGCGATTAAGAAAGTAATATCAGATTCTTGATCTCTTATTTCATACACATCATATCTATCCATGATAGGAATCATGGTAAACGTTGTAACGCTGCCGGTCATAATAGGTACCATTATAAAACCGTTAAAATCATTTTTAGACTCCGTTAATTTGGGGATACCAGTGATGATGGTGTTTGCAGATTTAATACCAGTAGATTGTACTTGTGATGGTAGAAATTCCTGTGGCTTATACTTTAAATATGTTTCTTTAAGATTCTCATCTAGTTTAGAAAGAACTTCAGCTTTTTGTGTCTTGTCCAGTTGTGCTAGTGATAATTCTAAAAATAGAATCATTTGTTGTTGGTCATTAAAAAGCCCACCTACTTTTCCTAGTTCGGCTTTAGAAATAATACCGTCGTCTGCTCTAGTGAGTATGTTATAAAATCGACCACCATTATCAAGTATAGAAATAGCATCATTTGGGTGTTTAAAAGGTTCTATTTTTTTCATAATACTGTTGATTTTATAGGTTAGAAAGAACTATTTATTGTGAGTTTTTATTCTTTTTTAAATACCTTTTCTTTAATAGATTTTATTTTCTTTTTGACCTTTTTTCTCTTAGAAAAAGCATTTGAAATAGCCATAGTTGTTAATAACGCGATAAAAGCAATAGTACCTAATGCACCACCATAACCATTAAAGAAATTTCCTTTATTAATGTATATCACACTGAAGAGAATACCGGCAAGAGCGAGACGTAAATAACTACCTTTAGAATGTGAGGCAACCATACCTATAAATGAAGTACCTATAAAAACTATAGGTATACTCTTTGATAAATATTCATTTAATACATCAGGGAAAATATAAAAAAACAAACCTACTATTAATGCTAACAGTGCAGATGCTCTTACTGCGCCTTGCTTTAAATGTTCATTTACATAATAGGTAAGAACAGATCCTAATATACCGACTAGTACTATGATTACATAATTCATATCGATAACCAGTTTAATAAATATATGACTACCACACCCAAAAAGGCAATCGAACCTAGTTTGCCACCTATACCTAAGAATAGATTCTTAGAGAGCATGAAAAAGACACCTGTCAGTACACCAGCAGTAACTATAAAACCTACAGATGGTGATATTTCTACACTAGACATACCTACAAATGCACCACAATAAATAGCGGCAGGTAATTTTTTTAAGTAATCTGATTTTTTGTTTAATGCAGGTATAAATGATGCTGTGGTTCCTGTAATCCCTGCTGCAAGTACACTGCCTAAATCTCCATAAACATTAAGGGAATAACAAATTAGTGCACCTATGGGAACCCAAATAACTACAGATATTTTTTCATAAGAATGATCTTCATGATGCAAGTCTAAATACCGGTACCCAAAGAATATAGTGAGAGCGATAAGAAGTACAGAGGTAACTATTAGAAAATTATTAGATTCATAATTCTCTTTTAAGGTCATTAACAAGAAGGTAATCTGCATTATAAAAACAGTTATTACCATAAAGAATCTAATGGCCTTATGTCTCTTCATGAGCTGTATTTAGTTTAAATTCTAAACAAATTTAAAGTAAAATAGGAGAGAAGCCGGCAGAATAGAAGACTAGTTCTAGACTTTTTTAAAAAGCTCAACAAAAACAAATCTTTCCAATTGTATAAATCAAAAAAGGCTAATTGTTTTTTAATTTACAATTAGCCTTAAAATGTAATGTGAGACTTACCTATTAATCAATAGGTAATAGAACTTTGTTTACCGTAAAACTCATTTCAGAAATATCTGGTGTAACCTCATTAATTCTAGAATTAGTAAAATATAAGTAGTTATTATAGATACTAAAAGTGTCTGCCCATTTTACTTTATCACCTTCTACAAGCGTGCGAATAGAGCCATCTGGCTTTCTGTATTGTATTTTATTACTCTCCAAATCTGCGTAGTATAGATTTCCTGATTGGTCAATGATCATTCCGTCAGGAGCAGCAGTTTTTGCTTCTAGTTTTACGTTTTTTTCTATCTCACTAGATAAAACTAATGAATCTGTACTTACAGAATATAAACTGTAACCAGTAAGTGCATGATAATAAAGGCGGTCGTTTTTTGTATCCAGAGCTATTCCGTCAGAATGTACAGTGTTGTTCCATACCTTATTATTAAAAGTTAAGCTAGAAACTTCAGCAGTAGTAGATGTATGATCTGTTAGAACTCTCGTTGATTTCTTAGTTTTTAAATCAACAATCACTAATCCTGCATGTCCAGAATCTGTTAAATAGATTTTGTTATTTTCCTTATCTACTCTTAAATCGTTGATATAAGAATCTTTAAAATAACTATCTGAATTTAGAAATATAGTCTCTACCAGCTCATCTGTATTAAAATCAAACACATAAACACGTGGAGCGTCCAGTACATTTTTAAATAAAGGACTTCTAGTATCCACTACATATAAAAGGTTTTCAAAAGCTACAACAGATTGCACACCTACGAATTGTGTATCACTTATTGGTAGGTCTATTTCCCATGAATTCCACTCATGATTAGGATAGCTCATTTGCTGCCCATCTTCTTTTATTTCCATTACAGAATTGGTAACCCCTTTTCTCCATCTAGGAAAATTTACAAAAATACGTCCAGAATCAGATAAGGTTACACCGGTAACTTGCTGTCCTTTAAACTCTGTCACCACATCTATTTGTGGTTCTATAATTTCTATTGATTCAGAAACTTTGATATCTACGGTATCTCTAGTTTTATCTTTACAAGAACTAAAGATTGCTAAACAAATAGATAGAATTGCTATATTTTTTTTCATGATGTAAAGTTAGATAAATATTCAATTATTTAGCATACGCACCAGAAGAATAGGTCAACTCATAACTATGAGTATATATCTCAAACACAATACCAAATGGGTCTTCTACATAACACATTTTGAATGGTTTTTCCTTAGGGTAATACTCTCTAATAGGCATTCTTTGTTTACCTCCATAAGCCACTATTTTCCCTATTAATTCTTCAATATTAGGATCTTGAACAGAGTAATGAAATAATCCTGTGTTAAACGGATTAAACTTTGGTGCTTTCTTCACTCCATGAGGGAAAGAAAATAACTCGATTCCAATACCGTCAGACGTAGATAAATGAGCAATTTCAAATTCTGTCCATTCCTCGCCAAAAACGTCAATACACATTTGACCTATCGCGGTTCCTTTTTCTTTTTTAACCGTTGCAGGTACCATAATAACATACCACCCCATTACTTCAGAGTAAAATTTAACGGCCTCGTTAATATTAGGTACAGTAAGTCCTATATGAGAGAATGACTTAGGGTAATCTTTATTAGTATCCACAACATTTATTTTAGATTTCAAAAATACTCTATATTTGCCTTATTAGAAATAACTTACCTAAAAGTACTATAGTTACCTAAAAGAGTAAATTACACATTATTAAATATTTAATAAAAATTATTTTGAAAAAAAATAACATTTGCCCATTAAATTACACCATGGGATTGATAGGTACTAAGTGGAAACCATTAGTATTATTTCATTTATTAGAAGGCGGTTTAAGATCTGGAGTTCTTCAAAAACACATCCCTGGAATCTCTAATAAGATGTTTACTCAAACGGTCAGAGAACTTGAAAAAGACGGTTTAATTTCAAGAAAAGTTTACCCTGTAGTGCCTCCCAAAGTAGAGTATCAACTAAGCGATAGAGGACAGTCGTTAGAGCCTATTTTGAGAGCTCTGGATCAATGGGGTTTAAAGGATGTTACCATTATTGATATGCCACAAGTATAGAATATAGAGATTGGCTTATTTGTTAGCATATATACAGTCTTTTGTACGAGTGTTTTTTTCTATTCCGCTTTCGCGAAAGCGGAATCTTAAATACCACTTTTAAAAACTATGAACTTTAAAACAATAAAAGCTCTCTTGTTATATGTAAAGAGAGCTTTTAAAATCATGATTTGAGTAAATAATGATTAATCGATGTTAAAACTATTTTCTATAATTCTAAATCCTTGAGAATTCTTTTGATGGTCTTCTAAAGCCTCTTGAGTTAATATTGCGTAAGAACTACCTTGATTAGTAAACGCTATAATCTTACCTTGATGTTTTAAACCCATTGTGGTAAATTCAAAGGATGAAGTACGTGATTTAATAGTGCTAAATTCATCGTCTTCTATAGGATCAAAATTTAAATTGTTTATAAAACTATTCAATTTTAATTCTTCTATATTCATATCTATCATAAGGTCATGGTCTAGTATGTAATCAAAGGAAACTATAGTCATCAGTCCGCTAGAATTAAGGCCTTTTTTTTCTACTGCCATATAATAAATACCTTCTTCAATAAGCTCTTCATCGGTTACATGCCAGTCTTCTGGATAACTGAAAGAGAAACCATTACCTTGATATTTACTTTTATTTACACTACCGTCATCTGTACTAGTGGTCGCGTGGTTTTCAATATTTACTGTAGTATCGGTTGCATTTTTACAAGAGGTTATTAAAAGAAACGCAAGTAAAAAAGTCAGAGAAGTTTTCATAAGGTTGGTTTAGGTTAGTTGTAAATAAAGTTATTGTATTTTAAGATTTAAAAATAAAGGAAACTATGATTAATTACCTAGTTATTGCTTCTAATTGATTTGATTAAGATGTCTTGCTAGAAAAACACCTGTACTAGAACATGCCTGCAGTAGATAGCCACCAGTAGGGGCGTCCCAATCTATCATCTCACCTATACAATATTGATTAGGTAGGATTTTAAGTTCATAATTTTCTGTTAGGGCGTCTCTATCGACACCACCTACGGTAGATATAGATTCTTCTATAGATGCGGTATTGATTATCTCTAAAGGAAATTGTTTTATATGACTAGCCAGTATTTCCTTATTAAGGTACGATTCTTTTGATAGATAGAATTTTAATAGATCTATTTGTGGAAGACTTAATTTGAGCTCTTTCTTTAATATGTCCTTTGTCGTTCTATAATTAGACAATTTAATTTTTGAAATTACTTTTTCTAAGGATAAGGATGGTTTAAAATCTATAAATATAGTAGCTGTAGAATGAGTAATCAATTGCTGTCTTATTTGAGGGCTAAGACCATAAATGGCGTTACCTTCTAGACCAAATTTAGTAATAACAGCTTCTCCTTTCTGGACTACATCATTACAGCAAATAGCTATATTTTTTAAAGGTGTACCTTCATTTAATTCTATAAATTTAGAATTCCAATTAATGTTAAAACCACAATTAGACGCCTGAAAAGGTTGAATGTCTATCGATTGACCTTGAAATGTAGATAGCCAGTCACCAGTAGAGCCAGTTACACTCCAGCTGGCACCGCCTAGAGCAAAAATGGTATAATCTGATTTTACTGCATGATCATTAATAATGGGGTAATTATGTGTATCCCAACCGCTGAAGGTATGTTCATATTTAAACAAGACACCTTTCTTTTTAAGATGATTTAATATAGAATTCAGAACTTGAATAGGCTTTTTTCCATCTTCAGGATAGACTCTTTTACTACTGCCTACATAAGTAGGGACGCCTATTTGTTCTAACCAGTTTCTAAAATCTTGATTTGTAAAATGAAGTAGGGCAGTAGATAGAAAATTATTAGGTGTGTATCTATTGATTAATTTTTCTATAGATTCTGAATGCGTTAAGTTAAAACCACCTTTTCCGGCAACTAAAAATTTGCGGCCAGACGTTTTGTTTTTCTCATAGATAGTGGTAGAAAACTTTTCCTTATCTAGAAAAGCAGCCAGCAAAAATGCTGATGGACCACCACCTATAATAGCAACTGATTTTTTCATGAAACAAAAGTAATTATAAGAATCTTGTATTATTCTATGATTTCATAATCAATACTTAGTTTGCGCAACGCTCGCAATGCCGATCCTGAATTTTTATCACTAACCTCAATATCTACCGCATCACCTTCTAACAATATATCAGTAAGCTCATTTGCAAGAGATTCACTTATACCTGAAGAAATTTCTACTATACACCTAGCTATATCTCTTTTATTAGGTCGTTGATCGTCGCAAGAGAGTAAGTTCAATTTCATAATTAGTATTTAGTATTTAGTATTGCAATATACTAGAGTTCATATAGCTCTATACTACACTGTATATGAAAATAGCAGTATTCCACAATTTAAAAAAGATGCTTAAAGTTTATTTGATGGTTTTAAATTCCCAAAAAGCATTTTTAGGCATGGAGGCTTCTACCGTTTTATTCTCTTTTGTATTTAATTCTGGATAGGTTAATTTCCAGGCGTGTAAACACACTGATAGGTTTAAGTATTTCTGATCAGAGCCATATTTTTCATCTCCTATAATAGGGCAACCTATATGTGATAACTGTGCTCGTATTTGATGGAATCTACCTGTTCTAGGCTTTACCTCTAATAGGTAACCATATTTATTCTGTCCTAGAATTTGATAAGATAGAGTAGCGTCTTGAGCGTTTTTAGTTTTAGTAGGTACTATATCTGCTCTTTTTTCTAGCCGATTCTTTACTAAAAAGTGTTGTAAGTTTTGTTTGGTTTTAGGTGGTTTATTACTGACTATAGCGAGGTATGTTTTTTGAACTCTACGACTACTAAAAAGCTCATTAAAAGCAACTAACACACTCTTTTTCTTAGCAAAAACAAGTACACCACTAGTCACGCGGTCTAATCTGTGAACGACACCCACATAAGGTTTCTTCTTTTTCTTAGCTATATAATCATGTACTTGATTTTCTACAGTAAGAGATTCAAAAGGACTTTTTTCGGTTATCAGCCCTGCAGCCTTATTTACAACTATAAAGTCGTTGTTTTCATGTACGATTTCTAAAAGAGCCATGCGGTCATTTTATTTTCAACGTTTAGTGTAGTGATAATGCTATCTTAGAATACAATTATGGATAGCCTAGATAGGGTTTTCTATAAAATGTTTTTCCGATACAACTATAGTTTTGGCCCAGATATCACCTACACGTTGATTATTTAATGTGTTATTGATAGTAATTATACCTATAATGCCCAAAGGGAACATATCTAGTGGATCTAACAGGTGGCGTTTAAGTGACTCTATAAAAGTGAGTTTTCTTTGATGACCAGTTGAAGGTATAGGCATTATTCCTACAAGAGAGTTACCTAAAGTAGCTCCTAGTGTTATTTCTAAAATTACTGTGAGAACTAACCATAAAGCTATTGGAATCAAAGCTGGGAATCCATTTAAAGAATAAGTTCCATATTCATCTCGAGTTCCTAATCCAAAAATCAACATAAAAGTAAAGCCGTAAATAATGGTGTAATCTATTAAACCTGCAAAGAATCTTTTTCCTGTATTAGGTTTGGTTTTTAAGGACTTCATAGATAGAGAATTTGTGATAAGTTGTTTTTAAAATGATGGTAAAAATAAAGAAAAGCCATAGATGTAGATACCACCTAAAATTAAAATCACTAAATAATCAATTTTCAATTTTACCTCTTTTAAATCAATTATAATAGATTTTAAATTTTGCTTCTCAGAAGGAACAACTTTAGTATTTGCTATATAATCACCTATGCGTCTTTTTGGATTAATGAAAGAAATAATAACCTCTATAGGCCAAGCAATACAAATGGTTAGATTACGAATAAAACACTGTAATTCTGTAGCTTGTAGACCTGTTTTGCGATTTATTATTTGATATCCTAATATTCTTTTTGCAGGACTTTTACCTTTCAAAAAATCCTTATTTGAATAGATAAAAATGATAAAGAAAAAAGGTATGAGATCCATACGATATACTAAGTTCCTAAATATCATCATAAGTACTATAGCTATAGGAATAGTAATACCGCAAAGGATAAAGTGATCTAAAAACATACTAGATATTCTGTGAAATCTATGTGAGCGATTAGAAAAACTATTAAATCGTTCAGTAATAGTTTCTTCTTGGTATTGATCAACGTTCTTATTCATCTTTCAGTAGTTAGAAACACATCTATATAAACATAATGAGAATGTAATATAAATTTTAATCTATTTCTATTAATAGTTTTGTTTAGTAGTACATTTAAATTCCGCTTTCGCGAAAGCGAGAACATCACATAAAAAAGTCCATTAAAATTTACGTTTAATGGACTTCTATTATAAAATTAAAAGAATTTATTTCTTAATCAAACCTATCTCTACAAGACGCTGGTGCAAGAAATCTCCTGCAGTAATGTCATCGTATTGTTTAGGATTATCCTCACTCACACACTCTTCTAGACAGTCCAGTTTCATATCGCTACGTGGATGTAAGAAAAACGGAATAGAGTAGCGGCTAGTGTGCCATAAATCACGAGGCGGATTTACCACACGGTGAATAGTAGAACGCAATTTGTTATTAGTATGACGTTGCAACATGTCACCTACATTAATAACTAGCTCGTCTTCCTTTGCAATAGCATCGATCCACTCACCATCACGACTTTGTACTTGTAAACCTGGTGCACTAGCACCCATTAATAAAGTAATAAGGTTGATATCTCCATGTGCACCAGCTCTTACCGCATTTTCTGGCTCGCTGGTAATAGGTGGATAATGAATAGGTCTAAGAATAGAATTTCCATTACTTGCCCAGTGGTCAAAGTATTTTTCATCCAGACCTATGTGTAAAGAAAGTGCTCTTAAAACATAAATACCAGTTTTTTCTAGCATTCTATAAGCATCCATTCCTGTTTTATTAAAGTCAGGAAGTTCTTCTACGATCACGTTATCAGGATAATTATCTTCTATATCTACATCTGGAGCAACCTCTTGTCCAAAATGCCAGAATTCTTTTAAATCTCCTTCTTTTTTACCTTTGGCATGTTCCTTACCGAAGGATACATAACCACGCTGTCCACCTAATTCTTCACGCTCATAACCTAATTTAGTAGGTTTAGGTAGTTGAAAAAATTTCTCTACCTCTTTATAAAGTTGTTCAACAAGCTCGTCAGATAAAAAATGGTTCTTAAGTGCGACAAAACCTATTTCTTCGTAGGCATTACCTATTTCTTTAATAAATTTTTCTTTTCTCTTAGGATCTTCACTTAGAAAATCTGCTAGATCTACGCTAGGGATATTAATCATGGTACTAATTATATTTATTATTTTCTAAAATCTCAATGATGTAGCCAGTAATAACTCATTACGAGTGTACAAAGGTGCAATATTTAATTGCACTTGAGATTCATTCAATTTACTTTTATTTTTAAAGATAACACTCTTTATCAAAGGATGCAGCCAGTAAGCTATTTTTGTTGATAAAATTCCTATTCCAGCTCCTGCTGCCACGTCGCTCAGCCAGTGTTTATCATTATAAATTCTCAAAAAACCAGTACTTGCAGCTATAGTATAACCGGCAATACTGTACCAGGGTGATACATGTCCATATTCTTGGTGTAAAAACTCTGCAGCCATGAATGATATAGCAGTATGCCCAGATGGAAAACTACTTTGTGACTTACCGCTAGGTCGTCTTATATTAGTATTATTCTTAATAAGATTTACAGACGAATATAAAAATAGAGTAGACGTACCTAGAATAACCGTTTTATCTAACATGTTGTTACGCCCTTTAATACCAGCTAGATCAAGACCATAAACTGCTGCAATAGGCACAAAAAGAGTATAATCATCTATGTCTATCTTGGTACCATCTGGTTGAAGAGTTGTTCTTAAATCTTGATCCCACTTTTTAATAGGATCGTTTTTAATGCCTATTACACCATAAGTAACAAGTCCTGCAGGTATAAATAGAGATTGGTACTTAAATTTCACATCTTTATTTATAGAAATAGAGTCAGCAGGCTGTTGTTGTCCATAACACATTATAGCACAAAATAGAACTAAGAATAAAAAAGGTAGCTTCATTAAAACAACAATTGTTAATACAAAGTTAGTAAATGAAAGCTTGTAACTAACTATAACGTTAAAGTAAGACGATAGATTATCTTACATTTGATTTACAGTCCACAATAATGATAGACACAAATCACACAAATTTAGATCAGCTTTATAAGAATACCCTAGATAAAGAGGTACTTATAGGTTTATATAAGAAAATGTTACTTCCTCGATTAATAGAGGAGAAGATGTTGATTCTATTACGTCAAGGTCGCATTTCAAAATGGTTTTCGGGCATAGGTCAGGAAGCTATTTCTATAGGCGTAACAGCTGCTATGCATAAAGAAGAATATATTTTACCTATGCATAGAAATCTTGGGGTTTTTACCACAAGAGAGATTCCGTTATGGAAACTCTTTGCGCAATGGCAAGGTAAAGCAGACGGTTTTACAAAAGGTCGTGACCGTAGTTTTCATTTTGGCACACAAGACTATAACATAGTCGGTATGATTTCACATCTAGGACCACAACTAGGTGTTGCAGACGGTATTGCACTAGCTCAAAAACTAAATAATACTGGTAGAGCAACAGCCGTTTTTACTGGAGAAGGCGGTACGAGTGAAGGTGATTTTCACGAAGCACTTAATGTGGCCAGTGTATGGAATTTACCAGTTCTTTTCTGTATAGAAAATAATGGCTATGGCCTTAGTACACCTACTACAGAACAGTACAATTGTGAAAACCTAGCAGACCGTGCATTGGGTTATGGAATGGAATCTCATATTATAGACGGTAATAATATTATAGAGGTCTACACAAAAATAGCTGCTATTCTCAAGGATATTCGTGAGAATCCGCATCCTGTATTGATAGAATTTAAAACTTTTAGAAGACGTGGTCATGAAGAGGCTAGTGGTACTAAATATGTACCAGATGAATTATTAAAATATTGGGAACAACGTGATCCATTAACACGTTTTGAGCAGTATTTGTTAGAAAACAACATCATCACTAGCGATAATGTGTTAGAATGGAGTGAAGAAATTAAAAAAGATATTAATGATGGTTTAGATACCGCTTCCGCGAAAGCGTTACCTAAAACAACACCAGAACAAGAACTGTCAGACGTTTTTAAATCCCACAATTTTGAATCTGTAGCACCTAATAATTCTACTCAAAATTTACGATTAGTAGACGCTATAAAAGATGGACTTGATGCTTCAATGGCAAAGTATGACAACTTAGTCATCATGGGACAAGATGTTGCAGAATATGGAGGTGTCTTTAAAATAACTGATGGTTTTGTAGCAAAATATGGTCGTGAGCGAGTGAGAAATACGCCTATATGTGAAAGTGCCATTGTTGAGGCTGGTATGGGACTAAGTATAGCAGGAATGAAGGCTGTGGTAGAAATGCAGTTTGCCGATTTTGTAAGTAGTGGATTTAATCCTATTGTTAACTACTTAGCAAAATCATATTACCGCTGGAATCAGCAGGCAGATGTAGTAGTAAGAATGCCATGTGGAGCAGGTGTAGGAGCAGGACCTTTTCACTCTCAATCTAATGAAGCATGGTTTTACACTGTACCAGGTCTTAAAATAGTATATCCATCTTCTCCTGCAGATGCTAAGGGATTATTAATAGCATCTATAGAAGATCCTAATCCGGTTTTATTCTTTGAACATAAAGCACTTTACAGATCGGTATATGATGACGTCCCAGATGGATATTATAATATAGAGTTAGGAAAAGCGTTAACTATACGAAGTGGAGAACAAGCAACTATCATAACATTTGGTGCAGGAGTACATTGGGCAAAGCAGTTAATCGATGAAGAAAAATTAGATATAGATCTTATTGATCTTAGAACATTATTACCTATTGATAATGAAAGTATTATAACCTCTGTAAAGAAAACAGGTAAAGTTCTCGTTCTTACCGAAGATAACCTGACAGGTAGCATAGCGAGTGACATTGCTGCATTTATTAGTGAAGAATGTTTTGAGTTTTTAGACGCTCCAGTCATGAGATTAGGTAGTATAGATACACCGATACCATTTGAAAAAGGACTTGAAGATAATTACCTACCTAAAAATAAATTGAAAGAAAAATTAAAAAAACTGTTAAATTATTAACTTTAGGCTAATAAAAATTATATTTTTGAATGCCCCTTTACGAACCTAATCAACAACATATTATGAAATTTATGGATGAGGCGGACAACTTCCGCTATGTACTATGGGCACTTACGATCATATTTGCCTTTTTAGTGTTTTTTGGACCTAACCCAGAAGGTGGTAGTTTAATGCCTACAGCGGTTACTTTATTTTCTTTATTCTCTTCTTTATTGGTTATTTATTTAATCTTAAAGTTTGTACAGAAAAGAAGATACAGAGATAATGATTCAAATTAACATTTGATTTACTTCTAGCCGTTATCTTTGGATAGTGGATGTAGAATACGATATTATAATTGCCGGTGGTGGACTTTCAGGTCTGACAGCGGCAATTTTGTTTTCTAAAAACTATAAAGTTCTATGTATAGATCCTGAAAGTTACCCTAGGCACAAAATGTGTGGTGAATATTTGAGTAATGAAGTAATGGATTTTTTACGTGCTCTAGATATAGACCTGGATCAAGAAACATCTATTAACCTAGAACAATTAAACTTTACTACCACAGATTCTAAACAAATTAAATGCAATTTACCGCAAGGTGGCAAAGGCATTTCTAGGTATCACTTAGATCATTTACTTTTTAAAAAAGCGAGTCTTAAAGCTACTTTTATTGAAGATAAAGTGCTTGATAGTAATATTAATAAGGATACATTTACCGTAACCACTTCTAGAGATCAATTTACTTGTAAACAGTTTATTATGGCTACTGGTAAACGCTCTATACTAGATAAAAAGCTAGAACGCGATTTTATGAAATATAAATCGCCATGGTTAGCTGTAAAAATGCACTATCAATATGATATGCCAGATAATCTAGTAGAACTACATAACTTTAAAGGTGGCTATGCAGGTATTTCAAAGGTTGAAAACGGTCATGTAAATCTTTGCTATTTAGCTAATTATGAGTCTTTTAAGAAACATAAAAATGTAGCAGATTTTAATACTGCAGTGTTATCAAAGAATAAACATTTGGCCTCATTTTTAGACAATGCGACTCCTGTTTGGGAACAGCCTATCACGATATCTCAAATATCTTTTGAAAAAAAACTAGCCGTAGAGGGTCACATACTTATGTTAGGAGATACTGCTGGTTTAATACATCCGCTTTGTGGTAATGGAATGGCTATGGCCATACATAGTGCACAAATAGCATTTAAAAGTCTAGAACCATTTCTTCGTAATCAAATATCGAGAGACCAATCATTATCAGATTATTCACAAGAATGGAATAAAACATTCCGTAAGCGATTATGGATAGGACGACTATTGCAAGGTATTCTTTTAAATAAAACGTATACATCGCTAGGACTCTGGTTTCTAAGTAAACTGCCTTTTTTACTGCCTATAATTATTAAAAAAACACATGGGAAACCTATCTAATATAAAATACAGATCTAACCATCGCAATACAGATCCAGAATGGATGGATGACCCTAATCTAGATCAGGTCACATTACAACATGCGGTAGATGATATTAATACAGTAAATCGATTACTCAATGGCTTTAATTTTACTTTAAAAGCAATTAAAAAAGAACTACAAAAATATCCTAACAAAGCACTAACCATTGTAGATGCAGGCTGTGGTGACGGTGAGATGTTGCGATTTTTAGAAAAGAATTTGAAACAAGAAAACATCTCTTTTCTAGGTCTCGATTTTGCAGCTCGTTCTATTGAAAAAGCTAGATTGAAGAGTGAAGGTTTATCAAGATTACGCTTTCGCGAAAGCGATATTCTTAAAATAAACCCATCTGATTTAAAATGTGATATTTTAATAAGCTCCTTAACGATGCATCATTTTGATGATAATGAGATAATTACATTTCTAACTAAATTCAGAGAGATCACAAGTAAAACTATTATTATCAACGACTTGCATAGACATAAACTTGCATTTCTATTTTTTAAATATTTAAGTCCTATTTTTATAAGGCATGAGATTTCAAAACATGATGGCCTAATAAGTATCGCATCTGGTTTTAAGGCTAGGGACTTTAAAAAATATGCTAAAGCTATAGGCGTTAAAAATGACCGATTGACATGGAAGTGGTCGTTCCGATATATATGGATTATTCCAGTTTAAATGAGTGTAAAAATAAAAAGTGTAGCAACGGTAACACCGCAGTATTATAAAGAAACTAAGGATATTTTACCATTTGTAGAAGAATGGCTTTCTGGTCAGGAGGAGCGTTTAAGACGTAAAACTATTAAGATTTTTGAAGGTGCTGGTGTTGATAAACGTTATTCTATCATGGATCCTATAGAGGTATTTACAAGTACTTCTTTTCAAGATCGTAATGATATTTATAGAAGAGAAGTGGTACCACTAGCGCAAAAAGCGGTAGAAAAAGCACTAGAAAAAGCATCGTGGAAAGCTCAAGAGCTAGATTATATCATAACTGTAAGTTGTACAGGTATAATGATACCGTCTATAGATGCTTATTTAATCAACTCTATGGGAATGCGACAAGATATTGTGCGTTTACCAGTAACAGAAATGGGCTGTGTGGCAGGAATATCTGGTTTAATCTATGCAGAGAATTTTTTAAGAGCAAATCCTGGTAAAAAAGCTGCAGTAATAGCAGTAGAAGCACCTACGGCTACGTTTCAATTAGGAGATTTTTCTATGGCAAACATGGTTAGTGCGGCCATATTTGGCGATGGATGTGCCTGTGTTTTACTATCTTCTTGTGATGAGGATAGTGGACCAGTGATAAAAGGACATGAAATGTACCATTTTCCAGATGCTACACATATGATGGGTTTTGACCTAGTGAATAGTGGTTTACAAATGGTGCTCGATAAATCTGTACCGGATACTATTGCGAGCCATTTCCCAAAAATCATACATCCGTTTTTAGAGAAAAACGGATTAGAAATAAAAGATATAGATCATTTAATTTTTCACCCTGGAGGTAAAAAGATAGTACAAACTGTTGAAGGATTGTTCTCTGATTTAGGAAAGAATATTGATGACACAAAAGAGGTTTTACGTCTTTATGGAAACATGAGTAGTGCAACGGTACTATTTGTTTTAGAACGCTTTATGAGTCGTAACATAAAGAAAGACTCTAAGGGATTAATGTTAAGCTTCGGACCTGGGTTTACGGCACAAAGAATACTTTTAGAATGGTAAAAGACTTTGAAAATAAATACGGTTTGATACTAGGCGGCAGTAGTGGTTTAGGATATGCCAGCGCTTTAAAACTTGCCCAACATGGAATGAATCTCATCATATTTTATCGTGCTTCTAGAATGCAGGCAGTAGCTATTGATGCCAAATTTGAAACATTAAGATCTTACGGTATCGAGTTACTTACAGTAAATAGTGATGCCACAAGAGAAGATAAATTAGAAGAGAATACAGCAAAAATTATTGAATTTCTCAAAGGACAAAAAATTAGTGTCTTGTTACACAGTATCTCTAAAGGCAATTTAAAACCTCTTACTGGTGAGCAAACGTTAACTACTAGTGACTTTCAGCAAACCATCCATTCTATGGGAATAAGTCTCTACAGCTGGACCAAAGCTTTATTTGATGCGCAATTATTTGCACAACCTGCAAAAATTTTAAGTTTTACTAGTGAAGGTAGCACAAGACCCATGAAATCATATGCAGCTGTTAGTGCTGCAAAGGCAACCCTAGAAGCTATAAATAGGAGTATAGCTATAGAATTTGCTCCATTTAAAATATCTTCTAATTGCATACAAGCTGGTGTTACAGATACTTTAAGTCTAAGTATGATACCGATGTATAAAGAACTTAAGAAAGAAAGCTTAAAAAGGAATCCGCATAAAGAATTAACTACTCCAGAGCGTGTTGCAAATGTGGTGTATTTGATGAGTAGAGAAGAGGCGAGCTGGATAACTGGTACAATTGTAAAAGTGGATGGCGGTGAGAGTTTACAGTGATTTTAATTAAAATCTATATTGAATGACAACGATCAAAAGTGAAATAATAGGTGTTTTAAGACAGAATGATGAGTTTGATGATTGGTGGGAAAGTGAATTAATTGAGATTCCATTTTTTGACAATAAGAAACTAAAAATTACATTCACTGATCTAAATCCTAGTCAAGATCTTACTTTCATACAAGATGCAGATATTGCGCTTCGTAGTTTTTTAGAAAAACGAGTTACAAATCGTTTAACTATTAGCGACGCGATATTCAAAAATTGTATGGATTTTTTAAAAGCAGTCGAATATGATGAAGCAGATAAAATGCTTTGGGATATTCAATATAAAGAGGAGATATGGAATTTCGTTTATCCAGAGAATATTTATGTCTCTAGAAGTGATGCAGATATTTATATTAACGCTATCTGTGAATGTGAGTGGGAACATGAACATGGACTTCAACTAGTATTCTTTAAAGGTATAAAACTAACTAGAGTGAGTAGTCAAGACGGTCACTTAACTGAATCAGAAGCCTACAATATTAATGAAAACGAATTAATAGGCCCAAATTCTAAAACAAAGGGTGTTTCGAAACCAAATACCTGGTGGAAAAAATTTTGGACATAAATTATTTAAATCACTTGTAATTTTAATTAATAAAAATGCTTCTCAACCCTTTAGAAAAAATAGTAGCCAATTTACCCTATGGTGATGGGTTCAAATTTGTAGATCAATTACTTGAATTAGATGAGGATAGTGTGATTGGTATTTACCGCTTTCGCGAAAGCGAGTACTTCTATAAACATCATTTTAAGGACCAACCAGTAACGCCAGGTGTGATACTTATAGAATGTATGGCTCAAATAGGACTAGCCTGTTTAGGTAGTTATTTGATGCGTGATAAGGATAGTAAACCACAGTTTGTGTTTACAGAAAATCACATTAACTTTTTAAACACTGTTTTACCAGAAACTACGGTTATTGTAAGTGCAAAAAAAGACTACTTTCGATTCGGAAAACTGAAAGTAGTCGTTCAAATGATGGACGAAAATGAAAATAAAATCGCCGAAGGATGGATGAGTGGTATGATATTGACAGAATAAACATCTTTAATTAATGTTCTTACCATCTATTTCATAGCTCATATCCAAGCTTACTTATTCAAATTCCAGTTATAATCCATGTAACGCACACGAGCGTCTGCATTAATTTTTACTTTGCTGTACTTATTAAGAAAGTCAACGATATCACCCTCTTGTGTAAAATCTTTTTTAAACCATTTAAAGATATTTGATATCTCAACACGATCTGCTGTAATAGAATTACGTTTAGAATCATTAACAAATTGAACAGCTAGTTGATGGAGCTGACTATCTACTTTATCTGCAACAAAAGCCTCATTCATTAGAGGTGGACAAGAGAACGATGCACAATTAATACCGAAATGAATACGAGGATCATCCATTTTTCTTAATATTTGATGTTCTATCTCTTCTAGATTGATCCATTTATCACCTATTTGCCAGAAACGTTGTTCCCATGGGTTTTTAATATCCTTGATACTTTCTGTAGGGTAATTTCTTAAGATTAAATCTATAGTCATTGCATTATAAGCATTCATATAATAAGCTAGTAGATCATTTTTAGTCCATGAATCTTCTGGCGCGTTGTTTTTAATAAGAACTATGTAAGAGCTTAATTTTTTACGTTCTTTTTTTAAACCTGCATAATCTACGTGACCATCGTCAGTAACATATTTTTTAAGTAGTTGATCAAAGCTACTATGATCTATAGTTGTACTAGTTTCTATAGCTGGAACAGGTGCTTGAATTACTGTTTCTTCCATAGACTTCTCTTCCTTAGGCTCTTGCAGACTATTCTCAGTTATTTTAGGAACTTCAAGATTAATGGATGGCGTTTTTTTAACAGCTTCCATCAAAGCAGGTTGTGATACAGCAACCTCATTAGACATCGGTACTGACACCTCCTTAGACTTAGGATGTTCTTCAGCTATTTTTTTTTGT
The DNA here is from genome assembly GCF_045063755.1 of Nonlabens sp. Asnod3-A02. Lineage (NCBI taxonomy): Bacteria > Pseudomonadati > Bacteroidota > Flavobacteriia > Flavobacteriales > Flavobacteriaceae > Nonlabens > Nonlabens sp. Asnod3-A02. Next base: position 1,148,385 of record NZ_JBEFOC010000007.1, read on the forward strand.
GAATTACACGATGTTATAAATAAAACAACGGTAAGTAATGCAAGTAAATTTCTCATAATTGTAATTTTTAAAAGTATTGACCTATTCCGAATACGAAACCGTTAGTAGCGTTATTACCGACACCAAAGCCGTAATCAAAACGTATGACAGCGTTAAAGATACGTTTATGAATAAAACGTATTCCCAAACCTGGGTTAATTTTGAGCGTACTTCCATCGACTAGGTCATCAAGACCACCATTAGGCTTGCGCCAGGTTCCAGCATCTATAAAAGTGTTACTTTGTAGTACAAACCAGTCTTTTTCATATAGCGTGTGACGGTATTCTGTATTAAGAGTAATTTCTGCTGTACCGCGACCTGCGCTATTTCCTGCGCCTCTTATATTAATTTGATTATCTAGTGCAAAAGGAGCAAACCTTGACTCATTAAAAGAAGCGTAGGCTAGCTTTAATCTATTTGCCCAGTTTCCTTTCTTTCCCACTTTTTGAAAGTATTGGAAATCTGTTTGCGCTATAAGTTCATCTTTTAATAAACCTTCTCCACCAGTAATTAACTCTAGGCTTGTAAAGTTCCTATAACCAGATGTGTATTGATAATCTATCTCAAGGTGGTTGTTCTCGTACTCTCCTAAAACGCTCCATTTTTTGGCACTAAGTTCTTGTGGTACCTCGCTAGTAATGATACCATCTAGGTAACTATATTCTTGGTCAGAATATCGTACACCTAATTGAAAATTATTATGAAAATCTAATTCATATAAGGCATAAACTTCAGCACTTTGATTATCAAATCTATAATTTACGGTATTATCATTATCAAAGAATATAGGCTCTCTTAAAACGTTATTTTGATAATTTACACCTATCCCTAATTTATTGGTAAATAAGTAAGGAGCTTCCCAGAAGACTCCATAAGAATCAAAAATGTTACGCCCATAATAACCACCTATCAATTGATTTTCTCCAAATAAGTTGAACTCAAATAATGATAATCTAAAAGCAAAACTCTCGTCATTTGCTTGTGACGCACGTACACCAGGGATAATGGTAAAATTCTCTACTATTTCATAAGTAAGAATATATGCCGTAGAATCGCTTTTATCTAGCGTGAATGTAGCCTTTGCCACACCAGGTAATCTATTCAGTCGTTCTACATCTGTAGCGACCTGAAAAGGATCATAAATATTACCTGCTTTTACTTTGACTAATCTTTTAAGAAAAGACTCTTTAGTCCTTTTTAAACCTGTAAATTCTATACTTTTTACAATTATATCTTGAGCATTTAAAACACCTGCAAATAAAATAAAAAGGAAAAATGTAATTTTTTTAAACATCTAACTACTTGTTGATTGATATAGCAAAATTACCTTGTTACTCGGATATAAAGTTCAAAAGAATCATAATTATCATCACAGAAGTATAAAACTAACGGGATAAAATTGTGAACTATTGACCATTTGCATTGCTATTGTTAAAATGCTTATTCATAAATAATAGATTATGTAATTTAGTAAAACTATGAATGCACATAATAAGAATAGAGTAGTAATAACAGGAATGGGAATTGTAGCACCTAATGCTGTTGGGGTTCCCGCTTTCGCGAAAGCGTTACAAGAACAAATCTCTGGAATACGATTTGATCCACAACTAGCCGATTTAAACTTTGGCTGTCAAGTATCAGGAACACCACAAATTACAGAAGAATTATTAGCTGAAAACTTTACAAACTTACAATTGAGAGGCTTAAAAGCAACCGGATTAGTCTATGGTGTGATAGCTGGTAAAGAAGCTTTTAAAGATGCAGGTCTAGAAATAGCTGGTCCTGATGTCGCCATGAAGGATATGGGAATCATATTCGGTACTGGGCAAAGTGGAGGCGAGAAATTTAGAGAAGCCATTCTATTAATAGATCAAAAGAAAGTGCGTAGGTTAGGAAGTACCAGTGTTATACAGACCATGACTAGCGGTATAAGCGCCTGGCTTGCCGGAGAATTAGGCTGCGGTAACCTAGTAACAAGCAACTCGAGTGCGTGTTGTACTGGTACCGAAGCTTTTTTAATGGGATATGAGCGCATAGCAGCTGGTAAAGCAACACAAATGTTAGTCGGTTCTACCAGTGATTCTGGACCTTATATCTGGGGTGGTTTTGATGCCATGCGTATTTTACCTACTAAGTATAATGAAACTCCAGAAAAGGCGAGTAGACCCATATCTTGCGATGCTGCTGGATTTGTACCAGGATCTGGTGCAGGTGCGTTTATTTTAGAAAGTCTAGAGAGTGCTTTAAAACGTGGTGCAAAAATATACGGAGAAGTTCTAGGAGGTGCTTTAAATTCTGGTGGACATCGTGGAGACGGCTCTATGACAGCGCCTAATGGACAGGCAGTTCAAGACTGTATAAAATTAGCTTTAAAAGATGCCCAAATTAAACCGCAAGAAATAGATGCTATCAATGGGCACCTTACTGCAACCTCTAAAGATGCTTTTGAAGTGAAAAATTGGTCTGTAGCTTTAAATAGAAAAGGAGAAAACTTTCCTCTTATTAATACCTTTAAATCTTATGTAGGTCACTGTCTTGCTGCAGCTGGTAGTATAGAACTGGTGGGTACAGTATTACAATTAAAGAATAACGTAGTTTATGGAAACAGTAATATCACCTCTTTGCATCCTGATATAACGGATGTAGTAGATTCTAATTGTATACCTAATCAAATGGTAAATAAAGATTTAAAAATTGTTGCCAAAGCTAGTTTTGGTTTCGGAGATGTAAATGCTTGTGTTATTCTCAAAGAATACAGGGATTAACTACAATATCCTCACAAAAAATTTCAGTTTTCAGTTTCCTTATGTAATCTCATTATATATAGTTAAACTGACCTATATAGACTTCTTTAATTCAACTTTTGATAGTATTTTTAGAGAAGTTATGAAAATATAAACATGCAAGAGAAAGAAATTGAACAACAGCTTTTTAAAATAGTAAAAGTGTATTTACCACAAGATGTAGAATCTACTGCCATAGAGCTAGATAGTCATTTAATGCAAGATCTAGGAATTAACAGTGCGCATCTAGTAGATATAGCGCTAGATGTGGAGGACGCTTTTGATATTATGCTAGATGAAAAAGATATGGAAGAAATGCAAACGGTTAAGGACGCCATACAAATAGTCAAAGCAAAAACAGCTTAATCAATTTTCTCATTAAAAATAAGACCTATGTCTAGATTACCTAAAATAGAAAGATTTAAAAACGAAGTAGAATCTAAATACCAGATTTTCAATGGTATTTTCATGACACTACCATTTGATCAAATCTCTAATACGGGAGGTTTATTGCCTCTTTTTCATGAATTATGTGTAAAGGGATATGAAAAAGGAAAAAACCCAACAGAAATAGTTCAGTATTTCTTTGATAAATACTTAAGAGATAGTAGTGATGAAGAGCGACAGTCTATGCTCTTTAAGTTTATACAATACATAGAACGCCAGGTTGTACTATTCGATGCGATAGAAGATGCTGCATTTGGTAAAGTAAATAACCTGGATGGTCGTGGTTCTCTACGTAGTGTAAAGGACGAGGCCGTTGCCTTAAACAAGACCGAAGAACTTGCAGCCTATCTTAAAGAGTTTAAAGTAAGACCGGTATTAACAGCGCACCCTACACAGTTTTATCCTGGTTCTGTATTAGGTATTATTAACGATCTAGGTGTTGCTATTAAGGCAAATGAGATTCAAGAAGTAAAATTATTACTTTCTCAATTAGGTAAAACACCGTTCTTTAAAACAGAAAAGCCAACACCTTTTGACGAGGCGATAAGTTTAATATGGTACCTAGAAAATGTATTTTATCATGCTATGGGTAACATTTATGACTACCTAAAAACACATATTGACAATCCTCAAGAATTTAAAAATCAAATAGTTGAAATAGGTTTCTGGCCTGGTGGTGATAGGGATGGTAATCCATTTGTAACCACAGATATTACACTAGATGTAGCAAAGAGGCTACGTGCAACTATTTTTAGAAACTATTACCGCGATGTAAGAAAACTGCGTAGAAGACTAACTTTTAAAGGTGTAGAAGAGCAACTTACTTCCATAGAAGGAATGTGCTATCGAGCTATTTTTGATGTAGAAATTTTAGATTTTACAGCTTCAGATCTTATTGAGAAACTTAACAGTATCAGAACTATTGTTATAGAGCGTCATAACTCGCTGTTTTTAGATCAGATAGATAGTTTTATTCATAAAGTAGAGCTATTTGGTTTCCATTTTGCAACCTTAGACATAAGACAAGATAGTAGTGCACATGACGCGGTTTTTGATGAGATTCTCGCTTTCGCGAAAGCGGAACTACCATCCAACTATAACGACTTATCTGAGGTAGAAAAGATCAACGTACTTGTAGAGGTAGAAGGAGCTCTAGATCCTAACGAATTTAAGGACGAGTACACCCAACGCACATTGAGTAGTATATATGCCATAAAACATATACAAGAACGCAATGGTGAAAAAGGATGTAATCGCTACATCATTTCTAATACGCAAATGGCTTCTCATATTATGGAAGTCTATGCAATGTTGCGACTTTGTGATATGAAAGAGCCTAATATAGATGTGGTACCGTTATTTGAAACCGTGCCTGATCTAGTAAATGCACCACATGTCATGAAATCGCTTTATGAAAACGAGAAATACCGTTCTCATGTTAAGAGACGTGGTGATACACAACATATTATGCTAGGTTTTAGTGATGGGACTAAAGATGGTGGTTATTTAATGGCAAATTGGGCTATTTATAAAGCAAAAGAAGAGCTAACCAGAGTATCTAGAATGTATGGAGTATCGATAGTATTCTTTGATGGTAGAGGTGGACCGCCAGCCCGTGGTGGTGGACAGACACATCAATTTTATGCTTCTATGGGAACAAAGATTGAAGCAAAACACATACAGTTAACCGTACAAGGACAAACCATTAGTTCAAAATTTGGTACACTAGAAAGTTGTCAATACAACCTAGAACAAATGATAAGTAGTGGTGTGAGCAATGCAGTTTATGCTAGTGATGCAAATGACTTCTCTGCTACAGACCAAGCTACAATGGATCAACTAGCAGAAACTAGTTATAAAACCTATACCGACTTTAAGGCGCATCCTCAATTTCTATCTTATTTAGAAAAAATGAGTACCTTAAAATATTACGCAAAAACTAATATAGGTAGTAGACCTAGTAAAAGAGCAGGTAGTACAGAATTAAGATTTAAGGATTTAAGAGCTATACCTTTTGTAGGATCTTGGAGTCAATTAAAACAAAACGTTCCTGGATTTTATGGAGTAGGTACAGCACTAGAAACTATGGAAAAAGCAGGCAATTGGGACGCTGCTCAATCTTTATATAATAACAATAAGTTTTTCCGTACATTATTGGATAATAGTATGATGAGTCTTACAAAGTCATTCTTTGGTTTAACTGCTTACATGGAGCATGATCCTGTTTATGGAGAATTCTGGAAACTGATTTATGCAGAGTATGAACGTTCTAAAAAGTACATGCTTAAGATTTCTGGAATGACTGCTCTTATGGATAATGAAGTAGCAGGAAGAGCAAGTATACAGGCTAGAGAAAAAATAGTTTTACCACTATTAACGATACAACAATACGCACTTAAAATGGTCCAAGATATACAGAATAATGAAGCATCTGGTAGTCTAGAGATTTATGAGCAAATGGTGACTAGATCTCTTTATGGGAATATAAACGCAAGTCGTAATTCTGCTTAAGGAACTGGTTGCATTCTAAATTATATATATAAAATAGGAAGTCTTTCTTTAATTAAGATAGACTTCCTATTAGATACAAGATCATATATATAGTACACTTAAAAATCCTTGAATTCACTTCAAGGATTTTTTTCATGCTGATAGTAAATTATGTTCCTCTACAAGTTCATTCATAAGCGTATCTACAGCGATACTTACCGACTTTTTAAAATTTAGAGATTCTATCTCACAAAACACGTTTTTGTCTGATAACGATACTTGAATCATCGCAACTTCTCTCGTTCTATTCTTGATATCAAACATTTTTTTATAGGTGATATCTATCTTACGTATTTTAGACTCTTCGTGTAGTACTTGTAATTTTTCGGTTGTAAATTTTTCTAACTTCTTGTTAGTAGGGACATGAACGTAGTTAAAATGAATCATTTTTCTTGGCTTTTATAATACCTACGTAAGAATTACAATCGCGGTTTTAAAAAAATAAGAAAAATAAGTGAACGACATGAAAAATGACAGTACGTCTACTTTTCTGTATTCAAGGATTCTTTTTGTTTTTCTTTTTCTTGAGGAGTCGCAGGGTAGTAGATAGAAAACAAAGCCCCTACCAGTAACGACACAAATATTACTACAAGAGAGATCCATTCTGGTAAATGAATATAGTGAACAAATAACATTTTAAGTCCTACAAAGGCAAGTATAGCCACTAGACTGTAATGAATATATTGAAATTTATCTAAAAGATTTGATAAGAAAAAGTACATACTACGTAATCCCATAATAGCAAGTATATTACTAGAAAAGACTAAAAAAGGATCCTTAGTGATGGCTAGAATAGCAGGAATAGAATCTAGGGCAAAAAGAATATCGGTAATTTCTATAACCACTAGCGCCAAAAATAATGGTGTCGCTATACGCTTACCCATTTTCTTAATAAAGAGCTGTTGTCCCTCTATACGATCTGTAACAGGGAAAAGTTTTTTAGCAAATTTATAGATCTTGGAAGTCTTAGGGTCAAATTCTTCTTCTTTACTACACAACATAGAATAAGCAGTATAGAGTAGAAAACCACCAAAAATGTAGGTCATCCAGCTTATCTCGTTAATTAACGCAATACCGAATAGAATCATCAATGCTCTGAAAACTAATGCTCCTACAATTCCCCAAAATAACACACGATGCTGGTATTTTGTACTAATAGAAAATGATTTGAAAATTACCGCTATTACAAATATGTTATCTATGCTCAGTGATAATTCTATAAGATAACCGGTTAGGTATTTAAGAGCGGCGTCTGCACCGCTTAATTGGTCAGGATTAGCTAGATAGCCAGCGTCATAAATAAAATAAATGACTGCAGTAAAAGCTAGTGCGATACCTACCCAAAGAGCCGTGAATTTTGACGCTTCTTTGGTACTTATAACATGTGCATTTCTATTAAATACAAATAGATCCAATCCTAAAAAGATAGTTACTAAAACAATAAATGAAATCCAGACGATCATGTGGTGAGGTTTACGTAAACATAAAAAATCCAGCTATAAAAGCTGGATTTTAAAAAGTAATTATATCTTAAAATTTAAGGAATATGGATGGATGAAGTATCTACATCAAAGAATTCTAAAATTTCATTATATAATTTGATTTCCTTTGCTCTCTTGCCTTCTATTGCTACAGGAAAGATAAGCATTTCTGGATCTTTTTGTAATACTTTAATAGCACCATCACAATCTATATTGTTATCGGTTCCATATTTATTCTCAAAGGTAGCATGATCAGTATGTATCAAATCTCTAACTCTTAGATTCATTACATCAGCAATTTCTGTCCACGTTGTACCTGCCACTTTATCCTTACTGACATCTATAGCCAGTAAATCTTTACCTGCAGAGCTTGCATAAGCAAAGATCTCTTTATGATTTTTCTGATTAGAATTATAAAACAATACTATTTGTTTAGGGCTTGTGGCTAGTGAGATCATATTAGGGATGTGTAATTATGGTTGCTTTTCTTTTTTCGCATTGTGTTTTAAGTTGGTTTACAACTTTATTTACCGACTCATGAAACGTTGCATGACTTTCTTCGGCAAAGAGTCGTGGGCCAGGAGCACTTAATCTTATCTCAGTGATCATTCCTGTCTCATCACTTGACGTGTTTTCTGTCTTATAAAAAACATCTGCTCGAGTAATCCAGTTGTATCGATCAAAAATGGTTTGTAATTTCTCTTTAGTATATTCTTCAAGTTCTGTACTTCCTGAAACGTGTTGGTAATTAAATTGAATGTTCATAATGTTGATTTTTAGATAAAGTTAATTCACAAATCTGCTATTACTTGGGGTTTTAATTAAATCTTAGTACAGCTTTAATAAAGTATTAAGCTTTGAAGAATTAACTGTTAATCTATAATTAATATTAATTAATCTAGTATATTAACTTAATAACTTTAACTATTCTTAAATAGATTCTTTAGGTTCTCGCTTTCGCGAAAGCGGAATTAAAAGCAACTTTATACACTTTAAAATGAAAAAATATAAATATTTAATCCTCATTAGTATTTTAGTATTGATACTTTCTTCATGTAAATCTAGTTTTACAGAAGCAGATCGCACCAAACTTAAAGATCTACAAAACGAATTAATAAACAACAATCTCGTTTTTAAAGCAGATGCTGCCTTACCTTTTAACTCGCAGGCAGTTAATAATGCCATCAACGATATTCTTATACGTAATGGAAATAGTGCTAGCCGTATCAGTTTAAGTGGTGATAATTACACTCTTAAAATAGCAGGAGAGAAGGCTGTCTTTAATTTACCTTTTTATGGAGAACGTAGAACAGGTGGTGGTTATAATGATGACAATTCATTTGACTTTACTGGTGAAATAAAAAATGTGAGTCAATCCATAGTGGCAGACTCTAACTATATTTCTTATGAATTTGATGTAAGAAACGACACAGAAAGCCTTAGTGTAGAACTTAAAATATTCTCTAGAGAAACAGCTCATTTAATTATCAATAGTTCACAACGTTCTTACATAAAGTACGATGGTCATTTAAACATCGAGCCGACAGAATAAAGATCGCCTCAGTTTTTATTCATTTATTGTATAAATGACATCACCACAGGTTAACATATCTATACCATGATAAGGATTTTGCACAGCCGGTTCCATACTTAACCATATCGCCCCTTTATCTCCATTTACCATAGGGCATTTTTGAATATAAAGAGGTTCACTTAGATCTTCTAGTTTCATGAAATATGTGATAAGATTCTGATTAAGGATTATATACATATTTCTTTGCTCTTCTATATCTTTTATATCTATAATAGATGATAAGATCTCAATAGCCTCTTTTACAGAGGTAGATTCTTCCTTATTCAGGTCATTTAATGAAATCGAACTCAATTTGCTTTGTATAGCTATAGCATGGGTGACTATGTTCTTACTATCCACTTTTATAAAAGCATTTTTAAGTTTTAAGTATTGTGGTAAAATGCTTTTTAGCGTTGTTTCCAATTCTTTGGTAATATTTGGTTGATCAGTATTGGCACTAAAGTTTTTATCTTTATTCATCATGGAATTCTTGCCTTGTAATTGTGCAGCTGCATCTACTGTAAATGCGCCATTAGTTACTATCGCATCACCATTTTCTAGACCATCAACCACCTGATAATTATCTCCAGATCTATTGCCTAGAGTAATTTCTCTCATTTCAAAAATAGGCTGGTTGGGACTCGTTTTTACATAAACTATCGATCGCTTTCCAGTCCATAAAACGGCACTAGCAGGTATTGTTACAGATTTAGACACCGTAGGAGTAGAAGAGGTTTTAACCTTACCAGTTACAAACATACCAGGTTTAAAAAAGCCTTCTTTATTTGCGATAGTAGCTCTTATAGTAACAGTTCTAGTATTAGTGTTTAAAATAGGATCTATAAAAGAAACTGTCGCATCATAATTCTTATTAGGGTTAGCATTTGTAGTAACAGCTATTTTTTGCCCTATCTTAAATTGCATAATTTGATTTTCATAAGCATCAAACTCTGCCCAGACACTATTTAAATTGCTTACTTTTAGAATAGGTTGCCCTTGTTTTACATAATCTCCTTCGTTTGCCATAACCTGAGCAACTGTACCTGATACCGTTGCATACACAGGGAAATTCTCTCTGACCTTTCCAGAAGTTTCAATGGCAGTGATTTGCTTTTCTGATAACTTCCAGTTTTTCAACTTATTTCTTACGGCATTATAAAGTGCCGGCTGACTTTCTTTTAAGGAGGCTGTTGTAATTAATTCTTGTTGCGCTGCTACTAGGTTAGGTGCATAAATAGTAGCTAGTAACTGTCCACGACTTACTTGCTGTCCTTCATAACTTACATTTAAGCGTTCTATACGTCCATCAAAATAACTCGCCTGTACTGTATTGTTCTCTTCGTTGGTCGCAATTTTACCAGATAGGGAAATTGAGTTTTCATCCATATTACTAGAGCTGTTGCCTATTATTGTAGTTTGAATATTTGCCAGTGCCATTGCATTATCTGTCATTTTAATCTCATTCATAGCTAGACCGTCTTGGCTAGAGCTAGCAGGTATAAGATCCATAGCACAAATAGGACAATCACCAGGTTCTGAAAGCATAATTTGAGGATCCATAGAACAGGTCCACATTTCTGTACCTTCATTTTCATGATTGTGTTGCTCTACTTGAGAAGTGTTGCTAACCTTATTTACGGACGCTACACTATCATTACCAAAAATGAGCCAACCTGCAATTAATCCCACTATTGCGGCGATAATTATATATATAAAATTCTTATTCATAATTCTTAATTTATAGTCTTAGAACGTAATCTAAGAGCGTTTGCAATAACAGACACAGAGCTAAAACTCATCGCTAGAGCTGCAATCATAGGTGATAATAGTAAACCGAAAAAAGGAAATAATACCCCAGCAGCAATAGGAATACCTAATGTATTGTATAACAAGGCAAAAAACAGATTTTGTTTAATGTTGCGCATTACTGCAGCACTAAGATTTTTTGCTTTTACAATACCGTGAAGATCTCCTTTTACTAGAGTTATCATCGCGCTTTCTATTGCTACATCAGTACCAGTTCCCATCGCAATACCTACATTACTTTTTGCTAGTGCTGGTGCGTCGTTGATACCATCACCTGCCATGGCAACTATATAGCCTTGCTGCTGTAGTTTTTCAACCTCTTTTAATTTATCTTCTGGTAGCATACCTGCCTTAAACTGTGCTAGATGTAACTCTGTAGCAACAGCTTGTGCAGTTTCTTGATTATCACCAGTTAACATAATAACGTCTATTCCCTTATCTTGAAGTTCTTTTATGGCTTTGGTGCTCGATTCTTTGATCTTATCGGCTATCACAACATAGCCTTGTACTTCTTTATCTATAGCCAGATAGGAAACCGTTTTACCTTGCTTTTGAAATTGTTGCACCTCGTTTTTCATTTCTGCAGAAACAGAAACTTGTGCATGTTCCATCATTTTAAAGTTACCCAGGGAAACTTGTTTTCCATCTACTATTCCTTCCACACCTTTACCAGTAACTGCACTGAAATCTTCCGTTTTGAATACATCTATTTCTTGCTGCTTTGCATAATTTACTGTCGCCGCAGCTAGTGGATGCTCACTAGAATTATTAATAGAAGCGATGATTTTGGTTAATTCGCTTTCGCGAAAGCGAGATCCAAAAACACCTATTTTCTCTACCGTTGGTTTTCCTTCAGTAATAGTACCTGTTTTATCAACGATTAAGATATTTACCTTATCCATAATCTCAAGAGCTTCGGCATTTTTAATAAGTACTCCGTTTTGTGCTCCTTTACCTACACCTACCATAATAGACATAGGTGTTGCTAATCCTAACGCACATGGACAGGCGATTATTAAAACCGCAATAGCATTTACTAATGCAAAAACATAAGCTGGTTCTGGACCCCAAATGCTCCATACCACAAATGTGATTATGGATACTGCCACAACTATAGGTACAAAATAACTAGAAATCGTATCTGCTAATTTTTGAATAGGAGCACGGCTACGACTCGCATCGTTTACCATATGCACTATCTGTGATAGAAGCGTGTCTTTTCCTACCTTCTCGGCTTTTAATAAAAACGACTGATTTCCGTTAATCGTACCGCTATTTACTTGATCACCTACCGTTTTACTTACAGGAACAGGTTCTCCAGATATCATCGATTCATCTACGGTGGTATTACCTTCTATAATACTACCGTCCACTGGAATTTTATCGCCTGGTTTAACACGTAATATATCTCCTTTTTCAATTTTATCTATAGAGACTTCTTGTTCTTTACCATCTATTACTCGTACTGCTTTATTAGGTGCAAGTTTGAGTAATTCTTTTACAGCAGTATTAGTTTTTCCATGAGCACGAGCTTCTAATAATTGGCCCATCAATACTAGGGTAAGAATAACCGTGGCAGCCTCAAAATAAACATGGACTGCACCTGATTCTGTCTTAAATTGAGCAGGAAAAAAATCTGGAATCAACATACCAAAAAGACTAAACAACCATGCTACACCAGCACCGATACCAACTAGTGTAAACATATTGAGATTCCAACTGATTATGCTGCGATAAGCCCGCTCAAAAAACATCCAGGTGGCGTAGAAGACTACTGGCACCGATAAGACCAGTTGCACCCAATTCCACGATTTTTGATCCATTATATCGTACAATGGATTGTTAGGTATCATCTCACTCATCGCTATAATAAAAATAGGTAAGGTGAATCCTAGCGCTAACCAAAATTTATGAGCTAGTTTTTTATAAGTTTTCTCTTCTGCAGTAAGGTCTGGCTCCATAGGCACGAGATCCATACCACAGATAGGGCAGTCGCCAGCCTCATTCTCCACAACTTCTGGGTGCATAGGGCAGGTCCATTGCTCACTTGTTGTAGCATTAAGATTTTGCTCTTCTACCAGATCCATTCCACAAACTGGACAGTCGCCTGGTTGCTCATAGGTTTTATCACCTTCACAATGCATAGGACAGTAAAAAACACCTGTTCCATGACCATTTGTTGATTTCTTTTTTTCCTGTGAGTTTTCTACAGGTTGCTCACCTAATAAATGTATAGAGTAGTGGCTGCCTTCTTTTTGCATAGCAGCTTGCAACTTTTCTATAGAGATTTCTTGATCATATTCCAGAGTAGCTTCAGCATTTTCTAAGTTTACAGAAGCCGTGGTAACACCTTCTATTTTAGAAAGTGTTTGTTCTACATGATTACGACAACCGTTGCAGGTCATGCCGTGTATGTGATAGGATTTTTTCATGAATTCAGTTTTATAAATGAATTACTGCGTTAGATTATTTTAATCTATTCCTTTACTTAATTTCTCTTTGTACTGTACCACATTTAAGCATCTGACTGCCATAATATGGATTGCGTATTTCTTTACTATCACTAAGCCAATTTGTCCCTCCATTATACATAGGACAGTGCTGCTCATAGAGAGGTTGTTCTGTACCAGTAATGGCAATCATATCTGTGATATTTTTACTTAATTCTTTAAAATACTCTCGTTGAGTTTTAATGTCTTTTTCAGAAATAAGGATAGCGTTTTTAATAGCCTTACTCAACACTTCTTTTAGTCCATCTTGCTTATTTTCAATACTAATAGAGTTATTGAAGTCATTTAATGAATTAGATAAGTATTCACTGTGAATAGTAGCTTTGTCTTTATCATCTTTTACTAAGGCGTCCTTCAAATTGAAGTAATTCTTTAAAATGTTTTCTGAGCTTATATTTTTCTCTGGTGTAATCTCTTTACGCTCTGTTTCTACAGTTGCATTCTCTTCTGTTTTCTTGCAAGAAACAGTGAATATTAAGGTTGCTATAAGAGCTATTTTTACTAAGTTAATTTGTATTGTATTCAATTTATTTTCTTTTAAGTAGTGTAATAAATAAGAGTATAAAATTATCCTATTTATGAAGATTACTATATCATAATTATGGTTAGAATCTACATAATTTGGTCCAGTGGGTTTCTATCATTTTTTTGCAATTTCTTATAATCTGTAAGACTCATACCGGTTTCTGATTTAAACTGACGGCTCAAATGGTTAGAATTACTATAATTGAGTAGCTCACTTATCTCTGTAAAGTTATTTTCTTGTAGCTGTATCAACTCTTTCACCTTTTCCATTTTAAGTTTTATAAAGTATTTCTCAATCGTGATGTGTTCTTCACTAGAGAATAACTTACTTATTTTAGAATATTCTTTATTCAGCTTTTGTTCTAAAAACCTTGAAAGGGTAGAGTCTAACTGTAATGGTAGCTTTTTTAAAAGTTCTATTAATTCTTTTTTAATCTCTTCTACCAATTGTTTTTCTGGTGCGAGTAAAACCTCAAAACCGTTTTCTTCTATAACCTTAGTTATGCTTTTAAACTGCATCGAATCTGTTTCTTGATAGATGATAGAGCCTAATTCTATATGGAGCAGTTCTATACCTAATCGTCTTATATCGTTCTCTATTACTTTGATACAGCGATTACAAACCATGTTTTTGATGAATAACTTCTTTTCCATTGCTTAGTTCATTAAATAGTTAATCACAGCAGATTGTACGTAATAGTTCTCTATCGCATTTACTTGCTCTATTTGAAATTTCAATTGTAATTCTTGAATATCGAGAACGTCTTTAAAATCTATAGTTCCCGTTTCATAGTTTTTAATAAGAATTTCTTCGGCATCGTGAGCTTGTTTTAGGTTTTTATCTAGAGTTTCATAAGCTATACGGGCTTGGTTGAGTTGTGATCTAGCTCTAGCAAAAGCCGTATTTAATACATTTAAACGTTCTTGTTTCTCAAACTCTATTTCTTGCTGTCGCAATTCATTTTGCTTAGAAATGGACTTGTATCGTTTATTAAATATAGGAATAGAAACAGTAACCATAGGCATAAAAACATCTTTACCATTATCTACGATATTTAAATCTGCTCGCTCGCTAACTGGCAAGTAATCAAATCCTACACCTATAGAAGGCAATCCCTCGTGCTTATTCAAAACTTCTGACTGTACCACAGATTCATATAGTTTGTCATACTTTAAAATTTCAGGATTCACATCTATAGCACTATCTACTAGTTCTAAGTCTACTAGAGGCAAGCTCATTACCTCAGTTATCTCTATAGTTTCTGTATCTTCTTTATTCAGTAAATTATTAAATAGCGACTGTGACGCTTTAAAATCTTCTTCTAGAATATCGATTTGTTGTTGTAATTCATTGATACGTATTTGTAGCCTCAATACATCTACAGCACTAGCTTTACCGACGGTTACAGATGTTAATGCTAGTTGCTCATATGCGTTTAAAAGCTGTATGTTTTTACCGAGTGCGGCTTGTTTTGCTCTTATGGAATACAGCTGATAATAAGTCTGCGAGACAGATAGCGCCAGTTTACGCTTTGCAATGGTTATCTCCACATAATCAGCATCTGCTAGTGAGGTGGCATAGTTCTCTCTAGCGGTTATCGTGCCGAACCATGGCAACATCTGTTTCACACCTATACGTGCTCTTTGTGCACCGACACGTGTTTCTGTCTCGCTTACAAAATAGCCTAAACTTACCTCTGTATTAGGTATCCAGTCTGCTTCATTCACTTTCTCTTGCGATATATTATGTCGCATTTCAACGGCTCTTATTTCTAGATTATTAGCCTGTGCTTCTTTAATTAAAGTTTGTAATTGTTGCGCTTTCGCGAAAGCGGAAACCAAAAAAACATAAAAAACTATACTATTATATCTCATTTTTTGATCTTTTAAGTTGGTATTCTTTTTTCCAGCTATACAAAACCGGAACTAAAAAATAGGAGGTAACATCGATGATCATACCTCCAAAAATAGGGATGGCCATAGGTATCATAATATCGCTTCCTTTACCAGTAGAAGTAAGTACAGGCAGCAATGCGAGTATGGTCGTTACCGTGGTCATTAAGCATGGTCTAATGCGTTTACCTGCTGCAAGTAAGGTGGCGTTTCTTATTTCTTTTTCATCTGTAGGTTGCTCTTTATCAAATGTTTGTGTGAGATAAGTCGCCATAACCACACCGTCATCTGTTGCGATACCAAAAAGGGCAATAAATCCTACCCAAACGGCTACACTTAAGTGAATCGTTTTCATATTAAATAGATCGCGCATATTCTCACCGAAGAGGTTAAAGTTGAAAAACCAGTCCTGACCATACAACCATATCATGATAAAACCACCTGCAAAAGCTACGGCGATACCAGTAAAAACCATAAGTGATGTAGCGACAGATTTAAACTGAAAATAAAGAATGATAAAGATTATAATTAGGGCTAGTGGCACCACAACAGCTAGTGTTTTCTCAGCCCTTAACTGATTCTCATAAGTACCAGTAAAACTATAACTTATACCTTGTGGCACGATAAGATCACCGCTAGCGATGTGTTTTTGAATCAGCTCTTGAGCATTTTCGACCACATCAACTTCGGCAAAATTGCTTAATTTATCAAAGAGTACATATCCTATCAAGAAAGTATCTTCACTCTTAATAACCTGTGGTCCTTGCTCATATCGTATTTCTACAAACTCACTCAATGGTACCGGACTGCCTTTATCTACAGGGACATAAATACCTTTTAAATCTTCTGGTGTGGTTCTTAGTTCTCGAGGATAACGCACTCGCACCGCATAACGTTCTCGACCTTCTACCGTTTGTGTAAGTGGCATGCCACCGACAGCGACCTCTAGAATTTCTTGAACATCGCTTACTGATATACCATAACGGGCTAGTTGTTCTCTTTTTATATCGATGAGTAAATATGGTTTACCAACTATACGATCTGCAAAAACGGCTTGTTCCTTAACACCAGTGACTTGTTTTAGTATGCTCTCTAATTCTACACCAAATTTTTCTATCGTTTTTAAATCAGGCCCTTTTACCTTAATTCCCATAGGAGCACGCATACCAGTTTGTAACATAATAAGTCGCGTCTCGATAGGTTGCAACTTAGGCGCAGAGGTTACACCAGGTAATTTAGTAACCTTGATAATCTCGTTCCATATATCATCAGGATTATTGATTTCTGGTCGCCAGTTGCGGTAGTACTCACCATCTTCATCTTCTATAAGGTCTTCTCTTTGAGCTTTTATTCTTAGAGCTGCATGATCATAACTTGCTCCTTTATCAATAGGTCGATTAGGGTTGATAATCAGTTGGTTATTTTTAAGAACATAAAAACCATCTTCATTTACTCGGTAACGCTGTCGTTCACCTTGTGCATTACGCATAAACTCTGGCTTGTATTGAATCATGTTCTCGTACATAGAAAGCGGTGCAGGATCTAGTGCAGACTCTGTTCTACCAGATTTACCTACCACGGTTTCTATTTCGGGAATACTTGCTACAGCCATATCCAGTTGCTGTAATACACGTTTATTCTCTTCTACGCCTGAATGAGGTAGGGAAGTAGGCATCAATAAAAAAGAGCCCTCATTAAGTGCTGGCATGAACTCCTTACTGGTATCACGCATTATCAAAATACCTAGCGTCAGTACGGTAAGTGGTATAATTAAAAACAATATTTTATTTGCGAGTGCCCATTTTAAAATACGTTCATAATACCTTCTTAACAAGGTAAAAGCTCCTAAAAGTCCAAAACAAATAAGAGAAACAAATACTAAATTGAGTCCTATGTTGCGGTCAAATCCAAGAGGTCTCCAATAATTTGCTAATATAAACACGATAGCGATGGCTGCTATGGCGATGTTTATGTAGTTAGCACGCTTTCGCGAAAGTGTACCCAACAAAGACCACAGTGCTACAATTGAAAAACCTATCAGTACTAGCCCTAACCAATAACCATAAACGATAGATGTGATACCTAAAAGTAATAAAAGTGCATTGATCACTAATTTGAATCGGTTTCCAATAGTAGTTTTTCTAAACAAAAACGCAGCAAATGGAGGTATTAAAAATAGGGCAACGATAAGAGATGCAGTAAGCGCCATGGTTTTAGTAAATGCGAGTGGGCGGAATAGTTTTCCCTCAGCACCTATCATGGTAAATACTGGTACAAAGCTAATTATGGTAGTTAAAACAGCAGTGAGTATCGCACCAGAAACCTCTGATGTGGCGTTATAAATAACCTCATTAATAGTAAAAGGAGTACCATCTTCACTGACTCGTAGTTTTTCATCATGTAGATGACGTATCATATTTTCGGCAAGTATGACGCCTACATCTACCATAGTACCTATCGCTATGGCTATACCAGAAAGTGCAACGATGTTTGCGTCTACATGAAACAATTTCATAGCTACAAAAACCATAAGAACTGCTACGGGCAATAAACCAGAGATAAGTATGGATGCTCGCAGATTAAATACCATAATTATAATGACTAAAATGGTAATTAATATCTCTATAGTAAGAGCCTCGCTCAAGGTATGTAAAGTCTCTTTAATCAATACAGTACGGTCGTAAAAAGGAACGATGGTAAGCTGTGAAACTCTACCGTCTGATAGGGTTTTAGTTGGTAATCCAGAACTAAGTTCTGCTATTTGGGCTTTTACATTATTGATAACCTCTAATGGATTTGCTCCATAACGTGCGATTACCACGCCGCCTACCACTTCGGCACCTTCTTTATCTAGAATACCACGTCTAGCTGCTGGTCCTAAATGTACGTTTGCAATGTCTTTAATGCGCAACGATGTAAAACCTTTAGAATCTACAACAGCACTTTCTATATCGCTTATGGATTTTATATAACCGAGACCACGTACCAGATATTCTGCCTGATTAATCTCTAGAGTTTGCGCGCCTATATCTTTATTACTTTCCTTAACTGCTTTTACAACGGCAGCCATTGTAATATCGTACTGACGCATTTTTTCTGGATCGATATCTATTTGATATTCTTGTACATAACCGCCTATTGAGGCTACTTCAGAAACTCCAGTAGCTGACGATAAACCGAATTTCACATAATAATCCTGTATGCTACGTAACTCGTGTAAATCCCAACCACCGGTAACATTGCCTTCTTTATCACGACCTTCTAGAGTGTACCAAAAGATCTGTCCTAATCCAGTTGCATCTGGTCCTAAAGTAGGGTTAACGCCTTCTGGTAAGAGGTTAGACGGTAACGAATTGAGCTTTTCTAGAATGCGACTGCGTGACCAGTAAAACTCTGCATCTTCTTCAAAAATGATGTAGATGCTAGAGAAGCCGAACATAGAAGAACTACGTATAGTCTTTACTCCAGGAATACCCAACAATGAAGAGGTGAGTGGATAGGTGATTTGATCTTCTATATCTTGTGGAGAACGACCTTCCCACTTTGTATAAACTATTTGCTGGTTCTCTCCTATATCTGGAATTGCATCTACCGCTACAGGGTCAGATGGTAAAAAACCTAAATTCCAATTAAAAGGTGCGTTGATAGTACCCCAGCCTACAAATAGGCAAAGAAGTAATACAGCTATTAATTTGTTTTCTATAAGAAATTTAATCGCCTTATTAAGCATAAGTATTGATTATTAAAATGTTGAAAAGATATATGTCTAATAATGACACATGTATTTATAACCCAATACAGCAAAAGCCGTTTTGAGTTAGATTTTCAAAAAACTAATTAATCAGATTAAAAAAGACTGGTGCAGGACTTGCACATCTCGCTTAGGAATAGGAGGCGAGTAGTGTATAAAAGGAACCTCGAGTGAAGCAGTACTTTCAAAAACACTTAAATAAGAATAGGTAAATGAGGCAATGAACAATTGCTGATTAAAAGTGATTTTATCTAAAGATGTTTTAAGATCTTCCTGACCTTGTTTAATCACTTCATGATCTGTACAACATGATTTTTTTTGAACTGTAGGTAATTCACAATCAGCCATAACAGCCATAGATTTTTCCATACCGCAAGATTTTACTTTACTTGCAAATGAAAAATCTACCAACGTATCTCCACAATAATGCATGTCCACAGTAAATGACATCGTAGTAAATAGAACTACGCAAGTCATAAATATGGCAAGTGTTTTATGTGTAAATTGTTTCATTATCACAAATTTACTCAATTTCTAACTATCATTAAGCCAATTAACAAATAGATAATAAATAAGCTGATTTGTTTTAAAATTGAAATCCTAGAATCGCATCGTAATGTAGATAGTAATGCTAGGTAGATCATTTTCAATCTTACGATTAATAATCAAAGCTTATTATTTCTAAATAACGCGCTGATTACTGTTCTAGGGAAAGTATTCTAGACATTACTGCTTACTATTATTAATATGATAGAAAGTGATTGTTTGTTAAATCAGATGGTTTAAATGTGAATGCTCATTATGGGTAACAAATAATAGTAGAGTATGAATTGAGAGAAGCAAGTTGTTAATTATTCTATTTGACATAATATATATTATGATTCATTTAATATTATATGTAGAAATAACAAGGAACCACAGCTATTACGACGATATTACCATTTATAAGCTATTCATAGAATTGACTATAATGTATTCTTTTACATTATAAATTAAATACACGATTCTCAGAGACTTGAAATTAGTAAATTTTATAACTGGATTCGTTTCTGTAAAATCTCAATCAACTCATTAGAACCATATTTGTAAATATCTTTAATATCCAGCACGGTTATTTTATTATGCCAGGTTGAACCAAAAACCTCTTTAATTATTTTCAAATGCTTGTTTTCCATGACATAGATTTTATCAGCAGCATCTAATTGTTTTAGCCTTAAATAATTTGTCCCTAGATTATTACAAGTCTTTTTATTTGTTCCAGCAGATTCATAATTATTTTCCGCAAATAAATTACTGAAATAATCCTCTGCAGTTTTAGAACGATCTTTGTTTGCTGAACAGATAAACAATATATTTTTCATAGCTAAGAACTTTTTCGCATGCCAAATATATTTACTTCATATGGTGATCTGATTACAAAACGTTAGTTAATCGGATTTACATTTCTAGCATAACTACTATTGTAAACAAAAAAAGGAGAATAATTTTCATTATTCTCCCTGGGGCTAATTCAGTATGTGATCTAATTCATATCAATAATACCAACAACTTCATAGGCTCTGGTCCCATCATATTGTATCTTTTCATACAGTACATTTGCATACTCATAATAAGTTTCTCCATCAAGAACTACTTTCTCATAATCGTCTGGTAATTCATATACTATAGTTCCTATTTCAGGTTCTATTACTTCATATTCATTATCAACTTGATTATAAAAAATTCCATTTACATTGTAATAATTATGGTTATTAAAACGTACTGTTCTATAATTAGCAGGTAATACATTTATTCTAAAACCAACTTTAGGCGCTATTACAATATATCGACCTCTAGACTGTGTATAATATTTATTATTAGAGTAATAATAATTTTGACCATTGTGACGTACTACTGTTCTATTAGGCACGTTTCTAACAGAAATCACTTTCTTTTTGGGTGTTTTATAAGTAACTCTATTACTAGCTATTCTACCTTTAGTAGATCTACTAGGTGTCGTTACTGTTCTCGTTTTAGTAATCGTAGTGGTTGTTTTTCTATTGTCTTTTTTAATGGTAGTACTTCGCGATTGAGCATTGACTTGAACAGTCACTGCTAGTAAAAAAGCGATAGGAACAATATATCTTTTAGTAATTGATTTCATGACTTTCTATTTATGTGATTAAACTTTGCTATACTTCACTTATATGACGCACATCAAGCAGAAAGGTTTAAAATACCCTATCACATACATTTGTTAAAATCTCCTATCACTATTAAAATATTTTCAGACCATTAGAAAAATTAGGCATAAAAAAAGGCACACTATTGCGTGTACCTTTATTGTAAATAATAATGAAAATATTATTTCAGTAAACCTAGTAATCCTGTTAATTCTGTTAGGTTTAAACTAGAGTTATTATCCTTATCTAAAACATTGAAGTTTTCAGAAACAGATCCTATTGCCTCTGTAGAACTTATTGCCTCATCTTTATTTGCATCTAACAAAGTAAAAAGACTAGAAATTTGCTGTACTGTAGAGTTAGAACTTAAAGAACTTAACAATGTTGCCGCTTGCGATATGCTAGAAGTGTTCATATTCTTAACGCTGTTACAACTAGTCATTGATGCTACTACTATTATTGCTAATGCTACTTTTTTCATGATGTATTTTTATTTATAACTGTAAAGGTAATGGCACACTTGATTCAAAACTAAACGAGAAATACATGTGTTTTAACAATCGTTAAAACACCTATTTAAAGGTTGTAATGCGTTTTTACAACTGCTTTTTAACTATTACAATAAAAGTTTTTCCATCCACTACTCCATTCCGTTCGCATCAACCATAGCTTAATAATTAGATTAAATTGATCTCATTTTACCCTTACTTTTAGGAGAGAATTTTTATGTTTTGATAAAATACATCGTTCATAATTCAATTATATGTTTACATTTGTGATGTAAACTTTAGGAGTAGCTATTAAATTAGTTTGAGAAAAATCCTTAGAACCTGATTTGGTTAATACCAACGTAGGGAAAAGTTATCAGCTTGTTGTATGCACAACACTGCACCTTTTCTATTCTCAAAACTTTTATCGTTTATAACATTACTCACATAAAGTAATTTATATCTCATGATAAACATAAAAGTAAATAACACTTTTCATAAAATTCAACCTAATAGCACTGTACAAATGGTACTCACCACACTCGCTATACCGGTTAATGGAATTGCTGTAGCTATAAATCAAGACATTATTACGAATACAGATTGGGATAAAAAAATCTTAATCGACGGCGATCAAATTCTTATAATAACTGCCACTCAAGGTGGTTAGTTGTCATTCAACAACTTATAGCTACTCACCTCCTACACATCAAAAATCTAACCTACTATAAGCATAATTACTCATAGTCCATAACCTTATTACCATGAAGAGCAAAGACACCGCACCCAAACAAGACGGAATAACTAGACATCCATTTCCTAATTCTACAAAAGTGTATGTACCAGGAAAAATCCATCCTCAAATCAAGGTTGCCATGCGAGAAATTGCATTGAGTGACACGATAGACTCGATGACCAAAAAGAAAACACCCAATGAACCAGTCACCGTTTACGACACTTCCGGTCCCTACACAGATCCTAATAAAGAAATCGATGTTCATAAAGGAATAGAAAGAATACGTGAACAATGGATTTTAGATAGAAACAACGTAGAGCAATTAGAAGAATTCTCATCAGAGTATTGCAACGCGCGTTTAAATGATAAAAGCCTGGATCACATGCGTTTCTCTTTATTAAAGAAACCATTAAGAGCCAAAAAAGGTGAAAACGTTACCCAATTGCATTATGCCAAAAAAGGCATCATTACTCCAGAGATGGAATATATCGCTATACGTGAAAACCAACGTATAGATGAGATGACCGAAATTAGAAAGCAGCACAAAGGAGAACATTTTGGCGCTTCTATTCCAGATAAAATTACTGCAGAATTTGTACGCTCTGAAGTAGCAAGAGGTCGTGCCGTAATCCCTTCTAACATCAACCATCCAGAGGCCGAACCTATGATACTAGGTAGAAACTTCTTAGTAAAAATCAATGCAAACATTGGTAATTCTGCCGTGACCTCTTCTATAGAAGAAGAAGTAGAAAAAGCCGTTTGGGCATGTCGCTGGGGTGCAGATAATATTATGGATTTATCTACCGGAGAAAACATCCATGAAACTCGAGAGTGGATTATCCGTAATTCTCCTGTTCCTATAGGTACTGTACCTATATATCAGGCACTTGAAAAAGTAAATGGAGTTGCCGAAAATCTAACTTGGGAAATTTTCCGTGATACACTAATAGAACAAGCTGAGCAAGGTGTGGATTATTTTACCATACATGCTGGTGTATTACTGCGTTACATTCCTATGACCGCAAAACGTGTTACCGGTATCGTCTCTCGTGGCGGTTCTATCATGGCAAAATGGTGCTTGGCACATCATAAAGAAAGTTTTTTATACACCCATTTTGAAGACATTTGTGAGATCTTAAAACAATATGATGTTGCCTTCTCTCTAGGAGATGGATTACGTCCAGGTTCTGTGGCAGATGCTAATGACGAAGCTCAATTTGCAGAATTAGAAACCCTAGGTGAGTTAACCCAAATTGCTCGCAAGCACGAGGTGCAGTGTTTTATAGAAGGTCCAGGCCACGTACCTATGCACATGATTAAGGAGAATATGGAAAAGCAAATTGAGGTTTGTGATGAGGCTCCATTTTACACTCTAGGTCCTTTAACCACAGACATCGCACCAGGTTACGATCACATTACTTCAGGTATCGGTGCTGCTATGATTGGTTGGTTTGGTTGTGCTATGTTGTGCTACGTCACACCAAAGGAACACTTAGGTTTACCTAATAAAGAAGACGTGCGTGTAGGTGTTGTTACCTATAAACTGGCTGCCCATGCTGCAGATTTAGCCAAAGGTCATCCAGGTTCTCAACACCGTGATAATGCATTAAGTAAAGCACGTTTTGAATTTAGATGGTACGATCAATTTAATCTAGGTCTTGATCCAGAACGCGCCCTTGAATATCACGATGAAACCCTACCTGCCGATGGTGCAAAGGTGGCGCATTTCTGTTCTATGTGCGGTCCTAAATTCTGTTCTATGAAAATATCTCAAGAGGTTAGAGATTTTGCTGCCGTTAATGATATCGTGGATAACGAGGTCATCGCTAGAGGAATGGAAGAAAAATCTAAAGAGTTTAAAGAAAAAGGATCTGAGGTATATCTATAATATTTTAAGGGAGTTCCCACGCTTTAAACTAAAAAGCGTGGGCGGGCTTTCCGTTATATCTTTTGCCAAAAAAGCAAAAGGATGCCACTGCAATCCCTAACTCAAATAACACTTCTTAACTATGATAATTCTTATTGCTCCAGAAAATGATATTTCAAACGAAATTGAAATATTGAACCAGTTGTTTGAAGAAGGTTTAATGTATTATCACCTGAGAAAACCAGCAAAAAATTACCAAGAACACGTTGCATACATAAATATGATTGATAAGGAGTATCACAACAGAATTGTAGTGCATAATCATCATGAATTGATCAATGAGTTTAACTTAAAGGGAATTCATTTTCAGGAACAGAAAAGAATAGATCATATCGATACTCCTAGTCAGTACTTTAAAAATTTGAGCCTTTATGGAAAAACGATAAGCTCTTCTTTTCATGAATCAGAGGTTTTAGAGGCCTGTAAGTTTGAATTTGATTATCATTTATTAAGTCCTGTTTTCTCTTCTATTTCAAAACAAGGTTATGAAGGCCGCGGTTTTAATGTGAATTCCATCGATAAAACCATCATAGGCATGGGCGGTATAAATACAGAAACCATAGAAGAAACTTTGCAGTTAGGTTTTAAAGGTATAGGTGTTTTGGGCGGCGTGTGGAATACCGAAAATCCATTAGAGAGTTTTAAAAGAATTAAAAAGCAATTTGAGAAATCAAGCTTAAAATAGATACACTGATTGCGTTAAGGATAGAACGGCATGTCTGAGCTCTTTTTGTGATTTTTCTTCACAAAAAAGCGAGTAGTGATAGCCTGGTCCTTTAGGGAACGCCGTAGTAAAAATTTAAGGGGAAACTATAAAATTAAAATGTTGAAAAATATAAAATACATACTTACCATAGCCGGCATAGATCCTTCTAGTGGTGCTGGTATCACCTCAGATATTAAGACATTTGAAACGCATAACTTGTATGGTCTATCTGTTTGTACGGCAGTAACTGTGCAAAATGATATTGAGTTTAAGAAATGTCTATGGATAGAGAAAAAAGATGTTTTAAACCAGTTAGGGACCTTATTAGAGCGTTTTAAAATTACCGCGGTTAAAATAGGAGTTATTGCCTCATGGGATCTTTTATTAGAGGTGCTTATCACCTTAAGAAAGTACAATCCTGAAATTAAAATTGTACTAGATCCTATTTTAAAAGCAAGTGCTGGTTTTACTTTTCATAGTTCTCAAAATCTAAATGTTTTTGAAAAAGTTCTAGAACACTGCGATTTTATAACTCCTAATTATGAAGAAATACAGGAAATATTTCCAGATAAATCGATCGAGGATACTATAAAAGTTATGGTTCAAAAGACAAATATCTATTTAAAAGGTGGTCATAGAATGGATAAAAAAGGTTGGGATGAAGTGTATTATGATGTAGATAAAAAGCTGGTCCTACCTCCTATTTCTACTGGAGTTGTTTTTGAGAAACATGGTAGCGGTTGTGTTTTATCATCTGCTCTTGCGTCCTATTTATCACAAGGTTTATCAATAGAAGAAGCCTGTACGAACACTAAACGATACATAGAACAATTTTTAACTTCTAACGAGACTTTATTAGGTACTCATAATTATGAAAATTCATGATCGATACATTACAATATATCACGCAAGGTATTGCACCGCAAGATCATGTAGAAAATATACGTAAAGCATGTTTAAATGGTATTACCTGGGTGCAATTGCGTATAAAAAATACAGATTATAGAACTGTTTTAAAAACAGCAATAGAAGCTAGAAAAATCACTAATGAATTTGGGGTTAAATTGATCATAAACGATCATTATAAAATCGCAAAAGAGGTACAAGCAGACGGCGTACATCTAGGTAAAACAGATACTTGTCCACTAATAGCACGTCAGTATTTAGGTAATGATTTTATCATAGGTGGTACAGCAAATACTCTAGAAGACTGCCGTATCCTTCTAGATAAAAAAGTGGATTATATAGGTTTAGGACCTTATCAGTTTACAGAAACTAAAAGGAATTTAAGTCCAATTCTAGGTGTTAAGGGTTATCGAGATATAGTTAAAGAATTGAAAACCAAAACACCTATAATCGCTATAGGTGGTATTGCTATTAATGATGTAGCTCCTATTCTAAAAACTGGTGTTTATGGTATAGCTGTTTCTGGAGTGATAACGAGTAACATGTCTAGTATAAAAGAGTTTCAAGATGTTTTAAAGGCCACGTATTTACCAGAATAAACGTGCGAATAGAAAGTCAAAATTTTAAAAAGAAAAAATGAACAACCTACTAAAGATTGCCGATAAAGAATTTAGTTCTCGTTTATTTACAGGAACAGGAAAATTTAGCTCTTCACAAATAATGAAAGAGGCATTACTAGCTTCTCAAAGTGAATTGATAACCGTTGCTTTAAAAAGAGTCGATGTTCAAAATGAAAATGACGATATTCTATCTCATTTAAATCATAAACATATCAACTTACTGCCTAACACATCTGGAGTTAGAACTGCCAAAGAAGCCATTTTTGCTGCAAAATTATCTAAAGAAGCGTTAGGAACAAATTGGGTGAAATTAGAAATACATCCAGATCCAAGATATTTATTACCAGACCCTATAGAAACATTAAAAGCGGCAGAAGAATTAGTAAAGTTAGGTTTTGTCGTGATGCCTTACATTCATGCAGATCCTGTTTTATGTAAACGTCTAGAAGATGTAGGTGTGCAATGTGTCATGCCTCTAGGTGCTCCTATAGGAAGCAATAAAGGATTAAAAACTCAAGATTTTCTAGAGATAATTATAGAACAATCTAATGTGCCGGTAATAATTGATGCTGGTATAGGCGCACCATCACACGCAGCATATGCGATGGAATTAGGCGCAGATGCTGTTCTAGTAAACACAGCGATTGCAGTATCTCAAGATCCAATTAAAATGGCTGTGGCTTTTAAAATGGCGGTTGAAGCTGGTAGAATGGCATACGAAGCAAAGCTGGCACCTATAAGTAAAAAGGCTGCTGCAAGTAGTCCATTAACTAATTTCTTAAATTAAAGTATGAGTCATTTTAAAGATTTATTTGACACCTATAATTGGGATATTACTCTAAAGAACATTTATGATAAAACGGCTCTAGAGGTGAGCGCTGCTTTATCAAAAGATAAACTGGATATGGAAGATTTTAAAGCACTACTTTCTCCAGCCGCACAACCTTTTATTGAAGAGATGGCACAAAAAAGCCAACTCTTAACTAAAAAACGTTTTGGCAATACCATGCAAATGTACGTGCCTATGTATCTAAGTAATGAGTGTCAAAATATCTGTACCTATTGCGGATTTAGTATGACTAACAAAATACCTAGAAGGACGTTAACCGATGCTGAAATTTTAAAAGAAGTAGCTTTTCTAAAAGCAAAAGGCTACGATCACATTTTATTGGTTACTGGAGAAGCAAATAGAACTGTAGGTGTTGAGTATTTAAAGAATGCTATTCAATTGATACGTGCTCAATTTTCAAATATTACTATTGAAGTGCAACCTTTAGATCAAGATGAATATGAGTTGTTGGTAGAAAATGGGCTGTATGCAGTGCTCGTATATCAAGAGACTTATCACAGAGAGGAGTATAAAAAACACCATCCCAAAGGGAGAAAATCTAATTTTGATTATCGATTAGACACTCCAGACAGATTAGGGAAAGCTGGTATTCATAAAATAGGATTGGGTGCTTTATTTGGTCTAGAGGACTGGCGTGCCGATAGTTTTTTTACCGCTTTACATTTAAAATATTTACAGAAAACTTATTGGAAAACGAAGTACTCGATTTCTTTTCCAAGATTGCGACCACATTCTGGTGGTTTAGAACCTAAAGTAGAAATGACAGATGCCGATTTAGTCCAATTAATATGTGCTTTTAGACTCTTTGATGAAGATATAGAGTTATCCATGTCTACCAGAGAAAGTGAGCTGTTTAGAGA
Source organism: Nonlabens sp. Asnod3-A02 (assembly GCF_045063755.1). Classification (NCBI taxonomy): domain Bacteria; kingdom Pseudomonadati; phylum Bacteroidota; class Flavobacteriia; order Flavobacteriales; family Flavobacteriaceae; genus Nonlabens; species Nonlabens sp. Asnod3-A02. The sequence goes on from NZ_JBEFOC010000007.1 coordinate 1,176,998, forward strand.
TCATATCGTAGAACTAGGTATTACATCTATTAGTGCAGAATCTAAGACCAATCCTGGTGGTTATTCTGTAGAGCCGCAATCATTAGAACAATTTGAAATATCTGATGAAAGAAGTACAGAAGAAATCGTTTCTATGCTTAAAAGTAAAGACCTAGAAGTGGTATGGAAAGATTGGGAACACTTTGAAAACGCATCAACATCATGAGTCTAACTAGAGAAGAGAGGAAACAATACGACCGTCACATATTACTTGATGAAATAGGCGAAAAAGGACAGCTGAAATTAAAAAAAGCGAGAGTCTTAGTCATAGGTGCTGGTGGATTAGGTTGTCCAGTTCTACAATACCTAACGGCTGCAGGAGTCGGAACCATAGGTGTAATAGACGATGATGTGATAGAACAAAGCAATCTACAACGTCAGATTTTATATACTATAGATGATATTGGGAAATCTAAGGCAGCAACAGCAATAAAGCGTTTATCAAGGTTAAATCCGTTTATTAATTTCCATCTATTTCCAGAAAAATTGAATTCAAAAAATGCGATTGAATTATTTAATGATTATGACATTATTGTAGATGGCAGTGATAATTTCCCCACTCGTTATCTTGCTAACGATGCAGCTGTAATAACTAACAAACCTCTAGTTTATGGAGCTATTTTTAAATTTGAAGGTCAAGTAAGTGTATTCAATTATAAAGGCAGTGCAACATATAGGTGTTTATATCCAACATCACCTGATCCAAAAGATTCACCTAATTGCTCAGAAATAGGTGTTCTAGGTGTGCTACCTGGAATTATAGGTAGTTTACAAGCCAATGAAGTTATTAAGATGGTGTGCGGCATAGGTAACGTGTTATCTAACCAACTATTAACCTATAATATGCTCACCATGCAACAAATGGTATTGGCTTATAAAAAGAACACTTCTATAGAAATCAATGAATTAAATCCTGATTATAATTATGCTTGCGGTATAAAAGTCGATGATTATGGGATTACTAAAAATCAATTAAAAGCACTTCATGAAAATTATGATTTATTAGATGTAAGAGAACTTCATGAAAGAGAATTACATCATATAGGCGGTCACCATATACCATTAAGTGAGTTAGAAAAAAGAAGTTCAGAAATAACTACTGATCGAGACCTCGTAGTGTATTGTAAATCTGGAATACGCAGTAAAAAAGCCATTCAAATACTGAAACAAATTGGGTTTAAAAACACATTGTTTTACCTGAACGACTCTATATTTTAATTAATTGATTTAAAAATGATTAAGAGACATTGAGTAAACTAGTTATTCATATAAATAATTATCTCAAATCATTTAACCATCTTGGGATTAAAGATGGTTTAAGAATTCATAAAATCAATAATATCTTGCTCTATAATTTGTGGGTTTGCACCTTCACTACTTGCGACTAACGCTCCTACTGCACAAGCATAATTAATAGCTTCTTGTGGTAGATTTTCTTTAAGTAACTTACTGATTAAAGTTGCCAAAAAGGAATCTCCAGCACCTACGGTATCCACGACTTCTACTTGATAACCACTGTTATAATAGAAGCTATCATTATAATATAAAATAGCACCGTGACGTCCTTTTGTAACACAAATAGTTTTTGTGTCGGTAAAGTCTGCAATGAATTTAATATTCTGTTCTAAAGAGTGCGTTTTTGAGTCGAGCAACTCTCCTATTTCAAAAATCTCATCATCATTAAATTTAATAAAATCTGCTTGTTCCATTAAATGAATTAAAACCTCTTTTGTATAATACGGCTCTCTCAGGTTCACATCAAATATTTTATACGAAGCTATTTTTAAAAGCTCGTATAAAGTATGTCTAGACGTTTCATCTCTTGCAGCCAAACTACCGTAGATAAAAGCATCGGCGTTTTCGGTCAGTTTCTCGTTTTCTTCAGTCAACTGGATTTTATCCCAAGCTCTAGGATACATAATATCGTAAGAAGCAGAACCTTTCTGGTTAAGCATAACCTTTACTTTTCCAGTTTTTAACTCCTTATGGACTTGAATATGATCAGCATTCACACCTTGTTCTACTGTGTATTCTTTTATTTCGCTACCTTTTTTATCATCTCCTATACTGCTGATAACAGAAACTGAATTACCTAAAGATTGTAAACGCAAGGCAACGTTTAAGGGAGCTCCACCTATTTTTTTGTGTGTAGGAAAAACGTCCCAAAGCACTTCACCATAACAAACTATATTCTTCATTTCCATCTGTTTAATTCTTAGCGTTTAAGTTGATCACAGATTGCTCTACTCCATTCTTTGTAATATCTTGATATGCTTTTGTAAATGCATCTTTAAAAATAGTAGAAGAAGATAAATTTCCAAAAATAGACTCTAGCGTTAAAAAGCTAGCAGGCTCTATAACAGAAGCAACAGCTTTTTCATGAAGCTGTGATTTCATCGCATCCTTTATTACTAATTCCTTCCCATTTTCATCCTTACCTAGACTATAAATAGCCCATGCTGCTACTACAAAAGCTGCAAGCTCTACCGATCCTTTTTCAACCAACTGTGCTTTTACAGTTGGTAAAATGAAGATGGGAAACTTTGCTGAACTCTCTGAACAAATACGATCGATTTGATCTTTAATGTTGATATTTCCAAAGCGTTCTATTAACGAGTCTTTATATTCTTTTAAATTAATCCCTTCTAGATCACCTAATGTAGGAGTCACCTCTATATCCATATAGTTATGCAAAAATGTACTGATATTAGAGTTCGAAACAGACTCATCTATGGTATCATATCCTATCAATGCTCCCAGAATCCCTAACACAGAATGTCCTGCATTAAGCAAACTCAATTTCATTTTTTCGTATGGTTCTACATTTTCTACAAATTGCGCACCTACAGTCTCCCATGCCGGTCTACCTTCTATAAAATCATCTTCTATGACCCATTGCTTAAAAGGTTCACAAACTACAGGCCATGCATCTTGTACTCCTGTGGTTTCTTTTAAATTAGTAATATCACTAGCAGCTGTTGCAGGAGTAATTCTATCTACCATTGCATTAGGGAAAGATACGTGACACTCTATCCAGTCTACTAACTCTGGAACTGCTTTAGCCACATAACTCAATAACATTCTTTTAGTCATGTGACCATTTCCTTGAATATTATCACATGACTGAATAGTACAACCTTTTAAACCACGCTCTTTTCTTAATTTTAATGCTTGTGTTAAATAACCAAATATTGTTTTAGGAGCATCAGGATTCTCTAAATCATGTTGTATGGATGGAGTACTAAAATCAAATTCTTTGGTAGCCTCATTATAATTATAACCACCTTCTGTAATGGTCAATGATATAATTTTAACCTCTGGACTGGCCATTTTTTCTATTACAGCAAGCGTATTCTCTGGTGCATATAGATATTCTACTATAGAGCCTATAACTCTAGTAGTTTGTGTACCATCTAGTTCTTTAACTATTAATGTGTAAAGTCCATTTTGATTCTTTAAGGTTTGATAAATTTTAGTATCAAATTCTAGTAATGCAATTCCGCAAATTCCCCATTCAGAAGATGAAGGATCATGCAATAATTGATCTGTATAAAAAGCTTCATGAGATCTGTGAAAACCACCTATACCTACATGTACAATCCCTGTTTTAACCTTTGTTCTATCGTATGTCGGTACGGCGATACTTTCTGAAATTTTTGAAAGGTTCACTGTATTAAGTTGATAATTTTTCATCTGAATAGTTTAATTATTTGCTTTCAAATCTTTGAAGTAAAACGGCAAATATGATAATCGCTCCTTTTACCACTTGTTGAGGATAAGAAGGAACATTTAATAGGTTAAGAATATTACTGATAAGTCCTAAAATTAGAACTCCCATAAGCGTATTTATAGCAGTACCTCTACCACCATTTAAGCTAGCACCACCTATAACTACTGCCGCAATAGCATCTAGCTCCCAAGACATTCCCATATTAGGAGATCCTAAATTTGTTCTAGAAGCAACTATAATAGCAGCTGTCGCAGCTAGCGCTCCAGATATAGCATAAACTAAAAACTTATATTTATTTACCTTAATACCTGATAATCGAGAAGCCTCTTCATTACTACCTATAGCTATGATCAAACGACCAAAAACATTATAACGAAGCATCACCATAGCAGCGATAACGATTAGAAAAAATACAATCGCAATATTAGGTACTCCTAACGTAGAATTGTTTGCAAAGTCAGACATAAAAACACCACCTGCCGTTTTAAAAGTTACTGGTGATCCTTTAGAATAAATAAAACCTAAACCTCTAGCTATAGTCATTAACGCTAGTGTGGCTACAAAAGGAGCCATTTTTTGATAGGCGACTAGATAACCTGAAATACTACCTAAACTAAAACCAATAACTATGGTTAGTAATATAGCTAGTGGCAAGACGACTAGATTAACCAATATGGCAAAAGTTACTGCCAGCAATGCGACCAGCGAGCCTACAGATAAATCAATACCACCAGTAAGAATTACGATTAACATACCGATACTAATAATACCTATTCCAGATACTTGCTTGAGTAAATTAGTAATATTTGCCGATGTGAAGAACACATCAGAAATTAATGCTGAAAATATAACGAGTAAAATAAAAATGAATACCGTATTATATTTGACTAAAAACTTAAGAATCCCACCAGGACTGCTCAGTTGTTCTTTTAATGTTAAAGCCATAACGTGAATTTTATATAGTTTGAGTTTGTTGTTTTAATCGTTTACCTATAGAGTAACGCAGTATATTTTCTTCTGTAAATTGGTCTTTTTGTAGCTCTCCATAAATAGTACCTTGATGCATCACTAGAATACGGTCTGAGATCCCCATAATCTCTGGCATGTCAGACGATATAACCACTACTCCTACTCCTTTTTTTGCCACTTCATTGATGAGATTATAGATTTCGATTTTTGCTCCGACATCTACACCACGAGTAGGCTCATCTATAAATATCACTTTACTATCGATACTCAGCCATTTTGCTAATGCCACTTTTTGTTGATTTCCACCACTTAAATTTTTAACGTTAACCTCAGAACTTGGTGTTTTAATGTTTAATTTTTCAATAAGGCCTAATACCTTTTTGTACTCGTTTTCTACATTAATAAAACCTAATTTACCAGAGATAGATTTAAAGCTCGTGACGCTTATATTACGTCTTATAGAAAGCGGTAAAAACACTCCTTCTTCCTTTCTATCTTCTGATACAAAACCTATTTGAAAAGCTGCAGCATCAACTGGAGATTTAGTTTTAATCTCTTTACCGTCTAGGATTAATGTTCCTGATTTCTTTTTATCTGCTCCAAAAATTAATTTTGCAGTTTCTGTTCTCCCACTACCACCTAAACCAGCAATTCCTAACACTTCTCCAGGTCGTACACAAAAAGAAACATCATGTACAATAGTATCTCTAGCTGTTAGGTTTTTAACTTGAAAAACAGGCTCGGTTCCTATTTCTACATTTCTAGCAGGAAATAAATCTTTTAAATCACGTCCTATCATTAATCTGATAATACCATCTGTATCGGTCTCTGATATAGGCATACTTCCTGTATCTACTCCATCTCTAAGAACTGTGACAGAGTCTGCTATTTTGATAATTTCGTCTAGATGGTGTGATATGTAAATGATAGAAATTCCTTTCTCTTTTAATCTAAACAGATTATCAAATAACTTTTTAGTATCGGTAGGATCAAATACCGTTGTTGGTTCGTCTAACACCAGTACTTTAGTGTCTTCTGAAAGTGCTTTTGCAATCTCGACCACTTGCTTTTGCACAATGCTTAGATCTCTCACTTTCGCGGAAGCGTCAATAGTAAAGCCTAATGAATCTAATAACTCTTGGGCATCTCTAGTAATCTTATCCCAATTCATCCAGAATTTGCTAGCACCTAGTTTGTGTAAATAAACATTTTCTGCTACCGAGAGATCGTTTACAAGAGATAGCTCTTGATAGACCACACTTATTCCTAAAACCTGACCTTCATGAGTATTTTTAGGATTAATCTCTTGTCCATTTAAACGTACCGTACCGGTATCCTTGTGATGGACACCACTCAAAATCTTGATCAATGTCGATTTACCAGCGCCATTCTCTCCTAGTAAAGCATGGATCTCTCCTGGCTTTACTTTTAAATTCACATCTTTAAGAACAGACACCACACCAAAACTTTTTGATATTCCTGTCATTTCTAGACGATAGTCGTTTTCTGAATTTTTCATAACCATACTAGTTAGACATTAAAATAATGCATTGGGATTATAGTACTGCGCTGCATTTTCTTTGGTAATGAGCAATGGAACAGTAAAAGATTTTTTAGGGAAATCTCTTTTACCGTTCATGTATTCCATTGCGTATTTTACAGAGTTGATACCTATTTGAACTGGACTATTCATAGCTGTACAACCATAAAAGTCCGTTTCCATGATGTATTTAATGGCTTCTTTCTGACCATCTGCACCAGCAACTATTAGAATATCATCTGTTTTACCTGCTTGGGCTATAGCTTTTATGGCACCTAGAACACAAACATCTGATTCTGTTATTACTACGTTTACATCTGGATGAGCAACGAGAATGTCTTCCATAGCTTTTAAACCACCTGCATAAGACCATTCTGTATAAGCTTGTGTCTTTATATTAAGATCTATTTTACCTTGTGTTCTCAGTTGCTCTTCTGTAATACCTTGTAACAAGCCTTGTTTACGTGTTCTCCCTACTGGGTTACCAGCGTTACCACTCAATAAAGCAATGTTCATTTCTTTATTTCTCATTTCCTTTGCCAGCCACTCTCCAGCCAGTTCACCATTTGCTAGATTATTGGATTGTATGGTAGTTACAACGTTTGCGCTATCGTCTATAGAACTATCTATAATAAACACAGGTATTCCAGCTTTAGTAGCGATGTTAGTGATACCTACCAGTGCATCAGGATCTTTTGGGTTTAACAACAAAGCGTCTACACCTTTGGTAATAAGATCTTCGACAGCAGCTATTTGTTTAGTAATATCGTCCTGACCGTCGGCAGATAAGAATATCATTCCATTCTTCTCTGTAGTAGATTTAATACTTTGTAACAACGCCTGATAATATGGAGCATTTAAAGATGGTGTACAATAGCCTATTTTCTTACCTGTTAGATCCAGCTCACTATCAAAAATATCTCCTGTAGATTCCTGACTACTTGAATCTGTTGTGGTACCTGCATCTAGATGTTCTACACAGCTAGAAAAAGTCGTACAAAAAACGACCAATACTGCTGGTAAAAACAAGCTCTTAAAAGCAGACTTTAAGTTTATATTTTTCATGATTTAAATATTTGAATAAATAATAAATTCTTAGTATAAATTAATGATTTTCATTTTATTACTATAAATATAAGGACTATTTCACACTTTAAAACAGCGTGATATCCAGTTGTAAAACAGTTCTTTCTTGCTCAGGATTCCACATAGCTGTTACTGCCACAGGCACTTGATATTCTAGTACAGAAAACCTCTTGCTGTAGGTTGCTCCTACATTAATAATATTACCAGAACTCTCTGTGTAGAATGTTTTATCTGTAAAGAAAGACCAGGCACCACCAGCAAAAACAGATAAGTCAGCTGTCTCATTTTGCCATACTTTACTACTTACCTCAAAGTATTGCGTCCACGAGTTCTTTAAATTACCATCTTCTTCTATCTCAAAATCTCCAGAACCACCATTTATAATAGTGGCTAGATATAATAAGGTATTAGGAGTTACATTATAACCGAAGTTGACATCTACAAAGTTGTACCCTTGCGTTCTATCATAACTCCAGTAACTTAATTCATCACCACGTTCTTCTACACCAGTATAGTTATTATGAGAAACAGCCTCTATAAAAAACCGATCAGAAAAACGGTATTTGGTATAAATAGAAAATTCTCTATAATAAGCACTTTCATTCTCTCCAGTAGTAATGTTCTCTACATCTACAGAAGAAAAACTCGCTCCACCCCAAACACCAAATGTAAATTTCTTATTTCTAGTATTGTATTCTAGACTCGTAGCAAACAGCGCACCTGGATGTACGACAAATCCATGCCAGGTATGCATGTTCTTTAAATGACCACTTATACTAAAAGGTTCATAACTGTCCATCTCATTATCTACCGTACTCATTTCTTTTTCTACCACTTCATTCTCTACGGTAGTAACATCTTGTGCTTGTACATTAAACCCTCCTGCAAACAACATCATGCTTATAGAAACTAGAATAAAAGACCTTTTATAAAAGGATTGTTTTTTACACGCTTTCGTTTCCATCAATTGATTATTATCTAACATAATTAAGCTTTTTAATGAGACATGTTTTATAAACGTCTTTTTTACGTTTGTTTTTCAAATGTATTACAATAAATGGATTAAACACTATAATATTTAAATATTTGTATAGTATTTTATCACATAACTGCGTTATATTGATAAAACAGAGCGTAAAATGACAAAATCGTAAATAAAAAATTACCGTTTAAATGACGTTTAATAGTGTTTCAAAAAAGATAATGTATATATTGCAATCACTTAGTCTTATAAATAACTTAAGAATATGAACCCAAAAAAAATAGATAACATATCGGTAGATTGTGTTGTTTTCGGCTATGATATAAATGCAAAATCATTAAACGTCTTATTGATTAAGCGTTATCTAGAATCAAAAACTACACAAGAGGTTCTTGTAAACGATCATGTTCTTACCGGTTACCATGTACATAAAGAAGAGACACTCGACCAGACCGCAACACGTGTTCTTAAAGAATTAACTGGACTTACAGACCAGTATAAAAAGCAATTTAAAGCATTTGGTAATCCAGATCGTTTAACTAGTAAGAAAGACTTGTTATGGATAGAAAACGAAGGTTTTAACTCTAGAACTATAACCATAGCCTATTATTTTCTATTAAAAACTGAAGATGTAGATCTAGATAACAACATTAACAGTGCTAACTGGTTTCCTGTTACAGCATTGCCAGAACTAGGTTTTGACCATGAAAAGATAATTCTAGAAGCCTATAAAGACCTTAAAGTAAAATGCCTGTCAGAGCCTATTATCTTTAAATTATTACCAGATAAATTTACTATCAACGAGGTACAAGACCTCTACCAGTCTATATTAGGTATAGAAATAGACAACCGTAATTTCAGAAGAAAACTCATCAATAAAAAGTACATTATCGCACTAGATGAAAAACAAGTAGGTGTTTCTAAAAAACCAGCTCAACTTTACATGTTCAGTAAAGATGTCTATGATAAGGTATTTGAAAAAAATTACTTGATCAGCATTTAAAAACGAGTTATTAACACGCTTTTGTTATCATTTATTTAATCTTTTAACTTTTAAAAATATAAGGGCGCTGTAAATCTTTTATTTTTGTTTATTCCAAATAAGCACTAAACAGCCCATAATGATCCCCAAACTACATTACCGTTCTCAAGCCAGTTCTACCATAGACCACCTACAAAACATTCAAAAAGCATGTAGCTGTGGTGTAGAATTAGTACAACTGGACTTAGATCACATACCTGTAAAAGATCATTTGAACCTGGCCGAAGAGGTTATAAAAATAACCGCACATTTTCAAACCAGGCTAGTCATAAAGACCCATTATAAAATTGCACACGAGATTAAGGCAGACGGTATTTTTCTAGAACCTCAAGACCACAGCATTGAACATGCTAGAAAACATCTCTATACATGGCAAACGATAGGCGCTACAGCGCATACCTTGCAAGACTGTGAAAACCTTATATCTAAAGATGTAGATTACATCGCATTAGGACCATATAAAGCTATAAACGACTCTACTATAACACCTTTAGGAATAAATGGGTATACTGCAATAGTAGACGCATTAGAAACCTCTACTCCTATTCTAGGTTACGGTAACGTCACCACAGAAGATGTAAACGATATACTTGAGACAGGAGTCTCTGGATTATTAGTTGCACAAGGTTTACATGCCGATTTTAACAGCATTAAAAAATTCAACCAACTCTTAGGAGCATCTGTGGTAGAGGAAATGCGCCATTCTTTTAAATAATTACTTCATACTCAAAGTACACAACATAGTTTTAAAAAGGTAATACCTTCTATGTATAGAATAAGGTAGTTAATAACCTGCCTAGTAATGACTACCCATTTAATGACTTACTATTTTTACTATTAAGTAATAATCAGTAACTCATTAAATGTGCACTTCATTTATTTCATTTTATACCCATTAAAACAGCCGTATCCATTAACTTTGAATAGAAGATGAAATCCGTTGGGTTTTATGATTTTACCTTAAAAGCAGATCTTATGAAAAATAGTATTTTTATTATAGGCATCCTGATACTTTGCGCCAGTTGTTCTACCTCAAAAATGACCACTGCCTCATGGAAATCAGACGGTTTTGACAACCAGACCATCGATAAGATATTAGTATATGCTAATACCGATGACCAGAAACTGCAAAAAGAATTTGAAGACCAAACCGCCCAAATTCTAATCAAAGAAGGCATTTTTACCTATAAAATGCACGATATCTTTCCAGACATCGTCTATAAAGAAGTAAGAACCCAAGAAGAAATAGCTGCCTTTGTAGAAGACTGCAAAGAAAAACAAATCAGTAAAATTCTTTTTGCGACAAAAAAATCACAGACCGTAGATACCGTAATGAGTAAATCACTACACAATTACATGAACGGTTTACATACATTAAGTCTAGAGCGTTATAATGACGATGAGCCAGAGTACGACACAAAACAAGTAACTACCTATGTCATAGAAGCTGCGGTTTATGATATTAATGAACCGTCACAAAATGCTCCCATTGCAACCACCAGCGTTACCGCAACAGACCCAAAATCTTTAGATAAAATAAAAGACCAATTACTTAAATCTATTAAACAACTCTTTAATAAGTAAACCAGTCCCCCTTTTTCCATTTACTTAAAGCAATAGAACCCCTATATTTCTATGGGCGTTTCCCTAAAAAGGGTCCCGCTTTCCACTATATCTTTTGTTTTAAAAAGAAAAACAAAAGGATGCCGTTGCAATCGGTAACGCGAGTAGAAAAAAAGCAATCTATACACTAGATAGTAGATCTTATATAACCAGCAAAGTACCATAAAAATGAGCGACACCTTACCCATTAGTATAGACACTATAGTAGTAAAAGATCTCGATGGTAACGTGGTAGATCTCATGCAAGAGCACAAAAACCAAGTGCAGTTATTACTTATCTATAACAATGACTGTCTAGGCTGCACAGGTCGCGCCATACCACTCGCCTATGAGTTTCAACTGCAATATCCCAGTATACAAGTAGCCGCTATACACAGCGATTTTAAAAAACGCGAGGGAAACAAAGAAAACATAAAAAGCATATTTACCACCGGCCAGATTCCCTTCCCTATTTACATAGACCAACACCACAAAGTCTACGACCAGTTTAAAGCAGAAGGCACACCACAGTGGTTATTAATTACCAAAACTGGTGATTTGTTCCGTTCTGTATTTGGATCACAGGATAACGCTAAGAACCGTTTGTTTTATGCATTGGAGAGTTTGGTGGGTTAACCCTTACGGTTTCCCGCAATAAAGCCAGATATTTTTCCCTCTTTCGCGAAAGCGGAACTGTAGAGAACAAAGAACTTTTAAAATTTTAAAATCTCTAAACTGCTAGAAGCAAACGACCTAAAGGGACTTGATTCAATTTGTGAATATCTATTCGGTTTTTTAAAGATTTGGGTTGTTGTGCTAGGGTATATTTGGCACCCATAAAAACAAAAAAGATGAGCGCAACCTGGTACGAATGTAAAGTGAAATATAGAAAATTTGATGAAGCGTCAGGAACACAAAAGATAAAGACAGAACCGTTTCTAGTAGATGCGATTTCTTATACAGAGGCTGAGAGTAGAATCACTCATGAAATGGCGGCTTACCTGCCAGAGAGTGAAGAGATTAAGATTACTAATATTAAGGTGGCAAACTTTGCAGAGATCCACCCTTTTGAGAATACGGATAGATGGTTCAAGTCGCGTGTGTCTCTTATCGCCTTTGACGAAGAAAGCGGCAAGGAACGTAAGACTAATTTATATTTACTAGTGCAAGCTAACGATGTAAAAGAGGCTTATGACAACACGGTAAGCACGATGGCAGACACGATGGGAGAATACACGATTCCTGCAATTTCAGAATCGCCTATTATGGATGTATTTCCATATTTTACTGGAGAAGAGAATGATATGGAGCGTTTAAAGGCTTTTGTCGCATTAAAAGATTCTACTCCAGAACCGGTAGGAATTATCGATGCACAACTGGACCATGATGATGTTCTCGCTGCTGCCGAAGAGGAATAACTTATTCTATTTAAAATAGTATACCACATATGTAATTACAGTATTATATAAATTACTGATGTTTAAAATCCCTTAGAAATGAAAGAATCATTTTTAAGGGATTTTTTTTATGTAATTAGATCTTAAACACTCCATTATCAGGATAAGATAATCGTGATTTAATAGAGTCGCTATAAATAACCTTGTTAAAGAATGTGCTATCTATTTTATGATGCCTAATTTTGTACACTCTTTGAGGTTTTAGCGTTTTTATACCCTACGCTAGAATTATTAAAAACAGCCTTATTATGTATGCAAAACACTTTTTATACGATTATCTAATTGAGATGGGCATGTCGGTCACTTATGCTAGATATATCAATATGATCGCGCTACTTATCGCTTTATTGATAGTAGCATTACTCGTAGATTATATAGTGAAAAGAATTATTGTAAATCTGTTTACCCAGTTTACAATTAAGACTAAAACAAAGTTTGATAATTTCTTGGTTACTAACAAAGTACCCAAAAATGTGGCGCACATTATACCGCTTATTCTTGGTCTAGAGTTTATACCAGTAGTCTTTGCCGATTTTCCATATTTTGAGAATATGGTAGAAAAGGGTTTTAAGGTTTTTGCCATAATTCTTACCCTATGGATTGCACGTAGTTTATTGAGTGCACTCAAGGATTATTTTAAAACACTATCTAGATTAAAGGATAAACCTATAGATAGCTACATACAGGTATTTATGATTTTTGCTTGGGTAATCGGTATATTTTCTGCTTTTGCGATTATCACTGGTATAGAATTCATAAAATTCATGACCACACTGGGTGCGGCGTCTGCTATAATCATACTTGTTTTTAGAGATACGATATTAGGTTTTGTAGCCAGTATACAGGTTTCTATTAATGATATGGTGCGTATAAGCGACTGGATTACTTTTGAAAAATACGGTGCAGACGGTACGGTGGTAGAGATTAATCTATCTACGGTAAAGGTGCAAAACTTTGATAAAACCATTACTACTATTCCTACTTATGCGCTCATATCTGACTCGTTTAAAAACTGGCGAGGCATGGAAAACTCTCCTGGTAGACGTATAAAAAGAGCCTTAAACATTAAGTTAGATAGCATCACTTATCTATCTAAAGATGAAGTAGATACCTTAAAAAAAATCGACCTCATTTCTAGCTATGTAGAAAAGCGCCAGGCAGCTATCGATAGCTATAATGAGAAAAATAATATCAATAAAGAACTTCCCTTGAATGGACGTAATATGACTAACATAGGCGTTTTTAGAAAATACATAGAGACCTATATTGAGAACCATTCTGGTATCAATAAAGACATGATGATTATGGTGCGACAGCTCGCTCCTACTAGTCAGGGCATGCCGCTAGAGATCTATGCCTTCAGTAGTGATAAGAGATGGGAAAACTATGAATACATCATGGCAGACATCTTTGACCATACCATTGCAGCTGTTCCTTATTTTAATCTAGAACTCTTTGAAGAACCGAGTAATTCTAGTTTTAAGAATCTCAAACCGCTTTCTTAATTACAGTATAGCATATAGATTTTTGTGTGTTCCGCTTTCGCGAAAGCGGAATTTACATTCCCACACCTAGACTTTATTACATCATTTTGATAATTCTTAAAATGATGGCTGTATAGATTCTTACTTCTAGCATCACTCCTTTTCCATAATTTACTTGTCAGCACGCCACTAATATCTTGCTATAAGCTTATTTTAACATAATAGACCTCTTATTATAAAAGTTATGATAAACCCATGTTGAGATATTGTTAAACGGTATTCTTACGGCGTTCTTGTTGCCTATCTTTAAGAAAAGACAAGATATTATGAAAAAGGAAACCACAAAAACAGAAAAAGAATTAACCTACAATCCAGAAATAACGCAGCACGATAAAGATCTATTAAATCAGGACAATGCTAACTTGCACAGCGATAATAATGCAGACCAGCAACTCATCGATAGAAAAGAAAAAGTAGATTTTACAGGTGGTGATCTAGATATACCTGGTAGAACTGCAGCCCAAAAAAGCAACGGTACACCAGCCTTAAATGATGAGGAGAACAAATTACACAGTCAGGGCGGTGACCGTCATAATAATCTAGAAAGAGATGACGCTGCTAGATAGTAAACGTCCCTAATTTTTAAATAAAAAAAGCTTTCTACAGAGAACTGTTAGAAAGCTTTTTTTATGCATTCGTATTAGAGCTATCTATACTATACTTAGTTTTTAATAAGGTCAAATGATAATTTAATACCTTGAATAATCATACCTGTACCTATTATCGCGATAATAAGTCCCATAATTTTACCAATTACAGATATTACGTTATTTCCTACTATTCTCACAATTAGATCACTCAATTTAAAGGTGAAATAAGTAAGCAAACTCATAAAACCAAAAATAGCGATCACTAAAATAATTTGTAACATCTCAACTTTAGACACAAAATTCATCGCGGTAACGATAGTACCGGGACCTGCAAGAATAGGAATAGCAAGTGGTGATACGGCTATGTTCTCATCTATGTTTACATTATCAATGCTTTTTACACTAGACTGCTTAGACTGCAGCATGTCAAAACCTATGAAGAATATCAAAATACCACCAGTAATTTTAAAGGCAGGAATACTGATGTTGAACAATTCAAAAATAAATTTACCTAGAAGAACAAACACGGTCACAATAATAAAAGCAATGATGTTTGCTCTTCTATTAATGTCGAGTTTTGTTTTTTTATCTGCTCCTTGAGTAAGCGATAAAAAAACGGTCATGTTAGATATAGGATTAGTTATCGCAAAAAAACCTGTAAATACAGTGATACAAAAGGTTATCATGTTATCCATACTATTAAATCTTAATTATTTCATGTCGTAAATACGAGGCGGCAATATTAGATATATTACCGCTAACTATAACACAATTAAGAGTTTATAATGCATTTTATGATATCAATTCAATTTACCTATTTTACTTGAAGATACCACAATTTAAGAAGGAGTTTTAAGCCAATTCTTTCATTATTTCTGAAAATAACTCATAAGATCTTATTCGGTCATTTGTGTCATAAATATTAGTGACAGCAATTAACTCATCTACCCCAGTTTTTTCAATAAAGTCTTTTACTTGTGCTTTAACTTTACTCTTACTACCTATAAAAGAATACTTCAACATTTGATGTACTTGAGGATGTTTTAATAACTCTCTAAATTCATCATTCATCTCTGTACCAGGTTGTACATAATCACGGTTACCAGTGAAGATTCCTACTATCATGCGTATTAATGAGGTGGACATTCTTTCTGCTTCTTCGTCAGTGTCTGCTATAATAATGTTGACACCTGCCATTACATAAGGTTTTTCTAGATCTTGTGATGGTGTAAACTCATTGCGATAGATCTGTATAGCCTCCATTAAATGAGTTGTAGCAAAATGACTTGCAAATGCATATGGCAACCCTTTTCTAGCCGCAAGGTGTGCACTGTCTGTACTAGAACCGAGTATATAAATAGGTACGTCTACGCCTTCGGCAACGGTAGCTCTTACTTGCGCAGTGGCATTTTCTTTAGAAAAATAAGTTTGTATTTTTTCTAATTCGGCTGGAAAAGAGTGCGCTGCCTGCATGAAATCAGATCGTATAGCTTGTGCGGTTTCTCTATCGGTACCTGGTGCTCTACCCAGTCCTAGATCTATACGATTAGGATATAAAGATGCTAGCGTGCCGAATTGCTCTGCAACGATAAGTGGCGAGTGATTGGGCAACATGATACCTCCAGAACCTATGCGCAAAGTATTGGTACTTTGTGCTACATACCCTATCAATATAGATGTGGCACTACTAGCAATATTAGAAGCATTATGATGCTCTGCCAGCCAGTAGCGCGTATAACCGTACAATTCTGCATGTTGAGCCAGTCTCAAAGCATTGTTATAGGTTTCTTTAAGTGTATGACCTTGAGAAACTAATGCCAGGTCTAGAATGGAATATAAAACAGGTTTTGTATTCATAAAATATAAGTTGCTCAGTGATCAACTATCCAGTAAAAGAAATATTGTAATGTATCTATAAAACTAAAATCATTCTTATAAGATGTATAAGCAAAATTAGGATTTCCAACTTACAATTTCTTCTAGTTCTCTTCTAGTTTTTGGGTGTTCTGGATCTGCTTTTCTATAACCGAATGCAGTCATAAATGACAAGCCATATTTATTGATATCTACACCAAATTTATCTTGTAATAAAGCCTCTGCTTTTTCTTGATGAAAACCTTCTATAGGACAAGAATCGATACCGATCAATGCTGCAGCAGTCATCATGTTACCTAATGCGATATAAGTCTGTTTTGACGACCAGTCGAATAATTTCTTATCTGTATTAAGGTTAAAATCACGTTCTTGAAATTCTCTATAAAACTTAGAATACATCTCCATCACATCTTCTGGCAGTTGCTTAACATCTTTCATCATACGTGTGATATAATCTGCATCATGTTTTATCATAGGTGCTTTCATACTTAGTCCTAAAACAAAATGACTAGCCGTATCTAATTTTAAAGGAGCACCCCAAGCCACAGGTTTTAATAATTCACGTAGCTCTTTATTTTGGACAACTATAAAATGCCATGGTTCAAAACCAAACGAACTAGGTGATAGTTGTGCGGTTTTAAGAATAAACTCCATATCTTCATTAGATATTATTTTAGAAGCATCAAATTCTTTTGTTGCATGTCTATAACGGAATGCGTTGAGTATTTCTTCTTTTGAAATGTTAGGTGTGTTCATGAATTTAAAATTTGCTATTTACACAGGCACAAAGATATTAGTACCAACAAGCTTAATTAAGGTATTAATAAAGGATATATAGGTACAAATCAAGGTTAATTACCTATATCATAGATAACCATAGAGGGAATTGATTAAATTTGATCAAAATACCAGATAAATGAATGTTATAGAAACATATAAACCTTTTGAAATACAAGAAATAGAATTAACAGAATGGAAGCCTCGCCCTGTTAAAAATAATTTCTTTGAACTGGTACTTATAAAATCTGGAGAAGGCACCCAATGCATTAATTACAACCTTTCACCTTATCATAAAAACAGCCTGTTTCTATTACCACCTTTAAAATGCCATTCTTTTACGGTAGAGAAACCTACCACATTTGTCTTTTTAAAATTTACAGATTCCTTTTTCAAGGATATAGGGAAAATTAATATTGATAGAAATGAATGGTTTAAAGAAGCATCTTTTATTCTATCTAATTATAATCAGTTGCCAGGTGATATAATTAAAGACGAAATAGATAGAAAACATCTCGAGAGTATTGTACAAATTATACTAGCCGAGTCGAGAAACTATGGATCTACTTCTATTAACCTAATAACTAGTTTAATGACTAGTATACTAGAAATTTTAATAAGAAATATAAAAAAAGGAACTTACAGCGAAGTTTCAGATAACACTACAGATCAAAGAATCACAAAAATGCTTAACTACATCAATGAGAACATTGATAAAACAGAACTTTTAAAAGTTGATCACCTCGCTAGTGTATTTATGATGTCACCTACCTATGTTAGTGAGTATTTTAAAAAACAAGTAAATATGTCCTTAAGAGAATATATTATTAAAGCAAAACTCAAACTTGTAGAGATACGTCTTCTTAACTCTAACTTTACACTTACTCAAATAGCAGATGATCTAGGTTTTACAGACATAAGCCATTTATCAAAAACCTTTAAACGTTATACAGGTATATCTATAAGAGAATTTAAAAGAAATGGCGAGTATATGTTGTTAAAACGAGCTCGATGTACTGGTTAAAAGACCTTTAAAAAAATCTATCTTATTAAATTTCAATAAATTACAATTTTCCTGTAAATATTAAAAAAACCATATACAGAAATGGAAGTATGCTCAGGAATATCCAGAATGATTGCTTAGACAGCTTACGTTTATACCTATTCATTAACAAGCCTGTATTAACTAGTGACCAGAATACGGTAGCAAAAAGTATGATTATAGAAATAAGGTTTAATTTACCGTAGGTAAGAGTCCCCTCATAAGAAGGAGCTATATATCCACACACTGTACCCACAGATAAAATTAGTAGGATAAGAAGGGTAAGTTTCTTGAAAATATTAAGATTTTGAAACCAAGTCATTTATTAAATAAGTTAATTTAAAGATAAGTTTTGTTTAACAAAAGGTAAAAATATTTCATTCTTTTGAGAACATTTTACGGTTTCCCTCATTTAACAAAAAACTAGTTAAAAAACATCAAAATTCACCTTTCAACGTCTAATAATTTGTTAAAACGACCTGTGACACTTCTTTGAGTATGTAGAAATAAGTAAGAATTGACAAAATTCCCATCACAAAAATAGAATGACTTAAAAAAAAACGAGAACCTATTACTAGATTCTCGTTTTCTAAAAAATATGTTTTGGAAAAACTACTCTCCTGGCATAGGTACTACAACACCATTTTCTGGTTGTGCATAGAATGCAGCTGGAGTTTCTACAAACTCAACATTTGTAATAGATGCTACACCTATCTCATTAGTATAACCTTCTTCTTTACTCCAGTTACGGAAAGACCATTTAGACGCAAATGGCACACCATCTACAACAGTAAGTTCTTCATATTTTGCAAAATGAGGTTCTTCTTCTGCAGCTTCAACACCTTTTCCATAACTAACAATGTATGCAACACCGTCAAGTACGTTTGTTTTAGGATCTTTATATACCACATACCAGTCTTCTGACGTGTCTCCTACTCCATTCTCAAAAGATAATCTAGAAGTTGGATATTGTGTATCTCCATAAGTAAGCATTTCTTCACTAGACCACTGTGTACCTGGATCATTTAATTTATATGGCATTGCAAAGAAATAAGACCATGTGAAAATGTGAAATCTTGTCATAGGATTTGCAGCTAGCTCTTCATTACTTGCATACACCTTATCACCATCAAAAACGATTACACTACCGTCTTTGTTATCTATGCGTACCATAGAACCATCTGTCTTTTGAGTAATTTTACCATCTAATAAAGTATTACCACCAAAGGCAACCGTAAAATCATAAGCTACCGCATCATTAGATAGAAAAGCTTCTTTCTTATGTGCTATTTCTATACTGTTAGTAAACGTTGTGATTTCTGATTGTGCTTCTGGCATCTCTGTA
Organism: Nonlabens sp. Asnod3-A02; assembly: GCF_045063755.1. Classification (NCBI taxonomy): domain Bacteria; kingdom Pseudomonadati; phylum Bacteroidota; class Flavobacteriia; order Flavobacteriales; family Flavobacteriaceae; genus Nonlabens; species Nonlabens sp. Asnod3-A02. The sequence goes on from NZ_JBEFOC010000007.1 coordinate 1,196,618, forward strand.
GTTGCAGCAGGTGCTTCAACCATTTCTTTTACCTCTTTTTCTTCTTTACAACTAGTAAGAATGCTTATAGCCGCTAGTAGGAATAAAACTTTTTTCATGGATATTATGTATTTGATTTATTTAAGAATACAAAAGACTAAGTTATTTGTCACATAATGAGCTATTAGGCTGTTAAACTTGTGCTAAGAAATATAGGCCGCTATATGCATCTTAAATTTGGTCAACTGTATCAAAAAACTATCTTCGCGGCATGTGGATGTATTTAGGTCTTTTGGCCGCTTTATTTTTAGGCTTACATAACTTATGTAAGAAGCATGCCGTACAAGGAAATGAGGTTTTCCCTGTGTTATTAGGCACCATAACAGCTGGGTTTCTTTTTATAGTACCGTTTTATATAGGTTCTATTTTCTATCCAGATATTACTAGAGAACTAGGTTTTTATATAGAAACTATTCCATGGACCACGCACGGTTTTATACTTATAAAATCTATGATCATGGCATCTTCCTGGATACTCGCTTACCAGGCATTAAAACACTTACCACTTACCATAGTCACTCCTATACGCTCTGCAGGACCATTTTTCACCTTTATAGGTGCTATTGTTATTTATAAAGAAGCACCTAACAACTGGCAGTGGTTGGGCTTTTTTATGATTATTCTATCGGTGATTATGTATTCACAAATAGGTAAAAAAGAAGGCATACATTTTAAAAGTAACAAATGGATTTTTGCCATAATAGGCGCTACTTTTCTAGGTGCATCTAGTGGTTTATATGATAAATTCCTGATTCAGGGGCTTTTACTTAATCCGCAAACGTTGCAATTCTGGTTCTGTTTTTACACCATATTAATATTGCTGGTTATATTATCCATAACGTGGTTTCCATATGCTAGTAAAAGAAAAGCTTTCAAATTTCGCTGGACCATTCCTGCAGTAGGAATCCTATTACAAACAGCAGACTACTTCTACTTTAAAGCACTTCAAGATCCAGAGGCTTTGATCATGTTATTAAGTGCCATAAAACGCAGTCAGATAATCATAGCTGTTGTTTTGGGAGGTATTTTATTTAAAGAAAAGAACAAACGCAAAAAACTGATTCCTCTAGCGGGCATCATGATAGGTGTGTTTTTGATTTTGTATTCTTAGAGTTAGATAAAAGTTCCGCTTTCGCGAAAGCGTACACCATCACCATTATTTCTAAGCAAATACTGAGAACTTCAGTAAATTTGCATCATTAATTCAGACATTTATACCTATTAAAACATGATCAACAACATACCATGTCCTTCTTGTGCTACGCCTATACTTGTAAACACAGAAGAATTTTTAAAAGGCACCACTTTTGCATGTTCTAATTGTGATGTAAAGTTAGGCATAGAAGAAAAAACAGATTTAGATCAAGAGAAACTAGATCTATTCAAGAAGTTTACCAAAACTAAAAAGGAAAGAACGTCTGTCATTCCATGTCCAGATTGTGGTGCAGCCATTACCTTTTACGAGAGAGATTTAAAAAAAGGTAAAACCATCTCCTGTTCCAGTTGCAATGCTAGCGTTGCTTTATAACTTAAAAGAAACTGCGAGATTCTTAATTATGTTGAGAGTTTATTCTTCAAAACTCTCTTCTCGACCATCACTATGTAGCGCAAATCTGCCTTTAGTTCGATCATGTACTTGCTCTTGTTGAGGCCACGGCCAGCCACCGAATTGTGTCTCTTGATAATCTGCAAAGGCTTCTCTTATTTCTTGTTGTGTATTCATGACAAATGGCCCGTGCTGCGCCACCGGTTCATTAATAGGTTTACCCTGTAAAACAAGTATATAAGAGTCTGATGTGCTATTTGTTATCTCTAAATCTACAGCGGCATTTACTTCTATAGAGTGATTTTCATGCACCGCAGTGCCAGCGATATGGATAGCTGTCCCACGATAATAATATAAAGTCCTTGTAGTTGTACTCGATTTTGCTTTGGGCAGTGTATAAGTTGCACCAGCTTCCATCTTTATAGTTACCACAAGCACTTCGTTATCTTCATGCGCTGCCCATGAATCTGGTGTAGGATCTAGAGCACGCAATTGATTGATCTCTCCAGCAATAAGATCTACCGTTGTGATTTTATCCTGACTATCTCTATAATTAATAGCCGGAATATTCTCTTTCCACAGCATTTTAAAATGTGGCGGCACCATTTTACTTGCTCGAGGTAAATTGAGCCATACTTGAAACATCTCTAGTGTATTCTCCTTATCTTCTTGTAATAAGGGAAACATCTCACTGTGTAATATACCTTTTCCGGCAGTCATCCATTGAACATCTCCTGCGCCAAAACGACCTGCACCACCTAATGAGTCAGAATGATCTACAAAACCTTCTTTATTTATAGTTATGGTTTCAAAACCACGATGTGGATGGTATGGGAAACCAGGCACATTACTACCATGGTACATTCTATAACCGTCTTTAATTGTAAAATCATTGCCTATATTTCTACCAGCTTTTTCTCTTTCAGGAACACCTAGATCTGCATTACCTGCCGGATAATAGTCTCTGTGATGAGCACAAAATAAGAATGGATCTTTCGTTTTCCATGGAAAACCTAGTGGTGAAATGTTTTTTATTACAGTAGACATATACGTTTCTATTATTTATCGTCTTCATTAAAGACACGTAAAAATGGGCCAAAGAAATTTAAAAAACACTTATAGAATCCATAAAATTACAGAAGGTTTGTTGTGGTATTCGCTTTCGCGAAAGCGGAAACATAACATTATTAAATTTAAAATCAATTGTTAGCCGTTTACCAGAAAGAAAATACACTTAATAAAATAGACTTAAAATACTACCTCTCTAAAGAGGTTTTAATGAAATCCTCTTATCTTTGATATGGAATAAGATTTAATATTCTTAATGCAACAAATTAAACAACATCTTGAGGGCATCGCGCACATTACAGATAAGGATTGGGAATTCTTTATCTCAAAATTGACGCATCGATTAATACCTAAAAAGACTGTTTTTTTGGGTTTAAATGAGGTAGAAAATCACATTTCTTTTATTCAATCTGGTGTGGTGCGTCTTTTTATACCTAAGGATGATACAGAAAAGGAAATCACTTTTGGCTTTAGTTTTAAAAACCAATTTGTGAGTGCTTATGATTCTTTTCTTACCAGACAGCCTTCTTCTTATCAGTTACAAGCACTTACAGAAACAAGTATTTTAAGCATTACCTACGACGATTTACAAGACGTTTACAAAAACACACAGATAGGAAATCTAATAGGTAGACTCACAGCAGAACGTCTTTTCTTACTTAAATCTAGTAGAGAACAAAATTTACTAAACCTCACAGCAGAAGAACGTTACCTTAAGCTATTTAAAGAAAGACCTGAGCTACTAAGAATTATGCCTCTCAAATATATAAGTTCTTATATAGGTGTAACCGCACAGGCTTTGAGCCGTATTAGAAAACGAATTTCTTGATCTAGGTTCATAGTTTAAGAACACAACTGCTTTTACCTTTGTAAAAAAAATAGATTATGGCAGTTATACTTCTAGTACTGGTACTATGGTACGGTGGGCTTTTCTTTCAATCCTTCTTTTTACATAGATATGCAGCTCATCAAGTTTTTACAATGTCTAAAACCATGGAACGCATCACTTTTGTACTTACATGGATTTTTCAAGGCTCTAGTTATCTAAGTGCTTATGGATATGGAATCATGCACAGAATGCATCATGCTTTTACAGACACAGAAAAAGATCCACACTCACCATCTTATGATGATAATATGTTTGCGATGATGTGGAAAACAAAGACTACGTATCAAGACATTAATAAAAATCGAGTTCCAGTTGAGGCTAGATTTACTAAGAATGTACCACAATGGAAAGCGTTTGACTCTTTTGCAAGTTCTCGTTTTTCTAGATTGTTATGGATCACGCTTTACATATTATTCTTTGCATACTTTGCTACAGCATGGTGGCAGTGGTTATTATTACCTATCACTTTTATGATGGCACCTATACATGGTGTGATTATCAACTGGTTCGGTCATATATATGGCTATGTTAACTTTAAAATGAAGAATACTAGTAAAAATCTTTTTAGATTTGATTTCTTAATGATGGGTGAAGGATATCACAATAATCACCATAAATATGCAAATAGAGCTAATTTTGGTGTGAAATGGTACGAAATTGATGTAACTTACCTCATTATTAGATTACTGAATACTGTAGGTATTATTCAATTAAAAAGAACAGGACATTAAAGCACAGCCCTTTTTTTTTTAAGAAGAGGAATCCTCTCTACGGTATCCAAACCTGTAGGGGGATTTTGTGCTTAAATTAAAGTTGACCGAGAGCAACCAGATCATTTACGTAATTCTTTAATCAGAATTGTGATTGCTTACTTACTAAAACCAAGCTCTTTTCAACTAAAAAAGCCAAGTCTAACGACTTGGCTTTTTAATTTAATAACTATATCTATTACTTCTTATCCTATTATATAAACAACAAAATAAGAGTAAGCACTAGCCCTGCTGCGGCAAATATGATTCCTTTTCTAAATATCTGAGTACCTGGCATGAACATCCAGAAGGCCGATATAACAAAGAATAAAAGCGATACACCAAAGAAAATATTAAGAAAGAACAATGGCTCTCCTGATTTTGCTTTATGAAAATGCGTCATTTTATCAAGTATGTAAGGAAGTTCTTTTTTTACAAAACTAGCTTCTCCAGTAATGCTATTATAACTACCACCTTTAAAGTAGTAAACGCCGGCTTCTTCTTTACTTATTTTAAGATTTTTGATTTTGAGAGCAGGTCCTACCTTATCCTTAGATAAACGAGCTTCTACTGTTTTCTCAATTTTAATTTCGTTCTTTAATGCATCTGTATCTCTGAAGATCAAAGCGACTCCACTAATAGCATAAACGGCCATGATTCCTGCCAAAAAGAAGCCTAAGTGCCTGTGTAATTCGCGCATTTTTTGAGATGTCTTTCTGCCCATAATAAAGTATTGTCTAGATTTATGTTAAATGACAAATCTAATGGACTAAAAAAGAAAATGACGCACTTTTTTATAAAAAAATATGGATCAAAAATAAATGAACCAAAAACAGCTCACAAAAATTATGAGTTAATACCACTACTGTAATTATAGAATGCCTAGCATGGAATAGAATCGATGAAATACTCTTTGCAATACCTTATAACTACAGCCCATACAGACCACTGTAGACAAATAAAAACAGTTATTCACCCTGATACACAATTGATTAATAACTATTAAAATTTGTTTTCTCATAATCATTTACTAGTTAAAGTTTGAAAAAATAGATGAATTCGTAATTATTATACGAATAAATCAATAATTTGGTAACAACCTTTAAACCAATTATCAAATGAAAAAACTATCCTTATTAGTTCTATCCATTTTCATTTTTACAGCTTGTAATAATGAAGAGGCAGACTTTCAGGCAGAAACATCTGTAAGTAGTAAAACCCTCACCATTCAAGAAGTGAATCAATACATATCTGACCAGTTGCAACAATCTGGAGATGTAGACTGGACACATGCACCTGCAAACGTACTGTACAGTGCCATAATGCATGGTGATGGTATTCTTAGTTTAGGTTATGGACAGCCAGGTGAGCATTTTGCACAAGTAAAAACAACAGACCTAATTGCAGCAAAACAAAACGCTATCTCTATTGCTGCTAATAAAGAAGGAATCAATAAAACAGAAGATTTCCTTATTGCCGCTGATGAATTACTTAACTCTATTGAGCTTAAAATCAATAATTTAGAAACTGTAATCGCTTTACAAGCTGCTAACAACATACGTTATATAGATCCTATAGGTTATGGTTTATATGTAGATCCTAATGGAGTCGTTTTAAAATCTAGTTCTGGCTGTGATCAAAGCGGACAAAGTATCAATAGCAATGACTATACAGTTATATCACCTAACGCATGGAAACCATGGAATTACAACATACACAACATAGACGATGCCTGGAATTATAGTACAGGTGCTGGTGTTACCGTAGGACTTATCGATACAGGAATAAGTGCAAATCAAAGTTTACTAGGTAGTGATTTTAATGACGGCGCTTCTTCTGGACGTAGTATTCAAAAATTCGGAACTTTTATAGACTCTAACTGGTGGTGGAGCAATAATACAGATGGACCTAATGACCGTTGTGGTCATGGAACGACTATGGCGTCTACTATAGCCAGCCCACGTAATAACGACGCAATGCCAGTAGGTGTGGCTTATAACTCTAACATGGTAGCCTATCGCGGTACAGAAGACGTGCTACTTAACGACTATCATGAACGTAAAGGTGTAAGTAACGCTCTCAAGGCTCTAGGTAACCGCAACGATGTAAAGATAATCTCTATGTCTATAGGTTATGTATGGAGCATAGGTAATGTAAAAGATGCTGTAAAATATGCCTACTCTCGCAACAAGATGATAGTTGCCGCAGGTGGTACGTCTACATCACTTACTAGCTGGTACGGTGTTATTTTTCCTGCAAGTATGAGTGAGACAGTTGCCGTTACTGGATTAAAAGATAATGGATATAACCGTTGCGATATTTGTCATGAAGGTAGCGAGATAGATTTTACAATTATCATGCAACGTGCTAGTGACGAGTCTAGAACTGTACCTACTTTAGGATTCAATAATGGGACACGTAAATACGTAGGTGGTAGCTCTGTCGCGACCGCTACAACGGCAGGAATCGCTGCGCTAATATGGAGCAAAAATCCTAGCTGGTCTAGAGAGCAAGTTTTAAATAAAATGAAGCAGTCTAGTGAGTTCTATCCTAGTCGTAATTCAAGATTTGGTTATGGAAATATAGATGCTTTACAAGCAGTTCAATAGATCAATTAATTATTAACTTAAAAGCCTTTATCTTATTGAAGATAAAGGCTTTTTGAATTTTAAAAACTAAGTATAGACATTGCCTATAGTACGAGAATATGTTAAATTACAACTTGTCTAAGATCTCTTTTGGATCGGCACGGAGCTTGTAATCTTCTTCTATAAAATGGTACTCAATAATACCATTTTTTCCTATTACATAAGTAGCTGCAAGAGGTAATTCTTGGCTTGTATTTCCCTGCGTTCCATCTAGATCAATACCGAATTTTTTATACAGTCCTTGTAGGTCTTCTGGAAGTGTAAAAACCAGATTCATGGCTCTAGCTAGTTCATTATTTTTATCAGTAAGAATGTCAAATGTGAGCTCATTCTTCTCGTGAGTAGTCATAGAATTATCTGGAGTCTCTGGAGTAATTGCGATAAGCCTCGCTCCTTTTTCTTCCATCTCTGGTAAAAAATGTTGCAGTGCTTTTAATTCTAGATTACAATAGGGACACCATCCACCACGGTAAAATGAAAGTACTACTTTGTTAGTTTTTAAAATCTCGTTGACATCTACCAGTTCGTTATTTTGATTAGGTAATTGAATTGCTGGTATTTTATCTCCTGTCTTCAGAGATTTAGAAACGATATGAGACGCTTTAAGCTCTTCAATACCCTTAGACATGATTTCTTGTGATTCTCCTGGATGACGTGATGCGCTACCTTCCGCTAGAGACTGTAATTGTGCTATAAGATTCATTTTATTTCCTTTTTTATGGTTACCCAATATTAAAAGATAAATCTCACAGAAGTATAAATTCCTAATTAAAGAAAACCTAAATTTTAGATTTTAAGAGGTAATAGTTGTGTAATCTTAATAAACACACCTCGCTCCTATTTCTTATTGCGTTTTGCTTTGCGTGCTTTTTTCTCTCTGTATTCCTTAATACGTTGCGCTCTTGCAGACAGTTGTATGCTATCATAAGACTCTGGCAGGTTATTCTCATACTCCTTCCAGTTTTTACGAGCCTTAAAGTAGTCAAATTCTATCGCCGCTTCTTGGTCTTCTAACTTATCGTCTGTAATGCTGTTTAATAAGATATCTTCTATGTAAAAGTCTTCTATAACAGCCTCAGGACTGTATTCTTCTTTTAAAGAGATATCAAAAAGGCTCGCTGTTTTATCAAACCAGAAAGCACTCCAGCCGCTACGCAGTCTTCTCAAAAGCGCATAAGCGGTGTCACCGGTCTGTCTATGAATGAGTTTTATGAGTATTTGTCCTTCGGTTTTTGTTAGTTTCTTAAGTTCGGCAGTAAATTCTTCTTCTATGTATTTTTCTACCATTTTAGAGTATTTCTTCTTTTGGTTTTTAGTCCTAAGAGAAGACAGTCGTTGATCTAGAACAGTAAGTCGTTCTGCCGCAAGTTTTGCATACGGCCACACTTTTAATACTTTACGTTTTAAAATCAGGTATTTAATACGCTCGTATCTGCTCTCAAATTTTAGATCTTGTAAGAGCAGGACACTATTTAATTCTATCGCATTGATAGAATCTCCATCTACATAAAAATATTCGGCAGGAGATTTTATGATCGAGTCCTTTGATACAGGCTGTGGTGATGGTGTCTGTTGCGCTTTCGCGAAAGCGAGACCACAAAAAACCATTAATAAAACGATAACCTTATTCATCATATTCATTTACACACTAAAAGTATTCCAAAAATAAGAAACCCTATAATATACAAGCGTTTTTGAGCATAGATTATTATCTTCACGTTCTAAAATTTATCACATGGCTGAAAAAAGCATTTTAAATAAAAAATCTCTCGACTTTCTTGAAAAATACCTAAATACGGCCTCTCCTACTGGTTATGAATGGAACGGTCAAAAGGTGTGGATGGACTACTTGAAACCATATGTAGATGAGTTTATTACTGATAATTATGGTACCGCAGTAGGTGTTATTAATCCTGATGCAAAGTTTAAAGTCGTTATAGAAGGACATGCTGACGAGATCTCGTGGTATGTAAATTACATTACAGATGATGGTCTTATTTATGTGGTGCGCAATGGTGGTTCTGACCATCAAATAGCACCGTCTAAAAAGGTAAACATTCATACTAAGAAAGGAATTGTGACTGGAGTCTTCGGATGGCCGGCAATTCACACACGTTCTCGTGCCAAAGAGCAACCGCCTAAACCTGACAACATCTTTATAGATACTGGTTGTGAGACTAAGGAAGAGGTGCTAGAACTAGGTGTAGATGTAGGTTGTGTAATCACGTATCCAGATGAGTTTTTTGTGTTGAACAAAAACAAATTTGTATGTCGTGCGCTAGATAACCGTATGGGTGGTTTTATGATAGCCGAGGTGGCTCGTTTATTAAAGGAGAACAAGCAAGAATTGGATTTCGGTCTATATGTAACTAATTCTGTACAAGAAGAAATAGGATTGCGTGGTGCAGAGATGATTACTCAAACCATAAAACCTAATGTTGCGATTGTTACCGATGTGACTCATGATACTACCACACCTATGATTGATAAAAAATCAAATGGTGATGCAGCTATAGGAAAAGGACCTGTCCTGGCCTATGCTCCTGCTATACAGAATAACCTGCGCAACCTAATTATGGACGCGGCAGATGCTAAGGATATCCCTTACCAGCGTCGTGCAACATCACGTTCTACTGGTACAGATACAGATGCCTTTGCTTATTCTAACGGTGGTGTACCTAGTGCGCTTATCTCATTACCTTTACGTTACATGCATACTACGGTAGAAATGGTACATAGAGATGATGTTGAGAATGTCATTAAGATGATTTATGAATCTTTATTGAAAATTGAGAACAATCATGATTTTAATTACTTCTCTAATAAGAATGAAGGTTTATACTAAATCATAAAAGATCTTTTAAGTAAATAATTACTTAAATAGATTGTAATTACAAATCCCTACTGGCTAGCGCCAGTAGGGATTTGTTTTTTAAGGGAGTTCAAGGTGATTAATTTTAACTTAGATTGTTGAAAACTCGGCTTTTAGTTGAGGGGAGATTTGTCTAGTTTTACTAACTTAATTATAAATAATAGGGATTGGAAATGGTAGACGAAATGGAAAAAAATATAAGATTTATTAAAGATGATGAGATGTCAGAGGATGATTATCTATGGAAATATTTAGATTTACATAAATTCTTATCCTTAATATTTTCTGAATCTATTCACTTAACTAGACTAGATAAATTTGAAGATAAAAGGGAAGGGATTTCACTTAATCATTTACTATTTAAAAAATTTAAAAAAGAAACAGACGATAATGAAGTTTTTAATACAATAAGAGAATTGATGACTGTTGATAATTTCGGTAGTGAAATGAATAAAATTGATGATGACATTAAAAAAGTACAACGTTTTAACTACGCTAGTTGTTGGGTAATTGGAAAAAAACATACAGAATCTGTAGCTATGTGGAACTTATATAGTGACCCAAAAAGTTTAGCTATAAGAATAAAATACTCCGATTTCAAAAATAAAATTTTAGAAAATAGCTTTAAAACAGACGGTTGTATAAAGGAATTAATTTGTTCGCCTATATAGATTATTTAAACTTCCAAGACAGCACAAATATTTCAGGAAATTTTGACAACTTATCAGATAGTGTTTTCTTAAAAGATATCAGTTTCAAGCATGAAAATGAATTTAGAATCATTGCTAGAGAAAATGTGACAGAAATACCTCCAATTAATTATCAACCAAATATATCCCGAGATCATACTAAGAGATATTACGATTCGAAATATAATAAAGCAGGAACAAAAATTAAATTAGAAAACTTTAATGATTACAATTTCGAAATAGTTCATCATCCAAAATCAACTGACTGGACAAAAGATAACATTAATAAAATTATAAAAAAATTTGAAGTTAATTTCAATGTTTTTGATTCAAATCTTGAATTAAAATAAACTCAGCACAATCAAAACCTACCCAAAAATGAAACCTTTACTTCTATTACTATTTATATCCAACTTTGCTTGTGCTCAATACTGGGGCGGCCAAGAAATTAAAGAAACTCAATTGGAAAGTTGGATTCCAAAATTTGTATTAAAATATGCCGGTTCTTATCATTTTGGTGAAAGTGAAAGTGAATCTGAATTACATTTATATTTCAGTGGAGATGTTATCATAGGTCAGGTGCATAATGCCTATTGGGAAGAAAAAAAGGTATTATCGCGTAAGCGCAATTTTATCAATCTTACTCATATAGAAATAGACAAGAAAGGGAATTTTACCAGCGACCAGTATCATGGTAAGTTTGTGACTTTTACTAATGAGTCTGGAGAGGTCTACAAAGCCTTAAAAATAGATAACCCATGGACCAGCTGGATAGAAGACAGCGCATATGAAATAGGAACTAAAACAAGGTTAGTTTTTGAAAACATCTATTACGGTAACTATCCAAAATCTTCTTACAGAAAATTAGAACCCAATGAATTGAAAAAGATGTCTAAAAGTGAGTTGGCCATTATGCGAAATGAAATATATGCTCGATATGGATATATCTTTAATAAAAATGGCAAGATGGATCAATATTTCAGAAAACAAGACTGGTACCATGCAGAGCATAAGAATGTAGATCGCTTTTTGAATGAAATTGAAATATATAATATTCAATTAATTAAGAGTCTGGAATAGGAATTTAAAATACCAATTACCAGAATTCAATAAAACAATTCCATACCAACCACTCTATTATGAAAACCACACAACTAAGATATTTATTCACATTTTGTATTTTATTAATAGCAGTACAAAATGGTATCTCTCAAAATATTTACGATAACAAATTAGGAGATTGTGATACCTCAAGATTTGGACTAGAAAGTAAAGTAGAACAGGCAAAAATAGAAGACTCTAAAATCATAGATGCTATTAAGAACAGCCTTAATGAAAAAGCTTTTCAAAAACTAAGAGGTGTATTAAAATTACAGATTATCGTCTATACTGATGGCTCTTCTTGTCTATTCAGTTATGAGAATGAGACCAATTTAAAAGCAAGTGAGTTAGATATAGACTACATAAAAACTGCTGTAGATACTGATTTAGTATGGAATAAAGTAGAAGAAAATGTAACCGCCTTAATAGAAATGAATTTTAAAAAGCGTAAAACAGTAATTAGAAGAATGGGGATTCATGGCGATCTAGGATGGCATATACTTAAAAAGTAAAACATGCCTTTTCTAGGACAGCAAGGGTTTGGGATATTATTAGATCGCTTTATAGAATTCTCTAGTGTTAGAGGTCTTGTGGGCCGTTCTTTACTCTTTTTTTGTGCGGTGACTCTTTGGATTTTTGAGAATGAACTTTTAATTCATATCCTACTCATTTTAGGAATCATATTAGGTATTTCATTGATATTATGGAAAGTTCTTGAAAAAAGTAAGGATAAAGACCTGTCCTAATTTAAAACTAGTGTAGAATATTTTAACAGCTACTTATAATTCTAAAATAGATTTAATCAAGTCGTTATTCAGTATCTCATCAATAATTTTAGACGCTTGTATAGGTGTTTGGGCAGGATGGCTTTGAAATACTCTCTTATTCAACTCTTCTACCGTATCTGTAAATGGTATTGCTGTATTTTTAGACATCTCTTTTATAGTAGATTTATATCTCGTATTAAAATTAAGATTATCAGGATCTACCTTTCCTTCTTTAATATAACCTCTCATTTTTTTAGAACATCTACAGGGGTTTTTAACATTAACGAGTCCGCATTTTTTATTCATCCAGTTGTATAGCTCCTGCCTGGTCCTCATTAATTTGATTCTAAAATTACCTGGTGTAATTCCTAGTATCTCACCACCTAGATTGTGATCTATGTCAAACATTTCTCCTAGGATGTAAATCATGCGTTGTTCCTTAGATAAGCAGAGCAACATGCCTGTAGTACAATTAATTCTTATCTCTTCAATAGAATCTTTAAATTCATTTTGTTCTTGGTCGTTTAATTCAAAACTAGGCACAGAATCTATAGAGTTAAAATAACTCTCAAAGCTCACTAATTTTAATTTTGCATTTTGTTTTTTACTATTCAAAAAATGGTTCACGGTAATGCGGTACAACCATGTAGTAAATTTACTTTTACCTTTAAATTGAGAAAGAACCGTAATTACCTTTATAAAAACCTCTTGAGTTAAATCTTCAGCATCTTGTGTATTACCAGCCATTTTAAGAGCTAGATTATATACAAACATCTGGTGTCTAATAATTAAGCCTTGTAACGCTTTTTTATCTCCATCTATCGATAGTTCTACAAGTTGTGTATCGGTATAGTCGGAATAATTACCTGATAAAAGATTCTTCATAATTTGAATTTTAAAAGCCTCATTTCAAACAAATTGAAACAAGGCTTAATTTAAGAAATAATAAATTCTCTACAATTATATAGAGTTAATTCCACCTTGTACAGCAATTTCTTCACCGATGATATAAGAAGAATCATCAGATGCTAAAAACAATACTGCTTTTGCTACCTCTTCTGGATCGCCAAAACGCTTTAAAGCTGTTTGTGCTGTAATAGCCTCTGCAGCTCCAGTAAGAACATCATCTGGTAAACCGATTTTACCCCAAAATGGAGTACCGATAGGTCCAGGACTAACTGCATTCACTCGTATTCCTCTAGGAGCAAGCTCTGCAGACGCAACACGTACCACAGATCTAAGAGCTGCTTTACTAGCACTTAATAAACTACTACCACCGAAACCAACTTCGTTTAAATAAGAAGTAGTCATAATAACAGACGCCTTATCATTTAAACTCTTGATACCTTTTTGTAGCGTGAAGTAAGAACCTTTAAAGTTCACATCCATCATATCATCAAAAAATGCTTCATCAGTATCTTCTACAGGAGCCAGTTTTCCTTTACCTACATTTACAAATAGAGTATCTACTCCACCAAATTTTGATGTTGTTTCAGAAAACAATCTTTCTAAATCTGCGTGATTAGTAACATCACCTTGAACCGCATAACTGTTAGAACCTAATTGTTCTACAGCAGCATCTAGCGCCTCTTGTCCTCTACTGAAGATAACTACTTTAGCGCCATTATTAATAAATTCTTGAGCCGTTGCAAGACCTATTCCACTTGCTCCACCTGTAATTACCGCTACTTTACCTTCTAATTTTCCCATTGTTCTATTTTTTTAAATATTTTAAACATATTAATAGTGTATCTATAACTTGGACAACAGATAAATGGACGTGTTACAAAACTATTTTTAAAACAATGATTAAAGCTATATTTGATGGACTCTCCTATTCTCATATAACTAATTTATTTTAAATCTGTTATATAAAATTTACTAGACATTTCAGTATGTCGCAAAAAATTAAATTATCGTATATTTAAAACAGTAAGCTTTAAAACATTGAAACGTATTAATCCATTCAAAGTAATTAAATGCACTTAAAATCTAGAATTAAACAATGAATCTTCAACCCTTAAGAATTGAAGCTGGTTGGCAAGTGACCTACAACCAATTTTATGAAGTGGATCCCATACCAGGTCATGAGTCCTATTTTGAAGGTTCTAGTTTATTGATGTTGCGTAATAATGCGCGATTAAAAATAATAGACCTACAATGGCGACCAGAACTAGATCTCGATGGTGAATATCAATTACAAGTTTTAAATTTTGTAGAGAATTTTAACCCAATCACTAACGAATTCGATACAGAACCTAATTGGGAATGTCCTGTTTTAAATTTTGCTATAAAATCTAGGTTAGTTCTTGTTGAAAAACTAGAAGACTTATTGCGAACGCTACCTGTTTTTGAGGACCCAAGAATGACAGAAAGAAGAGGTGTGATCAATGAACTTTCAGAATCATACCGTTTGAAAATAGTAGAAAACGGTATCTCTACCGACGACATCAATGATATACTAGAAAACGGCAGCGCTCAACTCCAAGTTTACATCTTAAATCATAAAGATCTCACACGAGAAATACTATTAAAGTTCGCAGAAAACGGAGTCACCAAAAAGGTAAAAAACCAGGCAAAGCAAAAATTGACAAGTAAAGGTTTTCGAGAGTAAAATCTAATGAAAGAATCTCTTTTCTTCATTACTTAGAAACCAAATGATATAAAGGCTCATAGAATCTAATAATTGATTCTGGAGTTATTATAAATACAACTTTAAACATGGATGTTGAATTCATACTTTGAAAGTAAACCATTATAAAAATAGAATTTCAAACAATCTCAACAGCTCATCGAATGAACACTATAGAAAATCGAACGAACTACATAGATACTTAAATCATCCTTTCCCACTGCGCATTGATGAAGTAGTTTTAAAATAGATTTATAAAACAATTATTATGAAAATATTATTTAAAGCTGCCTTAGTGGTAGTAATTTGTATGTCACTTTTTAGCTGTAGAACTGATGACGACACGCCTCCAACACCATTGAACACTGACGTATTTTTCAAGTATAGTTTAGATAATGGTGTTACTTTTAAAGAGATCACTTTTTATAATTATGACGCAAAATTTCATAATAAGATAGCACCAGATAGTGATACTTTTGCATTTGATATAGAAGGATCACCCAACTTTGTAGAAAAAGTTTCAGGACAATTTTTCTTTCCATCTGATTCATTTGCTACTTTTCTAACAAATCCAGTTTCGACAACATATCCATGGTCCTATCCTAATTATGGTACAAATCTGGCCAATGCTAGTACGTTCTTTTTTATGGATTCTGTGTCACCTAATCCTTTATTCATTAGTCTAGACAGTTCTATTACTTGTACTATTACAGAATATCCAAGTGCTATAAATGATTACATAGCATTTGATTTTTCAGGTAACTATATAGACGCCACTGATCCTAGTATTACTGGGATGATAACTGGTAGTGCAAGATTACAAAGAGGTCTCGATAGAATTGACTAAGATCATTCAATAAATTTTAGCTTCTTTAAGGAACAATCCTTCCAAGCTCATAGATTCCTAAACTGGATTCTTTGAGCTTTTTTTGATGTAACATGACCTAGGTCGTTGAACAACAAAATGCCTTAATTCATAGAAATTCGGTAATTTCACTTGCCTATTTCAATACCTAAAAGGTCATTGCTTAATGGTTGTTACACCATAACTTAACGACTACATTTATTAGTCTATTATTTTAAAAAATGAAAAATAAAACTTTTGGATATATAGAAGATTGGAAAACGAGTCACATGGCCTATTGGGTTCATATCGAGGCAGATGATAAGCCTTGGTACACATCTGAAAAATTTGATCCTCCAGCACCAGTTCGTCACGGCAGTTTAGGCTATCGTTACTTGACTATTGAATTAGATGGATTTAGATTTTCGTTTACTAGTGAAGCTCAATTTGAAGAATTTAAAACGATAATGGGTAGAAAACTACTTCCTACGACTATGGAGCTATCCAACAAAAGACCAGGAAGTAAAGGACCAAACAGTCATTGGTTAAGTCGTTTACCAGCCAAAACAAAACCATGGAGATACCGAGAAAAGTTAATTAAATTTTGTAACCAAATAGATTTTAACGAGAACTAAATAACTCACATAAGCAAAGCTTAAAAATGGACTATTCAGAAATAGCTCATAAGATCATTCAACTTAAAGACGCAGATCTAGCCTTGCGTGATGAGCTTATTAAAAAAGCTAGGTTGAATAAGGATATAAAAGATTAATTATGGGCAAATGAGGTTAAAGAATTTGGAATTATTTTTTATAACATGCACTTTATCGTAAAAAAATAAAAATCTCTAGTTATTAAAATATTCTTGTATATCTTTTAACTTCATTAAAGTATTTCTTTTGACGAATAAGCTACTCCTTATCTTACTACTATTTTGCTATAGCGCATCTACTTTTTCTCAAAACAGTACAAGTAAGGTTGCAGATAGTGTGAACGTTTTAATTTCCTTATCTAAGAATAAAAATATAAGTGGTAACTATAAAGATGGATTGAAATTTGCAACTTCAGCAGTGCAACATGCAAATAAAACTAAGGATAAACTATTGCAAGCACGGGCTTATGTGAGTCTAGCTAACACCTATCAGGCCATTAATGATAGTGATAATGCAAAAGAGTATTACCAAATAGCACTAGACAAAAAAACAGATGACTATTTTGTAAATGTAGCCTCACTTAATGGATTAGGTAATATATATTCAATAGATAAGAGTACAGCAGATAAAGCTGCAGGTTATTTTGAAAGATCGATATCATACACTCTAGAAGCAGGAAAAAATGAACATTCATTTTACACCTACTATAACATAGCTGGTATGTATTTAAATTTTAAAAATCCAGACAAAGCATATCCTTTTATTCTTAAAGCTAATGAGCTACTACCTAGAATTGAAAAAGAAAACCCTTTGCATCCATTATTGCAAAATTTAAACTTTGCTATTTATCACAACCAAAAAAGAGATCATAGCCTTGCACTTAAATATATTAATAAAGCTCTTAAAATAGCAGAAGAACATGCGCTTAATAAAGAACTCATAGATATATATGATTTCAAAAGCGAAATACATGAAGCGTTAGGAGCTTATGACCTGGCCTTAGCAAGTCTTAAGAAAATGCATTATTATAAAGATCTAGACTTTAATACAGAAAAAAGTCTTCAGGTAGAAGAAGTAACAGCAGATTTTAAGGTTAATGAATTTAAAGAAAAAGCTGAAGCCTCTCAATTAAAGGCAAATTTTATTACCGTAGTGGGAATCGGTACGTTACTATTTCTAAGTACTTCCTTTCTTATTTTTTACAACTATAAGAAGCAA
The DNA here is from genome assembly GCF_045063755.1 of Nonlabens sp. Asnod3-A02. Taxonomy (NCBI): domain Bacteria; kingdom Pseudomonadati; phylum Bacteroidota; class Flavobacteriia; order Flavobacteriales; family Flavobacteriaceae; genus Nonlabens; species Nonlabens sp. Asnod3-A02. Next base: position 1,214,333 of record NZ_JBEFOC010000007.1, read on the forward strand.
TTGTCTTATCAAAAACTTGAAAAAAAGAATAAAGCACTTGTACGAGCTAAGAATGAAGCTGAACATGCTAATAAATTGACATCAGACCTATTAATAAATATTAGCCACGATTTAAGAACACCGTTGTATGGAATTATGGGTATTACCGGAATGCTTATTGAAAACCCATCAATAATAAATACAAAAAAAGGGCTTTTAAATTCTCTAAAATTTTCTGGAGACCATTTAAAAGTCGTTATAAATAATATTCTTAAAATTAAGGAGGTAGAATCTAATAAAATCAGTTTAAAAGTAGCTAAAACCAATTTACACGATTTATTAAGAAACATAGTAAATTCATTAAATTATCTAGCCGATCAACAAGAAACTCAATTAACACTTGATATTTCAGATGACATATTAGAACACTATATTATAGATGGTAATAGTCTATCAGAAGTAATCACTAAACTCATTGATAATGCTATAAAGCATACTACAAATGGTGCTGTTACCTTTTCCATAAAATTGATAAATAAAGAGGCTACAAAGCATTATATTGAATTTAAAGTTTCTGACACAGGATCAGGGATTTCAAAAGAGGATCTGTCTATAATTTTTGATAATTTTAATCAAGGTAATCTAGAAGAAAATACTTCTTATGGAATAGGTTTAGGACTACCCATTGTAAAGTCTCTAATAAAGATGATGGGCAGCAAATTATATGTTAAGAGTGATGTAGGTATAGGATCTGAATTCTCTTTTATACTAGAATGTGAAGTTCCAAATGGAGAAACCACACGATATACTAGTACAGAACATAAAAGTCTACAAATATTAGTTGTCGAGGATAATAAAATCAATCAAATAGTAACTCAAAAACTAATAAATTTGCTAGGGCATGACTGTACCATTGCCATCAACGGACAAGAAGCTCTAAAAGAATTTAACAGTAACCATTTTGACTTAATCCTAATGGATCTCAACATGCCTATTATGAATGGGTTTGAAGCCTCAAAAGCAATTACTGCACAAAACAAAAATATTCCAATAATAGCATTAACAGCATTACAAATCAGTGAAGTAAAAGAGCGATGCAATAATGTTGGAATACGGGATATTATCAATAAACCAATAGATAAAGAAACTTTAAAAGCTATTATACAGAGTGTTTACAGTTAACATACCTAAACGATAACTTTTAAATTACAAAAATTATAAATCAATACTCGTTGTATCATTAGCTTCATTTATTCTTGTGATAATTCTAGACGGCATGATTCAAACTCTTAAATTTGCAGCCAGATAGTAAATGAGAGAATTACATTGCAAGAAGAATTAAAACAGCATAGAAACCAGTGTTATACTTGTATGAGGCCAGTAAGCACTTGCATTTGTAACCTTATTAAACCGTTGACAACTAACACTCGCTTTGTTATCTTAATGCATCCTAAAGAGTATAAGAAACAGAAAAACGGTACCGGTCACATGACCCACCTACAGCTGGACAATGCAGAAATTATCGTAGGTGTTGATTTTAATAAGCATCAACGTGTTAATGAAATTCTTTCAGATCAAAATAACGCTTCCTTCCTACTCTATCCTGGTAAAGAAAGTTTCAACTTATCCACCAGTAATAGTACAGAAATGAATGATTTTATGGGACAGCATCCCTATCTATTTATACTAGATGGTACCTGGCCATGTGCTCGTAAAATGCTTAAACTGAGTAAGAACTTACAACAGCTTAAAAGAGTGAGCTTTGACAATACTATTAAATCAAAGTTTATCATCAAGCAGCAACCAGAACCTCTATGCTTAAGTACGATTGAATCTGTTTACACAGTAATTAATTTGCTTAAAACTAACAATTTGGAAAATTGTGATACGAGTAAGTTTCTCGTTCCGTTTGAAAAAATGATTGAATATCAAATGGAATATTTCCTTAACCCAAATAGTAAGAACTATTCTCGAACAGCAAGCAAAAAGATCGCTCCTAAAAATCAATACAAAAAGAATACACAAAGAAGTACTATTCTAGAGTCGTAGTTTTCAACAAGAAATTTATAATACAAATACTTCTTTTTACTCATTAAAAACTAAACCAATTTAGGACACTGCGTTTAGAATACATAGTACTAACTCAAATATCGAGTAATACAAAACACTATAAGAGATAGATGTTTAATTCGCTTTCGCGAAAGCGATAACACATTACCACATAGGCAATTGTATTATACTTGTCTATTGTAGTACTTTAAGAATTTTAATAAGTTGTATATTTTCTCATAATATCTAAAACCTTAACAAATGAAAAAGAACATTTTATCGTTACTAACTCTCTTTGCCATTTTTCCAGTTATACAAGCACAAGAAATCCCCTTAGAACAATTAGAAACACAATCGATTAGTAATTCTAAGATGAATTCTAAATCTATTTTAGAAAATGAAATAGAAGGAATTCATGTGGATCACGTCGCTTTAGGAGATGAGAAAACTCAAGTAGATACATACCAAGAAGGTTATAGAACCATTTATTTATTCATGAAAGGATCAGGAAAAGTCATTGCGGCAGATAAAAGCTATGAAATTGTGCCTGAGACTATATTTTTACCTAATGCTATTGATCATATTAAAATAGAAACGACACCTAGTGAAACGTTGCACTATTTAAAGATAACCAGTAAATTAACGGATCAAGATATAATGGACTTAAAAGAATTCCCTAAAGAGAATACTGAAAATGTATATTATGCAAAATTCACCGATTGTAAATCTTATACAGAGCCTATTAAAAGTCCTAATACAGTAAGTCGTACTATTTTACCTAATAAAATTATTCCTAGAATAGCTATGGGAACCGTGCAAACTACTGGTCCTGATAAAGTAGGTGCTCATGAACACCCTATGTTAGAACAATTATTCTTAGGTTTAACTGATAATGATTGTACCGTGTATGCAGACGATGCTCAAGTAGATTTTCCAGAATACTCTGTTTTACACATTCCTCTAGGCTCCAGCCACTCTGTAACAGTAGAAGAAGATAAAGTTTTATATTATGTGTGGATGGACTTTTTTAAAGATAAGAAAGGTGAAGAATGGTTAAAAACTCACAATCAAGATGAGGATAAGGACCACAAAAAAAAGAAGTAAGATTCTATTATTTTGTTTTAATTAAAAAATCTCCCAAAAACAACAAGTTGTTTTTGGGAGATTTTTTTAATCTGAGATATCTATAACTAATTATCTTACAAATAGCTGTACTCTATCTACTGGTGTAGAGTTAGAAGGAAGACCTCCATTCCAGGAGTTAACACTACCTATAGAATAAAACCAGTTACCACTGTTAACTGTTCCATCTAGATAGGTATTACCACCAGATGATTCAAGTCCACCCCATCCATTGTTAGTCATAGAAATATTTATAGGTGTGTAACCAGTTACAGGACTTGTACTAGATGCTCCACTTCTAGGGTCAAATGTTTGGCTCCAGTGATTAGTTAAATTTAACGTTGGGTAATGCAATCTAAATTCATAACCTGCTGCAGATTTGACTTCATCTAGTTTGCTTAAAATAGAATACTTATTAGTAGTTAATCCTGGAGAGGCTACATTAAATTCGTTTGCTTCTGAATCGTTTGAAAAATAACCACCAGCTGTATTATGAGCAAATACTAAAGTCCAACCACCGCCATCGTTAGTCATATCACAATAACAATCATAAGATGGGTTACTACCAGCACCATCAGGATCTATCGTATAAACACCGTCAGTTCTAGCGCCAGCATTATAATAAGCGAGACAGGATTCAAACACATTAGTCACAGTAGTACTTGCACTACAACTAGCGCCACGTCCCATTAAGGTAACTGTAAAATTATCTGTTTGTTCATTTATAGGAGTACCAGTACCGTTTAATGTAATCGTATTTAAACCTATAGAAGTAAATGCTCCAGATGCAGAAAAGCTATATCCATTCACAGTATCGGTAGTAATGGTATAAGATTCTATCACATTAACAAATACGTCTACCGTTAGTGTATTACTAGGATTTAAAGGACTTCCCGCTTGGTAACCTCCATTTATACTAGTAGAAGAACAATCTAATGAGTTAATAGGCATTTCTCCTAAACATCCAGACCAAGAAGAGCCTTTATAGTATTGAAAACAATTACTGTCTAGATTATAAATAAAAAGACCTTCGGCAGGAGATAGAATATTATCCCTTTGTACTTCAGTCATTCTAGGTAATAAAACACCTTGATCTGTAGATTCTATATGTAATGCACTAGAAGCATCTGGAGCCGCAGTTCCTATACCTACTTGTGAAAAACCAACATTAAAACTAATCAGAACAATTATTAATACGCAATGAAACTTGAGCATAGAATTTAACTTAATATTAATAGTATTACCCTACAATTATAAGTCATTAAATCATTTAACTTTAGATAATTAATAAGAAATTTTAATAATAATTAGATTCCTTCATGCAACCACTTATAAACCGTTTTAAATAGTATAAATTATGCTGTATTTAATCGATAAATACAGTATTTACACGTATTAACAAAGCAGCATGTACTTATTTTAAACGCTTTTGTTTCATTAAATAGCTCCATATTTAAATTAAAATTAAACACTATATACCTACTTAGATGTTCTAGAACGCAACAAGTGTTTTACCTTTGTAGGAAGAACTTATTTTATGTCCCTTACCCATCGCATACTTTTTGAAGACAATCATCTTATAGCGATTAATAAACAATCTGGTGATCTAGTTCAAGGAGATAAAACTGGAGATGAAATACTGCCAGATTTAATTAAAGACTATATTGCAAAGAAATATGATAAACCAGGCGCTGTATTTTTAGGCGTTGTACATAGGCTAGATAGACCTACTAGTGGTGTAGTGATATTTGCTCGTACCTCAAAAGCATTGCCTAGAATGAATAAACTTTTTTCTGAGCATAAAACAGAAAAAACTTACTGGGCGATTATAGAAGGTAAAGCACCTAATAAAACCGCTCGACTAGAGCATTACCTCGTGCGCAATCCTAAACAGAATAAAAGTTATGCTCACGACCACGAAGTGCCTAATTCAAAAAAGGCTGCACTTTCCTATACTGTAATTAAAGAATTAGATCGTTACACCTTATTAGAAGTTAAATTAGAAACTGGTAGACACCATCAAATAAGATCTCAATTAAGCAAGATAGGTTGTGTTATCAAAGGCGATTTAAAATATGGAGCAAAACGCAGCAACAAAGATGGCAGCATACACCTACATGCTAGATTTTTAGAGTTTATTCACCCTGTAAAAAAAGAAGCTGTAAAAATTACCGCACCAGTAAATGTTAAAGACCCTATCTGGAAAGCTGTTTCAAAGCTTTAATTCTTATGTTTTCTTAATAGTTAACATTTTACGTTGATTATTACTTAGCTTTACTTTTCATAGTCACAAAATATGAATGCAAAGCAACTCCATAAATCACAACTAGACTTTTTTAAAACTCGTAAAACGGTAGATGTATCTTATCGCGTTAAGAGTTTACAGCTTCTTAAAAGAGCCATAGAAAGTCGAGAAAAAGAGATCTACAAAGCACTTGCTACCGATCTTTCTAAGAGTGAATTTGAAGCTTTTCTTACCGAGTACAATGTTATCTTAGGAGAACTTAAAAGCTACATTAAGAAAACTCGTAAACTATCTCAACCTAAAAAGGTTAGACCTTCTATACTCAACTTTCCATCTAGGTCAAGAAGATATCCAGAACCTTATGGTAATACATTAATTATCTCACCGTGGAACTACCCATTTCAACTCGCATTAGGCCCATTAATAGGTGCGGTAGCTGCTGGTAACACAGTGGTGTTAAAACCGAGCGAATTCACCACTGCTACCTCTCAATTATTAAGTGATATTATAGAAGAAGCTTTTGAAAAAGAGCATGTTTGTGTTGCTCTAGGTGATGCTACCGTGGCACAAGAATTAACTGCTTTGCCATGGAATTACATCTTTTTTACAGGTAGTCCGGCCGTAGGTAAAAAAATATATCAGGCCGCGGCAAAACACCTCACTCCTGTGACTCTAGAATTAGGTGGTAAAAATCCATGTGTCATAGATAGTACTGCGCATATAAAAGTTGCTGCAAAACGTATCGTCTGGGCAAAATTCTTAAACGCAGGACAGACTTGCATTGCTCCAGATTACTTACTCGTGCACAAAGATGTAAAGAATAAGCTAGTTAATGAGATTAAAAAACAAATTCATGAATTCTTTGGAGCCGATGTAAAAAACTCTCCAGACTTACCTCGCGTTATAAGAAACGATCAGTTTGATAGACTCATGGAAATGTTAGAAAATGAAACTATTCTACAAGGTGGTGATAATGACAGGGCATCGTTATACCTCGCTCCTACTTTGATAGATGAGCCTAGTCGTGAGAGTAAGGTGATGCAACAAGAAATTTTTGGTCCTATTTTACCTGTCATCAGTTATGAAAAAAAAGAAGACCTTGAACAGTGGATAGATAGTTATGAAAAACCTCTAGGTGCTTATTGTTTTACCAGCAATTCTAAATTTGAGAAATGGTTTTTGAACAGATTTTCCTTTGGCGGTGGTGTTATTAACGACAGTATCGTTCAGTTTATAAATGACCGCCTTCCCTTTGGTGGTGTCGGTAACAGTGGTATGGGATCGTACCATGGAGAAAAAACGTTTGAAACTTTTTCACATTACAAGAGTATTGTACATCGTGGCACCTGGATAGATTTACCTTTAAAATATGCTCCATATCAAGGGAAATTGAAAACTATAAAAAAATTACTTCAGTGGTTATAGCACTTATGAGGGTATTCACAAAACGGTCATAAAGTGTCGTTAAGATGTTGTTAGCACGCTTTCGCGAAAGCGGAACCACAACTATCTTTAAAGAAAAAAGACATGATTAAGGAAGGGTCTATGGTAAAGTGGAAATGGGGAAACGGTACCGCAACAGGTAAAGTAGAGTCTACGTTTACTAAGAAAGTAACGAGAAAGATCGATGGAAATGAAGTCACTAGAAATGGTGAAGAAGGAAACAAAGCACTTTATATTAAACAGGAAGATGGTGATAGTGTTTTAAAACTAGAAAGTGAAGTAGAACGTGCCGATTAATCATTTTAAATGACTAAATTTAACCATATAATATACCCATTTTGGATCTATCTTTAATTACATCACAACAATTGCTAGCGTCTAGCGCACAAAGCCTTTTGGGCTTGCTATTTATAGCGAGTTTTTTTGTGGTCGCCTGGTTGTGGTTTTTAAAAAGTCAACGCTCAAATACCGACGCTCCTAAGAGCTCTGTTTCTATAAAAATAGATAGAAACGGAAAATATAGATACGAAGCAGTACCTAATTCTGGTAATAGCAATCTTAAATTTTGGATTAAAATAATTATTGCAATTATGGCACTTGCTTTTTTATGGATTCCTATAAAATCGTTTATCAATCCGCAGTATTAAATTATGGCACAGTTAATTAAAATTTACGAGGATAATCCTAATCAAAAAGAACTAGAACGTATAGTTAAAGCAATGCGCGCTGGTGCTCTAGTTATATATCCTACAGATACTGTCTATGGTCTAGGGTGTGATATTACTAATAAACCTGCCTTAGAAAAAATTGCTAGAATTAAAGGTGTGAAACTAGAAAAGGCTAACTTTTCTTTTATCTGTGAAGACTTAAGTAATCTAAGTGATTATGTAAGCCAGATAGACTCTCATACTTTTAAAATATTAAAGCGCAACCTGCCAGGTCCTTATACCTTTATTTTACCAGGTAATAACAATTTACCGACTTTTTTTAAGAAAAAGAAAACGGTAGGAATACGTGTGCCGGATAATAATATTGCTATAGAATTAGTAAAACTATTAGGCAATCCTATTATCTCTACTTCTATTAAAGATGAAGATGAAGTGGTAGAATACACTACAGACCCCAGTCTTATTGCAGAGAAATGGGATAACCTAGTGGACTATGTTATAGATGGCGGTTATGGTGGTAACATAGGTTCTACTATAGTAGATCTTACTGAAGATGAGCCAATAATCATACGTGAAGGAAAAGGATCTATAGATTTATAAACCTTGATTTCTAGATTTCATAAGACAGAGTTTTATACTAGTATTCTAATTTTTGCGATTAGCATTATTACTTATATGTATGTTTTATCAGAAACTATACATTTAAGAGAGTCTACAATGGATATCAATATTCATGACACCTATTACCTTTTTTCTTCTATTGATTTCTTTACTCTTATTCTTATTTTCGGAATTATTTCAAGTTTGATAATTTTTATTTTAAGCTTGAAAAAATTTAAAGCTTTTTCATTACTATTATTAATATTTACAGTTAGTTTTTCTTTATTTGTCTATTCTACTTTATCAAATTTTGTATACTCAACAATTTATTTGCCTGATCTTCCAAAACGGTATTACATAAATACAGTTTTTCCAGAAGAAAATAACTTTAGGTTACTTATTATCATCTCTTTACTTATCTCTTTTCTTTCTTTATTGATTTTAATAGTTTGTAAACTCCTGAGAGTTAAAAAGAAGGTTAATTAATTCCTGTTTACTTTACTCACAAAGCTTTCTTATTTCACACTTTCTTATTAGAATGGTATCTATTTAATCTCTAATTTTAGAAGAAATAAAAACACTATAATAATGTCTTATTTAGAAAAAGAAACTGCACAACAAGATGCTAACGTAAGTATCTATTTTGAAGATCACGGTAGCGGACAACCTATAATTTTAATACATGGATGGCCTTTAAGTGGAGCACAATGGGAATATCAAGTACCTGTACTAGTAGATGCTGGATATCGTGTAATCACTTATGACCGTAGAGGTTTCGGTCGTTCTTCTAGACCATATAATGGTTATGATTATAACACTATGGCTAGCGACCTACATGACTTAATTGAACAATTAGATCTAGATAACGTTATTCTTGCTGGTTTTTCTATGGCAGGTGGTGAGCTGGCTCAATATGTTGATACTTATGGAACTAGTAAAATAGACAAGTTAATTTTTATAAGCTCTATCGCTCCTTACCTACTCAAAACAGATGACAACCCTAGCGGTGCTCCTGACGAAGTATTTAAAGGAATGGAAGATAATGTGAGAAAAGATCGCACAGGATTCTTAAAAGGTTTTGGTAATGGGTTTGTGAACTATGACGATAATAAAGATCGCATTTCTCAAGGTCAGCTGGACTATAATTTCCAGATAGCAGCTAGTGCAAGTCCTAAAGGCTCGCTGGATTGCATCAACGCATTCGGTAGAACAGATCTTCGTCAGGCACTAGAAAAAATAGATGTCCCTACCCTATTTATACATGGTGATGCAGATAACATAGTCCCTATAGAACCTAGTTCTAAACAAGGACACGAGATAGTAAAAGACTCAAAATTAGAAATTATCAAAGATGCTCCACATGGACTTTATGTTACTCATAAAGAAGAACTTAATCAACTGCTATTAGATTTTATCAAATAACATTTTTTAAAAATCTAAAACTTCATAGCGCTCTAGAGATTTTTCTAGAGCGTTTATTTTTTGCTCTATTTTATTGAAAAAACGTGCACGCTCTTTAGAATTAGAATGTGATAAGGAAGTAGCCTGTTTCAACTGGTGTTTAAAATATCCTTCAATGCGGTGCAACATATTACTAGCCGTAAATCTTATGTAACCCAACATGGTCATAGTGACAAAGCCAGCCACAGGCTTGTCATGCTTATAAGCAATAGAATTATTGGTCATTATTAATAATTCATGATAGTGTATGTCATAACGATCTGTAAGCAGTTCTTTTTGCTTTAAAGCAATTAGGTTTTTAATGTCTTTACACAATATTCTAGCATCCTCTAGTCGTAACATTCCTGCGGTAAGAAAATAATCAATCTGCTTGAGACTGCTAGTTACTGTAGTATCATTCCATATTTCACACACCTCAAATCGTTCAATGAGTTGTGCTATTTCCTTCATCGCCGACTTCATTTCCATAGTCAGGTGAAAGTTCTCATATTTAGTTTCCATAAATGTAGGATCCATAAGTTGCAACCACACATAAATTTTAAACCTAGCCAGTTCACTATTATCAAAATGATGGTATACAGGAATATCCTTTGCACTGTACTCAAATCGCACTCCATCTTTACCTAGTTGCGTGAGGTTCTTGACTGTTTCTACTAGATATTCTTCCATACTCTTAATAGAATTTACATGAGTAGTAGCCTCGCCTAGTGCACTTAATTTTACATCTTGCACCATAATATTATCCAGTGAGAACTGCCCTGTTTTTGCCAGTTCCATAGCTTCATCTGCTGTTAATTTTGCCTTGCCTTGAATACGTCTATAGGCAGCATCATAACTTATATCTAAGACATTTGCTACTTGTTGTATAAAAGATGTTTGATCGGTTACGCTTTCGCGAAAGCGATTAATAATTAAGTCTTGTTTTCCCATCTTGCGTTATTCACAAATTAAAAGTACGAAATACTTATTTAACGCAAATCTTGTTTTAAAAAACACAATAGATTTGGAACATAATAAAAAAACTACCTATTATGAATATTCCTAAAGTGCTCATTCTATTCCGTTTATTACTTGCTCCCATTATTTTAGGACTTGCCTATTTTATAGGTGACGATTCAAAAATCACTATAGTCGTACTTATGTATTTGGGGTTAATTTCTGACATTCTAGATGGTATCGTGGCTAGAAAACAAGGTGTCTCCAGTACTAGTTTGAGAAGAATGGATAGTCAGACAGATATGGTATTTTGGCTTTCTATAGGATTTGCCACGTGGATACTCTATCCACAACTTATTGCAAATAATTACGTTTCTATATATGTAATTCTTGCCATGGAGGTAGCATGTTATGTGATAAGTCTGGTTAAGTTTAAAAAGGAGACTTGTACGCATGCATTTCTATCAAAATTGTGGGGTATTACTTTACTCGTTGCTTTTACATCGTTGATAGGTTTTAATCATTCAGGAATTCCCTTTGCACTAGCGATAGTCATGGGACTTATATCACATATAGATAGAATACTTATCACTATCATACTTCCTAAATGGACGCATGATATACCGAGTGCATACCATGCTTATTTGATAAGAAAGGGTATCGATTTTAAAAGAAATGATTTATTAAACGGCTAACTAAAACCTATAATTATGAAAAACCTAGTACAACAATATTATGCCATATTTGAAGAAAAGGTATCTACTACTACATTTACACAACTGTGGATTATGCTACAAAAAAATCTAGGTACAAGTTACTTAGACTTAAAGCTAGACGAATTGTGCAACACAAAGAGAAAACAATTACTCTCTTTAATGCCTAGCCACATAAAGGTAGGAAAAGAGTCGGTATTGAGTATTCAATTAACCAATTCTAAAATTGAAGAATTGAGAATGGTTTTATTAACCTCTGGACTTTCTTTACTTAAATTAATTAGAATACCTGTTACTATGAAAGAGCAAGAACTCGCAATACCACCACAAATAATGAGAGATCTATTCTAGAGTTTCTGCTTGCAGTTCTCCTAAGAACTCGTAGAATTCTTCTTTAAATCGTTCATGCTTCTGACCAGTTGCCAGTCCATTATAACCGGTGTGTATACGTCTCACTTTACCAGATTTATCTATATAAATACTGGTAGGGTATGATAATACATGGTTAAGCATTGGCAACTTTTCATTTGCTGTTTTCTTATCTGTAGAACCATATTGAGCTAATAAAATAGGATACGTAACGTTCTCTGCCTTAATCAGTCTTTTTATAGATTGCATAGCAGCTTTTTCTGTAGGTGCATATTCAAATGCTAGACCTATAAATTTTACATTAGGGTTTTGAGAGTTGATATATTCTTGAAAAAATCTAGTCTCTTCTAGACAGTTGGGACACCAGCTACCTAATAACTGTACAACAACTACTTGATCTTTAAATTCTGCATCTTGTAAGCTAACTTGCTTTCCATTTACATCTTTAAAACTAAAATCTACAGAATCATACCCTTCTTTTAAATAAGTAAGCGTTGTAGCATCTGGTAGATTATAATCGTTATTAAGAACTGCGGTAAATGGTTCTTTCCAGTGATTACCACTATAAAAATATCCTTCTAGAACACTGTCTTTTACAGCTGCTTCAAATAGAAAAGCATGAGCACCGTCAAAGGTGGATAACTTTAAAGTATCATTTACCACAGCACCTTCAAGAAATCTATAATCTCCGGTTGTAGTTTCAAAAGTACCTGTAACTTTATTTCCTTCTTGAGTAAAAACACCTTTTGCAATGTAACGATCTGACTCACTGTCTGGACTGAAAACAGTTTCATAGCTACCAGATAAAAACGAAGATGTTGTAGCATCTTCAATCGACGCAAAACGATAATCTTTTCCTGCAGTCATTGTAAATGGTACTACTCTATCTAGACTAGGTTTAACGTGTTCTCCTGTTATCAACTCATTAGATTGAAATTTACCTTTAAAGTATCCTTCAAAAACTGGAGGTTTTATAAAAATAGAGTCTCCTTCTATGGTGATCTCTGTAACGATAATTTCTTCATTTGAATTAAACATCGTTAAGGTATGGTCTTCATTTACCTTTAATTGTACCGGTAATTCTTTATCATTACCTAAATCAAAGGTTAGTCTCCAGTTGCCAGGAGATAATGATAAAGCTACGACTTGGGTAGACTCTTCTTTACAAGAGGAAAGTAGTATAACGAGCGAAAGAAATAGTAATTTTTTCATACTGCAAGTTTATTGCATAATTATCACGTAATTATTACGATTCAATTTATTAATATTTATTTAGTAAATCGGCTATATTTTAAGAACTTCGCCACATGGAGCATCGACACTTTTTAATCTACAAACCTTATAAAATGCTTAGTCAGTTCATGACTAACGACAGGCATCAAAAAAACAAGAAGTTTTTAGGAGAGCTATTTGATTTCCCGACAGATAGCATGGCTGTAGGCAGACTAGATGAAACTAGTGAAGGCCTATTAATGATTACTACAGACGGCAAGTTGAGCAGTCATATCAATAAACATGGTAAGGTAGAGAAAGAATACTATGCACAAGTAGATGGAGTGATTACAAAAGAGGCAATTGAAAAAATGACCTCTGGACTAGAGATAAGTATAAATGGCTCTATTTACTTAACCAAAGAATGTCAGGCAAAAATAGTAGAACAAACCCCTGATTTACCAGCAACGTTACAACGTGTACGAGACGATCGCCACGGTCCTACTTCTTGGGTTTCTGTGACTTTAAAAGAAGGAAAATTTAGACAGGTACGTAAGATGTGCGCTGCAGTAGGATTTCCTGTATTGCGACTTGCTCGTGTACGCATAGGAGCATTTACCTTAGAAAATCTTAATAAAAAAACTGTTGTGGAAATTACCGACCTATTATAGTTTTCCTAACGAGAGGATCTACTTCTTTCCATGGATTTGTAATTGATCTCCATTCAGAAGCAGTGTTTTTTAATCCATTCATAGCCATTGCAGTGGATTTTATTTCATAACTCAAATTGGGATCAAATCGCATATTACCACCACATTCCCAATAACCTATTTCAAAATTGCCTTGATAGGGCTTCAAATAAGTTCTATACATTTCTCCTTTTGAATTTCTTATAGTAACCTCATACCAGACCTTATAACTCAAGAGAAAATAATTAGGCTCCAAGCCTACCAAAAGTGTAAAACCTACTGAAGATGATTGCTTTAATTCCTTTGCACCTACTATCACTTTATAATCTAAGTGTAAATCTTTGTGTACACTATAATCCTTTGCAGAGTCTACAATAAAAAATTTACCTTTCCATCTTTTTTTTTCAAACCATTCATCAGGTAAGTCAGCAAATTTTTCATCATTATATTTAAACTGAGAATAAAAAAAATACTTAGTTCCCATTTTTAATGGACAGTCAGGCTTTAATAGTATTTGAGCATGTAAATTTATTCTTGTAGAATCAAAAATAAGTAGGTCGATTATTTCACCTTGTTCAGATCTCAAGGAGTAATCAAAATTATTAATAGAAAATAGGCTCTTCTCTGTTTCCATTCCATTTTGTAGCATAAATAGTTGATCTACATCAATATTATGATTTTCAGGAAATAACTGTGTAGTACTTATTCCGCACTCCATTCCTAAAGATAAAAATGGAATAAAAAATAAAATTACTACTAAAGCCTTACTCATTCTTCAAAATAATCAAAGTAGCTTTTACACCAGACGCAAGGTTCCATATGTTTTGTTGTACTACTTTACCTTTAGTATCCATCACTTTAAACTCTGCTGTGTTGGGACCAGAAGACCCTTGGTTTAAGGCTTCAATTTCTATTTTATTGAATCCATCTTTAAGAGGTATACTAACTCCTTGATAGACATTTCTTAGGTATATTTTTTCCACAAGAATCTTATCATCTTGCCATATACGCACTAGATCTCCATCTTCAAATTGGTGATCTCTACAAACAAGCCTAAGTAATTTCTCACCGGTTCTTATTTCGCCTAGAAAAGTATCACTTCTAAAACCTGCACCTACCGGAGCATCTTTTTTAAATTTTTGCTTTTGATACTTAATACCTGGATCTACAAGATCGGTCTCTTGACGCATTTTGATCTCGTTATTTTCTTTGGGTCTGGTATATGTTTTAGTCTCCTTCTTTTCTGGAAACAACATAGATCCACCTGTAGTAGTTTGTGGAACTGGTTCTATAGTACGTGGAGCTGTGTTAGGAATCTCTTGTGCAAAAGAATACCCTGTAGATAAAATAAATATGAATGCAATAACCTTTCTCATACCTGCAAGTTATCAAATTCCCTGCCTAAAATGATCACAGAGAAGTTATTTTAAGTTAAAATGTCGTGATAACTCGTTGTTTTTAAGCAAGATTTAAACAAATGAAATTTATTATTAATTATCTATTCTGGTTACGCTTTCGCGAAAGCGTAACCTAAAACAGAAATCTTATAGTTTTTAAAACTTAATCTAATCGCTTGATTTTGGCACCTATTGCACGCAGTCTGCTATCTATGTTTTGATAACCACGATCGATTTGTTCAATGTTATGGATGGTACTTGTCCCTTTTGCACTTAAAGCAGCGATAAGTAAAGAAATACCAGCTCTAATATCTGGGCTAGTCATAGTGGTAGCCTTTAATTGAGATTCAAAATCATAACCTATTACACTCGCTCTATGTGGATCGCAAAGAATAATTTTTGCTCCCATATCGATAAGCTTATCCACAAAGAATAAACGGCTTTCAAACATTTTCTGGTGTATTAATACACTACCTCTAGCCTGTGTTGCCACTACTAGAACGATACTCAATAAATCTGGAGTAAAACCTGGCCATGGAGCGTCAGAAATGGTAAGAATAGAACCATCGATGTAATTCTGGATTTCATAACCGTCATTGTGTGCAGGAATGAAAATATCATCTCCACGACGTTCTATAGTAATTCCTAGTTTTCTGAAAGTTGCTGGAATGATACCCAACTCGTCATAAGCTACATTTTTAATGGTAACCTCTGACTTAGTCATCGCAGCAAGACCTATCCAGCTACCTATTTCAATCATATCAGGTAGAATGCGGTGTGTTGTACCACCTAATTTTTCCACACCTTCTATTATCAGCATGTTAGAACCTATACCAGAGATATTTGCACCCATGCGCACTAGCATGTTACATAGTTGCTGTAAATAAGGCTCACATGCAGCGTTGTAAATAGTTGTTTTTCCTTTGGCAAGAACCGCTGCCATAACAATATTTGCTGTACCTGTAACTGATGCCTCATCTAGTAGCATATACGCTCCATGAAGCTCGTCTGCCTCTACACCATAGAAATATTCTTCTTTGTTGTATCTGAATTTTGCTCCTAGTTTAATGAAACCTTCAAAGTGTGTGTCTAGACGACGACGTCCTATTTTATCACCACCTGGACGTGGAATATATCCTTTTCCAAAACGTGCTAATAATGGACCTACTAACATGATAGAACCACGTAGTCCACGACCTTGTATTTTATACTCTTCGGACTGTAACCAGTCTAGATTTATATTATCTGCTTGAAAAGTGTAAGATTCCGGACCATTTTTAGTCACTTTTACACCTAGGTTATTCAATAAAGCAATCAGTTTATTAACGTCGATAATGTTCGGAACATTATTAATCTCTACTGGCTGGTCTGTTAGTAAAACGGCACAAAGTATTTGAAGTGCTTCATTTTTAGCTCCTTGTGGTTGTATATCACCTTTTAATTGATGTCCACCTTCTATTATAAATGTTCCCATGTATTTCTTTAATTGTAATTTTTAAAAATAACGAACTCGCCGAAGTTTTTAAAACATTATGAAGGTTATAATTCATAATTAATGAACATGATAGATTCTTACCTTAATATCTATTTTAAAAGCGGTTTATATCTCTTAAAATAGTATAGAATTATATTTTACATTTGTTACCAACCAAATCCAACCTTAGTGAAAACCATTACCTTATCCATTGCCTTTTTACTTACAGCTTTATTCTCAATAGCTCAAGTAGAAACGGGAATCGCACCCAACTGGCTAGAAAAAGTAACTTACAGCCCTACTCCAGATGTTAATTATGATGATTTAAATCAAGGAACCTTAACCTTACTTTCCGATCACCAAGTAAACATACCTAAACAGGAGTCCTATACAAAATATGCTACTAAAATATTTGAAAATGTAGGCGTACAACAAGCATCTACCATAAATGTAAGTTATGACCCTAAGTATCAAACCTTAAAATTCCATTCTATAAATGTCCTTAGAGATGGAGAAGTTATCGATAAATTAAAGCCAGATAATTTTCAATTAATGCGCCGTGAATCTGATGCAGAAAATTATATGTACGACGGTACAATGTCTGCCGTTATGAATATATCTGACGTTAGGTCAGATGATATAGTGGAATACAGTTATACTATTAAAGGTTTTAACCCTATTCATAAAAACAAATTTTCTGACTCTTATTACCTCAATAGTTATGAACCTATAGGTAAAATGTCTATCACATTACTATCAGAAAATGAGTTACATATTAAAGGTATCAACAACCCTAGTGAGCCACAAATAACTACTGTTAATGGTTTAAAAAAATACCACTGGAATAATGAGAACACAAAAACAGTTACTTATGAAGATTACAGTCCTAACTGGAAAATAGATTACCAACTAGTAATTGTTAGTGATTATGATTCATGGAAAGAAGTGGTAAAATGGGGAATAGATACTTTTACCTTAAAAGAAAAACCAAATAGAGAATTATCAAAAACAATTAATAACATCAAACAAGAAAATTCTACTGATGGAGAGAAAATAGCTGCTACTTTAAATTTTGTTCAAGATGATATCAGGTATCTAGGTCTTGAAGACGGTATAGGAGCCTATAAACCTTTTATGCCTAATCAGGTCATTGAGCAGCGCTTTGGTGACTGTAAAGATAAAAGTTTACTCATGTCTTCTATGCTCAATGAAATGGGAATAGAAGCCTACCCTATGTTAGTTAGTAGTTTTTTAAAGCAATCTATCACAGAGTTTCTTCCATCACCTATTTTCTTTGATCACTGTGTAGTAAAAGTTATTGATTCTACAGGAACAGATTTATACTATGACCCTACCATTAGTAATCAAGGTGGTGTTTATAATAAAACACATTTCCCAGATTACCAGTATGGACTGGTTATTAAACCAGAAAACACAGACTTA
This sequence comes from Nonlabens sp. Asnod3-A02, assembly GCF_045063755.1. Lineage (NCBI taxonomy): Bacteria > Pseudomonadati > Bacteroidota > Flavobacteriia > Flavobacteriales > Flavobacteriaceae > Nonlabens > Nonlabens sp. Asnod3-A02. Next base: position 1,232,133 of record NZ_JBEFOC010000007.1, read on the forward strand.
GATCAAATTACGAGTCATTCTAAGAACACTGTAGAGGTTTATGATGTCTATGAACTAGAAGAAACTGGCAAAGGAGCTACTTTAAAAGTTAAAACTGTCTTCTATGACTATGAGGCAGATGCTATGCGAGGATACTTTAAAAACAATAGTATCAATACGATAACCAAAGAGTATAAAAACTATTATTCTAACTATTATTACAATATTGAGTCTACTAAAAAACCAGAGTTTAAAGACGATTTAGAGCTCAATAAATTTGAAGTAACCGAAGAATACAAGATCGATAGTCTATGGAGACCTATGCCAGAAAAAGATGGCTACATCATGGCACATTTTACACCTTCTAGCATAGAAGGTATTTTATATACTCCTAATAAGGAAGAGCGCAATGATCCTTTAGATTTATATTACCCATCAACTAAGCAACATAAAATCAAAGTGATATTAGGCTCTCGATGGGATGTGAATAACGAGCAAGAAGAATTTAATTGTACCGCTTTTGATTATAAATGGGATGTAAAATATAATAAGCGTAAAAACGAAATAGACTTAACATATTTATTAAAATATAAAAAAGACCATATCAACCCATCTGAATTTAAGGAATATTCAAAACAAGTAAATAAAGTAAATGAAACCCTAGGTTACCAGATATACATCCCTTCTAGCATGGCTGTAGGAAATAGTTTCATTAATAAAGCTAGTAAATCTTCTAATACAGTAGAGACTTTTATGATCATGCTTTTAGTTCTATTTGTAATCATTGTTATCATCTTATTAATAGTCTGGTACAGTCAGCGTAATAAGAAACATATCGACCCTTTTTATTAATATTAACCCTTTACATTTTTCGACTATTCATTCTGTATAAATAATAAATAGAAAAATATCTGATTAAGTACAAACTTAAAAAGGCTGAAAACTATACCGTATAGTTTTCAGCCTTTTTATATATCAACTATTTAAAGTTCGTAGTAATTAAATTCCTTAATACTGCTCCTCATCATTAGGAAAATCTACAGCCTTAACATCCTTAACGTAATTAGCAACAGCATTACCCATCTCTTCATAAAGATTTAAATAGCGTCGTAAAAAACGTGGGTTAAACTCATGTGTCATACCGAACATGTCGTGAGATACAAGAACCTGTCCATCTACACCAGCGCCTGCCCCTATACCTATTACAGGAATAGTAAGCTGCTCTGCAACCTTTTGTGCAAGTGCAGCAGGTACTTTTTCTAGTACTAGAGCAAAACAACCCCATCTTTCTAACGCTAGCGCATCTTGTACTAGTTTTTCAGCCTCTTCAGCTTCTTTAGCTCTTACCGTATACGTACCAAATTTATAAATAGATTGTGGCGTTAGACCTAGATGTCCCATAACCGGTATACCAGCATGTAGAATACGTTTAATAGATTCTTTTACCTCGCTACCACCTTCTAACTTCACACTATGGCCACCACTCTCTTTCATAATACGTATCGCACTACGTAAAGCCTCTTTTGGGTCACTTTGATAACTACCGAATGGTAAATCTACCACAACCAGTGCACGCTCCACAGCTCTCACCACACTACTCGCATGATAAATCATCTGGTCCAGCGTTATAGGTAACGTAGTCTCATGTCCAGCCATTACATTACTCGCACTATCACCTACCAGAATAACATCTATACCAGCACTATCGATAATCTTTGCCATGGTATAGTCATAAGCCGTTAACATCGAGATTTTCTCGTTGTTTGCTTTCATTTCAGTAAGTGATTTTACAGTCACTCTTTTATATTGCTTCTTTGCAGTAGACATAAAACTTGTTTTAAGTGTAGCAAAAGTACTAATATTACAGCTCAATTAAATTGTAAGATTATGAGACATCTATTTATTATTGTTTTCGTTCTCGCTTTCGCGAAAGCTAACTCTCAACAAACTGTACAACAAGACACTACACAAGTAGAAATTAAAGAAGAAATAAAAACACCTACCGCTGTAGATGCCGTAAAAAGCTTTTTTAAGAATTTTCATGCCCGCGATACTAGCGCATTGAAAGAATCGATGCTTCTAGATATACAACTCACGTCTATGACCATAAAAGGAGAAGAACGTAAAATAAGTACTACAGGAACCTCTCTTTTCTTAAAAAATCTAGCCGCAATACCAGACAGCATTCCATTTGAAGAGCGACTTATCGAGCTTAGTTATGACAGCGATTCTCAAATAGCGACCGTTACCGCTACCTATGAGTTCTATTATAATGAATTTCTATCCCACATAGGAACAAATAAATTTACCCTATACTTCATAGATGATAAGTGGATTATAGCCGGCATTGCAGACACTCGTATTTTTGGGTAAAAGTCGATAATTAGCAAATAAATGGATGTACGCAAACTGGCACAAAATCATATTGAAGCTATAGAAATTTCAGGATTAAAGCTTGAAATTCTAGAAGAAACTCTAGAATATTTTTGTTTTTCCTATTCACATCCTACGCTAACATTAGCTGGTGCTGGACCTACTTTTATTGATAAGATAGAACTAAGATTTTTTGAATATGGATCAGGTGATTCAGATCCAAAAGCAAATTTTATTAAAAAAATAAAAACAGAAAAACTTATAAGAAAGACATTACCTGAATTTGATATTCTAAAATCTTATAATCTCAACATAACTAAGATATTCAGAAAAATGAATTTAATAGAAAAGTTGATGGATTTGAACTTAGCTTACACGATTCCAGAAATAGTTGGCAAAGATATATTTAGAATTTCAAAACCATATAACTCAAATCTTATTGAAAAGCGATTAACAATCTTACCTTGTAAATTCTCTAATATACCGGCTGAAAAATTAAGCAATCTCATAATTAGCAATAAAGAAATAAAGTTAATCGAATTCACAATCACAGAATTTGAAGAAACCACAAAAACAAATCGAGTGGAAAAATCTACTGACGAAGATTTACTACCTACTTGGTAAAAGTATAAATACAACCACCTACCCCAATTACATCTCAATACAAAATTTCCCTTCAGCCGAAGGGAAAACAGGTTACACAGCTTTGCTGTGAACCAAAAGGGTTTGATGAGAGGCTTGTTCTATTGTAGTCGTTTATCATAAAAAATATTCTAGTATTAAACCTTACTTCTGAGATATGTAAACTCTCAATTTGTTTCGTATTTTCACAACTACAACTTAACCAAAAACACATAAAAGCACTTAAATACCCTTGTAATATTATATTTTTAGTTGCTTTCACCAATTACTATAATGGATATAATCTCACATACGTTTACAGGAATTGCCGTTGGTACTTTATCTGCTACAGTTTCAAATAGTTCATGGAAAAATAAGGGATTAATAATACTAATTGGTGCTCTTGGCGGTGCTTTGCCAGATATTGATGCGATTTCACTGTGGTCAAAATTTGATTCTACCATTGGATCATTTCTTGGGTTAAGTCATTCAGGTAGAGAAATATATTTTGGAAAATTTTGGTATTCTCATCATGCTTTTATGCATTCATTGATAACTCCTATACTAATTATACTGTTAATAAGTATAACCAAAACTATAATCCGCAGAGAATTCAAAATAAATAAAATTCTAAAGAGGATTAAGAAAAATAGATTTTTGAATCTAGCTTTCTTTTTGGGCTTTCTGTGTCATCTTCTTGAAGACATGCCGACACCTTCTAGTGTTTGGAGTGGAGTTAATTTATTTTTCCCTAGTTCAAATTACATAGGAGGATTTGGTAATATCTGGTGGTGGAATAATTATGATTTGGTATTAATAATAATCGGAGTAATACTATTGAACTTAACAATAAACCTTATTCCAGCTCATTATCACAAAATCAAAGTCAGATCTTGTATATCCGTATTCGTTTTTGGTATTACCCTATTTCTTATTCAAATAAATACAAGAACTACAGACTTTTCTTATAATGGTCATACCAACAATTATTACAATTATGAATTGCAATCTAAAAACATACAGAGAGACATACTAGGAGAGAATTTATTTGAAATAATGACTAACATCGATAATAAAATCCCTTTAAATTTTTAATTAAACTGCTCTACAAAACATTTCACATTCAGTCGAAGGGAAAACAGGTTACACAGCTTTGCCGTAAATAAAAAGACTTGAAGAGTAGCTAATTATACGATAGTCTCTAAAAAATAGTGAAATAATAGAAACAATTATTTTAACCACCCTAAACTAAAAAAGCTCCAATTCTAATTTAGAATTGGAGCCTTTTTTAATTAACAATAGTAATCTTATTGATTCCCTAAAATAATTGGTAAACCACCGCTTTCGCCACCGCCTATAACTACTACTTTGGAGTTAGGAGATTCGGCTAATTTTAAAGTAGCCTCAATTCCTTTTTCTGTAAGAATTTTGTCTGTTAAAGATGCGCTTAAAATTTTGTTAGCTACCGCTTTACCTTCGGCATCAATTTTTTGTCTTTGAGCTTCTTTTGTTGCTCTAGCAAGTCTGAACTCGTATTCTAATGCTTCTTGTTCTTGTTCTAGTTTACGCTCAATAGCTGCCTTAATTTTAGCTGGTAAAGTAACGTCCTTTACGAGAACTTCACTTACTATTATGTATTGAGAAGCTAGTTTATTTTGTACTTCTTCTAGAATCTCGTTTTGTATCACATCACGCTTACTAGAGTACAATTGTTCTGGTGTATAACGTCCTACCACACTTCTTGCAGCAGCACTTATACCTGGTATTAAGATATCGTCTTTGTAAGTACGACCCTTTTCTTGATGTAAATAAGGTAATTTTGAATACTCTGGCTTATACCATACCGTTGCATCTACCGTTACTTCTAGTCCATTTACAGATAGAACTTTCATTTGATCAGAAACAGAAAGTTGTCTTACTGGATAAATAATCATATCATTCCATGGGGCAATGATATGAAAACCTTCTCCATAAGTATTTTCTCTATCGATACCACTATTTAAAGTTTGAAACAAAACTCCTGCCTGCCCAGATTCTATTACTACCGAACTTTTAATAATGACGATAATAAGTAATACAACGCCTGCTAATGCAAACACTACTGCCTTGGGTAATTTTTCCATAATTCTATTTTTTTAAACTAATCCGTTATATTTTCTTAAAAACCATTCTAAACCGAGCAATAATAGGATAATACCTAGTAAGTACTGCCAGTCTATGAGGCTGCTCTGTTTAATCGTTGCTCTCTCGATGATTTGTAATAAAGGGTCGTTATTTAATTTATTAATTAACTGATTAACTTGTCCTTGATACATCACGTTAGACGGACCGACTAATTTTTTCATACCAGCATCGCTAGCATTTACTTGTTGTTTTTCTATATCGTACTCTAGAATACTGAAAGAGCCCGACCTAGATAATTGATCATTTTCTACTTTTACCGTAAATGTGTAATCACCAGCATTTAAACCACTTAAATCTACCGAGTACGAGTTACCACTCAATACAAATGGTCTTGTGACACTTTCCTTAGATTCCTTATTTTTTAAAACTATATTTAAGATTCCATTATCTTCAAACTCATAGTTTTTATCTAGGTATTGAGCATTAATTTCTATCGCTTTATTTTGATAGTAAAATGTCTCATAAGTAACCTCTAGTCTATTGCGTTTTTTATTACTCGCAAGGTATTGCACCTGACTGCTCACAAGATCATCAAAGTTTTTAAAGTCTTTATTATTTAAAAAGCTTTGAGCTCTCCACCTCCATAACCCACTTGCTAGAGTCACCGCATGTTTAGTTTCTCCATTTTCATACGTAAACCATATAGGTTGTGTAGTCGCAATACTACCTATTTGCTTATAGAAAAGAACATCTATATTAGTATTAAATTTAATATCACCGAATGGTACCGCCACAGGTGGATAATCTTCAAAATTGAGTTGATCTAAATTAAATGTTGCGTAAGAATCATTGAGTATAGGTTGTGCGTCATCATACTCGTTATCTGTTTCTATTTGAAATGCTTTATTATTAGCATTGAGATAACCTAAATCTGGATCTGGTCCAGTAATTACCCAAGTATTTTTATTAAATGCAGCTTGTTGTGAGTACGCTTTCGCGAAAGCGGAACCTACACCATACATCACAACCAAATTATAATCATTAAGATCATAAGATTGAGATGTGTTTTTAATAGTCACTTTACGTTGCTGGTTAGACTCAATAGCCTTTTTTAAATTACCGATATCTGGATGCATGATATCACTTAATATCAACACATTAGTTTGTTGATCGATCACCTCTACGGCAAAGCTGCGGTAATTATTCTTAGTATTTTTTTCACTAGATAGTGTTGCAATGGCAGCAACCATAGACTGTGTCCCTACTGAAGTACTGGTCAAATTAAAACTAGCAATAGCAGACCTGTGCGTAGCATCAAAGTTAAACGACTCTTTATATAAGGTCTTATTTCCTTGAGTAATGGTAAAATTGCGTGTCACATTTTCATTTCCTTGATAAGAGATAAAAACCTCTACTGGGAACTCGTTATCTAGATAAGAATATCTATTAACGTTTATGTTGGTAATTTGTAAATCGGCATATTGGGTGGTATCACCGTAAATAATAGGATATAAACTAGTCTTAGCATCTAACTTAGAGTATCCATAGCTGTTACCGGTAGTCTGGTTACCATCGGTAAGTACCACTATAGCTTTATTTCTATTTTTAAATAATTCTTGTGGTTGTGTAATAGCTTTACCTAAATCGGTATCAGCCTTATTAAATCCTAAGGAGTCTATGGGTTTTATATCTTCAGAAAATTGGAAAACCTGAATATCAAATTTAGATTGTAGATCTTCATTTTCTAGTAATAGATCGAGATCATTTTTAATCGTGCTTTTAGCATCTAAATAATCTACAGATTTAGAATCGTCTACCATAACGATAAGTTGTGGTAATAAAGACTCATAAGTTTTTGAGTCAAATCGAGGGGCAATAAATAGCAATAGAATACAAAAAACCGTGAGAAAGCGCAATAACGCAAACCACGGTTTTTTCTTAGTATTCTTAGTCTTACTTATGTAACCGTATTGAAAAAGAGCTATTAAGGCAGCTACTACTGCAGCAATAATCATTAAAATTACGGTCATGAAATAATTCTTTTATTATGTTAGCATTCCGCCATCCACGTTAAGTGTCTGACCTGTAACGTATGCAGATAAATCACTAGCTAGAAAAACACAAGCGTTTGCAACGTCTTCTGGAGTACCACCACGTTTAAGTGGAATGGCATCTCTCCAGCTTTGTACTGTTTCTTCATTAAGAGCACCAGTCATTTCAGTTTCTATAAATCCTGGGGCTATCGAGTTACAACGTATATTACGAGAACCTAATTCTAGTGCTACAGATTTACTAAAACCTATGATACCAGCTTTACTGGCAGCATAGTTAGTCTGTCCAGCATTACCTTTAACACCTACCACACTACTCATGTTAATAATGCTACCTTTACGTTGCTTTAACATGGTACGTTGTACAGCTTTAGTCATGTTAAAAACAGACTTAAGATTTACTTCTATCACTTTATCAAAGTCGTCTTCACTAATTCTCATTAATAAATTATCCTTAGTGATACCTGCGTTATTGATAAGTACATCTATACTATCAAAATCCTTACTAACAGCATCTACTAATTCTTGAGATTGTGTAAAATCGGCAGCGTTACTTTTGTAAGCCTTTGCCTTTACACCAGCCGCAGTAAGTTCTTTTTCTAATTCTAGAGCTGGACCTTCAGAACTGGCATATGTGAAAGCTATATTTGCACCATGTTGTGCAAATACTTGTGCAATCCCTTTACCTATACCACGACTGGCACCGGTAATGATTACGTTTTTACCTTCTAATAATTTCATAAGTAGTTGGTTTAATATAAAAAGCCAAAATAATTATTATCCACGAAATGAATAATAATTATTCTGGCTCAATAAAATTTATGCTAAAACTTCAGCAACTTTTTTACCTATTTCAGCTGGAGAATCTACTACGTGGATTCCACATTCTTTCATAATAGCTTTTTTAGCTTGAGCAGTATCTTCAGAACCACCTACTATAGCACCAGCGTGTCCCATAGTACGACCTGCAGGAGCAGTTTCACCAGCGATAAAACCTATAACAGGTTTTTTGTTACCAGTTTCTTTGATCCATTTTGCAGCATCAGCTTCTAACTGTCCACCTATTTCACCTATCATAACGATAGCTTCAGTTTCTGGGTCATTCATGAAAAGCTCTACAGCTTCTTTAGTCGTAGTACCTATGATTGGGTCACCACCTATACCTATAGCAGTAGAAATACCATAACCTTGTTTTACAACCTGGTCAGATGCTTCATAAGTAAGTGTACCTGATTTAGAAACGATACCTACTTTTCCTTTTTTGAATACAAAACCTGGCATGATACCTACTTTTGCTTCACCTGGAGTAATTACACCTGGACAGTTAGGACCTACTAAACGACAATTTTTATCTTTAATATAATCTGCAGCTTTAACCATATCTGCTACTGGAATACCTTCAGTAATTGTAATAATTACTTTAATTCCTGCATCAGCAGCTTCTTTAATAGCATCAGCTGCAAAAGCTGGTGGTACAAAGATGATTGTTACATCTGCTCCTGCTTTCTCAACAGCTTCTTGTACGGTGTTAAAAACTGGTTTTCCTAAATGTTCTTGTCCTCCTTTACCTGGAGTAACACCACCTACTACATTCGTTCCATAGTCGATCATCTGACCTGCGTGGAATGTACCTTCACTACCAGTGAAACCTTGTACTATTATTTTAGAATCTTTGTTTACTAAAACGCTCATTTATATATATTTAAGTTGAGTTTCTATTTATATTTTATTAACTAGTATGACTAGTCTGGTATACTTCTATGATTTTATTTTCTGAAAGCCTAAAGATAGAGATAAAATAGCCTACTGGTATTTCTTCTTGAGGATTTTCTAGTGTTTTTACGAACACTGTAAATCGAGCCACTACTTCGTCCTTTTCACTTAACAAATGTGACACCTCAGATCTTGTACTTACATAAGAAGAAGATACTGCTTCTGTAAGTCTTAGATAATCTTTATAATCAAATTCTCTATATCCAGAACTGGCGTGCCAATGCATGATAAAATCTGGATGTATGAATTCGCCAAATTCTTTGGGATCTACAAAAACATCTGAATCTAAAAAGCCTTTTACTATTTTCTTAGCTGCTGCTGACATCTATTTATTTTTGATAAAGTTAGGTAACATTCTTATAGCAGCCAGCTCTCTAAACTTTACTTTAGCATTTGAAGCTGGTGAGCCGAAAAGTACATCACCTGGTTGAACATCTTTTGAGACACCACTTTGTGCCATTATCTCGCATCCTTTGCCTAATCGTATGTCACTACGTATACCTACCTGACCCCATATTTTGACTTCATCTTCTATCACCACACAACCAGAAATACCGGTCTGACTGGCTACTAGAACATGCTTACCTAATACGGTATCATGACCTATATGTACTTGGTTATCGATTTTACTTCCATAACCTATAGTAGTATCACCACTGACACCACGATCTATAGTACATAAACTACCTATTTCTACATGGTCATCTATTACCACGCGTCCATTACTTAGTAATTTATCATAACCTTCTGGTCTACGTTTATAATAGAAAGCATCTGCTCCTAAAACTGTTCCAGAATGTATAATAACATTATCTCCTAAAATACATCTGTCATTTATCGATACATTACTATGTATGATACAGTTTTTACCCACTACAACATCGTTACCTAAAAAGGCATTAGGTTGCACAATCGTTCCTTCTCCTATTATAGGTGGATTGGATTCCGCTTTCGCGAAAGCGGAAAAAGGAGCAAAATATTGTGTTAACTTATTAAAATCTCTAAACGGATCGTCAGAAATAAGTAAAGCCTTACCGTCTGGGCAGTCTACTTCTTTGTTAATTAATACTATGGTAGCCGCACTTTCTAACGCCTTATCATAGTATTTAGGGTGATCCACAAAAACAATATCACCAGCTGTAACCACGTGAATTTCATTCATACCTTGAACAGGAAATGAAGCATCACCGACGTATTTACAATCGATGATTGTAGCGATTTCAGAAAGCGGATATGTTTTAGTGAACTTCACTTATTTTTTCATTCTTTCGTGATAGTTCCCTTTTTCAGTATCAATTCTAATGATGTCACCTTCGTTGATAAAAAGTGGTACCATAACCTCTGCTCCAGTTTCTACTGTTGCAGGTTTTGATGCATTAGTAGCTGTGTTACCTTTTAAACCAGGCTCTGTAGCTGTTACTTCTAACACTACGTATTGAGGCATGTCTACAGATAATGGAGAATCATCTTCTGTATTGATTTGAATTTTAACAACCTCACCTTCTTTAAGTAAACCAGGTGCATCTAGTACAGATTCTTGAAGCTGTATTTGCTCATAAGTCTCTGTATTCATGAAGTGATATCCTTCTTGATCTTGATAAAGAAATTGAAAAGCTTGTGTTTCTACACGTATATCTTCAATCTTATGTCCTGCAGAAAAAGTATTATCAATAACTTTTCCTGTAGTAATAGATTTTAACTTTGTTCTTACAAAAGCAGGTCCTTTTCCAGGTTTTACATGAAGAAACTCTACTATTTTATAAATATCGTGATTATAATGAATACATAATCCTTTTCTAATGTCGCTTGTACTTGCCATATCTTATTGTTTGCTGATGTATCCTCTCATGATACCTCGCTTTGTGTTTTTAATAAATTCTAATATTTCGTCACGCTCTGGAGTTGCGCTCATCTCTGCCTCAATGATTTCTACACCTTGGGAGACGTTATAATTTTTTTGATATAAAATTCTGTAAATATCTTGAATTTCGCGTATTTTTTCAAGGTCAAATCCTCTTCTACGCAATCCTACAGAATTGATACCCACATAACTTAAAGGTTCACGACCTGCTTTTACAAATGGTGGTACATCTTTACGTACCAAAGAACCACCTGTTACAAAGGCATGACTACCTATCTGACAGAATTGTTGCACTGCTGCCATACCTGCTAATACAACATAGTCTCCTACAGTAATATGTCCTGCTAGAGTACTGTTGTTAGAAAATATACAGTTATCACCTACGATACAATCATGAGCAATATGGCAATATGCCATAATCCAACAATTTTTACCGATTACGGTTTTCATTCTATCTGAAGTACCTCTATTAATAGTAACACACTCTCTAATAGTAGTGTTATCTCCTATTATTGTTACTGTATCTTCATCTTCAAACTTCTTGTCCTGAGGGATGGCACTTATTACTGCACCAGGAAAAATACTTACATTTTTCCCAATACGAGCACCTTCCATTATGGTCACGTTTGATCCTATCCATGTGCCTTCACCTATAACTACATCGTTATGAATGGTAGTAAAAGGCTCTATGACTACATTTTTGGCGATTTTAGCGCCTGGATGTACGTATGCTAGTGGTTGATTCATTATTTAACTTTTGAAATTTGTGCCATCAACTCAGCCTCGGCACAAAGAATACCATTTGCATAAGCATAAGCTTGCATGTGACAAATACCTCTTCTTATAGGAGATATTAAATCACATTTAAATATAAGTGTATCACCAGGAGATACTTTTCTTTTAAACTTAACATTATCCATTTTCATAAAGAAAGTTAGATAGTTCTCTGGATCTGGTACGGTACTTAAAACTAAAATACCACCAGTTTGTGCCATTGCTTCTACTATAAGAACACCTGGCATAACTGGTTGCCCTGGAAAGTGTCCTACGAAGAATGGCTCATTCATCGTTACATTTTTTAAACCTACAACATGACTGTCCGATAGTTCAAAAATCTTATCGATTAAAAGAAATGGTGGTCTATGTGGTAAAACCTCCATTATTTTTACAACATCCATAAGTGGTTCTTGATTAATATCCACTTGTGGCACGTTATCTTTAATATCTTTTTTAATGATTTTAGCTAACTTTTTGGCAAATTGAGTATTCACAAAATGTCCAGGTTTAGTAGCTATTACCTTACCTCTAATTCTATAACCTGTAAGAGCAAGATCACCTATCACATCAAGTAATTTATGACGTGCCGCTTCATTAGGATGATGCAGTTCTAGGTTATCTAGAATTCCATTAGGTCTAATGGTAATGTTATCTTTATTAAATGCTTTTTTAAGGCTCTCTGTAGTTTTTTCAGAAAGTTCTTTATCTACATAAACGATAGCATTGTTAAGATCGCCACCTTTTATAAGACCATGTTCTAAAAGCATTTCTATTTCATGAAGAAAACTAAATGTTCTAGAACTAGAGATTTCTTCTTTAAAATCTGAAATTTTGTTTAGAGTCGCATTTTGAGTACCTAATACTTTAGTACCAAAATCAACCATAGCTGTAATCTGGTAAGAGTCTGAAGGCATGATCATGATCTCGCTCCCAGTCTCTTCATCTTTATAAGAGATGATGTCTTTGATTACATATTCTTCTCTAAATTGCTCTTGTTCAATTTTACCTGCTTTTTCTAGAGCTTCAATAAAGAATTTTGAAGAACCATCCATAATAGGTGGTTCACTACTGTCTATCTCTATTAAACAGTTATCTATTTCTAGACCTACTAATGCCGCCAGTACATGTTCACAAGTGTTTATTTGCACACCTCTTTTATCTAGTGTAGTACCTCTTTTAGTATCTGTCACGTATGCTGCAGATGCTTCAATAATGGGACTTCCTTCTAGATCTACACGTTGAAATGCATAACCATGATTCTCTGGGGCTGCCTTAAAAACTAACGTTACTTCTTTACCTGTGTGCAATCCTACACCAGATAAGGTCACTTCATTTTTAATCGTGGTCTGCTTAAATTCTGTTACCGTCATTTATGCTATTATTTTTTTTCAAGAGTTGAAATTCTTGATTCTATTTTTCTAAAATTCTTAAATAAAACGTAAGACCTATTCCAGTCACCAAAATCAAATGCTGGCGAACCTTGTACGGTCTCTCCTTCTTTTAATCTTCTACCTATACCGCTTTGCGCCTGTATATTTACAAAGTCTTCTATAACTATGTGTCCAGCTATACCTACCTGACCACCTATTTTACAATTCTTACCTATTTTAGTAGAACCTGCTATACCGGTTTGTGCTGCGATCACTGTATTCTCACCTATCTCTACATTGTGCGCTACCTGAATTTGATTATCCAGCTTTACACCTGCTTTTATAATAGTACTTCCTAAAGTAGCTCTATCTATAGTAGTAAGAGCACCCACGTCTACGTTATCTTCTAAAACAACATTCCCTATTTGAGGTACTTTTTTAAAAGTACCATCTTTATTAGGTGCGAAACCAAAACCATCTGCGCCTATAACGCAACCTGAATTTATCACCACATTCTTACCCATTACTGTGTCAGACATAATGTTTGCACCTGCATGGATAATAGAATTATCACCTATAGTCACGTTGCTACCTATATTAACGTTAGAAAATATCTTTACATTATCACCGATTTTGACATTTGCGCCTACGTAACTAAAAGCCGCAAGATACAAGCCATCACCATAAGTTGCCGTTTCATCAATAAAACTAGGTTGTTCAATGCCTTGTTTATTCATTTTGGCCATTTGGTAAAACTCTAAAAGTTTTGAAAATGCATTATAGGAGTCCTCCACCCTTATCAAAGAACATGATACAGGTTGCTCTACAATAAAGTCTTTATTAACTATTACTGCACTCGCTTCTGTCGTATATAAGTAAGGTGTATACTTTGCATTTGATAAAAAGCTCAAACTACCAGTGGTACCTTCTTCTATTTTGGACAGTTTACTGACCTCTACACTTGAATCACCTTCAATAGTTCCTTCAAGGATTTCGGCTATTTGTTTAATGTTAAATTTCATTACCGCAAAAGTACTAATTTATATCAATCTTGTAGCTTAGGATAGCAACAGTAATATTTTCTTACTTCTTTAAGTAATGCTTTAAAGCTATCTTCTTTACCAGCCTTGATTAATTCTGTCAATTTTCCTTTTTTATTTAATATTTGAATAGGTTTCGCTTTCGCGTAAGCGAGATTAACAACAACACCAGAGAAAACAAAATAAGACGCTTCATGCGCAGAAAGATTGCGATAGGACATCAGGTTTTTAAGATGTTTAGCAACTTTGTTTTCTGAAATAGGCTTATTACTGAATTTAATTTTTAACAATTGCCTGTTTAAAATCATATGGCAAAGTTCACTAAGAACAAAATCTTCATGATCTTTACCCAATTTCAATGTTGCAATAATATCAGAATCATCAAGTGAAGCAAATCTTTCTAGATCATCTGTATTATTTACAAAATCTACCTGATCCGTTTTAATAAAATATTCTAGATTTTTAGGCAGCTCTACCGGTATATTCTTTTCTATCAATTCTTTGATACGCTTAATAACAGATTGTAATAAATGCTCTGCTCCTATACCTGTCTTGTGAAGATACACCTGCCAGTACATCAATCTACGTCCTGATAAAAAGTTCTCTACACTATAAAGTCCCTTTTCTTCTACCACTAACTGGTCATTCACAACGTTTAACATGGTAATTAATCGCTGGCTATTTATATTACCCTCGGCAACACCTGTATAAAAACTATCCCTTTTGAGATAGTCTAGCCTATCCATGTCTAGCTGACTAGAAATTAATTCTAACATAAAAGGACGATGATATTCTCCCTTAAATATTTGAATAGCAAGAGTTAAACTACCGTTAAATTCATTATTCAAATGATTCATGAAATAGGACGACAATTCTTCATGAGTGACACCATTAACTATTTGATATTCTAGTGCGTGAGAAAATGGCCCATGTCCTATGTCATGCAATAAAATGGCTTTATAGAGCGCGTCTTCCTCTGCATCTGATATCTCAACAGACTTAGACCTAAGTACTTGTACTGCTTTTTGCATAAGATGCATACAGCCCAGTGCATGATGAAATCTAGTATGGTGCGCACCTGGATAAACCAAGTAACTTAACCCCATTTGTGTTATCCTGCGCAAGCGCTGAAAGTAGGGATGCTCTACTATTTTAAAGATCTCTTCTGAAGGAATCGAAATAAATCCGTAAATAGGATCGTTTAATATTTTAAGTTTGTTCTGTAGTTTCAAAGGAACAGCTATTTAAACACAAATATAATGATATGGCAGAGATCAAAATACTATGGGTAGACGATGAAGTTGATTTACTCAAACCTCATATAATATTTTTAGAGAAAAAAGGATATACTATAGACACAAGAGTCAGTGGTACTGAAGCGTTAGAAGCGATAGAAGAAAATAGATATGATTTAATTTTTCTAGATGAAAACATGCCTGGTCTTACTGGATTGGAGACTTTACATGAAATAAAAGAGAAGCAAGCGCAACTTCCTGTCATCATGATCACTAAAAGTGAAGAAGAATATATCATGGAAGAAGCAATAGGTTCTAAAATTGCAGATTATTTGATTAAGCCTGTAAACCCTAATCAAATATTACTCGCCGTTAAGAAGAATCTAGATCATTCTAGACTGGTTAACGATAAAACAACCAGCGACTACCAGAGAGAATTCCGTAAGATAGCTATGGACATGTCCATGATTAATAGTTATGAAGAATGGGTACAATTGTATCAAAGATTAATTTATTGGGAAATAGAACTGGAAGATGTAGATGATTCTGGAATGTTCGACATACTAACTGCTCAGAAGAACGAGGCAAATCAGCAGTTCTGTAAATTTATTGATAAGAACTATCCAGACTGGTTTGACGGTCATGAGAGTAACCCTACCTTGAGTCACGATTTGTTTAAAAAGAGAGTTGTTCCACATCTTAAAGAAAAAGAGCCGGTTTTACTGGTAGTAGTGGATAACCTGAGGTACGATCAATTTAAGGTTTTTGAAAATTTAATTAATAACCATTACAAAAAACTGGAAGAGGAAGCCTACTGCTCTATTCTACCTACTGCTACTCAATATGCTAGAAATGCTATTTTTTCTGGATTAATGCCAGAAGACATGAAAAAACGTCATCCAGACTTATGGCTAGACGATACAGATGATGGCGGAAAAAACATGCATGAAAACGCTTTTCTTATCGCACAATTAAAAAGACTAGGCTTAAACATTAAGCACCAATACCACAAAATAACTAATGAAAACAATGGTCGCAAACTAGCAGATAATTTTAAGTCTCAAAAAGACAACGACCTAACTGTGGTCGTTTATAATTTTGTAGACATGCTATCTCATTCTAAAACAGAGATGGAAGTAATTAAAGAGTTAGCAAGTAATGATAAGAGTTACCGCTCATTAACATTGAGCTGGTTTAAAAACTCTCCCCTACTAGATATTATACAAAGAGGACAAGAATTAGGTTTTAAACTTATTCTTACTACCGACCACGGTACTATTAATGTAACTTCACCTAGCAAAGTTATAGGTGATAAGAATACAAGTTTGAATTTAAGGTATAAAACAGGTCGTAGTTTATCCTATGAATCAAAAGACGTACTAGCCGCAACAGATCCTAGCTCTATCAAGCTACCTAAAATAAATATGAGCAGCAGTTTCATTTTTGCTAAGGGTGATTTATTCTTTGCCTATCCTAATAACTATAACCATTATGTAAGTTATTATAGAAACACTTATCAGCATGGTGGTGTATCACTAGAAGAGATGTTGATACCGTTTGCTGTTTATGAACCTAGATAGAAGAAAATGAAATATAAATTAGAAGAAATAGATCGTATCGCACGAGAGATTTTAAAAAGATCAAAATCAAAAGTAATTTTATTTGACGCACCTATGGGAGCAGGTAAAACTACATTGATAAAATCCGTTTGTCGAGAGCTAGGTGTAGAGGGAGAAATCACCTCTCCGACCTTTAGTATCGTTAATCAGCACTCTGGAAGAGAAAATAAAATTTATCATTTTGATTTATATCGAATAGAAAATACTAATCAATTGTTTGATATCGGTTTTGAAGATTATCTAGAAAATGATGCATTTTGTCTGATCGAATGGCCAGAAATATCGATTTCATTATTATCTGATTATCAGAAGGTAAAAATAAATATATTAGATCCTGAGACTAGAGAAATTACTTTTATTGATTAAAAAACTGTTAAAACAATGTAACTTTCGTAAGTAATTAACTACCCCTTTTATCTAAAATAGGTGTTAGATAGAATAAAAAAGTGATTGAACGAAAAAACAAAAAAAAGCTATTACCTTTTTGGATATCGTTTGTAAATTGCTGTCACTTATTTACTTAAACCCTACATTATGAACAACAAGTCAATCAAAGCGTTAGCATTATTAGCAATTTTCAGTGTTTCTCTAGCTGGTGCAGCTGTACAGTTTCAACCAGAATCAACTAAAGAAACTAAATCGAAAAAAATCGAAAGAAGTTACATGGCCAAATTTAAAGTTCCTAAGCACGGATAAAATTTAATTTGGATCATAAGTATAAAGCTCACTACATTTACTTGCAGTGAGCTTTTTAAATTTAACACATTTATGTCCATAAAGAAAACATTTCAAAGAGGTAAAGGTAGCATTGCTGTAGGAAGTATGGTAGCGATAAGTATGGCTATTTTACCTTATGCTTTCTACTATTATGAGGCTCTACCAGACTGGTTATGGGATTTAAGTTTCTTTAAAGCATTATCAAAATCATTTGATGGTAATAGATTAATGGCATCATGGACATTTTTTCAAAAACTAGTACCTTTAGTATTATTACTTCTTTGGTTTTTAACTTGTAAACACTGGTGGTATCATACTATATTAATACCTATTAGCTTATACGTGTTCCAAATTTATAGTCTTTTAGATTTTTCAAATAATTATATAGACTCTGGAGAACTTTACTTTGTAGTCCCAGTTGTTATTTTTTCTCTATCCTTAACATATTTAGCACGTTTAAAAATATTCGATAAAATACATGGTATCGATATAAGTGAAATAGAAGAAAGTGTAAAAAAACCTAGTGATCGCTGGTTCAAATAATAAATAATTTATTCTCATGCCTACTATCTCTACACCTTTTACTAAGGACCAACTCATACCGCAGGAAGAACGTCTTGAAATTAAGCGTACTAAAAAGGAGTTGTTTATAGGTATACCGAAGGAAACGCAACATCAAGAAAAAAGAATATGCTTAACTCCTGATGCCGTTGCCGCTATTTGTGCACATGGACATCGTATTATTATAGAAAAAGGAGCTGGAACTGCTAGTAATTTCTCTGACAAAGATTATAGCAACGCCGGAGCAAAAATCACTACAGATACCGCAAAAGTATTCTCCTGCCCTACTATTTTAAAGGTAGCACCTCCATCTCTAGAAGAGATAAAATTAATGAAACCGCAAACGGTTTTAATATCTGCTTTACAATTAAAAACACGCGATCAAAATTACTTTAATAAACTAGCTGAAAAGAAGATAACAGCTCTAGCCTATGAATTTATAACAGATGATGAAGGCAGATTTACTGCAGTTAATGCATTAAGTGAAATATCTGGTATCGCCTCGATTCTTCTAGCGTCAGAGCTTTTATCTACAGGAGAGAACAGTACAGGTCATCTCTTTGGCAATATTACAGGTGTACCGCCCGTAGACGTCGTAATACTGGGTGCTGGTGTAGTAGGAGAATTTGCTGCTAGAACTGCCTTAGGATTAGGCGCTAGTGTAAAATTATTTGATAATTCTATATCTAAGTTACGTAACGTACAAAATAATATAAGCCAGCAGCTTTACACATCTACTATACAACCTAAGTATCTTTCTAAAGCGTTAAGACGTTGCGATGTTGCCATAGGAGCATTAAGCGGCGAGAATAGAACACCAGTGGTCGTATCCCAACCTATGGTAGAAAACATGAAAAAAGGTGCCATAATTATAGATGTAAGTATAGATATGGGAGGTTGTTTTGAGACCAGTGAAATTACTAGTCATGCACAACCTACCTTTAACAAATTAGGCGTTACTCATTACTGTGTTCCTAATATTCCCGCTAGATACTCAAAAACAGCCAGCATTGCGTTAAGTAACATATTCACACCGTATATACTCAACATGGCAGACGATGGCGGTATAGAGCATGCCATACGTATGGATAAAGGTCTTAAATGTGGTATTTATCTATATCACGGTATTGTAACTAATAAATCTGTAGGTGAATGGTATAATTTGCCATATAGCGACGTAAATTTGTTGATCTTTTAAACGAAGTATGAAATTTATACAAAGACTTGGATTTTACGGTGGTGGTTTTGCTATAGGAATAGTATTCTTACTCTTTTTTCTAACAGGAAAACGCACACAATGTACCTGGTTACCAGAAGATCGTGTTATCAACGACATACGTAAAAAGAATGCCATAAGATTCTCTCCAGAAATACGCACGATGTTAACCGATCGTAAACTAGATACACTTACCATTCAACTAATTTTAAAATATGGTAAAGTAGATTTTTCTAAATCAAATACCGATACCATACCCTGTAATTTCTACCACATCTCTGGTAGAGAAGAACTAGCAAACACTAGTTTATGGGTTAGAAATTGTGAACGATTTGTAAGAGTAGAAAAAGTTCTTAGTCAGTAAATGAATTAAGACTAAGAAATTCCTCTTCTTTTCATTTCTTGTTTTATTAAAGTAAGCTCTCTACCAGTCTGCCCTGCTACAGAGGTGTTTTCTTGTGCTCTTCTTATTAAGTAAGGCATCACATCTTCTATAGGACCGAATGGCAATATCTTAAACGTATTATGACCCAAAGCCGCAAGATTAAAGGTTAAGTTATCACTCATACCGTATAACTGTCCGAACCACACATCTGTAGTATTAGGTTCAATTTCGTTCTCTGTGAGCACCTTCATAGCATTTAAAGTACTCAGCTCATTATGAGTACCTATGCATAATTTAATAACATCTAGTCTATCTAGAATAAAATGCATCACGTTATTAAACATGTCGTCAGTTGCTTCTTTACTTTCACAAATAGGACTAGGGTAGTTTTCCTGAGCAGCTCTATGACGTTCTTTTTCCATATAAGCACCACGTACTATTTTTGCCCCTACTATGTAATTATGAGCCTTTGCATGTTCATAAAGCTCCATAATATACTCTAATCTATCATGACGGTAACACTGCACCGTATTATAGATATAAGCTTTACCATGGTTATATTTTTGCATCATCTCACCGATCAACTCATCTGCTGCATCCTGCATCCATGTTTCTTCACCGTCAAAAAGTAAAGAAATATCATTATCCACCGCTGTTTTACACAATAAATCTACTCGATTATATATGCGCTCCCACTCGGCTTGTTCATCTGGAGTTAGTACTTGATTCTCTGTTATTTTTTGCCATATGTAAAAACGTCCTATTCCAGTAGGCTTTACTACTTCAAAGGGTAAGGCATTATTCTCACTAGCCATATGAATTAAGGTAAGCTTCTTCCCTACCACTGCGTCAAAATCGGCCTCGTTCTCTTTTCCTTCTACAGAATAATCTAGAATTGAACTCACCCCTTTTTCAAACATTTTACCAACTAAAGGCATACACTCTTCGTCTGTCGTACCACCGCAAAATTGTTGAAAAACAGTATCTCGTATAATACCTTTTACAGGTAAGTGCCATTTTAAGGCAAGCATGGTAGCCTTAGAACCCAAATTCACTAACCAGGGTTTTGACATAGAACTGAATATAAAATGTGCTTTCTTTAGATCTTTATCAGATTTTAAAGAAAAGGCATTTGCCGTATTGTTAAAAGGATTTTCATTCATGTGGCAAATATAATTCCGAAATCGATTTAGTTAATCATATAGATGGTACTTTTGATAATTCTTAGTAAAGAGATTAAATAATTATTTATATTTCGCTTTCGCGAAAGCGGAATCACCACAATATCACAATACTATCATTTAATGAATTCTATAACAAACTCATCTTACAGCATACATTTTAAGGAAGAATCTTATATACAACTCAATAAATTTATAGCAAAGAAGAAACCTAGCTGTATTTTTATTCTTGTAGACGAGAATACGATGCAAAATTGCTATCCGGTTTTAATGCCTCAAATAGAAACTGAAGCACGTATAGAAATCATAGAAATAGATGCTGGTGAAGAATTTAAAAACATAGAAACATGCACTGGTGTATGGAACGCAATGATAGAACTGGGCTGCGATAGAAATAGTCTAATGATTAATTTAGGTGGTGGCGTCATTACAGACCTAGGTGGTTTTATAGCCGCAACTATTAAAAGAGGGATTTCTTTTATTCACATACCTACTACTGTTTTAGGAATGGTAGATGCAGCTATAGGTGGAAAAAATGGTGTGGACATAGGACATCTTAAAAATCAAATAGGTGTTATTGTACCACCAGTTATGACTTTAATAGATTCTACTTATTTAAATACTCTGGATAATAGACAGTTGCTCAATGGTTCTATCGAGATGTTTAAACACGGACTCATTGCAGACCGTGATTACTGGAAAAACATGAAAGACGTAGGTGCAGATTATTATTCTGTAACGTTTGATAAACTTATCCATCAAAGTGCAGTTATTAAAAGTGATGTAGTAAAAAGCGACCCTTTTGAAAAAGGACCACGCAAAGCACTTAATTATGGTCATACTATAGGTCACGCTATAGAATCTTTCTGTTTATCGAGCGACAGTCATGACTCTCTATTACATGGAGAGGCGATTGCAGCTGGACTGTATCTAGAATCTTACCTAAGTAATTTACACGCAGGCCTGTCTGACACGGATTTTGCCGAAATTGGAGACTGGTATAAAAGTCTGAAAATGAATCTTAACTTTAGCCCGCAGGATATTGAGAACATGCTAGAGTTAATGACTCATGATAAAAAGAATGTAAATGGCGAGATACGTTTTGTTCTTATAGACACAATAGGTTCTTTTATAACCGACCAGACAGTACCAGAAATAGATGTTATCAAAAGTTTCAGCCTGCTCTAAAGTTTAACAATAACTTCATTTTACAGCTTAGTAAATTATCAAAAATGATATAATTTAGATTTACCTAAAATGATATGGTAATGAGAAATATTATTGTTGATTATAAAAAACTAACTCCAGAGCTTCTTGCTTTACTTGTAGAGAAATACCCTGATGGCTATGGTGATGACGATGTGATTACTTTTAAGAATCATAAATATGAAACCATAGAAGCTGTAGAAGTTCTTACAGAAGATACCAAGTATCTCGTGAAAATTTCTAAACGCTTATCCATGCAAATGGAATCCTTTGACGAAGAAGACTATTCTGATAGAGAGATGTCAGACCCTGATGCGTTACCAGAAATAACCGCTGACAATCTTAAAAAAGTTGAAGAAAACCTCTAAAAATTATTTAATAAAAAAGATCTCTTTTTATTAGATTTGGAAAAACTAATTCTAAAATGGAGAATAAAAAACATTATAGAAAAGCTTTACTGATCATAATTCTAGTTAGTTTTTTATTAGGTAGCCTTTTTTACATGAGTGATATCAATTTTCAATTAGAATACTTCAATTGGAAACAATATATGAGTATGATGTTCATGATAGGTGTTCCTATCACCATAACCGGAATCATTACTATCTATATGTCTAGAAAAGCATTGATAAATAGAAAACAAGATGACACTATTAAATAGCTAGTAATTTTCTTAAATGATTAGAACGCATAAAAAATCCCCTTAAAGCGATAGCCTTAAGGGGATTTTTAATAATATCTATATGATAATTACTTAGCTAGTACAGCCTGTACTTTATCTGCAGCTTCTTGAAATTCAACAGCACTCTGTACATCCATACCACTGTTGTCTATTAGTTCCTTAGCGATTTCTGCATTAGTACCTTGTAATCTCACGATCAATGGTACATTCATAGCATCACCCATATTTTTATAAGCATCTACGATACCTTGTGCTACACGGTCACATCTTACAATACCACCAAAGATGTTTACAAGAATAGCCTCTACTTTATCATCTTTAAGAATGATACGGAAAGCCTCTTCAACACGTTTAGCATCTGCAGTACCACCTACATCTAAGAAGTTTGCAGGTTCTCCACCAGCTTGTTTGATAAGGTCCATTGTTGCCATAGCAAGTCCAGCACCATTTACCATACAACCTACGTTACCATCTAGATCTACGTAGTTTAATCCTACCTCTCTAGCTTCTACTTCAGTTGCATTTTCTTCTCTAACATCTCTTAATGCCTCAAGATCTTTGTGACGGAATAAAGCATTTTCATCTAGAGTGATTTTACAATCTACTGCGATGATAGTATTATTAGAAGCTTTAAGAACTGGGTTGATTTCAAACAAAGCAGAATCTGACCCTAAGTAAGCATTGTATAAAGAGTTAACAAACTTTGTCATTTCTTTAAACGCTTTACCGCTTAATCCTAAGTTAAAAGCAATACGTCTTGCTTGAAAACCTTGAAGACCATGTGCAGGATCGATAGTTTCTGTAAAGATTAAATGCGGAGTTTCCTCAGCTACAGTTTCTATATCCATTCCACCTTCTGTAGAATACATGATCATATTTTTACCTTGTCCACGATCTAAAAGTACAGACATATAGAATTCCTCTATTTCTGCCTCTCCTGGTTCGTATACATCTTCTGCAACAAGAACTTGGTGAACTCTTTTACCTTCAGCCGTAGTCTGAGGAGTAACAAGGTCCATTCCTATAATCTGTCCAGAGATTTCTTTTACTTGATCAAGGTTTTTTGCTAGCTTTACACCACCACCTTTACCACGTCCACCTGCGTGTACTTGTGCTTTGATAACGTGCCATCCAGTACCAGTTTCTTCAGTTAATTCTTTTGCAGCAGCTACTGCCTCGTCTGCAGTTGTTGCTACTTTACCTCTTTGTATAGTTACACCATAACTAGCGAGAATTTCTTTTCCTTGATATTCGTGAAGATTCATAAATGTTCTTTAATGTTCAATTTAAGTCTAGCAAAAGTAAGAAAGTGAACCTTGAATTTGAAACAAATCCTTCTAAAAGAATTCTTATTTTATAGATATTCCTCAATTATGCACAAGTATCTTATAATAAATGGAATTTTTAAGAAAATATTGACTTTTAATTCCTCTAGTCTATTACTTTTGTGGGCTTAATTTTTTAACATGAATAATCAAGATTTATTAAACATAGCCCGAGAACACGGTAGTCCGGTTTATGTCTATGATGCAGAGGTCATTGTAGCACAGTATCAACGTTTAGTTTCTGCCTTTGATAAGGCTAAGAATCTAAGAATACATTATGCTGTAAAAGCGCTGTCTAACATCTCTATCTTGAAACTTTTTAAACAGTTAGGCGCTGGACTCGATACCGTGAGTCTACAAGAGGTAGAATTAGGTCTGGCCGCTGGTGTAGACCCTAAGAAAATTATTTTTACTCCTAACGGTGTATCACTAGAAGAAATAGAAAAGGTTGCAGAAAAAGGCGTACAAATAAACATCGATAACCTTTCTATACTAGAACAATTCGGTTCTAAACATCCTAACACACCAGTTTGTGTAAGGATAAATCCACACGTTATGGCTGGTGGAAATGCAAATATTTCTGTGGGTCACATCGATAGTAAATTTGGTATATCCATTCATCAAATACCACACATCCTACGTATAGTAGAAAACACAGGTATGAATGTAAATGGTGTGCACATGCATACTGGTAGCGATATTCTAGATATAGGTGTATTTCTATATGCAACAGAAATTCTTTTTGAAACTGCAGCAAAATTTAAGGATTTAGAATTCATAGATTTTGGTAGTGGATTTAAAGTACCTTATAAAGAAGGTGATGTTTCTACAGATATTGAAGATCTAGGAGCTCAATTAAGTGAGCGTTTTAATAAATTTTGTAAAGAATACGGCCGTGATATTACCATGGCTTTTGAACCAGGAAAGTTTTTAGTTAGTGAATCTGGTCAGTTTCTTGCACAGGTCAATGTTGTAAAACAGACCACATCTACTGTATTTGCAGGGATAGACTCTGGATTTAATCATTTAATAAGACCTATGTTATATGGTTCTTACCATGGTATAAGAAATATTTCTAACCCAGATGGTAAGAATAGATTCTACAGCATTGTGGGATATATTTGTGAAACAGACACATTTGCAAACAACCGCCAGATATCTGAAATTACTGAAGGTGATATTCTTTCATTCTCTAACGCTGGTGCTTATTGTTACTCCATGGCTAGTAATTACAACTCTAGATATAGACCTGCCGAGGTACTTTGGTACAATGGTAAATCACACGTTATTAGAGAGCGTGAGACCATGGCAGACATTCTGAAAGGCCAGGTTCAGGTTAACTTTGAAGAATCTGTTACAGAATAACGTTACAGTTTCATTTATACTATTAAAGCTCGGTTCATAGAATCGAGCTTTTTTTGTGTTCCGCTTTCGCGAAAGCGGAATTATAACAACTAAAATTCAATTAAATACATACCAGATCGCACTACCTTTTAAAAGTTTGTATAAAAAAAGTCTGTGTTATTGTAAACACAGACCTTTTAATTCATCAAGCGAGTTAATCGTTTATTTAATAATTACCTTTTTAGTAACTACTCCTAGATTGGTATTCATTTTTATAAGATAATTACCACTAACTATTTGTGATACATCCAATTTAAGGACACCCACTTTTCCAGTCATGTCATATGTTCTCACTTGCTGGCCCAGCATATTGATTAAGTATAAATCACTTATTTCTATTTCTACAGGCTTTTTAATGTGCACCTCAGTAACATGATTAGGAGTAAACACCACAAGATCTGTTTCATCTAGTTGTTCTAATTCATTGCTCAAAGTTTCTGGTAATGTAAACACTACAGAAAACCTGTCTTCATAAATACCAGCAGTTAATACCGGACTTGTGTAATCGCCGTTCATTAAGTTTACATACGTATTTAAAACATTATCCCTAATAAAAATATTTTGAGTAGGTAATACATTAAGTAAGTCATCTATGGTAATACTAAAGTTACTATCATCTTTTAATTTAATAAATAACGGTAACTCTGCTCCGTTCTCAATAGATGGCACTCCTTGTATGGTAAGTTTATCTGTGTTTACTATCCAGGACATATCATCTATTTGCTCATCTAACAGTCTACCATCATAACCTCTATCCACTTGATAAGTAGTCAAAGAATCTACCGTAAGCAATAGCTGTCTGTGAATTAAGTTAGAAGAGTCAAAACCTAATCTTATCTTTAATCTAGTATCTCTTGATGTGTTGATAGCACCATCGCTAAGAATAGGGTCACTACCTGGTGCAGCTACAAATATACTCTCTCCGTCAGATTCTTTTTCAAATTCTCGTTGGCCGTTTCTAAATCTAATTTGTCCACCATC
The DNA here is from genome assembly GCF_045063755.1 of Nonlabens sp. Asnod3-A02. Taxonomy (NCBI): domain Bacteria; kingdom Pseudomonadati; phylum Bacteroidota; class Flavobacteriia; order Flavobacteriales; family Flavobacteriaceae; genus Nonlabens; species Nonlabens sp. Asnod3-A02. Next base: position 1,258,614 of record NZ_JBEFOC010000007.1, read on the forward strand.
GTTAATACCAGTTACAAAGAACCCCTGACCTACTGGTATGTATCGTTTAGGCAATTTAGTCGGGACACCACCTTGATTTACATCTGGATTAGAAGTTCCAAAAGTCGCATTACCTACACCTCCAGAATAGTTATAAGTGGCATAACCACCTTGATAACTGGCTAAAATATGAGTGTCACCACCCCAATGTTCCCAAAAATAAACTGTTCCATCTGTATCTGGATTATCTGAAATAAAATCATGAGCATCCAAAGCACTAGGATATGGATTACCGATTAAATAATCATTTCCATTATCTATATCTAGGTTTATATCTCCATTATTAGGCTTACCTACAAAAATGTAATTTTGCGTAGAACCTGAGGCTCCGGTTCCTTTCATAGTCCAACCTTCTCCTGCTAGCTGAATTCCTGTAGGACCAGCATACTCCCAGTTTGCATAGGTATTACTAGTAGTATTACCATATTTATACAACCATCTACCTGAAATGGTAGCAGCAACTGATGCGGTACCAGGTGCACCATCTCTAACTCCTGTACCAGTAAAGGTTATATCTCTAGGATTATCGATTAAAGTACCATCTTTAAGAACACTAGCAATATCAAAACCATTATTATTAACTCCATCAGTAATAATACTCACTGGTGATGTCCAATAGTTATAATCATACGTATTAGAGGTACCTTGTTGATCTATTTCTATCTTACCTGTAGTAGATGGTATCAAATCACTATCTGTACTTTGAACTAGTTGAGACTCTCCTTGTAAATCGATAAAGCCATCTAAAGTCAAAATATGAGAAACAATTATTGCTCTATCATTATCTGTAGATAACTTACCTGTACTGCTTACATCTAATCCTAGAAACTTATAGTTCTTATTATCGGCAACCATTTCATGATCTACCTCTACTATATTCCAATTAATTACTTTGTTAACGCCATTAATAACTCTTCTTGCACCTGGTACAAAATTAACACTACCATTAACCCAACTACTATCATTATTCCAATTACCGTCTGTAGCAGTAATATATGGTAATGGCGCTGTTTGCTCATTAATACTAAAATTATCTGGCTGTATTAAACTACCTCTATGTCCATTACCAGACGCATCATTTAAGTGAGTACCTATATAAGTATTCATATTAAAATAAGCCTCTAGATCTGTCCATAACATACCAGAGATATCATTTCTAGTTATAGTTTCTGGTATGACAGAACCTTTTATCCCTGTGCCGCTTTTCTCTAGTTCCTGATTCATTATAAAGCGTAATTCTCTTTGAGTAATACTATTTGAAAATATTCTAATTTCATCTAGACTACCTGAAAAATTATCTACGATAGTATTCTTATCTACATATCTAGATCCGATACAAAATCTTGAATCATTATTTATAGGACTAAGAATATCTTGAGTAATGTCTAAAACGCCATCTATATAAATGTTTGCTGTGCTTCCTGCATAGGTAAAGGTTACATATCTCCATACATTGTTAGAAAGTGCTGTATTTGACATTATGGTAGAAACACCATTATGCGTCATAGCAACACGATTATCATCAGTAAGATAGAAATGATACCCATCTACACCGTTTGCTCTTTTAGAAACAATGGTTTTATTAGTATTACTATCGTTAGACCCATTAGTATTAACCCAAGCAGATATAGAATAATTACCAGTAAATTCAACCTCGTCATCCATTGCTACATAATCATCAGAACCGTCGAACAAGATATCTCTAGGCTCAATTACTTCATGCGCTACACCGAATTTCACGAATTTCACATCATCAAAATCATGATAAGCCTCTTGATTTGCGCCTACAGTCTTTAAAAACTTAGTTTCAATATTTGTGGTAAAATCTTTATCGTCTGCAATAATCATAACATAAGCATCATTACCAACTAATGCCGGTAAAGAAGCTAAACCTGCAGTGGAAACAGAAATTTTAACCTCTGGTATATCGTTAGCATTTTGTGAAATTTCCTTAAACTTCCAGGTACGTTCTGTTACATCTGTAAATGTAGTTACTAGGCTAGGACCCAAATTTACTTCTAGAGGACTAGGTAAAGCACTTAACGTAGATAAAGTACTACCCCACATTAAGAAATCTCCACTATCCTGAAAAGAATTAGGATTATTATTATTTGTGTCATAGATATCACCTAATCCTATAGTAATAAACGTATTTGGATCTACACTTTTAGCCTGCTTCTGGTTTAATAAAGAACAAGAATCAAAACCTATTCCAGCAACATTATAAGTAAATCCATTATCTGTACTAGCATTCCACAAAGAATTACCATCAGAATCAAAATATGCTCCAGGTACGTGAGGCAAACCTATAGCCGCAACTGGAAACAAGCCCAATGTAATTCCATATTTTACCGCTAGATAAGACTCTAAGCGTCTTCTATCTATATCTGATTTACGTTCTGAAAATGACATTATTTCTAACACATCTCCGGTAAAACTAGGTCCAAAAAATTCAGATCTACCTATCCAATATCTAGAGTTAAGTATATCAGAAAATTTAGCCTTATTAACTTCTTGCATTAATGCTGGACTCAAGGTCGTACCTAAATCTACACCGTCTAAAAACAGATCCATACCATCTCCTGCCGCATTAAGTCTTGCGTTAAATATTACAGGTCGATCATAATTTAAAGCTGGATGAATTATGGCTCTACCATACCCAGTATTAGCTCCTTGATTATACGCTGCGATATCTGGTGTCTGGTTTCCCATACCATCAGTAAATCTAACACTAGTATTATTAATGGAAACACCAGTAATATCTTCACTACCTATGTCTTCAAGATAATCATCCCCTAGAAACACATCTTCAGTAGGTCTAGATGCATTGATTCCTGCGGTAGGATTAATAACTATATAAATATCTCTGTTATAAAAACCAGATTTACCAAACATGGAATTAGAACCATCAAAAGATACAACAGGATTGAAATTTACGTTTTTTGTAGGATTATCGCTATAAGTAGGTCTCTCCACACCTGTAGCCGTAGCACTAGTCCACTCACTACTAATATTTGCTGCAGGGTCTAATGAAGAAATATTTGTCCACTGATCTATTTTATCACCGTCATTCAATCCTGTTAGAGTTCTAGTATTTAACCATAACTCAAGATTCTGACCTATTCCTAATCCACAATCTGAATAATTTTTTGTCAACTTATTGAATCCAGTAATTTTAAAATTATCAAATGCAAAACCATCTACTAAATAAGATGTATTATCTGCAGCAAAATAAAATTTAAATCTAATATTATTTTTATCATCAAAACCTTGTGAAGGTAAGTCGATGGACGCAGTTACCCATCCTCCACTATTTACCGTCCATCCACCAAATCCAGGTAAGACACCATTATCTCTTGATATGTACCAATTAGTCGCTTCGTCATTTTCTTTACCCAAGGTTTGATATGTAACACCGCCATCAGTACTATATAAGAGGGTTACGCCCTCTTGTCTAGAATTAAAAACCTCTAAATACATATCAAAGGACAAAGTCAACTTGTCATAACCTGTTAAATCAATGACAGGGGAAATAGCTTCAGCACGATCATTTGGTTCAAAAGTTCTATTAGATGAAAATGTTTTTTGTAAAAAAAAATATTGTCCAGCTCCAAAAGCTGTAAGGTCTGCACCTCTTACCCAGTTTCCATTTGGCGCTGTATTAGTTTCAGTCCATGCATTGTCTCCTAACCCTGTAGTAAAATCTGCATTAAAAACAGTGATTTGTCCATATGCAGGCATAGTAAGAATTATTATTAATCCTAGTAGAAATTTTTTCTTTTTATTGAGTAATTTTTTAATCATATCCCTATACTTTTAAGTACGACAACAAGTATAAATAATCGATGTAATACAAAAAAGCTTTTCATTATGCTATGCATACATAATAATTAACTATGTTTCATAATCTACTGTATCACAGATACATGAGTTAAACATAATTTTAAAAAATCAGATTAAGATACGTTTTTTATCGGTAAAATGAATATTAGTTAAGTTTTTAAACGATAAAATCTCGTATTATTCTTCCTTATTTCAGTTAATAAACAGAACGTATGACCTTTAAAACGCTAAGTGAACGACATAACGTTATAATTATCGATGAAATACATAGTGATTAATAGATTATAAATATAAATCTATGATTAATCAGAATTATTCTTTAAATCGATCCATTTAGAAAGATATTTGTAACGAGAATTTGAATGAAAATTTAGCATTTTTATAAAAAAATCATCCTTACTTGATAAAGCATTATTAACATTTGTTAAACTAGATATTTTAAATAATAACGCTTTCGCGAAAGCGGAATGGGAATAATTATTTTCTAAAATTCTTGAAGAACTATCGCTTAACTCTTGCCATTTTCTAGGATTTTGATACAAGCTTATCACTTTACTTACATAAGCATCTATATCGTCCTCGGTAAAACCAAATTCTTGCTTACCATTAAACATTCCTTCGGCTGCTATTTGTGACATTGCTACTGGTGTAGCGGCATGCAAAGCGTCAAATATCTTACCCTTCAAACCTGCACCAAAACGTAATGGAGCTAATAACAATCGATATTCCTGCAGTGTTTTAATAGCATTTGTTGCAAAACCTTTAACTATAAAACCTTGCTTAAGGTTGTGTAATTGTTCTATGCTTTGATTTTGATAAGCACCGTAAATATGTACTTCTACATCTGGTAATTGCTTTCTAATCTGTGGCCATATCTCATTTTTAAGATACAAGATAGAATCATAATTAGGTTGATGGAGAGAATTACCTATCATCACAAAATTAGATCTCTCGTTAAAAGATTTAGGTAAAGAGATTTTTAATTTATCATCCTTATATAAGAAAGGAATGTAAACTAGTTTATTTACCGGTATGTCAAAACTGTTTATCAAAACATCATGCTCTACCTTTGATATGATTATACTAAGATCACAGCGATAAATAGCTGCAATTTCTCTTATGGCAGCATCATTATAAAAACTAACATCAGTCCCGTTTTTAACAGCTACTTCCCTAGCCTTTCTTAAAAAATGTAAATCTTCTGTATCTAGAATATGTAAAGTATCTGGACTGTTATCTTTTACTCGCCAGCTGTATTGCTCTTCGGTCATGAAGCGATCATATAACACTATATCAGGTCTTAATTCCTTTATATATTGATCAAAACTAGAGTCATTAAGCAAGATCTCTTTTTCAATAATATCTAAGGCTCCTAAATCTACAGAATATGCCGATTTAAATCCTGCGCAACTAAAAATAACTTGATAACCATCTTCTTGAAAAACCTCTAGTAACTGTAATATTCTATATCCTGCAGCAGTGGTTTGCGGTTCTGGCCAGTTTTTACCTATTACTAGTAGTTTTTTCATTTTACAAAGTTAGTTCTTAAGGAGAACTAGTGCGACAAAAGTTAAAATGTATATTTTCAAATTTACATTCTAGAGCTCAAAATCAATGAAATAACGATTTCTATTCTTTATTGTTGAAAAGCAAGCTACCTAAAAGAAGATTATTGATAAAAATCCGCTGTAAAATATTTACTTTAGCGTTTTAAAATCATAAAGATTCCATGGGTAAAATAATTGCTATAGCAAATCAAAAAGGTGGCGTAGGTAAAACAACTACAGCAGTTAATCTTGCAGCATGTCTAGGAGTATTAGAAAAGAAAGTATTGTTAATAGATGCAGATCCGCAGGCTAATGCTACTTCTGGACTAGGCTTAGACGTTGAAGAAATAGAACAAGGTACTTACCAACTTATTGAAAACTCTGTCCCTGCCGCAGACCTAGTGTTACAAACAGAATCTCCTAATGTAGATATTATCCCTGCTCATATAGATCTAGTGGCTATAGAAATAGAACTAGTAGACAAAGAGAGTCGTGAATACATGATGCGTACAGCACTTGCTAGCATTCAAGATAACTATGACTATATTATTATAGACTGTGCTCCTTCACTAGGATTATTAACTTTAAATGCCCTTACTGCTAGTAATTCTGTTCTTATACCTATTCAATGTGAATACTTTGCACTAGAAGGTCTAGGTAAATTATTAAACACAGTAAAAAGTGTACAGAAAATCCATAATACAAATTTAGATATAGAAGGTCTATTACTAACTATGTACGACAGCAGGTTAAGGCTTTCTAATCAGGTAGTAGAAGAAGTAAATCAACATTTTGAAGGATTAACTTTTAAGACAATCATTCAACGTAATGTGCGTTTAAGTGAAGCACCTTCTTATGGTGAGAGCATTATTAATTATGACGCATCTAGTAAAGGATCTGAGAATTACCTGAGCCTTGCTAATGAACTTATACAGAAAAACGCTTAAGCAAAATGGCCAAAGCAACTAAAAAACAAGCGCTAGGAAGAGGATTATCTGCTCTTTTAAAAGACCCTAGCAACGATATTAAATCTACTGCAGATAAAAATGCAGATAAGATAGTAGGTAACGTGATCGATCTTCCATTGAAGGATATCGACATGAACCCTTTTCAACCTAGAACTAGTTTTAATGAAGAGCAACTTAAAGAGCTGGCTTCTTCTATTAAAGAACTAGGTGTTATACAACCTATTACAGTACGTAAGAAAGGTTTTGGTAAATATGAACTAGTTTCTGGAGAACGTAGATGTCGTGCTTCTAAGTTATTAGGACTAGAAACTGTACCAGCATATGTACGTCTAGCAAACGATCAAGAATCACTAGAAATGGCACTGGTAGAAAATATCCAGCGTCAGGATTTAGATCCTATTGAAATAGCTCTTTCTTATCAAAGATTAATTGAAGAAATAGATCTTACACAAGAGCAAATGAGTGAGCGTGTAGGGAAATCTAGAAGTGCTATTGCAAATTACCTACGTCTTTTAAAACTAGATCCTATTATCCAGACAGGTATGAGAGATGGTTTTATCTCTATGGGACATGGACGTGCTTTAATCACTATAGACAGTCTGGACCAACAGCTAGATATTTATCAAAAGGTATTGAGCGATGGTCTTTCTGTAAGAGAAACTGAAAAAATGGTTAAGGAGTCTAAAACGGACTCGCTTCCGCGAAAGCAGACTAAAACGAAGTACCTGCCAGAAAATATCTCTCAAAAAACATCTGAGCTTAATTCTTTACTAGACACAAAAGTTACTACGACTATGTCAAGCAGTGGTAAAGGAAAAATTACTATTAACTATGCTTCTAAAGCAGACTTTGAACGCATTGTAAAGTTAATCAATGAGTAAATACATAATTTACATAATACTTTTTATAGGCTTTGCTGGATTTGCACAAACACAGCCAGATCCTAATCCTAACTTTGGACCACTGCTAGTAGCACAGGATAGTGTTGCCACTGTATATGATGCAAACCGACCTGCAAAAGCTGCTTTTTATAGCGCTATTGTACCAGGTTTAGGTCAGGCATACAATAAGAAGTATTGGAAAGTACCTCTTGCCCTAGCTGCAGTAGGTATTCCTATTTATGTGTATACAGTTAATGATAAAGAATACAATCGTTTAAGAGATGCTTTTAGAATACGTCTAGCTGGTGGTACAAATGATGAGTTCTCTAATGCAGACGGAACTCCCATAATAACTACAGAAGGGCTAGAAAGAGCGCAAAGAACCTCACAACGTAATAAAGAATTAAGCCTTTTAATTACAGCAGGTCTATATGTATTGCAAATAATTGATGCAAACGTAGACGGGCATTTGAGCCAGTTTAGTGTAGATCGTAATTTAACTTTTCTACCTTATATGGATTACAACACACTAGCTATAGGTAACACCTACGGATTTAATCTCACCTATAATTTTTAATATGAAAATTGCATTATTAGGATATGGTAAAATGGGTAAAACCATTGAAAAAATAGCTCTAGAAAGAGGACATACTGTGGTTACTAGAATAGGTCGCAATGACTCTATGGAAGACATCACAAAGGCAGATGTTATTATAGAGTTTACTAGTCCAGAAAGCGTAATGAATAACCTCAAATATCTTATTCCTACTCAAATACCTATTATTTGCGGTACTACTGGGTGGAATGAAAATTTAGGCGAGGTAACTGATATGATTAAAGAACATAAATCAAGTATGGTTTATGCGTCTAACTTTAGTCTAGGAGTTAATATTTTCTTTGAGCTTAATAAAAAACTTGCCGCAATGATGAGTCAGTTCAAAGAATATGATGTTAAGATGCAAGAAATCCATCATACAGAAAAGAAAGATGCGCCTAGTGGTACGGCTATAACTTTATTTGAAGGACTAGCAAAAAGCGTAAGCAAAGAAAACTGGCATTTAGGAACAGATCTCAAAGAAGATTCTGTTTCAATTGAAGCTTTGAGAGAAGAAGATGTCAAAGGAACTCACAGCGTTACCTATCAAAACGAAATAGATAGTATAGAAATAACTCACACCGCACATACTAGAGATGGTTTTGCTTTAGGTAGTGTTATAGCTGCTGAGTGGATTATTAATAAAAAAGGAATTTACACCATGAAAGATGTTTTAGGGTTATAATAATCTCTACAACTATCTATCATACTACAATATAACAATATGAATTGGACAGAATGGTTAATCGTATTTATCTTAATCCAGTTAATTCACGGATTAGGAACCTGGAAAATGTATGTCGCTGCAGGTTTTAAAGCATGGCAAGCATTTGTACCTGTATTTAATGCGGTTACATTAATGAAAATAATGAATAGACCATGGTGGTGGACTATTTTACTTTTCTTACCGGTAGTAAACCTTTTAATGTTTATAGTTATATGGGTAGATACCTTGAGGTCCTTTGGTTACAATAAAGCGATAGATACGACTCTAGGAGTGGTGACTTTTGGTTTTTATATCTATTACATCAATTACACGCAACCACTTAATTATATACATGATAGAAGTTTAGACCCTAGAACTAGTGCTGGAGAATGGACTAATTCTATTCTATTTGCAGTAATAGCAGCAACTATAGTTCACACCTATGTAATGCAACCATTTATTATTCCTACTTCTTCATTAGAAAAAACATTGCTTACAGGTGATTTTCTTTTTGTAAGTAAATTCCATTACGGTGCTAGGTTACCTATGACTCCTATCGCCGCACCTATGGTACACGATACCATTCCTGTGTTAGGAGTAAAAAGCTATCTAGCAAGACCACAGTTACCATACACTAGAATACCTGGTTTTCAAAAAATAGAACGCAATGACATCGTGGTATTTAACTATCCTACAGATACCATTAATTCTTATCCTAATGACGATGGTAAATACCATTACAAACCTATTGATAAGAAATCTAATTATGTAAAGAGATGTGTTGCTATAGCTGGTGATACCATGTCTATGAAAGATGGTGTTATATACATTAATGGTGAAGAACTTATTTTACCAGAACGTGCCAGACCACAGCATATTTATAGCGTAATCACAACAAGATTAGATCTTATGGCAGATCAAGCTTATATGATCGAGAAATATGATATAACTGAAAACATATATCAGCCAGATAGAGATGCTAATCCTAACAAACTACAATTAACAGCAACAGATAAAGCCATCGAGCAGCTTACTAAGGATGGTATTATCACGTCTGCCGAAATGCGAAATCAAGAACTAGCAACACCTTATCGCAAAGATTTAAGAGACCGCAATGACATATCTACTATATACAATAAGCCCAATGCTTTTCCATATGATGGTAGATTATCTAACAATAATGATGACCGCGATCCATTTTTAATTCCTGCCGAAGGTATGACCGTAGACATAGACTACAAAAACATCTCTTACTTTGAGAGAATCATTGAAGTTTATGAAGGTAGTGAGATGAATATCTTTAACGATATAACTCTTAAAGGAAATAAAGTGTTACTAAATGGCCAGCCTCTTACCTCTTATACATTTAAGCAAGATTATTACTGGCTCATGGGTGATAATCGTGATAATAGTCTAGATAGTAGATTCTGGGGTTATGTACCATTTAATCACGTAGTTGGTAAACCAGTATTTGTATGGATGAGTTATGACGGTAATAAATCATTTACGTCTGCATTTAGGTTTGAAAGAATGTTTACTACAGTAAATGGATCTGGACAGCCTACTTCTTACTTAGTTTATTTCTTAGTAATATTAGGTGGTTACTTTGTGGTTAAAAAGATCATGAGTAATAAGAAAAAGAATCAGGAAAACTCTTAATAATCTATGGCTATGAATGATTTGATTATTCATCCCTCCTACTTTGTGGATGTCATTACACTCATTCATATACATCATGCTCAGAATATTATTCTCGAGCAGCAGGATAGTTATGTAAAACAAACTTATAGAAACAGATGTTACATTGCTGCAGCAAATGGTAAACTAGCACTTAACATTCCTATTGTTCATCAAAAAAAAGGACATTCTGTACTGTACAGTTCGATAGAAATAGATAATTCACAAGCCTGGGCTTCTACGCATTTAAAGAGTATAAAGAGTGCTTATTACAGTAGTCCCTATTTTGAATATTATCAAGACGACCTAGAAGAATTATTTAAGGAAATACCATCTTCATTATTAGAGTGGAATATAAAAACCCTTCATTTTTTGATGCACCATCTTCAAATAGATCGCACTATAAATAGAGTTGTTAATTATGAGGATAACGCACTTGCAAAAAGACTCATTACGGCCAAAGGTGATGCCTTATTTCAACTAGACTCATACATTCAGGTATTTCAAGAAAAGCATGGTTTTACACAACCATTAAGTGGCTTAGATCTATTATTTAATCTAGGACCTGCAGCTGGTAGTTATCTTAAAAAACAATACCATAAATTATAAATGGATAACAGTCTAGCAAGATTTAAAAACTTTTATAGCACTGCTACCCTATGGTCAGGAACATTATTAGGCCTTGATCAATTTCTTTTCTCCAGTCTCAAATTTGACCATTTAAAAGAGAAAGCCTCTATTGATTTACCTATAATACCTCAAAAAACAGTTTTAGGTAAAAGAGCTGAACATTTTTTTAAATTCTGTATAGAGCAGTCTAGTAACTATAACTTACTAGTGTCCAATCAACAAATTTTTAAAGGTAAAATTACCATAGGTGAACTGGATTACATCGTACAAGAAAAACGCAGTAAACAAATTATTCATGTAGAATTAGTTTACAAATTTTATATCTATGATATCGATAAAGATGTACGTGATAAAGACCCAATAAGACAAGAGCTTAGTAAGTATCAAGGGCCTAATGGAAAGGATAATTTAGTCCGTAAAATCGACCATCTTAAAAACCACCAGTTACCCTTACTTTACAATGAGCATACACAAGATATATTAGATCAATTTGACCTGGACGTTCATAAAATGCATCAGGAGGTCTGTTTTATAGCGCATGTGTTTATTCCTCATAGGCTATGGAATCATTCCTTTAAGTACATTAATAAAGCTAGTATTGTGGGATATTACTTTAAGTATTCCGCTTTCGCGAAAGCGGAAACATCAAACATCTATTTCTTACCTAAAAAGTATGAGTGGAAAATGAAACCTCAAGAGTTAGAGGAATCTTTTACATTTCTTCAAATTTTAGAACTAACTACAGCCAGTCTATCACGTGGATTTGCACCGTTAATATGGATGCAATTAGAAGACAGCACCTTTGAGCGATTCTTTGTGATAAAGTAAAACTCGCTGCATAGAGTTCTACTATATTTTAATCACTCACACCTATTTGTGATTTCATAAACACATTTTAACTCAATATTCAAAACATGAGTTGTTATGTCTAACTACCTTTATATCATCATAAAACCATAAAATAGTCTTCTAGATTTTTAATTAATCTTAGAATTCAAATCGATAATGGTAAAGTAGCGTCTTCTATTAGATGTCAGTAATAAAATGTTTAAAAAACTAAAATAACCAAGAAATGAATTATTTAAATTTTGATTTAGAAAAAGCAAAAAACACCAGTAAAGAACTTAATATACTCCTAGCAGATTATCACCTATACTACCAGAAACTGAGAAATTACCACTGGAATATAGTAGGTCGTTCTTTCTTTGATCTTCATGTAAAATTTGAAGAAATGTACAACGACGCGATTTTAAAAATTGATGAAGTTGCAGAGCGTATATTGACCTTAAGATACCAACCTACTTCTAACTACAGTGATTATTTAAAATTATCTAACTTAAAAGAAACTAAGTCAGAGCTTACCGATATAGAAATGGTGAACAACCTGATTGAAGATCATGGAAGTATTCTTACACAAATGGCAAAAGTGGTAGAAACTGCCGGAGAATGTGAAGACGAGGGTACTATTGATTTAATAGGCGCTTATATCAGAGAGTTAGAAACTACAACGTGGATGTTAGACGCATGGAGAATGAATACAGAGAGTACTAGAAAGTCTGTATAACTCTCAATTAACACATAAAAAAGTCCCTTTTTATTGCAAAAAGGGACTTTTTTATGTTTAAGAATTAAAAGAATTAGTTTCTTCTTCTTCTATTATTGTTGTTATTGTTATTACTGCGACCACCTTTTTTATGATGACGATGGTTTTTATTACTAACACGATTACTACTCGTGTTACGGTAAATCAAAGACTTAGATTCTAGAAGATCTTCTTCTTTGGCAGCAAGGTTAATCTCCCCATTACTTAATTCAAACAAATGTTTGAAAATAACAGCATCATCTACAGAGTCTTTATTCCAGTTAAGGAAAGATTTCTTCATGTGATTTGCTATTATATAACTTAAAGCCTCTCGCTTCTCTCCTTTCTCCCATCCTAAAGCGATGTTAATCATGCTCTGGATATTATTTCCATAAAACCTATAACGAGGTCTTTTTTGAGGATAAGTCATTCTCGCTGGTCTCGCTGCAAGAACTTCCTTATCTGGAATAGGATAAGGTGAGTCTACATCTAGATCAAAATTTGCAATTACAAATAATTGATCCCACAGTTTATGTTGAAAATCTGCTACATCTCTTAAATGCGGATTCAGATTTCCCATCACACCTATAATGGCAGTTGCCATACGGTTGCGTTCCTCCTTAGTTTCTAGCGCTCTACAGTGCTCAACTAGTTTTTGAATATGTCTTCCATATTCAGGTATAACGAGCTGGTTACGCTCTGTATTATATTCTAGTGATGATATCAAATTGAAAATGTATTACTTGTTGTGAAGTGTTGCAAAATACATAAAAAGTTGTAATTAATCTACTTAAAGTGATATAACACCTTCTACAGTACTTACCTCTTTGTATTTTTCTATAACAGCATCAGGATCTTTTAACTTTACCATGATAGAAACACTTGTATAAGTTCCTTTACTAGATTCTTTAGTTTTAATCACAGCACCTGTATTATCAAATATATCTTCTATCTCTTTAATTTGCGTCCCTTGAGACGGAACTATAAATTTATATAGATATTTTGCTGGCCATGAACTGGTATCAGCAAGTTGTAGTTTCAACTTTGCGTAAAATTCTTCAGATTTTTTTCCTTCCATCATATCGATGCAAATATAATTCATGATAGACACGATTACTAAGCATAGATTTAGTTATTTTGTACTTTATGGAAAAGTTGAAAAGAATCTTAATAATAGGTGGTCCAGGATCTGGTAAAACTAGTGTCCTTAAAACGATAGAACTTAATGGTTTTAAAGTCCATCATGAAATATCTAGAGAAGTAACCGCAAAGGCTCAAGAAGAAGGCATCGATCAATTATTTTTAACAGACCCTTTTGCTTTTAGTAATCAACTACTTGCTGGCCGTATCATTCAATATAACGAGGCAGTAAATGGAATAAACTTTTATGACAGAGGCATTCCAGACGTACCTTCTTATCATGTATTTACCGGTGATGATATCCCAGATGAATACATGACAGCATGTGACGACCACAGGTACGACCAGGTGTTTTTTCTACCACCATGGGAAGAAATCTATGAAAGCGATGCAGAGCGTTATGAAAGCTATGAAGAAGCGGTCGTGCTAGGTGATATTCTTAAACGCTTTTACACTAAATTAAACTACACTCCTATAGAAGTGCCTAAACTAGACATAGAAGGCAGGTTTAACTTTATAAAGAACCATTTATAATATTGATCAACAAATCGTTAGACATATTAAACACGGTTTACGGTTATGAGAACTTTAAACCTTTACAAAAGGACATAATCTCTAACGTATTAGATGGTAAAGACACGCTTGCTCTATTACCTACAGCTGGTGGTAAATCTATTTGTTATCAAATACCAGGCATACAATTAGATGGAATATGTATAGTTATTTCGCCTCTTGTTGCATTGATAAAAGACCAGGTAGACCAACTTAAAAAACGCAATATAAAAGCGGTAGGTATTACAGGTGGTATATCCTATCAAGATCTAGATAATGTTTTAGATAACTGTATTTATGGCAGTTATGATTTTCTATACTTAAGTCCAGAGCGTTTACAGCAGTCATTAGTAAAAGAACGCATTCTTAAAATGAATGTGAACCTTATCGCTGTGGATGAGGCACATTGTATTAGTGAATGGGGACATGATTTTAGACCTGCATATCGAGAGATACATATATTAAAAGAATTACATCCCAGAGTACCTGTTATAGCTGTTACCGCTACAGCAACTCCTACCGTAGAAAAAGATATTATAGAAACCCTAGAATTTGATAATTATAGAGTTTTTAAAGCTAGTTATGAGCGAAGTAATATAGATTATCATATCCATAAAACTGGTGATAAAAGAAGCTCGCTCAATAGTTTTTATGCAACACATCCAGGTAGTAGCATTACCTATGTAAGAAGTAGAAAAAATGCTGTAGAATACACGCAACAGCTGCTACATAATGGTATTACAGCAGGATTTTACCACGGCGGTTTAAACAATAAATTAAGAGCAAAAACATCAGATCAATGGCTTCATAATCAGTTGCAGGTCATGGTGGCGACTAACGCCTTCGGTATGGGAATAGATAAACCAGACGTGCGTACTGTAGTCCATATGCAATTACCAGATAGTATAGAAAGTTACTATCAAGAAACAGGTAGAGCCGGTAGAGATGGATTACCTAGCATAGCCTACAGCATTTATAATCGCAACGACCTCGAGCATGCTTATAATCAGTTCATAAAATCACAGCCTACCCCTGCTTACCTCAAGTTTATATACCGCAAATTATCTAATTATTTGAGAATAGCACTAGGTGAAGGTGAACAAGAAACACATCCTTTATCATTTTCACAATTTTGCAGTACCTATCAATTAAACGGTATGCAAGCCTACAGCGCATTAACCGCATTAGAGCGATTTAGTGTCATCAGTCTTTCTCAAGGTTACCATAGACGGTCTAGTGTCCGCTTTCGCGAAAGCGGAAAACAAATCATGTACTTTGCTCAAAACAGGCCTGTCGTTAATGCTATCATACAGTCCATATTGCGCACCTATGGTAGTAGTGCAAATCAGGTGCTACAAATCAATGCAGCATTAATTGCAACGAGAAGTAATACTAGTGAGAACGAAGTTTACGAGACCTTACAATTATTACATGATCAAGAATTAATAGAAGCCACTATTACTAACACAGATCTACAAATAACCTATTTAATACCTAGAGATGACGAGCGTGTAATCAACAGTTTTTCTAAAGAACTAGAACGACAGAATGAATTGCGACTGGATAAGTTAAAAGCACTAGTAAGATTGATAACTAATACAGACACCTGTATTAATAGTATGTTACTAGCTTATTTTGGAGAAAAACCAACCTCTAACTGTGGTAAATGTAGCAACTGTTTAAAAGATAAATCACTTACATCTATATCACAAAAAGTATGGCATGTTTTACAAAAAGAACCTCTAGATATAGTAGAGATAGAACGACTTATTAAACAGCCCAAATCAATAATCATAACAGAAATAAAATCATTATTAGAAAGCGGTAAAGTAACCGTAACTAATGATAATAAATACCTATTAAATGGATAAATCATTGAGAATTGTATTTTTTGGAACTCCAGAATTTGCAACTGGAGTTTTAGATACTTTAAATAAATCACACCATACTATAGTAGCTGTAGTTACCGCGCCAGATAAACCTGCCGGTAGAGGTAGAAAAATTAACCAAAGTGACGTAAAAAAGTACGCCGTAGAAAACGAGCTACCAGTTTTACAACCTACTAATTTAAAATCAGAAGATTTTTTAAAAGAACTAGCATCTTACAATGCAGACCTGCAGGTTATTGTAGCTTTTAGAATGTTACCACAGGCCGTGTGGAAAATGCCAGAACTAGGTACCTTTAATCTACATGCTAGTTTATTACCTCAATATCGAGGTGCTGCACCTATAAATTGGGCTATTATCAACCAAGAAAAGAAAACTGGTGTCACCACTTTCTTTATCGATGAAAAAATAGATACCGGTGCTATCATTGCAAATCAAGAAACTGATATAGCACCACTAGAAGATGTAGGCTCACTTTATGGCCGTTTAATGGCTATGGGTGCTTCATTAAGTTTAGAAACAGTAAATAATATAGCGGCAGGAACCATAACTACTACTATACAAAAAGACTCGCAGGACTTAAAAGATGCACCAAAATTAAATAACAGCAATACTTTAATTGATTTTAAACAACCTGCAAGCACAGTAGATGCACTTATAAGAGGTTTATATCCATATCCTGTTGCAAAGGCAACCTTAATTAATAAAGAAGCTATGGTGGTTAAGATTCATAAATCTACCGTAATAGAAAAAGACCATAAAATGACTCCTGGTAGTTTTGTAATAGAAGAAGGAAAAATGGTGATAGCATGTGGTAAATACATGATAGAGATAGATGAGATACAAATACCTAATAAAAAGCGTATGAAAGTAAAAGATCTACTCAATGGATATACATTTGATCCTGATGCTAGATTTGACGTGGCTTAAGCGCATTTACCTTCTAAAAGCATATAGTTATTAACAATCTGTCGGTTTTATGAACAAATCATCGAGTTTTACGCTCTAATCCTTGTGTGGTCGCATATTCCGTATAAATTTGTTTCACGTTTTAGTTTAACCAACATTAATTTAAATTCAATTATGAACAAGACAGATTTAATCGAAGGAATGGCAGAGCATGCTGGAATTTCAAAAGCAGCAGCAAAAAAAGCATTAGAATCATTTTTAGGAAATGTAGAACAGTCTCTTAAAAAAGGAGATAGAGTATCTCTAGTAGGATTCGGTTCTTTCTCAGTTTCTAAAAGAGCTGCACGTGAAGGTAGAAACCCACAAACTGGTAAAACTATTAAGATCGCTGCAAAGAAAGTTGTAAAATTCAAAGCAGGTAGTGATTTACAAAAAGCTGTAAACTAATTTAAAATTAGTTTAAACATTTAAAAGTCCCGACTTAACTAGTTTAAGCTCGGGACTTTTCTTTTTAACCTACTTTTTTGATTAATTATCACTAGATACATTCTAAATTGATAAAATTAGTAGGAAATTGGTAAATTTTTATTAAGTTTATTTTAACTAATTAAACTCTATGAAAAATGTAATTCCAGAAAAAGGAAATCTTTTGGTTTCAGAACCGTCTGTTATCGGTGATGATTCATTCTCAAGGTCGGTTATATTACTTACTGAGTTTAATACAGAAGGTGTGGTGGGTTTTATACTTAATAAACCACTAGACTGTACTCTTGATCAATTGATACCTGAAATCTCATTAAAACTAGAAGTCTATCAGGGCGGCCCAGTAGAAACAGATAATCTATATTTCTTACACAACATTCCAGACCTTATACCAGAATCTCATTTAATAGAAGATGGTATATACTGGGGCGGTGATTTTCACGCTGTAAGTGATCTTTTAAAAAAAGGGATTATTACTGGTGAAGAAATAAAGTTCTTTCTAGGCTATTCTGGTTGGGAACGCTCTCAACTAGAAAATGAATTAGACTCTCATTCTTGGGTAGTGGTAGAAAATACAGACAGTAAAGACCTACTATCTGACAATATGCATGATATCTGGAAGAAGAAAATGAAAAACCTAGGTGGTGCTTATGAATTATGGTCTAACGCGCCAGAAAACCCTTCTTACAATTAATGAAAGAAGGTGTCGTTAAGTAATTCTGTTAATTCATTTGCCGTATCCAGGCTATATTCTTTTTTACGATATTTAGTAATGCTTTGAACACCTTTAACCATATTAGTAACAAAGATTTCATCTGCTCTTTGTAATTCAAATGGTGTGATAGTTTCTTCTACAAATTGATAATTAAGCATTTTCTTAAGTTGCTTAATTATTTGAGCTCTCATTATTCCTGTTAAACAACCATCAGAAATAGGTGGTGTTTTAATGACATCACCTTTACGTAAGAATACATTTCCAGATATGGCCTCTACAATCATTTTATTTTGATTGAGTAATAACAAATCATCATAGCTATTCTCTTTGGCAAAAATACCAGCTAGAATATTGATCGCTTTATTAGTAGATTTCAAATTGCTAAGCATAGACGCATAGACTAGATGATCTTTGAATAAGTCTACCTCTTTCTTTCCATCATTTATGTATGCATGTTCTAATGGAGTACAAGAAATAGAATAGTTAACACCGAGATCTTCTGGCGTGTAAAGTCCACCAGATTTTCTCCAAATTGTGATTCTTACTCTAGCGTGATTTTTTTCTAGACCTTCGTTAGTTAAAAGTTCTAAAATACTTTCTTCTAAAAACTCTGGTGTAAAAAAATCCGGAATATCCATACGCAAAATGCGCATGCTAGACATTAATCTAAAATAATGATCTTCAAATAATAATGCTACGCCATTATAACATCTTAATGTTTCAAACACACCATCACCATAAAAGGTACCTCTATTATCAAAAGGAATTAATGCATCTTGTTCTTCTAAAAATTCTTGATTAACTATTACCATAAAAAAAAGCCCTGTATTTCAGGGCTCAAAATTAATTCTTAATTATCTATTATCTGGATCCTATGACCTTTTTTAGAGCACTAATTTGATTTTCCCAGAACATTTTTTGTTCTTCTACCTCGTCATCATCATCACCGAAATCAGTAATCATTAAGGAAACATCTTTAGTTATTTCATCAACTTGAATTCTGAGTTCAAAGAACTTTTCAGTATCCTCATCATAATCCCATTGAAAACGAGCTCTTTCTCCCGCTACTCTTTTAATTATTTTTGCTACTTCCTCTTGTCCGTCCCAAATAAATTTGAAATATTCTCCACGACTATTTACATTATCAGCAAACCATTCAGACATTCCAGAAGGAGTCGCAACGTGTTGATATAATAAAGTAGGTGAAGCTTGTATAGGAAACTCTAGGTCAAATTTGATTGGTTCTTGCATTTAATAAACTTTTGTGGCAATATAAGGCTTAATTTGTTTCATTAAAAAACAAATTAATCTAAATTTTTAATGAATAACATTTGGATTTCAAAAATTAATTAATGTATATTTGCAGCCGCTTAAAAACGGTAACGTAATTAAGTAAAATGGCGTGGTAGCTCAGTTGGTTAGAGCGCAGCACTCATAATGCTGAGGTCGGCGGATCGTGCCCGCCCCACGCTACAAATCCCTTACTATTTTTAGTTAGGGATTTTTTTATTTATATACTCTTCTTCCCTACTTAATTTTACCAGCAACTAGATTAGATTTTAGACTTCCTACAATTAAAAAAGAATTTTAAAGTTGAACATTACAACATTTACCTATTGATAAAATAAATTAAATACTTAAATATGGTTATCAATACATTGTTTCTTTAAGATTCTTCCACTCCTATTTAATACATACCTCATCATAGCATCAATTTAGATCAATATCTCTTTTTACATATGTTAACCTCCTAAAAAGAATCTATATTTTATCATAAATTCCATTTAACAGTGTATAGTTCTAACAATTAGTACATTTAAACCGATTAAACAACAATTTATCGATACAACCGTACTACTAACATTCGACGAATGGTAAAATAAATGGGTAATTCATCGATATTATTGCTAAAATACGATTTATATCGATAAATGACATTTAAATTCGTGTACCCTGAATTCAATTTTAAGTACACATGAAAAAAATTACCCAACCTGAACAAAACTATTCTCTTGTATTTATTTTATTCTTTCTAATAAGCGTTTCTAGCATAGCACAAACTAGTAGAGTCACTCTGGATATCAATTGGCCCACAAATTCTGGTCAAAATTACGTATTGGTGTATGATCCAGCTGGAACTGAATTAGGTAGATACTGTAATCCTACTAACTGTTATAACGGAGCCAATAGATCATACTCAACGACTATCGACTTTGGGTGCCTTCCTGACGCAAACAATTATAGAATTAGACTTTTTGATAGATTCAATAACGGATGGGGAACCAGCTCTGTTACTGTGAATTCTGGCGGAAGCCCTGTTTTAACTTCTACAATAACTGGTGGTCAAAGTGGCGCGTCCTTTTTCTTCAATGTTTCTGGTGGTGGTTGTGGTGCACCTACTCCAGAAATAGATATCATAGGTAACGGATTAAGCATTTCTAATAATGACAGCACTCCAGATACTGCAGACTCGACCGACTTCGGTATTGCAGATGGATCAACTTCCTTATCAAAAACATTTACTATTGAAAATACTGGAACTGGACCACTTACCTTGTCAGGAGCTCCTGTAACCATTAGTGGTGTTAATGCTGGAGACTTTGCTGTAACATCACAACCTTTAAATAGTATACCTGCAGGATCTTCTAGTGATTTTACCATTGAATTCTCGCGTAGCGTTCCTGGATTAAGTAACGCCACCATAGAATTAAATTCTAATGATGCTGATGAAGGTACTTACAACTTTAGTATAACAGCTAGCTCTGCTGGACCAGTATCTACTCTTTATTATGAAAATTTTGATGCTGGGACTGGTGGATGGACTTCTACTTCTATTAGTGGTTTTGAATTTAGCCTTGGTACCGTTTTTAATGAAAAAGGTGAAGGAGATTATTGGTATACTGATAACTGGAACAACTTCCCTTCTAACGCTAGCGCTACCGTAACGAGCCCTATAATATCCACATTAGGTTATACAGATTTAAAATTCTGGATAGATTTCAGGACTAATACTAACGACGGTGATGACGGTATGAGAGTACAATATAGTAGTAATGGTGGTGCTACCTGGAATACTTTGGGGACAGATTCATCTGGCGAGAACTGGTATAATTCTGGAGATGTAGATGGTTTTGCAAATAATGCAGACGGCTGGACTGGTGATAATTCAAATTTAGATAACTCATTAAGTAGATTTGAAGAAGCTAGCCATGACTTACCTACTATTGCTTCTAATAATCCTAATTTGAGATTTAGAATAGCATTTGCAAGTGATGGTTCTAATACAGATGATGGGGTCCTTTTTGACAATATTATTATTACTGGACGCAAAATTATTACAGACATCGCACCTGACGGTCCAGCAGATGTTAACGATAATCTTACTCTGTGGTTAAGATCACAAGATATTGCATCTACCGACGGTACTTTGTTGCCATTATGGGAGGATCAAGCTCTCGATAACGATGCATTTGAAGTCCCTGCCAGCGCACCTGTTTTTGCTAATAACGTCACCAACAATATTAACTTTAACTCTACTGTTGCATTTGATAGATCTCAACAACAACATTTAAGAGGTAAAGGAGGTTTTAACTCTAACGATTACTGGATAGTGGTTAGAAGTACCATAGATATGACAGGAGCGCTAGCTGGTGAGACCATGTTACTAGGCGCAAAATATGCACCTGTTAATCCAGCAAAAGATCCTTCTGGATTAGGATGGGGACCTGTATCTGCACGTTATGATGATGAGGTTATTGCTCATAGTGTTGGAACAGTATCTGAAAATGACCCAGCAGATGGTAGTTATGGAAGAGCACTATCTGATGCTTCAGGAACTTTTGATGATGTACATATTCTGAATGTGAAAAACAACCCTGCAAATAACCAAACTGAAATTTATTTAAACGGTCGTAAAATCGATAATCAGACAGGTGTAACACAAGTGACAAGACAGACATTAAATTTTAGTGGTTTTTCAAATAAACCTTTTTATATAGCTGCTGGTAGATATCAATTAAACGGTCTTCCTTTTGAAACACACCTCAACGGTGAGATTACAGAAGTTTTCAGTTATCGCGATAGAAAGTCAGAATTAGTACAACAAAGAATCTATTCATATCTAGCTATTAAAAATGGGGTTTCTCTTCATCAACCTAGTAGTACATTAGATGATCATAGAGCTGACTGGGATTATCTAGATTCTGATGATAATGTTATATGGGATTATAGCTCAAACACACAATTTAATTATGATGTTGCTGCCATAGCTCGCGACGATAAATCTGAATTATTTCAAAAACAATCTAAAAGCGAGAACTCTACAAGTATAGTAGCTATAGGTCTAGATAAGGTGGAAGATTTAGGTTCTCAAAATTTAGAAGTATTTGAAAATGACAAGGACTTCCTTTTCTGGGGACACAATGGTCAGGACTTGAACGCATATGCTACAGTTATAAATCACGACTTAGGAATTGTAAATTCGGTATCTACTAGTCTCACCAGGGTAAATCGCATATGGAAAATAGAAGAAAAGACTGCTACTGACATTGCTACAACAGAAGTAAGAGTAGCTACTTCTGATTTTTCAGGTTTACCAGCACTAACCGCCAATAGAGAATATGTATTAATAGTAGCAGACGATGCTAATTTCACAACTAACCTAGAAACTCGATTTTTCTCCAATGATGGGTCTTATGAAAGAGCGTCATATAATTTTGACGGAATCAAATACTTCACATTAGGTATTACCGATGTAAAATATGACGATAGAAGTGTTTCTTTTGATGGTGTAGATGACCATATCATCATCGATAATCCACAAGGTTTAGGTAGTAACTTCTCTGCAAGTGCGTGGGTACTTAGTGCAGGACTCAACAGTACTAATACAGAAAGAACTATCGTTGCAAAAAGAGCAGATGGTACTGGTTTTCAATTATCTCTTAAGAATGACAACCGCATTTCCCTAAGATGGAATGGAAGTACCTTACAAGAAATGGTATCTAATACTGCTTTGAGTGATGGTGTATGGAGACATATAGGTTTCTCTTATGATGGGACTACTGCAAAAATTTATATAGATGGTGTTCTAGATATTCAAGAACCCTTCTCTACTCCTTTACCAGATGGAAACCTATTAGGGATAGGTGCTAGAATAGATGAAGATGAAACTGCTCATGATCATTTTAATGGAGAAATAGACGAAATTAGAATGTGGGATATTGCACTAAGTCAAAATCAAATACGATTTATCATGAACCAAGAGCTACAAGAAAATTCAAATCTTGTTGCTGGTAAAACCATACCTACTACCATTACTAAGAATGATATATCTGGATTAAACTGGAATGATCTTACTGCTTACTATAGTATGAACAGCTTTATAGGAACAGCATTAAATGATGAGTCAGTAAACAAAGGATATGGTAGAATGGCAAATGAAAATTATTTTGAATTAAGAAGTCAAACTGCGCCATTACCTTACATCAGTGGTGCTGATGGAGTATGGGAAAATACTTCTAGTTGGGAAAACGGCTCTCTTCTCTATACACCTGGTAGTACGAGAGTAATAAATGGAGTCGTTGAAAAGATAAATTGGAACATTGTTAGGACTAAAGACGAAGTAACTATTTCTAATACAGATATAATTCTATTAGGCTTATTTGTAGAAAGTAAAGAAATGAATGTAGATAATGATCATGGTTTAACCATAACTCATGTTCTAGATCTTCAAAGCTCTATAGATTTAAAAGGAGAATCACAATTAGTACAATTAACTAACAGTGATTTATTAGAATCTACAACAGGTTATATAGAAAGAGATCAACAAGGAACAGGTATAACATATGATTATAATTACTGGAGTTCTCCTGTTAGTATTACAACTGTTAACAGCAACAATAATGGATATACTCTAGATAACGTGCTTAAAGACGGTACTCTAGTAAATACCCCACGAGATCTCAATTGGACAGGAACTGGAGTAAGAGATGGTATTCCTGGAGACGCTACAACAGCAGCAACTATTTCTGGTAGATGGTTATATAAATACAGTAATTTAACCAGTAATACTTATTCTAACTGGCAGTATGCCGGACCTAATGGAGCGATTAACTCAGGAGAAGGATGGACTATGAAGGGAACAGGATCTGCTACAGAACAGAATTATGTATTTGTAGGTAAACCTAATAATGGAGATATAGATCTTCCTATTAATGCTGGTAATGATTACTTAATAGGTAATCCCTACCCTAGCGCACTAGATGCCCATGAATTTATATCAGATAATCCTAATCTAGATGGTACCTTATACTTTTGGGAACACTGGGGTGGAAACACACACATACTAGCTAGATACCAAGGTGGATATGCGATGTACAACTACTCTGGTGGTGTCGCAAATGCAACGATAGGAACCTCTAATCCTGATGTGAACCAAGGAGGTATTCCTACTAAACGTCCAGAACGTTTTGTACCGGTAGCGCAAGGTTTCTTTGTAACAGGTATAACAGACGGTACTATAAGATTTAGAAATGACCAAAGAAACTTTGTAACAGAAGCCTCAGGTAATAGTTTATTTGTCGCTGCACCTGGAGCAAGTTCTGGTAACGTGGCTTATGATGATTACAACGGTATTAATGACCCTAGACCTAAAATAAGATTAGGCTTTGATAGTCCTAGTACGATTCACAGACAGCTATTACTTACCATAGATGCAAATGCTTCTATGAGTTATGATAATGCTTTTGACGGTGTTCAAATAGATGAACAAATAGATGACATGGCATTTATTTTAGGAAATCAAAACCTTTCCATTCAAGGAATTAATGCTATGGATCCTCTCGTAGAATTACCTCTTATGGTAAAACTAGATGCCGCAGGAAGTATTACTATAAAACTAGATGATATTAAAAATGTAGAATCAACGCAAAAAATATTCTTGAAAGACGCTGTATTAAATACCTATACTGATTTAATGAATGGAGATTACCACAGCCCAATCCTTGCTGCTGGTGTAAACTCCACACGTTACTCTATAGTATTTAACGATCCAGTAACTTTGAGTAATGAAGATGTGGTATTACAAGAAAATGATCTTATCGTTTACACGCCTGCAGGTACAGAAACTCTCAATGTAAAGAAAGAACAAGAGATTATAGTAGAAACTTTAACCCTTACTAACATGTTAGGACAGCAAGTAAAAACATGGGACGTTACCGACCAGGATGGTATCATATCCGTGCCAGTAGCTAACCTAGCAAGCGGTAATTACATCATTGTACTAGACACTAACTTTGGTTTACAATCTCGCAAAGTGATTATTAAATAAAGAAATAGCCTGCTATATAATGACAAAAGCCTTTGATTAATTTCAAAGGCTTTTGTTTATATAAAAATTTACTATTTTAAGAAAGTCTAGAAATAATCTCTTCTGGAGTTAATTGTAGTTGTTCACCACTAGCCATATTCTTCAAATTTAGCTTTCCATCATTTATTTCATTCTCACCAGCTAGAATCACATAGGGTATGGCATTACGGTCTGCATAGCTCATTTGTTTCTTCATTTTTGCACTATCTGGATAGAGCTCTGTTTTAATTCCGCTTTCGCGAAAGCGAGATAACCATCCAGCACAATATTGCGCTTCAGACTTACCAAAGTTAATAAACAACACCTCTACTCCTGCTCTAACAGAGTCTGGGAATAGATTTAATTGTTCTATCACTAAATAAATACGGTCCAGTCCAAAACTGATACCTACACCACTCACATCTTTTAAACCAAATATACCAGTAAGGTCATCATAACGACCACCACCGCCTATACTTCCCATAGCAACACCTTCTGGCGCGGCAACTTCAAAAATACAGCCTGTGTAATAATTAAGTCCACGTGCAAGTGTGATGTCTAGATCTAGAACGGCACTTTTTAATGGCATTTGAGTTATAGAGGAATTTATAAATTCTAATTCTTCAATACCCTTAAGCCCTATTTCAGAATCTTTAAGCAATTCCTTCATGCTTGCAATCTTCTCTGCATAGCTACCGGTAAGTGAAAAAACAGGATCTAAAAGATCGATCGCTTTTTGATCGATTCCCTTGGAAAGCATCTCTTCTTGTACTTTCTCTTTACCTATCTTATCTAGTTTATCAAGAGCTACAGTAAAGTCTATCAACTTATCCTCAGCTCCCATCACCTCTGCAATACCAGCAAGAACTTTACGGTTGTTTATTTTTATAGTGCACGCTTTAAGATCTAGGTCTGTAAAAACGGCATCATATAATTGTACCAGTTCTACTTCTTGTAATAAAGAATTACTTCCTACCACGTCTGCATCACATTGTGTAAACTCTCTAAAACGCCCTTTCTGTGGTCTATCTGCACGCCATACATTTTGCATTTGGTAACGCTTAAATGGGAATGTGATATCATTTTGATGTTGTACTACATACCTAGCAAATGGTACGGTAAGATCATAACGCAGTGCTTTTTCAGAAATTTGAGAAGTCAGCTGGTTTTCTTTTCCTGTTTCTAATAGTTCTGGACTAGCTTTTTTAAGATACTCACCACTATTTAAAATTTTAAATATAAGACGGTCACCTTCTTCTCCATATTTACCCATTAAGGTATCAGAGTTCTCAAAACTAGGTGTTTCTATAGGCATGAATCCATACAACTCAAAATGATGCTGAATTTTATTCATGATGTACTGTCTGCGCTGTACTTCTAGTGGACTAAAATCTCTTGTACCTTTAGGAATGGATGGTTTCTTTGCCATAATAATATTTAAGGATGCAAATATAAACAGTTATCTCATGCTTGTTCATAAACTAATTTTAATAAAAAGATAATTTATACCTAGATCTTGTAACTTTCTATCGATTTATAAGTCTTACTTCCATGTTAGGATTACTACGCCAAAATATAAGCATCGCACAACAGAGCATTAAAGGTCAGTTGTTGCGTACCATACTTACCATTATCATTATAGCCATAGGTATAACTGCCCTAGTAGGTATACTTAGTTCTGTAAATGCATTATCCTCTACCCTTTCCAATGGATTTTCTGGAATAGGGACTAATACGTTTTACATACAGCGGTATGCACAAACTTTTCAACGACGTGGTGGTAACAAGCGTACTGTTGTTAATCCTATTATAACTTATAGAGAGGTTAAGGAATTTGAAGAATTATATGATCCAGCTTATACACAGGTAGGACTTTCTTTTCAGGCCACTAGCGCTGCAGAGGTAAAAAGTGAAGATCGTAAAACAAAACCTAACGTAATCGTTGCAGGCGTTAACGAGCATTATGCAGAAAATGCAGGGATTAAACTAGGAGAAGGACGTATGTTCTCTTCTCTAGATATTAAAAACAAATCAAAAGTCTGTATCATAGGTAGTGATATGGAAGAAGAACTTTTTCAAGGTTTTAACCCTATAGGTAAGACATTAAGTATAAGAGGTAATAAATTTACTGTAGTAGGTATACTAGAAGCAAAGGGTTCTACCTTTGGTAACAATGTTGATTTACGTGTATTAATACCTATCGATGTTGCCCGTGGTATTTACACCTCTCCTAACATTAATTATGATTTAAGTGTTAAGGTGTTTGATCAGAATCTTATGGATACTGCAAAGGATCAGGCTCTTGTTCTTATGCGTAATATTAGAGGTCTATCTCCTGTAGAGTCTACTAACTTTGGTGTTATACAAAGTGACCAATTAATGAGTCAGTTAGATGATCTAAAAGGTATTTTAAATTTTGCCGCTATTATAATAAGTGTCATTACCATCTTTGGCTCTTCTATTGCATTAATGAATATCATGCTGGTTTCTGTAACAGAGCGTACCAGGGAAATAGGTGTAAGAAAAGCTCTAGGTGCAAAACGTAGTACCATCTCATGGCAATTTTTTATTGAGACCTTTTTAATAAGTCAGTATGGTAGCTTTTTAGGTATTTTACTAGGTATGTTAATAGGTTTTCTAGTCTCTTCTGGATTTGAAATACCGTTTGAAATACCGTGGAGTGCGATTATTGCAGCAACCATAGTATCTATTGCCATAGCTATAGCATCTGGTCTTATACCTGCTATTAAAGCTGCAAGACTTGACCCTATCGAGTCATTGCGTTATGAATAACATTATTACAACCTATTATAAATCTCCTGTAGGTGAATTAATTTTAGGCGTCTATAAAGATCAATTGTGCCTAGCAGACTGGCGCTACAGAAAACAACGTCATCAGATAGACACTCGTATTCAAAGTATTTTAAACTCTAACTATAAAGAAGGGCAACACTCACTTCTAGATATTACTATAAAACAATTAGACCTCTATTTTAAAGGCGATCTTCAAATATTTGATATACCGCTTTTACTTCTCGGTACAGATTTTCAAAAAATGGTATGGAAATCACTACAGACTATTCCTTATGGAGAGACTTGTAGTTATGTTACGCTTTCGCGAAAGCTAAATAATGAAAAAGCTATACGAGCAGTAGCTGGTGCAAATGGAGCAAATGCCATATCTATAATTATACCATGTCACCGCATTATAGGTGCCGATGGATCGTTAACTGGGTATGCTGGTGGATTACCTGCCAAAAAAAAACTCCTTCACATGGAAGGAGTTGATTTATCAAATGGGCAACAAAGCCTATTTTAATTTTCTAATCTTCCTTAGAAGTTTTCTTTACAAATTGCGTTAATAAAACCACTTGTGTAGGCCCTACCTTACCTTCTATCTGGTTTGCGTTATCATGCACTAAAGAGATATTACGTACCGCTGTACCTCGCTTTGCGATAAGACTAGAACCTTTAACCGGTAAATCTTTAATGATTACGATACTATCACCTCTTTGAAGAATATTACCATTTACATCTTTATGAATGATTTTAGGACCACGGTGTATACCATCCTCGGCCCATTGTTTAGTACTGTCTTCTAGATACATCATATCAATAAGGTCTACAGGCCATCCATGAGGTCTTAATTGATCTAACATACGGTAAACAACTACTTGTACAGCAGGTACTGGACTCCACATAGAATCATTAAGCGCTCGCCAGTGATTTGCGTCTACTAGAGATTCATCTTCTAGTTGTGTTCTACAAGTCTCACAAGCTAGAATAGCTGTGTCTTTAACATTCTTAGGAGAATCTGGTACTTGATAAGTATCGAGGTTAACCTTTACTTCTAGTGTATCTGTTGCAGCACAAAGCTCACAAGCGTTTCCTGATCGGTCTTCTAACTGTTTACGTAAATCTGACATAGCTATTTTTTGGTGTTTGCAATATTACATATTCTCTGAGAGGTACACCTATTTATAGTAAGGTTAATTACCTTGTTTTTAATCTTAATATACATGAAATAGTACTGACTTTGTAGGCTCTTAAAAAATGAGACGATAAAATACCTTTTAATAGGTAATCCTTAATAACTCCCTTTTTAATATATTTAAATTTTAAAACATCAAATAGAAAGTTCTTAAATGCGTTTTAAGAAATGAAAACCAAATTTATTCCCATGCAAAAATTGTTATCGCTCTTACTATTTTGTACCATTACTTTTACCGCACAAGCCCAAGACGACACTATTTCTGAACAGATTAAAACAGAAAGAGATGTTGAACTCAATAAACTACAGAAAGAATTAAATAACAATCAATTCAAAATTACCAATTTAACCGAGCAATTATCGCAAATAAGTGGTAAACAATATGGTCGCAAATTAGACTTGCAAGAACAGATACAAAAGGAACTAGATAACCGAATTAAAATACTAGAAGAAAGTCCTAAAGTAAAGATTAAATCTAACGGACAACTTGCTTTTACTGAACTTATCAAAATTCAAAAAGATATACAACCTGCAAAGTTATATTTATCCTCAAATGGGTTTTATACCAAACTAGGTAAATTTGATAACCTACAAGGCTACTCAGAATTTACAGCATGGAAGTCTGAGTATGATAAATGGTATGTAAAGAAAAAAGGAGACAACGCTACACTCGATTTTATTAATAGAACCGTCTCTTTGATAAGTGATTCTACTAATGACATCCCACTTTTTGGTTCTATTTCACAGTCGGTAACCTCTGGAATCACATTAATTTTATCACAGTTAAAAGGTAGAGACAAAGACCTTATAGAAAAAACACCGAGAGTTTTAATGCTCTTAAACTCTATTGGTCAATTTGAATCTGAAAAATCTATACTCGACAATGAATGGAAAACTATAGACAGCGAGTTAAAAGAATTACAGTCAGAATATGAAGCGCTAGTAGATAAGCAAATTGCTTTTTACAATATAGATAGAACTAAGTACAAGACTTTCCTAACAGCCACTCTAGACTCAGATATCGATGCTTTTAAGTTGTACAGTAGAGATAAAATATTATTGAAATTAAATACCTTAGAAAACGGCAATAATCAAAACTGGATGGGTAATGTAGAAACTTACATGTACCAGGTACAATCTATAAGAATACGTTTTGGAGAGCTTACTGGTCGCATGCTCAATAATATTGAGAAGTATGAAAAGCTATTTGTTAAATTCTCTAATGAAGATAATTTCTCCAAAGAATTTGTAAAAAGAGCCAAAGAATTAAGAGAGGACTTAAAACTTGTAAAAGAAAATTTCATCTTACAATTTAAGCCTACTAAATACATTGAAGACTCTGCAGTGATGTATATTAAGAGATAAGATATACGTACTTATTGCATTATTTGTGGTAATTCCGCTTTCGCGAAAGCGGAACAGTAAAACAACTTCTCGTTATTTAAATATTAATAAGCATCATGTCTATCATAAAAACGATGGGCATGAGCTTTTATATAATATTTGAAAAGATCTTGTATAGAATGCACCACTTCTGGATAAATTTTTCCGGACGTTTCATTACAGTAAATTTTTGCCACATGTGTCGTTAATACTAAAGAATTTAATGAATTTGCAGTTACGTATCTCGAGAAGTAACCATTTCCTTCAAAAACATCGTTTATCTTACACACTACTTTTTGATCTATAGGTAACGACATTCCATCTAAAATATCCTGCCATTGCGTTATAGCGGTGCCATATTTTTCTTTATCGACATTACTAGTACCTATGTTAAAAACAGGCACTACTCTATCCCATCTCTTATAATTATAAGAATGTAAATCATAAAAAACCGTACTCCCGAATAGTTCTTCTAGCTTTACCATAAGGGTGAGCACTACTTTATAAAAATTATCATGTTTACGGATGGATCTATCATGTTGATCTGAATTTAACGGTTTTCTCCAAACATTTTTTCCCCAAGCTGTTTCATAAATAGCATCTTGTGGGTGTCTGTTTAAGTCATACTCAAATCTACTATCTAGAGCTATTAAAGTTATAGGTAAACCAGCTATCATCTGCCCAGTACTAGGGTCTTCTTCATACCAGCGCTCCTGAATATTGAGTAAGCAATTATCTCTCAAATCTTGTGAAAAATGATGGCCGTTATTAATCGCAGCACAAGCATATGGTACGTAGTCATCTATCTTTATTGAAAAAGAATAATCATCTACTACGGCATGGAATATTTCTTCGTTTTCAATTCGTTCTATGATTTCAAGAATAGATAATTTAACCATGTAATGAGATGCTATGAGGGTTTTAAATATACATTAACTAATAAGTGGTCTCACTTTTACAAAAAAGCAACAGACCGATAAATAATGATATAAGTAAAATTAACCCTTTTAAGGATTTGTTTTCATAAGATGCATTAAATCTAAGAAGGAATTAACATAATTCATGAATAATCATTTCTTTCTCATAAAATACGATTAGAAAAAAGAATTTGGGTTAATTACCTAATACTTCTATGTTGTCTATGTAAAAGAATTCATCACCAGCCCAATTTTGAAATTGAACTCTTATCACTAAAGAAGAACCACTTAAACCGGTAAAAACAACGGTGTCATTTGGGAAATATGGAGCACTACCAGCACCACCGCTTAAATAATAAGGTAGCAATGTATGATTTGCATTACCATTACCGTTAAAGTCAGTTATGGTAACAAAAGGACCATTATCTACTGAATAAGATACGTTGACATAGTCATTTACCATATTGGTATCGTCAGTTGCATGTAGAGAGGGATTATATTCTAGTGTACCTGATCCACTAATGTCTAGGCTAAAAGAAATATTTGAATACCCAGTAATATCTATAGACTGCGTATCAAATTGTATAGGTCCATTAGTATCATTTGCTTCTAAAACACCAGATTGAGTTTCTACATAATCTGATGACGCTAGGCTCCCCAAAACATCATTGAGAATCCATTTAGACACTGACGAAGGATAATCACCTGAACCACCAGAACTATTAATACCTGTGCCATCTACATAACTTTCAAAGTCTTCAGAATAAAGTATGACTGGGTCTAAATTTAAACAGTTGATTTTTTGCCACACATTTTGAATTCCGTCATAAATTTCTAAACAACGAACTCCACTAGGGTACGTCACAAAAAGTAGAGTACCTTCTGACTCAATAGTCGTTAAAACTAAACTTTTCTGTGCTTCTAGTATGCTCGGAATTAACAAACCGCCAAAATTGATGGTGTTATTACTATCAATATCTAAGACAGTTGAAGGGTGAGGTGAATCTGTATTCACTCCAACCTGAGCTGAGATTATGAAAGGTATAAGGATAAAAAGAGTTTTAAAATATTTCATTATTGATAAAGTCTAAAGTTATCAAAAGCGGCAAGGTCACTACCACCATTAAATCTACCGTACATAACAACACTAAAGGTGGTCACTGTCGCAGGAATATTAACAGTAATCGTTCCTTGTAAGTCAGTATCACAACCAGCGCAAATATTTATCTCACCCTGACTTACTCCATCATAAAATAACTCGTAGCCATATCGGTCTGCTCCAGCGTTTAAATCTTGTGATTCATAATCAAAACTAAAAATAGGATTAATTGCGCCAGAAACATCTACATCTGCAAATGTTAATGTATGTAGAAAACTACCACCTCCATTAGTATTATCAAGGTCCCGCATACCCCAGAAATTATTATTTAAAGTAGATATAGAGGTCATAGAATTTACAATATCCCAGACATCCTCACCCACATGATATGCAGTAGGAGAAACGGTGTATCCCCAATTAACATTAGAGTCAAAATCTTGATTCATTTCCACAAATAATGGTATCTCATCATCAATTATTGTAAATGTAGTAGAAGCATTAGTGCCTATCTCTGCACTTATTCCTCCACTTATATTTTGTAAATCTAAGATTACAGTTTCATCTCCCTCTGACAATAAATCATTAGTAATAAAAAAATCAACTTGTTGAGAGCTAGAACTACCAGCAGGAAAGATTAAGGTTATAGGAAAGGTCAATGACGTACCTAGTCCATCAGTATCATAATCAGTACCGTTAACAGCAGTTGAAGATCCATTTAAAACAACCTCTACTGATGTAGCTGTCATACTAGACGGATTTATTATATCCACATCTATAGAACCTACAAGTCCGTCTTCAGTCTCAGAATAAGCAATACTATTAAATTGAACCTGAGTAGCACTATCGTCATCGTTCATTGTAATAGTATGAGATGCATTAGTACCTATTATCGTATTAATTCCTCCTGACTGATTCTGCATATCAAGAATCAAAATTTCATCTATAGCATTTTCATCATCTGCATAGGAGTATACATCAAAGCTTATCGTTGTTGCACCTGCTGGTACAGTAACCGTAAAAGGATAAGAAGTTACAGTATTGCTATTATTATCTATGTCATAATCGACACCTAATATACCTATCGTACTACTAGAATTAAGGTTCAGTTCTACAACAGTATCAACAGAAGGACTTGGGTTTATTACATTTATAGTAATAGTAGTGACATCATCTTCTAACAAATTAGTAGATACAGATGCAAAATCAATTTCTGTCTGTTTAAATTCAATCTCTCTATAATCACTTAACGTTTCTACACCAGGACTAGCTCCAGAACTTGCATAAGGAGTAACACCTAAAGCGATAAAGAAACCACCATCTGCAGCTACAGTTGTATAATTAAGACTAGTAGCACCAACTATAGCAACCTGATTAGTTCCACTCACGTCATCTGCACGATACCATTGAAAGACAGAACCTGATTCTGAATCATTTTCTCCATCACTATAAGAATAACTACCATTTAAACTTTCTCCTACTTCTAAAACTCCTGTATAATCAACACTCGATGCTTCTGGCACTTCATTCATACAGTACCAATTCATCCATTGACTTCTTGTTTCATCAAATATCTGAACGCAACGTATGTTTCCATCCTTAAGATATATCATCAAACCGTCAGGTATAGGTGTTGCTATAGTTGCTCTTTGAGCGATGGTAACAGTCGGTAATTTTAAACCTCCATAAACACCACTTTCTATTTCAGAATTAATATCTAGAACAGCGGCTGGATCTGGAGTTGCGGTACCTATTCCTACCTGTGCCATTAATAAATGAGACAGTAATAAGGTACTAATTAGTATTAATCTATTCATTCTATGCGCTTTAAGAACTATAAATATAGCTTTTAAAACTCAATAATACATGAACTATATGTTACCTTATTAATAAATAATTAACAGAGCGTTAACAAAATCACTAAGAGGATACTTCGTCTAGATGATCATCCCAATCTTTTACTTTAGGTTTACCAAATTTACCAAGTGACTTTGCTACTACTGACGCGACTGTTGCGTCACCAGTGACATTTACTGTTGTACGCAACATGTCAAGAGGTCTATCTACTGCAAAAATTAATGCTAAAGCAACTGGTAATAAGTCGCTAGGGAAATCAATTGATTCTAGCACGATTACTAACATAACCATTCCAGCACCTGGTACGGCAGCACTACCTATAGAAGCTAGCAAGGCAGTTAAGACAATTGTTAACTGTGCACTCAAAGATAGATCAATACCCAAGGCCTGACACACAAATACGGCTGCAACTGCCTGATAAAGACTCGTACCATCCATATTAATGGTGGCTCCTACCGGTAGCACAAAACTAGCAACCTCTTTCTCCACACCCATATGCTCTTCTACACGTTCCATAGTAACTGGTAATGTAGCCGCGCTCGAACTAGTTGAAAAGGCAAGTAATTGTGCTGGTGCAATTTGTTTTAAGAACCACAATGGAGATTTTTTAACGTAAAGCGCAAAAATCACACAGTAAACCACTATCATTAATACTAGACCAGCCACTACAGTAAGTGCATAATAAAGTAAAGCAAGAAGCACCTCTGGATCATCTGACGTTACTACTACTGTCGCTAATAATGCAAATACAGCAAATGGAGCAAAAAGCATGATAAGATCTACCATTTTAAGAACAACATCATTTAAACTATCAAAAAAGTCTTTTAATGGTTGTGCTCTTTTCTCTCCTATTAATAGCATAGAAATCCCTAAGAATATTGCAAAGAAAATTACTTGCAACATGAGACTATTGTTAGACATCGCAGCAACGGCATTGCTAGGTACCATATCAACCAGCGCTTGCAATGGTCCAGCATCTTTTTGAGCTGCAGCAGTCGCTAGTTTTCCTTGAATATTTGAATTGCCCTCATACGTAGCACTCAGATTGTCTATAGTTTGTTGAGAAATTCCTTCTCCTGGTTCAAAAACGTTTACTAACACAAGACCTATAGAAATAGCTATTACCGTGGTTGCAATATATATAACCACAGTACGCAATCCCATATTACGGAATTTTGCAATATCCTTAAGGTCGGATATTCCTTTTATAAGAGATGCCAGAATTAATGGTACAGCTATTAATTTAAGAAGGTTGACAAAGATTTTACCAAAAGGCTCTATCCAACGACTAACAAAATGACGTGCATTAGAAATATAAACATCTTTAGCTGGTATAATAGATTCTGTAGTAATAATTTTACCATCAACGATACTATTCTTAATATCTACCTTTGAGGCAATAGTTTTAACAAAAATTTCTTCTTGTCCCCAACCTAGTTGCATAAGAATAAACCCAAATGCGATTCCGAGAATCATTCCTATTAATATCTGCCAGTGTAATGCTAATTTCTTCATGTAAAGACGTCTTCTTTTTTTCTATGTGGTGTAATATACTTAAAGTTTTTGTGGTGTTTCCGCTTTCGCGAAAGCGAAACTAAAACTATCTTAATCTAACAATTTGATTATCTGCTTTCTAAGCAAAATAACGAGTAGTCCTATGAGTAAATAAAAAATATCATAGGTAATGTCATAAGTGACTGATCCTGAATAAAAGTCGTTTAAATATAAATCGTTAGTGCTGTGGGAAACATCACTTTGAAACTTTTTAAACATCCAATGCAAGAAATCTGGAAGTACATCAATGATATTCATCATTCCCAAAGTGAACAAAATCACTTCAAATATTTTTTCTGTTTTCACAGCTCCTAGTGTGATCTGTGTAGTATCAAAACCTTTATCCAATTTTAAAACAGTTATAAGCTGGTCTACAAACACAAAAAAAACAAAGTAAATAGCTATACTGACTAACAATAAGGATGCAGCCATTAATAAAATACTCATTGTGTTTTCACTTTCTATAATAGGAAATACTAATGAAAACAAACTGATAAACACGTAGAATAAACTTACTACCCCTATACTTTTAAATACTAATCTAAATAAATCTCGTACCGACATATTAAATTTTTGATGTACGTGCTCTCAAAAAATGATCTGCAAGAACTAAGGCTGCCATAGCTTCTACGATAACTACAGCTCTAGGCACCACACATGGGTCGTGCCTACCTTTACCTTGCATCTCTACTATATCACCATTAGAATTAATGGTTTCTTGTGATTGCATTATAGTTGCTACTGGTTTAAAAGCTACTCTAAAATAGATGTCCATACCGTTAGAAATACCACCTTGTATACCACCACTTAAATTAGTTTTGGTCGTACCGTCTGTGTTATATAGATCGTTATGCTCACTACCTTTCATTTTTGCACCGCAAAAACCACTACCGTACTCAAAACCTTTTACCGCATTTATGGATAGCATCGCTTTTCCTATATCTGCATGTAGTTTATCAAAGGCTGGTTCTCCTAATCCTGCCGGTACTCCTTGCACAACGCAAGTTATAGTACCACCTATGGTATCTCCTTCTTTTCTTATTTGGAGTATTCTTTCTTCCATAGCTTTTGCAGTAACTGGGTCTGCACAGCGTACGATATTGTTTTCAATTTCTGAGAAGTCAAGTGCTTGATAAGGTTTATCAATAAAAATATCACCTACACTACTAGTGAACGCAGTCACTTTAATTTGTGAAAGCATTTGTTTTGCGATAGCACCTGCTACTACTCTACTAGCCGTTTCTCTAGCGCTGCTGCGACCACCACCGCGATAATCACGATGTCCATATTTATCTTCATACACCTTATCTGCATGACTAGGTCTAAAAGTATCTTTTATATGGGAATAGTCTTTTGACTTTTGGTTCTCATTTACAATCTGAAAACCTATAGGAGTTCCTGTAGTTTTCCCTTCAAATATTCCCGAATAAAACTGCACCGTATCGCTTTCTTTGCGTTGTGTAACAATTTTACTTTGTCCTGGTTTGCGTCTATCTAGATCGTATTGAATTGCTTCTAGATCTATATCTATTCCTGCTGGGCAACCATCTATAACACCACCTATTGCAGCGCCATGTGATTCTCCATATGTTGTAACGGTAAAGTTTTTACCAAAGGTATTTCCTGCCATGTGAGCAAATATAATGCATCAATAGCATTAGCTTTGTAGGTAACATTCAATTTTACATGTAAAATATCTTTATGAAAAACATTCTATTTATAATTGTCGCTGCGATACTTCTACTACCGTCTTGTAAATCTAAAAAAGTAGCAACAGTAAATGAGGTTGTAATTTCTAATTATTCAAAGGCAAAAATAGCTTTATCTTCAGGAGAAATTGATTTAGGTACAGATCTTATAGACAAAGCCATTCAAGATAATGATCCAACAGAATTAGAAGAATTGTATTACCTAAGAGGTTTTATCTTACACGCTTATGGTAAAACTGAAGACGCTAGAACTTATTATCAAAAGGTTTTAGACATGAATACCACTTATTCCTCTTACTCTAAAAAAGCACAAATACTTCTAGAACTAACTTATGAAGAAGAAGCTTATAAAAAATCAAAGATGGAAGAAGATGAAAAAGAAAGCATCCATGATGATAAACCTATAAATATTAAAGATTTTCAAGTGATAGAA
This sequence comes from Nonlabens sp. Asnod3-A02, assembly GCF_045063755.1. Taxonomy (NCBI): domain Bacteria; kingdom Pseudomonadati; phylum Bacteroidota; class Flavobacteriia; order Flavobacteriales; family Flavobacteriaceae; genus Nonlabens; species Nonlabens sp. Asnod3-A02. The sequence continues at coordinate 1,297,053 of NZ_JBEFOC010000007.1, forward strand.
AAACAACCTAGGTTTGAAAGTTGTCCAGATACTACAAATACAGAAATTCAACGATGTACTAATCGCACATTACAAAGACACATAAGTAGGAATTATGACAGTTCTATAGGAAAACAATTTGGAGTCCAAAAAAGAACAAGAACCTATGTACTATACTCGGTTAATGAAGAAGGTATAATATCACACGTAAGAGCACGAGGTTCTAACAAATTCTTAGCTTTGGAAGCAAAAAGAGTCGTTTATAGTATCCCTAAAATGATACCTGGTTTACAAAAAGGAGAACCTGTGTCGGTGCCATATAGCATACCAGTGACCTACGCACCTTATTAATTAAGATAAACAGTTAATAAATTAGGATAAAAACCACATGAAATAAAAGCTACACTACTTTTAACTTAATGCTTGCTAAATCTAATATATTTGAAAAAAAATAATAGAAAATGAAAAAAATACTTATAATCGCAACGCTTCTAGTAGGATCAATAGGTTATGCTCAAAGCTCATCCTTAGAAGCATTATCGATCGACAACGTTGATCAAGCACCATTATTTGATAACTGTAAAATAGAAGATTCTAAAAACTGTTTTTCAACTAGCATTACAAGTTTTATCAATAAAAACATTAATAAAGATCTTGCTAAACAAAGTAACCTTTTAGGAAAGCAACGAGTTGTATCTCAATTTTCAATAAATGAAGAAGGTCGTATAGAAGGTATTTCTTCTGTGTCTACTCAAGACATTTTGAAAAAAGAAATGAGTCGTGTTTTAAATATGTTGCCTACTTTAAAGCCTGCTATGAAAAATGGTAAAGCAGTAACGGTAAGTTATAGTGTACCAGTAGAGTTTGCTTCAAAACTAGACTTCCCCATCTCAGCTCCTAATCCTAATAAAATTCAAAACAACTAATTATGTTCAACAAAATCCTATTTGCTTTTTGCTTAATAGCTTTCATATCATGTGATTCTAGCGATGATAATGACGGCAACATGACTAACACAGACTTTAATTATTTTCCACTGTCTGTTACAAATACATGGGATTTTGAAATAACAACAGGTACAGACACACCTTCTAACGAATCCCTTACGGTAGAGACAGTCTCTGGTACAGAGTTCACACTTACATCAGATCCCACTGATCCTGCAGGATTCATGACACGTATTTTAAGTGGTGGAGCTTTAAAGGATGAAAACGGTACTTTAATAGGTAATGGAAACATTGACTTCGGCTTACAAGGTTTAAGTAATTTTAATGTAGCTATTGTAAATGGTACCTTATATGATCAAAATGCAAACGTTAACACTGAGCTGTTCTCAACAACTGGTACTACCTCACAAACAGTAGATGTTTATGATCTAGATATCACGTATCAAGTTAGAACTGTACAACAGGCAGATGTAGCTCAAATGGTAGTAGAAGGTGTTACTTATAGAGATATTATACACTCACAACTTATTATCAACGCAACAATATCTACAGATGTAACAATAGGTAATTTTACTCAACAAGTACCTTTATTAGATCCTCAAGACGTTATAGTTGTAGATAATTACTGGTCAAAGGACATAGGTTTAATAAAATCAGATAATCAACTAGATTATGAATTAAGAGATTATTCAACTTTAGGTCTTACGTTACCAGTACCACAAAGTGCTAGTATTTTAACAACTCAAAATTTAACGACTTACACAGTTCAATAAATCAGTTAATTTTTATAGAAAAGTGCTTTTGTCGATAAAAGACAAAAGCACTTTTTTTATGCTTTATAAGAAAAGATTAAGTAGGAAATTGATATAAAGCAAAAAACGTCCTTACAATTAAGTAAGAACGTTTTTGTGAGCCCGATAGGATTCGAACCTATGACCGCCTCCTTAGAAGGGAGGTGCTCTATCCAGCTGAGCTACGAGCCCTAATGCTTAAATTATCTCTAAGCGGTTGCAAATATAATACTATTTTATAAAGTGCAACAATAAAAATGAAAAATAAAAATGACTTAATTCGCATAGGTTAATAACTACTTGAATTACTTAATTTTGCATCTATGAATTTTTTGAAAAATATTTTTACGTTAGTGCTATTATTGGCTGTTTCCAGTCTTTATTCGCAAAATTTCAAGCCAGATTCTTATACAGCTGTAGATGTAGAAGAAATGAATACATGGCAATTACTTAAATACGATGGTCTTAATGCACTTAATGGTGTTGGCTACTCCTATCTGAGACCTTTTAATTGGCAAAAAAATGACTTCTATAGAGCTGGAGCCACTGGATTATTAGTTGGTGGTCTTTATACATTTGATAATGAGTCCAGCGATTATTTTAGAAGACAAGAAAAGGATGTACCAGAATTAATCAAAGATTTTGGTTGGTATTTTGGTAGTCCGCAAAACAATTATGGTGTTACTGCTGGTATTTATGCTTACGGATTAATAACTAAAGACCCAGAATGGAGACGTACTGGTGTCTTAATGATATCTAGCGCAACAGCTGGTGGACTTTTACAACAAATATTAAAGACATTAACAGGAAGAGCTAGACCAGAAACTGATCTAGGGAGAAATGAATTTAGACCATTTTCAGGAGAGTCTGGTTTTAGATCATTTCCATCTGGACACACTGTACTTGCATTTACCACAGCTTATGCCCTAGCAAAACATTTTGATAACCCATTTGTAAAAGCTGGTATTTATACGGTAGGTCTCATATCGCCAGTATCTAGATTATGGGCAGGAGCACACTTTTTAACAGACGTAGTTCTTAGTATGGCTATTACTATAGCTACTGTAGAAGCTGTAGACAGGTACTTAGATACTAGAAATGGTTATGGTGAGAAAAGGTACGGTACAGGTAAAACTGGCCAGAATCCAAAAAAAATGGTGTTTAACATAACAGCCACAACAAACACTTTAGGTGTAACTTTAAATTTTTAAACGTTTAACATCTCAATTATTTAGTTAAACGATTTTGGATTAACTTTGAATCATATATTAATATTATGGCGCCATATAGAGTTTTTGAAGAGTATAACATTAAGATCACCGAAGAGATTCAGGACAAGTATCGCGACGTTATTAAAGAAATAGGAGAAGATGTAACTCGAGAAGGGCTTGTTAAAACTCCAGAAAGAGCTGCCAAAGCAATGCAGTTTCTAACGTCTGGTTATGATATAGACCCAGCTGAAATCCTTAAAGGAGCTATGTTTGCAGAGGATTACAACGACATGGTAATAATTAAAGATATAGAGTTATATTCTTTATGCGAGCACCACATGCTGCCTTTCTTTGGTAAAGCACACATCGCTTATATACCTAATGGACATATCGTAGGGCTTTCTAAGATACCTCGTATAGTAGACGTGTTTGCACGTAGATTACAAGTTCAAGAAAGACTTACTCACGACATATTAGAGTGCATAGATAAAACATTAAAGCCGCAAGGTGTTGCTGTAGTTATAGAAGCTTCTCATATGTGTATGATGATGCGCGGCGTACAAAAACAAAACAGCGTTACCACCACTAGTGGTTTCAGAGGCCAATTTGAAAAAGTAGAAACACGTAGCGAGTTTATGAACCTAATTAGCTCAAAATTACACTAAAACCTCTTTTTGGAACGTTATTTGACTATACACTAGTATTAAATTCAAATATATGTTTCAATCAAAACGTTCAAAATTAATTGCTAGTATTGTATTAGACCTAATTGGTATGGCATCTGTACCACTAGGGTTTACTGAAATACTGGATTTAGGTTGGGCACCCATTGCAGGTTATTTAATGACCAAATTATATCCAGGTAAATCTGGAGTAACAGCTGGGGTACTTACAACCATAGAAGAATTAATGCCAGGTATGGACGTGATTCCATCATTTACCATAATGTGGTGTTATACTTACCTGATCAAATCAGGTGTAGAAAAAGAAGAAAATGTCATAGATGTAGATCATTCATAATAAAAAAGCTCCATAAAGGAGCTTTTTTATTTTACACTGCGAGCTCTTTAAAGCCATCCATTAATTTCTTAATCTTAGGATCTATAATCACCTGACAGTATCGTTGATCACGATTATTATTGTAATAATCATTATGCCCTTCTTCGGCTAGATAAAACTCAGTTGCAGGTGCTATTTCAGTAACAATAGGATCGTCAAATGTAGAAGATGCATCGAGTTCTCTAACCAGCTCTTTAGCTATTTTCTCTTGCTCTTCATTTACATATAGAATAGCACTTCTATATTGTGTACCTACATCATATTGTTGCCTATTTAAAGTAGTAGGATCATGAGTAGCCATAAATACTTGTAATAATTCTTTAAATGAAACTATATCATTGTTATAAGTTATTTCAATAGCCTCTGCATGACCAGTTCTTCCTTGCATCACCTCTCTATATGGAGGGTTTTTAATAAAACCACCACAAAAACCAGATCGCACCTGCTCCACTCCTTTCACTCTTTGAAAAACGGCTTCGGTACACCAAAAACATCCACCTGCTAAAATCGCTTTTTCCATCATCCTTTTTTTATTTACAATTTACAACCGAGAGCTCAATTTTTACTTTAATTAACAAGTCTTTAATGAATTCATTTTTTGTAGTCCTTAGATTTGCTTTTTGTTTAAATTTTATGAGTAAAATTCATTATTTTTTCTTTGCAATCCTTTTTTGTTCCGCTTTCGCGAAAGCGCAATCATCTACAGCAACCTCAGACTCTCTAGTAGTTAAGAGAAAAACGTACCATGCCACAAGAGTTACAACTACACCTGTTATTGATGGGAATCCATTTGAAAGTTTTTGGGACCCTATTCCTGTAGGAAATAATTTTATAATGACAGAACCTACTAATGGTTTAAAGGAAAGAGATACTCATAAGACAGAGTTTAAAATAGCCTACGATGATAACGCTTTATATGTTGCTGGCTTTTTATATGATAATGATGCACAAAATATTGCGAGACAGTTCTCTCAAAGAGATGATGTAAACGCACAAGCAGACCTTTTTGGATTCTTTATAAATACCTATAACAATCAGATTAACCAGACTAGGTTTTATGCAACTAGTGCAAACGCTCTAGGTGATGCCATTGCCGAGGGAGATCGTGAGGATTTTAGTTACAACGTAGTTTTTCAATCAGAAACGAGTATTAATGAACGTGGATGGTATGTAGAAATGAAAATCCCTTATCGCACCCTACGTTTTCCAGAGGTAGATATTCAAAACTGGAGTTTTCAAATATTTAGAAAAATACGTTCTATTAATGAAGAATACACTTATAACTTTCTAGACATAACAAAAGGTGTAGGCACACAATATGATGCTTTACTTACTGGTGTAGAAAAAATCGATCCGCCGTTGAGGTTAAACTTGTATCCTTATGCTTCTATTATTCACGATAATTTTGATGGTAATTCTACCACAGAATACAGCGCAGGAATGGACCTTAAATACGGTATAAATGATGCCTTTACCCTAGATGCGACACTTATCCCTGACTTTGGACAGGTTGCGTTTGATCAGGTAAGGCTTAATTTAGGACCATTTGAACAAGCCTTTGGGGAGAACAGAGCATTTTTTAATGAAGGTACAGACCTTTTTAATAAAGGAGGTATATTTTTCTCACGTAGAATAGGAAAAAGACCTAGTGGATCTGGCAATCTAAATTTACAAGAAGATGAGTCTGTGGTTGAAAACCCTAGTAAAGCACAATTGCTTAACGCTATTAAAATTACGGGAAGAACTAAAGGTAGACTAGGTGTAGGTTTTCTAAATGCCATTACCGAAAAAACTGAAGCCATAGTAAACAACGATCTCGACGGTACTACTCGTAAAGTGGTAACAGAGGCGCTTACTAACTATAACATGTTAGTACTGGACCAACAGTTCAGTGCAAATAGCTCTATCTCTCTAGCTAATGCGAGCACCATAAGAAATGGAAGTTTTACTGATGCAAACGTGACCGCTATTGTTTTAAATCACAACGATAAAAAAGCAGCAAATAATTATGGTACTGAGTTAAAAATGAGCAATCGTTTTACACCTACCGGAACAGATACAGGTTATCAAGCTCAGGCTACATGGGAACGCACAACTGGTAAATGGAGACCCTTTTTAGGTTATTATTATACCGGTAAAAACTGGGATCCTAACGACCTAGGTATAAACTTTGAAACCAACTCTAGCATTTTTGCAGGAAATCTAGATTACGTTCAATTTACCCCACAAGGTATTTTTAACAGATATGAATTAAGAACGAGAGTTAGACACCGTAGACAGGCCAGTCCAGATTTACATTTAAACAGTCAGCTTACCTTTAACCCTTTCTTTTTCACACGTGAGCGTCTTGCCTTCGGTGCTACATTTGATATTACAACTAGAAATTTAAATCAATTTGAATCTAGAATTCCAGATCAAATTGTTCGTTATAATTCTTCTTACTACACAAGCGGTTTTATCTCTACAGATTACCGTAAGAAACTCGCACTAGACATGAGCATATCTAGATTTAAAAGATTTAACGACCTAGAACACAGCTATGATTTTGATCTAAGCCCTAGGTATAGATTCTCTGACAAATTTTTACTTATCTATAATTTTAATTGGGATAAGAGCGATAATAGATTAAGCTATGTAACCATAGATAACGATCAGGCCATAATGAGTAGAAGAAACACACACTCTGTGGAAAATAGAATTTCAGGGACGTATAACTTTAATAACAAGCAAGCATTGAGTCTTTCTTTTAGAAATTTCTGGTCTAAGGCTAGATTTAATCGTGATTTTCTAGAACTACAATCAGATGGTACAAGTGAAGAAAGCGATTATGCTCTAGACGAAGGTGTGAATCCAGATGCAAATTTTAATATTTGGAATCTAGATTTATCCTATTCTTGGAGATTTGCACCTGGTAGTGAAGCTACATTATTATACCGCAATAGTATCTTTAATCAAAATGATCAAGGAACCATTTCTTATCAAGAAAGTCTAGACGATTTATTAAAGCAACCTACTAGAAATAATGTATCGTTGAGAGTTACGTATTTCTTAGACTTTAATAATGCAAAAAAATGGTTTAAAGCATAAAAATCCATTACTTTGTACTTATGATTAAAGCAACACAGATTTATAAAAGTTTTGGAGATTTACAAGTATTAAAAGGTGTAGATCTAGAGATAAAAACAGGAGAGATAGCTAGTGTTGTAGGTAGCTCTGGTGCAGGTAAAACAACACTACTGCACATATTAGGAACACTAGAACAACCAGATTTTAAACCAGGTAGTAGCCTAGAAATAGACGGCACTGACATTATAAAATTAAAAGGAAAACAACTCAGTAAATTTAGAAATAATTCTCTAGGCTTTATATTTCAATTTCATCAATTATTACCGGAGTTTACGGCATTGGAGAACGTATGCATTCCAGCATATATTGCAAATACCGATAAGGCTACCGCAGAGAAAAGAGCCAAAGAACTTCTATCCTATTTAAAACTATCTGATAGATTTAATCATAAACCTGGAGCACTTTCTGGTGGTGAACAACAACGCGTGGCAGTAGCTAGAGCATTGATCAATAATCCTAAAGTTATTTTTGCAGACGAGCCTACAGGTAATCTAGACAGTGCAACTGCAAATGATCTTCACCAACTCATATTTCAACTGAGAGAAGAATTTAATCAGACTTTTGTAATCGTCACACATAACGATGAACTTGCAAACCTTGCAGATCGTAAACTAGTAATGAGCGATGGTAAATTTTTATAAATGAATCGTAAAGAACTTAAAGAATTTCTAGATATAAAAGTAGAGCAATACAACACGCCAGATTTTATACCGCACGATCCTATTCAAATTCCTCATCTTTTTACCGATAAGAAAGATATAGAAATTGCTGGCTTTTTAGTCGCTACCATCGCATGGGGAAATCGTAAATCCATAATCAACAATTCTAACAAATTGATGGAATTGATGGAACATTCTCCAGCAGATTTTATAAAGAATCATGAAGAAAATGATCTCGATAGGTTTGATGGTTTTGTCCACCGCACTTTTAATAGTGAGGACTGCAAGACCTTTATGCGATCTCTACAACATATTGAGAGTAAGTATGATGGTTTAGAGCACGCTTTCGCGAAAGCGTATCTAGAACAAAACAATTTACAAAAAGCCATCTCACAATTTAAAACCATCTTCTTTGAGGTAGATCATTTGCAACGTACACAAAAACACGTGAGTGATCCCATGAAAAATAGCAGTGCAAAAAGGATCAACATGTACCTGAGATGGATGGTGAGAAAAGATAATGCAGGTGTTGATTTTGGGATCTGGAATTCTATACCTATGAGCGCACTTTCATTACCACTAGATGTACACACTGGTAATGTAGCTCGTAAACTCAAGTTATTGAAACGCAAACAAAACGACGCAAAATCTGTCGCAGAGTTAGATAAAGTATTGCGCAAGTTTGATCCAGTAGATCCTATAAAATATGATTTTGCATTATTCGGCCTAGGAGCATTTAAAGAATTGTAGGAAAAAAGAATTTATTTTCATCATATTTTTAATTAATAAGACTAACTTTGATGGAATCTGTTTAATCTAATCATATGGTAACTGCTCCTTTACATCCTAAAGAGGATGAACGTATTGCATATTTGGAGTCGTTTCATATAGAAACAGATCGTGAAAAAGTACTGGACGAATTAACCGAACTAGCCTGTAAACTTACTAAGGTACCTAAAAGCCTTATCTCTATAGTAGATAAAAACGAGGTGTGGTTTAAATCACAAAATGGTTTAAAATTAGACAGTACTCCTAGAGAATTAAGTTTCTGCTCTCATGCCACAAGTATGGATGACGATAACTTTTTTTACATAGAAGACGCTAGTAAACATAAAGATTTTAAAGACCATCCTTATGTTAATGTAGAAAATGGAGTTAAATTTTATGCCGGTGTACAACTTAAAGATAGCAACAACTTACCACTAGGTACTGTTTGCGTTCTAGATGATAAACCTCATAGTCTAGATGATTCTCAAAAACAGTCCTTAATCATGATAGCAGATCTGGTTATGAGACAGCTAGAACTCAACAAACGCAATACTGATCTCTCAGAAAAAACTCGATTATTAGAAGAGAATAACGAGATGCTTAGAAATTTTGCTCACGTAGTTTCTCACGACATGAAAATGCCACTTGCAAATATGATACTTACTAGTGATGTGATGTCTCATAAATATAGCGATATTTTAGATGCAGATGGTAAGCGATATTTGAAAACGATAAAAGACTCTGCTTTTTCTATGAGTCATTATGTAGATAATATATTGAGCCATTATGAAAGTGATCAACTAGCTATAGAAGAAAAAGATCAATTTGATATTTACTCCATTATTGAAAAAGTAGAAGAGTTGCTAGGTCGTAAAGATGATATTCAAATAGTATTTCCAGAAGATAATCTGGTTATATATAGTAATAGTGCTGCCATAGAACAAATACTTCTTAATCTTATAGGCAACAGTATTAAGTACAACAACAGTGACCTTATAAAAATTCAAATTCTAGCTACAGAAACGCCTAAATATTATCGTGTTGCTGTAAAGGATAACGGTATAGGGATTCCTAAGGATAAGCAAAAAGACATCTTTAAATTATTCACTACTCTTAATAAAACAGACCGTAGTGGTAAAAAAGGTAATGGTATAGGGCTTTCTACTGTTAAATTACTAGTCGATAAACTAGGCGGTGTTATTAAATGTGATTCTCAAATTAACTGTGGAACTACCTTTATATTTACCGTAAGAAAATAGAGGCTTTTTTAAGCAAAGGCAGTATCTTTGATATTGCAATTTCTATAGATGTTATTTAAAAACCCAATAATTCTTTACGGCCTATTTTTTCTAATAGTTCCTATTATTGTTCATCTTTTTCAACTGAGAAAATTCAGTAAAGTCTCTTTTACTAATGTTGCTTTTCTTAAACCGCTTATTTCTCAGACTAGAAAAAGTCGTCAACTTAAAAAATGGCTTACTTTACTAGCTAGATGTGCTGCTGTTGCTTGTATAGTTATAGCATTTGCCCAACCTTTTTTACCTGGTAGTAAAACTGCTACTCAAGAAAAACAGACTGCTATCTACCTAGATAACTCCTACTCCATGCAGTTAAATGGAAAAAATGGAGAGTTATATAAAAATGCAACCAGCCAGTTATTAGAAAAATTACCTGCAGACAAAGTCTTTACACTTTTTACTAATGATAAGGTATTTGCACATACTAACAGACAGCAAATTACTAACGAGTTGCTTAGTAACAACTACTCTAGCACTGTCCTTTCATTTGATCAAATACAGCTTAAGGCTGCTTCTTTACTAGACGATAAAAACGCGGTCAAGGAAATAATTCTTATATCTGATTTTCAAAACAGTACGGCAACTGATTTTCCTGACACACTTAAAAATGTAAAAAGAGAACTGGTTAAATTAGAACCTCAAGAAATCAATAATATTTCTATAGACACTGCATTTATAGTTAGCCAGGCTAGTAACAGTATTAAAATACAAGTAGACCTTAGATCTAATTATAAAATAGAGCAACCAGTTACCGTATCTCTAGATAATAATAACATTCTACTAGCAAAAACATCTACCGTATTAGAAAATAATAAAGGGACGGTGATTTTTGAAATTGAAGCTAATGAGCCTATTACAGGAAGAATATATCTAGAAGATCAAGGTCTTAGCTATGACAACGAGCTTTTTATAAGTACAGGATCTAAAAAGAAAATCAAGGTATTGAGCATCAATGGTGCCGACTCTAATTTTTTAGACAGACTGTATAGTGATGAGCAATTTGATTACACCAGTGTTAAGGAAAGAGATATCAACTATAATTTAATTAAAGAACAGAACATCGTTATTCTCAATGAAGTAATCAATGTACCAGCTAGTCTAAGTAAAGAGATCAACTCATTAACTAACAAAGGTGGCTATCTAGTACTAATACCGTCAGATAAAGCAACGGCTAGTTATACTTCTATAGGTTTACCTGGTATAGAGTTTAATGAGATCTCCAAAAAAATAACCACCATTAATTTTAATCATCCATTATTTAAAGGTGTTTTTAATAAACGTATATCTAACTTTCAATATCCTAATGTAAATAGTGTACTAAAAAGTACTAACGCACTAGACCCTATTTTAAAGTATGGAGATGGCAGTAGCTTTTTATATAAAAATCAAAATACTTATGTATTTACTACTAGCTTAAATATAGAGAACAGTAATTTTCAAAACTCTCCACTTATTGTTCCTGTTTTTTACAACATGGCTATTAACGCGTTACCAGTCCCACAACTGTACTATGAACTAGATAATAATAATGAGATTGCTATTAATACCGCTGTTAATCAAGATGATATTTTGAATCTTTCTAATGAGTCTACTCAAATCATACCTAGACAGCAAGCGTATGATAATTATGTTTTACTTACCGCTGGTAAAGAACTATCACTTTCTGGTAATTACAATGTGACGGTTAAAAATGAAAACATTTCTACCTTAAGTTTTAACACAGCTAGGGCAGAAAATCAACTAAAATATTACTCTGATGCAGATTTAGGTAACAACCTATCAGAATCTATAGACGATTTGCTGTATAAACTCAATCAAGAAGAGAATATTCTTTCCTTGTGGAAATACTTTGTTATGGGAGCATTATTCTTCCTTATTTGTGAACTATTGATTTTAAAGTTTGTAAAATGATATTACTAAAGAACGCTACAATTATAGACGCTACTTCTACCCTAAATGGTAAAAAGCGAGATGTCCTTATCAAAAATGGTAAGATTGAAAAGATAGCGTCGTCTATAGAAAATAGTGACGCAAAAATCATCCAAAAAGACAACCTACATCTTTCTATAGGATGGATTGATACCAGTGTAAGCTTAGGAGAACCAGGATTTGAAGAAAGACAGACACTCAAAAATGGTATCAAGGCTGCCGCTGCAGGTGGTTTTACAACTATAATGCTCAACCCAAACAATCAGCCTAATCCACAAGATCAATCTGGTGTCATGTATTTAAAGAATGTTACGGCAAATCAAGCAGTGAGTATATTGCCCGTAGGTTCTTTTACTCTACATCAAGATGGGGAACACCTTGCGGAATTGTATGATATGCAAAAAGCAGGAGCCGTTTCATTTTATGACTACAAACATGAGGTGACTAATGCAAATCTTCTTAAAGTAGGATTACAATACACTTCTTCTTTTAACGGTGTCGTACAGTCTTATCCTCAAAATAAAGACATTGCTGGAAAAGGAATGGTAAATGAAGACTTAGTAAGTACCAACCTAGGTCTCAAATCCATGCCCAGTCTAGCCGAAGAATTACAAATAGCCCGAGATTTGAGAATAGCAGCCTACACAAAAGGTAGATTGCACATCCCTACCGTAAGTACTACCGAAGGTTTAAAACTAATCAAGGAATATAAAAAGTCTTCTAAAAATGTAAGCTGTAGTGTTTCCATACATCATCTTACTTTATCCAGTAATGAATTAGAAAGCTTTGATGCTAACTTTAAATTACAACCACCACTAAGAGATGATAAAGAAGTAAAGCAACTACAGAAATTCCTTAATTCTGACGTGATAGATGTAGTGACCAGCGACCACATGCCGCTAACTATAGAACATAAAGATCTAGAATTTGATAGAGCAACTGCAGGTACAATTGGAATGGAAAGTGCCTTTGGCGCTTTAAATAACTTAATTGCTACAGATAAAGCTGTAGAATTACTAACTAACGGTTATGCGGTCTTTAATCAAGAAAGACCACAAATAGAAGAAGGACAGATAGCAAACCTTACTATTTTTGAGCCAGAAACGAGTTATACCTTTGAAAAAAGCAATATTGTTTCTACATCAAAAAACTCGGCTTTTTTAGGTAAAACTATGAAAGGAAAAGTAATAGGAATTATCAATAATAAAAAAGCCCTCTGGAATGAGTAAAAATCCACCAGCAAAAAATCTAGCGATACTAGCTTATGCCAGTGCTATATTTCTATACATTCATTTTATAGTATTCGTTGCCGTTTTCGGAATTGCCGTTATTCTTAATTACAATAAAGGAAATAAATTTGCCAGCTTTCACATAAGACAAATGTTCGGTATAGGAATTATTGCAGTAATCATTTCTGTATTTTCTGGAGCCATACCAGAAGACCAACTATTACTACCGTTAATTATCATAACCATGATGGTTTTACTAGCTCTATTAGGTCTAGTAAGCGCATTGCGCAATCAACAAGATTTATTACCATACATAGGAAAGTACTTCCAAGAATGGTTCAACTTTATTAAATAAAACCAGTGAATACTTCTCTTACTTTACAACATATCACACGTCCTGCACGCAAAGAAAACGCTCCTTTACTCCTACTACTTCATGGTTATGGTAGTAATGAAGAAGATCTATTCTCATTTGCGCCAGAGATAAGTGAAGATATTTTTATAGTATCTGCACGCGCACCATATGACATGCAACCACAAGGCGCCGCGTGGTATGCCATTAATTTTGATGCGGCAGGCGGCAAGTTTAGTGATAACGATCAGGCTAGAGAGAGCATGATGAAAATCAATACTTTTCTAGAAGAATTAAAAGCAACCTACTCTATCGACCCTAACAACATGAACGTGTTAGGCTTTAGTCAGGGTGCGATACTTTCTTATGGACTCAGCCTTTCCCAACCAGGTTTATTCCGCAATGTAGTAGCGATGAGTGGTTATATTAATGAAGATATTATTGCAGGTAGAGATGGATTAGGAGTACGCTTTCGCGAAAGCGAGATCAAAACCAACTATTTCATATCACATGGAACCGTAGATCAAGTTGTACCTTATGAATGGGCAAAAAAAGCACCATTGCTTATGGAGGAAATAGGTGCGGAATATGTTTTTAAAGACTACCCAATAGGTCACGGTGTTTCTAGAGATAATTTCTATGACATGAAGGAGTGGCTAGAGAAGAGAGTTTTAAGCTTATAATAGTAAGTTTCCATTGATTAAATAATTACCCATGAACAATTCCATAAAATCACGTCAGCAAATTCTAGATAAATTAGGAATTGTTTCACTTAACGATATGCAGCAACAGGCGCATAGCGCAATCACAAACCATAGAGATACGGTGATTATCTCACCTACTGGTACTGGAAAAACCCTAGCGTTTTTACTGCCAGTTATAGAGTTATTAAATCAATCGATTACAGAAGTACAAGCCTTAATTCTGGTACCTTCTCGTGAGCTTGCTATACAAATAGAGCAAGTTATAAGAGAAATGGGAACTGGTTATAAAGCAAATGCTATCTATGGAGGCCGTGCTGGAGCAAAGGACAGAGAAGATTTATCACATACTCCTGCCATTCTAGTAGGAACTCCTGGTAGAATAGCCGACCATTTACGACGTGAGACCTTTGACCCTTCTTTTATTAAAACACTTATTCTAGACGAATTTGATAAATCTCTTGAGACCGGTTTTGAAAAAGAGATGAAAGAAATAGTATACGCACTACCTCATATAGGGCGTAACATATTAACTTCTGCAACTTTTAAAGCTGAGGTGCCTGCATTTGTCGGTCTACAAGATCCACAGGTTTTAAAATTTGAAAAGAAAACCGATAGTGTTCTACAAATTAAAACTCTAGCATCTGATTCTAAAAATAGATTCTTAAATCTAGAACAAATCATTGCTCGTACTAATAAAGGTAACGGTATTATATTCTGCAATTTTAAGGATTCTATTGAAGAGGTAAGCGAATTTCTTAATGGAAAAAACATATCTCACTCTGTATTTTATGGTGGTCTAGAGCAAAGAGATCGAGAACGTGCTTTGATAAAATTTAGAAATGGTACGCACCAGTTATTACTTGCAACAGATCTTGCGGCTCGTGGTATCGATGTGCCAGAATTAGATTTTATTATCCACTTTGAATTGCCTTTTCACAAAGAAGAATTTACACATAGAAACGGTCGTACCGCTAGAATGCATGCAGACGGTACCGCTTATATCTTACACAATAAGAAATATAAACTACCAGATTACATAGAAAATAGTACTCCATTAGAATATTCAGAACGCTTAAAAGTAGACCAAGTACAAAAATGGGAAACCCTATTTATTTCTGGTGGTAGAAAGGATAAAATATCAAAAGGAGATATTGCAGGTTTATTCTTTAAACAAGGTAATCTAGATAAAAATGAGTTGGGTAATATAGAGTTGAAACAGGACTGTGCTTTTGTAGCCGTTCCTTTTGAAAAAGCACACCAACTTTGTCAAGATCTAAATAACTCTAGGATTAAGAAGCGTAAAGTGCGTATTTATAGGCTGGATTAAAAGATCTAATAGATAACCATATTTAATTAGTACTGAGAAAACGGATTTGTAAATAGTAAGTCAAAACAATTAAAAACACTCCCATAAATCCATTGTGGAATCTATCTAGTGCTACAATTCTTTTTTTGATTCTAAAAAGACGCAAGAAATTATCGAGTATCGATGGTAATCCCTTAAAAGTAGCGTAAAAAAAATACAAACTGAATAGAATAAAAAGTATCTGTAAAAGTCTGTAATTCATAAATGGATTTTAAATACCTACCTACTTCCTATTTCTATCATACAAAACTGAAGATACCGTTTCCATGGTTACATTTTTATCTACGTCAAAGTCGTAGCGTATAAGCACATCACCCCAGCGATCGTTATCAGTAAAGTTAGCCAGTACCCATTTATGATTGATAAATTTTGTGTCTATAATTCTAAAACCACGACCTTGTCCTTCATATGGTACCAAAGGGTTGCCATTAGGTTTTACGTTTAGATCTAAAAGCTCTTCACCTATTATATATTCCACCTCTTCTGGTGTAAGTCCTATGTTGTATAAGTAATTCTCAGCTTCTGGGTTTCCTTTAAGAGAAAAAACAGAATTCTCATAATCTACTTTGTACGGTACAGACTCTGCTTCTTTTCTAGCTTGGTCTTTTTTATAAACCTCAGTTCTCAGACTTTTTACTTGACTTTCTAGTTTTTCTTGATACTTTCTACCATTTACATAGATAACTAGTGCTATAAGTGACGCAAAGATGAACAGGTATAAATAAATGCTTTTTTTCAATGTGATATAATTTGAAGGTTATCGTATGCCAAAAATACATTTTCAGGAAGTGTTTTCTCTACTTCTTCATGAAAACCTAAGTGATGGCTTATGTGTGTAAAGTAAGTACGTTTAGGTTGCAATTCCCTTACTAATTCTAATGCTTCTTCTAGATTAAGATGTGTCGCATGCTCTTCTTCTCTCAACATATTGAGAATAAGAACGTCTAGATTTTTAAGTTTCTCTTTTTCGCCTTGAGCGATAGTCTTAACATCTGTCATGTAAGCAAAATTGCCTATTCTAAATCCATGAACAGGTATATAACCATGGTCTGCAAGAACTGGTGTCACCTGAATACCATCTATAAGGAAAGGCTCATTTTCAAATTCATGAACATCTAGGGTTGCTACACCTGGATATTTATTTACCGTAGTAAAAATATAACTGAAACGCTCTTGCAACGCTTTATGAACGCGTGCTGTCATGTGGCATTGTAAATTACCTTGTCTAAAATAAAAAGGTCTTAAATCATCTAGTCCTGCGGTATGGTCTGCATGTTCATGAGTAAAAAGCAGTGCGTCTATACTAGAAATACCTTGAGTAAGCATTTGCTGACGGAAATCTGGACCACAATCTATTATAAATCGTTTATCATTTACCTCTACCATCGCACTTACCCTAAGACGCTTGTCCTTAGAATCATTACTTAAACACACTGGATGTGAGCTACCTATAACAGGAATACCTTGTGAAGTACCTGTTCCTAAAACCGTAATTTTTACTTCCATAATTGTTTTATAAAAGTATTGATATTTTTTCATTTAAGTACAGCTGTTTGCTACCTTTGTGAGAACAGCAAAAGATATATAATGGGAATTACCTTACCAGGAGATCATGATTTTGAATCAGTTCCGTCTATAAAGAATAAAGTTTTAAGAATTAACCTGAACCGTAACATTTACGGAACCTTTGCTGAAATAGGCGCTGGACAGGAAACCGTACGACAGTTTTTTAGAGCTGGTGGTGCCTCTGGTACTATTGCAAAAGCGATGAGTGCTTATGATAAGGACTTTTCTGACTCCATTTATGGTGTACAAGATGACGGCCGTTATGTAACAGAATCTCGTTTAAAGAAGATGTTACAACACGAGTCTAATCTTATAGAAGAAAGACTATCGAGAGAAAAACATCCAGAAAAATTATTCTTTACCTATGCAAATACGGTAGCAACTATAGATTTTGCAAAGCGTTATTTAGGTCACGGATGGGTAGGAATAAGATTCCAAGCCTCTCCAGAAGAAGAGTATTCTGAGATTATTCTTCATGTTCGTTTTAAAGAACGTGATGCACGTCTACAACAAATAACACTAGGTATTTTAGGTACTAACCTTATATATGGTGCTTTTTATAAGCACGATAACCCTAGAAAATTATTAGAATATTTATACGATCATATCGATAAGGATAAGATTGAGATAGATATGATTAACTTTTCTGGCCCACGATTTAAGCAAGTTGATAACCGTTTAATGAGTTTACAACTTCTTAAACACGGTATGACAGAGGCGGTTATGTTCGGCCCTGATGGTAACAATATTTTAAGTGCCCGTATTCTTTACAAGAAAAATGTATTGGCGCTACGTGGTAGTTTCCGTCCTGTGACTAAAGTAAACATAGATATGTTTGAAACCGCACGCCGCAGGTTCTTAAAATCTGGTACCGTTAAAGAAGAAAATGTAGAGACTATTTTTGAAATTACACTTTCTAACTTAAGGTCACAAGGAGAAATAGATGAAGAAGATTTCATGCATCGTGCAGAATTGTTATGCTCTCTAGGACATACAGTTATGATATCTAACTTTAAGGAATACTATAAGCTAGTAGAATACTTTAATAACTATACAAAAGCACGTATAGGACTGGTAATGGGTGTGAATAATCTAGTAGAAATTTTTGATACTAAATACTATACTCATTTAAGTGGTGGTATTCTAGAGGCCTTTGGAAAACTATTCTTTAAAGACCTGAGAGTATACCTATACCCTATGCTAGATAAAGAAACTGGCGAACTTACTACAAGTGAAAACCTAAAAGTACACCCACGTATGAAGGAACTTTATAAGTTCTTTAAATACAACGGTAAACTAAAAGATCTTGATGATTACAATCCAGACATTCTTCATATATTCTCTAGAGAAGTTCTAAGAATGATCGATGAGTGTGAAGACGGCTGGCAAGAAATGCTTCCTGAAGGTATACCAGCATTGATGGAAAAAGAGAACCTCTTTGGCTGCAACAATAAAGTAACTTCTCATAAAGATACCGACTCTCACGTAGAAGACGCACCTTTATAGTACAAGTAACTTTTAAATATAAACCCCAAATGGTTGATGAAATTCAACTATTTGGGGTTTTATAATTTTAATGAAACTACATTAATAAGTTATTAGCCTTATAAAATCTGAGCTGCGTGATCTTTAGTTTTCACTTTACCTATCACATCGGTAATCACGCCATTTTCATCAATAACAAAAGTAGTGCGGTGAATACCATCGTATTCTTTACCCATAAACTTTTTAGGTCCCCACACTTGAAATGCGTTTAACAACTTGTGATCTTCGTCTGCAAGAAGGTCATAGGGTAGTTCATATTTAGTTTGAAAATTCTTCTGTCTCTTAGGACTGTCTGCACTTGCTCCTAGTATTTCATAACCGCTTGCGCGAAAACGATCTACATTATCCCTTAAATTACACGCCTCGGCCGTGCAACCTGGCGTACTTGCTTTAGGGTAAAAGAATAAAACCAATTTCTTACCTGAGAAGTCAGACAAAGAAACTGTTTGCTCATCTTGATTAATAACCGAAAAATCTGGAGCCTTATCTCCTACTTTTAATGAAGTCATATCGTATTTTTGAATGAATTAAAGCATAAAGATAGGAATGAACAAATCAGAAAAAGTTGAATTTATCATAAATAAATTAGCAGAGTTATATCCAGAAATTCCTATACCGCTAGATCACACGAGCCCTTATACCCTATTGATAGCTGTTTTAATGAGTGCACAGAGCACCGATGTACGTGTTAATCAAATAACTCCTCTCCTATTTGATCGTGCAGATAATCCCTATGATATGGTAAAATTATCTGTCGACGAGATACGTGAAATCATAAAACCAGTAGGACTATCACCTATGAAAGCAAAAGGTATACATGGACTATCACAAATTTTAATTGATAAACACAATGGTATAGTACCTAGAACTTATGAAGAGCTAGAAGAATTCCCTGCAGTAGGACATAAAACTGCAGCTGTTGTTATGGCACAATCCTTCGGGATCCCTACATTTCCAGTAGACACACACATTCACCGATTAATGTACCGCTGGAATCTTACGAACGGTAAAAACGTAGTCCAAACAGAAAAAGATGCTAAACGTCTCTTTCCAGAAGAAGTATGGAACGACCTACATCTTCAAATTATCTGGTACGGTCGTGAATATAGTCCCGCTCGCGGTTGGGATCTAGAAAAAGATATCATCACAAAAACTGTAGGTAGAAAAACGGTACTGGATGAGTATTATAAGAAGTTGAAGAAAAGGTGAAAACGTAAAACACAATATTTAAATTCTTAATAATAGAAAATGATAAAGATATTTAGTTACCTTATAATTATATATATTCTAGCAATTAGTTGTCAATCTCCCAAAATGAATAATCAGTTTGAAAAAATTGATTTCCCTACGACTAGCTTTATAATAAATCAAACAAAAGACACTACTCTATTTGGACCAGAAGGAACAAGGATTTTTATAGGTTCTAAAACATTTGAATTTCCTAACGGTACTCTAGCAAAAGATTCTATTAGGTTAGATTTAAAAGAGTTTTATAAAAAATCAGATATAGTTCTTGCCGAATTATCAACTGTTTCAGATAGTAAATTACTTGAAACAAGAGGGATGATAAAGATAGAGGCATCCTCAAACGGTGAGATACTTTCCTTAAAAAAAGGGAAGGAAATTGTAATTCATTTTCCGAAAAAGAAATTTGATTTCACTAAAAAAATGAATCTTTTTTATGCTGATGAAACTGCAACAGACAGCTCTGCTTTAAACTGGAAAATTGACACTGTAAATCTTGTTAAAAAGACTCTTAAGCTTAGCTCATTTGGCTGGTGGTATCCTTCTACAAATGACTCAACAAGTTATAATTTCATTCCTAAAAAACGGATAGATACTTTATACAGCTGGAATCCTCTTGATTATTATATAAGAGCTTATGATTTCACCTCAGAAACGAAAAAAGAAATTGAGACTACTCTTAACAAAAACGATTATCCGAATTTTGAGAATTGGAATGATTATGGTGTGGAATGCGAAATGGAAATTTCTAAAAATGGCCGTCTCAAGAACATTAAGATAAATACTAAAGTTTCAAATTCTACAAAACAAGAAATAGTAAAATTCTTAAAAAACTTACCCCTACTCGAACCTGGTAGAAACAAAAATGGTGATATTATTGAAAGAAAAGGTTTATTATTTATTCAAGGAGGAAATGTAATACCTCTCTATCAAACTAAAAAAGAATATATCACCTCATTTGATCGGAAATATTCAAAGTTTGAAAAAGAAGTTATAAAAGACATTGATGATGCTGAGTTAGAATACTACATATTCAGTGTTACTAATCTTGGCTGGATCAATTGTGATATATTTATTGATTTTGATGAAAAAATGGATCTAATAGTAGACACTCCTCTTTCTTCTAATACAAAATTAAAAATGGTTTTTAATGAGTTTGATGGTGTATTAAAAGCAAATACAAAAGATGGAAAATATACATTCCTAAATGTTCCCAAAGGGCAAACAGCAACCATCATTGGGATACAAAATAATAATGGTAAAATAATGGTTGCTTTTAAAGAAATTAACATTTCTATTAACCAAATTAATGGTTTAAAATTTGAAGAGACAACTCTTTCTCAATTAAAAAATAGACTTGATAATTTATAAAAGTACACGTAATTAGTTTTACCAATAAAAGTAAATCTAGTCTAGGAGTAACTAAAATATATTTTTTTCGCGAAAGCGAAAACACGACAAATAAAAAAATCCACTTTCAAAAAATTGAAAATGGATTTTTCTGTTTTTAAAACAAAAGCTAGCACTAGGCTCATAGTGCTAGTTGTTAAATGTCTCAAACGTCATATTCTTGTATCGAGTCACACTTAATGCTTTTGAGAAACTAAGTAAAAAGTTGATAGTTTCTTTTTTGGGTCCTGTTGGTTTCACTGGTTCAGGTAATGATTCATTGTAAAGTTTTGCCATGTGCAAGTAAGTTTATTTTTGAATTAAACGCACTTTTCAAAACTATATTATAAGAAATGACCAGAAAAAGTTATTTATCTTGTTAATACGATATTATGCTTATCAATTACTTTACGTAAGTTAATTAACGCATATCGCATTCTACCTAAGGCTGTGTTGATACTCACGTCTGTAGATGCTGCTATTTCTTTAAAGGACATCTCTTTAAAGATGCGCATAGTAAGTACTTCTTTTTGATCTTCTGGCAGTTCTTCTACCAGACGTCTTACGTCTTCATGTACCTGACTGGTAATCATATCAAATTCCATGCTCTCTTCTCCATCGCTTATTACATCAAAAATATCAAAATCATTACGAGATTGAAATTTAGGCATGCGTTTATTGCGACGGAAATGGTCGATGACAAGATTATGTGCAATACGCATTACCCAAGGAAGAAATTTACCTTCTTCATTGTACTTTCCCTTTTTAAGGGTACGTATTACTTTTATAAATGTATCTTGAAATATATCTTCAGTAATGTCGCGATCCATTACTTTAGAAAAAATAAAACTGTAGATTCTTTGCTTGTGACGTACGATAAGAGTTTCTAATCCCTTTTCATTACCTTCCATATACTGCCTTACCAACGCAGCATCTTGTACATTTTCTAATTTCATATTATAACAACTTAAGTGACCTCAGATAGAGCCTTAGATCAGATTTTTTAAAGTAGTGTTATAGTATAAGCAGTATGTTTAGAAATTGTTACCGGGATAAATATACCAACATTTATTCCACAAATACAAAAAGTGACAACATTTTTTAACATTTTTATTGCAATAAACGATTTTTTGAAGGACAAAGTCCCTCTTATCTTTGTAGTTATGCCAGAAACAAAATTGTTTGCCGATATAGACCAGTTAAGCCCTAAAGAGAATATTCTTATTAAAGGCGCACAACTACACAACTTAAAAGATTTAGATGCTGTTATCCCTAGAAATAAACTCGTTGTAATAACCGGTTTATCTGGTAGCGGTAAGTCTTCTCTAGCTTTTGACACGCTATATGCAGAAGGTCAACGTCGTTATGTAGAAAGTCTTTCTTCTTATGCAAGACAATTTTTAGGTCGTTTAAATAAGCCTAAAGTAGAATATATTAAAGGTATTGCACCTGCCATCGCTATTGAGCAAAAGGTAAATTCTACTAACCCTAGATCTACGGTAGGAACTACTACTGAGATTTATGATTATTTAAAATTATTATTTGCTCGTATAGGACGTACCTACTCACCTATCTCTGGCGACGAGGTAAAAAAAGACACTGTAACAGACGTTGTTAATTATGTAAAACAACAGGACGAAGGTTCTAAATTGCTATTAACTACTAGACTTATAGTTAAAGGTAAACGTGATATTGCTGCACAACTGCAGGTACTCTTACAACAAGGTTTTACACGTATAAAAATAAACGACAGCGTCCATAGAATAGACGAAGAAGATTTGACTTATTCTAAAAAAGACGAAGTAAAAATAGTCATAGACCGTATAATCGTACGAGATAATGAAGATTTCTATAATCGACTAGCAGACGCTATTGATACTGCTTTCTTTGAAGGAAAAGGAGTTGCCTTTATAGAACACATGGACGGCAGCAAAGTGCGCGAGTTTACTAATAAATTTGAACTAGACGGCATAGAATTTCTAGAACCTAATCCGCATTTGTTTAGTTTCAATAACCCTTATGGCGCCTGTCCTAGATGTGAAGGTTATGGAGATGTAATAGGTATAGATGCAGACCTGGTGATTCCTAACACCGCACTATCTATATATGAACAGGCTGTTTTTCCATGGCGTGGTGATAGCATGTCTTTTTATAACAACCAGCTTATAAACAGCGCTAGCAAGTTCGACTTCCCTATTCACAGACCATGGTTTGAGCTTACTGAAAAACAAAAACGACTGGTCTGGGATGGAAACAAATACTTTGAAGGTATTCATACCTTTTTTGAAGAACTAGAAGCAAAAGCTTACAAGATCCAGAATCGTGTCATGTTATCTCGATACCGTGGCAAGACTAAATGTAGCAACTGTAATGGCGCTAGATTAAGAAAAGAAGCTGACTATGTAAAAATAGCTGACACTACCATAACAGACCTGGTAACGTTACCTATTAAAGAGTTGGTCTTATTCTTTAAAGATTTACAATTAAACGATCACGATCAACAAATTGCAAAACGTTTACTTATTGAGATCAATAATAGACTTGCTTTTTTATCTGACGTAGGGCTAGATTACTTAACCCTTAATCGTAAATCTAATAGTCTTTCTGGTGGAGAATCTCAACGTATCAATCTAGCGACATCATTAGGTAGTAGTCTGGTAGGTAGTATGTATATTCTGGACGAACCTAGTATAGGACTGCATCCACGAGATACGAAACGATTGATTAAAGTACTCAAGAATTTACGTGATTTAGGGAATACGGTCATCGTCGTGGAGCATGATGAAGAAATAATGCAAGCCGCAGACCAAATTATAGATATAGGTCCAGAGGCTGGTACTCATGGTGGTGAAGTGGTTGCTGCAGGAACACTGGACGAGATCTTAAAATCTGACAGTCTTACTGCAAAGTATTTGAATGGATCTATGGAGATTCCGCTTCCGCGAAAGCGAAGACCTAACAAGTATTATATAGATATAAAAGGTGCGAGACAGAATAACCTGCAGAATATAGATGTGCGTTTCCCACTAGGTGTTTTAACTATGGTAACCGGTGTTTCTGGTAGTGGAAAATCAACTCTGGTAAAACAAATTCTATATCCAGCAATCTTAAAAAAACTAGGTGGTTATGGAAAAAAAGCAGGACAATTTACAGAGATATCTGGTAAGTTTGAAAATGTAAAAACAGTAGAATTTATAGATCAAAACCCTATAGGTCGCAGCTCTAGATCTAATCCTGTAACCTATATAAAAGCTTATGATGACATACGTAATCTATTTGCAAATGAGAAAGTTGCAAAAATAAGAAACTATAAGCCTAAACACTTTTCTTTTAACGTAGATGGCGGTAGATGTGAGACTTGTAAAGGAGATGGTGAAGTAACTATCGAGATGCAATTCATGGCAGATGTTACTCTCAAATGTGAAACCTGTAATGGAAAACGTTTTAAGAAAGAGATTCTAGAAGTGAAGTTTTTTGATAAGAATATAGACGATGTTCTCAACTTAACTATTAACGATGCAATAGCGTTTTTTAACACCAATAAAGAAGCTAAAATCACAAGAAAACTACAACCTTTACAGGACGTAGGATTAGGGTACGTAACCTTAGGACAAAGCTCTTCTACCCTATCTGGTGGAGAAGCGCAACGTATTAAGTTAGCTAGTTTTTTAGTAAAAGGAACCACGTCAGATAAAACGCTTTTCATATTTGACGAGCCTACTACTGGACTTCATTTCCATGATATCAATAAATTATTAGATAGTTTTAATGCATTAATAGAAAAGGGACACTCTGTAATTGTGATAGAACACAACATGGATCTGGTAAAATGTGCTGACTATGTTATAGACCTAGGTCCAGAAGGCGGTAAACTAGGTGGTAAATTAGTCGCCACAGGAACACCTGAAGAAGTGGCTAAGATTAAAGACAGCTATACCGCTCCTTACCTGGCAGAAAAATTATAATTAAACAGACTCTCGCGCTATATAAATGAGTGCGATTTATTCAGTTTAAACTTATTACATTTGATTAAGTCTGCATTCTAAAGTCATATTCATGAGAAAACCTAATATAAGATTGCGTCGTAAAGCGACACCTAAGTCTAGAACTAACGTATTCCAGCCACCTGGAACCATTTCTTATGTAGGAGAAGATAGGACTGGCGAAGTTAGCGCAGAGACTATTCTGTATGATGAGACCCATTTTTCTAAGCAAAATGGTATATTCTTAGATCAATTAAAGGAAAATCGTGTTAATTGGTTTAATGTAGATGGAGTACATGATATCGCTATATTAGAAAAGATAGGTAGTAAATTTCATTTACACCATTTACTACTAGAAGACATAGCAAACACTACGCAACGTCCTAAAACTGAATTTTACGGAAACTATATATATCAATGCATTAAGATGATTTCTTATGATGCAGAGAATCATGAACTTAATGAAGAACAAGTAAGCCTAATACTAACTGAAGACGCTGTTATTACTTTTCAAGAGAAGACAGGAGATGTATTTGAAAATATTAGAGACCGCATAGAAAACAGTCGTGGTCGCATAAGATCTGTTAAAAGCGATTATTTATTCTATGCTCTTATAGACAGTATAATAGATCACTACTTCATAGCTGTTGAACAAATAGGAGAATATCTCGATCAACTAGAAGACGAAATTTTTGATAACCCTCAAAAAGATTCCCTGAATAAAGCACAAAAGAATAAAAGGATGCTGCTTCAATTGCGTCGTGCTATTTTTCCTTTAAGAGAATCTATTTCTAGGTTGCTTAAAGAAGACAGCGCCCTGATAGAATCTAAAACACATGCTTATTTTCAAGATGCCTATGATCACTGTATTCAAATTATAGAAACCGTAGAATCTTATAGAGAAATAAATGCTGGATTACGTGACATGTACCTATCTAGTGTAAGTCATAAGATGAATCAAATCATGCAGGTACTTACTATTATGTCTTCTATATTTATACCACTTACTTTTCTAGCAGGTATTTATGGAATGAATCTACCTGACATGCCAGAAATGGGATGGGAAAATGCTTATAGTTATTTCTGGATTGCTTGTGGAGTCATATTCTTCTCATTACTGGGCTTTTTTAAGTGGAAAAAGTGGCTTTAGGCTTATCAACATCTGTAAAAATTGTTTTTGCGGCCTTCATCCTACTCTTAATTTTAAGTTGTGAAAATCAACCACAAGAAATAAAGATTGCTTTAAACGACATTTCTTTAAGCGGTAATACAATTGCAGTAGGGATCGATAATGAACCAGCTAGAAGTTCCCAAATAATACCGATACAAGACAAAATCTATAAATATGTCGATGCACCTTCTGGTTTAAATTTTAGAGATGCGCCTAAGGGGAAATTACTTGGCAAATTTCCTGATAATTATAGATTAGAAATTCTTGAAATGACAGATGTTTCCAGCATTGTTAAAGATGGGAATAAAGAAATCTCTGGCACATGGGTAAAGGTTACCACTGGTCGTGTAATAGGTTATGTATTTGATGGTTTTTTATCAAATAACTATAAAGAGATAGCATATGAAAACAACATTAATGATCTCTCTATTCTTACCATGGATAGTTATGAAAAGAAGAATGATGAAACTATTCCATTTATATCCTTGACAGACGGTTATTGGTCTAATCGTTTTCCTAAAGTTCTAGAAGAATATCAAAATGAATCGAGCATAAATAATGACGAAAAGCAAAACGAAATCTATTACCATATAAAAGGTGAAGAAAGAATTACTTTTTTAAACAATAGAGAGTTAGACGAATCAGATTTTTTATTCATTTATAACTATCAAACAGATCAATTAAAACAATTTAAAGTAAAAGATGTACCTCTTTTTACTCATGAAAGTATTTATGGTGGTGGTGATTATCTTACCGGTTTTAACCTAGAAGGATTAATAGAAACTAACAACTACTCCTATTATAATTCTTTTGCACATGTAGGCAAAGAAAACCCCTTCCTGACAAATTCATTAAGTAGTATCAATTGGAAAGCTATAAATACAAGCAAAGTGCCTAAAATCGAATTGGCCTATGGAGAATTTTTTAAATCTACTCAATACGATATAAAAGTAGCCTATCACTATGTAATAGATAACAACGATTACTACTACACTCGTAATAGCTTTGACAATGGAACTTACACGGCAGACTACATATTTGCATTATCTCCATCTAAACAGGTCTTATACATGACAGAAGTAACTGACAGTGAAAGTCACAGTCCTTCTCTTTACCTTGAAGAAAACATGGAACTGCCAAAAGAGCCGAATCATTATGCTGGCAGATTATTTAAAGATAAACCACCTGTTATTTTCGGACTTTACTATACTAGTTTTGGTTGTCCATTTATCGCATTTTTAGACGATAAAGAACGTATTATTTATATACAATGTGATAATAGACATTAAAGGTTAAAGAAATAAATCATTATTGATAATGAAAGACTTCAGATTTTTAGAATATGACAATAAACGTAAAAATATATTATGCGCGCATAACACTTTGGCACAGGTATTGCTTTATTAGTTATGAAGGTTAACAAGAGTAATTTTCAAAAAGTTTTTTGGTTGGTTAGTAAGAATTCCTGAGTTGTCATCTTGATAGCTCGGGATTCTTCATTTTATGACAATTTGTATTTTATGTCCAAAACAAATCCATACCAATAACCATTTAAATAATAACTACTTTTGATATATGAAGCAAATAATCACCATAACCTTACTCCTATTATTTATAAGCTGTAAAACAGATTCAAAAAAACCTGTCGTAGAAAAATCTGTAAAAACTGAAGAGGTAAAGAAAGAACTTATTTTTCCTGATGACTTTTTAGGCATTTATAAAGGTAATCTAGTAAACACAACCAGTAATGGATTAGAAGATATTCCCATGGAATTTCATTTACTTGCTACAACTGACAGTTTAAAATATGATTATAAAATATTTTACGGTACAGAACGAGAAGAAAGAGCCTACACTCTTATACAAACAGGAAATAAGAATATCTATGAGCTAGACGAGAACAATGGTATTATTCTACCTGTAGCACAATCACGCAACACCTTATTTAGTACCTATGAAGTGGCTGGTAATTTAATAAACAACAGTGAGGTGTTTTATGAGGATCGTATGGACTTTATGATAACCATGTCTAGTCTAGAAAACAAAGAAGAAACAGGAGAATCTGCTGGTTACAAAGTAAATAGTTATCCTATTTTAGTAATGCAACAAGCGACTTTGTTTAAGCAAACAGATTAAGTTATGAGTTACAAAGCTTTAATTTTCATGTTATTTTCAGTGCTAGGTTATAGTCAAATTAATCAAATGGTAGAGATACAACATATCAGTTATTCTTCAGAGCATGTAATAGACACTCTTATCTCTAGATCATGGGAGAAAACTGATTTTTTGTCTAAAAAAAGAATAATAAAAAGACTTAAGGAAATTAACAGAAATAAAGAAAATGATAGCCTAAAAACAACTCATGTTCTTCTTGATACAGACAAAAGCATGAGCATCAAAATCGGGACAAATGTTGACAGTCTTTTTTATATTGACTTAAAAAATCCATCTACTAACTATAGTTATCGTCACTCACAATTTGCTGGTTGTCTTATGGGTTACAGAGATAGACAAACATATGAAACCATTACATTACCTAAAAATGGAGAAGTTTACGAAGTTATAATTCATCTACTTGATGATGAAAGATTTGCTAAAGTGAAAATCGATACTCATTTCTCTGAGGTTTACATTAATGTTCATTTAAAATATGATTATACCGATCATACGAAAACAGAAATTGAAACTGTGGATTCTCTTGTGAGTAATTCAAATTTGAAAAATAAATTGCCATTACCGCCTTTGCCAGAGGTAATTGAAGTTATTGAAGATATTGATAGAATAACCGTTTTCAATCGCTATTAATCATAGCCTAATTTATGAGAATAAAAAAAGCCCTGATTTCTCAGAGCTTGTTTCTAATTGAATAAACAATTTATTACTTATGCAAAAGCGGCAGCAACACTAGCACTTAATCTTTTATAAACACCACTATCTAGACGCTCACGTATACCTTCAAAGGCAGTTAACGTCTCTTCTATGTCTGCCATAGTGTGTGATGCAGTAGGAATTAACCTCAATAAGATTAACCCTTTAGGTATAACTGGATATACAACTATAGAACAAAAGACACCAAAGTTTTCACGTAAATCTTTTACTAGAGCCATAGCTTCAGGAATACTACCTTTAAGATAAACTGGTGTTACACACGATTGTGTAGTACCTATATCAAAACCACGATCTTTAAGTCCACTCTGTAATGCATTTACGTTTTCCCATAGCTTTTCTTTAAGCTCTGGCATAGTACGTAACATATCTAGACGTTTCAAAGCACCTACTACAAGTTGTGATTGTAACGACTTTGCAAACATTTGAGAACGCAAGTTATATTTTAAGTAGTCAATTATTTCTTTATCAGCTGCAATAAAAGCGCCCGTACTAGCAAGAGATTTTGCAAATGTTGCAAAATACACATCTATTTGATCTTGTACACCTTGCTCTTCACCTGCTCCAGCACCAGTTTTACCTAGAGTACCAAAACCGTGAGCATCATCTACAAACAGTCTAAAGTTGTACTTTTCTTTAAGAGCTACTATTTCTTTTAATTTTCCTTGCTCTCCACGCATACCAAAAACACCTTCAGAAATCACAAGAATTCCTCCACCAGTTTGTTCTGCTATTTTAGTAGCACGTTGAAGGTTCTTCTCGATGCTTTCTAAATCATTATGCTTATAAGTAAAACGCTTACCATGATGTAAACGTACACCATCAATAATACACGCGTGTGCATCTACATCGTAAACGATAACGTCATCTTTAGAAACTAAAGCGTCTACAGTAGACACCATTCCTTGATAACCAAAATTCAATAAATAAGCAGCTTCTTTGTCTACAAATTCTGCAAGCTCATTTTGTAGTTGTTCATGAAGATCAGTATGACCACTCATCATACGTGCTCCCATAGGGTAAGCACTTCCATACTCAGCACCAGCCTCTGCATCTACCTTTCTTACCTCTGGATGATTTGCTAATCCTAAATAATCGTTAACACTCCAAGTAATTACTTCTCTACCGTTAAATTGCATACGGTTAGAAATAGGTCCTTCTAACTTAGGAAACACAAAATATCCTTCAGCTACACTCGCCCATTTCCCTAGCGGTCCTTTGTCCTTGTATATTTTATCAAATAAATCTTTCATATCACTAATTAAGCTCACAAAGATACGACTTTCGCAGCAATTCATCTATAGATTATGCATGCATAGTATTTTGTGATTTGTTAATAATGTGTTGAAGAATATACAGTTAGAAGTGGATCTCGCTTTCGCGAAAGCGTAATAAAAAATAAAACCCTAATCGTTTATAGATTAGGGTTTTAAATTATAAAATATTAAAAAGACTACTTAATGTACTCTATATGTTGTTGATCTGCAGTCGATTTTGAATCAAAAAAGCCTTGATCTTGCATCCACTCATCATTATAAATTTTACTCATGTAACGAGATCCGTGATCTGGAAAAATAATTACCACATTAGAATTCTCATCAAAAACACCTTCGGCAGCTAGTTGTTTAGTTGCTTGTAATGCAGCACCACTTGTGTACCCTACAAATAGACCTTCAGTTTGGGATATAAAACGTGCCGTATGAGCAGCCTCTTCATCCTTCACCTTTGTAAAACTATCGATAGCATCAAAATCTGTCGCAGTTGGGATTAAGTTTTTACCTAATCCTTCTATACGGTAAGGATAAATTTCATCCTTATCAAATTCTTGAGTTTCATGATATTTTTTAAGAACACTACCGTAAGCATCAACTCCTAAGATTTGAATATCAGGATTTTGTTCTTTTAAAAAACGTGCCGTACCAGATATAGTACCACCTGTACCACTACAGGCTACTAGATGTGTAATCTCTCCAGCAGTCTGGTTCCATATTTCTGGACCAGTAGATAAGTAATGAGCCTCCATATTCAACTCATTAAAATACTGATTGATATAGATGCTGTTCTTAATTTCATCATGCAAGCGCTTTGCTACTTGATAATAACTACGTGGGTCGTCTGCACTTACATTTGCTGGACACACATAAACTTTGGCACCCATAGACTTTAACATGTCTATTTTATCTGCACTAGATTTTGAACTTACTGCTAGAATACAGTCGTATCCTTTTATGCGGCTTACCATTGCGATACTAAAACCTGTATTACCAGATGTTGTTTCTATTATAGTATCTCCAGGTTTAAGAATTCCCTTGCGCTCTGCCTCTTCAATAATATGAAGAGCGATACGATCTTTTGAAGAATGTCCTGGATTGAAAGCCTCTACTTTGGCGTAATAATTACCTGGAAAATTTTCTACTGTTTTAGAAAGTTTTATAAGAGGTGTCTCTCCTATTAATTCCAATACATTATTGTACGCTTTGATATTGTCGCTCATATATAGGGTTTTGTTAAGAACCTGTACTGCGTTAGACTACAATTTTAGGAAAAGGTTGCATCCTAACTTTACAGAACCTGCTCTTTTGCACTTTAAATTTTAGCACAAAAACTTTGCAAATTTACACAAAAAAAAACTAGTTGTTAATATTTTCTAAATCTAATAAAAAAGCAAAATCTATAGCAACCTCTTTTAAAGCATCATATCGCCCTGATGCTCCACTATGACCACTAGAAAGATCTGTTTTAAATAACAATAAATGATCGTCCTTTTTAAGTTCTCTTAGCTTTGCAACCCATTTTGCAGGTTCCCAGTACTGTACTTGTGAGTCGTGGTAACCTGTTGTTACTAACATGTTAGGATATGACTGCGCAATCACTTGATCATATGGAGAGTAGCTTAACATATACTCATAACTATCTTTATTATTAGGATTTCCCCACTCGTCATACTCACCTGTAGTAAGTGGTATACTGTCATCTAACATGGTAGTTACTACGTCTACAAATGGTACCGCACTTAAAATACCGTTATAAAGTCCTGGTGCCATATTAATAATTGCTCCCATAAGAAGCCCTCCTGCACTACCGCCTGAAGCGTATAAGTGTTGTGAAGTTGTATATTTTTCTTCTATTAAAAATTTACTACAGGCTATAAAATCTGTAAAAGTATTGCGCTTTTCAAACATTTTACCTGTTTCATACCATTCACGCCCTAGATATTCTCCACCACGTATGTGTGCGATAGCAAATACAAAACCACGGTCTAATAAACTTAATCTGGATATTGAAAAATAAGGATCTATCGTACTTCCATAACTACCATATCCATATTGCAATAAAGGATTACCGTCTGGATTTTTCTTATCTTTTCTGTACACTAAACTGATAGGCACTTTTACACCATCTACTGCAGTAGCCCATACACGCTCAGACACATAGTTATCTGGATTAAAGTTAGGGTCTTCTATAGGTTGTGTTTTAAGTACTATTTCTTCTCTAGTTTCCATATCAAACTCTATAACCGACGGTGGTGTGGTCATAGAATTATAATTGTAACGCAATTTATTAGTCTTAAACTGAAAGTTTGCACTGGTAAAAGCAGTGTATGTCTCGTTGTTAAAGGGTAGGAAATAATCTACTGTATTATCCCATGCTTTAATTCTTATGCGATTTAAACCATTAAAACGGTCAGATATAACAAAGTAATTCTCAAAAAGGTCAAAATCTTCTAGAAGCACCTCTGGATCATGAGCAATAAAATCTACCCAATTCTCCATTTGCGGTGTCTCGATAGCGGTTTTCATGATTTTAAAGTTAGTCGCCTCATCTTTATTAGTCATAATATAGAAGCTGTCTTTGTAATGAGACACACTATATTCCATTTCTGGCAGGCGCTCTTGTACTAACTTAAACTCACTATCTGGCTGGTCTGCATCGATAAATCGTACCTCGTCAGATAACGTAGCAGACGATTTGATCATGATAAATCGCTCTGACATGGTTTTGTAAACAAAGCAATTAAAAATCTCGTCCTTTTCCTCAAATATCAATTGGTTAGACGCAGCTGGTGTACCTATTTGATATTTATAAATTTTATCGGCGCGCAGTGTTTGCTGGTCCTTGCGTGTAAAGAATAATGTTTTATTATCATTTGCCCACACAGATCCACCTGTTGTTAATTCTAGATAATCTTCAAAAATCTCACCGGTCTCCAGATTCTTAATGTAAATGGTGTACTCACGACGTCCTTTAGTGTCTACTCCATAGGCTACTAATTTATTATCGGGAGAAATATTCATAGAGGTAAGTTTATAATACTCATTCCCTACTGCCATTTCATTTACATTAAAAAGCAACTCTTGTTCTTCACTGCCGTCTTTACGCCTATAATAGTATGGATAACTCTCGCCAGTTTCCATCTTACTTATATACCAGTATCCATTTAATAAATAAGGTACAGACTCGTCGTCTTCTTTTATACGGCCTTTGATTTCATTAAAAAGATCGTCCTTTAATTGATTTGTATGTGCAGTACTGGCATCATAATAATCATTTTCTTTTTTTAAATAATCGATAACTTCTGGAGCATCACGCTCTGTCATCCAGTGGTAGTTATCTATTCTTTGATGTCCATGAATGTCATGAACGTGAGATATTTTCTTTGCAATCGGAGCTTTATGAGCCATATAAATCTTAAAATTAAAAAGCATTGCAAGATATAAAATAGCTTTCCATTTGCTACTATAGTTAGTAGAGAGTTATTTTTGTTCTCGCTTTCGCGAAAGCGGAATTACAACAAACATTTTACACATTTAATTAAAAAAGATAAA
The DNA here is from genome assembly GCF_045063755.1 of Nonlabens sp. Asnod3-A02. Lineage (NCBI taxonomy): Bacteria > Pseudomonadati > Bacteroidota > Flavobacteriia > Flavobacteriales > Flavobacteriaceae > Nonlabens > Nonlabens sp. Asnod3-A02. The sequence continues at coordinate 1,331,082 of NZ_JBEFOC010000007.1, forward strand.
TTATGTTCGGAGATATGATGGGAATGATGGGAAAACTGAAGGAGACCCAAGCAAAAGTAGAAGAAACTAAAAATAGAATGAATACTGTTCTTATAGATGAGCAATCTAGTGATGGCTTATTAAAAGTAACGGTAACTGCTAGTCGTCAAATTAAAAATGTAACTGTCGATCCAGAACTTTTGGAAGATAAAGAGCAACTAGAAGATTATCTAGTTATGGTAACCAATAAAGCGCTTGCCAAGGCTGAAGAAATTTATGAAACTGAAGTCGCAGCAGTTGCCAAAGATGGAATGCCTAACATACCTGGAATGGATATGTTTAAATAATTCTCTGAATCTTACGGAATAAAAAAAGGGCTGTTCTCTTAATAAGAACAGCCCTTTTTATGTGAATTATAAATTGATTAATTAACAATCAATTGTTTACTCGTTGTAATACCTGATGCATTTTTAATTTGCAAGATGTAATTACCTACTTTTAAATTATTACCTAAATCTAATTGAGCCTCGTTGTTAGACGCATCGATCTCATTCCAGTTAATAATTTGCTGACCTAACATATTATATAATGAAGCAGATTTTATAGTCTCTACACCAGTACCTGATATATAAATAGTCTTATTTGCAGAAGTAGGATTAGGATATATAGTAAATTCTACCATATCAAGCTCTTCTAAAGAAAGGACTGCATTTGAGAACTTAATTTCAAATCTATTTGCGGCACTAGAAGCAGCATCTGTAGACTGTATAGAATAATTATAGATATTATTACCATCGTTTAATAAAGTGTACGACCCTAAGAAATTATCTTTTAAGTATACTGGTAAACCTACTGTAGTTACATCTAGAGATAATGCATAGTCTACTGCTCTATAGGTTACTATATCTAGAAAAAGTGTTTCATTATCTTGAGGTGTAAAACGATTTTCAATACTTAATTTATCAGTTCCATTCATAAAACTAAGAGTTTCATCTAGGTTGCTGAATTTTATAGCATCATTACCATCCACACCGTTAGAGCTAGCTGGGTCAAATCTTACCACTACTCCATCACGAGCAGACATACCGTTTTGCAACTCTGTTTGCTCATATAGTTGTACAGATATAGAACCTGTAGTGGCACTGTTTCTTGCGCTATTAGAAAAACCAGCCGTTATATCTTTATCAGATTCTGTAAAAGAAACACTTGCTGCACCATCTGCTAGTGTAGAAATAAAGAATGACGTGTTAGGTTGTAAATACTTATCCATAAGAGAACTAGCGTTATTTGAGCTATTTGCACTTACATCTACGGTAACATAAGCACCTCTAGTATTGATAGCTGGGTCCCATAAATATACAAATGAACTGCTCACGTTATTGGAAGCAGCTAGCACAGTACTTAAATCTACTGGTGCCTGGTATGGATTACCTACAAAGTTAAACTCTCCTGCTACGGCGCTTAAACTACCGTCAGTTACATTTCCTGTAACTAGATTACCTGTTGCAGTAAGAGTAGTATTAGAAGGTGTTGCAGCATTATTTGTTAAATCTACTGTTCTATCACCTCTCACTAACATACGGTATGCTTTACCAGCAACTAACCCTAGTGTAGAAGTGTTTGCAATAGCCTCCCATTGTTGACCTGTATTATTATACGTAAATAATGAAGGAGCACCAGAACTAGTCATGTCAAAACCATTTGCTCCAGTATCAGAACCTGTAATATGTGTTCCAGCACCACTAGTTAGACCAGAATCATTTTGCCAGTTATCTGCTATACTGTTTGCTGTAGTTAAGGATGGGCTCAAGAATCTAAAAGATCTTTTTGCAGGTACATAATGCTCTACAGCAAAGTTACCAGTTATAGATCCATTTACTGGTCCTACATAAGCCGTGCCTGTAGCGTTACTAGTAAGCAACATCATATTTGCAGGGTTTACAGTTAAATTATCATTTACAGTAAGTAAATTATTTATTGATACATCAGTATTAACCGCAAGTACATTATCTACTATTAAATTATTTAGACCAAAGCTGTTACCACTAATTGATTGACTAGAAGTTCCTGACACAGATAAAGTTCCTTGAGAACCAATAAAAGTTCCATCTACTTGTAAGTTTTCTCTCAAATCAATTCCTGTAGTACCTAAATCTAGCGTTGCACCAGTTTGAACAGTAACATTATTAAATAAAGACATTGCAGTTAAACTTGCAGTACCATTCATTACTGTAACATCTTCTGCCTGATATTCAGAACCGCTTGGGTCATAAGGTGCCCAAGAATTATTGTAAATAAAGTTAATGTCTTCACCAGCATTAGCCGTTACATCATTAAAACTTGATATAGTTTCTATAATCCATTCTGATGCCGTCCAAGTATCGTTAGCCTCTGAAACAGTAATTTTTCTTATTGCACGTGAATTAGAATAATCCCAAGGTTCACCGAAACCACTTTGACCTAACACACCGTAAATATCAACTATCACATCATCTCCATTATACAAGACATAAATATCGTCTCCATTACCATTAAGGAGGTTATAATCTGTGATATCTGGAGTAAAAGACCCTCCTGGTCTACCTACTGTATAATAATCTCCCGGCTGTAAAGTAGCTGTAAGATTAGAAGGATTCACGGCATTACTACTTCCATCAAAAGCAATTGCTAAATAGAAACCTTCAGCTCCTAGATCAACTGCTGCTGTTCCATAATTAAAAATTTCTACATATGCCTCATTAATATCTGTACTAACAACTTCTGTAATTATAATAGTTGGATCTAGAGAAATGGTAGTTGTTGCATTTGCTAGAGGAGCTGTTGAATTAAGATAGTCGATATCTTTACCTACGTTAGAAAATGCTATAAGCTGGAAGTAATAAGTAGTATTAACATCTAGATCGTTGAACACATAATTCTCAACACCACTATTTACTTTTACAAGACCACTTCCATCAGAAAAATCAAAATCATTTGAAAAGTCTGTTCCATCTGTAAAAGTCGGAAAACTACCTGATGTAGTACTTACTGCAAGTGCATAACCATCGGCACTATTTGTACCTACAGCATCATTCCAACTTAGGTTGATGTCTACACCATTTGAAGTAGCTACCAAACTTGTTGCTTGATTTGAAGGTTCTGGAAAACTTTGATACTCAAATTTAAACACAGCACCAGGATTTGCAACACCTAGCGAAGATGTCCCTGATGGTCCTGAAGTAGAACCACCACTATCAGTTACTGCATAAATAGTATTACCATCTGCAGAAATAGCAATATCTCTATATCTATCTATGGATGAGTGAAACTCAATAAGGTCTGTTGTTATATTATTAGATGCATCGACACCATAACGGTAAAGAGCTCCTTTTTTAAGTGTAGGAATGATTAAATTTTTAGAGAAAGGTAAGTTACCATTACCCTCATACACATCAATACTTGAAGGTGCTACAGTAGGCCATGTTAAAAAGCCTCCTTGTGGCACAGCAGTAACTGTACTACCATAAGTTGCTATAGGTCCTTGAAAATCCACTGGTAAGGGAAAATCTGTCTCTTTATTTGTAAGTGCTCCAGAAGGGCAATCATTATTTCCTGTCCATGAGCAACCAGCTGCAGATCCTTTAATACATTGCTCATAACCTAGGTCATCACGTTCACCTACGATAAGTGGCCATCCATAATTTTTACCTCCTACTAGAACATGAACCTCGTCATCTACTCTATCTCCATGCTCGGATTGAAATAAAGTTCCGTTACTATCAAAAACAATTCCCTGCGCATTTCTATGTCCATAAGTAAAAATATGAGATTGTACCTTATCAGAATCTGGGCGCATAGTATCCGCATTATTTGGTACTGGCGAATTAGAAAATGGATTACCTGCACTTCCATCAGGTACAGCAAATGGGTAAAATTTAGGATTATCAACTGGAATCGTTCCATCTAAGTTAATACGTAATGATTTCCCTTTATAGGCTGACCAATCATTTGCATTAACCGCAGCTTGTGTAGGTAATGCTTGTGACTGTACTAACTGACAGAAATTTTGAAATTGATTTGCTCCTAAATCACCAGATGTGTAATAAATTTTAAGGTCTGGCCCTATTTTCATTCTACCAGAATTATGATCATTACTAGCATCCATTCCTTGGATGAGTACATTAGAAGTACCATCATTAATAGTTCCTGTAGTAGATGTGTTAGGTACTAATGTATTCGTTGAATTATCATATTCAAATCGTTCTATTCTTAAACTGCGATCTCTACCGTATGGAGATGAAGTATTAGAATATGTATAAGCTAGGTAAACATAATTATTAGTCGTAGTCGTTATATCTGTATAAAGATCTGGATGTATAGCCATTCCCATAAGACCATCTTGTCCAGCTGCGCTATACACCTCATTATGAAGATCTAACATTACGGTTTTTGCACCAGTATTAGGATCTATACGCACCACGCGTTCTCCGTTAGTAGCATCTGATGTATTATCTAGCGCTGCTCTTTCTGTAATCCACAAAAAGCCATCAGGTCCATAAGTAATTTCATTAGGATAAGAAACTAACTGATCCATGTTAGCCAACTTTGTAACTGTCCAGTTTCTACCGTTAGTTTCAGGATTTTGTGCTAGAGAAAAAATACTCCAACAAAATGCTAATACGAGTAAAGTTTTATTCATGATTTTATTTTAATTGATTAGGGGAATTGAAAAAAAAACTGCTTTTGTTTTTACTTACAAAAGCAGTTTTCAAATTAATACTGTTTAGTTTACTATGATCTTTACAGATTTTTTAGTTCCTTTTACATCTATCTCAACAAGGTAAATGCCTGAAGAAACTTGAGGGATGTAAATACCGTTTTGTATGTTGGTAAGTTCGCTTTCGCGGAAGCTGAATAATGATTTACCTGAAAGGTCATATACATTCATTGCACTTACAGATTCTTGTAAATGATCTACATAAATCTTACCATCATTATTTAAATAATAAATATCTATTTGTTCTAAAGTCTCCTCGTCTAAGCCTAAAGTTCTTTGTTCAAAGACGATTTCAAATCTAGAACTGTTTTTACCATCTGCAGAAAGTGTGAAGTAATATTCTCCATTTCTTAAATCATGATAAGTATTAGTCTCGTTATCTCTTAAATATAGTTCTTGAGATGCAGAAATGTTAGCAATCTCCTTTGCACTTATCTTGTAATTAACTGTAGAAATTCCATGAACGGTTAATGGTACTACCTTAGAAGGTGTAATTTGATCAAAAGATCTTATTACAAAGTTTTTACCATTATAAGAGGTGTACATATCTGTATCTCTTAAAGCTTCAAACATAGCTCCATCATATCCATAATCTACTCCATCGGTAAGAAAATCTGCAAAACCTAAAACGATCTCTTTGGACGCTCCATTATCAGCTTCTAACTCTAATCTTAATATATCAATAGTCTCATCTTGATAATCAGATCTATCTGCTGTAGGCTGTGGTGAACCTGGTGCGCTTACAAATATACTTTCTCCTAAACTTTCTTGTTTAAAGACACGTTGCCCATTGTTAAAGTTCAATGTACCATTATCTGTTAGAGTTACAAAGAATCCTTGAGATACTGGTAAGAAAAATGTAGGGACTACTGTACCTACAGTTGTACCTCCTAAAGCTCCACTTCCTGCAATTTGTGTTGCATTTACTGTTGCCATTTTTGTTATAGTTGCATAACCACCTTCATAATTTGCTAGTATATGGTCGGTACTACCGAATTGATCCCATAAGTAAACGGCACCATCTATAACACTTGCATTATCATCTATAAATGTACGTGCATCGATCGCACTAGGATAAGGATTACCTAATAATGAAGTAGTTAGATCTACAGCTGGATCACCATCGGTATCTATTGCTGTAATATTTATAGAACCGTTGTTAGGTTTACCCTCAAATAGATATTCTTGATCACCTACTGCTCCTGCCCCTTTCTGACTCCATCCATGACCTGCATCTATAGGACTAGTACCATCTATTCTAAACCAGTCTGCATATGAAACTCCATTATTAAAAGTATGTAACCATCTACCACTTATCGTTGTAGGAATTGTTACAGGTGGTGTTCTTACTCCTACACCAGTAATATTAATAAAGCCATCTGCATCTTGTAACATACCTAAATTAAAGGTATTGTTATTACTAGTTGTATTTTCAACTCCTACAGGAGAACTCCAGTAATTGTAACTAAACACATCACTTTTACCTTCTTGCCATCTCTTTAAACGACCAGCACTTGAAACATCTAAATCACTATCAATGGTTTGTACTAGTTGCGCATCTCCTTCTAGGTCTATTAAACCATTAAGAATTACATACCATTCATTCTCTAAATAATTACCATCTTCGACCATAATAGAAGCTGCAGCGTCTACTACAACACCTACTGTAGATATACTAACATCTAGTGTCGTTTCATGTCCTACTTTAATAATGGTGTAATCGTAGTTTTCAATATCTGCTGGATCCCATACTACGGTCTGTACAAAAGTTGCGTTATCAGATAACAATCCATCTTGAGCGGTAACATAAGGAATAGGTGCTGTTTGTGGCACTATCTTCTTCACATTATACATTCTTATATCTGTATTACTTGCAGCATCAAATACGATATCACCTTCTATACTGGCAAAGTCATAATAAACAGCAATATCATTCCATAAAACACTTGTGTTCTTAGGTAAGATCTTACCAGTAACTAGTGTTCCATTAGCTTCTATTTCTTGGTACATAAGTCTTCTTACATCAGCAATGTCTATACCTTTGTTGAATACTCTAATTTCATCCAAGAATCCTCTATAATAATTAGAAGATCCAGCCGTAGCTGAATTACCTACTGTAAAAGGACTACCAGATGCATTTGATAAAGCAGCGCCTGCTGTAGCGATAGTAGCTTCTTCTACACCATTAATAAATAGTTTAAGATCTGTAGCCGTATATGTTGCTGAAATATTTACCCACTTAGTATTTGAAATAGTACCAGGAGAAGAAACTGTATAAGTGTTACCACCTGCATCGATAGCAGTTACTATTACCCTACTCGCACTATCTAGAGAAATATTAAAATTCTCTTCTCCCATCACGGTTACATTTGTACCTGTATTTTCTGCAAGAGCCCATGCCATAATAGTAGAACTGCTCAGGCCAGCTGTTACAGGTGCAGGAGTTTGTAAGTAATCATTTCTACCGTCAAAGAATATGGATAAATCATCATCTAGATCTATAGGCGCACCATAAATACCTGTATCAAAGTCGTTGTTTCCATCATAAACTCCATCTCTATCGGTGTCTACGCTGCCATCTACTCTACCATCACCATCACCATCCTGACCTGCGTAATAGGAATTATCAATATCGCTACCGTTAGATAGGTCATTTAAATTATCATTACTATCTACATCTATATAATCTGGCAAACCATCATTGTCAGTATCTAGAGGTAGAACAAAATTCATTGTTCCATGATCTTCACCATCTGCATCATCATCATTATCATCTATAGTACCTAGTAATCCATCACCATCAAATTCATCAGTATCAACACCTGATATTGCATCTGTACCTTCACCTATTCCATCGCCGTTAACATCTAGATCTCCTAAACCATCATATTCTAAAACATCAAATATTCCATCATTATCACTATCTAGATCAAGATAATCTGGCACACCATCTCCATCGCTGTCTCTAGGCGTATAAGTTTCATAAGCGTCATGTAAACCATTACCATCAACATCTACCCAAACAACTTCTAGAGTTGTTCCATCTTCATCGCTATCTAATACAGCTAACCCTGCAGGCTGTCCTATTTCATATACATTAGGAATACCATCGTTATCATTATCAAGATCTATAACGTCTGCAACACCGTCACCATCAAGGTCACAAAGAGTTTGTGTAATTTTAATATCATCTAGAGCTAGATCATTTCCTAAACCTCCTGGAGAATTATTCACCATTTGTATGATAAAATCGCTATCTGCTAGAGTTACTGTTGTGTTAAACTGTATCCACTGAGACAAAGAACCACAACCGTTGTGAGAACCGTCTGTACAACGTTCTACATCTCCTGCATTATAAGAATCAAGTAAAACCGACTTATCAGAATTGAAGAAATTAACTGTTACGTTAGGTAGAATTCTTGGTAGTTCAGTTCCAGGAAAATCAGAATCTTGTCTATCTATGTTCAATGCCCAAAACTCATAAAATATAGGAGCACCTGGTACCGTACCTACTATCTCTGTTTCATAAAAAACTCCTGGATCTACATCTGCATTAAATATTGCCATTCTACCATTTACATCACCCACTGTATGATCTTCTCCATAATACCAAACATCTTCTGACCAAGTAGAAACATCTGGACCAAAAGGACCTATATTCGTTGAACCATTATTGTCACTAATAGAATAATGAACAGTATAGTTACCATCCCCTAGATTTACTTCAGTATCACATTCATTAGGCCCTTGAACTATCGTACCATCTTCATAACAGTAAGTAGTAGTAACACCTGCAGTAGAACCATCTATAGTAACCCTATTGGTACCTGCACCAAATGTTTCATTTAAGAAAATTACATCTGCTGTTGTGCTTAATGGACTCAATAAACATGCATTTTGTTCATCTACATCTCTTATACCATCATTATCATCATCTACATCTACATTATCTGGCACACCATCTCCATCTGTATCAGGATAAATTTGTGCACCTTCTCCTTGAATCGCAAAGATGAATGGATTTTCATTAGAATCATCACTACTTATTTCTATAGTACCGTTATGCTGTCCTATAGTTCTAGGTGTATATCTTATTTGAAAAGTTTCTGTAGCCCCTGGTATTAAAATCGTACCTGGTACCGGAGTATTTTCTAAAGTAAAAGAACTATGAGATCCTGTACCAAAAGTAATGGGTCCTACTAATCCTAAAGTCAAATCACTAGAACCATTATTAGTAATTACAAATGTATGCACATCATCACCTATGTTACTATCTACAACTCCATAGTTAGTACCATCTGCCAGAGTTGTTGTAGTACTATTATACGCAATGGCCACAGCATTCCCTGACAATGATATATTTGCTCCCGCAACAGGCAAAATATCGATTACATAATCCTCAAATTCTTCTGACTGAAGACCAAAACCAGTATCTGTAGTACCACAAGACTCTACACTAGCCCAATACCTTCTACTACCTATACGAAGTACCGTTTTACCGGTAACAGCAGATGTTGGTATAGTAATAGTCCTTACCGCATAAGGACTTGCTTCAGTTCCACCGGTGCCATTGGTTGCATAAACATTGTCCCCTGCATCATTAAAATCACCATTGCCATTAAAATCTATAAAAGCTGCCCAACCAGAATTATTACTCCCATTATTAAATACATCTAAATCTATTGTGTAACTATTACCTGGTATCATGTCGGCTGGTGGTACATCTATATAATTACCATAACCGCCATCATCGCCTGAAGTGTTATCAATGTTTTGTGATTCACCAGAAACTTGTACTCTAGTAATGTAGTGTACTTCATTACCTGTTCTTGCATTAGAATTAGAAGTCGGAACACATGCCCCTGTATTCACAGTTATATATACCGTAGCCGATTCACAAATTGAACCAGCATCACAAATTTGATAATCAAAACTATCTGTTCCTATAAAATTTACCGCAGGATTGTATTCAAATATACCATCTGTAATCTCTATAATTGTTCCACCATTAGTTGTAGGCGTTGCTGTTATAAGACTATAGTCATCCCCAGAACTTCCATTAACAGTACCTATATTATCATTCAAGCCAACATCTATTCTATTGCTTGCACCAGAAGAATTCAAAAGGACATTTAATTCATCATCAGTCGCAGAAACATTGGGAGAAACAGCAACATTCAAGGTATAATCCTCTACTTCTGCCCTACCAGTAAAGCTACATCCACTGGCATCTATTGAAGCACCGCCTCCACAAGTACTACAATATGAAGCAGCTATCCTAAGTATTGAAGGTCCAGATGGAGCCGCTAGTGCTACCGTAAAACTACCATTTGTAGTTGCAGTACCTGCATTATTATTTATATAAGCACCAGAATCAAACACTTGAACAAATGTACCATTTGCACCATAATCAATCCACGCAACTACCTTTAAATTACCCCACGATTCTTTTACATGGTCTAAAGAAAAATTATAACTTGTACCACCTGTAACATTTAAAACTTGGTTAGTAAAATCTGAATAGGTAGAATTGTCGGCACCTGTATTGTTATTAATCTGACTTGCAGCATCTCCTGTGACTTGAAAATTAGTTATATTAAAATTGTTAAAATCTTGCATACCAGTGGGCACACACTGAGAATACATGGTATTTGAGCAGATTAAAAGGGTTGCAACGGCAATAACCGTTGTCTTAATATCTAATAATAAATAGTTTAATATATTATTAAATGTCCTAAACCGTTTCTCAAGGTTAAAGCAATGATTAATAGAAGTAATAGTTGTAAGGTAGAGGGCTTTCATAATACGTTTTGTTAACGATTTATCATAATGCAAATTTAACACCTACACTCTGTTATTTATTTGAATTTTAACAATTGCTACACAATATCGATTAAACACCTGATTAACAGTTAAAAAACACGTTTACACACTTAACAAGGATACACTTTATCGATTATTAAGACTGCAACTATGTAATTGATCGAATTTTTACACTTTTATATATAATTTTTCCTACAATAATGTAACATTTTAACAAAAAAAAGCCTCGCGAGTAGCGAGGCTTAACATTTTATAAAGACTTTTTTAAGACTTTATACTGTACTATAGATTAGGAATAACTAGTTCCTGACCTGGGTGTATCACATCTGGATTATCTAGTAAACCAGTATTTGCTTCAAAGATTTGCTTGTACTTCATTGGGTCTTTAAAATAATGCTTTGCAATAAGACTTAATGACTCACCACTCTTTACAGTGTGCTTTGTATAAATAGAATCATCGGCAACTTGAATATCAGCCATAAGGTCTGCTGGGTTATCACCACCTACCTTTTTAATCTCGTCCCATAATAAATCCTTATCATATGGAGTTGCTGCTGTACCTCTTATTTCAATTTTATCACCATTCACCTGTACATCACCATCTTGAATACTTAGTTTTTCTCCTAAGTCTAGTACGCTTTGATATTTTGCTTTTACCATTGTATATTTTTGTTTTAGTTAATAATGTTAAAGTTAAGGATATTAATCGTTATTTCTAAATTTGTACCGATAAATAGATTTACATCGGTAAAATACACAAATAACCTACTAACTGTATTTATTCCGCTTTCGCGAAAGCGAAACTAAACGAACACCTCTCCTGCTCTTACTCCTTCATAGTAGTATAGACGTTATTCACGTCATCATCCTCATCTAGTTTATCTAGAAGTTTATCGATATCTGCGCGCTGCTCTTCGGTTACTTCTTTTTCTATAGTAGAAATGTATTCAAAATCTGAACTTAAGATTTCTATATTAAGTTCTTCCAGTCCTTTTTGTAGCGTACCATAATTTTGAAAATCTCCATAAATCATAATTCCATCTACAGAGTTGCTGTCTTCCTCATCCTTCTCATCAAAGAATAACTCTTCGGCACCGAAGTCTATTAACTCCAGTTCTAATTCTTCTAAGTCTTGACCTTCGGCAGGGATTCTAAAATGACATTTATGGTCAAACATAAATTCCACAGATCCTGATGTACCTAGGTTACCATCACTTTTTGTAAAATGACTACGCACATTTGCTACCGTTCTGTTATTATTATCTGTAGACGTTTCTACCAGTACAGCAATACCATGTGGTGCATAACCTTCAAAAAGTACAGTCTCAAAATTTGCAGTATCCTTATCAGTTGCTTTTTTAATCGCACGCTCTACATTTACCTTAGGCATGTTTACCGCCTTGGCATTTTGTATAACAGCACGCAGGCGAGAGTTAGAATCTGGATCTGGCCCACCTTCTTTTACAGCAATAACTATATCTTTACCTATTCTAGTAAATGCCTTAGACATTGCACTCCATCTTTTCATTTTACGCGCCTTGCGAAATTCAAATGCTCTACCCATTTCTATTTAATTTTTAATAAGTTGTAAATATAAAATCTTGCAGCTATGTTTACAACCATAAATATCAAAAAGCAGCAATAAAACTGCTGCTTTTTGATATTTTATTATTCTATTGAGTCTCTAATTAATTCTTATATATAATAAGGACAGTCCTTTTAATAAAACGCTTTATCATTATCCTGCACGATGTGGTACATGAGTCTGTAAAAAATTAGCGCTTATTTCTCTCCACTCTTTGTAAAAAGTTTTTCTCCACACATTTGCCTCATGGATTGCCGTATTATATGCATCTGTTTTTGTCATAATGTTCTCTCTAGAACCAGTCTGGGCATCTTCCTTAATAACCTCTATAGGTTTAAGACCTACCGTTACTTGTGTATTTAATTTTTCATTGTACTTAACCAGCGCTTTGTACAAACTGTCATCTGTACTGTAAGAATTAAATTTATCTAGTTGCGTAGTGTCGTATAGTTTTGATTTTAAATTCTCTACATCATTACGATAGCTAGTAATATCTTTTTCATTTAAGCCCTGCCAGAAATTTCTCTCTGCTTGTTGCAAACTAGAAAAAGCCAGCTGCAGCTCGTTATAATAATCATAAACCATAATAGTCTGTTTCATATTAAGAGCCAGTTCACTCGTGTTTTCTTTAATGATTAAATCGTGTTTATTTCCATAAACAGCAACCGCATCATTATAGTCGGCTCTTAACTTATACACCGTCTTTCTTATATTTTGTAGAATTTGCAATTGATTTGTAGTAACCTTACTAACATCTTTATTCTTTAAAAGCGCTAGTAAGTCTTCTTTTACAATAGCCTGATTACCTTCTAGATAATTAATCATCGCCAGTTTTAAATCTGAATCAAACGCCTTTACCTTTTTCACCTTTGTAATACTATTGCGTATGGTGTTTTCTAGTTTTTTACGCTTTCCTTTTATGGCGATATCATCCTTAGAAAAAGTATACAGTCGCATGTAATCCCATACACTGGTGACTACCTTTTCATTTTGACCATCTATAAAGGTAAGGTAAGATTTTGCATCGTTAAAATTTTGCGCTCTTACGTCGTTTGCCATAAAAACCAGCAATACAAAGAGGTAGCTTAATTTAAAAATGGATTTTTTAGGTAATTTCATGAATTGTGTTAACAATAATTAATAGAATAAATTATAATTTTAGAACAATAGTTGCGTTCTTTATGCTGTGATCTGATTTTAAACTAGCAATTTCTATACCGATATAGCACTGTTGGATTTCAGTTTCGCTTTCGCGAAAGCGAGAACACCAAAAAAACCAATAATCAAAACTAACCCAAAAAACCAATTAAATGAAAAAAGTATGGATTCCTTACTTAGGAGCACTTGCGCTTACCATAGCCGCATGTGGACCTAAAGTAACCGACAACAAGACAAACACCCCACCACCACCGCCTCCACCACCAGCTTTACAAGTTCCTGCAGTTGCTGGAATGACAGAAGCCATACCTATGGATCCTAGTGTGCGCATGGGGACATTACCTAACGGTCTTACTTACTATGTAAAAAACAACGGTAAACCAGAAGATAAAGTAGAATTAAGACTTGCTATCAACGCAGGATCTGTTCTAGAAGATGACGACCAGCAAGGTCTTGCGCATTTTATGGAACACATGAATTTTAATGGTACGAACCATTTTGAGAAAAATGAATTAGTAGATTATCTACAAGGAATAGGTGTCAAATTCGGTGCAGATTTAAATGCTTACACCAGTTTTGACGAGACTGTTTACATTCTTCCTATACCTAGTGACGACCCAGAAAAGCTAGAACAAGGTTTTACTATTATAGAAGACTGGGCTGGCGGTGCAAAACTAGAAACAGATGCTATTAATGACGAGCGTGGTGTGGTACTAGAAGAATCACGTACCGGTAAAGGTGCGTCAGATAGAATGAATAAGGTTACTATACCGGTACAGTTCTATAATTCAAAATATGCCGATAGATTACCGATAGGAAAAGATGAAATTCTTAAAAACTTTAAACCTGAGGTTTTAAAAAGATTTTACAAAGACTGGTACCGTCCAGATCTTATGGCAGTAGTTGCTGTGGGAGATCTAGATGTTGCTGTTATGGAGCAAAAGATCAAAGATCATTTTGCTAAAATTCCTAAACCAGTAAATCCTAGAAAACGTCCTGTAATAGAATTACCTAATCACCCAGATACAAAGGTGGCTATCGCACAGGATAAAGAAGCAACATTTGCCAGTGTAAACATATCTTACAAGGATAAAGTAGCCTCTACTCCTACTCTTACGGTAGGTGATTATAGAGATGACCTAGTGAATGGGCTTTTCTCTTTTATGATCAACAACAGGTTACAAGAACTGACACAAAAGCCTAATCCGCCGTTTATATTTGGTTCTAGTAGTTACGGTGGTACAGTAGCTAGAAATAAGAATGCTTATTCGTCGTTTGCTGGTAGTGCGCCAGATGGTCAGCTTGCTGCTTTAAAAGCATTACTAGAAGAAAATCAACGAGTGAAGTTATACGGTTTTGGTCAGGCAGAACTTGATCGTGCAAAACAAGCCTATGGTTCTTTCTTTGATTCTTATTACAAAGACAGAGATAAACTAGAAAGCAGTCGTATAGTAGGACAGTATGTACAAAGTTATTTTTCTAAAGAAGCAGTACCAAGCATCGAGTGGAATTATAATAAGACTATGGAATTACTTCCTGGTATTAATGTAGAAGAAGTAAATGCAAAAATTAACGATTACATCCATGATGATAACCGTACTATCGTTTTTACTGGTCCTACCACAGACACTCCACCTACAGAGGCGCAAGTGCTTAAAGTAGTAAGTGAAGTTGCAGCTACTAAAGTTGCTCCATATGAAGATACAGAAGTAAGAGAAAGTTTAATTGAAAAACTACCTGCTGCAGGAAGTATTTCTAAGACTACATCTAACGATAAAGTAGGTACAACTACCTACACATTAAGCAATGGTACTACAGTAACTGTAAAACCTACTGACTTTAAAAATGACGAGATCCTTATGAGCGCCTTCAGTTATGGTGGTACAAGTTTATACAGCGATGAAGATGCTAAGAAAACTGGACTAGCAAATGGTGGTCTAACACAAGCTGGTGTCGCTGGTATGTCTCAAACAGATATGTCTAAGTTTTTGACAGGTAAACTAGTAAATGTATCGCCACGTATAGGTTCTCTTACTGAGAGTTTTAGAGGTAGCGCTACCCCTAAAGACCTAGAAGTAATGTTTCAATTGATTCATTTATACTTTACCGATTTAAATAAAGATGACGAAGCTTTTGCTAGTTTTATCTCTAAGCAAAAATCTTTTATAGGTCGCATGATGTCAGACCCTAACACTTACTTCAGTAACGAGATTAATAAAATACGTTACGGTTCTAACCCTCGTTACACAGGCTTCCCAACTGAAGAAAAATTTGACGAAGCAGACTATGATCTAGCTTATAAATTATATCAAGAACGCTTTGCAGACGCTGGTGATTTTCACTTTTATCTAGTAGGAAATGTAGATAAAGCACAAGTAGAAGAATTCTCTAAGAAATACATCGCTAGTTTACCTGGTTTAAATTCTAACGAGAGTTACAAAGTAAACGACTGGAGAGAAGCAAAAGGTACACGCAAGAAAGTGGTTAAAAAAGGTACTGATGACAAGAGTAGCGTGAGAATAAACTGGAGTTATGAAGTACCAGCTTATAGCGCAAAAGAAAACCTTGCTGTAGATGCACTAGGAGAAGCTCTTACCATTAAGATCATAGAAACACTACGTGAGAAAGAAGGTGGTATCTATTCTGGTGGTGCGCGTGGCTCTTTGAGAAAAACACCTTATCCAGCATTTAGTTTTGGTATCTCGTTCCCTTGTGGACCAGATAACGTAGATAAACTAGTAGATGCAACCATGAATGAAATCGATCTTATCAAAAAGAACGGACCTTCAGAAAAAGACTTGAATAAAGTAAAAGAGGGGTATTTACTAGACTATAAGGAAACGGTAAAAACTAACCGTTACTGGCTAAGCGTTCTTGTAGATGCAGACGAAGATAAAAAAGACATTAATAAAGTATTAGAATATGAAAAAGCCGTAAACGCACTTACTGCAAAAGATATTCAGGATGCTGCAAACAAATATCTTACAAAAGATTACTTCTTAGCGATCCTAAAACCAGAGGATAAATAAGAACTAATTCTTAAAATTCAAAAGCCCATTTCAATTACTTGAAATGGGCTTTTTTTTATGCTTAAAAAATACTACCAAAACCCTTCCCTAACCCTAAAGGGTAGGTTTCTATTTCTTCATTTATAAAAAATAGTACAAATCATTTTCCGCACCCTTTAGGGCTGGGGAACGGAAAATTCACCAAAACCCTTCCCTAACCCTAAAGGGTAGGTTTCTATTTATTATTTATAAAAAATAGTGCAAATCATTTTCCGCAACCTTTAGGGTTGGGAACGGAAAATTCAAAGAAACCCTTCCCTAACCTTAAAGGGTAGGTTTCTATTTATTATTTATAAAAAATAGTGCAAATCATTTTCCGCACCCTTTAGGGTTGGGGAACGAAAAATTCAAAGAAACCCTCCCTAACCCTAAAGGGTAGCTTTCTATTTATTCATTTATAAAAAATAGCGCAAATCATTTCCCGCACCCTTCAGGGTTGGGGAACGGAAAATTTCAAGTCCTTTTTTCCGCACCCTTTAGGGTTGGGGAACTGAAAATCGCACAGAAGCCAAAAACTCTCAATAAACTAAAAGCAAATTTCACCAAAACCCTTCCCTAGCCCTAAAGGGTAGGTTTCTATTTCTTCATTTAAAGAAATCGCAAATCATTTTCCGCACCCTTCAGGGTTGGGGAACGGAAAATTGCAAATCATTTTCTGCATCCTTCAGGGTTGGGGAACGGAAAATTCTCAAAACAAGCCACAAAAAAACCGTCTAGAAAAATTCTAGACGGTTATCATATATAGTACAATGCTATATAAAAAGAATATTATTTCTCTTCTTTAAGCTTTGCTTCTTTCTTTAATTTTCTCTTTTCTAACAATGCTCCTGTAATCCAAAAAGGAATTACAAATGTTGTTAAAAATATCATTAACCAAAATCCTAAAGTTAGAATTCCTAAAAATGCTAAAAAGCCTAAGTATTGATCAAAATCGAACATGGTATCTCTTTGTTTGCTGCAAAGATAAAGACTTGAACTTAATTATGAAAAGACTGCGCAGCATTTATTAACAAAAAACTGTTTATAACGGCTCTTATTCTATTAATTATTAGAATTAGTCCGGTTAGGGAGATTAAAATTCCGCTTTCGCGCAAGCGGCACCTCCATCCTACTTGTTATTATTATCTATAATGAGATGGTAAAACAACGCTCAAGTTTTATATTTGTGAAAAATTCAACCACAATGGAATATAGAATAGAAAAAGATACGATGGGACAAGTAGAAGTCCCTGCAGATAAACTTTGGGGTGCGCAAACGCAGCGTTCTCGCATGAATTTTAAAATAGGTGCTGCAGGTAGCATGCCACTAGAAATTGTATACGGTTTTGCCTACCTTAAGAAAGCCGCTGCTTACACTAACCATGACCTAGGTGTTCTTACAGAAGAAAAACGTGATCTTATCGCACAGGTTTGTGACGAGATTCTAGAAGGTAAACATGACGACCAGTTTCCACTTGTGATATGGCAAACAGGTTCTGGTACACAGTCTAACATGAATGTGAACGAGGTGATCGCAAACCGCGCACACCAACTAGCTGGTAAAACAGTAGGTGAAGGTGAGAAAACCATACAGCCTAATGACGACGTGAATAAATCACAGTCCTCTAACGATACCTTCCCTACAGGAATGCACATCGCCTGTTATAAGAAAGTGGTAGAAAACACCATTCCTGGTATCAAACAACTGCGCAACACTTTACACAATAAGTCTATAGAATTTACCGATGTGGTAAAAATAGGTCGTACACACCTTATGGATGCGACTCCATTAACACTAGGACAGGAATTTTCTGGTTACGTTTCTCAACTGGACCATGGAATCATTGCACTAGAAAACACACTAGCACATTTAAGTCAGCTAGCACTAGGTGGTACTGCCGTAGGTACAGGATTAAACACACCACTAGGATATGATGTAAAAGTAGCTGAGTATATCGCACAATTTACAGAATTGCCATTTATAACAGCACATAATAAATTTGAAGCTCTTGCAGCACACGACGCTCTAGTAGAGACTCACGGTGCTTTAAAACAAGTAGCCGTATCACTTAATAAAATTGCACACGATATAAGAATGCTTGCTAGTGGCCCACGTAGTGGTATCGGTGAGTTAATCATACCTGCAAATGAGCCAGGTAGTTCTATCATGCCAGGTAAAGTAAACCCTACTCAGGCAGAGGCTATTACTATGGTATGTGCTCGCGTTATGGGTAACGACACAACAGTTACCGTAGGTGGTATGCAAGGTCACTTTGAATTAAACGTATTTAAACCAGTTATGGCTGCTGCGGTTCTAGAAAGCGCACAGTTAATAGGTGACGCGTGTAGAAGTTTTGACGAGAATTGCGCCGTAGGAATCGAGCCTAACAAAGAAACGATCAAGTCTTTACTAGACAACTCATTAATGCTAGTAACTGCTTTAAACACTAAAATAGGATACTATAAAGCTGCCGAAATTGCTAACAAGGCGCACGAAGAGGGAACTACCCTTAAGGCTGCTGCCCTAGCTCTAGAATATGTAACGTCTGAGGAATTTGACGAATGGGTAAAACCAGAAGACATGGTAGGTCACAGATAATATCTATCTTACTCAAAACAGTTAAAAGCCACTTCAATTCATGAAGTGGCTTTTTTTATGTGGTTCGGTTTCGCTTTCGCGAAAGATAGACACACAGCACCACTACCCTAACTTCCTAATTGATTCACCTCATTAAGGAATACCGTAAATAAGAGATAGAAAAATTATTTAAATTGCTGGGGTAATTTCAAATAATTAATACCTAATTAAAATAAATACTAATATTATATGCCGAATATTTTAATTACCGGAAATGGATTCGATTTAAGCTTTGGCCTGCCAACAGCTTATAGCCATTTTATAACGATATTAAATGAAATAGAAAATAATGCTTCAATAGATTATGAGTTAATACCTAAAACCACTCTATCAAATAATATACTAAAACAACACTTTAAAGAATTTGAACTAGATAAAACAAAAATTGACCTACTGAAAATTGAAATTAAAGATAATTTATGGTTTAACTATTTTAAAAATGAATATGATCTTGAAAGCTGGATAGACTTTGAAATTAAGATTGAAAAAATCTTGATCTTAATTTTATCATCTTCAAAAAACTTAAGAGATCAGGTGTTTTCTATACAATCAATTAATAGTACTGAAGAAATTGAATTCAAATCTATTTTATTTCAAAACAATGTTGATGTAATGAAGTGCTTAGAAAAGTTTAAAATTATTGAACTGAGTGAGTATTATGAAATAAAATTAAACAAAAAATATTTAATAGAGAAATATAATCATTATATCGATATTGATATTAAAGCAATTACAGATGATTTAATCAAAGAATTAGATCAATTCAAGAAAATATTTAATCAGTATTTTGAAATATTTGTTACACCATTCTATGACAATAAAATCAGTCATTCAAATGATAATAAGTTTTTAAAAATAGATTATCACTACACTTTTAATTTTACTACTACATTTGAAAAAATCTATAATACCCAAATCAAAACAAGTTATTTACATGGTAATATAGGCGGCGGATCTAACTCTATAGTCCTTGGCATTAATGATATACCAAACAATCAAATAGACAGAAAATATTTCTTACCTTTTACTAAATATTTCCAGAAACTTAATTACCAGACTAATTTTGAGTTTATATCAATAATTAAAAAAAATAAAAGTTTAAAATATCAATTTTTCTTCTACGGACATTCTTTAGATAATTCAGATAAGGATTATATAAATGAGGTTTTTGATTTTATAGACAAATCAATATCAATTAAGATAATTGTAATTTACCATGATGATAATTCTAAATCTAAACTTTTGATAAATTTATTAGACATTAGAGGAAAGGATAATATTCAATCATTGATGAAAAGTCAAATATTGATATTTAGAAAGAATGATTCCCAAAGTTTAATAGATGATTTAGATCAAGATTTAAATAAAACAATTTATAATTTATAGTTCTCCATAAACTACCTACTTCAAAACCCAACCACCATGAAAAAATTAATCTTTACCCTACTAGTAATCATAGCTGTTCAAAAAAGTAACGCACAAAGCTCACAACTTACTGAAGATCAATTTAGAGAAAAAGTAACTACTGAGTTTCAAACTAGTTATAATAAAGCACTCACCTCTCTTGAAAATTCAATGGATTATGATATGTTCAAAAAGAACGAGCAATGGAATGTTTACGAGTTTGATAATAAAAGAATATTTAAAATAGAATCTAAAAAGAATAACACCACTTTTATAGAAACGTATTATGAAGTAGATGGCCAATTGCGCTATGCTCAGGAAAAAGAAATCAGCTTTATAAACACACCAGATACTATAGAATGGAACTGTGAATATTTCTTAGAAAATGGCGCTATAAAAACCATCATGTCTCTAGGCCATGGAAAAACAGAAAGAGACGACTGGGATTCTAACGAGATATTAACTTTATATCAAAAGAGAAAAGCTTTATTAAAATAATCAGAGAAATATAAACACAAACCGCAAATACCCCACAAAAACAAGGGTATCATATTAAATAAAACTACTTTAATCAAAACCACCCCTAAAATTATAAGGGTATTACTTTCATTATATGTAAAAAAGTTACAAATTACGCTCGTAACTTAAAGTTTAAAAAAAAATGATTGTCGGTATTCCAAAAGAGATTAAAAACAATGAAAGCAGGGTCGGTATGACACCTGGCGGAGTTTATGAATTGGTTAAAAAGAAACACACCGTTTATGTGCAATCAAATGCTGGAGAAGGCAGCGGCTTTTTAAATTCTGATTACTTAAAAGCAGGTGCGATTATTCTAGATTCTATCGGTGAAGTGTATGCAATTAGTGAAATGATTGTAAAAGTAAAAGAACCTATCGCTGAAGAATACGACTTGATTCAAGAAGGTCAAATACTTTTCACCTATTTCCACTTTGCCTCTAGTGAGCCGTTAACTAAGGCTATGATTAAGGCAAAAGCTATTTGCATTGCTTATGAAACTGTAGAAGATACAGACGGTACACTACCATTATTAACTCCTATGTCAGAGGTAGCTGGTAGACTAGCCATTCAACAAGGAGCAAAATACTTAGAAAAACCAGTAAAAGGTCGTGGTGTTCTTTTAGGTGGTGTTCCTGGAGTAGCACCTGGTAAAGTACTGGTCTTAGGTGCTGGAATAGTAGGTATACAAGCTGCAAAAATGGCTGCAGGACTTGGAGCACATGTCACCATGTTAGATATCAACATGAAACGTTTACGCTATGTAAATGACGTCATGCCTCCACATGTGGTTACTGAGTTCTCTAACGAATTCAACATTAGAAAACACATTAAAACTCATGATTTAATCATAGGTGGTGTATTACTTAAAGGTGCCAAAGCTCCTAACCTTATCACACGCGACATGCTCAAAGAAATGCGACCAGGGACTGTAATCGTAGATGTAGCAGTAGACCAAGGTGGTTGTGTAGAAACTACCAGACCTACAACTCATGAAGATCCTGTATATATTATAGATGACGTGGTGCATTACTCTGTTGCAAACATGCCTGGTGCAGTACCATTTACGTCTACTATGGCACTGACTAATGTAACTTTACCCTACGTTCTAAAAATAGCAAATCTAGGCTGGGAAACAGCATGCGATTCTAACCCTAGTCTTAAAAAAGGACTAAATATCATATCTGGAACTATCGTTTACCAAGAAATTAAAGAGGCCTTTAATTGGAATTAATCAGTCATTAAAAAATAGAAATAGAGAGTATATTAAAGAAATCTAAATCTTAAAAAAAACGGTAAACAGATGCGTCCATCTGTTTACCGTTTTATAATTATAAAATCACACTTCCTTCTATCTTGCTTATAACAGCATTTGCAGCTGCTTTACCATTTAACATCGCAGCGTTAAGTGATCCATTACTCAATTGATCTCCAGCTAGAAAAACACTATCTGTAAGTTGTGTTTCTGACGCATTCATGCAATAATTTAAAGAATCTAGTTGTGGCAATGCTTTCTTTATATGATACAGTTTTACCAGTTCATTTGCCTTAATATGAGTCTCTTCTCTTAGTTCTTTTACCACACGTTCTGTAAGTTGCTGGTCAGATAAATGATGCTTTTTAATAACAGAAACGCTTATAATATTCCTGTGGTTATCAAAAACATCATTTAAAAAATGAAAGTTATTGATCAGCACATCATCATTTGCTACCAGTCCTATAATAGCCTGATCTAATCCTGTATGATCGGTTTCAAAATACAGCACAGTAACCTGATGCCATGGCATGTTTTCATTAGGTAAATTAGGTACTAAATCTCCTGCTGGTGTAGCTACTATAGTATAATCAGACTTTATTTTCTCACCATTTTCTAGAGAGATTTCATTACCTATCACTGCTGTTACCTTGTGATTAAGATGCATAGAATCTTCAGGTAATTGAGCAGCCAGTTGTTCTGGTATAGCTTTGATACCGCCTGCAGGTATCGTTGCATTTCCTTCTGTAAACATTTTAAAGACAAATTCAAACATGCGACTACTCGTTGCTAGCTCTGTCTCTAAGAATATACCTGTATAAAAAGGAGTAAAGAAACTAGCAATCATCTTTTTAGAAAATCCATAATTCTCTAGATAGATCTTTGTGGTAGTCTCTGGACTAGTAAATATGTCGTGTATTGATTTTTGTTTCAGCTTTCGCGAAAGCGAGTACACCAACCATTTATCTTTTAAAGATCCCACACCAGCCGTAATCGTGCTCCACAAGAAACTACTATCTCTAGTAGGATCGCCTAGTTTATGAGTTTTACCGTCTTTAAATATTAAGGAACCTGGCACAAATTTGCGCAATTTTAGAGCCTCAATATCTAGAAATTCATTCACCGCAGGATAAGCATCTAGCATCACTTGAAAACCTTGATCTAATATCAATCCAGAAGTTGCATCACTGCTTACACGACCACCGACAAATGAATTTGCGTCATAAACAGTTGCTTTATATCCAGCGTTTTGCAATGTAACAGCTGCAGCAAGACCGCTTACTCCAGCGCCTATAATAGTAATATGTGGTTGGTTATCATTCATGATGTAAAAATAGTATAGAGTTTTATAATCTAAAGGATTTAATTAATGCTTAACAAAAAGAATTTTACTACAGACTATCTTTACTGTAAACCCAATTTTATGCCATTGCAAGATCAAGTAGAAGACATTAATATTTCTGATAGAATTACTAACACTACGTATTCTTATTATGAAAATTTCATCGATTTTCTACCACGGCTGGCTCTAGGTCTCGCTATTATCATATTGGGCGTTTTAATCGCTAGTTTTTTGGGTAGGTTTACCACATCTAGCGTGATACGCAGGACTAAAGATCCTTTGATGAGTCGTTTTTTAGGTAAGGCGATACGCTTTGTATTTATCATCATTTTTATAATGCTCGCATTGAGAGCTGCAGGATTAGGTGATATAAGCGCCGGTATTCTTGCAACAGCTGGTGCTAGTGCCGTAGTTCTAGGGTTTGCCTTTAAAGATATAGGACAGAATTTTATAGCTGGTGTAATTCTTAGTTTTAACAGACCATTTGACGTAAATGATACAGTAGAAATCGGGAATAACTTTGGTCGTGTAAAAGCACTAGAATTTAGATATACAAAGCTTAAAACCTTTGACGGCAAAGATGTTTACATCCCTAATTCAGATGTGATAACGCAACCGGTAACTAATTATACAGAAGACGGTTTTTACCGTTGGGATTTTGTGGTAGGTGTAGATTATGACGATGATATTAACGAGGCAAAACAGAGCATCATGGACGCTTTAAACGCAGACCCTAAAGTTGTGACTGACGAAGATCATGTAAGTTATGTCATAGAAGACGAGCTAGCGACCAGCACCGTAAATCTTAAAGTGTTCTTTTGGGTAGACACCTTAGACTTTGGACGCGTTGCAAACACCACACGTGGCCGCGTGATAGGAAATGTAAAAAGAGCTTTAATGCAAAAAGGCTTCTATTTACCAGCAGATATTCAAGAAATCAAGCTGTATGGTCGTGATTCTGAACTACCTTTGTCACTTCAAGATAAACGTGTAAAAAAAGATGCTTAAAACATTCAAATATCTAGCTATAGTAGAAGGTTACTCCTTTTTATTCATCCTTTTTATAACCATGCCTCTTAAATATTCAGGTGGTATTTTACTACCTAATAAAATTATGGGAATGGCACATGGTTTCTTATTTATAAGTTATGTAGCTGTAGCCATAGTTATAAGCCAGTTGTATAAATGGGATTTTAAAAAACTACTTGTAGTTCTCGCCATGTCTGTAGTTCCTTTTGGAACTTTCTGGATGGAAAGAAAGTACTTAGAAGAAGACCTTAAAAAGGCTTAGTTTAATCAAAGCCTTTCTTTTTCATACGTTCGTGCTGGTATTCTACCTCTGTTTTACCGTGTGCAAGTGGTTTACCGTCTTCACCTAGATTTACTAGAATTATATTTTCTATAGTAATAATAATGTCATAGGTCATTTTATTACGTACCACACATTTTAAATCGATAGAACTGGTACCAAATTTATTTACCTCTAGTCCTATCTCTACTATGTCACCAGTTTTTGCACTGGCTACAAAGTTGATTTCACTCATGTATTTAGTCACCACTTTTTGATTCTCGATTTGTATAATCGCATAAAGTGCCGCCTCTTCATCAATCCATTCTAATAATCTACCGCCGAAAAGCGTCCCATTAGGATTTAAATCTTCTGGCTTGATCCATTTTCTAGTATGAAAATTCATATTGTATAGGTTTATATTCAAAGATACATTTGATCTGCTTTAAAAACCTATTTTTGTACTATGAAACACATCTCTAGCCCTAATAATGCCGTTATACGACACGTAGAACAACTGCAACGTAAAAGTAAAGCTCGTAAAAAAGAAGGCCTTTTTATCATAGAAGGACAGCGCGAGATCTTACTAGCTACTAGAGGTAAATTTATTATGGAACAGATCTTAGTTTGCGGCCCTATCCTACTCGATACGAGTACGTTTACAGCGCAAGATGTGTACTCAAAATTAGAGATCCATCAGTCGCCAGAAATTATATCTGTCACGCAAGAAGTCTATGAAAAGATGGCTTATCGCAGTGGTACAGAAGGTTGTATCGCTTTCGCGAAAGCGAGATCCCAACAATTAAATGATCTAGAACTAACCGACACACCATTAATCCTCATTGCCGAATCTACGGAGAAACCAGGTAATCTAGGCGCTCTATTAAGAACTGCCGATGCTGCCAAAGTAGATGCCGTGATCATAGCAAATCCTACGGCAGATCTTTATAATCCAAACGTTATACGCTCTAGTGTGGGCTGTCTATTTACCGTTCCTACTGCTGTGTGCAGCACAAAAGAATTGATAGGTTTCTTAAGTGATAAAAATATCGATTTATATGCCGCGACTTTGCAAAGTAGCGAGCGTTATGACCGGATAGATTATAGAAATGCCAGCGCCATAGCCGTAGGTACTGAAGCCACAGGACTATCAGAAGAAATGAGAGCAGCTGCAAAGGCAAACATCATTATACCTATGTCCGGCGAGATAGACTCCATGAATGTGTCTGTAAGTGCAGCAATCATGATTTTTGAGGCAAAAAGACAACGAGATTTTAAATAAGAATTTGACCTTACTTTTATGACACCAGCTACAGTATTTTATATCATTATAGGGATTCTAATTTTTGATTTTTTATTAGAACGTATTTTAGGTTTTCTCAACTACACCTGGTATTCAAAGCCTGTACCACAAGAACTTAGTAATGTTTATGATGCTGCAGAGTATGATAAATCTCAAGAATACAAGAAGACCAATTTTAAATTTGGCTTGTTATCCAGCACCTTTTCCTTTATCGGTATGCTTTTGTTTTTATTCTTCAAAGGTTTTGCACTAGTAGATGAGATCGCACGGTCTTATGCGCAAAATGAAATCGTCGTGGCTTTATTATTTTTTGGGCTTATCATGCTGGCGAGTGAGATCATTTCGCTGCCTTTTTCCATCTACTCTACCTTTGTGATAGAAGAAAAATTTGGATTTAATAAAACTACCGTAAAGACCTTCATTCTAGATAAATTAAAGGGTTATGTACTTACTGCCGTTTTAGGCGGCGCTATTCTATCCTTAATTATCCTTTGTTATAACTGGGCTGGTGATAATTTCTGGTGGTATGTATGGATATTGATATTTGTGATATCGCTGTTTATGAATATGTTTTATGCAAAACTATTTGTGCCGCTTTTCAATAAACAATCACCCTTAGAAGATGGCGATTTAAAAAATAAGATAAGTGAATATGCAGCAACAGTAGGTTTTCAACTAGACAAGATTTTTGTGATAGATGGTAGTAAAAGATCTACTAAGGCCAATGCTTATTTCAGCGGTTTCGGTAGTGAGAAACGTGTGACGTTGTACGATACCCTAATAGAACAATTAACCGAAGAAGAAATAGTGGCAGTGCTTGCTCATGAAGTAGGTCATTATAAAAGAAAGCATATTATTTATAACCTTATCGCTGGTACGCTTACCACTGGTTTTACCTTGTGGTTATTTTCTCTATTTGTAGACAGTACCTTACTTTCTGAAGCGCTAGATGTTGCTATTCCTTCTTTTCATATAGGTTTAATCGCTTTTGGCTTGTTGTATTCTCCTATATCTACATTAACCAGTATCATCATGAATTTGCTATCTAGAAGATTTGAATATCAAGCAGATTACTATGCAAAAAGCACTTATAAGAAAGAACCATTAATAAGCGGTTTAAAAACACTTTCTAAAACTAGTTTGAGTAATTTAACTCCGCATCCTGCTTATGTATGGTTTCATTATTCCCACCCTAGTTTACAACAGCGTATTACTGCCATGAAAAGCGATGTCGTTTATTAAATAATTCTATTTATCACCACACAAAACTAACAGCTCTTTTCCTTAATCAAGTAAAGGTGGGCAAATCGCAGCGCAGCGAAGATTTGGTCGGAAAGGTTGTGCGGTGTTTTTTATAATCTAGTTGCAGGAATATATTCTAAGTCTTGTGCAACTTTCTAGCACCGCATCAACCACTCCGAGGTTTTGCAAAACCCCACCTCGCCTAGTCTTAGGCGAGGAGCCTTCTTGCTTTATTGAAAACTATTATAATCTTTACTTTAATAACAAATCTGTAAAAAGTAAGTACAAAAAGCTCTTTTCCTTAATCAAGTAAAGGTGGACAAATCGCAGCGCAGCGTAGATTTGGTCGGAAAGGTTGCGCGGTGTTTTTAATAATCCAGTTGGTGGAATAAGTTCTAAGTCTTGTGCAAGTTTCCAACACCGCATCAACCACTCCGAGGTTTTTGCAAAACCCCACCTCGCCTATTCTTAGGCGAGGAGCCTTCTTGCTTTTTTGAATACTATTATAATCTTTACTTTAATAATAAATCTGTAAAAAGGAAGTACAAAAAGCTCCTTTCCTTAGTTAAGGAAAGGTGGGCAAATCGCAGCGCAGCGTAGATTTGGTCGGAAAGGTTGTGCGGTGTTTTTAATAATCCAGTTGGTGGAATATATTCTAAGTCTTGTGCAAGTTTCCAACACCGCATCAACCACTCCGAGGTTTTTGCAAAACCCCACCTCGCCTATTCTTAGGCGAGGAGCCTTCTTGCTTTATTGAATACTATTATAATTTTACTTTAATAATAAATCTGTAAAAAGGAAGTACAAAAAGCTCCTTTCCTTAGTTAAGGAAAGGTGGGCAAATCGCAGCGCAGCGTAGATTTGGTCGGAAAGGTTGTGCGGTGTTTTTAATAATCCAGTTGGTGGAATATATTCTAAGTCTTGTGCAAGTTTCCAACACCGCATCAACCACTCCGAGGTTTTTGCAAAACCCCACCTCGCCTATTCTTAGGCGAGGAGCCTTCTTGCTTTATTGAATACTATTATAATTTTACTTTAATAATAAATCTGTAAAAAGGAAGTACAAAAAGCTCCTTTCCTTAGTTAAGGAAAGGTGGGCAAATCGCAGCGCAGCGTAGATTTGGTCGGAAAGGTTGTGCGGTGTTTTTAATAATCCAGTTGCTAGAATAAGTTCTAAGTCTTGTGCAATTTTCCAACACCGCATCAACCACTCCGAGGTTTTTGCAAAACCACACCTCGCCTAGTCTTAGGCGAGGAGCCTTCTTGCTTTTTTGATAAGTAAATAGTTGACTCTTAAATAATAAAACTCAAAACTAACAGCTCCTTTCCTTAGTTAAGGAAAGGTGGGCAAATCGCAGCGCAGCGTAGATTTGGTCGGATAGGTTGTGCGGTGTTATTAATTATTAAGGTTTTTTGAATAAATTCTAAATCCAGTACAACTTTCCAGCATCGCATCAACCACTCCGAGGTTTTTGCAAAACCCCACCTCGCCTATTCTTAGGCAAGGAGTTTTTTAAGGTAAAGAGTATGAGAATCTTATTTTTAATTTCAACAAATAATTAACGGTATGGTGTGCGGTATTGCTGTAATTTAATCGCATGAAAACATTTGATCTCCTACTCTATTTTACCATCGTGTCATTTGTATTTTTTGGCATTACTTGCTTGTTCTCATCGCACATGAGATTAGAATTTACCAGATTTGGATTGAGTATGCTGCAACGCTTATTAACTGGCGTTCTTCAACTTATAGGTGCCGCAGGTTTAATAGTAGGTATTTTTAATACGTATATAGGTATCGCAGCATCTGCAGGGTTGAGTTTATTGATGCTGGCTGGTTTTCTGGTACGTGTAAAGATCAAAGACGGCGTTTATAAATCGTCGCCGGCTTTAATCTTTATGGTACTTTGTGGTATAATTTGCTATAAATTTATAGACATGCTCTAGATAAATATGATCGCTAGAGATAGTAGTAAAAATATTGCTGCTGGTACAGACTTTTTGATAGGGTCATTAATCTTAAAATGCATGACAATCGCCCCTAACATAAGAAGTGCAATACCTATGGCCCCAGTATATTCTACGGCTTTATAATAAATAGAAATCAGTATTAAAACAGCAAAAAGACATTTCAACGTCCCTACTATAATCATGGCATTTTTTGATAAACCATAAGCTGCAAATTCTTCTTGCATGCTACTCGCGTTTCCACCTCGCCATGGTGTCGATTTATCGCGGTTGATGAGCCATACCTTTAGTATGCTTAAACCGACTACTAATTTGATAAGTATTTCTGTGATTTCAATAAATTCCATGGTTGTTATTTTAGATAAAAATAATTACCGAATTCTTAAGATATTAAAATATAATCTTAATAAGTATTTATTTAACAAGTGATTGTATGATTATTCCGCTTTCGCGAAAGCGGAACACTAACTATCTTAAAATTATTTAACAGACTGCTCTTCTAGAATAAGAATAGCAAATTTCTCACATGCGGTAAAGGTCTCCATGATATGATCCATAGTCGTACGTGGATTTATCAAACACATGCGTAAAACGACCTGATTATTGAGCACGGTAGTCACTAGCAAAGATTCTTTGGACTGTATGATACGTTTAGAAATCTCTTGATTAAGAGCATCTATTTGAGCATCGTTTAAATCTAGTTCTATAGGGTTATACCTAAAGTTGATAATGGCAAGCGTGGCAGGGGAAACCACTTCCCATTTACTGCTTTTTCTAAGCATGGTTTCTACATCTTCGGCTATGTTGATGTTGTAACTTACGGCTTTTCTAAAAGCTTCTAATCCAAAGGTTTTTAGTGACATATAAAACTTGAGCGCTCTAAAACGTCTGGTAAGCTGGATACCGTGGTCGTAAAAATTAATCTCTGATGTGTTTCCTTCTATATCTCTTAAATACTCTGGTTTTTCTACAAATGTATCGTGCAACCACTTGCTTTTGCGCACTAGTAAACAACCCATCTCATAAGGTTGGTACAGCCATTTATGCGGATCTATGGTAAGGGAATCTGCTTTTTCAATTCCTTTTAATGCCTTGCTGCCTTTTTGAGATAACATCGCTGCACCACCATATGCTCCATCGATGTGAAACCATAGTTTTTCTTTTTTACAGATAGAACCTATTTCTTCTAGCGGATCTACCGTACCAGTGTTAGTCGTACCAGCAGATGCGATAATGCAAAAGGGTTGTAAACCACTTAAACGGTCTTTAGAAATCGCATTTTTAAGTTTATTAAGAGCCATTTTAAACTCTCCATCTGTTGGGATAATGCGTATTTGTTCTTTCTTAAAACCTATTACACGTATCGCTTTCACGTTAGAAGAATGCGCCTGGTCAGACATGTAGATAACGGCTTTAGAAAAGTCGTCGCCACACTTTTGTCTTCTTGCAGTAACTAGTGCAGTAAGGTTTGCCATAGAGCCACCGCTGGTAAAAATACCACCACCTTTTTTTGCAGGGAATTTAAATAGTTTTAATAACCAGTTCATGGTTACGATCTCTAACTCTGCCGCAGCAGGAGACGCTGCCCAACCACCAGAAAATATATTAAAACCTGTCGCAAGCGTGTCTGCCATGACGCTTACATAATTGCTAGGTCCTGGAACAAAAGAATAAGATTTAGGGTGCGAGACTATGTTACTGTTAGGCAAGACATGTTGGGTCACAAAGTCCAGAACCTGGTCTGGATCGCTAGGTAAATTAGGTACCTCTTCTTGAAAGATATCGTCCATCTCCTTGCGGCTAGCTATTGCTACAGGACTTTTATCATTTTGTGTTGTAAAATGATCTACTAGAGTATCAATCACCTTATAACCGTAGGCTCTCATCTCTTCTTTACTCAATTCTAATTTATGCAAATTATCCATCTGTGTTGCTCCCTTTTAAAGCTGCAAAATTACAAGTAATAGCTTATACAATAGGCATGAAAACAGCACGAATAACTGAATCGTACGCTTTCTCAATGAATGAAAAAATAGGCGTACGGATTATCATTTTTTGTAAAACAAGCTTAGATAATTGTTCTTAAAATTTAAGTTTCTTTATGGAATTGATGATGGTAAAATCTAGAGATTAAATTATTTTCAAATAATTATGGTTGATGATAACTTTTTAAGGATAAGAAAGTGCTTATTTAAAAGCATTTCTTATCCTTAAAGTTATGTAGAATAGTACAAGGTAACACTTACCAAATATGGAATTTAAGCAAGTTTTTTAAGCGTCTCTATGATCTCTTCTGGTTCTGAGCGTGTTCTATAATCGGCATTTACATAATTCCATTTTACGATACCGTCAGTTCCCAATATGAAAGTAGCTGGAATAGGTAGAACACTTGCGTTTCCATTATTGATCTTCTTTAAATCTAGACCGCGATCTACTCTCATGTGTTCCATTAAGAATTCTGGCACTTCCCAAGCCACACCATATTGTGAGGCAACTTGCGCATCCTGATCTGACAGTACGGTAAAGTCCATTTTACTAATCTCATTCTCTGTCAACGATCCATCTGGCACTTCTGGGCTTATGGCTATTAATTGTGCACCTAGTTCGTGAATATCGCCTAGTCTGTCTTGTAATGCTCTTAACTGTAAGTTACAATAAGGACACCAGCTACCACGATAGAACGTGATCACAACTGGTCCTTTTTTTAATAAGCTAGCTAACTCTACGGATGCTCCTTGAGCATTAGGCAATTCAAATACTGGAGCTTTCTCCCCTATTTTTATGGCGTGTTTACCTAGTTCAAACTCTTTGGCATTTTCAATAATCGCATCTACGCCTTTCATAAATTCAGGGTTGTTTTTTCTACCCATGGCTATTTTGGCGTCTGTTAATTCTCTTAATGTGCTCATTGTATTAGTTTTTGATTCTAGGTAATTTTTTAAATGTATTTCATATTTTACAAACCATGGTTTCTTTTAAGGAAAATAAAGCATTTACAAAGTGTCATTCATAAAAGTAAAAATCAAGCCGAATTTGATATGTTATTTGTCATTACATGATTCTAAACACATCATATCGAGATCTGAACTCGATATGATGTGAATTTTATTCTTCATACATTATCTCTGTACCTAACTGATTGGTGATTTTATTTAAATAAGGTGGTACAAATAAATTAGAAAATGTAATTACTAAGTCACCGGTTTTTGTGTTGTAATAATTTCGCGTCGAAAATGAAAAATTGTCGCCATCGTGACCTATTAAAAGTAAATCTTTTCTTCTATCGAATATAGAAATACCTAGTCCATAATCTGAATCTGTATCAAGCATTTGAGATAAAGTTTCTTTCTTTATAAAAAGTTCTTTTTCATAAAGATGGATAAAGAACAATTCTAAATCTTTTAAGGTAGATGCTATACCTCCTGCAGAATAAGCTACATCTTTATAGAAGTTATAAAAAACGTAATTTGCATAATCCACACCTTCAAACATAGGGTGTGCTGCATTTTTTATGGATGGAGAATAATATCCATAACTATTATTCATTCCAGCAGGTTCAAAAATACGTTCTCTTAAAAGGTCGTGATATGACCTGTTAGTAACGAATTCTAGTACAGAACCTAAAAGCAAATAATTTGAATTATTGTATTCATATTTTTCTCCAGGAAGACTTAACGGTTTTGGTATTTTATTAAAAAAAGAAACATGATTGTACTCATAATGAGGGTTAACTAGAGAGCTGTTTGCTATACTATCTATTAAAACTTCTCCTAATCCACTTCTATGTCTTAATAATTGTTCTATGGTTATACTAAGATCAACATTATCGTTTTTGATCATGTCCTGAGGAAAGTATTTTACTAAAGAATCTGATAAAGAAATTGTTCCTTTTTCAACCTCTTGCATGATTAAAACAGACGTGAAGGTTTTTGTTAAACTACCTATATTAAACACCTTATCTGGAGTCATTTCTAATGAATCTCCTGCAATACCTATTGCATAGGTTTCTGTTATATTATCATGTCTTACCAGCGCACCTATACCAAAACGTTTTAGCTTTAATGAATCTTTATACGTATCCAGAATACTTGGAATAATACGTTTATTATCTGGACTTTGTGCATATCCTAAATTTAAGAATAGGATCAATAGTAAAAAAGTAGAGGTTTTCATTTGTGTTGGTTGATTTTGAGGTTGGGTGGTTGTAAAAATACTTTATAGAAAATTAAAAAAGCTCAAAGAATCGTGATGCGACTCTTTGAGCTTAGAATAAATTTAAAGTAAAAAATTACTTGCCTAACTTTATTTGGAATTTTGTGGCAGTAAATGCTGCTTGTAAACCTCTAAGATTAGAATTAGACTTGTTCTTTTCAAACAGATTTTCTAGATATTCTATTTGGGTATCTAGATCTTCTTTTTGAAAAATTTGATATTTTAAAAGAATCAAGTTGGCCATTATTTGATCAGCAACACTGAGACCTTCTTGCTTTAAATATTCCTCTATTGAACTACGTACCTCAGTATCATTACCTGTTAACTCGTCAAATAAGAATGCGTTTGCTAAGTCTGATTTATTCATACTTAAATAATCGTTCTCACTAGACATATCTTTTCTATAAGTCATTTTATCACCGTTAAGAAAATACCATCTGGTATAGGAATCATTTGATGTTTTGATTTCTTTTTCAAATCTCTTATCCCTAGCCGTCCAGTTTGTAAAAGCAACTAAGAGTTCTGTACCATCTTCTTTCTTTAAAATAGCAAAACGAATCAAGTAGTTGTTTTCACCAGGTTTTTCAATTTCTATATCTAGATTATTATCTACAGAAACGTATGTTTTAAGAGCTGTAAGAATAGATGAGACTTCTTCTGGAGTTGCATCAGGAAAGAGATTTTCTCTTAAAAACAAATCGATATAAAGGTAATGTGTCAGATAGAAATCATCCATTTTGAGATAATTTGCCTCTTCTAGATGGTCTGTTTTAATAGTGATCTTCTCAGATTGTGCATATCCTGTATTTAAAAACAGGATCAATAGTAAAAAAGTAAAGGTTTTCATTTGTCTTGGTTGATTTTGAGGTTGGGTGGTTGTAAAAATACTCTATAATTCTAGAGTTGTAATTTAATTTGTGATTTGCTCCTATGATTACCAATTGCAAACTGACACTAGCGGCGTTATATATTAGTGCCAGCAAAGGTTTTATTTTTTAAAGTTTTCGTAATATGTTCCATTCGGATTTAGATTGAAGAATTCAAATATTTCTTTTTTAGCACTTTTGTTTTTTGGATTCCTCAAATCAGCTTTCAATTCATAATATTCAGATTCCCAATAAGGTTGATTAGAATTTATTTTGATACAATTCTCCAATGTTTCTTTTTGAAAATTTAAATACGCTCCAATTGATTCAATACTATATGGATTTGACTTTAAAACCTTTTCGCAACTTTTAGCGTTTTTATCTGAATTGTCAATTGTCAAATGCTTGTTGAATTTCTTTGTTGTGGTTTCTTTATATATTAATCCATATTGCAAATACACAGTTTCAAAATCTCCAAAATGAATACTTTTAGAATAAGAAATTGGGAAATCATACTCTATTTCCTCTAATGGTTGGTTTCCAATTATTTCATAATCTCCATAAAACAATACATCGTCCATAATATATTGGGCAGGAATAGATTTTTTTGTTTTTAGTTCATTTAAATCAGTTTCTTTATTTGAACTTATATAATGGTAAATCTTAATCACTAAAGGTTGAGTCATAAGATTCATTATACCATAATTTTTATTTGCTTTAAACTCTGAGTCCTTTCTCAATGGCCTTAAATCATAAATCAGTCGTCCAAAACCATAATTTCTCCTATCAACTTTGAAAGCAAAAAAATCGCCTTGTTTTAGTTTTATTCTTTTCCTCTTTTTTAAAGAGAATTTCTCAATTGATTTCAAGTCATCGGAAGTTGAATTTTTAATATAATCAGTAAGCCAATTTTTTAATTCCGAAATATCGTTAAATTTTATATTCTCAAAATGAGTTGAGTAAAATGTATGTTGAGTCGTGTAATTTCCAATAGTTATTCCATTAATTCCAAAATCAAAATATACACCTAGTGGTGTTTTTGATTCTAATGTTGAAGAAGTCAGTTTCTTTGGTTTACCTTTTTGAGTTTTAGGAAGTAGAAATTCTCTGTCTTTAGTTTCCTCATTGTATTGGATTTCTGAATATTTTAATTCAGTCGAAATTACTTGCTTTTTGATTGTGTTTTTGTCGAAGTATAAAATAGAACTCGGTCGATATGAATCTCCTTTGAGTATGACTTTTTCCCAATTTTCTGCAACTAATTCTAAACCTAAATATTTGCGTTGTTCATTGTTTAATTCAAAAGTCATATTTTTTTTCTCAAATTTGTTACAACGTCTCCGTATATGAAACGTAGCGGCACTAGCAGCATTACGTACTAGCGCCAGCAGGATATAGAAGTGTACTTGTTAGAAATTAAGTGAAATTCGCTTGTTTTTTACCACAGTTCTTTGTTATATGCTGGCCTTTATGCGTTCCTCAAGCTCTTTCTCACTCGGTCTTGGGGCATTATCGTCGATTATTTTGCCGTTCTTATCGAATAACAAATATCTTGGAATAGCTTGAATTTTATAGTTTTTATATAGTTTGGATTTTTCCCAGTTAGCAATGATATAATTGTTTTCATCTTGTGATAAATTTTCTATTTGTGATGCTCGAACCCAAGCAGAGTGGTCTGTATCAATTGAGATTTCAATAATTTGTAATTCTTTATTGCTAAAATTTGATTTCAATTCTTTAAGGAATGGCATTTCTTTTCTACAAGGTGCACACCAGCTTGCCCAAAAATCTACTAAAACTACTTTTCCTTTATTCTTTAGAAGAACCTCTTCGAAAGTCAGTTCATAGTCATTGACAAGATTAGTTAAAATTCCAACATTCCTGTCAGTCATATTTAATTTCTTTGAATTTGTGTTTTGTTTATCAACAACGGATTGCCATTTATTTTGAAATTCTTTGTTGGTATTTATAGTCTGAAATTTAGCTAGATAATCTTCAAACTTTGTCTTTTCGACGAAATATATACTTTTAAGATATGAGTTTAATAAAACTTCTTTTGCTGAATAATTTAAAAACGTTTGTTGTTCGTTAACAAAGTCAAAAAGAACAGAATTCTTTACTCGCTTATCTTCATTAAAGTATTTATACAAAATCAATTGTCTTAATAAACTTACATATTCATTATAGTTGAGCAGTTTTTCGTCATTCAAGTTTACATCTAAACTCTCAATATCAATTTCTACATTTTGATTTTTAGCTTGTCTTATTTTTGAAGTAGCAAATTTTAGTTTTGAATTTATTTTGGCTGTCCTATAAAATTTGTCAGATATACTATTGTTAGCTTTTAAACTATCAATTAATATCAATGAATTATCAAGCATTTCTTCGAGATGCCATTTGTTTCTTATAAAACTATTAGCGGTATAAATTTCTATAGCGTTGTTTTTGAGATTTTTCTTGTAAAGCAAGTAATCAAAATTAAGCTCACTCCATTTTCTGTTTCCATTTGGAACTTTGAAAATTGGATAGGCAATTTGTTTTTTTTGACTGATTTTTATTATTTCTCTGTCAACAAATAAGCTATCTCCCTTTTCTAAGGATAGATTATAACTAAACGACACAGCTGGGTCAAAACCTGCAATTGTAACTGTTGAATTTGCCGGAATAGTTACTGATGTCTTGTTATGTTTTTGTCCGAGATATAGCATATCTGGCTTATCCTGCATTTCATCTAAACGAAGGTTAGTAAAAAAGGAATTTATTGTGTCATTTACTCTGATAAAAACTTCGTTTCTTTTTTCAATAATTTGTTCTTCTGATATTGAAATTTCAGAAATATTTCCTTTATTTTTTTCTTGACAGCTATAAACTGCAAATAATAATAATGTTATTACGATGTTTTTCATAGGCTTGCATATAACGTCTCTGTACATGACTCGTAACATGTAAAGTAGAAAATTATTTTTGGATTGCGCACTAGCCAGGTTTTTAAATTTTATTATCTAAAATAGTTATTTAATTTGTGGTTTACTCTTTTGGGTACCAGTTACAAACTGGCACTAGCGGCTTTGTATACTAGAGCCAGCAGGGGAATAAATTTTATTACTTCATTTTCGCTTATAGAAATCTGCTCATAACCATATTCTAAACCTAGGTTGATTACTGCCGAAAACGGTTTAATAGATATTCTCATCAAATTTATTTTCGATATCATCTTTTGTTTCCCATTGGTGTATAAATAGTTCTAACAGAGTTAATAGTTTGGTCAAATTCTGCTCCTTTGAAATTTGGTCTAGTTTTTTTAGATGTCGGATATATTGCTTTTATTCCATTTTCTCTGAGTAAATTATGATGTTCTGTCAATTCGCATATTACCTTACGAACAGCATTTTTAGATGCACAAGAATTTATACGTTCGACAGTTAGGTCATCAATATTATTTTCTAAAATAGATATTATTTTAAATTTGAAATCATCTCTTCTTTTATTCAATTTACTTTTGGACATCGATGTTTTTAAAATTACTGACAACTGTCGTGTATAGGAAAGTAGCGCTGAAAAAGAACGCTAACTATTCAGTCAAACACAAGCCGAATTTTTAAATTTTTCTTATTATTTTTCTTTGTCAATAAGCCAAATTTAAAAATTTGGCGACCTTGCAAATGCGCCCGAACCATTCGGTTTTGCTACAATTGCCCTATTATTTTTATACGTTGTTATCTCTCGTTTTTTCTCACACAGTCTTCAATATATGCTCGATTTCCTTTTTTAAATATGGGACTTTTACTTTGTAATAATTATCATATTCAGGATACATTACAATAAGATACATATTATCTACTTTAATCTTGTAATTCTTCTCGAGTACGAACTTGTAAAGACTTTGTTGCAAACAATAACGATTATAACTCGTATCGTCAATATGTGATAATTGACCAATTCCGCATTTTCCCCAATTGTCGGTTTCTATTGGTTTTCCGTCAAATGTATTTATAACTTTCTTACTTCTCTTCCAATCGTAAATATCGAAATTCTGTTGATTTTTAACAATAAGGTCAATAGTTCCTGCTACCCCAATGTTATCATCAAAAATCCTCCATTCTGAACGGTAAGGATTTAAATTTGGATGGTCACTAACAAAATTCTCAAACTGATAAAACTCCTCTGTCTGTTCGTATGGTTGGTTGAGATAGAAGCTTTCAATTTGTTCGTGTAGAAAAGTTCCTAAATTTGCAGCGTCTTGACCTCTTTCTTTCCAAATACGAACAATTTCTTCAACTTCTAAACCATATAATGGATTACTTGGACTTAATCTACTTGCAATACCCCAAGCATCGAATTCTTGAAAAAATCGACCAACAATAGTACTTGCGGAAGGAAATGTAACCCCATCAATTGTGTAGATATGTTTTTCTGAATAGAATTTAATACGTTTATCTCTGTCGTTTATATTATTACTATTGAAACCTATGATTTTCCCAATTTCTTCTTTACCGAACGAAGTAGGAACTACAAGTTTTTCTTCCTCAATTTCTTGTTCGCTAAAGTCTCTTTTCAGCGTTTCTGGTGGTGTCTCTAAATTTTTAAATTCGTGATTCAAGTATTTTTCTCTATACTTTTCTTTTTCCCACTTTTGAGACTGAACAACATCCCAAACTTTTTCAACATTTATTTTTGATGTGAATTTTAAGTCAGAAGGGATTTCAATAGATGAATTTACTGATGAAATAATATCTGCTATATATCTAAGACATTCTTTCTCTTGAGTATGTATTTGGTATTCTGAAAACCTTATAACAATCCAACCTCTATCTTTGAAATAATTGTCTCTATTAATATCATCGCCAATGCAATGAGTTGGTTGTCTTGTGATTCCAGCATACGGTTCGTCAATTTCAACATCAATTTGAATATTGTGGTCATCAAAACCGATTAAAGCAATATCAGGTTCATATGGTCTTGTGTTT
The DNA here is from genome assembly GCF_045063755.1 of Nonlabens sp. Asnod3-A02. Taxonomy (NCBI): domain Bacteria; kingdom Pseudomonadati; phylum Bacteroidota; class Flavobacteriia; order Flavobacteriales; family Flavobacteriaceae; genus Nonlabens; species Nonlabens sp. Asnod3-A02. The sequence continues at coordinate 1,370,430 of NZ_JBEFOC010000007.1, forward strand.
TTGCCTGTGTTTAATCTCAAATTTCCAGATATATTGAAATTTTCTGCGAAGTAATATTCAATAGCTTTTTGAAATGAAGTTTCCTTAAAACCTCGTCTTTTGGTAGAACCTAATCGATGTGAACGTATTACACATTTTTGATTAGGAATTTTTAGAATTGGAAATTCCGTTTCGCTTTCTGAAAGCTTTAAATTGTAATTGACAAACTTAATTTCTGAAACGACCTCACTTGTGTCTTGAACAGAAGTTGGTAAAATTTCTTGTTTTTTAGGCCTTTCAGTTTGTTTTAGTTTTGGTGGTGTTGGTTTCGGCTCTGTTTTTAGTTTCGGTTTCGTTTCGTAAACTGCGATAGGCTCTGCAACTATTTTTGGCTCTATTTCTTTTTTTATTGTAGTGTATTCAGAAGGCTTTGGCTTAAAGTCATTATGATTAATTGTTTTTTTTACGATTGGTTTTGGTTTTGAAATAGTTTGTGTTTTTTCTTCAATCGGCTCTCGATAAAACAATGAATTAATAATGTAATCTAAAAGTAAACCCAATAACCATCCCCAAAATGCTCCATTCAATGCACCAATTAGAGCTAAAACCCATTTGTCCTCAAAATCCAAAATTGAGAGATGAACTATTATTCCGATTATTGCGAAAATCCACCAACTTGATTTTGCGATTTTTGATTTTTTGTTCATATGTTCAATGGTTGGTTAAAATGAGAGATAACGTCTCGTATATGAAAAGTAGCGCTGAAAATAAGCTGTTACTTTTCGGATAATACACAAGCCGAATTTTAAAATTTTATTAATTATTTTATTTTTGGGAATTTGTCAAATTTAAAAATTTGGCGACTTTCCAAAAATACCCAAGCCTTCGTGTTAGCAACGACTTGCGCTATTTTTTATATACATTGTTATCACCAGTTACTTAAAGTATATGTCTTTTGATTTTTGTGTTAAAAAATAATATGTTCTGATTCCTAAACCCTTTATGTGCTCAATTTTATCGGCTCGTAATAATTCAGATTTAACCAACCTAACAGCTCTTTTAGAAGCTTTTTGGTATGAACAATCAAGCTCCTGTGCTAATGAAGTTGGATATTGAGGTTCGTTTATATATATAGAATTTAGTAACCTAATATCAAATTCAGGTAATTGTAGTTCTTCTTCTACTTGGTCTGTCAGGTTGATTTCAACGTGTTCTAAATTACAAATCCCTTTTTTACATTTAGGACACATCATATCAAACATCTCAAGCATTTCCAATTTTTCGTAAGGTAATGAATTAGAACAATTATTACATTTGAACTGTTTAGCATCTGATATATATTCTCTAACAATATCAGAATTATTAAACCTCCTTTGAATCACATATTTTCTATCTGTTCCTTTTCCATAATTTATATCTTCTGATTTACATAGACCGTGATTTAAAGAATAAAAGGCCATTAAAGTTTTTCCATCTTGGTCTTTTTGTTCACTATATTTAGTTATAAAATAATTTAACTCTAACGTTCGTAAAACATTTTCTAATTTTTTATCTATATAAAAGTGACTTGTAGGTGGTTTTGATTTGTCGGCTTGAAAAATTTTCGACTCGGATGTAGATATTTCAGTTTTGTTGGTTTTTGCTTTTGAAATAATATTATTCAAAACTTCATTTAGATGAAATTTCTCTAATCTTTCGCTAAATGCGCTTCGCATATATTTATTTTTTGAGAAAAACACTTCTACAGTATCTTTAAAAAATCTTTCAGAAGCGATGTTTATATCTTGTAGTGTAATTTTCTTTCCTTTTGAAACACTTGTTTGAAATGAATACCATAAAACCCAACCTATGTTTCTAGGTACATTTGATGTAGAGTCAAAAAGTAGTTGATAAAACTGTTCCATTGGAACTTTATCTGAATATGCGAAAAAAGATTCAGGCTTTACATTACAAAAATAAGAACATCTTTTTGTGAGTAATCTTTTAACGTTGTTTATGGCTTCTTTTTGAGTATTGGATACTTTTCCAGATTGATATAAGTCGTAATAATCAAGTTTTATTTGTTCAATTTTTTGAGGGTCAATATCTCCTAAATAAACTCTATTTGGATAACCAGCTATTTTGAATTTGAAAAATTCTTCAGACCAATTGTTTAATGGTGATACAATAGTGTCAACAAAAATTTTCATAGCTTCCTCCTGTATTTCAGAGAAATCGTCTAAGCATATGAAAACATAGTTAATACCTATTTCTTTTAAAAGTTTTTTTAATTCTAAGAGTACTTTATGAGGCTCATAATACTGTAAAAATATTTCGGAAAAGGCTTCATCAATATTTTCAGAATGTTTATTTGATTTTTGGCTACCTTTTTCAAGACCAGCAGTGCCTTCTATTGCTTTTTCAGATACTTTTCCTCCTAAATTAAAATTTGTAGAACTAGAATTTTCATTGAAATTATTCTCAGTAGACTGGACAATTTTTTCTTTTAAAATTAATATATCCTCACTTTCCTTTTTATCAATAATTTTAAAAATTTGAGATATTTCATCTTTAAAATTTTGTTTATCAGGACCAAATTTTTTCGATATTGAAGCTAAGAAAAATCTTAAAGTATTAGTTTTTACTTCTTCTTCAATTTGGGATAATATTAATTTAAGAAATGACTTGAAAAGGAAATATTTGTCAAGTTCCTCTTTATTAAGAATATTCTTAAAGTTTGCTGAGTTATAAGTGAATGTTCTTGATTGGTCAAAAATTGTTTTTACATCTAAGTATAGAGATAATTTATCTGTAGACTTCCTAACTTCGTGCTGAAGTCTGGCTATGATTGTAGATTTTCCAGTTCCTTTTCGACCAATTAATATTGTAGTATTAGGCTTTAGAGAAGTTTTAAGTACAAAATCATTTTCTAATGGGTCAACGTAAAGCTTTTCAATTATGTTTTCATCCTTGTTTATGTCAGAGAGGTCAGCTCGTCTGCTCTTTTTCAAAGAATCGACCATATCAAAAAAACCATCAATTAGTTTTTGTCTTCTTTCTTCTTCTTTAGTCATTGAGTTTTTTTTTAATTGGTGATAACGTTAATATATAAGCAATCTACTAAAAAACCATATATTAACCCTACTGTATAGGGTGTATATAAGAACTTCTATCAAGAATGAGTTGTAATGATTTTACTCGTTATTCTTAATTACAAGATTGCTCTATTTCTATAACAACCGTAAATCTATGACTACCTGGAGAATGATCTTTACGGTATCCCGTAATGGTGGTTTATTTTTTTGGTATTCTTTTCTGTTCTTTACCTAGGTAACTATGTACCGGTCGCTACTACCTCGTGGTGTGCTAGTTATGGTGCTCTACTGGGTTTTTATTTGTTTGTTATTGGGCATAAAAAAAACCAGCGTATGGGCTGGTTTTTTATAGAGTTTATATATTGTGGTGGTGTTGGTTTTTATTTTGCTTTCGCGAAAGCGGAACCCTTATCCTACTTTTTATTTTACATGAACTTGTTCTTTTTCTTTTTACTTTTAAACAAGCCTGGCAGCTGGTTATAATCTAAGAAGTACTGCACTTTTAAGGATATGGTGTGGTTAATGGGCTGGTCAAATAGGGTATTAAAACTGCTATTGAAATTTTCCATAGCCTGTGTGTCTCTATTAAATAACTGGTTTCTATACAGTGCGGTCATGAAGCTGCCTGGGGCAAACTGCCAGGAATAACTGAGGTCAAAATTCCATGTACTGAAGTTGATATTAGGATCGCTAGGTAATGTGCTGGCGGTATATCCTGTGGTGCGGTCTAGGCGGCCGTTTTCTTTAAGGGAAAACAGACTGTCGTCATATTCTACAATACCCCAATAGTGTCGCAAGGTAAGGGAAAGTGTGTGGTAGGGATTAAAATTATAGCTGGCGTTAAGGGTTTGCTCTATTTCTATACGGTCGCGATCGCCAAAGATGACGTCTTCTCCTACCTGGGTGACGTAGCCTCTGTTTGCTTTATAATATTCTCTATCAAAGAAATAGCTGAGTACAAATTTATCATTAAATCGCATGCGTGGTCCAAAACCAAACCAGTAATTCAGGTAGTTTCTATCTTTTTCTACAAAGCCTTCTATCCCACCGTTTGCGCTTATGGCTAGTTTTTTATTATCGTTAGAATTGAACCATATATTTGAGTTGGCTAGATTTTTAGTGATAAAGAAACTGCCTTCTTTTCTAGGTTCAAAATAATCGTATTGTTTGCCTGGCGAGAGGCTTAAACTGAAGCCGTAGTTATTAAGTGTGGTTGTGGTACCGTCTATATTACCGCCTAGTTCTAGTCCTGTAAAGGTACCAGGATTTGCCAGTCTGGTGTAATCTACATAGGTATTTACATAGATGTTGTTCCATTTTCCTTTTGGTTTAAAGGTGCGGTAGGTGGCGTTGATACCAAAGTCGTTAAAGTTGTTTCTGAACTGAAGTCCTAGATCGTTGATGTCATACTTAGAGTCTGCATAGCTGTGGTCAAAGTTATAACGCCAGTTGCCGCTTATGGTTTGTGCTCTAAAAAAGGTGCTGTAACCAGACTGTGTGCCGTTCTCTAGGTTTAAATGACTCATTTTTACCTGACCTTGTATGTTATAGGTATTGGTTTTATTTACAATATCTGCAAAGAGTGCGGTAACGTTTGCATCTCTAAAACCGCCGTTGCGTGTGGTGTTGGTATTTATGATACCGGCGCTGGAGTTTTTATTGAATTGCTGGTCTACGACTATGATGTTATAGTTAGTAAGCGGTTCTACGAGTTCTTCTCTACGTGTGCCAGTGATGGTGTTTTCTATGGTGGCATAGGTCTTATCTGTAATGCTATTAAAGAGTCCGATGCCCAGACCGTTTTTAGTCCTTCCAGATACTTTTAATGCATTGAGTACTTTTACGGTTTCTGGATAGTCTATGACCTCTTCTATATTACTGATGCTAGGAAATGCAGATGGTGCGCTACCGACACGTCTAGAGAAAAAGAGGTTTGCTTTACTGAAGAGGTCTACACCTTCTGTAAAGAACTGTCGCTGCTCTGAAAAGGTTTGCTCAAAGGGTCCTAAATTAAGAGAGACGTCATCAAATCCTGCCTGACTGAAGTCTGGAATAAGGGTGGCGTCTAGGGTAAAGTTTTCAGTAATGCCGTATTTAACGTCTAGTCCTGCGTTAAAATCGGTCTGTGTGTTGCCGTCAAAACTGCGGCTTACTCCAGAGACAAATGGGTAAAAGGCAAGTCTTACTGGTGGTTTTAGGTTTTTGAGTCCTTTTAACTCGCCGTGGTAGAGTCCTATGTTTCCTTTAGTTGGGTCCAGCTCGTTCCAGGTGTATTGTGAATTGTTTCTTCGAAACCTGCGGTGGAACTGTATGCCCCATGTCTCTACGTTTTTATTGTCAAATCGCAGGCAGCGGTATGGGATTTTCATTTCTAGAGACCAGCCGTCTTCATTGATTTGTACAGCACTACTCCACACTGCATTCCAGCCGAAATCTTCTCCTATACTGGGGTTTGCAATCGCGTCTGCCTGTGTGCCCGATGCAAATACAAAGAACTCGGTGTCGTTTTGTGCGTCGTTATTGGGGTTTACTACAAAGCCAAAGAAGTCTGATTGTGCAAAGTTATCTCTGCTAGAGAATTGCTTTGCTATTTTTGAAGGATCGTCATACAAATATGCCGATACATAAATGGCGGTGTCGTCATAAGCCATTTTTACAATGGTTTTATTGTGTACCGAATCAGGAACACCCATGGTAGGTCTAAACTGAATGAAGTCTTTGGCTTCTTGTGCGTTTTGCCAAATGTCTTCGGTTAATTTTCCGTCTATTTTTATGGATGTTGTTGTTTTTTCTATTTGCAGACTTTTCTTGATTTGAGCAAAAGAAAGTGTGGTAAAAAGCAACAGTAAAATTGTAGGAATGTAATTTTTCATTATCTGATTAGGTTAGCTTTTTAAGGACGTCTGGTTTTAATCGATGTTACAGTTTAATGCTTCCTTTTATCTTAAATGTCTATAATTTCGGTAGGATACCGCGCTATTTGTAGGGATATTCTGTTATAATTATCATTTGTTCAAAAAAGTGACAGGAATAAACGTTAAAAGCGTAACAAAATGAATTCTAATACTCTATAAATAATCTTTATTTGTAGGAATAATTTTTTTATTCCAATAATGATAAGCGCCCCTATTCTCGATAATGAATCAAAGAGACAAGCAGCTGTAGAAAAATACCGCTTGCTGGACACCATGCCTGAGGATAGTTATGATAATATCACTTCTATAATCGCTAGTGTCTGTGATGCTCCTATATCTTTAATTACTCTAGTAGATAAAGCTAGAAATTTTATAAAATCTGGTCACGGAGTGGATATTACAGAGTCTGAGCGAGACATCTCTTTTTGTGGCCATGCAATAGCTAGTGACGATGATATCATGATCGTTAACGATGCACGTGAAGATGTGCGTTTTAAGGATAATCCACTACTTACCGATTTTAAAGCTATTTTTTATGCTGGCGTACCGCTAGTGGATACTAATGGGTACAAACTAGGTACATTATGTGTTTATGACAGCAAACCTAGAACACTAGTTGCACACCAGATAAAAGCTCTCAAAGCTATGGGCAAGCAAGTAATGCATCTTTTTGAAGAGCGTTACAAGACTTTTAAACTTCTTGCCATGCAGGAAGAACTAGAAGAGCGCAATGAAGAGTTAAAAGACTTTGCTGGAATAGTATCTCACGATTTAAAAGCACCGTTATCTAACATAATAATGATAACTAAGCTTTTAAAAGAAAGCGAGAAAAACCTATCACAACAGTCCATAGATTATCTAGGTTATCTGAGAGATAGCTCTAATAATATGAGTCGTTATATAGATGGTATTTTACAGTTTTACAGCAGTAACGAGCTGGTTACCGAAGAATATGATAGCGTTAGTTATGTAGACACTATAGAAGACGTAATCGCCATGACGGTAAAAGATGATCATATAAAGATCAATTACATACCAGAATATGACACCACGTTATTAACTCATGAGGTTGCTTTAAAGCAAATTTTAATGAATTTAATGACTAATGCGATAAAGTATAATGATAAAGAAGAAACCCTTATAAATATTAACCTAGAAGAAAATAAGGAAGAATATATAATTACTATAAGAGATAACGGTAGTGGTATTGCTCCAGAGAATTTGAAATCCATCTTTAAGCTGTTTTATATCGCTACACAAGAAGATCGCAACGGTAAACAAGGTACAGGAATAGGACTGGCAACTGTTGCTAGATTAATAGACCACATGCAAGGTAAAATTACTGTAGATTCTCAACTAGGAGAATGGACAGAATTTAAAATAACCTTACCTAGAAAAGGAACTCTAGAAACTGCCTAAACTTCTTTAATTCCAAATAAAAAGTCCGTAATGCTATACGTATAGCATTACGGACTTTTTTAATATTAGACGAAATAGAATTAGACTTTAGTACCGTCTTTTCTATATTCTACGTCCATATTTTTTCCTTTTTGTTTAAATTCTATATCGTAGAATTCCCCTTGTGTAGCACTCATAACATGCTCTGCTTCTTGTATGGTTCTATCAGGAAATTCTCTTTCTATTGCTTTTTGTATCGCTTTAGGGATTTCTTTGTCCTTGATAGAATTTTCTGTCTCTCTCCAAGTACCGTCTGCATGAAAATCTGCACGGTATTTCTCTCCATCTTTTTTAAAATGAGCTTCCCAATAGCCATGGTCGTCTAGTTCAAAATCTGGATCGTTTTCTCCTGGATATTTTGTTTCAAAAGCTTCTAGTACTACTTGAGGCACCTCGTTTGAAGACTGGGTCTGACAACTAGCACTAATCGAAATAAATAATAACGTAAATAATATACCTGTAAGTCTCATAATTATCTGTTTTTAATAAATTTACAGATAGATACACACACCTCTACTTAATACTGTATTAATATGTGTTATGAGATGTTAAAATAACAACAGAATTCTTACCAGCTTATAGGTCTGTAATCCTTTAAGAATTTACCACACCAGTGCTTACCAGTATTGATACCATCAAATAATGGATCCATAACACGTGCCGCACCATCTACTATATCTAGTGGCGGCTGGAAATCGTGAACTTCTTGTTTCTTTTTAGACAGCTGTACAGGATCCTCATCTGTAACCCAGCCCGTATCTACCGCATTCATGTAAATACCATCTTTAGCCAGTGTGCCTGCTGCAGTATGCGTTAACATGTTAAGAGCAGCTTTGGCCATATTAGTATGTGGATGGCGGTCTTCTTTATGGAACGTGTGGAACTTCCCTTCCATCGCACTCACGTTAATGATGTGTTTTTTACCTGTATTATCTTTCTTCATAATTTCAGAAAGACGGTTACAAAGTACAAACGGAGCAACAGAATTCACTAGCTGTACCTCTATCATCTCGGTAGTTTCTATTTCACCCAGTTTTAATCGCCAGCTATTGGTTTTTCTAAGATCCACTTGCTGTAAATCTGCATCGAGTTCACCTTCTGGAAAAACCTCTTGAGTTACCAGTGCTTTGTCAAAACTATACGGTATTTGAGATAATTTTGCACTTGCTCTTAAACCTATACCAGGTTCTGGACCGTGCCATGTTACCGGCATATTTTTATTAGGCGATGCGCCTGGAGTTAATTCTTGTAACTCATGTAAACATTTGTAATGATCTGTAAGTGTTTCTTGTGCAAATACAGGTAATTGCTCAAAAGTCAACTCTTCATTAGGCATTAAATGTGCATAAAATCCAGACGGTCTTCTTACTGTTTGCGCAGCATTATTGATAAGAATATCTAGACGGTCGTATTTTTGCTCTATATAGTTACAAAAAATCTCTACACTAGGAATGTGACGTAAATCCAACCCATGAATATGTAAATTGTGTCCCCATTCTTTAAAATCTTCTTCTTTAGAAAATCGCAAAGCACTATCATGTGGGAAACGAGTAGTTGCAATAACTGTTGCACCACCACGCAATAACATTAAGGTAATGTGGTATCCTATTTTAAGCCTAGAACCGGTAATAATGGCTACTTGCCCTTTTACATCGGCATTTTGAAAACGTTTTGCATAATTAAAATCACCACAGTCGGTACACATCTGGTCATAGAAATGATGCAGTTTTGTAAACATGGTTTTACACACGTAGCAATTACGTGGTGATTCTAGCTCGCCAGTTTCTTTTTGAGAAAGGTCTGCAGCGGCTAGTAATTTAGGAGCCGTAAAGATGGCATCTTCACGTGCACTTCTTATTCCTGTTTCTTTACGAGCATGTTTATCTCGTTCTATTTGTTTTCTTTTGGCAGCTTTTTTAGCATCCTTTTTACCGCGCTTGTATTCTTCACGAGTCGGTCTGGATAATTTACCTGCCGCTTTCATTAACGCGACACGCTGCTCCTCTGGTAACGCAAATACACTTTTAGGATCTTCAATAAACTTATTAAGTGTTTGAATACATGCATCTATTTCTTGTATAGAAGTGTTTTCATTTTCTTGAGTTTTGTCCATATTCATAGTGCATTTTTCTGTGTGCAAATTTAATGGTTATCACAACAATATGGAGCCCTATTTATCAGGATAATAGAAAGAATGGTTATGTAGGTTCCGCTTTCGCGAAAGCGGAAACAAAATCAATTTAAGTAGACCAGTTAAAATCTGTAATTTACTATAGAAATTAGTGTTCTTACCTATTCTTAGGAGAAGGCTTGATGTCATCTTTACCTCTCTTTCTACTATTGATAAAATACACACCGGTAATCATAATCGCAGCAGCAATCAAGGATTGTGTAGTTACTTCTTCGTCCAAGAAATACCAACCTAGCAATAGAGCTACTACAGGATTTACATAAGAAGAAGTTGCCACTTTTTCTGTAGAGATATTCTTTAAAAGGAAATTAAATGCCGTAAAAGCCGCAATACTACCGAAAATAATAAGGCAAGCTAAAGCGATATAAGTAGGCTCTTGCCACGTCATAGGAGAAGACCAAGACTCGCTAAAAGCAAAACTAGCAATAGCCAGTATGACACTAGCCGCTATCATTTGATAACCAGTCGAGACAAAGAAATTAGTAGGTACATCAGCTTTGGCGACAAATAAACTACCTGCACTCCAACTTAAAATACAACTGATAATCATGACAATACCAGTAATAGCGCCTTCTTTGGTCGTTATTTCATTCTGACTAACTAAGATGTACATACCTACTAGCCCGAGAACAACACCTATAACAGATTTTGCTTGCAATGCTTTGCGCTGCACGAGTCGCATAAGTAACAGAATAAACAAGGGTTGCAATGCGGCTATAAGTGCTGCAAAACCTGTGTCCACATATTTTAATGCCCAAACAAAGACACCGTTACCATAACTAAGAAAAAGAAAACCTGCTAGTGTACAATTGAAAAATTGTTTTCTAGTAATGCTAAGGCTATACCCTAGTAGTTTTGCTATTATAAAAATAAGAATACCTGCAAGTGAAAATCGGATACTAGCAAGCATAAATGGTGGCAACTCGGTCACCGCCATTTTATTCCATAAATAGGTAGATCCCCAAAATACATAAGTGGAGAAAAAAGCAAGACCTATTAAAGCAGTTTTTCTATTCATGTAGACAAAGCTAATTCAATAATCGGTATAGAACAGATAAGTATCTATTAATGTTATCAAAAAAAAGGGCATAAAAAAAACCCATCTAAATTAGATGGGTTTTGTAAGAAATTTAAAGAATCGAATTAGTCGATTACTCTAACATTAACGGCGTTTAAACCTTTTTTTCCTTCTTTAAGTTCGAATTCAACTTTGTCACCTTCACGGATCTCGTCGATTAAACCTGTTACGTGTGCAAAATGTTCCTGACCTGATCCTTCTTCTGTGATAAATCCAAATCCTTTTGCGTCATTGAAAAATTTTACTGTACCTGTACTCATTTGTAATAATTTAAATTAATAATACTTCTTATTTGATTTCAAAAGCCGTGCCACAAGAGTATTCACCATGGAAAAGCTCGTTACAATCAGACAATAGAATAAAAAACTAAATAAGAAATCTCACTAATCTTTATGACCACATGTTCCAATCATACAGCAAAAATAATCTTTTTAATCAATGTAAAGCAATAAAAACATGAAATAGATTTAAAATTAGTAAAATAATAACAATAGAAACGACAAGCACCTCAACAACAGCTATTTAATTACTCTGTAAAAGGTAACAAATGTGTATAAAAAAATAGCCATATCTCTATGGATATGGCTATTTATTAAAGTCTAAAATTTTAAAATCTTAAGCTTGTTGCTCTTCGTCTTTTTTAGACTTGCGGTATAAGTACGTTTCAAAGATATTACGCTTTGCAAATCTGTAACGGTTGTCTGCATTTATAAGTTTTTTGAAGATTTTTACATCTACTCCAAAATATTCATAAGTACTACCATCTGTAAAAACTACTTCTAGGACACGTCCTTTGTGGTCAAAGTCTTTTATACCAGTGTTAGAAATCGTTTCTTTATATTCTGCTAGGTTAGCTTCCTTAGTTTCTGGAGCAATACTAACAAGAAAGTGGTAACCATCGATAATCGTTCTACTCATTACCTCTGCCTCTTCTTTCTTATCATCACCTTCCTGAAATTTATCAGGGTGCCATTCTTTAACTAGGTTACGGTAACTTTTTTTAAGTGCTTTAAGTTCAATGTCCTTTTCTACGTTGAACATTTTCTTATACTGATTAATACGCTTCATGTGCTCCTCTTTTTTAAGGCGGCGCAAAAATACATCTTTAATCTAGATGGAAAACATTAAAAACTAGAATTCTACAATTCCTTTTTAGGTAAAGTAGGCAGTTGTTGATTTTTAGTAGGCTTAACGACAAATGGTGTGAACCAGTCCCAAGTAATTCCTATCTTAAAACGAGCAAAATCGTCTAAAAAACGATAGTTATAATCGTCACGACCCACAGAAAACTGTACGAGAATACCTAAATCGCTATCCCATGGGTATAAAATACCGCTGGTTTCTGACCTATAAGGAGCACTGGATGGGTGTGAACCTATGGTATAATTAAATTGCTGACTAAGAGTGTACCTCATCTTTTTGAGATGTGAGGTAAATTCATAACCGAATTCTAACTGGTGACGTCCTAAAATATCTATGTCTTCTGGATTATAACCTCCAAAATCTGCAAAACCTAAAAACTTATCGTGATACAATTGATAAGTAGCTGTAAAAGAATGAATTTTTTGAGGAATATTATCTCCGTTAAATGTATTGAGGCGGTAGTTAAAACTAAATCTTGTTAGGTTAGTTGAGAAATTACCTCCACTTCTATTGAGTAATTCTGCAAGATCTGTATCGTCTGTAAAACTGTTATACAATGCTATACTCTCTTCAGAATTATCATCAAACTCGATACTAAAAGCGCTACCTGCTTGTCCATTACTGTAATGCCCAGACTCCACAGCAACAGTAAGGAAGTTATCATCATTAGTTTTAATAATTTTTTGCCACCCCAGTAATACTTTATAACTAGGGGTTTTTACTGGTTTAGACTCTTCATTATAGATTCTAAATTGAGGTTGAAAAGATAAATACACCGCATCACCATTTGTTATGGTATCTTTATTAAGCGCTTTTCTTAAATCGTTATACAGACTGTAATAAACGACTGGTCTAGCCTCTAATAAAATCTCTTCATATTCATTATTACCCAAACCTACAGACAGGTCTGGTCGTATAGCGATAGGGTAATATTCTTTAAATCCACTAATCTCATCTTGTTGACCATAAGAAATGAAACTAGTTAAAAATAAAGCAATTAGTAAAATTTTATTCATAATTCAGTTTTTGGGGATAGAAAAATTAAAGCGTGTAAATTTAGTCAATGAAAGAGGCTTATTGCTATCTTTTAAAATGCTATTAACATTAACCTCAACAAAATCTGAATATCATTTATGAATAAAAAAAAGATTCAGTCTTCATGAAAGCAGAATCTTTTAAATACGTTATAAAATCTATTTTTTTGCAAGTCTGCGCAATGCGACCCATTGTTTAAGCATTTCTCTAGAATCTACTGCTGGATATCCTAAAACGGTTTGTCCTGCTTTTACATCATTCATCACACCACTACCAGCGCCTATAGTTGCACCAGACTCGATAACTGTATGATCTTTAATACTGGCACTACCACCTATGATAACACCATCACCTAGTGTAACAGAACCTGCAAGACCACTATGACCAGCCATTATACAAGATCTACCTAAGATACAATTGTGTGCTATTTGAACCAGGTTATCGATTTTACAACCATCACCTACTATGGTAGAATTGAATTTTGCACGATCTACACAAGAATTTGCACCTATCTCCACTCCATTTCCTATTACCACGTTACCTATGTGTGGTATTTTAACCAGGCCACGACCATCGTCTGCTGGGCGGTAACCAAAACCATCTGCTCCTATGCTCACATTAGTATGAAAAATGCACTGCGCACCTATTTGAGAACGCTCTCTAATAACCGTACCAGACCAGACTACTGTTTGTGGACCTATCGTGGTGTCGTCAAAAACACTAACGTTGTGGTACAATACCACTCCATCTCCCAAGACTACATTTTTACCTACGTAACAATGCGCGCCTATTTTTACACCTTTACCTACCGTTGCTGTTTTATCAACTACTGCTGTTGCATGAATATCGGTATCAAAAGCAGGTGTCTCTGGTTGAAAAGCTTCTAACAATCTCGCCATAGCAAGATCTGCATTTTTAACCTTGATAAAAGCACGATTATCTCCAGGCTGCAACTCTATATTATCATTAATAATAGCAACTGACGAATTTGAATCTGCCCAGAATTTTGCATATTTCTTATTTCCTATAAAAGTAAGATCGCTATTTGAGGCATTTCTTATCTCGTTAACACCTGTTACAGCATGAGTTGTGTTGCCTACTTGTTCTCCTTTTAAGATCTCGTTTATTTGTTCTACAGTAAATGAATGCATAAATAGTTAGTTGTTAAGTGGTAAATCTAAGTATTTATAAAAGAAAAGTAGCACTGTGTGCAGAAACAAGGCATAAAAAAAGACCGTACAAAACGGTCTTTTTAAACTTAATTATTTTTAAATCTCTTATTTCTTCAAAGATTCCATATCAATAACAAAACGGTATTTTACATCATTCTTTTGTACTCTTTCAAAAGCTGTATTGATCTCGTCCATATTGATCATTTCTATATCAGACACAATATTGTGTTCTCCACAAAAGTCTAACATTTCTTGAGTTTCTTTGATACCACCTATTAAAGAACCAGCAACTCTTTTTCTACCTAGAATCACACTACCTCCATGCATAGGCTCTAACGGCTCTATCGCACCTACCATACACATAGTAGAATCACGTTTAAGTAAATGTAAATAAGGATTGATATCGTGTTTTACTGGAACTGTATTAAGAATAAAATCAAAGGTTCCTTTATGTGCTGCCATAGCATCACTATCCTTAGAGATAAGAACACCATCTGCTCCTAGACGCTTAGCATCGTCTGCCTTACCAGGAGAAGTAGTAATCATAATCGTTTCTGCACCCATAGCAGCTGCAAACTTAATACCCATGTGACCTAAACCACCTAGACCTACAACACCTACTTTATCACCTTTCTTGACTTTCCAGTGGTTAAGCGGTGAGAATGTAGTAATTCCAGCACATAATAAAGGTGCGGCAGCTCTTGCGTCTAGATTTTCTGGAACTCTTAGTACAAATTCTTCTCTAACTGTAATACTTGTAGAATAGCCACCAAAAGTATGATCACTATCTGCTCCACCTATTTTATCCTTACCGTTATACGTACCTACCATACCGTTATCACAGAATTGCTCTAGGTCATCTTTACACGCACTACACGTCTGACAAGAGTCTACCATGCAACCTACACCTACTAGATCACCTACTTTATAACTAGAAACACCGTTCCCTATTTGAGAAACCTTTCCTATAATTTCATGACCAGGTACGATAGGGTATTTTGCATTACCCCAGTCATTTTGTTTTGCATGTATATCACTATGACATACACCACAGTAAAGTATATCGATTTTTACATCATTTTCATTAAGATCACGACGTTTAATAGTCATTTCCTTTAAATCTGCATCCTTATTTACTGCTCCGTACGCTTTTACTTCTTGCATTTTTTATTGTTTAAATACCTCCTTATCGGTTCTGGTATTGTGGTTATTATTTAGTTTTGCAAAACTAGCCAGAAATACGTTTTAAATGGGTTAATAACGCGTTAAAGCATTAGTTTTTTGCTATTAAAATTTATGAAAATTCCGCTTTCGCGAAAGCGGAACACATCTAACTACACTCTTCTACTGTATCTTTACCTACTTAATACAAGTTTATGCTACACATAGTTCTCATAGAGCCAGAAATTCATACCAATACTGGTAATATAGGTCGTTTAAGTCTGGCTACAGGTTCTCACTTACACCTAGTAAAACCATTAGGTTTTGAGCTAAGCGATTCTAGATTAAAAAGAGCAGGACTAGATTACTGGCAACATATAGAATTAAGCATCTATGAAAATGCTGATGAGTTTTTTGAGAAAAACAAAGATCGATCTATGGCATTTTTGAGCAGTCATGGAACTAAGGATTATACCGATATACCATTTGAAGAAGGAACGATGATTATCTTCGGGAAAGAGTCTAAAGGTTTATCAAGTGATATTACTGATAGATTTAAAGATCATTTATATAAAATCCCACAATACAGCGAGCATATACGCAGTATTAATCTAGCAAATGCGGTAGCTGTTATTACTTATGAAGGTTTGCGCCAATTGCGATAAATAAAAAACCCAACCATTTCTGGTTGGGTTAAATTTTAAAATTGGTAAGCGTCTATTGGTTAGATTCCATTTGCGCTTCTTTTCTCATCTCTTCTCCTGCTACTATTCCTATCTCTACTCTTCTGTTTTGCGCTCTACCTTCAGCAGTTTCATTAGTTGCTTTAGGAGAAGCCTCACCGCTGTAAGTCATCGCTATTCTATCGCTAGAAATACCATGTGTGGCTAAATAGTCCCTAACACTCGCAGCTCTTTTTCTAGACAATTCAAGGTTGTAATCTTCGGCACCCTGACTATCTGTATGACCTGCAACCAGCACTTCTGTACCAGGATAGTTATTCATTACATCTAACAGCTTATTAAGTGTAGTTTGTGAGTTTGCATTGAGCAGCGATTGATTAGTAGCAAATTTTACTCCACTACCTTCGTCAAAGGTTACTACTATTCCTTCTCCTACTCTTTCTACATCTGCACCAGGTAGGCTAGCTTCTATTTCTTTGGCTTGCTTATCCATATTGCGACCTATTAAGTTACCAGCGATACCACCTATTGCAGCACCTACTACAGCACCTTCAGTCTGGTTATCACCATCGCCTACATTATTTCCTATAATTAAACCTAGAATAGTACCACCTGCAGCACCGATTACGGTACCTTTTTGTTGACTATTGCTATTTTTAACTGCTCCACAACTTACTAATAAAGCAGCTGCGATTACTATTGTGATTATATTTGATTTCATAATTTTAGTTTTAATAATTGTTTTTGACAAAATTCATATTTACATAAACCGTCTCTCCATTTACACTAGCCGGTATACTCCAGGTCATGTTAGATTCATTTGCCCTGGTAATTTCTAGTTGATAGCCCGCATTAGATTCTGATTTATATTTTGTGTCTGTTATTTTAAGTAACAAATCTCCTTTTATCATTTCTTTATTGCCTGGTACATCCCATATAAAATATCTTTCACCTGTTGAACAATTTGCATTATTGATGTTGTATGTACCTCTATTATTGTTAGCTACAAAGTTCCAATTGCTACCCTCAAAACAACTAGCAGCAACATCTTGCAATAGCGTAGATTTAAATTCTCCTACTCCATCATAAGTAACACTCTCTATAATCCAATTACCATCTATAACTCGTGTAGTCTGTTTTACCGCATTAGTTGTAGAACAACTGGTAATCGCAAAAACTACAAGCAACCCTAAAAACAAAATCTTCTTCATAACTATTAATTTTATACGATATTATCATTTATATAATCTGACATGAGTTATAAAGTTCTTAATTAACAAAATTTACCAATAGACTTAACAGAATCCGATCGAAATCAAAAAAAAATCCAACCATAAATGGTTGGATTTTTTAAATCTAAACTTGGCTTACTCTTATTTTAGGGAAATCTTTCTTTTAGGCAGTGGTAATGCTTCTTCCTTCTTAGGAAGCGTTATCAATAAAACGCCATTTTTATATGAAGCATCTATATCATTTTGATTTACCGTTTCTGGTAAGTTAAAACTTCTTTTAAATGATTTCTTACCAAATTCTCTTCTCGTAAACTTAAGAGCAGCGTCTTCTTCTATTTTTTCTACTTGTGAAGCAATAGTAAGAACATCTTTATCTACTTCTATATGTACCTCATCTTTTGAAAAACCTGGGATACTTAATTCTAATAGATAACTCTCTTCTCTCTCTGCTACATTAATCGATGGTACGAAAGATTTTGCAGTCTCTGTTGTACCTCCTAAATAATCGTTTTTAAACATTTCATCAATAAGTGATGGTAACCAATTGTTTGCTGTTGTATGTGCTAATTTCATAATACTAATTTTTAATTGTTATGATTCAGCTTATTCAAACAGGATACCAAACAATAAAAGCGACATGATGTCGCTTTTAGATGGTTTAGCAATGACTAAATGTCATTAATTACTATTTCTTAGGTGTATTTGCATTAATTCTGACGGCGGTATTTCTCCATGTGGATATTTAAGCATGGTTTGCAATAATGCATCTACAGTCGTTTTTCTAAATCCGTATTGTAAAGCTACTTCATGTAATAGCTGTAACTCTAACTCATCTACATGACCATCAATATGCATCATTAACATCATTCTATGAAAATGAACTATACGCTTAGTATAATCCTTAGGCGGCATAGTTGTTAACTCTTCTGGATGGTTAATCATATAATCGATCTCTTCTTCACTTAAATCCATACGTTTTCCTACCGATGTTATAAAGCTCACCTCTTCTTTCTTTAGATGGTTATCTGCATGTGCCATTAGGATTAACTCGCTTATAATGTGTCTCTTTTCTTCTGTAGTGTAGGTCATGTGATATGATAATAATATGTGAAAATACATATTTATTAGGATTAACTTAACCACATTACTCTTACTTTTAAGAATATGAATTCGATTTTTATAAGACTCAAGTCCTTTTTCAACACAATTACTGGTAGTATTGCGTTTTACCCATCTTTTTATGCTGTAAGTGCTATTTTATTCGGTTTATTCATGAAATGGGCCGAAGAAATGAATGTTTCCAAAGCTTTTCAAGAGGTTTTCCCATCTTTAATAATTAACGATGTAGATACAGCAAGAAGCATTTTAACCACTTTAATAGCTGGTGGTATCTCTATGTTGGTCTTTACCTTTTCTATGGTGATGCTTTTATTGAGCCAGGCCGCGGCTAACTACTCACCTCGTGTTCTACCTAATTTAATATCTAATAGAAAACACCAGTTTATTCTTGGCGCATTTCTAGCAACCATTCTATATAATATAATAACAGTGATAGGTATAGATCCATCTGGTAGCGACTACCATCTTCCAGGACTATCGGTATTGATAGGTATTATAAGTGCCTTTGTAGCACTAGCAGCTTTTGTTTACTTTATTCATAGTATTTCTTCTAGCATACAAATCAATAATATACTAGAAAACATATATAATAAATCTAGTAAACGACTACAGAATCTTATAGAACAACAATCGTCACAAGATCAATTTCCCGATACTAGTGAATGGCATACGTATTCAACTAATAGAAGTGGTACCATACAAAACATAAGTGTAGAAGGTTTGAAAAAATCATGTGAGACTTGTAAAACTAAATTTGAAATGCTCACCACCAAAGGGAAATACATTCTAGATGGAGAAGCACTTTTTAAATCTGAAATAGAATTAAGTGATACACAATTAACTGAAGTGCATAAAAATTTTAATTATTCAGAATCTGAATTAGTTAGTGATAACTATGCCTTAGGATTTAAACAAATTACAGAGATAGGTATTAAAGCCATGTCACCAGGTATAAATGATCCAGGGACTGCTATAGACACCATTGATTACCTAACTGACTTAGTGCGTTTAAGAATGCTCAAAAAAGATCACAACATTGTACTTAATGAGGATAAAGAGGTTATAATAAAATTAAACACCACTAAATTTGAAGATCTTATCTATGATATTTTTGCGTCTTACCGCAAGTATTGTAAGGAAGACTTATCTGTAATGGGTAAACTGCTGCAATTATTCTCTCTTTGCATAGGTAGAGAAACCTGTGAACAGTCTTACTACACTACATTACACTTACAGGCACAATTACTTATTCACGATGCCGAAGAATCTATTTCCAACTCTCACGATCTAGATCGATTAAAAACACAATTTGAATCCATAGAAACTCAATACCATCAATTATCTAGTAATTGATCTATTAAGTAAGTATCCATTTAAAGCCTTATCCATGTTTGGGTTCTATAAAATATAGCGATATACCCTCGTACTTTTAACCGGTTAGGATTATCATCATCCAGCCATATTTTACAGGTATATGTTTTACCATTTTCTGGATCTAGAATATCACCTCCCTTATATACGTCTCCTTTTTTATTAAGACCCTGTATAATTTCTAGTCCTAGAATCGGTGCATCTTTCTGTTCTCCTTCACAGTTGATACATAATGCATTTTTAGGCGCATTCTTATCCAGTATTTTAGCAACTTTTCCATAAATCTTTCCATCTCTTTCATAGATTTCTACATGAGCTTTTACCACGCCAGATTCATCATCTATGGTTTTCCATGTACCTGTAACTTGTTGTGCATCCGCTTTCGCGAAAGCGAAAACACAAAGAACTATAAAAACTATATATTTCATTTTATGAGAATTAAAAAAGCCTATGTAAATTACATAGGCTTTCGTTTATTAATAAGTCGCAGATAGATTATTTACCTAACATACCGTCTTTAAGATCATCATCTGCAGGGTCTTCACCTAACCAAATACCGAATAAACCTTTCTTAAATTTTAATCCAGCGATAGTACCTAAGTCTTTACCGTTTTTAGAAACCTTAGTTCCTGTTCCTGGAGCATAAGCGATTTCAAAATGATCACCCTTTACGATTGCTTCACTAAAAAGACCGATAAATTTATTGATTTCAGATTGAATAGCTGCTCTTTCACTATCGGTACAGCTATCGCCGAAACCATCTTCTACAGCACTTTTCATTTTACTTTGTGTTACTTTACTATCTGTAATGTCCAGGGTAATTGCCATAGCCTGATCTGCACTTACTAGAGTAGATCCATTACTACTCTTTGTTGTAGTGTATAAAGCACCTACATAAAGTTCAAACCATAATTTCTGTCTTACACCAGCTCCATTTAAAGAAAGCTCTTGACCAGATACAGTTAAGTTTTTTTCTATAGATACGCCTTCGATAGTTTGCTGTGCAGTTGCAGTATACGTTCCTAAAAGAGCCATAACTGCTAAAAGTAATTTTTTCATTTTTTTAAATATTTTAGTTCTTAAATATACTACACAGATTTCAAATTCCGTGCCTTTAATGATCTAAGTGATGCATTTAATTCAAATCCTAGTAATAAAAGATTAGAATTGAGCCATATATAAACCATAAGAATAAGTAACGCCCCTATCGATCCATAGATCTCGTTATAAGAAGAAAAGTTATCTATATAAATACCGTATAGATATGAGAATATTATAATTAAAAATGTGGTTACTAGCGCGCCTATAGATAAAAAACTACTGGTTCTTCCATCTTTTGTACCGGTGTAATAGAGCGTACATATAAACATGAATAACATGATTATTAAAGTTACATACCTCAATAACTTAAGCCATATCTCCATAGAATCTTCGGTCATGAAATCTCTACTGCGCAATTCTGATATCCAGTACTCTACCACACCAGCTAATACAACACCTAGAAAAAGAAAGACAACTAACATAATAGAAACAGCAATAGCTACTACATACTGTCTAAAGAAACCACGGTTTAACTCTGAATGAAAGCTGCGCTCAAAACCATTAAATATCGCATTGATACCGTTTGCCATTAGAAACAAAGAGGTTAAAAATGCTACGGTAAGTAAACCGCTATTCCCTTGTAAAGCAATTTCTTTAAAAATGTTATCAAATGCACCTGCTGCCTGTGCCGGTAATAAATCATTTACAAAGAGTAATACCTCTTCTTGAAAATTATCTATTTCTATAAAAGGAATTAAGTTAAGTATAAATAGAATAAAAGGAAACAGCGCCATGAAAAAGCTATAAGAAATAGCACTAGCACGGGCAGAAAATGCTCCTTGAACAATACCTAAGTAGTAGGTCTCGCATAAATCCCAAGCGGTCATTCCTTCAAATCCAGGAAGTTTCCACTTGTCAATTAATGCCACTATCCATGATACTACAGGTATGCGGTCTACTATCTTTTTTACTTTACTCATGCACCGCTTTAAGACTTAAATCTAGATTATACACACTATGGGTAAGCGCACCACTAGAAATAAAATCTACACCACATTCTGCATATTTTCTTGCAGTATCTTGTGTTATACCACCACTACTTTCTGTCAGACATTGATCACCTATTAACTCTACCGCTTTTCTAGTATCTTCATAATTAAAATTATCTATAAGAATGCGGTAAACACCGTCATTAGTAAGGATTTCTTTAATCTCTTCTAGATCTCTAGCTTCTACGATAATTTTAAGATCGCGATTTGTATCTTTTAGATATTGTTTTGTTTTCTGAATGGCTTTTGAAACACCGCCAGCAAAATCGATGTGATTATCCTTGAGCATTATCACGTCGTATAATCCATATCTGTGGTTAACGCCGCCACCTATTACTACCGCCCATTTTTCTAGTATACGTATTCCAGGTGTGGTTTTACGAGTGTCTAGAATCTTTGTTCCTGTACCTTCTAATAGGTCTACAAATAATTTAGTTTTTGTAGCAATCGCACTCATACGCTGCATGGCATTCAACGCCAGACGTTCTGCTTTTAAGATGGATTGTGAAGAACCGGTTACATAAAATGCCTCATCACCATATTTTACAGGGCTACCATCTTCTATTCTAACGTCTATCTGTAATGTAGGATCTACTTCTTTGAATACCGCTTTCGCGAAAGCGACACCTGCCAAAATCCCATCGTCCTTAACTAGCAATCTTGCCTTACCTACAGCTGTAGCAGGTATACAGGACAAACTACTATGATCTCCATCACCTACATCTTCTCTCAATGCATTTTGGATAATGCGTTTAATTTCTTCTTGTGCTTCTTTTGAATTGTAGTCCATCGTGTTTATTTACATATCAAAAATAAGGCATTCCTTTATTATGTTAGAATATTTGGTCCATGCTTTTCATAGTTCACTCAATCAAATGGGCAGTTCACTCATTTAAGCTATAAATTAATGCTTAAAGGTTAGAAATTGTATCAAAATTAAACGGCATGTTAATTGAGAATCTTATTTCTCTACAAAACCTAACCTTATGAAAAAGTACTGCAATACATTTCTCGCGTTTTTATTCTTATTCTCACTTTACACTACTGCACAGCAATCTCCTGTTCTTAAAGTAGATGATAAAGAAGTAGGTCTCTCAAAATTAGATATAGATGTTAAGGTCACCGGTAACCGAGTGGTAACTACTTTTGATATGTTGTTTTACAATCCTACTTCTCAAATACTAGAAGGAGAGCTTAATTTCCCACTAGGTGATGGTCATGAAGTGTCGCGTTTTGCCCTAGACGTAAATGGCAAATTAAGAGAAGCCGTAGTGGTAGATAAAGAATTGGGACGTATAGCCTTTGAAGAAGTGGTGCGTCGCGGCGTGGACCCTGCATTATTAGAAAAAGGAACAGGAAATAATTATAAAGCACGCATCTATCCTATTCCTGCAAATGGCCATAAACGTGTAGTTCTAGCCTATGAACAAGAACTTACCTATGAAAATGAAGCACATTATTACCAGCTACCGCTAAGATTCAAGAACACTATAGACGATTTTCATTTGAGAATAGAGTTTCTAGACCAGTCCAAAAAACCTGTATTAATAGATGGACAGTTATCTGGGTTAAAATTCACGGACTGGCAACATAATTATGTGACCGACCTGAGATTAGAAAAATTTAAGGCAGATACCAACCTTAAAATCAAAATACCTACAGACATTGAAAATGATCAACTAACGGTATCTGGAGATCATTTCTATTATTACCAGACATTTTCTAACTTAAAAAAGAAACGTGCCTCTATGAAGGAAGTAACTCTTTTATGGGATGCATCACTATCTATGAAAGATCGTGAGATAGAAAAAGAGCTCGCTTTTTTAGATCTTTTCTTTAAAGAAAATCAAGATATTAAAGTAAACCTAGAGATTTTTAGTAATAAAATAATGACCAATTTATCTGGTATTAAAATTAGAAATGGAAAATGGAATAATATAAAAGATATCTTAAAAAATCAAACTTATGATGGTGGTACAGATTACGGCACAATAGTTAAAACACCTAAAACAGATGCTTACCTCCTATTTACAGATGGTTTAAAAACACTGAGCAATTCTGACTTTTATCCAGATGCACCAGTATTTGTGATTAATAGTTTAAAAAAATCTAATACACCATTATTAAAAGAATGGGCTCGAGCATCTAGTGGTAATTACATAAATCTTGTTACTTATGATACTGCAGCTGCTTATGATATGATTAAATATCAGTCGTTAGAATATTTAGGTTATGCGTCAAATAATAAACAAATAGAAATATTACCTAGAGCGACTCAGTTTATTGATAATAACTTCAGTCTTTATGGTAAAAATGTAAATGCAGGAGAATCTATAGATCTACTTTATGGATATAATGGAAAAGTAACCTTAAGAAAAACCATTAAAATAAGTAAGGATTTAAATAACCAAAACCAGATTAAAAAATACTGGGCACAGCAAAAAATCGCAGAGCTTGCTTTAAATAAAAAAGAGAACAAAAAAGCAATAACAGATCTTGCTGTACAGTACCAACTCGTTACCGATTATACATCTCTTATTGTTCTAGAAGATATACGTGATTACCTAAGGTATAAAATAGAACCGCCTGCCGAATTAAAGCAGGAATACGATCTAGCCATCGCGCAAATGAAAAGAGATTCTATAGCTATGGCAAATAATAAAGTTCAATTTAAAAGTAAGAAAGAAGTCAGTGACTGGTCACCTCGAGATGCTCCTATACAAAGTGAAATTGTAGACAGACCTAACTCTAGCGTAATCCAAAGATTACAAGGTCAAGTATCAGGGATACATGTTGAATCAAGTTCTGGACAGCCAGGAGTTAGTAATAATATTCAAGTTAGAGAAACGAGTACAATTAGCGGATTAATAAATTCAGAAGACTACGAAGCTGCTCCAGACATGCAAGCTCCAAGATCGTTAGAAACCGAGCCAGAGTTAGATGAAATAGTTGTCGTTTCAAGGCAAGATGAGAACACCGGTAGAACCAATAGACAGAATCGATTTAGAGTAGAGCAAGAACGCAAAAAGCAAGTATTAAAACAGCTGGTAGTATCCAATAGAAAAGTGCAAGTTCCTTATTTAACAGCATTGAGAGCTACTAATAGTATAGAAGCAGCCTATCAATTGTATTTGACTAACAGAGAAGATTATAAAGAACAGCCTGCATATTTTATAGATGTAGCTAACTTTTTTAGAAAAGAAAGAAACAATACCCTTTTTTCAGACCGTATTCTATCTAATGTCGCAGAGATTGATTTTGACAATTATGAATTGCTAAAAGTTTATGGTTATCAGTTAGAAAAGCAAGCAAAATTATATGAAGCTATTTTTATCTTTAATCGTGTATTAGAATTGCGCCCAGAAGATTCTCAATCCTATAGAGATCTCGCGATTGCCTATGAAACTGCTGGACTTTGTAATAAAGCATATGCTTTATACCACGATATTATTACTGGTAAAATTTATGAAAAAGGAAACCGCAGAGTATTTCCTTCTATGGAAAGCATCTCTAGAACAGAGCTTAAAAGGCTAGCAAGCAAATACCAAGACGATTTAAAAGATGTAACAGTAAATAAAGAACTATTAAAAGAAGAAACCTATGATCTTAGAATCTTAGTAGACTGGAATCATAACGATACCGATATAGATTTACACATCGTAGATCCTAATCTAGAAGAATGTTTTTACAGTCATCCTACTACAAAAATGGGCGGACAGTTAAGCAAAGATATGACTCAAGGTTTTGGTCCAGAGCAATTCACACTCGCTAATGCCAAAAAAGGAGATTATTACATCAAAGTAAAGTACTATGGAGATCGTTATCAAAAAATAGAAAATCCGACTTTCATGAAAATCACACTAATCAGAAATTATGGGAGACCTAACGAAACTAAAGAGCTTAAATTAATACGTTTAACACACAAAGACGATATAGAAGTCGTTGCAAAAATTACTATTTAAGGTATTTGATTCAGCTTATTAAATAGGTTCTCCATAAAATATTGACATCACCAATTACTTTTTAAAAGCTCCTCGCCTTAGAAAAGGCGAGGACAGATTTATCAGCAAAGCTGCAAATCAGGAGTGGTTGAAAGGTGGTAGTACATAACTTAACAATTTGTATTAATGGATAAAAATTGTTTAGATTACAAAAATCACCGCATCAACCTATCCGTCTTTGTCGCTACGCGCCAAATCCACCTTTCCTTTCTAAGGAAAGGAGCTTTTAGAATTGTAATTAAAAAAAACTATTCCATTAACTTTGCAACATGAAAATTACACTTCTTGCCGTAGGTAAAACAGACGATTCTCGCATAGAACAACTCACTCAAATGTATGTAGATCGATTAGGTCATTACATTAATTTTGATCTTGAGATCATACCAGATCTCAAAAAAACTAAGAATCTAAGCGAAGACCAACAAAAGAACGAAGAAGGAAAATTGATCTTAAACAAGCTAGAAAAGAGTGATTTTGTCACCCTACTAGATGAAAAAGGCAAGAAGTACACCAGCATGCAATTTGCCGAGTTGATCAATAAAAGAAGTGTTTCTGGGTTGAAGAGATTGGTATTTATAATAGGTGGTCCTTATGGTTTCTCCCCAGACGTTTATTCTAGGGCAAATTCTAAATTGTCCCTAAGCGACATGACATTCTCTCATCAAATGGTACGTTTATTTGCTGTAGAACAAATTTACAGAGCTTTTACCATTTTGAGAAATGAACCTTATCATCATGAGTAAAATAATGTTTTATTATGAAATTTAAAAAGATATTGTTATTATTTATTATTGTTTCAATACCTTCATTTGTATTCAGTCAAGTGTATAATAAAACTTATTATGGTGTAGTTTCTGATAGTTTATTTAAGAGACATATGATAACTTTTAAAAATGATTCAATAGTTGAATTAAGTTCTATTCCATGTCACTTTATCTTTAATGACTCTAAAAAAAACATTAAATCAACCTTTAATTATCATAAAAGAAATGATTCAATTTCCATTTTAAAAAATGATTTAGATAAAGATGAAATTAAAAAAATAAATGAATTAGGATATTCTCAATTCTTAAATAATCTTACTTTAAATATTGATAAAAAAGCAATAGTCGATAATAAAAATCAAGTTGTTTATGTATTATTAAGTGATTTCCCAGAAACTTATAATTCTACTTTTATAATTGATCAAGAAATTTTCATAATTAAAAATGGTACTTCAAATTTGTATGGAATGATAAGTAGTTTAACAGAATCTAATGACCAATTAGAAGTGAAATTTGATGCTGCTATTAAAGATGTAATAGATGGTAAGAAAACTTTAAATAGTATTAATGGAATTGAAGCCTTCTACAAATACGGATATAATTACGTTTTAGGTGGTGTTACTGTGATTAGTTCTAATAACGAATCATTAATTTATAAGTTTAAAAAAGAAACAACCAAAGGACGTATATTTAGTAAAACTAGGTGGAAGTACGTTGATTTAGATAGTTTAATACTGAAAAATAATGGTGATTTTCTCAAAACAAAAGAAATGATTTATCATGATTTTTCTTTTCATCAACTTAAAGGAACCTGGGAAATAAAGAATGATACATTATCCTTGAAAGCAAAATATATTAATAAAGGTAAGCTGGAAACAAATTGGTACAAGACTGATTTAATATTGCAATACAAGGTTAAAAAACACAAACTCAAACCTATAGATAAGGAAGGTTTTTTTACGGGAGAAAAATTAAAACTCATTAAGTCATAAAATTCATTTAAAAATATGCATCAGTATCAAAAATTTGCGATACTTATCATTTTACTTTCTTTATTAGGATTACTAGTACAAACCATAGTGGATCCTTATAGAGGAACTTGGTTTCGCCTCTATGGTATGATGTTTTTTTTCTTATCATTTTATGGTAGTGTCGTACTTTCTATTATGAATACAATTGGAATTATTACTTTATACAAAAGACGTTTCAAGAATTATTTTATTTGGATGCTTATCAGTTCCATCCCATTATTTCTCATGATTTATTTTGTATTTATTCACCACCTAATAAATTGAAAAACAAGAATATTAAAGCGAAATCAATCAAACTGAACTAAATTTCAATTTCCCTTATTCTATATTCCATGTATTTTCACTCCATATTTTTCATAACTCTTAAGTCATAAGTCCTAGCTTTTACTGCCCATAACCTTACTGTTTAATCAAATGCCATTAAACTTTAAAATTCATTATTCAATATTCGACATTCTTTTAAGTTCGAGTTCATTTTCTCAACTCTTTACTTAATTTCTTGTAAAATGCCGCTAGAACCATTCCTTCCTAGCTTATTTTTGTAAGACTTTTATGAGAAAAATATCTAACAAAACGATTCAGGATTTAGAGTTTGATGTAGTCCTACAACAAGCTAGTGCTTATTGTATTACAGAAGATGGTAAAACTGCCATTACTACTTTAAAACCTTTTACAAAACGCTTCTTAATAGAAAGAGAACTAGCCTTTACTAATGAGTATTTATGGTCTTTTTCTAGTGAGCATAGCATCCCTAATCATGGCTTTGATCTGATAGAAAAAGAGCTACAGTTATTAGGCATCGATAACAGTACCCTGGATAAAGAAAGTATAAGAAGACTAGCCGTATTACCACGTACCGTAAACGAGCACATTAAATTCTTTAAGAAACTACAAGAGTTTTTCCCACAATTATACAAACGTCTAGAACACATTACTTATAACGATATGATTCCTACACAGGTAGATCTCGTTATGGACCGTTTTGGTGATATTAAAAATGACGCATCACCACATTTAAAAAACATAAGACGCGAGATGAATACCGTGCGAGGCCAGCTTAACGGTAGCTTTGGTCAGGCACTAAGTCATTATGGACAACTGGATTATCTAGATGAAATAAGAGAATCTGTAGTAGAAAACCGCCGTGTACTGGCCGTAAAAGCCATGTACAGACGCAAGGTAAAAGGTAAAATGATGGGTAGCTCTAAGACTGGAAGCATCTCCTACATTGAACCAGAACGCGTGTTAACGCTTTCGCGAAAGCTGTCAGAATTAGAAATAGAAGAACTAGAAGAAATCCAGAGAATTCTTAAAGAACTGACTGATTTTTTACGTGCCTTTATCCCAGAATTTGAAGAGTACAGAACCTATCTTACTCATACAGACGTCATAGCTGCAAAGGCTAAATATGGTCGTAAAATAAAAGGATGTTTACCCATGATGGTAGACCATCAAGAACTAGAACTGGTAGACGCTTATCACCCTTTATTATGGGTTGCAAATAATGAGCGTGGTGAGACTACCTATGCGCAAACCATAAGACTAGCTCCAGATAATAGAATTATAGTTATTTCTGGACCTAACGCAGGTGGTAAATCCATTACTTTAAAGACTATAGGTTTACTTCAATTAATGATACAGACTGGTATGTTGATACCGGTACATGAAAAAAGTAGAATTTGCGTTTTTGAGCACGTACTTACAGACATAGGTGATAATCAAAGTATTGACAACCATTTAAGTACGTACAGTTATCGTTTAAAAAACATGCGCGGTTTTCTTAAAACGGCCAACGATAAAACGCTTTTCTTAATCGATGAATTCGGTACAGGATCTGACCCAGAACTAGGTGGCGCCCTGGCAGAAAGTATGCTAGAAGAGTTAAACAGCCGTAAGTCCTATGGTATCATTACCACGCATTATACAAATTTAAAGATGCTTGCAAACGAGTTGCCAGAAATGACTAATGCAAACATGCTCTTTGATTCTAGAACTTTGGAGCCTATTTATCAGTTACAATTAGGTGAGGCCGGTAGCTCATTTACCTTTGAAGTAGCACAAAAGAATGGTATTCCTTATTCGTTAATTAATAAGGCAAAGAAAAAAGTAGAACGAGGCAAAATACGTTTTGACAAGTCTATCGCAGCTTTACAGAAAGAAAGATCTAACCTGCGACGCAATAATGAGAGCCTACAAAATAAAGAGGTAAAAGCAACGCAGCGTGCTAATAAACTAGAAGATACACAAGAACGTGTGCAGCAAAAACTGCAAGATTTTCAAGAACTCTATGACGGTTACCAGCGTTATATTCAACTAGGTAAAAAATTTGATGGCCTGGCAGAAGCTTTTGAAAACAACAAAAAGAAAAAGCTATTACTAGACGAGCTTATGAAGCTGGTCATTACAGAAAATGTAAAACGTAAACCTGCAAAAAAAGAAGCTGCTCCTAACCGCAAAGCTGTAAAACAACAAAAAGGGAAACAAAAACAAGTAGAACACGAGGTGATACAAAAGGTTCAAAAAATAAGAACCGAAAAGATAAAAGCCAAAGTATCTCAAGTAAAAGAAGAAAAGGTACCAGATGTAGTCTTAAAATTAAATGACCGCGTGCGACTTTCTGGTTCTAAATCTATAGGTACCATAGACCAGATTGAAAAAGGAAAAGCAACGGTTAATTATGGCTTTTTCACGACTTTAGTTGCTCTAGAACAACTAGAAAAAGTAGGGAAATAAATGGAACGCAATCATGATATAGTATTATTTGATGGGGTTTGCAATCTTTGCAATAGTGCCATCTTATTTATTATAAAACGTGATAGAAAGGATCGTTTTAGATTTGCACCATTAGATAGCGATATTGGAAAAGAGTTACTTTCTCAACATCATATGGATTCTTCTAAGATAGATTCTATCGTATTGATTAGTGGTGATTCCGCTTTCGCGAAAGCGGATGCCGCATTAAACATTGCAAAACATTTAAATCATTTGTGGCCAATACTCTACGTGTTTAAGATCGTACCTAGTTTTATATCTGACAAAATTTATGATTTTATAGCTAGAAATCGCTATAAATGGTTTGGTAAAAAAGAGAGTTGCATGATTCCTACACCAAATTTAACATCTAAGTTCCTATAGAAACTCTTCTAAACGTTAATTATTTAACGGTTTGATAGTATATTTAGCGCAAATATATTTACGTGAAAAATTTTTGGCCTGGATTATTAATATTCCTACTCTATTGCATGGGCTGCCTACTTGTATTGGGTTATTTCTTAGGTGATTTAAAAAGCGATGGTGTGCATGTACCAGCGTTAAATGATACAGTAAACAAAAGCACCTCTATTTCTACAAATCCTATTGAGATTACCTCTTTAAAACCAAAAGAAGAAACAACTTTTAAAGAAGACCTAAATACAATAGATACTGTAGTTGTAAAACCTAGTATCGTTACAAATGATTCTGTAAGTCTTTCAACTAAAACAGACACTAAAAACGATTTAAATATAGAACAAACCTCTACCGAATATGAGGCATTACCGTTCTCTGTATTTAATGAGGCAAAAAAAGTGCTCGTACCTTGTAATCTATTTGCTTTAATTTATGAAAATCGCAATAAGGTAAAAATTCCATACGGTTGTATAAATTATGGCGTGGAGATCAAAAAAATATTAAGTCTACACAAAGAATCTTCACTTACCATAACCGGCTATAGCTCTCCAGAAGAACCGTCTACTCTAGGTAAACAGCGTGCAGAGTATCTAAAAAAGTTACTGGTAGGAATAGGTATCGATAGATCTAGATTACATACTAATGCTTCTTTTCAAGATATCAATTATGTAAATGGTAAAGCAAATGGTGGTATTTTAATGCGCATAAACAATAGCGATTCCTTACCTATTACTTCTAGTATTTCTACTGCGCCTGCAAATAAAGAAATAACTGTCCAGACTACACGACCTACTGGTCCTTATGCTTATAAGAAATTCACCTCTGGTTATCAAGGAGATTACTTTTATGGGAACCAGTCTTTTACTTCTTATGTAAGTCAAATTAAAACCTATCTTAAGGATAACCCAAGTAAGAAAATTGAAATATATACTTATACAGATTCTGTAGGTAACGCTATCGATAATATGTCTATATCAAAAGCAAATTCTGCAACAGCGCAACGTATAGTTGCTCAATCTGGTATACCTGGTTATAAAATTAAATCAATATCTATGGGTGAAAAAGCCGTAGATGCCAGCGGTAGTAGTAAGTGTGTTATTTTAAAAGTTAAATAAAGTAGTTATGGAATTTATAGAAAATAACAGCAGCCTACTTCTGGTCATTTTTTTAATGATGTTAGGCGCATTTATAATAGGTTTTCTTTCTGGAAAATCTGGGATAGATACTACTGCTGCCGTTGTGAATAAAGAGTATACTCAAGAAAAGACTATTACCAGCACTATTACTATAGCAAAGAACACGATTACAAATCCAGATGACACCGACTTGCATCGTGTAGAAATAGCAGATATAAGTGAACCTGGTAAAATAAGAGCTATGAAAACCAGAGAACGTGCTGGTAAATTGAGCCAAGAAGTAAAAACGGAAATGGCTAATAAAACGATAGACTTCTCTAACATAGGCATAGGAGATAAATCACAAGCAGATGATTTTAAAAAGATAGTAGGCATAGGCAGCTTTGTAGAAGAGAAACTAAATACAATAGGTATTTATAACTACTCACAACTAGCTCAAATGACTGATGCAGATATCAATGCAATAACTAAAGTGATTGAGTTTTTTCCTGGTAGAATACACCGCGACGACTGGAAAGGACAGGCTAGAGATTTAATGACAAGTAAACAGAGCAGTACGGAAGTATAACTTTAAATACATCTACTTATTAAAATCCAAGTACAAAATAAACAAACTCTATGGATACCTACTAATAGGGCTAGTTTTCTCATTACTAGGTATCTCAAACTTATTCTATCAAGATAACATCTGGTGGACGCATTATATGCAACTATTACTTGGGTTATTATTTATAAGCTATTTTCTATACGGCTTATGGGGTCAGTATCTTACTATACAAAGTAACACCATCGGTAAGCTAAACTCCTTTGGGATTCTTATAAAAATGAATCTAAGCGATGTCATCTGGATTAAAAAAATCAATAAAGATTACACCTTAATTACCGAAGATAAAGAGTTTAAAATTAAAACAGACTGGATAGAAAAGTCCTCACTTTTAAAATTAAATAATGTGTTGCAGCAACTGGATTTACTTGTAGATAAAACTCCTTTTCACAATAAATAGAAAGTACTACTTTTCTGTTTTCTTACTTTGCCAGTAATAGTAAACGCCTACTAGCTCAGTAAAAAAGCCTATGATTATCATACCTTTTGCTCCTAATATCTCAGTAAGGTACATTACAACACCTAATAAAACTATGATGCTGCCTAGAGCGATCATATAAATAGATCCTTTTTTATTCATACGGTAAAAATAAAGCCTTCTCGATAATTACCGAGAAGGCTTTGTTATAATTTTAAAATTCTGAATCTAGAAACTAAATCCTACTTGAAAACTGAACCTCAGTCCATCTTCTCCAGTAAATAAATTAAATGTGGCACCTATTGCATTAGAACTGTTTACCCAAAAACCACCACCGAAATCGTTATGCCATTTATCACTACTCTCACCATCTTGCCACACACGACCTACGTCTGCACCACCGAATATTCCAATTTGCAACGGTACAAATCCTGTCTTAAACTCGTTAAAACTATATCTTACATCTGCACTACCAGCAAGAGCACTCTCTCCAGAGAATCGTTGTGTACGATAACCTCTTAAACCATTATTTTGTCCTACTTGAGCACTTTGATAAAACTGGTAATCGTCACCTATATTAAAAGTAGCTTGTGTAAGCGTTTTAAGAACTAGACTACGGCTGCGGTTTAATGCATTATAGAAACCTAGTTTAGGTTTAATAAAACCAAATGTATTTCCTAAGTCATCTTTATCTGCATTTATTCCTGCTACTATGTCAAAAATCATCCCTCGTGTTGGGTTCAATTTATTATCATAACTCTCATAATTGTAACCTCCATTTAATTCTAAGAACCACTTACGTTCAAAGAATTCAGGATCTTCCTCTGGCGTAGCAAATTGAGTTTCTAAGAATCTACCTTCATCTTCTTCTATTTCAAAACTCTGTATTTCTATTCCTCCTTTTACGTTAGAACCGTACTCACCTTTATAACTAACACCTACTCCACCAGAGATCTCACTTAATCTCACACGATTAAAGTCAAAGTCTAAATCATCGTCTAGGTTTACCGTTTCATTTCCAAAACCGAAGAAATTCTCTGCAAACGTTGGGTTAGAGAACCTTGCTTTTACCGTAAGATTCATTTGATTAAATACACCTGCAAATGTTCCTTTATAGTTGATATCAAAACCTTCTGTAGCAAAGTAATAACCTGCTCTTATTTGATGTACTCTAGTATTAGGGTTGCGGTTAAAGCCGTTTACAGTAAATGTATTTTGAACACCTATTTTAAAACCATCATCTGGATTAAAGCCTATAGCTGGTGTTAGTACATTTGATTTTAAAATACTCTTGCGTGGGTCGTACAAGTTTCTGTTATAACTGTCAGATAATCTAACTCTAGCACCGCCTTTATCTGTAAAAGTGTTCTTCTTAGTTTTATGATCATAAATAGAAATAGACTTTCCATTTTCTAGGTTATAAATATCATTATTTTGTCCACCTATGATTCTAACTTTTATACGGTCTTTACCACTTCCTACGGCCTCTATTATATCATCATCATCTAGTGCATATACCCAGATCTCTTTTGTGTCCTCGGCAAGGAATAAACGATCAACAACGACATCAGCTTTTTTACCATCTTTATTTCTATAAATAGTTACTCTAGTCTTTCCGTCTTCTACTCTATCTACAACTACAAAGTCATCCTTATCTGTACCTGTTACAATAGCTAGATCTGATAAATAGTCATAATAACGCTCAGCAATTTTCACAATATTACCACGACGTATTTTCATGTTATTGATAATCTTCTGTGTGGAT
The DNA here is from genome assembly GCF_045063755.1 of Nonlabens sp. Asnod3-A02. Taxonomy (NCBI): domain Bacteria; kingdom Pseudomonadati; phylum Bacteroidota; class Flavobacteriia; order Flavobacteriales; family Flavobacteriaceae; genus Nonlabens; species Nonlabens sp. Asnod3-A02. Next base: position 1,405,018 of record NZ_JBEFOC010000007.1, read on the forward strand.
TCATCCGGATAAATTTCGGCAGGAAGTTCCTTAAACGCAGCTTCTATAGCCTCGTCACTTAAATTATCTTGTATAAATTGTGCTTGTTCTATCCACATGTCTCTGTCTGCTTCTTGAGCAAGACTGCGGTCTAGGTAAGATGCTGCACTATTGAACCATTTTACATTATCTAACTCTTCGTCATAAGTAGCAAACTGTTTAGTTATACCTATCATAGTTCTTAAAGTTGCAAATAAAGCACCATCAAAGTTAGAAAACACCTGATCCCTATCTCTAGGAATAGGTTTAAATGTACTGTTTCCATCCTTTTTAAACTGTGCCCATCTCCATTGATCCTGGTGTCTGTCCCAATCTCCTAATAACATATCAAACATACGCGCTCTCACAAATGCTTCTTGATCTATTTTGTATTTTTCGTCCTCTCTTATTTTCTCAAAAATATCTGCGGTACTTTCTATATCGTCAGATTTCCCAAAACTAGCAATGTCTTTTTGATTCTCTTCTGGTCGTTCTACAAGCATATAAAGCTCGTCTCCATAATCGTTATTGTAATTTCCTAAAGCCTCTTGTTTAGGCACAAAATAAATTTCTGGATTGGTATGATACACGCCTATTGCATCACTTAATTTAGGCAATGTTAATGCCGCATATGGATGGGCAGCGGTATAGAAGTCAAAAAGAAGATCTTCGGCCGTCGTGTCTTCAAAAGATTCTGCTACGGTGTTTTCTTTAAAAACCGTAGTCTGTAAAAACTGTACGGCACTTTTCTTAAGTGCTCTTAAATTGTATTCTTTTCCATCTTTTGCAACGAGTCTCAAAGAGCGAGTTTGGTGACCACCACCAGCTCTTTCTACTACTAGCCCACCTTTTAAGGTATCTAAAATTGCAACTTTTGCATTGATTTTAGTTCCGTAAAGATCTCTATATTTATTACCCCAGACAGATTCAAACACTGCGCTTTTTTCTACTCTTTCTTGATCGTATATACTCGCTTTCGCGAAAGCGGGATACTCATCTGGCAATGTCTCTAAATCAAACTCTACTGGTTTTTTAATAGCCTCATAAGTAAAAAGCAACTTTTCTTTTCCATTCTCAAAACCATAATATCGCACCCAGCTACTGCCATCTTTCATAACATCTAGTCGAGCAAATCCCATACCACCGTAAGAAAATAAACCGTCATTACTTAGGGTTGCATAACTCTCCTTTGCACCACTACCAGAAACTATCTGTCGTATTCCATCATTTTCTATGTACTGTAAAGTATGCTCATGACCACTAGCAAAAATTATTCTAGGCGCAGCAGATGCTCTCGCTAGCGTTGTAATTCTATTAGTCATTTCTTGATATCTCTTATTCTGTTTATCTTGAGCACTAACACCACCACTAGTTCTAATTTGTGTGGCTAGTGAACCTAAAATAGGAATAGGTAATGCAGACTGTGATGGATATAAATGCTTAATTGCTGCATACTGCCCACCGTGTACACCGTTAGTAAATAATGGATGGTGTAATGCAAAAACTATAGTCTTATCCTGATTTTTCTTTAACTCGCCTTCTATCTCTAAGAAAAATTGCTCTCTTGTCTTAATTTGATCGCAGTTATCATTAATAGTTGGGTGATCATCCCATTTTGCAAGATACCACTGGCTGTCTACTATAATAAGTTGAATTTGCTTATTAATGTCAATACTATTAATAGGACAACCTACTTTAGGTTCCCAAATATTTTTATTATCCAGCGCCTTTTCTATGTAATCTTTTTCTCTATTTACATTATCTAGTCCTTCATCGTACCAGTCGTGATTACCTGGTATAAAAACTGTAGAACCTTGAAATACTTTTGCCACATCTATTTGAGCATTCAGATGATTTTCGGCAACAGGTCTAAACTCGGTATCCTTTTCTGGCATACCTACTGGATAGATATTATCACCTAAAAATATAAGATGATCATTCTCTGTTTTTTGAGATTTAATATAACTTTCTAGCGCTATTAAACCATCACTTTTACCACCTATGGGAGACTTACCTACATCACCTATAAGATAGAACGACTTTTCTATTGCTAGCCCAGAAGGGAATTGCTCTTGAATCTCTTCTTTATATTGAGCTTTAAAACTGGCACATCCAGTAATAATTATTGCTATTAATAATAAAAGAATGTTATTTTTAGTCATAAGTTTGAGAATCATATTAATTTTAGCCCAAACAATAGGAATGAGCGATATTTTAAAAATTACTGACGATTTTGTATTAAATCTGTTAAAAAACCATCTCGATGAAAAATATGTGTATCATAATTATACACATACTCGACGAGTTGTTAAAAGTACACAGGAAATAATCGACAATTCTGAAATCAATGTTAAAGAGCAAAAAGGACTTCTACTTGCAGCATGGCTGCACGATACCGGCTATATTAAAGGTGCTGAAGGACATGAAGAAGAAAGCGCGCGCATCGCTGAGGAGTTTTTAAAAGAACAAAATGAAGATCAAAACTCTATAGACCTTGTTAAAAGACTTATTCTAGCGACTAAATTTAGCGGTGTTCCTGAATGTCCTCTAGAAGAAATTATTAGAGATGCAGACGCATCGCACTTTGCTAAGGATTATTATAATGAAACTAGTGAGTTATTAAAACGCGAGCTTAAACTAAGAGGTCGCGACTATACTGGTAAACAATGGCGCAAAGAGAACATAAAGGTCTTTACAGAAAAGCACCGTTATTACAGCGCTTATGCGATTAAAAACTGGAATACCGCAAAAAATAACAACTTACTAGATCTTATTAAAGCCAAAAAGAAAAAGAAAAATAAGATTGAAAAGGAACAGGTAAAAGTAGATCTTAAAAACCAGAGTCCAGAAAGGGCTATACAGACTCTTTTTAGAACCACGTTACGTAATCACATCAAGTTAAGTGATATTGCAGACACTAAGGCAAACATACTGCTGTCGGTAAATGCTATTATTATATCTCTAGCTCTAGCAAACATTATCCCTAAACTGGATCAAATATCTAACCGTCATTTATTATGGCCTACTCTAGTTTTGATATTATTTTCTGTTGCGAGCATTGTTCTTTCTATTATGTCTACACGTCCTAATGTAACGAGTGGAGAATTTACAGATGAGCAAGTTCAAAAACGCGAAGTAAACCTACTCTTTTTCGGGAATTTTCATAAAGTCCCTTTTAAGAGATATGAAAAAGCAATAATGGGCTTACTAGATAATAAGGAAGAAGTTTACCAGTCTTTGCTTAAAGACTTATGGTTATTAGGTCTGGTATTGAATAGAAAGTATACTTTATTAAGATGGACGTACACCATCTTTATGGTAGGTATCATAACAAGTGTAATCGCTTTTATACTAGCTTTCTACACAACAGATTTTGAACAATTTACAAATGCAATTCCTTAACAAGGTCTTCATAAGTAAGTGTCCCACTGGCTACCTTCACGTCATAAAGTACATTTACTCTTAACGCTTTTAATCCTACAACACCTTGAACATCTTCTAGTTCGAGGTGTTCTATTTCTTTACCTAAAAGATTATTGTACTGTAAGAAACTGATATAACGCATGTACTCACGTTCTGTTTCTTTGTTCGTATAAACGATAGCGATTTTACCTTTTTGGGTAATACGCTCATCGGTTCCTTTAATATTAGCTTTATCTATACGCTTTTTGATCACCTCATAACGCGCATTGTAAGCACCATCTACATCGAAACGTTTTTCATCAATACGGTATCTGATGCTTAGTGTGTTATCAAAAACTAAAATCATACTAGCCGCCTCTATTACGGTAGGCAAATTTTCTTGAACCGAATAGAATTTGTTCTCCATCTCTATCATGGTCTGTAATTGCCATAATCTCAAGTTGTATAAATAAACAACGTTAAATTCTTGATCTACAGCAACACTACTACCTACATAAATATTATGTTCTACACCATCGGTTTTAAAACGCTCAAAAAAGTGAGGGAATATTTCTTGAGCTTCTAACTGTCTTCTATCTATACATGCAGACAGCGATTCATTAATCGCTTGTACCGTGTTATCATAATCGTTTCTAGTTTTATAAATAACACCACTAGATTCGTCTATTTCTAATTGATAATCCCCTACCATCTCTACAATTTTAGGAGATAATTGCATGAGGTGTTCCATTACAGGATTAATTTCTTCTGTAAGCAACTTAATGATATCTCTTTCAGAATTTGCATCTATACTGCCGCTTTCTAATTCTTTGCGATATTCTAGTACACGATACGAGATTTGATCGTAGATGGGTAATTTTTCATACGCTTTCGCGAAAGCGAATATTTCACAAACCTTATCGAGTTGATTAAGTAAATCAAATTTAATAGCCTCGTTGCGAGCGTCACTACTACCTACTATATCAATCTGGCCGTATAATGGATGTACATCTTCAAATTTTACATCTTTAAAAGATTCACTTTGAGAATTGCGAGCACGAGCTTTTAATATTCTACGAGCTTCTCTCTCAAATTTCCATTGTACACTAGAATGTATAGAAGTACACTCTGTTTGTATTAACGCTTTTACACTGTTTTCATATTCCTGCTCTGTACGTATCAAAGCTGCTTTAATATAGCCAGCAATACTGTCTATTTTTATGACATTAAAACTGTTAAGAGCAAATTTCTTTTTACTGACTATTTCTAGTATTCCTATTAACTTTTTTGACTTTGTAATAGGATAAAAAATAGCACTTTTAATATCGTTTTTAAGCAGATTATCTGTTAGAAATTTATTTTGAATTTTAGCTCCATAATCTTCTACATCAGTGATAACTAACGGCTCAAATTCTTCTATTAAGAGTTGATAACTATGTGCACAAAGAGCGTTATCACAGTGTTTCTCATGACTGTCTGCAAGTAAAAAACTTTCTGAATCGTGATAACCTACAGACTCAAATGTTTTATCATAATTATCATAAGACGTAAATCCTACACGTAGATTTTCTAAGTTAAAAATGTTTCTAAAAATAGATTCCATTTTTTCTGTCTGGTCCTTCTTACTATTAGTAGAATCTAAGAGAACCGTTTTTAAGTCAGAAATTGCGGCATCCATAGTTACGTCAGTAAAATTAACGATACCAAAGCCATTAAAAGTATAACTACCTTTAGGAAAACCTTTTTTCCATAACTCTTCATCATCAGGAGATCTAAGGAGGTTTTTTATGTCTTTTTCAGATAATCGATAACGTTCATCGTTTAATTCTATATCTACAAAATCTGCATTATAAGCGACGCGATATGTTCGGTTAACACCATTTGCGTCAGGTATTTTTATTAATATAGGTCTACCTAAATCAATAGATTTACCGTATAACTGATTGAGTATAACACCACAAGACATTCTAAAAGTGTCAAATGAGTTATCTGTCATGATGAGCAGCTTAAAATCTTCTCCTGCATCTTTAAATATATTTTTAAGACGCTCTGTTTTATTAAATAAAATATCAGAAAACGGTATGGTTGCTGCTTTTATCTCATTAAGAGTTAGGGCTGCTGGAAAAAGATCTGAGAGTAAAACATTAATAGACTCTTTATGTATAGCAAGCTCATCTTCTTGAATACCATTAACAAGCTCTTCATGCTCATCTACATATTGAAGTATAGACGAGATGTATAATTTCTTAAAATTACTCTCTTCATGCTGTAAACGAGTGACATACTGATCTACAACCTTTTTAAAGGTTAAGTTCACATTCATATATCCACCGTCGTAATTTCTTCTCATATTACAAAGATACCTTATCTCTTTAATCACCATAGATTATGGTGTTAATTTTTGATTTCTTTAACCAGTACTTTACACATAAATCAATTATTTTAGCCGAAAATCCAATTTCATGAAGTACGCACTGATTCTTTTCACCTTTTTTGCCATAAACCAATGTAATGAAAAAGCAAAAGAAACGCATTTTATAGATGGTAACGCACCTGGAGTAGCAAACGGTATGCGTGTTTACATGAATGCACTGGATGAAAACGGTCGTTCCATTCCTGTAGATACCAACATTGTAATGAACGAGAAATTCTTCTTTGACAAAAAAGAAGAATTAGAATCAGAACAAATGAGGTTCCTTACCATAGATGGTAGTGAGGGAAACATCGTTCTTTTAATTAAAAATGAAAACATCCAGGTAAACGTAAAGAAGGACTCTCTATTTGCTAGTGAAGTAACTGGTAGTGCGTCTAACAAAGCTCTAGAAGATTTTAAATCTAAACAAGCTGCGTATACTGTAAAAGCAAAGTCTTTTAATACACAAAGATCTACAGCTATGAAAAGTCAGGATGTAGAATCTATGACTAGTGTTAATAATCAATGGATGGCGGCAGAGCTAGATTTTAAATCGTACTCTACAAATTTAATAACCACTAATAATAAGAGTATCGTTGCTCCTATGATTTTAGGTGAATTACTTAAAAACAAATTAGTAGATTCTAAAGGTGCTCGTGAACTTTACAACACCTTTGACCCTAGTATTCAAAATTCTTTAATGGCTACTAGAATTGATATGTATTTAAGTAAGGAAGAGTCTGTTGCTATAGGAGCAAAAGCCCCTGACTTTGAAGGAGCAGATCCTGATGGTAAAATGATTAAACTTAATGATGTATTAGGTAAGGTTACATTGATTGATTTTTGGGCATCCTGGTGTGGACCATGTAGACGTGAAAATCCTAATGTAGTGGCAGCTTATAACAAATACCACGACAAAGGTTTTAACATCATAAGTGTATCTCTAGATCGTAAAGGTGGTGATAAGGCATGGAAAGCTGCTATCATTAAAGATAAAATGGACTGGAATCACGTTTCTAGGTTGCAGTACTTTGGACCGATAGCACAATTATATAATGTAAGTGCTATTCCTTCTACCTTTTTACTAGATGAAAATGGAATTATTATAGAGACCAATCTTAGAGGACAGCAATTACACGATAAACTAGAGGAGCTTTTAAACTAAGAGAATCTGGGTATCTAGCGATTTCCCGTAAATCGCATTAAAATAAACAATACAATTATCGCGGCTAGTAAACCTATCGCGGTGACAGTATTGGTATACACTACATCAAAATTATAGATTAAGGTAAGTATAAAACCGGCTACTGCTCCACCAAAATGAGCATCGTGCCCTATATTATCGTTTAATTTTTTCATTCCATAGAAGGAGTATATTAAGTATCCAATTCCAAAAACATAACCTGGTACAAAATATATAGTCATTCCTGGATCTAGAAGAATACCGCTATAAATAATTCCTGAAACCGCACCACTAGCACCTAGCGCGCTATAGTGATACTCATCTTTGTGAAATAAATAGCTCAAAAAATTACCTCCTAGAAGACTGACTAAATAAATAATTAGAAATTTTATATCGCCTAATTCCCTGACTACTGCACCAGAAAAGAAAAACAGTGTCAACATGTTAAAGAAAAGATGACGCTGGTCTGCATGCAAGAAACCACTCGTAAAAAAGCGCCATTGCTCACCTCTCTCTATTCCTGCAATATTGAAAAGGTATTTACTTCTAAAACTATAATCTTGAAATCCTTTGAAGCTAATAATTAAATTAGCAGCTATTACAACTATAGTGACTATATCTAGATTGTACATGTTTAAATTTATAAGATACAAGATAGTATATTTGTTTAAAATTCATAGATGCAAGCCTTGGCTTTTTACCTTATATACCCCATTCTTTGGGTGATCTCTAGATTACCTTTTCCTATAGTCTATTTAATAAGTGATTTCTTCTACTTTATCACCTATTATGTAATCGGTTACCGCAAAGAGGTTATTAGGAATAATATCAAAACTGCTTTTCCAGAAAAGGACGATAAAGAGATCACTAGGTTAGCTAAAAAAAGCACCCAACACTTTTGCGACATTTTTATAGAGATGATAAAATCTATGGGAATGAGTAAAGAATCTATGAAAAAGAGATTTACTTGTAGCAATCCTGAAATGGTTAACGCTTTCGCGAAAGCGAAACAACCCATAATAATAATGTTCGGACATCAAGCTAGTTATGAATGGACTATGGTTCTAGATGACGTGTTAGATTATAAAGTTTATGCGGTATATAAACCTCTTAAAAATAAGAAGTTCAATGATCTTATAGTTAACATAAGAAAAAAGTTTAATAGTGAAATGGTAGCAATGAAAAAAGCTACGGCACTTATGAGCAAATCTGTAGAAAATGAAGCAGCATTATTTGCATTAATTGCAGACCAATCTCCTAAAGCTGGACGTGCACAATATTTTACTAATTTCTTTAATAAACCTAGTGCTGTTTTTAAAGGCGCAGAGCGTATTGCTATAGAGCACGGTACTGCAGTAGTATTTCTTAAAGTAAAGAAGGTTAAACGCGGTTATTACGAGACGGAATTTGTGACCATATCAAAAAATGGATCAGATACAAAGGACTGGGAAATAACCGATAAATTTTTCCAGTTGCTTGAAGAACAAATCGTCAAGCAACCAGAATATTATTTATGGTCTCACAAGAGATGGAAATCTACTCTTGAGAATACTAAGCGTGCTGTTGAGCTATCACCTCTAATTCAGCAATAAAACGATCTGCAAGATCATCTGCTGTTTTTTGAGATGGTGCTTCTGTATAGATACGTATAATAGGTTCTGTATTTGATTTTCTCATGTGTACCCACTGGTCTGCAAAATCTATTTTTATACCGTCTATGCTTGTTACCTCTTCGCTCTTATATTGAGTATGAATATCTTCTAAAATAGCATCTACTGGCATTCCTTTTACCAGCTGTACTTTTTTCTTACTCATAAAATAAGATGGGTAACTAGCTCTTAATTCACTTACTTTCATTTTCTTTTCTGTAAGTAAAGAGAGAAACATAGCAACACCTACTAATGCATCGCGACCGTAATGAGAATCTGGATAGATAATACCACCATTACCTTCTCCACCTATAACAGCGCCTTGATCTTTCATTTTTTGAACGACGTTCACCTCTCCTACTGCAGCAGCATAATAGATACCACCGTGCTTTTCTGTCACATCTCTCAATGCTCTAGAAGAAGAAAGGTTAGAAACGGTATTACCTTTATTATGTCCTAGAATATAATCTGCACAAGCTACAAGTGTGTATTCTTCTCCAAACATTTCTCCAGTCTCATCTACAAATGCTAGTCTATCAACATCTGGATCTACCGTTATACCAAAATGCGCGTTATGAGTCTTTACCGCTTTACATAAATCTCCTAAATGTTCTTTAAGAGGTTCTGGATTGTGAGGGAAATGTCCTGTTGGATCGCAGTACAACTCTACCACTTCTACTCCTAGCGCTTTACATAGTGCAGGGATAGCAATACCACCAGTACTATTTACACCATCTACAACAACTTTAAAACCTGCCGCTTTTATAGCGTCTATTTGTGTAACTGGCATATCCAGCACCATTTTGATATGTCTGTCGATATAATTTTCTATGACTTCTACCGTTCCTAGGTCATCAACATCTGCATAACTGAAATCTTCTTTCTCTGCAGAATCTAGTATTTTCTGTCCTTCAGCACCGTTTAAGAATTCTCCTTTATTATTTAATAATTTTAAAGCATTCCATTGCTTAGGGTTATGACTTGCTGTTAAAATAATACCACCATCGGCATTTTCATTAGGCACAGCCAGTTCTACTGTAGGCGTGGTACTTAAACCTAAATCAACAATATGGCATCCCATACCTATTAAGGTATTTTGCACCAGTGACTGTATCATCGCACCACTTATTCTAGCATCTCTACCTATTACAACTTTAGGGGCTGATTTTCCAGAATTTTCTTTGATCCATATAGCATATGCACTGGCAAATTTTACAGCATCTAGTGGTGTAAGGTTATCGCCAGGTGCACCACCTATGGTACCACGTATTCCTGATATAGATTTTATAAGAGTCATTATATATTACTTTACATTTACAACAAAAGTAATCTTTCTAAAAAGCAATCCCCAATTAAGCCTATGAATTATCTCGCTCACATATATTTATCAAAAGAAGACAAAGAGTTAAGAATAGGAAATTTTATAGCAGATTCTGTCAGAGGTAAAAACTTTAGCATGTTTCCTGATCGTGTGGCACAAGGAATTATACTGCATAGACATATTGATACTTTTACAGACACACATCCTATAGTACGTCAAAGTAAGGATTTAATAAGAGGTGAATATGGACACTGGAGCAGTGTAATAGTAGATATCTATTACGATCATTTTCTAGCTGCAAACTGGTCAGATTTTCACAACCAGCCTCTAGATGAATATGTGCAAGGTTTTTACAAGGACTTGCATGATAGTTATAGTATTTTACCAGATAAAGTACAAAAATTCTTACCTTATATGGTAGAGCAAAATTGGATTAATAGTTATGCAACTGTAGATGGTATTTCTAGAATTTTTCATCAAATGAATGAAAGAACTAAAGGAAGAAGTAAAATGAACTTTGCTCCCATAGATTTAATGAAGTATTACAATGAACTAGAGCGTCACTTCAGAGCATTTTTTGAAGATCTAGAGTTTCATGTTAAGCAACGTATGTTAGAGTTGTAAGAAAGCAAGCGTTTTAAAACGTATCTCTTTATTTTGGAGATTACTTTAATGAAAATATGATTTTGTTTACTCTTTTACTCGTACTCGGTACTAGTTACAAACTAGCACTAGCCGTTGTGTGTATTGGCGCCAGCAAGGGATTTTAAACCATCAACTATTCTGATCCATTACCAATCATCCTCAATATCTTCTATAATCGGACATTGTTCAGAAAAATCGGAATCCCTTTCGATTATAAAAGGGTTTTCAAGTTTATTACTCATATAAAAACTACCATGTTTTATTAAGTCTGTTAATTTTTCTATCTCCCATTCGGTTTTATCAATATTAGATCCAAAAAAGAAAGCATCTTCTTCTCCATTAGATATTTCAAAAGTATTTGAATAATTTTTATTACCTAAAAAAAGAGTGTCCTTATTATGTGTTATAAATAAATTTTTGTACTCATTTTTTATAATTACCGTCTCATTTGAAAAATTACTTACGCCAATATGAATTTCTATATATGGGCTTGAAAACGGAGGAGTATTTTCGCCATAATTCCTAATTTGTAAACACTTTAAACTATAGTTAACTTTACTTCTATTACAAGAAACTAGGGCCAGTCCAAAAATTAATATAAAGATGTATTTCATAATTTACCTATTTTAACTACAAACTCTTTTCTTTTTGATTCTCTCAACTCTTGGTCTTCAATTCCCTTAATCATATCAAAGATTGCATTAGTTGTATTAGTCTGTTAATTCTCAACTGTATTTTATAGTATTCTGAGAAAATTTCTGTATCATAAATATTTAAATGTATTAACATAGCCCTTGCTAGTGCTAGTGCTCGTTTCTAACGAGTACCAAATCAACCAATTAAGAATAGAGTTTAATCAATTCTATAAAACGCTACATAAAAGTAAAACATAAATTTAGACTTAAAAAAACATTACTGGCTTTCTTTACTTTACTCTTTTACTAATGCTCGGTACCAGTTAAAAACTGGCACTAGCGGTCGTTTATACTGGCGCCAGCAGGAGACAGAACTGTTAATGGAAAGCAGTTGTTGTAAAACAGTCTCTAGTTCTTACTAAGTTTCTAAAAAAAACACATGTATCATTTCTTAGAGATAGATCTTTGGAGTATAGATTTACCATGACATCTATCTCATCCATTTGCATTCTGTTATTTACATCGAATTGAAAGTTTAAATTATTCTTCCTTTGTAACATAAACGTGTCTACATCTTTATATATAGGGTATATATTTATGCTATCTATGTACAAATTTCTCAAGTCTAAAGACCTAATTCTAATATTTAATGAACTGTTCGTTGGATGATCATGTAATTCGCAGTCTAACTCCATAAAAGATGATTGATATTCTTTATTTAGATAATAAACATTACATTTTTCACAGGAAATCAATAAAGTCAATAATACAAAAATTAATAAGGAACTGAATTTACGCATATTTCATAGTTGTTTTGAAAGTCAAGCCGTCAGGCGATTAATTTAGGTAGGATTATCTTATCAAATTATTTCTGTGGCTTTATTTTTCTTTTTTCAACAGTCGTATTATCAATTTTAACTTCATTTCTTTCAGGCTCTATTTTTTTATTATGCACTTCAAGTATTACATTTATAATAGATTTAGTCATAGCTTTAGTATCCTTTCCCTTGCTAGCGTTAGTGCTCGTTTCTAACGAGTACCAAACTAACCAATTAAGAATAGAGTTTAATCAATTCTATAAAACGCTACATAAAAATAAAACATAAATTTAGACTTAAAAAAACATTATTAGCTTTCTTTACTTTACTCTTTTACTCATGCTCGGTACCAGTTAAAAACTGGCACTAGCCGTTGTGTGTATTAGCGCCAGCAAGGCTATAGTTTAGTTAACATTTTTACATAATAATTTAGATCCGCAGGTTTTTAAGTCCACATAAATTTCTTCATCATTATAATTGAGTTCAATAGCTTTATTTCTAATCTTCTCAAGAACTTCATAAACTAATCTATCATGTATACGTCGTCTTTCAATTTCTGAAAAGTTATTTTCACTATTGAGCCAGCGTTCTTTTTCAAATGAATAAATATACCTTATAGATTCTGATCCTTGAAAAGTAACCATATAAATCTCTTGAGGTTCTTTATCAAAATAGAATATTCTATATATTAAATGATCATAATCATTAAATTGAAGTAAGTGATTATATTTTTTAGGTAAAGCTAAAATTCCTTCATTATGAGTGGAGTCCGTAACATCTATGAGTGTCTTAGATTTTATATTTGATGATAATATAATTATAGAGCCTATGTTCCCTGATTCATAACAATTTGTCAGTATTATAAAACTAAATAAAATGACTATTTTTTTCATTATTTTATTTTTACTATTGGCTCCTTGCTAGCGCTAGTGCTCGTTTCTAACGAGTACCAAACCAACCAATTAAGAATAGAGTTTAATCAATTCTATAAAACGCTACATAAAAGTAAAACATAAATTTAGACTTAAAAAAAACATTACTAACTTTCTTTACTTTACTCTTTTGCTAATGCTCGGTACCAGTTACAAAATGGCACTAGCAGTCGTCTATACTGGCGCCAGCAGGAGACAATATATTTTACCATAAAATCTCAAATTTTAATCCTAGTAGTTTCGGCAATTTCAAGATCTGTACTTAACTGGAGGTATTTAGCTATAGAGGATATACTGTAACTAGTATTGTTTGAATTCAATTTAAATTTAAGGGCTTCACTTGCTCGGAAATCATCATTTATATGAAATTTATTAATCGTATAATAATAGTTTGATTCTATGTCTATTTTTAAAAAAAAAGAACTTTTTAAATCTAAACTTTCTCCATTTATCGAAGTTAGTTCACTGACCTCTGGGAAATTTTTTATATGATCCGTGCTAATCAAGATATTATTTTCTTTAAATATTTTCTTATCTATTACCAAATAGCTATCAAATACTCTATTCAATTTATCTTGATCAATAGTAAATTTTTTAATTGGTATTTTAATCATTTCATTATTAAGCTTAAAATAATTAGTTTTTTTAGAATTTGACACGAACTCTAAAAATTTATTTTCTTGTATATAAGTACCGTAATTCTTAAAATGTGGGTCTATATATGATGTTTTGCTGTATACCATTAAATGTTCTTTAAATTGACCATTTTTATACACTACTAAAAAAGCTTTGTTATCAAAATAATCATCTTGTTTAAAAAGTGCTTTATATAAATAAAATGATAAACCTTCAATAGTATCAATCCGACCAATCCCATAAAAATTTAAAGATTCATCTAAATTTTCATGTCTAATCCCTTGCTGATCATCGGGAAATATATTATTTAATTCTGATTTTTTAATTTTATTATAATGACTCGATTCCATTAATAAATCATCAATTAAAACATGATTGATATTTGGAAATAAATTTTCAATGTTTTTCCCTAACCAATTTTCATAGTTCTGAGCATTTGTTAAAAAAAAATTAGATAATAAAAATATTGGAAATAAAAAATTAATCTTTAAATTTTTCCATGGGTTTAAGTCCCCTTTTTGCACGTTTTTCATTTACTGTCTTTAGTTTGTCAGCGTTATATTTCTCCTTAGTAATTTCATTATCCTTTTTCTCACCTTGATGTGTTACAGATTTTAAAATATGACTAGTATTTTTAGTTTCTTCCACTAAAACAGGTACAATATCCATACTTATATTTATACCGTTTAGATTCGAAGAATCATCTATCAATATCGGTTGTTGTAAGGATGTAGATTGCATTAAATCAACTTCTATGCCTAACATTTCTAAGTGAGATTTAATTTCTTTGATCTTATCAGATGACACATCTTCTGCTGTAATAGTCATATAAGAAACTAATGAATACGATTCCAACGTAACATCAGAAGTTACTTCAAACTCTCCTACAAATCTTTCACCCAAAATAGTAGCCTTGTCGTATTCTGTTGTTGTACGAGTTTCAGTCACTCCAATTTTTTTGTTTAGTTCTTCTTTCCTAATATCTATTCTTGACTTCACAATAGAACTTAAATTATCTAATAATTTGGAAGGATTATTATAAATACCGTTAAAAAATGGATCTACCATCCTTGGATCAGCTTGAAAATAATTATTGCCTCTAATAGCAAACCTATGCGCTGTTGTGATATTATCATAGTTACCAAAAGATAATGCCGCTTGAGACAGAGAAATATTTTGCTTTACTACTCCGAATTCAACCATCTCGTCATATTCAACCGTAATCACATATTCTGGTGGGCAGCCCCAGCATTTTTTATATTGATCTCTTTTTACAGTAAATTCAAGACCTTCCAATTCAATACCATCAATAACTCTATTCTCACTGAAAGCATAAGGGCTATTCCAAGAATATTGTTTACTCAAAGGGTCAACGGCAAAAAATCTCATAAGTCGCGGATCATGCATCCTATACTTGTAGTTATAGGAGTTTCCTTCTCCTTTTATTTCATCGTCTTTTTCCTGCCCTTGAAATCCGTATCTATAAGAATCGCTATCTACACTACCGTGGCGGTTAGGTAGTAGCATTCCGCCGGGATAGTAATCATTAACCAAAACTTCATTCCATAACATTTCCCAATAATAACAAAAAAAAGGGCTGTCTTGCGACAGCCCTTTTAATACATTTTTTTGAAACTAACTAGTGACTAGTTGTTGATCAAACGGAATTCAGTACGACGGTTTGCTCTGTGCTCACGCTCAGTACAAGAAACACCATCAGCACATCTGTTCTTTAAACGAGTCTCACCATAACCGTTAGCTACGATACGAGATGCGTTGATACCTTTAGAGATAAGGTAGTTTGCTACAGACTGTGCACGTCTTTCAGATAGAGCTTGGTTAGAAGTTCTAGATCCTTTAGAGTCAGTATGAGAAGCAACTTCTACTTTAGAACCAGCAGTACTGTTAAGAGCAGAAAGAAGTTTAGCGTCGATTTCTCTTTTGTCAGCAGCAGTTAATGTAGAGCTACCAGTTGCCCAGTTGATCGCAAGACCATTGTACTCAACTAATTTACAGTCTACCTCAGACCATACAGTAAGACCACCTTTAGAAACTAATCTCTCACGAGATACAGACTTAGATGTAGAAGGAACAACGTTTTCAGTTGTAGAAGCATCAGACTTTAATACAGTCTTAGTAATGTTAGCATATTCTGCAGGAATTTCAATTTCTTCAACTCTAGCTGGTTGATCAACAACACGTACAGTATAAGTACCTGACTGCTCAGCTACTGGAGTACGGTTAAAAGATGCATCACTTGCAAGAGTAGTTAAAGATACAGTAGTATACTCAGCTGGGTAACCTTTATAACACCAGTAACGACAGTCATCTGGGTTAGAAGAAGTACATTCTGCTGGTGGTACTGAACTCATTTCCCATTGTGCATAAGCTGGCTTCACCTCTACAGTTTCAGTAGTTTTACCAAAAGTAGCTGGAGTAATAGAAATAGTAGAACCTGCTTGTTTCTTAAGGTAAGTTCTAGTTTCAGTCTTATAAGTTGCAGGAATTACTCTTAATTTCTTAGAAGCTTCTTTTACAAGAACTCTTTCTGTAACAGTTTCATAAGTTGCAGGAACAACTTTTAACGTCTTATAAGCTGGTGTTGCCACTAAACTTATAGTTTCATTTTCATAAACGTCAGGCGTTGTACAACGTACATAACATTTACCTGGCTCTGGGTTAGTAGGTAAATCTTGAGCAAAAGCAAAACTTCCTGCCGCGATAGCTACTAAGGATAGTACTAATTTTTTCATTTGGAATAAATTTGATTAATAATTATGGTTCAAAGGTCTTTTAAATTTAGAGTAATCCAATTAAATACCTAGTAAAAATAACCCCTCTTAGATGAAAGTACTAATATTATCGATGAAACACATTTTAACAGTGTGTCTTATAGTTTTGTTATAAAATTCTTAAATAATTGGATTACCGCAATATGATCCTTATGAGTGTAATCTAAATGCGTTACTAATCTCAATTTACCTTGCCCCATATTGCTAATAATCAAATCATTACCACTACAGTAATCCATTACTTGCAATTCATCTTCTACCTCAAAGATCACTATATTAGTCTCTACCTCTTCTACTTTGATAACATAAGGTAAAGTTTTAAGTACCTCTCCTAATTCTTTGGCTCTATCGTGATCTTGTTTTAATCTATCTATATTATGGTCTAATGCATAAATAGCTGCTGCTGCCATATACCCTACTTGTCTCATGCCACCACCTAGTACTTTGCGCACACGCATCGCTTTTTTCATGATCTCCTTCTTACCAGTGAGAACGGTCCCTAGCGGTGTCCCCATTCCTTTAGAAAAACACACAGAAATAGTATCAAATATTTCTCCATATTCTTTTGGATCCTGACCGGTCGCTACCAGAGCATTCCATAAACGAGCGCCATCTAGGTGCAGTCCTAGATTATGGTCGTCACACACTTTTCTTACCTCCTTAAATGTGCTCATATCATAACAGGCACCGCCACCTTTATTGGTTGTATTCTCTAAACAAACTAACGTTGTTAAAGCACTGTGATAAAAATCTGGCGGATTTATAGCCTCCATTACCTGAGCTGCCGTAACCATACCACGATCGCCATCTAATAACCTACAAGAAACACCACTATTAAAAGAAGCGCCACCACCTTCATAATTAAATACATGAGCATATTTATCACATATCAATTGCTCTCCAGGCTGAGTATGCATTTTTATAGCAGCCTGATTTGCCATACTACCAGTAGGAAAAAACAAGGCATCTTCCATACCGAACATTTCTGCAACACGTCTCTCTAATTCGTTAACCGTAGGATCTTCCTTATACACATCATCTCCTACTTCCGCTTGGAACATGGCTTGCATCATTTCTTTGCTAGGTTTTGTTACGGTATCACTTCTTAAATCTATCATATGTTTATGTTCTAGTTACGCTTTCGCGAAAGCGAGATAAAAATAATATCTATACCATATATATGTATCTATAATGGCAAAGAATTTAATTCTATTTTTGCAATCGCCGAAAATAGAACTATGATTACTGCCGAACAGGTTAAAGAATTACAAGAACGTGTTGAAAAACTGAAGGATTATCTACAAATTGATGCCAAACAAATTGAGATAACTAACCTAGAAGAGAAGACCTTTTCACCAGATTTTTGGAATACGCCCAAAGATGCAGAGGTCATCATGAAACTATTGCGTACTAAAAAGCAATGGACTACAGATTATGCTACCGCAGTAACTCTTACAGAAGATCTTGAAGTACTCTTTGAATTCTTTAAAGAAGGTGAGGCTAGTGAAGAAGATGTAATGGCAAAGTACAATGCCACTAATGATCTAATTGAAAAGCTAGAGTTTAAAAACATGCTTTCTAACGAGGGTGATGACATGAGTGCCGTCCTACAAATTACTGCCGGCGCTGGTGGTACAGAGTCTTGTGACTGGGCAGAGATGCTTATGAGAATGTACATGATGTGGGCAGAGAAGAATGGTTATAAGGTTAAGGAACTTAACTTTCAGGCAGGTGATGTGGCCGGTATTAAAACCGTTACTCTAGAGATAGAAGGTGATTATAGTTTTGGCTGGTTAAAAAGTGAAAATGGTGTACATAGATTGGTACGTATATCTCCTTTTGACTCTAATGCAAAACGACATACCTCTTTTGCGTCTGTATATGTCTATCCTCTTGCAGACGATTCTATAGAAATAGACATTAACCCAGCAGATATTAATTGGGATTTTGCTAGATCTAGTGGTGCTGGTGGTCAAAATGTGAATAAAGTAGAGACTAAGGCCATACTTACTCACCACCCATCTGGTATAGTAATTCATAATTCTGAAACGCGCTCTCAACTAGAAAACCGTGAAAAAGCGATGCAAATGCTTAAATCACAACTTTTTGAAATAGAATTGCAAAAACGTAATGCCGCGAGACAAGAGATAGAAGCTGGTAAGATGAAAATAGAATGGGGTTCTCAAATACGTAATTATGTATTGCATCCCTATAAACTTATTAAAGATGTGAGAACAGGACATGAAACTGGTAATACAGACGCTGTTCTTAACGGTGACATAGACGCTTTTCTTAAAGCTTTCTTAATGGAAAGTAGTAAAGAAAAGCCTAGTGACGAGCTTTAACGTAACTTTAGCAAAGTCTGATTAACCCTTCAGATAGATTTGCCGTCTTAGAAGAAACTTTAAGATTGTTATGAAAAAAATTATTACGTTACTCCTGTTGTTAACGGCGACATTGGGTTATTCACAAAATTCAAATCCCATTACCATTAAGGGTAAGTTAGTAGATAAAACTTCTGGTGAGGCGCTAGAATTTGCTACTATTTCATTTATTAGTGCTACTCCTGATAAATCTCCACAAGGTGGTGTTACCGATCTAGAAGGTAATTATCAATTTAATGTTACTCCTGGTACTTATACTATTAAGTGGGAATACATCACTTTTAAAAGTCTTATTAAAACAGGCCAGGTAATCGACGCAAATCAAGATTATGGAACTATCGCTCTAGAACAAGACGTTGCAGAGTTAGATGGTGTACTGATCGTAGCAGAAAAAACTACTGTGGACATACGTCTTGATAAAAAAATCTATAACATAGGTAAGGATTTAACTGTACGTGGTGGTAGCGCAAGTGATGTGCTAGATAACGTGCCGTCTGTATCTGTAGATGTAGAAGGAAATGTTGCGTTGAGAGGTAATGATGATGTTACTATTTTAATAGATGGTAGACCGAGTGCTCTCGTAGGATTTAACGGTGCAGAGGCATTAAGACAAATTCCAGCAGATGCGATTGAAAAAATAGAAGTTATAACAGCACCTAGTGCAAGGTATGATGCAGAAGGTACTGCTGGTATCTTAAATATAATTCTAAGAAAAAATAAACTTTTAGGTTTTAACGGTACCCTGCAATTAGATACTGGTTATAACCCACAATTAGGCCTTTCTTTCAATGGTAACTACCGTACTGAAAAATGGAACTTTTTCACCAACACTGGTTTTAGATACAGAGAGACTCCTGGTAACTCTACAACAAATACAGAATATCCAGTCGGTACAGCATTAAATACGTTTGTGAATGAAGAGCGTGATTTTGACCGATTAGGTAGAAACTTCTTTACAAGTCTAGGTGCTGAGTATTTTATAAATGACCAGTCTAGTATAGTTGCAAACATCGTTTACCGTCTAGGTAATGATGACGATGTGAACACAAACGTTATTGAACGTCTAGATGAAAATGGAAATTTAAATGAAGCTACCACACGTGTAGAGGCTGAAGCTGAAGACGATACTAGAGTACAATACTCTCTTGATTACAAGAATGATCTAGATGATAATGGTCAGAAAATTACAGCTAGCATACAGTACTCTACTTCTATCAGTGATCAAAATGCTAACATTCTAGAAACTGAAACTACTACTAACACAATTAATGATGTAGAACGCACATTTACTGATGAAGATGAGCAAAATGCTACAGCGCAATTTGATTATGTTTTACCTATAGGAGAAGACACGCAGTTTGAGGCTGGTTATAGAGGTAACTACCGTGATATTAGCAACTCTTTTTTCTTAGAAGAAATAGCACAAGATGACTTACCTAATGGACCGCTACTTCCAGATGCTGGACTTAACAATACCTTTGATTACGAAGAGTTAGTAAACGCAGTTTATAGTCAGTACGGTAAAGAATTTGGTAAATTTTCTTTCCTTGCAGGTTTAAGATTTGAGCAAACTAATGTTACTATTAAACAAGCTACTAGTAATACAGAAGATAAGAAAGACTACAGCAGCCTCTTCCCTACTCTTAACTTAGGATATGAGTTACAAGACGGTGAAAATATTACTTTAGGGTATAACAGACGTGTAAGAAGACCTCGAGGACGTTTCTTAAACCCTTTCCCAAGTAGATCTAGTGAGTCTAACGTGTTTCAAGGAAATGTAGATCTAGACCCTACTTTTACTAATTCCATAGATTTAGGTTATTTAAGAAGATGGAGTAAATTTACTTTTAATACCTCTATCTATTATAATCGTAGTGATGATAACTGGGAATTTATTCAAGAAGACACAGGTGCTGTAACCGATAATGGTGACCCAATCATAAGACGTACACCAGTAAACCTATCTACACAAGAACGTATAGGTTATGAATTAACTATGATGTACAGACCTTTTAAATGGTGGACTATTAATACAGACTTCAATTTATACAGAGCAACTACGGATGGAGATTTTGGAGGTCAAAATTTTGATTTTGAAAACACTTCATACTTTGCTAGACTGAACCAAAAATTCAGTATCCCATCTGGAATTGATCTGCAGACTAGATTAAATTATCGTGGTGCTTCAGAAAATGCACAAACGACTACCGATGGTATTTTTACTATGAATCTAGCAGCAAGTAAAGACATTTTAGGTGACGATGCTACAATATCTCTTAACGTAAGTGATTTATTTAATAGTCGTAAAAGACAAAGTACTACAATCACTGACGACTTCACAACAGACAGTGAATTTCAATGGAGAGAGAGACAAGTGAATTTAAGCTTTGTGTATAGATTTAATCAAAAGAAGAAAAATGCTCGTAATGGCGGTGCCAACGGTGGTGGCGGTGAGGATTTTGAATTTGAAGGATAAACCTTAACTTCTTTTAAGAACATATCGCATTTAATTAACAATATATAAACTTAATCAATAATTTAACTAGTAGATATTTGTAAAAAATTAAATCAATTATGAAAAAAGTATTTTTTACAGTGATGTTAGTAATAGGTGCAGTAGCCATGAGTGAAGCACAAGAAGTTTCTAAAAATGCGATAGGAATACGTACTGGTGATGGTGACGGTTTTGGTACTGAAATTTCTTACCAAAGGGCTTTAAGTGATAACAATAGATTAGAAATAGATCTAGGTTATGAAAGTGGAGATAATTTTGATGGTTTTAAAGCGACAGGATTATACCAGTGGATGTGGAACATAGAAGGTGGTTTTAACTGGTATGCAGGTGCTGGTGGTGGCTTAGGAACTATTAGTCTAGACGACGATTTCCCTGGAAGAAACAACTTTGATGATGATTCTGAAACTTTCATTTTTGCAGCTGGACAAGTAGGTATAGAATACAACTTTGACATTCCATTACTACTTTCTCTAGACGTACGACCAGAGTTTTACTTTGGTGATTTTAGAGATGGAAATGATCTAGATATCGCCTTAGGAATAAGATATCAGTTCTAGAACAGACGTATGATAAACATACTAAAAACGGCGATCATTTGTGATCGCCGTTTTTTTATGGTATATATTTCCTGTTACTATTTAACAGTCACCTTTATGGAGTCTGCAGGCTGGTTAGCTAGTAGTACTATTCCTGGCGTGGTCATTCCCATGGTTACCATATCTTGTGGTGCAGGAGATTGAGTATAAATTATATATTTGACTACTTCACTCTTGTTCACCTTTACTTTAGTAAAAGAAAAGCCTCCGGTAGATTTCTGCCCCATTGCAGCAACGATAACAGACTGCTTTTTAAAATCTATAACCGGTAGTTCTAAATGTGGTGATCTCGTTTCATTTAATTGCTCATAAAGTGCTACTAACTCTTTTTCATTATCAATCACATAAGCACTTTCTTCTGTAATATTAGTATTGCTCTCTTTAAGAATTATAATGAAATCCTCGCCGCCAGATTTAAGAGTCTGGTTCACTAATTCTTTTTTGCTACAGCACGAGCTTAGACTAATTAGGCTTAGTGCCAGCAAGCACGTTTTCATATAATTTTTCATATTGTGGTATTATATTTAGTATGTCGTATTGTTCCGCTTTCGCGAAAGCGGCATTCTTAAAATCACTTAAAACCTGATCATCTTTTAAGATCTTAATAGCATTTGCAGCCATCTCATCTACATCACCCACATTACTTGTAAAACCAGAAACACCATCTTCATTCACCTCTGGAAGGCCACCTGTATTAGAAGAAATTACTGGTGTGCGATTTGCCATAGCTTCTAGCGCTGCGAGTCCAAAACTTTCTTTTTTTGAAGGCAATAAAAACAAGTCCGAAAAGCAAAGGATGCGGTCTATTTCTGTACTGTTTCCTACCCACTTAATTTTCATTTTTAAGCCTGCTTTATTTGCATATTCTTCTGCAGCAAATCGTTCTGGGCCATCACCTACCATAATGAGTATAGAAGGGATTTCTTTTTGAACCTTCTCAAATATTTTGATAATATCCATCACCCTTTTAACTGGGCGCATGTTAGATACATGAGTGATAATACGCTCTTCTGGAAAAGCCATTACAGACCTGTCACAATCCTTAAACTCGGTCTTATACAAAGACATATCTATAAAATTAGGAACTACATCTATCTCTTTCTTTATATCAAAAAGCTTTAATGTATCTCTCTTTAAACTAGCTGATACAGATGTAACCGCATCACTATTATTAATACTAAAAGTAACCGAAGGCTTATAAACAGGATGGTTACCTACAAGTGTAATATCTGTACCATGCAACGTGGTGACCATAGGTATTATGATGCCTTGTTCTTTTAACATTTGTTGCGCCATGTAACCTGCATAAGCATGCGGTATGGCATAATGTACATGAAGTAATTCTATGCCATATTCTTGAACTACATTAACCAGTTTACTAGATAATGCAAGATCATAGGGCTGGTAATGAAATAAAGGATACTCTTCTACATTTACCTCATGAAAGAATATATTTCTAGATAACAACTCTAGTCGTACCGGTTGTTTATAAGTAACAAAATGAACTTCGTGCCCACGTTGAGCGAGTGCGGTACCCAACATGGTAGCAACTACTCCACTACCACCGAAGGTAGGATAACAAACTATAGCTAGTTTCATTAGTATATTTTTAGTCTATGATCGAGTCATAGATTATTTGCTGTATGTTAGTTCTTATATTTTCTTTAATGATAAACCTGTTTCCAGCATCTGGATGCACGCGGTTAGATAAAAATACATAAACTATTTCTTCTTCAGGATCTGCCCAGGTGTAAGCACCAGTAAATCCACTGTGACCAAAACTACTTTTACCTACACAACCACAAGTAGGTCCAGATACTTTTAATTGTGGTTTATCAAATCCTACACCACGTCTCACATCGTTCTCACAGTAATAACAGGTATTAAATTTATCTATGGTTTCTGGAGTAAAATACTGTCTACCGCCATAGGTACCGCCTTGCATGTACATTTGCATCATTTTTGCCACATCATTTGCTGTAGAAAATAATCCTGCATGACCACCTATTCCGCCCTGCATGGCAGCACCTTGATCATGTACATAACCATGTACGAGTTGTCTTCTAAAAAGGGTATCGTTTTCTGTAGGAACAATTTGATTCAAAGGAAATTTATCACGTGGTAAATATCCAGTACGATTCATACCCAGAGATTCATAAAAATGATTCTGAGTTAATTCATCAAGATTTTTATTATAATGCTTTTCAATATATTTTTTCATTAAGTAATAAGGAAGATCACTGTACTTATATTCTAGCTTTTTTCTTAAATCACTTGTTTTAATACGATTAAATATCGTGTCTTGTACTTGTATGTTTGTGTACATTCCATTTGCCACCTGTATATCAAACCCTTGCTGCGGTCCATTACTGTAGTATTTAGACAACGGCAGTTTAGTTAATGAATCTAGCGTGTAGATATAAAACGGTATCCATGGCTTAAAACGACCATAATGTGACAGCATTTGTTTTACCGTGATTTGTTCTTTATTAGAACTAGTCAAGTCTATATCTAATTTAGAAATAGAATCGTCTAGAGATACTACATGAGACTCTTCTAACTCCATAACCAGCGGTAATGTTCCCAGAATTTTAGTAACCGATGCGATATCGTACACATCACTCTCATTTACTTTACTTTTTTTATTATAAGTATGGTAACCATATGTTTTATCTAGAATCACTTTACCGTGTCTAGCCACTAAAATTTGCATACCTGGCGCTCCTTTTCCATCTATGGTATACTTAGCAATGCTATCTATTTTTGCCACCATACGAGAGTCTAGCCCAACACTAGAAGGGTTATGTCCGTAAGAAAGACGTTTTACATTCTTAACCTTTATACCATCATTAACATTAAATAATCCAGAACTTACTGGCAATGTACCTACAGCATCTCTCGCGCCAAAAATAATTTGCGCACTCACCTCTTGGCTCATTTTGCTATTTTGATAAGACATGACTATACCTTCAAAATTTTCGGTAGTTTTAATCTGATCTAGCATATAGGGTCTCACAAAACCATCAAAAACTACATCGTGTTTTCTCGCTATTTCATACAGCCACGTTAACTCATGTTGTTTTAATCGATATGATTTCCATGGATTTGCATTACTTCTATGCAGCCCTATAATAACCGTATTGTATTTTTCTAGCATAGTAAGCAGTACATCTAACTTATCTGCTGCTACCTTATCGACATTAGTATACCTATTCAATTCTTTAAAAAACACATCTCCACTATCATCTCCTAATTCCACATAAGCGATTTTTTTAGTTTCTAGATTTTGAAGAGGTAAGATATTATTCTTATTTTTCAGTACTGTAATTGCCTTAGATATAGCATTTTCATACACCACGTCATCTTGCTCTGTATTTAAATCCTTTACTAGATTAGAAATAACAATAGGCTTGTATTCATGAAGACCTACCACATACTTAGACATTAAAATTTTCTTTACAGAATAAGCTAGGCGTTCTTCTGTTACATCACCACTTGCAATAGCTTCTGTAATTTTTGCGATAGACTTCGGTATATTTTCAGAAATAAGTAGCACATCATTACCTGCTTTAAAAGCTGCAAGATCAATCTCTCCAGGTGCGCTGAAGTTACTTGCACCCTTCATATTAAGAGCATCAGTAAAAATAAGACCGTTAAAACCTAATTTAGTTTTCAATATATCAGTCACTACTTTGTGGCTGATGCTTGTAGGATAACCAGCACGAGGCTCTAGACTAGGTATATTTAAATGTGCTATCATCACACTAGCCATACCTTCCTTAATCAACTTTCTATAAGGATATAATTCTACACTATCTATACGCTCTGCACTAAAATCTACCGTAGGCAACGTCTTGTGACTGTCTTGATCTGTATCTCCATGACCAGGAAAATGCTTTGCACAAGCTAGTGTACCAGTACTTTGCATTCCTTTCATAAAAGCACCAGCTTTATCCGTCACATTGTACATGTCTTCACCAAAACTTCTATTCCCTATAATAGGGTTCTTAGGATTTGTATTGATATCTACATCAGGAGCAAAATTGATATGAACGCCCAGTCTTTTACAGTGCTCACCTATACGCTGTCCCACTTCATAACTAGAAGTATTACCTGGCGTTGCACCCAGCGTCATATTCCATGGGAAAGCATACGTATCTTCTAGACGCATGGAGAGACCCCATTCTGCATCCATTGCGATTAACATTTTAGTCTTAGATTTTGCTTGTAACTCGTTAGTTAAATAGGCTTGTTCTACAGGACCACCTTTAGAAAAAATAACACCACCTATTTTATGTTTCTCTACCAGATTGCGCACATGGTCTTCATGAGCTTTTCCTTTATTAGAAAACATATCTACCATAAACAGCTGCCCTATCCTTTCTTTTTGAGATAGACTGTTATAAACACTATCTACCCAATGCATTTGGGCAATAGAATCTGCAGCAATAAGAGGCTTGTTATTAGTTAATTGCGCTTGTGATGTGTACGCTTTCGCGAAAGCTAACACTACCAAAAGCAATGATGCATTTTTAAATTTCATATAATATATCAAGAATTTTAAATAAGGAAACCAAGAATCGTTCCTTACTCGAAAGATACCGAAAAACAAAAGGACTGCATAAAAAAACCAGCTTAAAAGTAAGCTGGTTTTTAACTGTTTTATTAACTAAAATCATACCTTAAAGACACTCACAAGTGCAACTATCTCCTTCAAAAAAATCACTGCTGTGATGATAACTCGCAATACCGTCTGGACAGATAAATTGTGCTGTTTCTAAACACTCTTCAGAACTTTTAGTATTCAGGTAACTGAAACTAACCGTCGATATCATAATCAATATCATGGAGATCGCTATAACCACTTTAAATTTATCGATAAAGGCGATTACTCTAGTCATAACAAAAGGTGTTTTCTAGAAAAATCTAGAATGCCAGCTATCGCTTGCCGGTACTTCCCAGTGTTCTTTATATTCTCCTACTGTTTCTACTAGATTATTAAAAACTATGGTTTTAGGAGAAACCGATTTTGCTTTACACATTTTTTTAAAATCTGCTAGATCTTTATGTGCGACATACTGCCCATTTTTAAAAGTAACATTCATCTTATCCATTAAATCCACACGATATGCTTTTTCTATAGACTGTATAAAACGCACACTTGCATCTATAGAACAACCTGTCGCTCCAGCCTCTGACTGGTCCAGACCTATCACTATAAATCTATTATATGGATAGTCTACACCTGCTCTAAGATCTTTACCATGAGCAGTCCACTTCTGTAAAAAATTATCCATTTGTGGTTTCAACTCATTGATCTCATCAGTGGTAAAAGGTCTATTTGCTTGGTAAATCCACACTCTAGCATCGTCTGGAAGATCTTTGAAATTTGCGTGCATAATTTATTTTTTTGCTTTTAAAGTAAAGTAACTCATTAAAAATAATAAAACCCCAAACAGAAGAGAAGAGAGCAAAGAAGCCTTGAGGTTAAAGGGCTCGTCACCAAAAAAGTAATCATACGACTCCATAATACAAGTAAATATTACCGTAACCGTAATGGTATAAATCAATCTCGCTTTAAGAGATGCTCTATTCTGTTTATTTGTAAACATTACTTTTTCTTTTTATTTATGGAATAACCAGAACTAAAAAAGCCAAAGATAAACATCGCTATGAAAAAGAAAATGTAGTATCCCCAATCATAGTCTGCCATATCAAAAACGGTAAATATGATGTAACAAAATAAAGTAGTAAAACCAGAGCTTAATAATGCGTAGATAAAACGTGTCTTTACTGGCACTCTATCAAAGTTAAATAAACTCATTATTTTTTATTTTTACTACTATTTCTCATGGACCACCATATAATACCAGCTACTAATAAACCGAACATTATAAAATCTACAGCAAACTTGAGAATGCTAAAACCTGTGTCTTCAGTAATTTGATAAAATATAGACATGATTATGGCATACACAAGACCACCGAATGCTCCTGAAAGGACAATGCTTTTATAATCTAGTTTCTCTTTCAATTACTCTTCTATTGTATCAATTCTATCTAGAACTAACATGTTGCGGTATTCACCTATACGTGGGTCATAAATATCGAGTTCCATTGCGGTAAATACATAAGATTTCTTACCCTTTACAGCGTCTTCTAGTAACTCGTCATTATCCACATAAGTAAGCCATATAACTTTATGTCTGCGGCCGTCTTCATCTTTTATTTCAAAAGTGGTGAATTTCTTATCGTCAGATTTTACTATTTTACCTGTAAACTCGATGTATTCTTGCTCATCGTATTCTTCTTCTTCAGATGATACTTGTGCTTGTCTAACATCCCTAGCTATCATCATAAAAATAGGTAAAGCCTCTTCACATGTTGATGCTAGTGTTACACCTACCTGCTTTCCTATGTTAAGAGATTTCTGCGGATTTGTTATATCAAGTCCTTTTTCATTAAAATATTCCTGATCATTTGAATACACTTGCATGATACAACGACCAAATTCTAATTCTGCTTTTTCTCTTGTATCAAGACCTTCTTTACCTTCAATACATTCACAAACACCATTAGATAGTTTTGTTATTGCTTCTTTGTCAAATTCCTGTGCATTTACAACTACTGTTGCAAGAAATGCGATACTAAGTAATAATAAATTTCTCATTTATAAATCTGCTGCGCTTGCTATTAATTCTGCTACATCCATTACTTCTACCTGACCTTCTTTTTCTACCGCCTTAACACCGTCTGTAATCATTGTGTTACAGAAAGGACATCCTGCAGCAATAATCTCTGCACCAGTATCTACCGCTTCTTCTGTACGTTCTACGTTTATGTCTTTATTACCTTCTTCTGGCTCTTTAAACATTTGTGCACCACCAGCACCACAACATAAACCGTTGCGACGGCTGCGTTTCATTTCTATAAGTGCCGCATCTAGTTTTTCTATTAAATCACGTGGCGCTTCATAAATCTCATTTGCACGACCTAGATAACATGGATCGTGATACGTGATTTTCTTACCTTTAAATTTCCCGCCTTCTATGGTTAATTTACCGTCTGCGATTAAATCTTTAAGAAAAGAAGTGTGGTGTACTACTTCATAGTTACCACCTAATTCTGGGTATTCATTTTTAAGCGTATTAAAACAGTGTGGACATGCCGTTACTATTTTTTTAATACCATATCCATTCAACACCTCGATATTCATCATGGCTTGCATCTGGAATAAGAACTCATTACCAGCACGTTTTGCAGGATCTCCAGAACAACTTTCTTCTGCTCCTAAAACTGCAAATTCTACACCTGCCTTATTTAAAAGCTTTACAAAAGCCTTTGTTATTTTCTTTGCTCTATCGTCAAAACTACCGCTGCATCCTACCCAGAACAAAACCTCTGGTTGTTTGCCTTGCGCTATAAATTCTGCTGCTGTAGGTACTACTAAATTATTACTCATATCTTAAAAATTAAGAATCCAAAAAGTATGAATTCAGAATAGGTATAAATTTTTATTATTAATTAGAGGGATCTCGCTTTCGCGAAAGCGAATCCTACAAATTATTTATGGTTTTTAAAAACCTCTATAGTCACTTCTTTTTCTACCAGGTGTGTAAACTCACCTGTATAACGTGTCGCTCTTACCATGTGGTTATCTATCCAGTGGTAATTACCACCTCTAGGTTTACCCATTAATAAACTATGAAATTTAAACCCATGTTTATTTAACCAGTCTGTAGTCACCTCGCGGTGTTCTTCTGTTCTAGAAGTAAAGAAGCAAATCACATGACCTTGATCATACCATTCATTAAGCGTTTTTAAAGCATCAGGAAATGGTGCACAAGTCGCCATTCTTTCTGGTTCTTCATTAGGCACATCTTCTGTAATGGTACCGTCTATATCGATTAAATAATTCTTTACTCCTTCTGGAAGTACTGGACTAGCTAGAGATCCATCTTCATTAAGGGCTTCATTAAACTGTTCTTCACTCATAATTTACTCTTTTGACCAGTTTAAACGGTCCATTTGGTTATACGGCCATGGCGCACCATTGTTCTCTATGTTACCCATAGTAACATTAAGTTCTGTAGGTGCCGCACTATTTTCTAATACTAAATATCTTCTCATTTCCATTATGATACTTAATGGATCGATACCTATAGGACAAGCCTCTACACATGCGTTACATGTAGTACAAGCCCATAATTCTTCTGGTGTGATGTAGTCGTTTAATAAGGTCTTACCGTCATCTTTCCACTCACCTTCTTTATTTATTACCGCACCTACATCTTCTAGTCTATCACGAGTTTCCATCATGATTTTACGCGGGCTTAATTTCTTACCAGTAATATTTGCTGGACACTCTGACGTACAACGTCCACATTCTGTACAGGTATATGCATTAAGTAACTGTACTTGATCGAGATCAAAAATATCATTTGCTCCTAGCGCTGCAGGAACTTCGTCTGCCTCACTTGGATCTGGTGCTGCAAATGGATCTGCGTCTGGATCCATCATCATTTTTACTTCTTTAGTAACAGCAGCCATGTTAGTCAACTGCCCTTTAGGAGTAAGTTTTGCAAAATATACATTTGGAAAAGCAAGCATAATGTGTAAATGCTTAGACCAGTACAAGTAGTTTAAGAAAATAAGAATACCTACGATGTGCAACCACCAGCAAGTTCTTTCAATAATATGTAAAGTTTCAAAACTTAGACCATCAAATAACGGCGCTATAAAACCACTGATAGGAAAACTACCTGCGTTGATATAATGTAATGCTGCCTCGCTAGTAAACTGTCCTGCAAGAACACCTTGTTGTATGGTAAAGTCTGCTGCGTTCATGGTTAAAAACAACGACATTAAAACTACTTCAAAATAAAGAATATAATTGGCATCATTTTTAGGCCAGCCTTTAAGCTCTCCCATAATGAAACGTTTAATGTTCATTACATTTCTTCTTATCCAGAAAACGATAACAGATGCTAGAACTAAAAAGGCAAGGATTTCAAATGTTGCTATCAAGAAATCGTACACACCACCTAAGAAAGGAGCAAATATTCTATGCTGTCCTGTGATACCATCTATGATAATCTCTAGGACTTCTATGTTAATAATCACAAAACCTACATAAACTACTATATGCAAGAAACCAGCAACTGGACGGCGCACCATTTTAGATTGCCCTAAAGCGATACGTGCCATTTGTCCAAATCGTTCTCCTTTACGGTCAGAGCGATCTACTTCTTTTCCTAGCTTAATATTGCGAATCATTTTTTTAATATTGCTCGCAAAAAATCCTACTCCAGCAATAAGGAGTAATGTAAAAATAATATTAGGTATATATTCCATGGTCAATTATTGATCTCTATCTTCTGGTTTTTCATACTCTCCAGGCTTTTTTCCAAATACAGAAAAATGCACATAACGCTTAGGATTCAATTTGATATCCTGCATCAACATTTCTGCCTGTCGTGTGGTTCTTTCTAGGTTGTTATAAAGTTTATCATCGGTCATTAATTTACCGAGACTTCCTTTACCTGATGCTACATCGTCTAGAACTACATTAAATTTAGAAATTGCATTTTCTAATTCTTTTACCGTACCAGCTATTTCCACTTGTGCTAGTGTGTCAGATATAGCGGCAAAGTTTCTGGTAGTCACATCTAGATTCTTAATCGTACTATTAAGTTCTGTTTTGTTATCGGCTAGTAAAGAGCTTGCATTTTTAGAAAGTCCTCTTATTTCTACAAGCGTTTTATTTACTTCGTCTAAGCTGTTAGTAATCGCAAGTCTAGTATCTGGATTTAGTGTTTGATTTACTGCAGATAGAACAGAGTCTGCATTTACAATCATGCTTTCTATCTTATCCTTTAAAGGTAAAAATTCTTCCATAACCTTACCTTGTAACCCTTCGTCTGTACTAGATTTAAGAGTATCACCAGGTTGCGCAGGTCTTGCTTTACTTTGATAATTAGGTACAATCGCTAGTGCTTTACCACCTATAATACTGGTGCTGTAAACAGAAGCTACACTTTCTGAAGAGAATTTGAAAGATTCATTTACATGAAACTTAACCAGCAATCTACCAGAACTGTCTAAAAAGTCTATGTTATCGATATTACCGACACGTAAACCGTTAATAGTCACTGGTGCAGACGACGTAAGTCCTTCTACATTATCATACACGGCATAGAAGGAACGATCATCACTCAAAAGATTGCGACCTTTTAAATATTGATACCCAAAAATAAAGAGTGCTATTGCTCCCACAGTAAGCATTCCAACTTTAATTTCCTTTGAAAATTTCATTTATATCCTTTTCTACGAAGGTAAAGATACGGCAAGCTTAATTTATATGGACTAACATTTTTTTATGAGTTATCACAACCTACGACGTTCTCCATTCTCATAAATCACGATAAACGCTGATTTATAACCCTTTGCGATGGCTTTTTTACGCAAATCAGACGCCTCTTTTAGGCTAGAAAAATTACCAGTAAAGTATCGATATATACCACCATCCTTCTCTCTAGAGATTTCTGGCAGCTTATTAAAGTTGTAGGACTTTGCTTCAAGTCTCTTACTACTCGCACTTATTTGCACCTTATAAATAGCATTACTAGCGGCTGGTTTTATAACCGTAGGACTAGAAGTATCTACCTGTTCTACTTCAAAAAGGTTGATATCTCTATTTTTTTGATAATCCAGTACCGCGTCATAAATAGAAGCCGCTACTTTTTTCTGTCCAGCGCTGCTTTTAAGAAAGGTGCGCTCCTCTTTATTAGTTAGAAAACCGGTTTCTATAAGTACACTAGGCATATAAGAAAGTCTCAGTACGGCAAATCCTGCTTGCTTCACACCTCTATTCTTACGCTTTAAATCTTCGGCAAATCGTTTTTGAACGTTTGCACCCATTTCTATACTATTATCCAGGTATTCTTCTTGAATCATAAGATTAGTAGCAAAGCTAGATGGATCATTGGGGTCAAAACCCACATACTTTTCCTTATAATCTTCTTCTAATAAGATAACAGAATTCTCTCGTTGTACCACTTCTAGATTATCTGCATTTCTATGTATTCCTAGCACCCATGTTTCATTTCCTTTGGCCTGTGTTGCCGCGGCAGCATTACAGTGTACCGACACAAAAAGGTCTGCTTTTGCATTATTTGCTATGTCTGCTCGTTGATATAATTCTAGAAATTTATCTGTCGTACGCGTGTAAACCACTTTAATATCGGCATGCGACTCGAGTTGTTTTCCCAGTATTTTAACAACTTTAAGCGCTATATCCGACTCTTTTGTGTTGGCTACAAATTTACCAGAGTCCTTACCACCATGGCCTGCATCTAGTACAACGGTAAAAACCTTTTTAACATTAGTTTTTGTAGAATCGATGGGTATATTTGCAATCGATAACACTGGTATAATAATTAAGGCAATAATAAGATATAACTTCGTTTTCATATTAAACTTATGAGTTGTGAATGTGTTGTTTATTAATTCGCTTTCGCGAAAGCGTAATTATCAAAAAACGCTTAAAATTTATATGTAGTTTTGACATTTCAAAAACCAGACCATTTCTAACAACGAAAATAGTACAACCTAGATTGCATTTACATTTAAAGCATATAATTTTTTTAACGCTCTTTTTATTAAGTGCTGCTACTGCAATAGCACAAGAGCTACCAGAAACTGGTACACCTATACCAGCACCAGCGCCACAACCTACTGAAAAAGAAGCAGAAAAAAAGCCTGCCAAAACTGTGGTTAATATAGAGGACCTTAAAAAAGAGAACGACACCGTCGTTAACGATTCTATAAAAAAGCCCAAAGCAGTTCTAGAATACGTAGTAGAATCTACCGCAAAGGACTATAAACGCATCGATAGAAGAGCAAATACCGTTACCCTTTATAATGAGGCAAAAATCACTTATGGAGACATTACCATAGAAGCTGGTACCATAATTATTAATAACAATACTGGTAATATAACAGCCTATGGTATCGTGCAAGATTCTCTAGGTTACACACAAAAACCGGTCTTTACACAAGGTACCAATGTGGTTAAACCAGACTCTATAGTATTTAATAAAGACTCTCAAAAAGCGCTTACCTATAATTCTAGCACCACGCAAGGAGAGTTTAATGTCGTGGCAGACGTGACTAAAAAGGTAAACGATTCTGTTTTCTACATGAAAAACGCACGTTTTACCACTTCTAAGAATCCAGATAATCCAGAATATTATTTCCTGGCACGTAAAATAAAATTTGTCCCAGGTAAAAAGATCGTCACCGGTCTGGTAAACATGTACATTGCAGACGTGCCTACACCGCTAGGTTTACCCTTTGCTTATTTCCCTATGACTACAGAGCGCAAGAGTGGTGTCGTTATCCCATCCTTCGGTAACAACAACACGCAGGGATATTTTTTACAAAACGGTGGTTACTATTTTGCCGTTAACGACTACATGGACCTTACCGTATTAGGAGACTATTTTACAAACGGTAGTTATGGTGCACGAGTAGAGAGCAATTACCGCGTGCGGTATAAATATAACGGTAGTTTAAGATTCCTTTTTGAAAACCAACTACAAAGCGAGCGTGGTTTTTCTGACTTTTCACAAACCTCTCGTTACAACATTAACTGGCAGCACTCACAAGACAGCAAGTCCAGTCCTAGTTCCACATTTAGCGCCAGTGTAAACCTGGGTAGTAGTGAGTTTTATAGAGAGTCCTTTAACCAGATCAACCAGAGCGCCACACTAGTAAACAACCTGAGCAGTTCCATATCCTATTCAAAATCCTTCAGTGGAGAGCCGCAAGTAAATTTGAGCGCCAGTATAACACAAAACCAAAACACCAACACAGACGTCGTTAACCTTACCCTACCTACTCTACAAGGTAGTGTCTCTAGAGTCTATCCATTTGCACCCAAAGAAGGTGTAAAAAAAGGAGTGATTCAAAATATAAATTTACAGTACAATTTAAGAGGTGAAAATCGCATTACCACAAATGGAGACGATTTCCTGACAGAAAAAATGTTTGACAACGCCGTTTCTGGTTTACAACACAGCATACCGGTAGCGACTAACTTTAAAGCAGGATACTTCAGTTTCAGTGCCAATGCCAACTTTCAAGAAAACTGGGTGTTTGAAACCTTCAGACAGAAATTTGTAGAAGATGAAGACGGTGTTTTTGAAACCGTGACAGACACCATAAGCGGTTTTGACGCTTACCGCACCTATAGTTATGGAGCCAGTGTAGGTACTACCGTTTATGGTAGCTGGAAATCAAAAAATCCAGAATCAAAAATACAGGCCATACGTCACATCATACGTCCTAATTTAAGCTACAGTGCAAATCCTAGTTTTGAGCAATACTACGACCGTATATTAACAGAGCAAGGTATGGACGCTCCTACCGAAGAAGAGCAATTCTTCAGCCGTTTTGAAGGAACCTTGTTCGGTGCACCAGGACGTAATTTTTCTAGTAGCGTTAGTCTAGGTATACAAAACAACATAGAGGCCAAAGTGCGCGATCGCGATTCTACAAAAACCGATCTACGCAAGGTACAAGTACTTAAATCACTATCCTTTAACACCTCATACAACATTGCAGGAGATTCCCTTAACTGGAGTCCAGTTACCCTACGTGGTGTCATACCCATAACTAAGAACATAGACCTTAACTTTGACGCAAACCTAGATCCCTATGCCCTAGATAATAACAACAACCGCATCGATACCTTTAATATAGATAACGGCGGTAGTTTATTTAGACTTACACGAGCAGGAATACGTACCAGTTTTAAACTGAGTAGTGAAGACTTTAAAAAAGGCGACAAAGACAGCGATAAAGAAAAATCTAACGAGCGCACCCAACAAAATGGTGGTCGCGATGACGACCTCTTCGGCCAGTCCATAGACTACAGTCGCGAGCAAAAACAAGAGCCCGTAAAGCAAGACGTAGACGTAAATAAAGACCGCTATAAATTTGATTTACCGTGGTCACTCAACTTTGCCTACACCATGACCTATAACAACGCACAGCGCCAGAACGAGATCAACCAGCAAAGTCTTATGGTAAGCGGTGACCTAGAACTGTCCCCACGATGGTCCATAGGTGGTAACACCGGTTATGATTTTGCAAATAAAGGTGTGTCCTTTACCACCCTACGTTTTCAGCGCGATCTAGAGAGTTTTACCATGAGTTTTAACTGGACACCTATAGGTACCAGTAACAGCTGGTTCTTCTTTATAGGGATAAAAGCAAGCGCCTTGAGCGATATTAAATGGGACCAGCGCAAACAGCCAGACCCAACATTTTAATACCCCAATAAAAAGCAGCACCTACCCTACAGTCTAGACACATAAAATAACTATACTATAGATACCGCTTGCGCGAAAGCGGAACATCTAACCAACACATTACAACACAACACACACCCAAAAGACCAACCAGATGCGTTGGTCTTTTTTAGGTCTAGAAATGAAAGAAACTCTAGCCGATATTAAACGTTTAATATTAAAAAGTTCTTATATACACCTAAAACCGCAATACATAAAATTTTACAAAAAAGTTCTTATATACACCCCATATGGTAGGGTTAGTTAATGGTTTTTTAGTAAATTGCTTATATATAACAGTTCAGGCCAATTACCTGCGGCCGTAGTTCTACGCTATAAAATTTTAATTTGTTCCTATTGCGAACTAATATTACTCTACTCCATAGCCATGAAAAATATAAAGCAATCTCTAGGATAAACAAATTAACAATTTTAAGACTCCCAAACTACTAATTGGCCTGAACGGGCAAAGGTGTAAAACGCCTCGTCTTAAATCCGGTGCATACTTGCTTTTGTCATGCTGCCACAAATAACTGGCGTGAACAAAGCATAAAGCGTATCAGGCGTTTTAAAGGCTACCTGTGAGGCTGTATAATTCAAAATTAGTCTATCTTTAAAATCCTAAATTAACATCTCTAACATTGGGATACAAAGCAAAACGCCTCACACGCCTTATACCTTTGCCCGTTATCTCACATTATGAAAAAAATCTGTTTCCAAATTTTACAATTAGCGTTTTATGGAATTTTGTGTTTAATTATCATCGGATGTAACGAGAAACCAGAAAATACAACTTTACAGAAAAGCGAAATTGAATACGAATTTGAACGGGAGATCATTACGTATGATTATGGAAATGGAATTACAGAAGATGTTGAACTTTACATTGGTAAATCGAATGATACAATCGGAAACCAAGTATTTGCTTATAACAAAAAAGTCCTTGACAGTTCGATGAGTTTATTTTACGAATTAAATCTTAAACAGATTAAAAATTCAAATGAATACAGCGGATTAATTAAATATCATTTCAATCCGAATCGTGAAGGAAAATTAGTCAGTTTTACATTTACTGTAATTAGCAAAATAAATGATAAAACGGATTTTTTAAATTTTTACAATTACGATAACGAAAAAAATCAATTAGAATTTAAATTAAAAAATAATAGCGATACCTTAGTTGGACATATTCACGCCCAACATACATTGGATTCAATTGTAAACAATGAAGATAAAATACGAATTCGAGAAATTTTTATTTCGGTTGATAATTATACCAAAACTAATAATCCCTTTACGAAAGGATTGCGCTAAATTACGTGAGATAACACCGTATAAAAATAATAGGGCAATTAATTGTTTAATTCAATGGCTCTAGTACTTTTATGAAGTCGCCAAATTTTTAAATTTGGCTTATTGAGAAAAAAAGATAATAATAAAAATTTAAAAATTCGGCTTGTGTTTCATCCGAATGGTTAGCGACTGTTTTCAGCCCTACTATTCTTATACCAGACCGTTCAGGCCAATTACCTGCGGCCGTAGTTCTACGCTATAAAATTTTAATTTGTTCCTATTGCGAACTAAAATTACTCTACTCCATAGCCATGAAAAATATAAAGCAATCTCTAGGATAAACAAATTAACAATTTTAAGACTCCCAAACTACTAATTGGCCTGAACGGGCAAAGGTGTAAAACGCCTCGTCTTAAATCCGGTGCATACTTGCTTTTGTCATGCTGCCACAAATAACTGGCGTGAACAAAGCATAAAGCGTATCAGGCGTTTTAAAGGCTACCTGTGAGGCTGTATAATTCAAATTTAGTCTATCTTTAAAATCCTAAATTAACATCTCTAACATTGGGATACAAAGCAAAACGCCTCACACGCCTTATACCTTTGCCCGTTGCAAAAAATCAAAGATTTCGCAACATTGAAATTCACCGATTCATTTATATCTAGGTTAATTATAGCTGTGTTATTATGGATATAAAAACTGTTGCAAGACCTTCCAAGTTGTTTCGATTGCATCGTTGAAAACTCTTGTTTTCAGAACGTAAGAACGTACAAACAACTTGAAAGTTAGTATTTTCAGTATTGAATTCCAAAGTAACATGATGTTAATATGTCAGATACAGAATGATCTTACAGGAATCAACGTCCCTTATACTCAGGTATAAAGGGCATAGATTCCTTATGAAGTTTTGTTATTATGTATGGCAGTGTGGCAAATGCTTGACATTTCACAACACTAGCTATAATTCATTTTAAAGATAGAACAGTAATTTAGATCAAAGTAATATCTTTAGAGCCATCAATTAAGAATTTACGGTAAGGCTTGATGACTGAAACGAATCATAGCCTTACCGTTGTACACAAGCTGAAACCAGCCACATATTTTAGCACTTTTGGTTTTTGCCAACGCTTAATTCTAACGCTCAAAAAACCAAAAGAGCTAAAATTTCCCAACGCTTTTGAGAATTACTAAAATAATTTGACTACTTTTGTCAAAATAATATTTGTCTTATGAAGTCATTTGGAGAAATAATTAGAAACGCTAGAGAAGAAAAAAACTATATTCTTCGACACGTAGGAGCTGAACTCGATATTGACCAAGCAATTATTAGCAAATTTGAAAGAGGAGAAAGAAAACCTACAAAAGAACAAGTAATCAAATTTGCTGATTTTTTTAAATTAGAAAAAAATGATTTAATAGTAGCTTGGTTAAGTGATAAAGTATTCTATGAATTAGAAAATGAAGATTTAGCAGAACGAGTTCTGAAAGTAGCGGAAGAAAAAATTAAATATAAAATAAAAACACATTAAGATGAAGC
Organism: Nonlabens sp. Asnod3-A02; assembly: GCF_045063755.1. Classification (NCBI taxonomy): domain Bacteria; kingdom Pseudomonadati; phylum Bacteroidota; class Flavobacteriia; order Flavobacteriales; family Flavobacteriaceae; genus Nonlabens; species Nonlabens sp. Asnod3-A02. The sequence continues at coordinate 1,444,141 of NZ_JBEFOC010000007.1, forward strand.
CAAAATTTATAGACTTATTTGCAGGTATTGGAGGCTTTAGAAAAGGGTTTGAAGATGCTGGTTATGAATGTGTATTTACATCTGAAATCGATTCAGCTTGTCAAGAAGTATATCGAGACAATTTTAATTCAGAAGTTTTTGGAGATATTACTAAAATAAAGCCTCAAGACATTCCAGACTTTGATGTTTTACTTGGTGGTTTCCCTTGTCAACCTTTTAGTATTTCTGGAAAGAAAAAAGGTTTTGACGATACGCGAGGAACTTTATTTTTCGATATCTGTAGGATTATAGATGAAAAACAACCAACGGTTGTTGTTTTAGAGAATGTTAAGCATTTAATTCATCACGATAAGAAAAGAACTTTTAAAACTATTCTTGAAACTTTAACCAAGCTAGGGTATAATGTCTCACATCAAATCTTAAACGCAAAAAATTTCGGACTACCTCAAAACAGAGAAAGAATTTTTATTATCGCAACTAAAAATAGTCATTTTAAATTTGAAAAAATAGAAAAAAAAGCTCCTGTTCAATTAAAAGACTTTCTTGATAAAAAAGGAGATTTTGAATATTTAGATAAATCTGAATACACTTTAATTGACAATCCTAAAAAGCAATTGACAGGATTAATATTTACAGGTTATAGAAATAAGAACACCTGGAAAAATGGAATTAGACCCAATACAGAACATCTATCAAGAGTTCATAGACAACCAAATAGAATCTATTCTGTAGAAGGAACACATCCTACAATTCCATCTCAAGAAACGTCTGGTAGATTTTTTATTTATTTACCAAAAGAAGACAGAGTAAGAAAATTAACCATAAATGAATGTTACAGAATAATGGGTTTCCCTAAAAATTTCAAAAAACATTCTAAAAATGGTGAACGTTATAAACAAATAGGGAATTCGGTCGCAATCCCAGTAATATATGAAGTTGCAAAAAGTATTAAAGAACAAAACTTACTAATAGATGAACCACAAAGAAAAGTTGTTGGAGACTTACGAGAACTCCTTTACAGTTAATGACATTAAAAACATTAACACAGACACAATTGAAAATATTAAACTTATTGGAGCAAAAATAAGTTCACAAAAAGGTGTTTTTACAGTTCTAACAACTTTAGTAACCCATAAATCACTATTTCCAGCACAGGATGTTAGAAAGCATCAGTCAAGTATGGTAAATGGGTTTTCGGGTAGAACTATAGATACTAGCTACATAACTCCAACCTTAAAAGAATTAGGATTACCTTCAATGGCTGAAAGTGGTTGGCTAACTCGTTCACTTGAGCAACCATATGAATATACTTTAGATTATCAAGGGAAGATTAGTAACAAAGTTGTTAAAAAAGCATTTTTAGAGACATTAGATTATTTAGAAAAAAATTCAGATAAAGCTACAAATATTTTAAGGCTAATATTATTTCAAGCAATAGAAGCAAAAAAACGTGCAACTGTTGAAATTAAACCTTTAGAAAATCCGGAAAATTTAACCATAGAAAAGATAATAAATGCACTTGAAGAGCAATTTAGTTTTAACTACGAAACTCACGGAGGTTCAAAACTTCCTGTTATTGCTTTTTATGCCATTTACAAAAGTTTAATAAATGAGTTAAGTAGATATAATGATTGTACATTAGAAGAAATGGGAAGTCATACAGCTTCTGATAGAACTTCAAAATCATCTGGTGACATAGAAATATCTAAAAATGATAACATATTTGAATCAATAGAAATAAAACTTGACAAAGAAATTGACTCTAATATTATTCGTATTGCAATAGAAAAAATAAAAAAATTCAATCCTGAAAGATATTATGTTTTATCCTATAAAGGAACCAAAGAAAGTGACAAAACAGAAATAGCAGATTTAATAACTGAAATTAAAATAGAACACGGTTGTCAAATAATAATTAATGGTGTTACTCCAACTTTAAAGTATTATTTAAGACTTATAACTTCTCTAGATGAGTTTATTGAAAACTATAGTGAGTCTATTGAAATAGACAAAGAACTGAAGAAAACACATAAGGAGAAATGGAATGAATTAATTGAAAAACACTTTAGTTAGCCAACGCTTAAAGCCATATACATTTACAATTCACTTCGGCCTCCGCATATCCAAAAATTGCAAAAGAGTATGGCTTTGCCAAAGCTAGCAAGTTTACGGAAAGAAAAAGCCAGTGTACAACAAAGAACTGTGGTAAAAAACAAGCGAATTTCACTTAATTTCTAACCAGTACACTTCTATATCCGTCATCATATATTAATCCTGATTTTGCTATGGCAAAAGCCTGTTTTAAGAGCTTATTA